>NZ_QHHX01000007.1:0-570388 GCF_003947485.1 Amycolatopsis sp. WAC 01416 | reverse complement strand
AGGAACCTCAAACGAGGTTCAAATACATAAGCTCTACTGGCTTAGTTCACTAGCACACTGTTGAGTTCTCAAGCAACACACCCCAGATCGCACCAGGCAAAACCCGGCCTTATCCGAAGCAGTCATTCCTAGCAGTTTTTGGTGAGACACCCACTCAATCACCCTAAAATGAGAGCTTGGTTCGTGTCCCGCGGCCACCCGGTTTCCCTGGCGACTTGGAGAACTTTACATGGCCCGCAGGGGCCCGAAACAGGGGGGTACCTTAACTGCGTTTCCGCAGGTCAAGGCCCCTGTTCCGGGCCGGGGCCGCGATCAGCCCTCGACGCGGACGCCGGCGACGTTGCGCTTGCCCTTGCGGACCACGAGCCAGCGGCCGTGCAGAGCGTCGGCCGCGGACGGCTTCCACTCCTCGTCGGCGATCTTCGTGTTGTTGACGTACGCGCCGCCTTCCTTGACTGTGCGACGCGCGGCGCCCTTGCTGTCGACGAGCCCGGCGGCGATCAGCAGGTCGACGATCGTCGACTCGCCGTTCGGGTCGATCTTGCCGTTGGGCACCTCGGCCATGGCGGCGTCGAGGGTCGGCGAGTCGAGCTCGCGCAGCTCTCCCCTGCCGAACAGTGCCTGGCTCGCGGCGATGACCTGCCGGGTCGCCGCTTCGCCATGCACCAGGGTCGTGAAGTCCTCCGCCAGCTTCCGCTGCGCGGACCGCAGGTGGGGGCGCTGTTCGGTGTCCTCCGCCAGCACCGCTATCTCCTCCTGCCCCAGGAAGGAGAACATCTTCAGGTAGCGGATGACGTCGGCGTCGGCGACGTTCAGGAAGTACTGGAACCACGCGTACGGCGAGGTCATCTCCGGGTCGAGCCAGACGCTGCCACCGCCGGTGGACTTCCCGAACTTGCGTCCCTCGGAGTCGGTGACCAGCGGCGCGGTCAGCGCGTGGGTGTGCCCGCCGTCGGTCCGGCGGATCAGATCGACACCGCCGACGAGGTTGCCCCACTGGTCGGAGCCGCCGATCTGCAGCTTGCAGCCGTACTCGCGGTACAGGTGCAGGTAGTCCTGCGATTGCAGCAGCAGGTAGCTGAACTCGGTGTAGGAGATGCCGTCGGTTTCGAGGCGGCGCTTCACCGTCTCCCGGTTCAGCATCATGTTGACCGGGAAGTGCTTGCCGACGTCGCGCAGGAACTCGACCACGCTCTGCTTCGCGGTCCAGTTCATGTTGTTCTCGATGACCGCGCCGGTCGGCGAGTCGTCGAAGTCGACGAACCGTTCCAGCTGGCCGCGGATCCGGTCGGCCCACTCGGACACGGTGTCCACCGTGTTCATGGCGCGCTCACCGGTGTCGCGTGGGTCGCCGATCATCCCGGTGGCGACGCCCGCCAGCACGATCGGCCGGTGCCCGGCACGCTGGAAGCGCGAGAGCATCAGCAGCGGGACCAGGTTGCCGGCGTGCAGGCTCGGCGCGGTCGGGTCGAATCCGCAATAGAGCGTGAGGGGTCCTTGGTCGAGGTCTCGCCGCAGTGCGTCGGTGTCGGTGGATTGCGCGATCAGGCCGCGCCAGGTCAGCTCGTCAAGGATGTGCTCGCTCACGCCTGTAGATCCTCCCGCACCAGGTCAACCGACTATCGGCCGGGGGCCGCCGCCCGTCGCTTGCCACCCCGGCGATAGGTCGAGACCGCGGGAGAGCCGTCGATCCAGAACCGCCATGGCGTGTCCATCGCCATCGCGACGCCGACGCGCGGCCCGGTGCGAATGTCCGCTTCGGGGACGCGGTCACCGGTGAACAGCCGGACGGGTGACGCGGGGTCGGTCAGATCGACGCCGTTCTCCGGCCGGGCGATGCCGAGCACCGAGGTGAGGATGGCCGGGCCTTTGGCGAGTTCGCCGTTGCCCCGAGCGGACGGCCTGCGCGCACGGGCGATGTCCGCACCGGACACCACTTCCCCGGCCCGCAGCAGCACGGCGCCCGGCTGCCCGTCTTCAGTCCCGACGACGTTGGCGCAGAAGTGCATCCCGTAGACGAAGTACACGTAGAGATGCCCCGCCGGCCCCCACATGACCTCGTTGCGCGGGGTCTTGCCGCGATAGCAGTGCGACGCGGGATCGTCGAGGCCGCGATAGGCCTCGACCTCGACCAGGCGGACGGCGACCGTGCCGTCGGGACCGGTCGACTCGATCACCGCCCCGAGCAGGAGCGTGGACAGCTCCACCGGATCCAGCGCCAGCTCCCGCCGGGTGAACTGTCTCCCGGTCGCCACGTTCCGCACGCCTCGACCTTAACCGCGGGCTCCGACAGGTTCAGTATTGAGCGATCGCTCAATACTGGTCTACAGTGTTGTTGAGCGATCGCTCAAAACTGGGGAGGAAGCTCGATGAGCCGAAGAGCGCTGTACGTCGAAACGGTGATCCGCACGGACCTCGAAACGCTGTGGCGGTATACGCAGGAGCCGGATCTGCACGAACGGTGGGATCTTCGCTTCGCGCGGATCGAGCCGGTCGCGGGTTCACCGGGACGGTTCCACTACGCGACGAGATTCCTGGGGTTCGTCATCAACGGAACCGGGATTCACGCCGGGGAGAGCGAACGGCCCGACGGCGGGAGGACGTCGGCGTTGCGGTTCACCTCCGCGGATCCGCTGTCCCTCATCAGGTCCGGTTCGGGGTACTGGCGCTACACCCCGACCGACGACGGCGTCCGCTTCGTCACCGGCTTCGACTACACCACCCGGTGGGGTGTCTTCGGCAAGTTCGCCGACTTGCTGTTCCGACCGCTTTTCGGGTGGATGACGGCATGGTCGTTCGACAGGCTCAGGCTGTGGCTCGAAACCGGTGCACCACCGGAGGCGCTCCCCTTGCTCTCGCCCACGGCGAGCCGCTGCCGCAGGAGCCCGCGGCCGGGTAAGGACGGCGTCACACCTCGCGTTCTCGAAACCCTGGAGCAGGCATGATCTTCCGAGAGGCACTGGGCGAGCAGTTCGCTTCACTGCATCCGCGCATGCGTGAACGACTGTCGCTGAGCACGGAAAACGGCGTCGGGATGATCGGCGTCGGCGTGATGGACGAGATCTGGCGCGGAGCCGCGTTCACCACACCGTTCCTGCGGCTGGGCGCGTCGAGGCACATCCTGTTCCCCGAACGGGGCCGCAACGTCCCCTTCACCATCGAGAACTACCCGTACGTCGATTCCCTCGGCAGGGAGACGGTCTCGTTCGTCCGTACCTTCGAACTCCCCGGGAGACGGCGGCGGTTCGACGCGCAGATGATCTACAGCGCCGACCGCGGGACGATCGTCGACTACTTGGGAACACATCAGCACATCGCCGTCGATCTCGAGCTGACGGTGCGGCCGGACGGCGGCTTCCACCTCCGTTCGGAGGAGTTCCGGCTCTGCGAAGGCCCGCTTCGATGCGTGGTGCCGCGATCCGTCGTCGGAGCGGCCGAGGTCGACGAGTGGTTCGACGAGGAGAACGGCCTGTTCCGGATCGAGATCCAGGTGACGAACCGGCGGTTCGGCCCGCTGTTCGGTTACCGGGGCGCGTTCGAGGCGCGGTTCGTCGACCTGCGGGCGGGGGTGAGCGGGGCGGTGAAGCCGTTGCGTGAGAAAGTCCTGGACTGATGAACGGGCCCAGCACGAAACAGCGGTTGATCGACGGCGCGCTGGAGACGATCCGCACCAGCGGCATCACCGCGGTTTCGGCCAGGACCGTCGCCGCGACCGCCGGCACCAATCAAGCCCTGATCTTCTACCACTTCGGCAGTGTCGAGGAGTTGCTCGCGCAGGCCTGCGTGACGGCGACCGAAAGCCGCGTCTCCCATTACCGTGATCGGTTCGCCGAAGTACGCACGCTGGGCGAACTTCTGGAACTGGGCCGGACCATCCACGCGGAGGAACGGGCCGAGGGGAACATGGCGGTCCTCGCCCAGACGCTCGCCGGCGCCCAGGCAGGTGGACGGCTGGCCGAAGCGACCCGGCAGGCACTCGACAAATGGGTTCGCGAAGTCCAAGGCGCGCTCGACCGCGTGCTGACCGGTTCACCGGTGCTCGAACTGGCGGAGACCGAGGGGCTCGCCCACGCGGTCTCCGCCGGTTTCCTCGGCCTGACCTTGTTCGACACGGTCAATCCGGAAGGTGCCGAGCAGGCATTGGCGGCGCTGGGACAGCTGGCTGTCCTGGTCGACGTCCTCGAAGGACTCGGCCCGGTCGCGACCCGTGCGGTGCGCGCGAAGCTCCGGAAGACCGCGAAGAAGTAGCTACGCGATCTTCGGCGCCACTCGCATGCTGGTGTAGCAGCAGGCGGTGCCGTCGGGCAGTTTCGTGAACAGCACCGGCATCCAGTCGTCACCGAACATCGAGTTCATCCCGGCGAAGACGTTCTCCGCCACCGGCACCAGCTCCGCCTCGATCGGCGGGGCGATGCCTTCGAGGCCGTCAGCGAATTCGTAGACGAAGTGCAGCTTCCCGTCCTTTTCGGTGACGGTGATGATGACGCCTTCACGGCGATAGATACCTGCGAAAGGCGCGACGTCCACCGAAGGCGGCGACGACGGCGGAGCGAAATCGGCCGGCACCCGGACCCCGGCGAGTTCACCGAGCAGTTCCCGTGACAGTCCTGTGTACAGCCGATCGGTCGTGCCGTGATTCGTGAGCAAAGCGAAGGCGAACCCCGCCTCCGGGACCACCCGCAGGTACGAGCGCTGCCCGATCGACGACCCGTTGTGCCCGAAGCCCGCGACACCGTTCCAGTCGTAGGTCGACAGGCCGAGGCCCCAGCCGTCGGAACCGAGCGTCCATTTGTCGGGTACCTCGACCTCGCGCCGCCGCATCGCGGTCACCGTCTCCTCCGCGAGCACGCGAGCGCCGTCGGCGGCGGTGCCGTCCAGCAGCATCCGCGCGAAGCGCACCACGTCGCCGGCCGTGGCCAGAACGCGGCCGTACGGTCCGGCGGAGCGCGGCAGGAGATCCCAGGCGGCGGTCGGCTCCGGGTCCTTCCCGAGGTGTCCCATCGCGACACGAAAGCGCAGGGCCTCTTCGGGCAGGGTCATGGTCTCGGTGAGCCCGAGCGGGGTGACGATCCGCGCCCGCAGGGCGTCGTCCCAGGTCAGACCGGTGAGTACCTCGACGATCCGGCCGAGCACGTTGTACCCGACGCTGCTGTAGGACGCGGCCGTCCCCGGCGGGCAGTCGAGCGCCACTCCCCTCGCCGCTTCGACGTACTTGGCGAGACAGTCGTCGCCGCGTCCGGTGTCTTCGATGAAGTCGCAGGTGAGCCCCCCGGTGTGACTGAGCAGCTGCCGGGCGGTGATCGTCTTCGTCGCCTCCGGATCCACCGTCGCGAACTCCGGGAGCACCTCGATGACCGGCGCGTCGAGATCGAGCCGCCCGTCCTCGGCGAGCCCCATCACCAGCGAAGCCGTGTAGACCTTCGCGATCGAGCCGAGCTGGAAGACCGAGCCGGTGGTCGCCTCCACTCCGGTCCCCCGATGCAGGATCCCGCTCGCGAACTCGTGGATCTCGCCGTCCTTCAGCACCGCGAGGGTCGCTCCCGGTACGCGGTGTTCGGCCCGCAGGTCGTCGAGGCGGGACTGCCAGTGGTCATGGTCGAGAGTTGTCCGTACACTGTTAGGCATACTGAACACTGTACGGAGAAATGAGGGGAATGTGATGTCGGTGTGGATGCGGCCCCCGAAACGCAAACGCGAGCAGCCATCGCTGAGCCGAGAGCAGATCGTTTCCGCGGCGATCGAGCTTCTCGACGCCGAAGGCATCGACGCGCTGAGCATGCGGAAGCTCGGAACCCGGCTCGACGTGGCCGCCGCATCGATGTACACGCATGTGGCAGGCAAGGACGAGCTGTCCGAACTGGTCGTCGACGAGGTCTACGGCGAGGTCGCGCTCCCGGAGCCGGGCCCGTGGCGAACGGCCGCGACGACGTTCGCGCAAGATCTGCGTTCGGTTTTCCTCCGCCATCCTTGGATCGGCTCGCTGCTCGGCGAGGCTGGGGTGGCGTATCTGGGGCCGAACGTCCTGAAGCTGTCGGAAGCGGCGCTCGCTCTGTTCGAAGACGCCGGATTCTCGTTGGACGACGCCGATCTGGCGTGGAACACGGTCATGGCGTTCGTCGTCGGGAGAGCCACCAGCGAAGCCGCATGGCTCACGACGCTCAAGCGCAGTGGGCAGAGCGAGCAGGAATGGAAAGATCGTCTGTGGCCCGCGGCCGAGCAAGCGGTGCGGGACCACCCGCGGCTGAAGAAGCTCTACGCCGCACAGCGAAACCAGAAACCGGGCGAGACCAACGACGACGACTTCGAGCGCGGCCTCGCCTGCGTCCTCGCCGGGCTGGCGACGAGGCTTCCCTGAAGCGCGTGAAGGCCCCCTTCCCTCGGCTCAGCCGAGGGAAGGGGGCCTTCACGCGAGAACTCAGCTCAGCCAGGCGCGGTGTTCGGCGACCCGCGCGACCAGCCGGTCCCGCTGCTCGGCCACGCGCTCTGGAGCGGTACCGCCACGAGCATTGCGCGAACTCACCGAGCCCTCGACGGTCAGCACTTCGCGGACGGCGGACGTCAGGGCCGGGTTGATCTTCTCGAACTCTTCGTCGGTCAGTTCGTCCAGGCCGACACCGCGGGCTTCGGCGACACGGACGCTCTCCCCCGCCGCTTCGTGCGCGACACGGAACGGAACACCCTGGCGCACCAGCCATTCGGCGATGTCCGTGGCGAGGGTGAAGCCGGCGGGCGCCAGTTCGGCGAGCCGGTCGGTGTGGAAGGTCAGCGTCTCGAGCATGCCCGCGATCGCCGGGAACAGCAGTTCCAGCTGCTCGACGGAGTCGAAGACCGGCTCCTTGTCCTCCTGCAGGTCACGGTTGTACGCGAGCGGCTGCGCCTTGAGCGTCGCGAGCAGACCGGTCAGGTTGCCGATGAGCCGCCCGGCCTTGCCGCGGGTCAGCTCGGCGACGTCCGGGTTCTTCTTCTGCGGCATGATCGAACTGCCGGTCGCCCAGGCGTCGTCGAGGGTGACGTAGCCGAATTCGGCGGTGTTCCAGATGATCACCTCTTCGGCGATCCTGGACAGGTTGACCGCGAGCATCGCGACATCGAAGGCGAACTCGGCGACGAAGTCCCGCGAGGCGGTGCCGTCGATGGAGTTCTCGACGCTGGTGTCGAAGCCCAGTTCCGCGGCGACGGCCTCGGGGTCGAGGCCCAGCGAGGAACCCGCGAGCGCGCCGGAGCCATAGGGCGACTCGGCGGTGCGAGCGTCCCAATCACGCAGCCGGGTGACGTCGCGCAGCAGCGACTGACCGTGCGCGAGCAGGTGGTGCGCCAGCAGGACAGGCTGGGCGTGCTGCAGGTGCGTGCGGCCGGGGAGGATCGCGTCCGGGTGCCGTTTCGCCTGCGAAACGAGCGCGTCCACCACCCCGAGGGTGCCCGCGACCACCCGGCGGGCGGCGTCGCGCAGCCACATCCGGAACAGCGTCGCGACCTGGTCGTTGCGCGAACGTCCCGCCCGCAGCTTGCCGCCGAGTTCGGTGCCCGCCCGCTCCAGCAGGCCGCGTTCGAGCGCGGTGTGGACGTCCTCGTCGGCGACGGTCGGGGTGAACGCACCCGACTCGACGTCCTGCGCCAGGGTGTCCAGCGCGGCGAGCATGCCGGTCAGCTCGTCATCGGTGAGCAGCCCCGCCTTTCGCAGCACTCGCGCGTGGGCCCGCGACCCGGCGATGTCGTACGGCGCCAGCCGCCAGTCGAAATGGGTCGACGCGCTCAGCGCCGCCATCGCCTCCGCCGGCCCGCTGGCGAACCGGCCGCCCCACAGCTGCACCGGCTGCTCATTCCCGCTCACGACACTCCTCGAATTCTTTGATTACTTCAGGCGACTGATCGGTCGAAGGTAGCGCCTGTGCCGAAGTCGTACAGCGCGCGCTCGTCGCGCGCCGAGTTCACGACCGCGTTCCCGCGGTGCAGGACCAGGCGGACCTCGCCGGACACCCGCTCGGAACTGACCTTTTGCAGTTCCTCGTGCGCGGTGACCAGCGCGAGCGCGCCGGGCCCCTCGTAGATTTCGCGTCCTCTGAGCCCGAAGGCGCCGACACGTCGGTTCAGCTGCTGGAAGGCCTCCAGCAGCGTCACGGTCTCCCCGTCGATGGCCACCGGCACACCTTCGTCGAAGGTGATGACCAGCTTCTCCGGATCATCCGGGAAGGCGAACCCGTCAGGCGTCACCTTCGGTCTCCTCACCGCCGTCCACTGTGGACGACCGTCGGGCCAGCGCCATGAAGCGCTCGGCCAGGTCTTTGCCGGACAACGGTTCCCTCGCGATCACCGCGACCGTGTCGTCGCCTGCGATGGAACCGACGACCTCCTCCAGCGCCGCCCTGTCGATGGCGCTGGCCAGGAACTGCGCCGCGCCCGGCGGAGTGCGCAGCACCGTCAGGTTCCCGGACGAGTCCGCCGAAACGAGCAGTTCGGCGAGCAACCGCGAGAGCCGGGACGTGCCGCCCTGCACCCCGCGTACCGGGCTGCCGTCCTCCGGAATGACATACACCGGCGCGCCGGAATCCGCACCCCGGAGCTTCACCGCCCCCAGTTCGTCGAGGTCCCGCGACAGCGTCGCCTGGGTGACGTCGATCCCTTCCGCCGCCAGGAGCTTCGCGAGCTCCGTCTGGCTGCGGATGGCCATCGTGGACACGAGTTCGGTGATCCGGGCCTGCCGGGTGACCCTGCTGCCGGTCATCGTCGCCGCTTCTCGTCCATGAGCCACACCAGCAAGGCCTTCTGCGCGTGCAGCCGGTTCTCGGCCTCGTCCCAGACCGCGCTCGCCGGTCCGTCGATGACCTCGTCGGTGATCTCCCAGCCGCGGTGCGCGGGCAGGCAGTGCAGCACGATGGCCTCGTCCGCGGCGCGGCGCATCAACGCGGCGTTGACCTGCAGCTCCCGGAACGGGCCGACGCGGTCGAGGCCGTCGTTCTCCTGACCCATCGAGGTCCAGGTGTCGGTGACGACGACGTCCGCGCCTTCGACGGCGGCGTACGGATCGGTGAAGACCGTGGTGCTGCCGCCGGTTTCACTCGATCGGTGCTTGGCGTCGAGCATGACCTGCTGATCGGGCTGAAAGCCCTCCGGCGAGACGACCCGGACGTGCATCCCGGCCGTGGTTCCGCCCAGCAGCAGCGAATGCGCCATGTTGTTCGCGCCGTCGCCGAGGTAGACCAGGGTGAGCCCGGCGAGCTTGCCCTTGCGCTCGCGGATGGTCATCAGATCGGTGAGCACCTGGCAAGGGTGGAACTCGTCGGTGAGCGCGTTGATCACCGGGATGCTCGCCGCCGACGCCATCGCGTCGATGCGCTTCTGGGCGAAAGTCCGCCAGACGATCGCGTCCAGGTACCGCGAAAGCACCCGCGAAGTGTCCTCGATGGTCTCTTCGCGGCCGAGCTGCATGGAGCGTCCGTCGACGATGACCGGGTTCCCGCCGAGCTGGGCGATACCCACCTCGAAGGAGAACCTTGTCCGGGTGGAGTTCTTCTCGAAGATCGCCGCGACGGACTTGCCCTCCAGCGCGCGCGAGCTCAGCGGCTCTGCTTTCAGCTGGTCGGCGAGGTCCAGGATCTCGGCCTGTTCGGCGGGGCTGAGATCGTCGTCACGGAGGAAGTTGCGGAGCATGCGTTTGGTCTCTGTCCTAGGTGGTGGTGGAATCGAGCGCCCCGGGAAGGGCTTCGAGGAATCCCGCGGCCTCGTCGGCGCTCAGGATCAGCGGCGGCGCCAGCCGGATGGTGTCCGGGGCGATCGGGTTGACCAGGTACCCCGCGTCCTGCGCGGCCTTGGCGACCGTGGCCGAGACCGGTTCGCGCAACGCGATGCCGAGCAGCAGCCCGGCACCGCGAACCCCGGCCACCAGCGGATGGCCGAGCTCCTCGACGCGGGAGGCGATGTCCTTGCCCAGAGCGGAAACGTGGTCGTTCAGGTTCTCCTTGGCGATGGTCTTGAGCACGGCGAGCCCGGCGGCGCAGCAGATCGGGTTGCCGCCGAAGGTGGTGCCGTGCTGGCCCGGCTTCATCAGCTCCCCCGCTTCGCCGACGCCGATGACCGCGCCGATCGGCAGACCGCCACCGAGCCCCTTCGCCAATGTGATGACGTCCGGGACGATGCCGGTGTGCTGGAAGGCGAACCACGCGCCGGTGCGGCCGATACCGGTCTGCACCTCGTCGAGGACCAGCAGGGTCCCGGTCGCCTTGGTGATCTCCCGCGCGGCCTGGAGATAGCCGTCCGGCGCCGGGACGACACCCGCCTCCCCGAGGATCGGCTCGAGGAACACCGCCGCGGTTTCGGTGTCCACCGCGGCGCGAAGCGCGTCGACGTCACCATAGGGAACGTGGGTGACGCCCGGGACCAGCGGCGCGAACGCGTCCCGCTTCGACGGCTGACCGGTCAGCGACAAGGCGCCCATGGTGCGGCCGTGAAAGGCCCCCTCACAGGCGACGATCTTGGTCCGCCCGGTGAGCCTGCTGATCTTCAGCGCGGCTTCGTTGGCCTCCGCGCCGGAGTTGACGAACAGGACCTTCGCGTTGCCGGACAGGCCTGCGACGTCGAGGAGGGTCTCGGCCAATTCGACGGCGACCGGGTTCACGTAGAGATTCGAGGTGTGCCCGAGTTTCGCGACCTGTTCGGTGACCGCGGCGACCACGGCGGGATGGGCGTGCCCCAGCGCGTTGACCGCGATCCCGCCAAGCAGGTCGACATACGGCTTGCCGTCGGCGTCCCAGACCTTCGCACCCTCGCCGCGGACCAGGGTCAGCGCCGGGGTGCCGTAGTTGTCCATGAGGGACGACGTCCAGTGCTCCTGGCCGTCTACATTGGACTGTAGGGTGGTCACGGAAGCTCCGTTTCGGGGAAGACCATGGTACCGATGCCGCGGGAGGTGAAGACCTCCAGCAGTACCGAATGGGCGATGCGGCCGTCGATCACGTGCGCGCGGCGGACGCCGCCGCGGATGGCGCGCACACAGGCCTCCATCTTCGGGATCATGCCGCTGGCGAGACCGGGAAGCAGGGTTTCGAGGCGGTCCACGCGGATCCGGTCGACCAGTGAACCGCGGTCCGGCCAGTTGGCGTAGAGGCCTTCGACGTCGGTGAGCACGACGAGCTTTTCCGCGCCGAGCGCACCCGCGAGCGCGCCGGCGGCGGTGTCGGCGTTGATGTTGTGCACGACGCCGTCGACGTCCGGGGCCACGGTGGACACCACCGGGATCCGGCCCGCGTTGACGATGTCGAGCACCGCGTCCGGGTTGACCTCGGAAACCTCGCCGACGAGCCCGATGTCGACCGGCACACCGTCCACAGTGGCCTGTTTGCGCTCGGCGGTGAACAGCCGCGCGTCCTCGCCGGAGATTCCGACCGCGTACGGGCCGTGCGCGTTGATCAGGCCGACCAGTTCGCGGCTGACCTGGCCGGTCAGCACCATGCGGACGATGTCCATCGTCTCGGGTGTGGTGACCCGCAGACCGCCCTTGAACTCGCCTTCGACGCCGAGCCGGTTGAGCATCGCGGTGATCTGCGGGCCGCCGCCGTGCACCACCACGGGGCGCAGCCCGGCCATGCGCAGGAAGACCATGTCCTCGGCGAAGGCCTGTTTGAGGCTCTCGTCGATCATGGCGTTGCCGCCGTACTTGATCACGACGGTCGCGCCGTGGAAGCGCTGTAGCCATGGCAGGGCTTCGATCAGGATCGCGGCCTTCTCGGCGGCCGTCGCGAGCCGCTCGTCCGCGGGGACGGTGGATTCGGAAGGGCTCATGACGAGTACGCGCTGTTCTCTTCGACGTACGCGTGCGAGAGGTCGGTCGTGTAGATCGTCGCCCCGCCTTAGCCGAGGCCGAGGTCGACGACGATCTGGATGTCACGCCCCGAGAGATCCGCCTCGGAGCGGTCCGCCGCGGGAGTGCCGTCGGCGAACAGGGTGACGCCGTTGATCGCGATGGCGACCTTCTCCGGGTCGATCTTCGCGGGTACCCGGCCGAGCGCCATGGCGATGCGGCCCCAGTTCGGGTCCGAACCGAACAGCGCGGTCTTGACCAGGTTGTCCTCGGCGATCGTCCGGCCGACGGCGATGGCGTCGGCCTCGCTCGCCGCGCCGGCGACCGTGACGTCGACGTACTTGGTGGCGCCTTCGGAGTCCGCGCGTAGTTGCAGCACGAGGTCGAGGCTGACCGTGGTGAGCAGTTCGGTCAGTTCGGCCTCGGTCGGTTCGACGCCGCTGGCGCCGGACGCGAGGACGAGCACCGTGTCGTTGGTGGACGTCCCGCCGTCGACGTCGAGCCTGTCGAAGGTCACGCCGGTGGCGGCGCGCAAAGCCCTGTCCAGGACCTCGGGCGTGACGACCGCGTCGGTGGTGAGGACGGAGAGCATCGTCGCGAGATTCGGGGCGAGCATTCCCGCGCCCTTGGCGAACCCGCCGACGCTCCAACCGCTTTCGTGTCCCGCGGCCGCCTGCTTCGGCTTGCTGTCGGTGGTCATGACCGCGGTGGCGGCATCGAGGCCGGCTTCGGCGCCGGTGGAGAGTCGCCCGAAGGCGGTGTCCACGCCGGAAAGCAGCGCGTCCATCGGCAGCCGCTCACCGATCAGGCCGGTCGAGCAGACTGCGACCTCGATCGCGCCGGCTTCGAACAGCCCGGCGACCTTCTCGGCGGTCTGGTGGGTGTCCTGGAAACCGCCGGGCCCGGTGGCGGCGTTCGCGCCGCCCGAGTTGAGGACGACGGCCTTGAGCCGCTGCTGCTTGAGCACCTCTTGCGACCACAGGACGGGCGCGGCCTTGATCACGTTGCGCGTGAACACGCCGGCCGCGACCTGCAGCGGCCCGTCGTTGACGACGAGCGCGAGGTCGAGCTTGCCCTCGGCCTTGATCCCGGCGGCGACGCCCGCGGCACGGAATCCCTTCGGCTGGGTGACGGTCACGGCGCGACTCCTACGGTCGGTAGTCCGGTGGTTTCCGGGAGGCCCAGTGCGATGTTCATCGACTGGACGGCACCTCCCGCGGTGCCCTTGGTCAGGTTGTCGATGGCCGCGACCACGATCAGGCGCCGGGTGTCGGCGTCGACGGTGACCTGCAGCTGGACGTTGTTCGAGCCGACGACCGATGCCGAAGACGGCCACTGGCCCGCGGGCAGCAGCTGCACGAACGGCTCGGTGGCGTACGCCTTTTCGTAGACCTCGCGGGCGCCGTCGGCGTCCAGATCGGTCTTCAGTGGCGCGCTGGCGGTGGTGAGAATCCCGCGCGGCATCGGGGCCAGCACGGGGGTGAACGAGACCTTGACCCGCTCGCCCGAGACCGCCGAGAGGTTCTGCGCGAATTCGGGGGTGTGCCGGTGGGCGCCGCCGACGCCGTACGCGGTGGCCGAACCCATCACCTCCGAACCGAGCAGGTTCGGCTTCAGGCTCTTGCCCGCGCCGGAGGTCCCGGTGACGGCGACGACGTTGACCTCCGGCTCGACCAGACCCGCGGCGAGCGCCGGAGCGAGGGCGATCGAGCCACCGGTCGGGAAGCAGCCGGGGACCGCGATGCGCTTGGTCCCGGCCAAGCGCTCTCGGGCGCCGGGGAGCTCGGGGAGCCCGTACGGCCACTGCCCGGCGTGGTCCCCGCCGTACCAGCGCTGCCAGTCGGCCGCGTCGGACAGGCGGTGGTCCGCGCCGAGGTCGACCACAAGGACGTCCGGGCCAAGCTGCGCGGCGATGGCGCCGGAGTGGCCGTGCGGCAGGGCGAGAAAGACGACGTCGTGCCCGGCCAGGGTTTCGGGGGTCGTCTCCAGCAGGACACGGTCCGCCAGTGGTGCGAGGTGCGGCTGGTGCTGGATCAGCGGCGTGCCCGCGGAGCTGGCCGCGGTCAGCGCACCGATCTGGATTTCGGGATGGGTCAGCAGCAGGCGCAGGAGTTCGCCGCCCGCGTACCCGCTGGCTCCGGCCACCGCGATCTTCACCGTCATACGCATGATTATGCACTCCCATGCAAGTTCAATCAAACAAAGTCGTGTGGCTCACCCGATACGGGCCCGCATACGGGCATCCTTGACCGCATGACCGACACGCCCGCCCGGCTGCTCACCCTGCTGTCACTCCTGCAAACCCCGCGGGAGTGGCCTGGCAGCGAGCTCGCGGAACGACTGGAGGTCAGCCCGCGAACCATCCGGCGCGACATCGACCGGCTGCGTGAGCTCGGTTACCCCGTCGAGGCGACTCGAGGCTCCGAGGGCGGCTACCGGCTGGGCGCCGGCACGGCGATGCCGCCGCTGCTGCTCGACGACGAAGAGGCCGTCGCGATCGCGGTCGGGCTCCGCGGCGCCGCCGGGCAGGCGATCTCGGGTATCGAGGAGTCTTCGGTGCGGGCGCTCGCGAAACTCGAGCAGGTGCTGCCCTCGCGGCTCCGTTATCGCGTCGGTGCGCTGGGTGCCGCGACCGTGCCGCTGCCCGGCACCGGCCCAGCGGTGGACCCGGAGCACCTCACCGTCTTCGCCGGCGCGATCGCCAACACCGAGCGGACCCGGTTCACCTACCGCACCGGCGTCGGGACCGCATCCCGGCGGCACGTCGAACCGCACCGGCTCGTCTCGGCCGGACGCCGCTGGTACCTGCTCGGCTACGACCTCGACCGGGACGACTGGCGGATCTTTCGCGCGGATCGCGTCTCGGAACCACGGGCGACCGGCGGCCGGGCGACCCCGAGACAACCACCCGCGGAAGACGTGGCGGCCTACGTCACCGACAGGATGTACAGCCTCCTTCCCACCTACAGCGCACGCGTGACGTTGCACGCGCCGATCAGCCAGGTCACCTCCACGATCGGCGAGAGTTTCGGCGAGCTGGAACCGATCGACGACGAGACCTGCGTTTTTCACGCGGGCACGGACACCCTGGACTGGCTCGCTTTCCGGATCCTCGGGCTCGGCTGCGAATTCACCGTGCACGAACCACCGGAACTGGTCGGCCACCTCCGGGAAATGGCGGCGCGGGCGAATCGCGGCACGGCGTCCACAGTGGACTGACGGCGGCCGCGAGGGCCTGCTGACCCTTGCGGCCGCCGGGATTCAGACGAGTTCACCTACCTCTCGCCGGCTCGGCGGACTCGGGAGGTACGCGCCGCGGCGCTCCGGGTCGCAACCGACCCTCGGCAGCCGGGCCCGGATCCCGCCCGGTGTCCGTTCGAACCGTCGCGCGATCTCCTCGACGCTTTCCCCGGCCAGCCAACGGCTTTCCAGTTCCGCGTCGAGCTCGTCGGACCACGGCGAGCCTTGATGCGCGGGGCGATCCGCCGATCTTCGGCGGCTGTTCCGGCCGTTGCCCCGCCCGGCGAACGCCAGCAGCGTGTCGGAAAGGACGGTCGCCAAGGCCGGTATGGCTTCGGCGTCCATGTCGAGCCTGCCTTCGGCGACAGGCTCCTCCTGCGGTCCGGCTCCGCCGACCATTACGGTCACCCAGCGGTCTTCCCCGGCCGCGCCGCCACCCTCACGGGCGGCGACCTCGATGCGATAAACGGTGTCCTGCACGCGGATCTCGGTCCGGTGCTCTTCGACGATGGTCATGCCGGGGACGTTAACGGGCGGCCCCGACAATTCCGTGGCGCGGCGAGGGGACTTCGGCCGGGGGCGGTGGATGACCGGTACTTTCATCGCCTTTGGGACCGAGAGGGTGCCGGTCATGGCGCGTTTCGGGCGCAAGTAGGTGGCGAATTGTGGGGCGGACCCTGGGCGGGGGCCTTCAGGTGGGGCGACTGTCGAGCGACCGTTACCCCTCAATACCGCGGGACCGGGCCAAAGGATGTTGCGAAAGCCACTTTCGCAACCTTCAACGTTGCGAAAGTGGCTTTCGCAACGCCCGGCAGGACCACCCGGGCCAAAGGAAAGCCCCGGTCCGGAAAACCGGACCGGGGCAGAACTTCCGAGAAAGGATCAGAAAGGCAGCGCCTGAGCCAGCGCTTCCTTCTTCACTTCCGCCACCGAAGAAGGCACCTCGGACTTGGGTGCCGCGGAAGCACCGGCGGGCACCGGCTGCGGGACCGGCGCGCACTGCACGTCCGAACCGTTGCCCGGCTTGCGCACGGGCAGCTTCCCGGTCAGCAGGTAGTCCGCGATCTTGTCGTCCACACAGGACACACCGGACAGCGAACCCGAGTGCGTCGTGCCGCCCGGAGCGCTGATCAGGCTCGAGTTCGGGTAGCGCTTGCGGACCTCGAGGCTGCCGGGGTACGGCGTCGCGGCGTCGTTCTCCTCGTTGACCAGGAGGATGCCCGGGACCTTGCTCCCGTCGATCTCCACCGGCTTGCCGGGCTTCGCGGGCCAGTCGAGGCACGGCGCGTTGAACCAGGCGTTGCCCCAGGTTTCGAACGGCGCCCGGAAATGCGTGACCCAGTTGTCGAACTTCCAGCGGGGCCAGCTCTGCGGCCACGCCACGTCGGTGCACTGCACGGCCGCGTACACCGCGTAGCCGTTGTCCTGGCCCGGCGGGTTGGAGTCGTCGTACAGGCCCTTCAAGGTCTGCCAGTCACCCTTGTGCACCCAGCCCGAGAAGGCGTTCGCGATGTCCTCCCAGCCGAAGACGTAGTAGCCGGCCTGCAGGAAGATGTCCGTCCATTCGGAACCACCGATGACACCGCCCGCGGGCTTGTCGTACAGCTTCTTCTGCTCGGCGTACCACAGCTTCTCGACCTCGGACGCGGTCTTGCCGAGGTGATAGACGTCGTCGTACTTCGCGAGCCAGCCGAAGTAGATCTTGATGTTCTTGTCGAAGGCGATGTCCTGGTTCAGGTTCGCCTTGTACCAGACGTCGCGGGGGTCGACGGTGCCGTCGAACACCATCCGCCGCACGTTCTGCGGGAACAGTGTGCTGTAGACCTGCCCGAGGTAGGTGCCGTAGGAGAAGCCGTAGTAGTTGATCTGCTTCTCGCCCAGCGCCTTGCGCAGGCTGTCGACGTCCTTCGCGACGTCGATGGTCTTGATGTGATCGAGGATCGCGCCGTTCTTGGCGCACGCCTTCGCGTAGCCCTTCGCCTTCTCGCGCCACGCCGTCTCGAGGGCGCGCGTGGTCGGCACGTACTGCGGGCGGTTGTAGGAGGCGTAGTTCCCGTCGCAGGTCAGCGACGGCTTGCTCTCCCCGACGCCGCGCGGGTCGAAGCCGATCCAGTCGTACTCCTCACCCGCCTTCTTGGGGACGGCCCGGCCGAGGGTCGACAGGCCGAGGCCCGACCCTCCCGGTCCGCCCGGGTTGACCACCATGACGCCCTGCGACTGGGCGGACTTGTGCTTCACGCGCGAGACGGCGATCGAGATCTTCTCCCCGCCGGGCTTCGCGTAATCCAGCGGGACCTCGAGGAAGCCGCATTCCGCGCCGGCCTTGACCAGGCTCGGGCGCGTACACGCTCCCCAGGAGATGGGCTTCGGATCGAAGTCCGACGCCGAGGCGGCCGTGGCGGAGGGAGCGAGCGCCATGGTGCCGACGCCGATCCCCGCGACCGCCAGGGCGGCAACGAATTTCTTCACTGTGTTCCTTTTCGTCCGCGTTCGACCCGGTCGGGCCGAAGCTACCGAGAACCGGCTTCAATCTCGCTGACCGACACGTTGACCGCCATCCCTCTTTAGTCGGTATCCCCGCCTCGATCCGGGCATATCCGTCTTGTCGGTCCCCTGTCGTACGCTCGCGGCGCGGACTGGGGAAAGGAGAACGCGTGGACGAGGTGAAAAGCCTGGTTTCGGCGGTTCGCAACGGTTTGGCCGAACTGGCCGATCCGGGGAAAGCTCCGTCGATGCGGGCGTACATGAAGTCTGAGATGCCGTTCCTCGGTGTGGCGTCCCCGCCTCGGACGGCCTTGCTGAAACGGGTTTACGCCGAACATCCACTACCCGATCGAGTGAGTTTCACGACGGCCGCGCTCACCCTGTGGCGCGAAGCGGAATTCCGTGAAGAGCGTTATGCGGCGATCGCCCTTTCCGGCCACCGTGCCTACACCCGCTGGCAGGACAGCGATCTGCTCGGCCTGTACGAAGAGATGATCGTGACGGGCGCTTGGTGGGACTACGTGGACGAGGCCGCCATCCGCCGCGTCGGGCCGATCCTGCGGGCGGAGCCGGAGACGGTGACCACCCTGATGCTGACCTGGGCCTACGACGAGGACAGGTGGCGCCGCCGCACCTCGGTCATCTGCCAGATCGGTGCCAAGGGCGGAACGGACACCGATCTGCTCACCCGTGCGGTGGAGGCCAACCTCGACGACAAGGACTTCTTCCTGCGCAAGGGAATCGGCTGGGCTCTGCGCGAGTACGCGAAGACCGAGCCGGACTGGGTGCGCGCCTTCGTCGCCGCGCATCCGGCACTGTCCACTCTGTCCAGGAAGGAGGCGCTCAAGCACCTGGGCGGTTGAGCACCGGCCTCGGGATGAGGGCGACGAGCTCCTCGATCACGCCGCCGAGTTCGGGCACCAGCTCTCGAAGGTCTTTCAAGTCACGGAGCAGGATGAGTCGCGTGTCCTGGGGCGGAACCTTGTCGAGCAGCGCCGTGAGCTCACGTGTCGCTTCGGCGTGACGTCCGAGGACGAGGAGATAGAAGAGCGGCTGCACCTCGTTCTCCCAATCGAAGTCGCCGTCCGCGTTTCGCGCGACCGCTTCGTCGAGGCCGGCGGCGATGGCCCGGTGCGCTTCGCCCGTCCGTCCGGTCTTCAGCCAGGCGAGGGACAGGAGGTCACGAGCCCAAACGGAGTCCGGCGCGAGCGGGCGCAGGATCTCCATCGCCTCGTCCGTCTCCCCCGCGAACAGCAGAGCTTCCCCGAGGTTCTCGCGGTGGTCGGCGTCCTCGGGATCCGCGGCGACCAATTCGCGCAGGTCCTGGATCGCTTCGCGGTACTCGCCCGCCTGACGGCGGATCTCCGCGCGCAAGGTGCGGGCGCTCTCGTCCTGCCCGGCGGTCAGCGCGCTGTCCACATCGGACAACGCACCTTCGAAATCCTCGAAGAGGAGGCGATGGCGGGCACGCCGATAGAACGCGTATCCCCCGTCCTGTCCCAGCCGGATCCCCTCGTCCAACGCGGCGCGGGCTTCCTCGTGCCGGTCGAGGTCTCTGAGGATGTCGCCCCGGGTGCTGTGGAAGAAGGCCATCGCCGGGTTCGCCGCGACCGCGGCGTCGATGTCGGCGAGGGCGGCCTGGTGATCGCCGGACCGCTGGTGGGCCATCGCGCGCCAGGTGTACGCCCACTCGTTGCCGGGATCGAGTTCGATCGCGCGGTCCAAGGATTTCACCGCTTCGCCGTACCCCTGCAGCCGGCTGAGCGTGATCCCCCGCTGCAGATGATTCTCGGCGTCTTCGGGGGCCAGCTCGACCGCCTTTTCGAAGTCGGCGAGCGCCGTCACGCGATCTTCCAGATCGTCGTGCGCCAGACCGCGCATGTAGTAGGCCCACTCGTAGTCCGGGTCGATCCGGAGCGCGGCGGTGAAACCGTCGATCGCGAGCCTGCTTCGCTCGTTGCGGCGGTGGAACGCCGCCCGGATCGCGTGGGCACTGGCGCTTTCCGGATCCGCCGCGACGATCGCGTCGAAGGTCGCCGACGCGGCGTCCACGTCTCCGGTCTGCTCAAGGAACGACGCGAGCTCCGTCAGGTAGTACACCTCCTTGGGGCGGAGGGCGACGGCCGCGCGGTGACCGGCGAGTGCCTCGTCCTTGTCCCCCAGCTCCGCGAACAGCGTCGCCCGGTAGTGGACGGCCCAGGCATAGTCGGGGTCGAGCCGGATCGCGATCTCGATCTCGTCGATCGCCTTCCGGACGTCGCCTCGTTTGAAGTGCACCTCGCTCCGGATGCTGTAGGCCCACCGGTGCTCCGGCTGAAGGCGGACGGCCTCATCGAGGTCGGCCATCGCACCCTCGAGGTCGCCCAACCGGGCCCGGGCCGACCCGCGCCCGCGCCACGAGTAGGCGTAGGTGGGGTCCAGTTCGATCGCCCGGTTCAGATCCGACAACGCCTGCTCCCATTCGCCTTCGTCGCGGAACAGGTTGCCCCGGTCACTCCAGACGTAGGGGTCGGCGGGGTTCAAGTCGAGAGCCCGGTCGAAATCCCGTTTCGCCGCCTCGACGTCGTCCTGGCCTTCGTAGGCCCACGCGCGCCGCCGGAGCACCGTGGAAAGGCGGGCCGCGTCGAGCTCAGCCGCACCGGCGAGCAGGTCGAGCACCTGGATCTCCCGCGGGCCGTCGCCGTCGCCGACCGCGGCGGCCAGGCGCTGCCCCCAGCCCAGTACCGCGGGCGCGTCCGCGTCGACCCCCGCCTGCTCCATCATGCGCGCCCAAGCACGAGCGGCAGCCGTGCCGGTGGTGATCATCTCGGCGGCGCCGAGCAGTGCGTCCGGCAGCGCTTCGGCCGGGCTCCCGCACAACCGGTGGTAGGTGTGCTCGAGTTTTCTTCGCTGCCAGCGCTCGTCGTTCCAGGCGTCGCGGTGGCTGCTGAGGCCGAGTTCGGCGCACCGGCCTTCGTAGTATTCGCTGAGCTTGCGGTGGAGTTCGGCGAACGCGGCGGGCGAACTGCCGCGCTCCAACCGCACCATCGGACCGCGGACCACCGGGTGATAACGCACCGGGAGTTCGCGCCGCCCGACGAACGGCAGCTCCCGCAACCAGCGGAAGGTCTCCCCCGCGGTCTCCTTCCCGGTCAGCACGCCGATGACGTCCTCGTCCAGGACACGGGGCAACGACGCCGTGGCGGCGATCTTCTGTTTGGCCTTGTCGGGAACCCAGTGCAGGAACCGCTTGACCGCGTCATCGCTGGGATCGCCGACCGCGTCCGCCTCGGTGGGGTTTCCCTGCGCCAGCATGGCGACCAGGACGGGCAGCCCGTCAGTCAGCCGCAGCACGGTCTCGACCACCTGCTCGTCGGTGATCCCGTGCTCGGCGAGCAGGTGACGCGCCTCCGGCTCGGTGAAGGGCCGGAGTTCGATCTCGCGCACCAGCGGCGCGTGCCGGTTCCATTTCGCCTCGTCCAGCGGGAACTGGCCCGCCACGGTGAGCACGAGGTTCTGCGGCAGATCGCCGTACAGCCCGCCGAACAGGTCGAGCAGCCAGGTCTCCAGTACCGGCGCGGTCCGTTCGAAGGTGTCGAAGAACAGCGCGATCTGCCGGGTCTCCGGAATACGCCAGAGGTCCTCGACGAACGGTTTGGTCAGCTCCTCCGCCGGTTCCAGGAGCAGCTGGACATCGGCCTTCCGCTTGAACTTCGCCGCGAGGTAGACCTGCAACTGCTCCAGCTGTTTCGCCGTCGCGTCCGCGTCGATCGCGTCGGCGGCGATGCTTCCGCCGGGCAGGGTCTTCGCCACCCCGAGGCTTGCCTTGACCACGGCCTTCGTCACGAGCTCGCGGCCTGCCGCCGGAGCCTGCGGATCGTTGTGGAGCCGTTCCCGCGCCTTGAGGTACGACTCGTAGCGCTTCTCGAACCGGCGCATCTCGTGCCCGCCGCGGGCGAGGTCCTTCGCCAGTTTGACCAGTGTCGCGGGCAGATCCTGTTGCCGGTCGTCCGCGAACCCGACGGCGGCGCGGGTTTCCTCGGCGATACCGCGAAGCTGTTCGAGGAGGAACGACTTGCCGACCCCGGCGAGACCGTGCACCGAGTACAGGTACCGGCGGCGCCGGTCGCTCCCGGGCAACCCCAGATTCCCCCGGAAGTCCTCGCGTTCCCCGACCCTGCCGACGAAACCGTCGCTCAGCCGGGCACGGGCGATGTCTTGGATACTGGACCGACCGTCTGGACGTGACACAAGTCCTCACTTTGCCACACCTGAAGCGCGTGAAGGCCCCCTTCTCTCGGCTGAGCCGAGGGAAGGGGGCCTTCACGGACTTTCGGATCAGGTCCGCAGGCTAGCGCCGAAGCGTTCACCGGCGACCGCGACGGCGGCGTCGCGAGCCTTGGTGGCTTCGTCGACGGTCAGCGTGCGGTCCGCGGCGCGGAACCGCAGCTTGTACGCCACCGAACGCTTGCCCTCGCCCAGTTGCTCGCCCTGGTACGAATCGAACAGCGTGATGTCCTCGAGCAGTTCGCCCGCGCCTTCGCGCAGCGCCTCGGCAAGGTCGGCCGACGGCACACCCGTCTCCGCGACGAGTGCGACGTCGAGCAGCACCGGCGGGTACGCCGAGATCCGCGGCGCAGGACGGCCGTCCGGGATCGGGATCGCGTCCAGGTCGAGTTCCATCGCGACGGTGCGCGGCGGCAACCCGAGCGCCTCGACGACCTTCGGGTGCAACTCGCCGGCGTAGCCGACGGGCCACTGCCCCACCCGCAGCTGCGCGCAACGACCGGGGTGCCACGGCGGCTGGTCCGCCGCGGCCGTGGTCAGCTCGACACCGGCGGCCTGCGCCACCAGCCGCGCGGCCTGCACCGCGTCGGCCCAGTTCGCCTGCTCGCCCTCGCCCCACCAGCCCGCGCGGCCACGCTGGCCCGCGAGCACGACGGAGACATGCAGCGGCTGCGGCGGGACCGCCGCCTCCAGCACCGCGAGCTCCTCGTCGGTCGGCCGCCGGTCCACCCCGAGCGAAGGCATCGGGATCGGGTTCGGTCCGGGCAGCACGACCTGTCCGATGTGGAACAGCGAGACATCCTTGAAGCCACGGGAAATGTTGCGCTGGAGAATCTCCAGCAACCCCGGCAGCAGGCTGCTCGCCATCCGGTCCTTGTCCGCTTCCAGCGGGTTGCGGACCTTCACGGTGCTGCGGCGGACGTCGTCTTCGGGCAGCCCGAACGCGTCCCAGACCGAGTCCGAGATGAACGGGAAGGGCAGCACCTCGACGTAGCCGTTCTCCGCCAGCGCACGCGCGACCGAGCGGCGACGGCGCTGGGTGTCCGTCAGGCCCCGGCCGGCCGGGGCCTCGGGCAGCACCGACGGGATGCTGTCGTACCCCTCGAGCCGAAGGACTTCTTCGACCAGGTCTGCGGGCTGCACCAGGTCACCGCGCCAGCTCGGCGGGATCGCGGTCACCAGCGCGGTACCGTCCTCGGCGGTGCCCACGTTGACCTTGCACCCGATCTGCGAGAGCCGTTTGACCGTGACACCGCGTTGGTAGCGCACCCCGGCCACCTGGTCGGGCAGGCTGATCGGCATGGTCACCGGCGGGTTCGGCTCGACGCCGCCCTCGTCGGTGCGGCCGGGCAGGATCGAGCCTTCGCCGTACTGGCGCAGCAGGCGCGCCGCGAGTTCGACGGCCACCGCGCACAGCTGCGGGTCGGTGTAGCGCTCGAACCGCTTGGCCGCCTCGGAGAACAGCTTGTGACGGCGGGCCGTCCGGCTGATCGACGAAGGATCCCAGTGCGCCGCTTCGAGCAGCACATCGGTGCTCTCCGGCGTGATCTCGGTCGACGCGCCGCCCATCGTGCCCGCCAGCGAGATGACGCCGCTGTCGTCGGCGATCACCACGTCGTCCGGGTCGAGCGTGCGCTCGACATCGTCCAAAGTGGTCAGCTTCTCGCCCGGCTTCGCCTTGCGCACCACCAGATCGCCCTTGACCGCACCGGTCGCGAACGCGTGCAGCGGATGCCCGAGTTCGAGCATCACGTAGTTGGTCACGTCGACCGCGAGGGAGATCGAGCGGATACCCGACAGCATCAGGCGACGGCGCATCCACCACGGCGTCGGCGCGGTCGCGTCGAGATTCTTGACGCGGCGCAGCACGAACCGCTTGCAGCCCTCGGTGTCTTCGAGGTGCACCGGCCAGACGTCGCTCTCGGCCTCGGGGACCTCGATGGAGGCCGGGTCGCCGAACGGGACGTCGAGCGCGTTGGACAGCTCGCGGGCCAGGCCGCGGACCGACAGGGTGTACCCGCGGTCCGGGGTCGGCGTCACCTCGAGGACGGTGTCTTCGAGGCCGAGCAGCTTGTTCGCGTCCTCACCGGGGCTGGCCGTGCTCGGCGGCAGCACCAGGATGCCGGAGTGGTCGTCACCGATGCCGAGTTCGCTCGCCGAGCAGATCATGCCGTCGCTGAGCCTGCCGTAGGTCTTGCGCGAACCGATCTCGAATCCACCGGGCAGCACCGTGCCGGGCAGCGCGACGACGACCAGGTCACCCTCGGCGAAGTTCGTGGCACCGCAGATGATCCCGCGGGTCCTGATCCCCGTGGGACCGTCGTCCTCGAAGGGGCCTTCGTCGTCATCGTCATCGTCGGCGTCGACGTTCTCGTCAGGCTTGGCGTCGTTCTCCGGCTCCCCGACGTCGACGCGGCAGAAGCGGACCGGCTTCTTGAACTCGGTGAGCTCCTCGATCTCGGCGACACGGCCGACCACGAGCGGACCGGTGACCGGTTCGAGTTTCCGGACGTCGTCGACCTCGATGCCGATGCGCACGAAGGCGTCGGCCAGATCCTGGGCGGTGACCTCCTCGTCGACGTCGAGGTGTTCGGTCAGCCAGCTGGCTGGGACCTTCACTCAGGCCTCCGTTCCGAAGGGCAGGGTGAACCTGATGTCGCCCTCCACCATGTCGCGCATGTCCGGGATTCCGTTGCGGAACTGCAGGGTGCGCTCGATACCCATGCCGAAGGCGAAGCCCGAGTAGACCTCGGGGTCGACGCCGCAGGCACGCAGGACGTTGGGATTGACCATGCCGCAGCCGCCCCATTCGACCCAGCCGGCGCCGCCCTTCTTCTCCTCGAACCAGACGTCGACCTCGGCCGACGGCTCGGTGAACGGGAAGAAGTGCGGGCGCAGGCGGGTCTTCGAGCTTTCGCCGAACATCGCGCGGGCGAAAGCGTCGAGGGTGCCCTTGAGATGCGCCATCGTCAGGCCCTTGTCCACCGCGAGGCCTTCGACCTGCGAGAACACCGGGGTGTGCGTGGCGTCGAGCTCGTCGGTCCGGTAGGTGCGGCCGGGGCAGACGACGTACACGGGCAGGTCACGGTGCAGCAGCGTGCGGGCCTGCACCGGCGAGGTGTGGGTCCGCAGCACCAGGCCGGAGTCCTCCTCGCCGAGGTAGAACGTGTCCTGCAGCTGGCGCGCGGGGTGGTCCTTGCCGAAGTTCAGCGCGTCGAAGTTGAACCACTCGGCCTCGAGTTCCGGACCGTCGGCGACCTCGTAGCCCATCGCGATGAACGCGTCGGCGATCCGATCCGACAGGGTCGCGATCGGGTGCCGGGCGCCACGGGGCACGCGGTCCCACGGGAGCGTGACGTCGACTGTCTCCTCGCGGAGCACCTTTTCGTCGCGCTCGACCTGGAGCACGGCGCGGCGGGCGTCGAAGGCGGCCTGGATGGCTTGGCGCGCTTCGTTGACCCGCTTTCCCGCCTCCGCCTTCTCCTGCTTCGGCAGGGCGCCGATCTCGCGGCGGGCGAGCAGCAGCGGAGACTGGTCCCCGAGGTGAACGGGTTTGACCGCGGCCAGCGCGTCGAGATCCGCCGCGGCCGCGAAATCGGTCTCGGCCTGTTTGACGGCGGCCGTCAACGTTTCCGGCGCGAGCGTTCCCGCCTGGGGGTCCTGCTTGTCGTTGGCTTCGGACATAACTCCTCGGCGTCCGCTGGGACTGGTCCGGTGCACGCGAGCGCACACATGGGTTTAGCAGCTGCTGAATTCTATGGGACAGCGAACGGCGGCCCCCGATCACCCTCGGGCTGGGCACACCGTCACTCGGAAGTGCGAAAAACGCGCTCTACGCCGTAAACAAGGTGCTGGAACGAACAGTGCGTTCCATGAGAGCTCCCTTGGTGTCGTGATGCGACGGCGTGCGCCCGCGACTCTACGTGGTCGCGGTCCGGGAGGCCATCGCATTCGTGTACACGCAGATCGCGGCGGCCGTCGCGAGGTTCAGGCTCTCCGCCCGGCCGTACATCGGGATCTTGACCGCGAGATCGACCGTCTCCAGAACTCCCTGCGGCAGTCCGTGCGCCTCGTTGCCGAAGACCCACGCGGTGGGCTCGTCGAAGGTGACCTGATCGAGCTCGGTGTCGGCGTAGCCGTGCGCGCCGAAGGTGCGGAGTCCGGCGGCGGAGCAGGCCTTCAAGGCCGCGTCGACATCCCGGATCCTGGTGATGGCGGGGTGGAACAGGCTGCCGGCGGCCGCGCGGACGCATTTGCCGTTGTGCGGGTCGACGCTGTCCCCGGCGAGGACGAGCCCGGCGGCGCCGGCGGCGTCCGCGACCCGGATCACGGTGCCCGCGTTACCGGGGTCCGCGACGTCGACGAGGACGACGACGAGCTTCGCGCCCGGCTTCAGGACGGTCTCTTGTGGACGGTCGACGAGCGCGCAGACCGCGACGATGCCTTGCGGCGTCACGGTCTCTGACAACCCGTCGGCCGCGCGATCGGTGATCGGCGAGACGGGGACGCCTGCCTCGCGCGCGGCGATGACCAGGCGCTCGTGCTGCGCGGCGGCGCGATCGGTGACGAACAGCTCGTACACCGTGCCGCCGTGGTCGAGCGCGGCTTCGACCGCGTTCGCGCCCTCGGCGAGGAACCGGCCGGTCTTGTCACGTTCGGCCCGGCGGGTGAGCTTGCGCGCAGCAACGACCCGGGGCGTCCGTTCGGTGAACGGAGCGGCCCCGGGTCGGTGGAGAGCGCTGTCGCCGGTCAGGCCGACTTCTTCTCTTCGGTGTTCACGTTCGCCTTGGCCAGCTCGGCCAGCGCGGTGAACGCGGCGGCGTCGTTGACGGCGAGGTCCGCGAGGATCTTGCGGTCGACCTCGACACCCGCGGCCTTGAGGCCCTGGATGAACCGGTTGTAGGTCACGCCATTGGCGCGGGCCGCCGCGTTGATACGGGTGATCCACAGCTGGCGGAAGTCACCCTTGCGGGCACGACGGTCCCGGTAGGCGTAGTTCAGCGAATGAAGCGTCTGCTCCTTCGCCTTGCGGTACAGCCGCGAACGCTGGCCGCGGTAGCCGCTGGCGAGCTCGAGAGTCGCGCGACGCTTCTTCTGGGCGTTGACAGCCCTCTTGACGCGTGCCACTGGGGTCCATCCTGTCGATCTGGGGGCGCGATGGCGCGCCCGGCGTTTACAAAGTGCGGGGTGTCAGCGGCCGAGAAGGCGCTTGACGCGGCCGACGTCGTTCTTGGCGATCTCGGTCGTGCCTTCGAGGCGACGGGTGAGCCTGTTGGACTTCTTCTCCATCAGGTGGCGGCGGCCGGCCTTCTGGCGGCGCAGCTTGCCCGAACCCGTGACGCGGACACGCTTGGACGTCCCGCTGTGCGTCTTCATCTTCGGCATTACGTTGTCCTCTTCCGTGCGGCGGCACACCGGTTGTGCCCGGTGTGCCGCTGACATGTGCTGGTCGGCGCTACGCGTCGGCGGGCGGCTCGGACGACTCGTCCTTGGCTGCCTTCGCGGCCTTCTGCGGCTTCACGTTCTTGTGCGGGGCCAACACCATGATCATGTTGCGACCGTCCTGCTTCGGCGACGACTCGACGAAGCCGAGCTCGGTCACCTCGTCGGCGAGCTTCTGCAGCAGACGGAACCCGAGTTCCGGCCGGGACTGCTCGCGACCGCGGAACATGATCGTGACCTTGACCTTGTTGCCTGCCGCAAGGAACCGCGACACGTGACCCTTCTTGGTCTCGTAGTCGTGCTGGTCGATCTTCGGCCGCAGCTTCTGCTCTTTGATGACGGTGAGCTGCTGGTTGCGGCGGGACTCGCGGGCCTTCTGCGCGCTCTCGTACTTGAACTTGCCGAAGTCCATGAGCTTGCATACGGGCGGACGGGCCTGCGGGGCGACCTCGACGAGATCGAGATCGTTCTCCTGTGCCAGCCGCAGCGCATCTTCGATCCGGACGATGCCGACCTGTTCACCGGCCGGCCCGACGAGGCGGACCTCCGGTACCCGGATTCGGTCGTTGATGCGTGTCTCGGCGCTGATGGGGCCTCCCTGGTTCGAGGTAAATTCTTCTACCGTTTCGACCTGGTGCCCACATACCTAAGGCCCCGGTACCGTGCGGTACGCGGGGCCCACTCTTTCCGATCGTGTTCGATCTCCAGAACCGAACACACCGCCTCGACGCCCGAAATCGTCTTGGCGAGACCGGACCCGGACACCTGGTGTTGCGGCGGTGACACGGGTGGGAGCGGGGCTCCACTTGCCGCCCCCGATCGCTCAGGGGCTGGTCGCTCGTGGAAGGGTACCAGACGTGTCAGATGAACCCGTTCAGCAGCCCCCGTATTCCCCGGACGTCCGCGACCTGGAGGACATCCCGAGCGTCGAGGTGATCAGCAGGGCGGCCGTCATGCTGCTCTCCGCGGGCGCCGAACGCCTCGGCCTCGCGGACGAGGACCCGGCCAGCTCACCCCACCGCGACCTCGACGAAGCCCGTCGCCTGATCACCGCCCTCGCCGGGCTGGTCACCGCTTCGGCAGAGTACCTCGGCCTGCACGCGGGCCCGTTGCGCGACGGCCTCCAGTCGCTGCAGAAGGCGTTCCGCGAGGCTTCGGCCGTGCCCGACGCGCCCGGCCAGGGACCGGGCGAGAAGTACACGGGACCGGTCTACTAGCCCTCCGTAGTACATGAAGGCCCCCTTCCTTGCGCCTGGGTACAGGAAGGGGGCCTTCATGTACTTCCACTCCGGCATCAACTAACATTTCAGATGTGAGTGGGTTAGCGAAGGTGCCGCGGTCTCTCCTCAGGGACGAGGCCTACGAGAACATCCGCCGGGCGATCATCGACGGGACGCTGCCGCCGGGCACGAACCTGCGCGACGGCGACCTCGCCGAACAGCTGGGGCTTTCCCGGGCGCCGGTGCGCCAGGCGTTGCTTCGGCTGATCGAGGACGGCCTCGTCGAGTCGAAGCCGCAGAGCTACACGCGTGTGGCCGGTTTCGTTCCCGACGACGTCCGGGACGCCCTGCAGCTCGTGCGCACGCTGCACGAGGTCGCCGTCCGGGCGGGTGCCCCGCGGATGGGGCCGGCGGAGGTCGCCGCGATGCGCGCGGTCGCTGCCCGGTTCGCCGACGCGATCGCCGCCGGGGACATCGCGGCCGCGATCGCCGCCGACGACGAACTCCACGACGTCCCTGTCGCCGCCGCGCGCAACCGGGCGATCGCCGCGACGCTGGCCCGCTACACGCCGCTGCTGCGCCGTCTCGAATACGCCCGCTTCGGCTCTCTGCCCGCGCACCGGTCGGTCCAGCGTCACGCGGAGCTGGTCGACGCCATCGAAGCGGGCGACGTCGACGCGGCCTGCGCGATCACCGCCACGATCTGGACCGAACTCGAAGACCTCCTGGAGACGCCATGACCCTCGCCGATTTCCCGCGCTACCCGCTGCTGTTCGGCCCTTCCCCCGTGCACCCGCTCGAACGGCTCACCGCCCATCTCGGCGGCGCGAAGGTCTGGGCGAAACGCGAGGACGTCAACTCCGGGATCGCGTTCGGCGGCAACAAGACCCGGAAGCTCGAGTACCTGGTCGCCGACGCGCTCGCCTCGGGCGCGGACACGCTGATCTCGATCGGCGGCGTGCAGTCGAACCACACCCGCCAGGTCGCCGCGGCCGCCGCGCGGTCCGGGCTCAAGGCCGTGCTGGTGCAGGAGAGCTGGGTCGACTGGAACGACCCGATGTACGACAAGGTCGGCAACATCCAGCTTTCGCGCATCCTCGGCGCGGACATCCGGATGGTCGAGGCGGGATTCGGCGTCGGCTTCAAGGAAAGTTGGGAAAACGCGCTCAAGGAGATCGAGGCCGGCGGCGGAAAGCCGTATGCGATCCCGGCCGGCGGCTCGGACCACCGGCTCGGCGGGCTCGGTTTCGCGAACTGGATGGTCGAACTCGAAGCGCAGGAGGCGGAACTCGGCGTCTTCTTCGACACGGTGATCGTCTGCTCCGTCACCGGCAGCACTCAGGCCGGGATGGTCGCCGGGGCCGCGCTTTCCGGGAAGCCGCGACGGATCCTCGGCATCGACGGGTCGGCCGAACCGGCCGAGACGCGCGATCAGATCACCCGCATCGCCAGCGCGACCGCAGAGCTGATCAATGCCGGCGAGATCGGCGAGGTCGAATTGGACGAGCGCTACCACGCCGGGATCTACGGCATCCCGGACGAGTCGACCCTCGACGCGATCCGGACGCTGGCGCGGCTGGAGGGCGTGCTCACCGATCCGGTGTACGAAGGCAAGTCCATGGCGGGGCTGATCGACCTCGTTTCCCGCGGTGAGATCTCGCGGGACTCGAACGTGCTCTTCGCGCACCTGGGCGGTCAGCCCGCGCTGAACGGGTACACGAGCGTGCTCTAGCGCCTCGTGAGTGGCGATCCGCAAGTCCGTGAAGGCCCCCTTCACTACCATCAGGGTAGGTAAGTAGGCCTTCACGGACTGACCGGCACACCATCAGCTCCGCCCACCGGGCGACCATGTCGTCTGGACAAGCGACCGTGTCTTCACGCAATGAAAGGCCCCTTCATCGCAAATTTTGCAATGAAGGGGCCTTTCATGGCACGCGGGATCAGTCCGTCACGGCCAGGACGTCGATCTCCACCAGCAGTCCGGCAGGCAGGCCGACGTACACGGTGGTGCGGGCGGGGTGCGGCGCCTCGCCGATCAGCTTGTTGTAGACCTCGTTGAACGCGCCGAAGTGGTCGACGTCGGTCAGGTACACGCGCACCATCATCGCGTCGGCCAGGCTCGAACCGGCGGCCTCGAGCACCGCCTCGATGTTCTTGAAGGTCTGCTCGGTCTGCTCACCGACGGTCTCGCCGACGATGGCGCCGGTGGCCGGGTCGAAGGCGACCTGGCCGGCCACCTGCAGGATGTTGCCCTTGCGGACCGCCTGCGAGAACGCGGCCACCGGCTTCGGCGCGTTCTCCGTGCTGATCGCGGTCTTGCTCATTCCAACTTCCCCTTTCGGTTCCCCGTCCATCCACTGTGGACGGAAGCTTCTTCGGCGGCGGCGATCAGTTCCGGGACGAGCGCCATCAGGCCGTCGTAGTCGAGCAGCACCTTCGGCACCGACACCGACGCGGCGGCGAGTACCACGCCGCCGGGGCCGCGGACGGGCGCGGCGACGCAGTGGATGAAGTCCTCGTGCTCGGCGTTGTCCACCGCGTAGCCGCGGTCGGCGACGAGCGCGAGTTCCTTCCCGTAGGCCTCGGGCGTGGTGATCGTGTTCGGGGTGCGGACGAAGAAGTCGATCCGCGAGACCACGTCCGCCTGCTTCTCCGGCGTCATCGCCGCGACCAGCACCTTGCCGACGGCGGTGCAGTGCAGCGGGGCGCGTTTCCCGATGCGCGAGTACATCCGCACCGAATGCCTGCCCTCGAACTTGTCGATGTAGACGACCTCTCCGTCCTCATAGGAGGCGAGGTGCACAGTGTGCCCGGTGCGGGCGTTGAGCCCGGCGAGCGCGGATTGCGCGGTGCGGCGGACGTCGCGATCCTCCAGCGCCTGCTGCGCGAGGTCGAAGAGCGCACTGCCGAGCCGGTAGTACCGCTGCCCTTCCCGGCGCACGAAGTGATGCGTCTCCAGGGTGCGCAGCAACCGCAGCACGGTCGACTTGTGCACACCGATCTCCTCGGCGAGCTGGTCCAGCGTCTTCGGCTCGCGGGCGAGCCCGCTCAGCAACGTGAGCGCCCTGTCCAGGCTCTGGCTCATCCGCCCACCAATCCCTTGTCCGTCAGCTTCGCCGCCGCCCATGCTGCCTCATCCGCCCCGAGGAGCGCTTCGACGACGGATCCGGGCAGCGGCGTTCCCACGTCGTCGTGGGTCAGCAAGGTGGCCGCGGCCTGCAGGTGGCCGCGCCGCAGCCGGGTCGCGGGGTCGTCGCCGCGCAGCGTGGCGGCGAGGAAACCGGCGGCGAAGGCGTCACCGGCACCGACTGGCTCCACGACGTCGACCTGGAGCGCGGGAGAGAACAGCGGTGCTTCGTCGCCGTCGATCAGCGTCACCCCGCGCGCCCCGTGCTTGACGACCAGCGTCTTCGGCCCCGGCACCGCGGCGCGCAGGCGTTCCGGGTCGCCGGTCCCCCACACTCGCTCGGCCTCGTCCTCGCCTGCCAGCACGATGTCGGCGCGGGCGGCCAGTCCGGCCAGCACCGACGGGTCGCGCCCGGTCCACAGCGCGGGCCGGAAGTTCACGTCGAACGACACCAGCGTGTCGCCACGTGGCCGTTCCATCAGTGCTCGCACCAGGTCGAGGCAACCGTCCGACAGGGCGGGCGTGATACCGGACAGGTGGATGACGCGTACCCCGTCGAGATCAAGTTTCCCCAGCAGCCCGGCGTCCATTCCGGACGCGGCGGAGCCCTTGCGGTAGTAGCGCACGGGGCTGCCGTCCGCTCCGCTTTCCTTGATGTAGAGACCGGTCGGGCGCGTCGGGTCGACCACGACCGCGCTGACGTCCACCCCCGCCGCGCCGATCTCGCGCACGAGCGCGCGGCCGAACGGATCGTCGCCGACCGCGCTCACCCAGGCGCTGGTGAAACCCAGCGCGGGGAGATGGCAGGCGACGTTCGATTCGGCCCCTCCGATGCTTCGCACCCACTTACGTACCTCGTCGGGCGGCCCGGATTCGGCCGGTACGAACAAGGCCATCGACTCCCCGATGCACAAAACGTGGGGCGCGCTTGTCACCTTCGCGTCTCCTAGTCGTCACGCCGTTGACCTCCAGCGGACCGGATGCTACACCTATCCCACGCAATATGCGCAACGTCCGTTGCAACATACGCAACCGAGGTGAACCTCATGTTCGAAGCCGGCACCATCGATTCCGCCGCGGTCGCGGCCGTCCGGGAGGAGCGCGTCGATTGGCGCTTCCGCTCGGTCGCGCCTTCGCTGTCCGGTCTCACGATCGGCGACGCCGCCGCCCGCGGCGCGAAGCTGTTCGAAGACGGCTTTCTCGGCCCGTTCGTGGTGCTCGACGAAGAGGCCGTCGAACACAACCTCCGCACGATGGCGGACTGGTGCGCCGAACGCGGGGTCGCGCTGGCCCCGCACGGCAAGACGACGATGGCGCCGCAGCTGTTCGAGCGGCAGCTGAAGCACGGCTCGTGGGGTATCACCTGCGCGAACGCCGGCCACCTGCGGATCTACCGGGCGTTCGGCGTTTCGCGGATCCTGCTGGCGAACCAGCTGCTCGACCCCTCGGGCCTGAAGTGGCTCGCCGCCGAACTGGACGCTGACGACGACTTCGAGTTCGTCTGCTGGGTCGATTCGGTCCGCGGCGTCGAGCTGATGACCGAGGCCCTGCGCGGAGCCCGCCGCAAGGTGGACGTCCTGGTCGAACTCGGCGCCGAAGGTGGCCGCACCGGTGTTCGCGACGCCGAGACCGCGCTCGCCGTCGCTGAAGCCGCGCACGCGAGCCCGGCTCTGCGGTTACGTGGATCCGGCGGCTACGAAGGCGCGCTTTCCCACCACACGGACGAAAAGTCGCTCCAGCTGATCAGCTCCTATGTGGACGGTCTGCGGGAACTCGTCTTCGCCTTCCACGCCAAGGGCCTGCTCGACGACGCCGGCCAGATCATCGTCACCGGCGGAGGCAGCGCGTACTTCGATCGCGTCGCCGACGAGCTCACCAAGGACTGGGGCGGCCTGGACGTTCTGCCGATCCTGCGCAGCGGCGCCTACGTGACCCACGACGACGGCTTCTACCGAGTGATCTCGCCGCTGGGCGAACACCCGCGCATCGGCGGCGTCGCCTCGTTCCGCTCCGCGCTGCGTGCCTGGGCGCAGGTCACGTCGAAGCCGACGGACGAACTCGCGCTGCTCACCATCGGCAAACGGGACGCCTCCTTCGACGAAGGCATGCCCGAGCCGCGCCTGATCCGCAAGGGCGACGGGCCACCGTCCGCGCTCGAAGGTCATTCCATCCAGAAGATGAACGACCAGCACGCCTTTCTGACGCTGCCCGCGTCGTCGCCGGTCGAGGTCGGCGACTGGATCGCCCTCGGTCTGTCGCATCCGTGCACCGTCTTCGACAAATGGCCCCTGATCCCGGTCGTCGGCCCCGACGGCGAGACCGTGCTCGATTTCGTCCGTACCCATTTCTGATCCGTCCTCCACCGCCGCAGAGGAAGAATCGCCATGGACATCGTTGTCCGCTCCGCACTGGTCGCCGACGGCACCGGGGATCCGCTCACCAGGCACGACGTGGGCATCACCGACGGCCGGATCGCCAGTGTCGCCGAACCCGGCTCGCTCGCGGGCCGCCGCACCATCGACGCCGAAGGACTCGTGCTCGCGCCCGGGTTCATCGACATGCATTCGCATTCCGACCTCCAGCTGCTCGCCAATCCGGATCACCTCGCCAAGCTCTCCCAGGGCGTCACGACCGAGGTGCTCGGACAGGACGGGCTCTCCTACGCGCCCGTGAACGACGAGGTCCTCGCGGCGCTGCGCCAGCAGCTCGCCGGGTGGAACGACGATCCGGCCGGATTCGACTGGAACTGGCGCTCTGTCGGCGAATACCTCGACCGGCTCGACGCGCCGGTCGCGGTCAACGCGGCCTACCTGGTGCCGCAGGGCACCGTCCGCATGCTCACCGTCGGCTGGGACGACCGGCCCGCGACCGAAGCCGAGATGAACGCGATGAAGGAACTCGTCGCGACCGGGCTGGCCGAGGGCGCGATGGGCATGTCGTCCGGGCTCACCTACACGCCGGGCATGTACGCGACCACCGAGGAACTCGTCGAGCTGTGCCGGGTCGTCGGGGAGAACGGCGGCTTCTACAGTCCGCACCACCGCAGCTACGGCAAGGGCGCACTCGAAGCGTTCGGCGAGATGGTCGACGTCTCCCGCCGTTCGGGCTGCCCATTGCACCTCGCCCACGCCACGATGAACTTCTCGGTGAACAAGGGCAAGGCGCCGGATCTGCTGGAGCTGCTCGACCGGGCACTCGACGACGGCTGCGACATCACGCTGGACACCTATCCCTATCTTCCCGGCGCCACCTACCTTTCCGCGCTGCTGCCGAGCTGGTCGACCGAAGGCGGGCTCGACGCCACGCTGACCCGGTTGTCCGATGTGGACACTCGTGAGCGGATCCGCGCCGAGATCGAGGAAACCGGCTCCGACGGTGCGCACGGGGTGCCGATCGACTGGGAGGCCATCGAGATCAACGGTGTCCGCCGGGACGAGAACGCCCATCTCGTCGGATATTCCGTCGCCGCTTCGGCGCAGCGTGCCGGCAAACCGGCCGCGGAGCTGTACTTCGACGTTCTGATCTCGGAAAAGCTCGGCACGTCGTGCCTGATGCACGTCGGGCACGAGGAGAACGTCCAGGCGATCATGCGCCACCGCACACACACCGGCGGCAGCGACGGGCTGCTCGTCGGGGCGCGGCCGCATCCCCGCGCCTGGGGCACGTTCCCGCGTTACCTCGCGCGCTACGTCCGCGAACTCGGCGTCCTCGACCTCGCCGAATGCGTCGCCCACCTCACCGGCCGCGCGGCACAGCGCCTGCGGCTGACCGACCGGGGCCTCGTCCGCGCCGGATACGCGGCGGACCTCGTGCTGTTCGACCCGGAAACCGTCGCCGACACCGCCACGTTCGACGAACCGCGGCAGCAGGCCGCCGGTATCCCCTATGTCTTCGTCAACGGTGTCGCCGCCATCGACGATGGTCAACCGACCGGCGCCCTCGCCGGCCATTCACTGCGGAACCCCGGGAGTGCCCGATGATCGACTGGCTCCAACATTCGACGGGAGGTCTCCTGACCCTCGCCGCCGTCTCGATCGCGGTCTTGCTGTTCCTCATCATCAAGGTCAAGCTGGAGCCCTTCATCGCCTTGATCGTGGTCGGCCTGCTGACCGCGCTGGCCGCGGGCCTGCCGGTCGGCCAGATCGTCGGCTCCGCACAGAAGGCGTCGGATTCCCTTCTGGAAAAGGGTTTCGGCGGGATCCTCGGCCATATCGCCGCGATCATCGGACTCGGCACCATCCTCGGGTCCATTTTGGAGCGTTCCGGCGGGGCAAGGGTCCTCACCGGCGCGCTACTGCGCGCCATCGGTGAGAAGCGGGCCCCGTTGGCGATGGGTCTCGCGGGTTTCGTCTTCGGTATCCCGGTCTTCTTCGACATCGGCATCTTCGTGCTGGCACCCCTGGTCTACGTCGCCGCCAAACAGGGCGGCCGCTCGCTGGTGCTGTACGCGTTGCCGCTGCTCGCCGGTCTTTCCATCACCCACGCGTTCCTTCCGCCGCACCCCGGCCCGGTCGCCGCGGCGGGCCTGCTGCACGTGGAACTCGGCTGGATCATCCTGATGGGCCTGGTCTGCGGTATCCCGGCGTTCCTCGTCGGCGGGGTCGCGTACTCGACGTGGATCGGCAAACGCGTCGATGTTCCGGTTCCCGCGGAGTTCCTGGTCGCGGAGGAAGAAGGCGAAAAGGAGGAGAACCCGCCGCCGCTCGGGCTGGTGCTGGCGATCATCGCGGTCCCGCTGGTGCTGATCCTCGCCGGGACCTTCGGCAGCATCTGGCTTCCCAAGAACTCCGCGCCCGCCGGCGTCGCGGCGTTCATCGGCACCCCGGCGGTCGCGCTGACGATCTCGGTGCTGCTCGCGTCCTGGCTGCTCGGCCTGCGCCGAGGCTTGACAGGCAAGGATTTGAGCGAGCTTTCGGCGAAGTCGCTCCGCCCGGTCGCGATGATCCTGCTGGTGGTCGGCGCGGGTGCGTTCTTCGGCGCCGTGCTGTCCGCCACGGGGATCGGCAAGGCCGTCGCGGGGTCGCTGGACAACGCCGGTCTCCCGGTCATCCTGGCCGCATACGTGATCAGTTGCGGGATGCGGATCGCGCAGGGTTCGGCGACCGTCGCGATCGTGACCACGAGCGGCATCGTCGCGCCGACGGTGGCGACGCTGGGCTACTCGCAGATGCAGCTCGCGCTGCTGGTCGTCGCGATCTCGGCGGGCTCGATCATCGCCTCGCACGTGAACGACGGCGGTTTCTGGATCATCTCGCGGTACTTCAACATGACCGTGCCGCAGACCCTGAAAACCTGGACCGTCTTGGAAACCGTCCTTTCCGTTTCCGGTTTCGGCGTGGCAGCATTGCTGATGGCAGTGGTTTAAACCACCCGACGACTGGGAGAGATCACGATGACCGGACTGGATCGACGCACCTTCCTCGGCGCCGTCGGAGCGGCTGGACTCACCACCGTTCTCGGTTCCCACCTCGCGAATGCTTCCGAACAATCCTGCGGACCGAAGGGAACCGGGGCCATCTACCTCAGCAGCTACACCAGTTCCGGGCACGGGCTCGATGTCGCTCACCGGGACGCGGCGACCAACGCGCTCGTCGTCGACCGGACGATTCCGGGAGTCAGCAACGCTTCCTGGTTCGACATCAGTGCCGACCGCAAGACGCTCTATGTGACCAACGAGGACGAGAACGGCCAGATCTCCGCGTTCAGCCTGGCCGATCCGGTGAAACCCAAGCTGCTCAACAAGAAGTCGGCCAAGGGGCAGCATCCGACACATCTGAGCGTCCACTCCAGCCAGAAGTACGTGCTGGCCGCGAACTACAGCAGCGGCAGCGTCGTCGTCCTCCCGATCCTCGCGGGCGGGAAACTCGGAGACGTCGTCGATGTGGCCCAGCACAAGGGCGCCGAACGCCAGGCGCACGCGCACCAGGTGGTCAACGATCCGACCGGCAAGTGGGTGCTCGCGGTCGATCTCGGCGCGGATTCGGTCTATGTCTACAAACTCGACACCACGACCGGGAAACTCAAGCTGAACCAGCAGCTGAAGCTCCCGTCGGGCGCCGGGCCCCGGCATCTCGCTTTCCACCCGAACGGCAAGTACGCCTACATCCTCGGCGAGCTGCGTGCCGAGGTGACCGTCGCGGCGTGGAACCCGGCCACCGGGAAGCTCACCGCTGGACAGGTCGTCCCGGCCGTTCCGGCGGGCACCCCGGGCGAGCAGTACCCGGGCGAGATCGCCACGTCCAAGGACGGGAAGTTCGTCTACGCCTCGGTGCGTGGTTCCGACACGATCGCGTCGTTCGGCGTCAGCGAGGACGGGAAGTCCTTGAAGCTGCTGAACAACGCGCCCGTCGGCGGGGTGTACCCGCGTCACTTCACGCTCGACCCGACCGAGCGCTGGTTCTACGTCTCGAGCGACAAGTCCGGCACGCTCAGCTGGCTGCCGCGCGATCCCGGCACCGGTCTCCCCGGTGCCGTCGCCGGGAAGCTCGCGCTCCCCCAGGTCAATTCCGTCTTTTTCGCTTAAGGAGAAAATCCCATGAGAACTCGCGTACTCATCGCGGGCCTCGCGGCTGTCGGCCTCGTCGCGGGCTGTGCACCGGCGCAGAACACTCCGGCCGCGGGCGGCGGTGACGAGAAGACCGGCACCGTCCGGGTCTGGCTGTTCGACGAGGCCAACCGCGCGCCCAAGGAGGCTGCGGTCAAGGAGGCGATCGCCGAGTTCAAGGCGGCGCATTCGGGCGTCGAGGTCGACGTCCAGTGGATTCCGGTGGAAGGCCGCGCGGACAAGTTCTCCGGCGCCTTCAACGATCCGGCGAGCGCGCCGGACGTCGCCGAGTTCGGCAACACCGACGTGTCCAGCTACGCCGCCACCGGCGCGCTGGCCGACCTGACCGGCGATCTGTCGTCGTGGAAGGAAGGGGCGGACATCCTGCCCGCGGTGCTGGAGACGGCGAAGTCCGGCGGCAAGACCTACGGGCTTCCGTGGTTCACCGGCATCCGCGCGTTGTACTACCGCACGGACCTCTTCGCCGAACTCGGCCTCAAGCCGCCGACGACACTGGCAGAGCTGACCGAGACCGCGAAGACGATCCGCGCCAAGAAGCCGGAGCTGTACGGCATCTCCGTCGGCGGCAAGTACACCTACGCGATGCTGCCCTTCCTGTGGGCACACGGCGGCGAGATCGCCAAGCAGGACGGCGACAAGTGGAAGTCCACTATGGACTCCGAGCAGGCCAAGGCCGGCGTCACGGCGTACGCGAACCTGCTGAAGGCGGACATCTGCCCGCCCGAACAGTGCGCCAACCTGACCGGGACGCAGAGCATCACGGCGTTCGCCGGTGGCAAGGCAGGAATGTCGATCGGCGGCGACTTCAACCGCAAGGCCGTCGAAGCGGGCCAGGTGAAGGGCAAGTACGCGATCATCCCGCTCCCGGGCACCGAGGCAGGCAAGATCGCCCCGGCGTTCGCGGGTGGCAACCTGCTGGGCGTCTTCAACGCGACCAAGCGCAAGGGCCTCGCGGTCGAGTTCACCCAGCTGCTCGGTGGCGCCAAGTACCAGGAGAAGATGTACGTCGCCATGGGCAACCTGCCCACGCTCGGCAGCGTCCAGCAGAAGCTCGCCGCGAGCGACCCGTCGGTCAAGCCGTTCGTCGACACGCTCACCGCGGGCACGAAGTTCGTCCCCGCCACCGCGGCTTGGTCGAAGATCGACGCGCAGAACGTGCTGCCGACCGCGATCCAGCAGATCGCGACCGGCGGCAAGGATCCCGCTGCCGCGCTGGCCACCGCGTCCGCCGAGATGAACAAGGCGTTCGGTTAAGTGGTCACCAAGCACATCTCCCGCACCACGGCTCCGGCCGTCCCGGCACGGCGGTCGCCCCGCCGTCGCCGGGACGGCCGGGCGGCCCTGCTCTATCTGGCGCCCGGCGGCATCCTGCTGCTGGCGATGCTGGTGTACCCGATCTACCAGCTCGTCCTGATCTCGTTCTACGACTACGGCCAGCCGCAAGCGGTCGGCAACGCGCCGCTGGTCTTCCTCGGCTTCGGAAACTACGTCGACCTGCTGGAGAACGTCCAGTTCTGGGAGGTGCTGGCCAAAACCCTCGGCTTCACCGCGGTCTGCGTCGTCGGCAGCCTCGCGCTCGGGACGGGGCTCGCCGTGCTGGCGACCCGGGTCCGCGCCTGGGCGCGGGTCCCGCTGTTCCTGGCGGCGCTGGCCGCGTGGGCGACGCCGGCGATGGCGGGCTCGTACGTCTGGCTGTTCCTGTTCGACGCCGACTTCGGCCTGGTCAACGAGGTTCTCTCGGGCCTCGGGTTCACCGGGATGGCGAACCACTCCTGGACCTTCGACACGTTCAGCACGTTCGGGCTGGTGGCCGCCGAGGTCATCTGGTGTTCGTTCCCGTTCGTCATGGTGACGATGTACGCGGGGCTCAAGGGAGTACCGGAGGAGGTCATCGAGGCCGCGTACCTCGACGGTGCCTCGACCTGGCGCACCACGTGGTCGATCACGCTGCCGATGGTGCGACCGCTGCTGACCATCGCCACGATCCAGTCGATCATCTGGGACTTCAAGATCTTCACGCAGATCTACGTGATGACCAACGGCGGCGGCGTGGCCGGGCGCAACCTCGTGCTCAACGTCTTCGCCTATCAACAGGCCTTCGCCGGACAGGAATACGGTCTCGGCGCGGCGCTCGGAGTCGTGATGACCTTGCTGCTGCTGTCCATCACCGGGCTGTACGTCCGGTCGCAACGCCGGAGCGCGGGATGGGTGTGACCACAGCGCCGCCTCGCCGGATCAAGCGCCCGGGACGACTGATCGCCGAGATCGTCTGCGTGGTGATCGCGGGGATGGTCGCCTTCCCGGTGTACTGGATGGTGCTTTCGGCCTTCAAACCCACCGGGCAGATCCAGGCGGAGAACCCTCGCCCCTGGACGCTCACGCCGACCCTGGAGCATTTCGAACGGGTGCTGAGCGGTGAAGGGTTCGCGTTGTTCTTCCTGAACAGCGTGATCGTGGCCGTCGTGGTGGTGGCGTTGTCGCTGCTGCTTTCGTTCCTCTCAGCCGTCGCGCTGACGCGGTTCAACTTCAAGGGCAAGACCGTCCTGCTGGTGATGGTGCTGGTGGCGCAGATGGTGCCGGTCGAGGCGCTGACCATTCCGCTGTTCTTCCTGATGCGGTCGGTCGGCGACGTCGCGCCGGCGTTCGGCACCAACCACCTCGGCTCGCTGATCCTGGTACACCTGGCATTCAGCCTGCCGTTCGCGATCTGGATGCTGCGAGGCTTCGTCGCCGCGGTACCGCAGGAGCTGGAAGAGGCCTCGAAGATCGACGGCGCGAGCCGGATGCGGTTCACCTGGCAGATCCTCTTCCCGCTGGTGGCGCCCGGGCTGGTGGCGATCAGTGTGCTGGCGTTCATCCACGCCTGGAACGACTTCCTGTTCGCCAAGACGTTCATCATCTCCAACACCGAGAACCAGACGCTCCCGCTCGCGATCCTGGTGTTCTTCAAACCGGAGGACACCGACTGGGGCGCGGTGATGGCGGGTTCGACCTTGATGACCATCCCGGTGCTGGTGTTCTTCATTCTCGTGCAACGACGACTCGTGTCCGTCATGGGCGGCGCGGTGAAGGGCTGACATGCCTGGCTTCGAAACCTTGCTCCCCCGTCCCGTCTCGGTGGAACCCTTGCCGGGACAGTGCCCAGTACCGTCCGAAGTGGACGTCCGTACCGACACCACGCTGCCTGCCGAGGGCTACCGGCTGGAGATCGACCCGTCCGGTGTCACCCTGCACGCCGCCGACGCGGCAGGCGAGTTCTACGGCCGTCAGACGCTCCGGCAGCTCATCGGACCGGACGCGTTCCGGACCGTGTCGATCCACAGTGGACAGCGGGCGATCCCGTGCGGGGTGGTGACCGACCACCCTCGGTTCGCGTGGCGCGGCTGTCTACTCGACGTGGCGAGGCATTTCCGGACCAAGGCCGAGGTGCTGCGGTTCGTCGACCTGATCGCGGCGCACAAGCTCAACGTGCTCAACCTCCACCTGACCGACGACCAGGGCTGGCGGATCGAGGTCCCCGAGTTCCCCGAGCTGACCGAGGTCGGCGGCTGGCGGAAGTCGTCCATGGTCGGACGGCACGACGGGCCGGAACGGGACGGGCGGCCGCACGGCGGGTTCTACACGACCGACGACCTCCGCGAGATCGTCGCGTACGCCGCCGCGCGTTCGGTGACGGTGGTCCCGGAGGTCGACATCCCCGGGCACGCACGGGCCGCGATCGCCGCCTATCCCGAACTCGGGCCGGAGACCGCCGAACCGTGGGAGGTCTGGACGAGCTGGGGCATCAGCACGTCTCTGCTGAACACGAAGAAGTCCACAGTGGACTTCTTCAAGAGCATCTTCGACCATGTACTGGACATCTTCCCGTCCGAGGTCATCGCGCTCGGCGGCGACGAGGTGCCCGGCGCGACCGAGGAGCACGGCCGGTTCGTCCGCGAGATCGCGCGTCACCTGGTCGAACGAGGACGCCGTCCGCTCGGCTGGGACGAGGTCCTCGAAGCGGGAGACCTGCCGCCGATGGTCATCGGCTCGTGGCAGAGCGAGGCGGCCGGGGCCCGCGCGGCGGCCGCGGGGCACGACGTCGTCATGTGCCCCGAGGACCATGTGTATCTGGACCACCGGCAGTCCGACCACCCCGACGAACCGATCCCCGTCGGCTACCTGAGCACACTGGAGAGCTTCTACGGCTACGAGCCGGTGCCCGCGGACTTCCCCGAGGGGAAGACGATTCTCGGCGCGCAGGCGCAGGTGTGGTCGGAGCATCTCGACACCGTGCGGCGGGTGGACTACGTCGCTTTCCCGCGGCTTTGTGCTTTCGCCGAGGTGGCGTGGAGCAGCCCAGAAGGCCGGGACTACGCGGAGTTCCTGCCGCGTTTGCGGGACCACCACCTGCCAAGGCTGGACGCGATGGGTGTCGAGTACCGGCCGCTGGACGGGCCGCTCCCCTGGCAGACACGGCCTGGAGTTCCGGGGCGGCCGCGGCAGAGGTGAGTACATGAAGGACCCCTTCCTTGCAACAGGTGCAGGGACGCGGGCCATCATGGGGTGATGAGTGATCAGTCCGCGCGGTGGGTCGACGCCTCCCAGCTTCCTGAAGAACTCGTAGCGCTCATCGACACCCTCCGCCCCGGTGAGGACGTGCTCATCACGCGGAACGGCGAGACGATCGGGACGATTTCCGCCGCTGTCCGCGAAGAACCGTTCCCTTCGCCGGACTCCGACGAGATCACAGTCGTGGCCACCGCCATGAAGCTGTCCGCGTCGGCGCGGGACTCGTTGTCCGAGCGCCTCGGCCCCGGCTACCTCGTGCTGGACCTGCGCTCGGCTCCCCCGAGCGTCGACGTCCTGCTGGTCCCGCCGAGCAGCCCGCAGTTGATCGGCAACTTCCGCGCGCTGTATCCGAAGGCCCGGATCGTGATCACGGAGATCGAGGACGCCGAACTCGGGGTCAAGTACGACGGCCCGGTGCGCCGTCTCCTCGACGCCGGCGCCGAGGCATATCTCCCGTCGAGCACGATCCCGCGGCTGGCGGAGCAGCTGGACCGGACCATGACCCGGCTGAACCAGCTCACCGGTGACACGTCGGTTCCCTTGAGCATCGAAGCGCCGGGTGGTCGTGCCGGGCCCGGTCCGTGAACCACCCTTCCCCAGTACATGAAGGACCCCTTCCTGTACCTAGGCAAGGAAGGGGCCTTCATGTACTCGGACGGGCGAGGACGCCGATACCGAGGCGGTCAAGCCGGTCGTGAGTGGTAAGGACGGTCAGAACGACCCAAAAGACTCACTACCGGCGGCCAGGCGACCTCCACGAATCGCGGCCGGTAGATCCGCGCGTCCGCGATGTTGTCGGCGTGGTCAAGGCTGTTCACGTTGTACGACACCACGAGCTTCCCTGGACGGCTCAGCTGCGGATGCGCTGTCGCGTCGTAGACGATGCGCCGGTCACTCGCTTCGGACGCCCGGTGGAGAACGACAGGATCCCGGAACGGGCCGGTCGGCGAACTCGCGGTATAGGCGAGCATCACCGGGCTGAAGCCGGGGCTGGTGTCCATGGTGATCAGCACGTATTCGCCGCCGACGCGGGTCACCGAGAACGCCGTCCCGACCCCGGCGAGCATCCGGGCGGAGTCCTCCTCGTGTGATGACCAACCGACGCCGGTCCAGAACTGCCAAGGTCCGCGAAGGCTCCCGACGGGCACCCGGGCGAGCCGGAGGTGTCCCTGTTCGGCACCGTAGATGTAGGTGTACCCGCCGTCTTCGAGCAGCTCCGATCCCCACGCGACCTTGTCGCCCACCGGGATCGCCAGCAGCTCGGACGGTGTCAGCCCGGGCAACCGGAAGGTGGCCAGCGAAGTCCCGGTGCTCCGGAAGTCGAGGCCGCCGGACCCCGTCGTCCGGTACCGGTTGTAGAGCACCCGCAGGACGTCGCCTTGGACGACTCCGTCGCCGACCCAGTAATGCTCGTCCGAGCCCGCGAGCCCGATCAAGGCCTCCGGGTCGTCGGCGGTGCCGCCGTGCAGCGTCTCCCCCAGCGTGCCGTCCGGCTGCTGGACGACCAGGGTGTTGCGGGCGATCGGACTGTCCGGCGGGCGGCTGTGATCCGGGTTCACCGTGCCGAGGAACGTGTCCGAGAACAGCCACGCGGTGCGGCCGTCCGGCAGCGGCACCGACACCGTGCGATCCCCGCCGGTCCAGTGCCCGCCCTGATCGCCGTAGCCGTTCCAGAGCTCGTTCAGCCCCGCGAGGGGAACCACGGGCCGCGGCGCCGGCATGATCCCGCTGCTCGCCACCACGGCGCTGAACAGCAGCGCGGCCGCTACAAGAATCCGCGACGCCCGACGCATCGGATCATGCTAAAGCCACCGTGGACTTTGTACGAGCCTTGTGCGGCGGATGGTTACGGTCCGCGGCATGTCCTGGAAACTGCTTTCCGTGAGCATGCTCGCCGCTCTCGCATGCACCGGATTCACGACGGCCGAAGCCGCCCCGAAGACCTACTACGTCGACCAGGTCTCCGGCAGCGACACCGCGAGCGGCACTTCGCAACAGACCCCGTGGAAGTCCCTGGCGAAGGTCTCCGCCACCACTTTCGCCGCGGGCGACACCGTCCTGTTGCGTCGCGGCGGCGCCTGGTCCGGCGGCCTCACCGTCAAAAGCTCGGGCGTCACGATCGGCGCGTACGGCACCGGCGCGCGGCCGATCGTCAAGGGCAACACCGAAGCATGTGTCGACCTCGCCGGCAACGACATCGTGGTGAAGGACCTCCAGGTCGGCGTCGCGGCCGACGCGGGACGCTGTTCGTGGGCCGGGGTGAAGGTGTCCGGCGACCGCGACAAGGTGCTGTCGAACCTGATCACCGGCGCCGGCGCGGGCGTGTACATCGCGCCGTCCGCGGAGGGCACCGAGGTCACGCAGAACGACCTGGTCGACAACAACCACATGACCGTCGTGACCCCTGGCGGCAACGACGACTCCGGCGCGTTCGCCATCCTGGTCCAGGGCAACGACTCCGACATCGGCTGGAACCGGATCAGCGGCTCGATCGCGAAAGCCGACGACTTCGGCGGCCTCGACGGCGCCGCGGTCGAGATCTTCTACGGCTCCCGCAACGTCATCCACCACAACATCTCCGAGGACAACGAGACCTTCACCGAACTCGGCACGGACGCGAAGGACCCCGACGGTGTCTCGACCGGCAACGTCTTCGAGTACAACGCGGTCTTCGGCGCCAAGACGCGCGGCGGGATCATCACGCGCGGCGCCGAGGACGGCAACGGGCCGGTGCTCGGCACGGTGTTCCGCAACAACTCGCTCCGGCTCCCGAACGCCGAGGCGGAAGGTTTCGTCTGCTACGGCGGCTGCACGAACCAGATGCTGACGATGACGCAGAACGTCGTCCAGGCGGCGTACAAGGTCGGCTACGCGGACGCGACCTTCACCGCGACCGACCACAACGTGTACTTCGGCGGGCTCCGGCAGTTCACCGCCGGCGCGACGGACAAGGTCGCGGATCCGAAGTTCACCTCGGCCACGAACCTGATCCTTCAGGCGGGAAGCCCGGCGATCGACCTCGGCACGACGAAGTACGACGACCGCGACGTCGACGGCAACCCGGTCTTCGCCGGTGCGCGGGTCGACGCGGGCGCCTACGAGTTTCAGGGCTAGAACGCCGTGAAGGCCTCCTTCCCTACCTCGAATCCAGGCTGTGCGCGCAGCGCGTCCGTTGAGGGCGGCGGCGGGGCATGGATGGAGCAGGGAAGGAGGCCTTCACGGAATCCCGAGCGTCAGTTGTAGATGCGCTGCATGGCGCCCGCCGCGACGAGCCCGTTGGCCCACAGCGAGTTCACCCGCGAGATCTCCTGGGCGTTCGGCGTCGCGTTGGTGCAGGACGGGCCGGGGCCGCCGCCGGACATCAGTTCGGAGCACGGGCCCTGGTAGTTGTCCGGCAGGCCCAGCGCGTGGCCGGTCTCGTGCGCGGCGATCCGCGTCTGGTTGTACTGCTGCGCCTGCGTGTAGTCGATGAAGATGGTGCCGCGGCCGTGGCCGTCGGTCTCGGCGTACGAACCCGAGGGGTCGTTGCCTTCGGTGTAGCGCAGGGTGGCGCCCGACGAACTCTCCTGCAGCTTCACGTTGGACACCGAGTTGTTCCAATTCGCCACGCCCGCCTGGATGGCGGCGCGGAAGCTGGGCGCCCCCGAAGCGTCGTAGTAGACCGTGGTGGCCGCCACGGTCTGCTGAGCAGGCTGGACCGCTGCCGTGGCCTGGCCCGCGGTGACCGGAACGGCCAGCAGCGCCAAGCTCACGGACGCGGAGACGAAGAACTTCCTTGCCATGGACCCACTCCTTGTGAGGACAACGGAATGGTTCGTGAATTTAGGAGTCCCCGCCGAAGCTCGGCACCGACTTTCGTCGCTTCCGCCAGCTGGTGATTTACCAACACTTTCGCCCTATTGACATGCACGTGTTCGCATACGACGATATCCCACCATGGGCTGACGTATAGGTCGTTATACGGTTTTCGGTTTGTACCAGACCTCGGGGCGGCCGACCTGGCCGTAGCGGGGCTCGCGCTGGGCGAGGCCGTTGTCGGCGAGGTACTCGAGGTAGCGGCGCGCGGTGACGCGGGAGGCACCGATCGCGGTCGCGGCCGCCCCGGCGGAGAGGCCGTCCGCGGCAGAGGCGAGGACCTCGGTGATCGCTTCCAGGGTCTGCGAGCTCATCCCCTTCGGCAGCACCTGCCGCTCGGTCGTGCGCAGGGTGCCGAGCGCACGGTCGATCTCGGCCTGGCCGGTGACCTCGCCCGAAGCGCCGTGGAACTCGGCGTAGCGCTCCAGTTTTTCCCGCAGCGAGGCGAACGTGAACGGCTTCAGCAGGTACTGCACCACGCCGACCGACACGGCGGCCTTGACCAGCGCCAAGTCCCGCGCCGAGGTCACCGCGATGACGTCGATCGGAAGGCCGGCCGCGCGCAACGACCGGCAGACCGCGAGCCCGTGCGTATCCGGCAGGTAGAAGTCCAGCAGCACCAGGTCGACCGGTTCGCGTTCGCAGAACCGCAACGCGTCGCCGCCGGAATGGACGACACCGGACACGGTGAAACCGGGCATTCGCTCGACGTACACCCGATGCGCGTCGGCGGCCACCGGTTCGTCCTCGACGACCAGCACCTTGATCATCGCGTCGGCTCCTTCGGCGGTATCTGCGGAGTCTGCGGAGTCTTCAGTGGCAAGCGCACAGTGAACACCGCGCCCTCTTCGCGGCCGACGTCGATCGTCCCACTGTGCCGACGCACCGCCTGACCCACCAGTGCCAAGCCGAGTCCGTGCCCGTCCTCCGGTTTGGTCGACCAGCCGCGCCGGAAGACGTCCTCGACGTCGTCCACACCCGGGCCGGTGTCGGCGACCCGCAGCAGCAGTTCGCCGGGGTCGGATCGCACGGTGACCTCGACCCCGGGCCGTCCGCCGTCGCCGGCGTTCCCCGCCGCGGCGTCGATCCCGTTGTCGATCAGGTTCCCGAGGATGGTCACCAGATCTCGCGGCGGGACGCCGGTGTCCGAGTCCTCCATGACCGTGTCGGGCGTGATCGTGAATTCGACGCCTCGCTCGCTCGCCTCCGCCGCCTTGCCGAGCAGCAACGCCGCGAGCACCGGTTCGGCGACCGCGCCGACCACGCGGTCGGTGAGTTCCTGCGCCAGCGCGAGTTCCTCGGTAGCGAACTCGACGGCCTGTTCGGGGCGGCCGATCTCGACCAGCGAAACGACGGTGTGGAGCCGGTTCGCCGCCTCGTGCGCCTGCGACCGCAGCGCCTCGGCCAGCCCACGCACCGTGGTCAGTTCCCCGGTCAGCGCCTGGAGTTCCGTGTGATCGCGCAGGATCACGACGGTGCCCATCGCCTTCCCCCGTGCGCGCACCGGCGCCGTGCTGACGACGAGCACCCTGGCCTCGGTGAGGTGGAGTTCGTCGGTGCGCTCCTCCCCCGAGGTGAACGCTTCGACAAGGTCTTCCGGAACGTCCAATGAGGACAGTTCCCGGCCGACCGGGTCGTCGTCGACCCCCAGCAGCGCGCGGGCGCCGTCGTTGCACAGCACCACTCGCCCGTCGCCGCCGACGAGCAGCAGGCCCTCGCGCACGGAATGCAGGACGGCTTCGTGGTACTCGAACAGGTTGCTCAGTTCCTCGGGCGCGATCCCCCTGGTCTGCCGCCGGAGCCGGGCGCTGACCAGATAACTGCCGATCCCGCCGACCACCAGCACCGCCACCGCGACCCCGATCAGCGGCCACAGCCGTTCCCGCAGTTCGGCGTCGATCGCTTCGACGGTGATGCCGACCGACACCAGCGCGACGACCTGTCCGGCGGCACCGTGCACCGGCACCACGACGCGTTCGGACGGGCCGAGCGAACCGGCGTAGGTCTCCAGGACCCGCGCGCCGCGTTGCGCCTCGCCGATGTTCCCGATGAACGGCTTGCCGATCAGCTCCGGATTCGGGTGCGTGTAGCGGATTCCGTTCTTGTCCATGATGGTCACGAAATCCACGTCCGTGTCCGCGCGGACACTCTGCGCGAACGGCTGCAACGTAGAACTGGGATCCGATGTGGACAAGGCAGCCAGTACCCCTGGCGCGTCCGCGACCGCTTCGGCGACCGCGATCACCTTGTCTTCCGCCCGGTGTTCGGTGGCGCGGACGGAATCGAGATAGGCGAAGGTCACCCCCGCCGCGACGAGGACGAAGAGCACGACGAGCTGGAGAATCAGCAGCTGGCGGGCGAGACTGCCGCGTCTGGTCCGGTTCCGCGTCGTCGAGGGCACCCGCCCATACCAGCACACGCCACCGGTGCCGCCCAGCGCGCCCGGCCGGAATTCCCCGGAAACCACTCGCGCGAACTCAATGAACACAACCGTGACCCAGCTCACCTGCCCGGGTGATAGTGACCGGCAATCCCACGAACACCCCCTGAGCTGGAGGCAAAGGTGCCTACAACGCCCGAAGCGGCGCCGCGTCGCCGAGACAAGATGCACTACCTGTACCTGGCCGTGATCGCGGCGGTCGTCCTCGGCGTCATCGTCGGGTTCGCCGCGCCGGGTCTGGCCAAGGAACTCAAGCCACTCGGCACCGGCTTCGTCAATCTGATCAAGATGATGATCTCCCCCATCATCTTCTGCACCATCGTGCTCGGCATCGGATCGGTGGCGAAGGCCGCGAAGGTCGGCAAGGTCGGGTTGCTGTCGCTCGGCTACTTCCTGATGATGTCGACGTTCGCGCTCGCGATCGGCCTCGTCGTCGGCAACCTCCTGCACCCTGGCGAGGGCCTGCATCTCGACCCGGCCGCCGCCGCGAAAGCGCACACACAGGCCGAGGGCGGCGAAGGCTCCGTCGACTTCCTGCTCGGCATCATCCCGACCAGCTTCGGCTCCGCGTTCACCGAAGGCCAGGTGCTGCAGACGCTGCTGGTCGCCCTGCTGGCCGGGTTCGCCGTGCAGAAACTGGGCACGAAGGGCGAGCCGATCCGCCGCGGCATCGAGCACATCCAGCGGCTCGTGTTCCGGATCCTGGCAATGATCATGTGGGCGGCCCCGGTCGGCGCGTTCGGCGCGATCGCCGCCGTGGTCGGAGAGACCGGCTGGGGGGCGCTGCGCAGCCTCGCCGTCATCATGATCGGCTTCTACCTGACCTGCCTGGTGTTCGTGTTCGGTGTGCTCGGTTCGGTGCTGTGGCTCGGCGCGCGGATCAACATCTTCACCCTGCTCCGCTATCTCGGCCGTGAATTCCTGCTGATCCTGTCGACCTCGTCGTCCGAATCGGCCCTGCCGCGCCTGATCGCGAAGATGGAGCACCTCGGGGTCTCCAAGCCGGTCGTCGGCATCACCGTGCCAACGGGCTATTCGTTCAACCTCGACGGCACGGCCATCTACCTGACCATGGCGACGCTGTTCATCGCGACCGCGCAGGACCAGCCGCTGTCGCTCGGCGAGCAGATCTCCTTGCTGCTGTTCATGATCATCGCGTCGAAGGGCGCCGCGGGCGTCAGTGGCGCCGGGATCGCCACCCTCGCCGGCGGGCTCCAGTCGCACCGGCCGGAACTGGTCGACGGCGTCGGCTTCATCCTCGGCATCGACCGGTTCATGTCCGAGGCCCGCGCGCTGACCAACTTCGCGGGCAACGCCGTGGCGACCGTCCTGGTCGGAACGTGGACCAAGGAGTTCGACCGCGAGCGGGCGAACCAGGTCTTCAGCGGACAGGCCCCGTTCGACGAAGCCACCCTGATCGACGATCACGTCTCGGATCCCCACGAGGACAGTGACGGAGACAGGGAGAAAGCCGTGGCGCGCGTGTAGCGCACGGCAAGAACGAAACCGCGGTGCGAGGGTCCCCCGTCCTCGCACCGCGGTTTCCTCATTCCGGCAAACTGAACGCATGCCGGACGCCATCGACCGCTACGTGCTCGCGCGGTACTCGAAGCTGCTGCACGGCAACTTCGCCGGGATGATGAGCGGACCCGAACGCGAGATATTCCTGCGTGACCTCGTCGAGGACGCGCGGGCGATCACCGACGACGAACTCGAAGAGCTGCTCGCGGCGGACTGGCGGCCACGGATCACCGCGGCGTGGCTCATCGGAGTCGGCCGCCGCACCGCGTGGCGCGGGCGCATCCGGGACCTGTTCCTGGAAAGCGGCTTGGTGTTCGCCGGACAGGGCTACTGCTTCGCGCTGGCGAGATTCGGCACCATCGCCGACGCCGAGATCCTGGTGTCCTATCTGGACCATTACCTCGCCCGGCCGGACCTGCGTTACGACCAGGAGTGGGCGCTCGCGGCCCTGCACCACGTCGACGCCGACCTCACGACCGCGTACACGTCACGCTATCTGCGGCCGGGCGGCCTGTGGGAAAGCTGGTCCGCGAAGAACAACACGGACCTGCCCTTCCAGAAGATGTACTTCGACCTGCTCTGTTCCCACGTCCAGCGCGCCGTGCACTCGGCAGGCGTCAGGCGCTGACCTTCTCGTCGTAGACGACGCGGGAGGCGGCGATCGAGTCGCGGTGGCGCTCGGCCCAGCTCAGCAAGCCGCTCAGCGACGCGTACAGCTCCTTCGCCATCGCCGTGGCCTCGTACTCCACCTTCGGCGGCACCGTCGGATACACGGTGCGCACGAGCAGCCCGTCACGTTCGAGGTTCCGCAACGTCAGCGTGAGCATCCGCCTGCTGATCCCCTCCACCGACCGCTCCAGTTCGGTGAACCGCACCGGACCGCGCGTGGCCTCCAGCAGGATGCCGATCGCCCACTTCCCGCTGATCCGGTTGATCACCTCGAGCACGGTGCACACCTCGAGTTTTTCCGGGTCGACGACCCTGGCCTGCGCGGTCACATCGGTGTTCCCCTGGGACATGAAAGTGCCTCCTTCCGGCAGGGAAGAGAGTCACACAAGATGGGCGCTGTTACAAGTGATGCACCAAGGCATCACCTGGGATTTCAAGGGATTCTTCATGCCACAGCGCGCTCTCGCCCTCGCCGTCCTTTGCGCCGTCTCGCTGATGGTCGTTCTCGACGGCTCGATCGTCGCCGTCGCGCTGCCCGCGATCCAGAACGACCTCGGCTTCACACCGTCCACCCTGGCCTGGGTGGTCAACGCCTACCTGATCGCGTTCGCCGGGCTGCTCCTGTTGTCCGGCAGACTGGGCGACCTGCTCGGCCGGAAACGGGTCTTCCTGGCCGGACTCGGCGTGTTCACCTTCGCTTCGCTGCTCTGCGGAATCGCACAGGACCAAACGCAGCTCATCGTGTTCCGCTTCCTGCAGGGCGCGGGCGGCGCGCTCGCGTCGGCCGTGGTGCTCGGGATGATCACCACCCTCTACCCGGAACCGCGGGCAGGGGCGAAGGCCATCGGCGTCTACAGCTTCACCCAGGCCGCGGGCTCGTCGATCGGGCTCATCGCGGGCGGCACGCTCACCCAGCTGCTCGACTGGCACTGGACGTTCTTCGTCAACCTGCCGATCGGCGCGGTCGCGGTCGTGCTGGCCGTCCGGCTGCTCGCGGACGACCGAGGCCCAGGCCTGCGCGGTGGCACCGACGTCACGGGTGCCGGACTGGTGACCGGCGGACTGATGCTGCTGGTCTACACGATCGTCAAGGCCGAGGAGTACACCTGGGCCGACGCCCGCACGCTCGGGCTACTCGGGGCGTCGCTGCTGCTGCTCGCCGGATTCGTGCTCCGGCAAGCGATGGCGCGTCAACCGTTGCTGCCGCTGCGGATTTTCCGTCTCCGGGCGGTGTCCGGGGCGAACACGGTGATGGTCCTGATGGTCGCCGGTCTGTTCGGCTTCCAGTTCATCACCGCGCTCTACCTGCAGCGCGTGCTCCGGCTAGACGCACTGAGCACCGGGTTCGCCTTCCTGCCCGCTCCGCTCTCGATCGCGGTGATGTCACTGGTCTTCGCCGAGCGACTGAATCACCGCTTCGGGGCACGAACGGTGCTCGTCACCGGGCTTTCGCTGGTCGCGCTGGCACTCGGCTTCCTCGCCACCGTCGAGGCGGACGGGAACTACACGACGGACGTCCTGCCCGCGCTCGTCCTGATGGGCGCCGGGTTCGGCGCGGCGATGCCGGCGCTGATGGGACAGGCGATGTCCGGCGTCACCGCCGCCGACACCGGGATCGCTTCGGGGCTGATCAACACCACGCAGCAGATCGGCGCGGCGATCGGGACGGCGGTGCTCGCGACCGCGGCCGCGTCCCGCACCGGATCGCTACTGGCCGAAGGCACCGCGGTGGACGAAGCGCTCACAAGTGGCTACAGGACCGCGTACGCGTTGAGCGCCGGACTGCTCGCTCTCGCCGTCTTCGTCGCGGCCGTGGCTTTGCGTGCTCGGAAGGCTCAGGAACTGATCGTCGCGTAAGCCCATTCGGAGACCTCGCCGCCGAGCCGCACCTCGGCGGCGCCTCCGGGTTTCCAGACACCGCTGCCACCGAACGCGGCCATCCCGCCGGTCTTGCCGGAATACTGGGAAAGCACGACCCACATCCCATACCCGGCCGCGACGCCGACCTGGTCGAGCAGCCGCTGTTCCTGGCCCTCACTGAAGAGTGCGCTGAGGACGTAGACCTCGGCTCCGGCTTCGGCGAGCTCCCTGGCGTGGTCCGGGTTCGCGGCGTCGAGACAGATCGCGAGGCCGAGGCGCCTACCGCCGACCTCGATGATCACCCGGCGCCCACCCGGCTCGAACAGCTCTTCCTCGCTGTTGTGCAGATTGCGTTTCGCATAGGTGGCAACGGTTTCCCCGTCCGGCCCGAGAACGAGCGAACCGATGTACCGCCGTCCGTCCTCCACGAGCGGGAGCCCGATGACGGCGTGGACACCACTGGCCCGGCACGCCTCCCGAAGCGGATCGAGGCGGGGGTCGTCCTGGGACAGCCACAGGCCGGGGTCGGCGGCGAGCGCCTCGAACTCCAAGCCGCTCAAGGAAAGTTCGGGGAAGACGCAGAGATCGGCTTCCGCGATCCGGAGGAGCCTCGCGTGTTCGGCGATGTTCGCGGAAACGTCCGCGGGGACGGTGAACGGCTGCACGGTCGCGACACGCATGGCGCGAGCCTAACCTGTGGACGTTCCGAGATACCCCCGCAATCCGTTTTGCCCCCGCCGCATCATGAGCGCGTGGTTGATCCGGAAAACCGGCCTCGCGACACGGTCGAGCTTGCGCAGCAACGGTTTCCGCGCCTCGACCTCCTGGGTGATGTCCAGCCTGGTGCCGCTTTCCACCGCGACGAGAGCACCGGCCAGCGTCCCTTCCAGATCACCGCTCAGCAGGACCCGGATCCGGCCCTCCCGTTCGTCCTGCCGGTCTCGGTGCATCCGCACGGTCAACGCGTACGGCAGCCTGGACCGGCAGACGAGTTCGGCGGTGTCCTCGTCGACCTGGCTGACCGAACGGACGTCACGCCACCACAGCGGATAAGCGGCCAGGTCGACGACGGCGTCGAACACCGCTTGGGGTGAGGCGGGGAGCAGCCACGTGTCGCGGAAGCGGTACCAACCGCCTCCGCGACCCGTGAGCGAACCCGTCATACCTCCGCCGACACCAGGTTCCGGCCGTCCATGGTCACGACCTCGACCGAGGCCACGTCGTCGGGGGCGACCAATGCCGAACCGTCGACCCCGGTGCCCTCTCGCTGTCCCTTCTCCGAAACGAGCCAGCTGCCGGCGTTGACCCGCTCGCCGTTCCTGGTCACCACGACGAGCGCGCATTTCTCGCCTTCACGGACCCCTGTCGCCTTGGCGTGGAGCCGTACCCAGCCCGCAGCCGGAATCACCCGGACCGCCAGCTGCACTCCGGTGATCCGGTTGGTGGCCGCGAGATCGCGGGTGCCCGGCACCGGGGCGGTCACCGCGGGCACCGGCAGGGCCACCGTCGACGGCTCCGGCGTGCTCTGCCTGCCGACCAGCACCCCGGCGCCCAGCGCCACGACGACCAGTACGGCCGCACCGGCCACGGCGAGGAAGCGGCGGGGCTTCCGCTCCTGCGCGCCTTCTTCGTCGCGGACCTGACGCAACGTGCGCTGCAGCAGCAGATCACCGCCGTCGGGAGAACCTTCGAGGAACGCCTCCGGCGGCACTTCGTCGAGGTGATACCGCAGCTCCGACAGCTCGCGAACCTCACGACGGCACGTGGGGCAGTTCGCCAGATGCGTCTCGAAAGTGGCCGCTTCCGCCGGGGTGAGCCCACCGAGGACGTAGGCGGCGAGCTGGCCCTGGTCATGTCCGACCGCACTCATCGCGCCACCTCCTTCCCTGGTCCCGACATCACGGCTCTGAGCGCCCGTAACGCGTAATAAGATCTCGACTTAACGGTACCCGGGGCCACGCCCAGGGATCTCGCCGCTTCGGCCACCGTGCGGCCCCGGTAGTAGATCTCCACCAGTACCTCACGATGTTCCGTGGAGAGGCCGTCCATCGCCCCGAGTACGGCCATGGAGTCCACGACGCTCTGCGCGTGGTCCCGCTCCACCGCCGGGGTGGGCACGCCTTCCTCCGGCTCCGCCACTTCCGGCGGCCGTGCCGCCCTGGCCCGCGCGCGGTCGGTGATGATGTTCCGGGCGACCGTGAGCAACCAGCCCCGCACCGATCCCTTCGCGTCGTTCTGCAGGTCTTCGGCGTGTTTCCAGGCCCGGACCAGGGTCTCCTGCACGACGTCCTCCGCGGCCGCGCGGTCCCCGGTCAGCCTCGTCGCGTACGCCAGCAGGCTTCGCCCGTGTTCGGCGTACAAGTGCCGGACCAAGTCCTCGCCTTTGGCCTTTTTGGGCCGCCAGCCTCCGATCGCCACTCGCGTCCTCCCGACGGTCTTCTGGGTCGGCGAGGACAGTACTGCAACCCGCATGGGCAGAGTGGATCGTTCGGCGCGCGCCGCGATCGAACTGTGCATCGGCACCGGCCTCTCCTCGGTTCTCCATGGCCGCCTCCTCTTGCCTCCCACACGGACGGCGTCGCGGAACGGTTCACCCGGGGCCTTGTCGATCACCGGACGCGCTCGTATGCTGACGCCTCCGGATTCCGCCGCCGCCTGATTCCCGGGAGGGTTCGAGGCGTGCCAAGGAAACTCGCGACCGTTCTGCTGGCCGTCGCTTTCGTGTCGGGCTGCGGTGGGGAACCCGGTTTCACCGCGACGCTGACCGATCCGGTGAACGTCGACCTGAGCTGGCCCGACGACGATCCGAACGTCGCGGGGCGGATCGTCGAGTACACGACCGATCCGCGCGGCGAGTACACGATCCTGCGGTTCGTGCCGCCGCGGCAGACGACCTACCGGCATCCGGACCTCATGCCGGAAACGCGGTTCTACTACCGGATCCGGCCGTTCTACGGCGCCGTGTCGGACGCTGTCACCGTCTCCGGGCCCCCTGCTCCCGCCGCGTCCGGACCGGCCGTGTCGCTGCGGACCCCTGGCGGCTCAGCCGCCCCTGCCTCGTTTCGGGCCGAGCCCGCGCCGGAAGGCATGGTGCGGTTCAGCTGGACCGATCACTCCACCGACGAGGACGGTTTCCTCGTCGAGATCAAGAAATCCGGCGCGGCCGAGTTCGTGCCGGTCGAGGTCTCGGATCCGGGGACGACGTCGGCCGGGCTCGCTTCGATGCCGGGCGAGGAGGGCGCTTCGTACCGTCTGCGCGCGTTCTACTACGGGCCCGCCTCGCCGGTGCTGGACCGGACAACGGGGAAGGCGCCTGCCTAGTTCCCGCGCGCAATGAAGGGGCCTTTCATAGCAAATTTTGCTATGAAAGGCCCCTTCATTGCACTAGGTGACTCAGGCGAGAACGGTCTTCAAGAACTGCCCGGTGTAACTCTCCTCGACCGAAGCGACGTACTCCGGCGTGCCCTCCGCGATCACGGTGCCACCGCCGGAACCACCCTCGGGACCCATGTCGATGATCCAGTCCGAGGTCTTGATGACGTCGAGGTTGTGCTCGATGACGATCACCGTGTTGCCCTTGTCCACCAGGCCGTTGATCACGCCGATCAGCTTGCTGATGTCCTCGAAGTGCAGACCGGTGGTCGGCTCGTCGAGGATGTACACCGTCTTGCCGGTGGACCGCTTCTGCAGTTCGCTGGCGAGCTTGACGCGCTGCGCTTCACCGCCCGACAGCGTCGGCGCGGGCTGCCCGAGCCGGACGTAGCCGAGACCGACGTCGACGAGCGTCGCGAGGTGCCGGTGGATCGCCTTGATCGGCTCGAAGAACTCGGCCGCCTCCTCGATCGGCATGTTCAGCACGTCCGCGACGGTCTTGCCCTTGTAGTGCACCTCGAGGGTTTCGCGGTTGTACCGGTCGCCCTTGCAGACCTCGCACGGGACGTAGACGTCCGGCAGGAAGTTCATCTCGATCTTGATCGTGCCGTCGCCGGCGCAGGCCTCGCACCGGCCGCCCTTGACGTTGAAGGAGAACCGGCCCTGCTGGTAACCGCGCACCTTCGCCTCGGTGGTCGCGGCGAACAGCTTGCGCACGTGGTCCCAGACGCCGGTGTACGTCGCCGGGTTGGACCGCGGGGTACGGCCGATCGGCGACTGGTCGACGCGGACCAGCTTGTCGACGCCCGCCAGCCCGTTCACCCGGGTGTGACGGCCCGGGACCTGACGCGCGCCGTTGAGCTTGTTCGCCAGCACGGTCGCGAGGATGTCGTTGACCAGCGTGGACTTCCCGGAACCCGAGACACCGGTGACCGACACGAGGCAGCCGAGCGGGAACGACACGTCGAGGCCGCGCAGGTTGTGCTCGCGCGCCCCGACGACGGTCAGCTGACGCTTCTTGTCGATCGGGCGCCGGATCGCCGGGACCTCGATCTTGCTGCGGCCCGAAAGGTACGCGCCGGTGATCGAGTCCTTGTTCCGCAGGAGCTTCTTGTACGGTCCACTGTGGACGATGTGGCCGCCGTGCTCGCCGGCGCCGGGGCCGATGTCGACCACCCAGTCGCTGGAGCGGATGGTGTCCTCGTCGTGCTCGACGACGATCAGCGTGTTGCCGAGGTCACGCAGCCGCACCAGCGTCTCGATCAACCGGTGGTTGTCCCGCTGGTGCAGCCCGATCGACGGCTCGTCCAGCACGTACAGCACGCCGACCAGACCGGAACCGATCTGCGTGGCAAGCCGGATGCGCTGCGCCTCGCCGCCGGACAGTGTCCCGGAAGCGCGGTCGAGCGAGAGGTAGTTGAGCCCGACGTCGAGGAGGAAGCGCAGCCGCGCCTGGATCTCCTTCAGCACCGCGCCGGCGATCACCGTCTCGCGTTTGCCGAGCTCCAGCTCGTCGAGGAACTGCGACGCCTCCGCGATCGAGAGCGCGCAGACCTCGGCGATCGACCGGTCGCCCTGCGTCTTGTGCTCCAGGGTGACGGCGAGGATCTCCGGCTTGAGCCGCGTGCCCTGACAGGCCGGGCATGGCACCTCGCGCATGTAGCCCTCGTACCGCTCACGCATGTACTCGGACTCTGTCTGCTCCTGGCGCCGCTCGAGGAACGGGATGACACCCTCGAAGGCCGCGTAGTACGAACGCTGGCGGCCGTAGCGGTTCTTGTAGCGGACGTGGACCTGCTCGTCGACGCCGTGCAGAACGGCCTTCTGCACCTTCGCCGGCAGCTTGCGCCACGGAGTGTCCATCCGGAAGCCGATGGTCTCCGAAAGCGATTCGAGCAGGCGGATGAAGTAGTCCGCGCTCTGACCGCCCGCCCACGGCGCGATGGCGCCCTCACCGAGGGACATCTCGTCGTCCGGGACCACGAGTTCCGGGTCGACCTCCTTGCGGACGCCGATACCGCTGCACTCGGGGCAGGCGCCGTAGGGCGCGTTGAAGGAGAACGACCGCGGCTCGAGGTCCTCGATCGCCAGCGGATGGCCGTTGGGGCAGGCCAGGTTCTCGGAGAACCCGCGCACCCGATGCGGATCGTTCTCCGGCAGGTCGACGAAGTCGAGCTCGATCAGGCCGTCGGCCAGCCGCAGCGCCGTCTCGACCGAGTCGGTGAGCCGCTGCCGCGAGCTGGTCTTCACCGAGAGCCTGTCGATGATGACGGCGATCTGGTGCTTTTCCTGCTTCTTCAGCTTCGGCGGGTCGGTGAGCGGGTGGATCGTCCCGTCGACCACGACCCGCGCGTAGCCCTGTTGCTGCAGGTTCTCGAAGAGGTCGAGGTACTCCCCCTTGCGCCCGCGTACGACCGGTGCGAGCACCTGGAAGCGAGTCCCCTCCTCCATCGCGAGCACCTGGTCGACGATCTGCTGCGGGGTCTGCTTGCTGATCGCCTCGCCGCACTGCGGGCAATGCGCCTTGCCGGCGCGGGCGTAGAGCAGACGCAGGTAGTCGTAGACCTCGGTGATGGTGCCGACGGTCGAACGCGGGTTACGCGAGGTGGACTTCTGGTCGATCGACACCGCGGGCGACAGGCCCTCGATGAAGTCGACGTCCGGCTTGTCCATCTGGCCGAGGAACTGGCGCGCGTACGCCGACAGCGACTCGACGTACCGGCGCTGCCCTTCGGCGAAGATGGTGTCGAAGGCGAGGCTCGACTTCCCGGACCCGGACAGACCGGTGAACACGATCAGGCTGTCGCGGGGCAGGTCGAGATCCACACCGCGGAGGTTGTGCTCGCGGGCGCCGCGAACAACGAGGCGATCAGCCACGCCAGGGTCCCTTCAGGTTTCATTCTCAGCTGCGGTCGCCGTCCCGGTCGATAGCTGCACGGGCGGCCGCCTCCATGCTACGAGGCACCACCGACAGAAACTGGTTCCGAGTCTTTGACCTGCGGTTTTCCAGGCTTATCGCGTCGATGACGGCGAGCGGTGAGCCACCGGTGAACCGGTCGTTCCACGCCCGCGGTGATCGCCCAGCCCCCGAATACGGCGGCGGCCAGCACGATGGGGAGACGCAGCCAGCCGGGGACGCCGACGTTCAGCAGGGCACGGGCCAGGATGTAACCGAGTTCCTGGTGCACCAGATAAAGACCATACGAGATGCCCGCGAGCCAGGTGACAGCCGGGGCGATCCGGGACAGACCGGGGAACCGCCAGTCCGGCCCGCGCGCGGCCAGGCACACCAGCAGCAGCATGATCGCGAACCCGACGGCCGACGGCCAGCGCTCGGGATCGTTCGGCAGGGCCTGGTGGAACGGGAAGACCTGCAGATCCTGCGCCGCGCAGGCGACGAGCACGAACAGCGCGAGATGCCAGTGCGCCAGCCGTCGTTTCGCCCACAGCCAGATCGCGATCCCGATCGCGAAGACATGCACACGATGCAGGCCGAGCCCGTAATAGAAGGTCTCGACGAGCTTCGGCGTGGAAACCGGGTCGAAAACGACGAACCGGAGGAACAACGGGACCAGGATCAGCGCCCACAGCAGCCCGACGGTGAGCCGGTGGGTGCGCCACCGGCGCGGCCACAGCAGCGCCGCGGCAGTGAACGCGACGAGCTGGACCGGCAGCGTCCAATAGGCGCCGTCGAGGTAGTAGAAGAGTTCGTACCGCCAGCCCCATTCCTGGACCATGCCCAGGTTGGCGAGCAGATCGGCGCCGGTGGGGACATACCAGGGCGACGGATCGGACGGCGGACCGTGCGGAACGCCGAACAGGAATCCGGCGAGGCCCGGCGGGAACGGCAGGCCGCTGAACCGGATCGTCGCGTACCGGGCGACGACGTAGGTGACGAGCACCGCCACCAGGTACGCGGGCACCAGCCGTGCGACCCGGTTCCACAGCCACCGCCCCGGGCGCCCCTTGCGGAGGCTCGCGCAGACGAAGAACGCGGAAATCACCAAAAGGATGGCCGCACCGAACTGAGCGGTTACCCGAAAGGGGTACCCCACCAGTTCCGGATGCAGAAGTGCCCCCTGATGGGTGACGTGCCCGAGCATGACCGCGAAGACTGCGACAACGCGCAGGACGTCCCAGCTGATCTTGCGCGGGGCGCGTGGCGAGGCGTCGGGCACGAGCGTCCTGTGGTTCGGCTGGCGGGGCGACGCGAGCCTACGTCCTGACCCTGTGCGCCACCTGTGCGGGTGGAACCGATTGCAGGCGAACGACTACCGTGTGCGGTGTGAACATCGTCGAGACCTACACCGGGCATGTCGACCCCGGCGGCGACGCCGCCCGCCGCACCCTGGACGCGCTCACCATCACGAAGCTGTCGGTCGGTCCGATGGACAACAACGCGTATCTGCTCGTCTGCCGCGCCGAGAACGAGGCGCTGCTGATCGACGCCGCGAACGACCCGGAACGGATCTCCGACCTCATCGGCCACGGCCCCGACCGGCCCGCGCTGAAGACCGTCGTGACCACCCACCAGCACCAGGACCACTGGCAGGCCCTCGGCGCCGTCGCCGGCGCGAACGGCTCGAACACCGCCGCCCACCCGCTGGACGCCGGGCCGCTGCCGATCCCGCCGGACTTCCTCGTCGAGCACGGCGACACGGTCAAGGTCGGGCAGGTCACCCTCGAGGTGATCCACCTGCGTGGCCACACCCCCGGCTCCATCGCGCTGCTGTACCGCGACCCGGCCGGGCACCCGCATCTGTTCACCGGCGACTCGCTGTTCCCAGGCGGGGTGGGAAAGACGGGTTCGCCTTCGGATTTCACGTCGCTGCTGGACGACGTGGAGTCGCGGATCTTCGGTGAACTGCCGGACGAGACCTGGGTTTATCCCGGACATGGGGACGATACGACGGTGGGCGCTGAGCGGCCGAAGCTCACGGAGTGGCGCGAACGCGGCTGGTGAGCTTCAAGCTCGTGGCCAGTGAAACGCGATCCCGTACTCCCCTCGCGGACGACAGGGCTCCACGAAGGTGTGCTCGACGACGCCTCGCCTGATCTCCAGCAGATGCCGATCACCGGCGCGCGGCCGGACCACGCGCTCGCAGTCGGTCTGTTCCGCATACCACCAGCAGGCCTCGGGGACGCAGTCGTCGAAGATGACACTGATGCTCAGGCCTCCGGTCACCTTGCCTTCGCCGTCGACCACGCGCGGCGCGATTCCGTGATGGTCGACTTCGACGTTGACCCACTGCCGCTCGGCGTCGAGGTCGTCATCGCAGGCGAGGGAAATGAACTCGTGACGATCGCCCTCGCGTAGCGGTTTCGGAAAGCGCAGGTCTACAGCGTCTGGCTCCCCCGGCCAAGTCTCGACACGGCAACCGAAGATCGCTTTGACGGGAATGGACGTCAGATCGCCGTCCCATCCGGTCAGGGCCCGCGCCGTGTAACCGTCGACGCCGTTCTCGCAGGCGACGATGTTCCTCACGGTCAGCCGGCGATGCGCGGTTCGGCGCCGCATTTCCACGGCTATCAGCTGACGTTCCACGAAAACGGGCTGTGCGCCGTTCGAGGGCGTCCGGCCGCCGGATGCCCGAGGCTCCGAGAACGAGGCCCTTGCGATTTCCACATAGGGCCGCCAGGCTTCGCCATCACCCGCGAGTGCCGCCAGCTTTCCCGACAGGACAGGGGAAAGCTTGTCACTCACCACACGCCGCCAGGTTCTGTGCATCGGCGTCGTCGTGGTCGGCGGCGGTACTTCGAACCCGCCCGGCAGGTTCCTCAACTGCCTGAACCGATCGTCGAGGGTCGACCGCCACTCCACCCCGCCGAGCCGGAACGCGGCGCTCAAAGTGTCACACCGGATGGCCGCTCCGATCCGGCCGATCTCGTCCAGGATCAATCCCCAGACCGCGAGGGCTCGCGTCTCCGGGGTCGCCCTCGTCATCGACGCGGTCGGCCGGATCAGGCAACCGAGCACGGTGCCCGATTCACCCCCAGGGTCTTCGATCGCGTGGTGCAGGAACCTCAGCGGACCGCCGTCCTTGCGGACCGCGAGCCAGCGCAACGCGGCTTCGACAGCCGCGGCGGAACAGGAAACGCGCTCACCAACCGACTGGATCGTCACGACGCCCTCCACGAGCAGTGGCGACACCCGGAGAGCCCCGCCCTACGGTGTACTAGTACACCACTCGGACGAGTTCGACAATGGTCAAGACGTTTCTGACAAAGAGTCGCCGGCGTGGGGCATGTGAAAAACCACTTTCCGAACGACTTCGAAATCGACCGACATGGATTCGACGATCAGTAACGATAACGCGAAGAATACAACCTCCTCCACGACCGGACGTCTTCAAGGAATCAACTCTCCGTCAGGAGGTCATCGCCATGACCATCACCCTACGACGCGCGATCGCCGCCACCGCACTGATGTTGACCGGCGCCCTCGCCGCGGTCGCACCCGTTTCCGCCGCGGCGCAACAGATCCCCACGATGACGAACATCCGCACCGGCCAGAACCCCGGGTTCGACCGGATCGTGCTCGACCTGACCGCGGGTCCGGCTCCCGCCGTCCGGTACGACCTCGTCGACGAGTTGATCGCCGACGGATCGGGCGAAATCGTCTGGCTGACCGGGGAATACTTCATCGCGGTCACCGCGACTCCGGCGGCCGCGCACGACGACGCCGGGAATCCGACCTATCCCGGGCCGCAGAAGTTCCGGACCCGCGCCCTGCGCAATGTCATGGCGGTCGCGGTCACCGGCGACTACGAAGGCACCTTGTCGATCGGTCTCGGCGTCCGGTCGAGGACACCGGTCACGGTGTTCACCCTGACGTCGCCGAACCGGGTCGTCATCGACGTCCGCCATTGATCACGGGCGGGAATCCGTGAATGCTTTTCGCCGGGCGCATGCTTTCCGGTGATCAAAGTCCTTTTCGGATTCCCGCGGTGAAAAACCCCGACCGCCCCAACGGGCGATTTTTCGGAAAATCAGGTATCTGGCGTCCGGTATCGCGTTCCTTCCTTCCGTCAGCATCAACGCCGCTGCGAAGGAGAACCTCATGCCGACCCCACGCAATCCCGATACCCCGTCCTTGGGTTCGGGTGGCGACAATCTCGAAGCGGGCCCGGGCAGTTCGGGCCTGGGAAGCTTCTCGAACAGCGAAATCGGCGAACTGGTCACCCAGGCCGCCGAAACCATGGCCGCGTCCGGCGAGGACGCCGAACGCAATTACCAGCGCAGCCTCGACAGGCTTCGCGAGCGGGCGGACGACGTCGTCCCCGCGCTCGGCGCGCAGTACGACGCCCTGTCCGAGGAGCAGTACCTGGAGCGCTGGGGCCTGGTCCAGTTGCTCACCGACCTGCGGCACACGGCCGCCGTGCCTGCCCTCGAAAACGTGCTGCGGCAGCCGATCCCGCCGGAGCGTTCCGACGACCCGGCACACGGGATCAGCACCGTCGGCGAAGAGGTGATCATCCGCACCACCGCCGTGGAAGCGTTGGCACGGCTGGCATCCGCCGGGGACGGCGCGGCCAAGGAGCTGCTGCTGCGGCAGGTCCGGCACGAGGTGTTCACGGTACGGCGCGCGGCGGTCCAGGCCATCGCCGAGACCGGTGACACCGACCTCACCGCCCGGGTGCGCGAGGCGCTCAGCGGCACCGAAGACGAGCGGTTGCTGAACATCCGGCGGGTCGACGTCCGCGGTGTCCCGCAGGCCGTCGGCGGACGGTACGTGAAGGACTCGCGGACCGACGACGTGCCACCGCCGGAGCCCCCGCGCTCCTGAATCGAACGAATTCCTTCTACGGACAGGTGATCTCTGATGGCCACTTGCAGTTACACCGTGCCAGACAAGAACGTGACCGGGGACAATTTCTACGGTGCCTCGATCTGCAATCAGACCTACATCGACTATTTCTGGAACACCTACGGCTTCGCGGGCAACAAGGACTACTGGGACGACGGCTTCGGCTGGGAAGACGCGTGCAACACCGACAAGCCGCTGGCCCGGACGTTCAACGCGTGCTACCTGCTGACCTATTCGGCACAGGACTACGCGAACGACGCCTATTCCGGGGCGATGCTGAACTGGGCGCGCCGCTACGTCCGCGACAACTGCGACGACCTCCGTTCGCTGTGCGGCGACGGCAGCGCCATCGCGCGCTCGTTCAGCGGGGCGTTCGTCGACGACCGGATCGAGGTGTACCTGGGTTTCTGGTACTCCAAGGACGTTCCCGGCCGGGCCGAGACGCTGATCCACGAATCGCGGCACCAGGGCGGGAAGCCGCACAACGCGAACTTCCCGGCGGGTTCGGTGTTCGGTGCCGGCAAGAGCGGTGCCGACTCCACCTGGGGCTACGAGGGCGCTTGGATGTACGGCGCGCTCTACCTGTGGTGGTTCTACGCCCAGGGCGCCCGCACGACGTCGGCACTGCGTGAACGGGCCCGCCAGCGCGGGAATCTCGTGATCGACAACGCCTTCGCGACCCACCCCGGCTTCAACATCTGAAGCACGACCGGCAGGCCCTCTCGTACTGCAGACGAGAGGGCCTGGTCACGCCATACCTCCGACGACTTGGACCGTGTCCCGCTCAACGGGGCTTGACCACCGACATATCTGACGCAATCATCGGATCTCTCGGTTACCACGCCCTGGATGAGAGCGGATGGTCATGAGAGTTCGAGCGCACCGCACCGCCTGGCTCGCCGTTGTCCTCGCCCTGGTGGCGGGCCTGCTCACCACGACGGCCGCGAGCGCGGAGGTGCACCATCCCCGCCAGCAGTGGCTGCGCGAGGCCACCGCGGGACTCTTCCTCCACTGGGGCATGTTCACCGCGCCACGCCAGACCGACTGCGCCGCTTGGGAACGCGCCGTCACCGACGGCGGCTGGAGCGCGGACTACTGGGTGGACGAGGCCCGCAAGCTCGGCGCCTCCTACATCGTGCTCGCCACTTTCCACAGCAGGCTGGGCTACGCGCGGCCGTGGCCGTCGGCGATCCCCGGCAGCTGCGCCACGCGGCGCGACCTCCTCGGGGAGCTCGTCGAAGCCGGCAACGCCAAGGGTGTCCGGACGATCCTCTACATGACCGACGATCCGCAGTGGCACAAGGAAACCGGTGTCGAGTCGCTGGATTCCGCCGCGTACTCCGCCTACAAGGGCAAGCAGGTCGACCTGACCACCCGTCCCGGCTTCGGCGAATACAGCTACGACCTCTTCCACGAGGTCATGGACCGTTACTCGGACCTCTCCGGGTTCTGGATCGACAACGACAACGACTACTGGGAGAAGCACAAGCTCTACGAACAGATCCGGGAGAAACGGCCGTCCTGGTTGCTGAGCAACAACAACGAGGACACCCCGATCATGGACACGGTCAGCAACGAGCAGAAGACCGGCATCACCCCGCCGTACGACTACCCGCAGGCGGCGTTCACCCCGATGCCTCGGCTCACCGAAGCCGACTACAAACTGCCGACCAACGGCGCCTGGTGGTACGACGGCACCGATCAGGCCGTCGACTTCCGGCTGTCCACCGGGCGCTACATCGCCAACGCGGGTTCGTCGATGAAGTCCTTGATGGCCGAAACCCCGATGGTGAACGGGAAGTTCCCGCCGCGGCAGGAGGCGTACAACAACTTCATGGCGAGCTGGGTGCCGCCGATCAAGTCGTCCCTGCAGGGTAAAGAGGGCGGCGGGTACATGTACGGCGGCATGCGGCCCGGGTTCTGGAACGACGGCGCGCACGGCGTCATCACCGTCGAGCCCGGCGCCCGCACGCAGTACCTCCACGTGATCACCCGGCCGAGCACCGACCTTCTCCGCTTGCGCGACAACGGCTACAAGGTGACCGGGGTGTCCGATGTACGCACGGGAAAACCTCTGCGCTTCAGCCAATCCGGCGGCTATCTGACCATTGTGGACATCAAGGACTGGGACACCTACGACACCGTGTTCAAGGTGGAAACGGCCGGGCAGCGGTACTTCCACGACTCCGGCACGATCAAGGCGACCGCTTCGTCTTCACGCGCCGGACATCCGGCGTCGAATCTCGTCGACGGGAACTTCGAGAACTATTGGGACGCCGACGGCAAGCAGCCGGTCTCGCTGACCTTGGACCTCGGCAGGCGGCGGTCGGCGACCTACCTCGCGGTGAATCAGCGTGAGATGTCGCCGACGCACGCTCGCGAATCGTTCGGCAGGCCGGAGGATTCGTCCCGGATCAAGGACTATCGCGTCTACGTCAGCGACGACGGGCGGAACTGGGGCGAGCCGGTCCGCACCGGCGCGATGCCGAGCGCCCGCGGTGTGCAGTTCATCGACTTCGGCGAACGGCAGACCCGGTTCATCAAACTCGAGGTGCTGAACACCTGGTCCGGGCCACAAGCGAAACCCTTCTACCGGCAATTGGCGATCGATGAGATCAAGGTGGCCTACGGCTACCCGGATTCGGTCTTGGGCGCGCAGGTTCCGCTGGAGGCCGAGTCTTTCCGCAACGATCACGACGGCCGCGCCCGCCTCGGCCGGTGTTCGTCCTGCTCCGGATCGTTCCAGGTCACCGGACTCGGTGGCGGCGCGCGCGACTCGGTCACCTATCCGGGCGTGATGGTCGCGGAAGCCGGCGACTACCGGCTCCAGCTCGACACCACGGGCGGTCCCGCCACTTCGGCGGCGGTGAGCGTCAACGGCGGTGCTCCCGTCGAGACCGCGATCGATGCCGGCACACCGGGAGTCGTGACCTCGGCGGAGATCCCCGTCGCGCTGAAGGCCGGCGCCAACACCGTCAAGGTGTTCAGCAACGCCCCCTCGGGTCCGGGCCTCGACCGGATCGCGATCGCTCCCCTGCCTCCGCCGTCCTACACGCCGAAGACGACCCTGACGGTCGAACCCGGTGGTGTCCAATGGCTTGCACCGGGACGGCAGTCCCTGCGGGTGACCGCGAAATTGCGGCTGGACGCCGACGACACGATCGGGAAGGTCACCATGGCGCCGGTCGTCCCGGCGGGCTGGACCCTTCAAGGTGCTCCGGCCGCGGCGGCGTCCATGCGGGTCGGGGACGAGCTCGAAGCCTCGTGGACGCTGGTCTCTCCCGAAGGCGTCACCGCGGCCGACATCCCGGTCACCGCGTCGTTCGACCTGCTCGGGCGGGCGAAAACGGTGAGCAAGCCGGTGCGGGTGAGCCCACGGCCCGCGGACCGGGTCTTCATGCGGGAGGCCGAAGACTCGGCGAACGACGTCGGTGACGCGGGCGTCACGAACTGCGGGGTGTGCTCGGGCGGGCAGAAGGTCCGCAACATCGGCGGCGATCCGGACTCGTCCGTGCGGTTCGATGACGTCACCGTGCCCGAGACCAGGCGCTACACCCTGTACATCGACTTCACCGTCAACGGGCCGCGCTCGTACTTCGTCACGGTCAACGGCGGCACGCCGATCGAAGTGAAGGTCGACGGCGCGGGCAACAACACCCGGCTCACGACGGCAGTGCCGGTCGAACTGCGAGCGGGGGCGAACACGATCAAGCTGCACAACGACCACGCGTCCGCCCCGGATCTCGATCGGCTGTCACTGGGGTGAGGTACCGGCTTGACCCTCTCCCCGGGAGAGGGTTCAGGCTGGTCCCATGACGACCTTGATGCCGATCGGCGTGTTCGCGCACGCCACGAGGCTGTCGGTCCGCGCGCTGCGGAACTACGACCGGATCGGGCTACTGGTGCCCGCGGAGATCGACCCCGGCACCGGGTACCGCCGGTATTCGCTCGGCCAGTTCGCCCGCGCGGGCCTGATCCGGCGGCTGCGGGAGCTGGAGGTGCCGCTGGCCGAGATCGCCGAGATCCTCGACGCGGATACGCCGGACGAGGTGAAGGCCTCGATCAAACGGCATCACGACCGGGTGGCGGCGCGGGCCGCGGAACTCGCGGCGATCAGCGGCAGGCTCGACTCCGTGCTCGCCGAACCGACACGGTGGCTGCATGTCTACGAACGCGTGCGCACGCCGCAGCCGATCGCCCGCCTGTCGATCCGGACGCCGCTGAGCGGCCTGGCCGAACTGATCGGCCCCGCGTACGGGCGGCTGTTCGCGGTGCTCGCCGCGCAAGGAGTCATGCCGTCCGGCCCACCCGGGACCCGATACCTCACAGATGATCCCGATGAGCTGACCGTCGAACTGTTCGTCCCGGTGGACGGGCCGGTGCGGGATGACGGCGAGATCGGCGCGGACGAGCTTCCCGGGGGCCTGCTCGTCGCGACGATCCACGAGGGTGACTACGACGACGTCGAGACCGCGTACCGATCGCTCGGCCGCTGGATCGCCGAACGCGACCTCGTCCCGGCCGGGCCCGCCGAGGAGCTGTACCTCGTGGCGCCCGGGCCGTCGGTCGCGCCCGAGTCCTACCGCACCGAGATCGCCTGGCCGGTGACCTCGTGATCCTCGACGGCGTCGACACCGCGGGCGGAGAGCACTGCGAGACCAGCACGCTCCACGTCCTCCTGCGGCACGCCGGGATCGAACTGTCCGAACCGATGCTGTTCGGACTCGGCGAAGGCCTCGGCTTCATCTACTGGGACGGGAAGAATCTGCCGTTCCCTTTCCTCGGAGGGCGCAGTAAACCCTTCGAGATCACCCGGAAGCTGGCCGACCGTCTCGGCTTGACCTTGCGGGTCAAGGAAACGACGTCGGCGCGCACGGCGTGGCGGAACGTGGCCGAGGAGATCGACGCCGGTGCGCCGGTCGGCCTGCAACTCGACTCGTACCACCTGGAGTACTTCACGTCGAAAGTCCACTTCGGAGGGCACTTCGCCGCTCTATGCGGCTACGACCAGGAAACCGCCTTCCTTGTCGACACGGCGCAGCAGGGTGGCTCCGTATCGACCTCACTGGAGAGCCTGGAACGCGCCCGCGGGGAGAAGGGCCCCATGACGGCGAAGAACCGCTCGTTCACTCTTCGCGCCGATGAGCCGCTTAAGCCGCTTTCGGACGTCCTCCGGGATGCTGTGCGGGCCAACGCGGCGGAGTTCCTCGCCCCGCCCATCGCGAACCTCGGGTACCGCGGGATCGGCAAAGCCGCCGTCCAGGTGCGGAAGTGGCTGGACCGCGGCAGCGATCCGGCACGCGACCTGCCGCAGGCCGCCGTCCTGATGGAACGGGCGGGGACCGGCGGCGCGCTCTTCCGCCGGATCTACCGCGACTTCCTCGAAGAATGCACTGCCTTCGTCGATGACGCCGGTCTCCGAACCGCGTATGAGAAGTACCGCGAGATCGCTCCACTGTGGACCGAAGTAGCGCACTTGTTCACCCGGGCAGGGGAAACCGGCGACGCCCGGCACCTGGCCGACGCGTCCGCCGTCCTGTCCGAGCTGGCTCAGCGCGAACAGGAGGCGATGACGGCGCTCGCGACGGTTCAGTGTGGGCGCTCGTAAGGCAGCTTCTCCCCCGCTTCCACCGCGAACGGCAGATCGTTGCCCGCCGGCGGCAACGGGCAGGTGGCGAAGTCGGTGAACGCGCACGGCAGATTCGTCGCGCGGGTGAAGTCGAGGACGACGGATCCATCCTCGGCGGGCGACGGCACCGCGAGCGACCGGTTCGCCGCGTAAGTGGTGACGCCGCTCGTGGCGTCGGTGAACAGGATGAGCAGGCCGTCCTTCTTGCCGTTGAACGCGGTGAGCGTGTGCTCCACGCCGTCGTGCTCGAAACGCACGACGCCCGGAGAGACATAGACGTGGCTGAGCCCTTCGACGACCGCGCCGACCGTGGTCGGCCGCGGCTCGTCGAAGGGCTCGAAGGTCCCGGACAGCACCCAGGCCGGGTCGGGCTCGTACGCCGGGACACCGCGGAATGCGTTCAGCACCGGCGCCTTCGGGTCATGCGTCCGGATCAGGTACCCGCCGCGACGCGCCACCTCGATCTCGATGTCACCCGCGACGACCCGGGTGGTCGCACCACTGTTGACCAGCTCGAAGCGACGAACTCCGGCGACCCGTTCACCATCGTGCGAGAGATCCGCGCCCTGCGGATCGAGGTACGCCGCGTCGGCGTCCTGCCACCACACGCCGGGCAGCCCCTCGTACGCGCGCGGCTTGTCCTCGAGCCAGTCGAGCGAGACCAGAGCGAGCCAGCCGAGCGGATCGGCGAGATCGCGCTCGCGCTCGGTCTTCCAGCCCTGCCAGTCCCGCGTGAACGTGTCCAGGCTTGTGCTCATCGCCGATCCCTTCCGTAACCTTGCTCGTTCTCCCAGGTCAACGGCTCGACGACGACGATATTTCCCGTCCCGGCATGTGGGCTAGGCCGTGTCCGGTAAGTCATGTTCGCGGTCTTCGCGCCCAGGTGGTCCCTGACGGCACGGGCGGACGCGGCCGAGTACGACCCGGTACGAGGCCGATCCGCCCGCACCGCCAGGAACCACCTGGATCACGAAGCCCATCGAACAGACTTACCGGACACGGCCTAGGCGTGATAGTCCCCGGTAGTGCCCTCCTCGGCGGAGACCAACTCGGCGATCGGCGCGAAGAAGGCTTTGATCCCCGGCAGATTCGCCCCCTTCTCCCGCGACACGGCGAAGTCCTCGGAGGAACGCCACCACACGACGTCGAGCCACGTCTCGTCGTCGACCCGGATCAGCTGAGCGTCGAGGAACCCCTCCCGGTCGGCCCGGAAGTCGGCGAGCATCGCGGGGCGGGCCTGGAGCAGTTCGTCCGCGCGGTCGGCCGGGACCTTGAAGCGGGTCAGTTCCACTGTCGTCATGAGGCCGATGCTAGGTGACCGCCTTTGTCGGCTACTCGGGACGTCGGCGGGTTCGATTCGGTGACGCAGACGTGGGCTCATTATCGGCGCCGTCACTCTTCAGTGTTGTTCGTTCGATTTCGCTGTCGCTTAAAATTACGAACGCCTGTTCGATTGTTTTGCGGTATTATTGAGTGGTGTCCGAGACTTTCCTTCCCGAATTGCCGCAAGAACTGTGGCGCGCCGGCAAGCTGGAGCTTGCCCACGGCGTGCAGCAGTCGTTGCAGGTGATCAGGATGGCCACCGCCGGACTGGGGCGGTATTTGGCGGAGGTCGAGTCTCGGGGCGTCAAAGACTTGTACGGGTATGGCCGCACGGCGAACTGGTTCGCCGATATAGCGGGATTGTCGGTCGGTGAGGCGCGTGCGGTGGTGAATCGCGCGATCGCGTTGAACCCGACCCGCGCTTTGGACGGCACCGAAGTTCCTGCTGTCGCGCCCGCCACCGCCGCCGTGGCCGCCGAGGGGCTGGTCGGGAATGAGCGGATCGATCAGATCCTGGAGATCTTGAAGAAGCTCCCGGCCGAGACCTCTGCCGAGGATCGGGCGAGTGCGGAGAAGATCCTCGCCACCCTCGCCCGCGACGCCGGACCTCGCCAGCTCGCCGACGCCGAAGCGAACCTGCTTGCGCTGCTGGACCCGGACGGCAATGAACCGAAGGATCCGGAACCCGCTCCGCCGCGCCGGGAAATCACTTTGGAGCGCCGCAAGGACGGGTTCTGGAAGCTGACTGGTCTCCTTGATGATGAGACGGGTGCTCGCACGGCGGCGGCTTTGGAGGCGTATGCGGCGCCGCGGCCGGTGGACGAGTTCGGTCAAGCGGATCTGCGGATGAAATGCGAGCGCATGGGCGACGCGTGGGTCGACATCCTGGATCTGGCGATCGCGTGCCCGGATCAGCCCGGGACCAGCGGCTACCGCACTCTGCTGCATGTCACCATCGGACTCGACGAGTTGAAGTCCGGTCTCGGGACCGCCTGCCTCGACTTTGTCGGGACCATGACGGCCCGCGAAGCCCGGTTGGCGGCCTGCGACTGCCTGATGTTGCCGGTCGTGATGAGCGCCGCTGGTGAACCTCTCGATGTGGGGCGGCTGCGACGGTTCGTCACCCCCGGCCAGCGGCGTGCGTTGAACATCCGGGACGGCGGCTGCGCCTTCCCCGGCTGTCACCGGCGGCCCAAGAACTGCCACGCCCACCACATTCACCACTGGGCAGACGGAGGCCCCACCGACCTCCGGAACCTCGTACTGCTGTGCGGGTTCCACCACCGGCTGATCCATCACGGTGATTGGGAAGTCCGGATGGCGGCCGATGGGTTACCGGAGTTCATCCCACCCCAATACCGAGATCCGCTACAGAAACCCCGGCGCAACACCCTCCACCACGTGTGACCCGAGGAGCCCGCCAGCCACACCGGCGACGGGCCCCTCGCCATGCCCACCGGACTTGAAGTACATGAAGGACCCCTTCCTTGCGCCTAGGTACAGGAAGGGGTCCTTCACGTACCCGGGAGCGCGTGAAGGCCTCCTTCACGCGCTCAAGTCGCGACTGCCGATGCCGCTGAGCCTCGCGGGGGTGGTCCCGTTCCGTGAAGGACTCCTTGAGAGACCCAGAGTCCCTCAAGGAGTCCTTCACGGAACGACAACCAGGAGCCAGCAGAAGGCCCCGACCGGACCGATCACGCACGACCGCGTGGATTTCGGGTCACCCAACGCACCAAAATCCACACAGCCGCCACTCACCACCCTTCGTTCAGGCAACGAGCCCACGGCAGCTGAGCCGAGAGCGAGAGACCCTCCCCTGAAAACTGTTCAGTACCGGCGGAATCCCGAAGATCTGCTACTCCGTTCGGGCGTATTGGCGAAAGAGTCCTCGATTCCTCGGCAAAACCCGGAGCAGGATCGGCCGTTCCGGACTTGGGAGGGGACGGAGTGCGTCATGGTGAATCAACCACGTGGCCCGGACGGTCGTTGGATCAAATACAAGTACGGTGCGGGCGCGCTGGCCACCGCGGGAGTGGTCGTGGCCGCCACCAGTGGAATAGGCGGAGGCACAGCGGCCTCCCTGGATTCCGCCGCGAGCCAGGCCCTCAAAGGCAAGAGCTCCAGCAAGAAGTCCGCACAAAAAGGCCGTCACTCCGAAGCATGGCAGCGCCTGGGCTGGCGCCAGCTCAAGAGAACCGCGAAACGGGAACTGAAATGCGGTCCGCATTCCTTCGGTGAGGTCCAGCGTTTCTTCCTGCACCACCCTTGCGTCGACCTCGATCGCATGGCGATCACCGTCGATGACGGCGCCGGGAACACCATCATCGTGTCCGTCGCGTGGGTGAAGATGCCGGTGGCGAGCGAGGCGAGCGACCTGAAAAGGCTCGTCGACAGGGACGACACCGGCAACGTCGCGCTTTTCGGCGAGGTGCGGCACGGTAGCCGCTTCACCGGCGAGAGCTACGACTCTCGTCTGGCCAAGAAGCTGGTCGTGATCGCCGAGTCCGCTCCCGAGGCCGGTCGGCCGAGCGAGGCGACGCTGGAGACCACTGTCGAAGTGGCCGTCCAGTTTCCCGCACCTTGACCCCGCACCAGCGACCACAATGGATCCCATGGACGACCAGAGCGACCTGCCGCCCGGCATCGGCAAACCGGCGACACGGGCCTTCACCGGCGCAGGTTACACGCGCCTGGAGGACTTCACCCGCGCCACCGAGGCCGAACTCGCGAGCCTGCACGGCGTCGGCCCCAAAGCGCTCCGCATCATCCGCGAAGCCCTGGAAGCGCGAGGTCAGACATACAAACCCACCGACTAATTTTTTTGTCTTGACAACTTGAACCTTCGGACGGTTAGCTCAACGCAGCACACCGACCGAGGGAGATCCAGTCATGGCCAAGTTCGCGAATGTCGACGACTACATCGCCGTTCTGCCCGAGAACCTGCGGGAAGTCGCCACCACGCTGCGCCCGATCGTCAACGCCGCCCTGCCGGGTTCCGCGGAGGCGATGTACCACGCCTCCCCGACCTGGAGCGTGGGCGAAGCCGCCGGGAAGAACCTTGTCTGCCTGATGAAGGCGTACTCGTCGTACGTCACCTTCGCCCTCTGGAAGGGACAGCTCGTCGACGACGAGTCCGGCAGGCTGGAGGCGAGCGCGCGGGAGATGGCGCACGTCAAGCTGCGCTCCGTCGAGGATATCGACGCCGACCTGTTCACCGGCTGGCTCAAGCAGGCGCGAGACCTCGAAGTCACCGCGACGGCGCGATGACACAATCGGCGGCGTGCCTGTGATCACCGACGAATCCCGCTGCCCGTGCGGCCTTGGCGAGCCGTATGGCGTTTGCTGCGGCCGCTTCCACCGGGGAGCCGCGACCGCGCCGACCGCCGAACTCCTGATGCGGTCGCGGTTCAGCGCGTTCGCCGTCGGCGACACCGCGTATCTCACGAAGACCTGGCACCCGAAGACCCGGCCTGAGGACCTCGAGCTCGATCCGGGACAGCGCTGGACGTTCCTCGAGATCCTCGGCAAGACCGGCGGCGGACTACTGGAGAACGAGGGCACCGTGGAGTTCCGGGCCCACTACCGCCAGGATCGCCGGCCCGGCAGCATGCACGAGAACAGCCGCTTCGTCCGCGTCGACGGACAGTGGATCTACGTGGCGCCCGTCAGCTGAGCAAGCGCTGACGAACCCGGTGCAAGGGTCTGTTCCCGGCGCGGAGTGGAGGCTACTATCTCCCCCAACATTGTTAGGGAACTTTCTTAACGATTTCCGCCCAGGTCCGCCGCCGTGTGCCCAAGGAGGCGCGCTCGTGAGTTTTCGGCAGAAGAGAACACGGATCCCGTTACTGGCCTTGACCGTCACCGCGCTGGCCGCCGCGGTCTGCGGGGTGACCACCGCTCCCGCCGCCACCGGCGCGGAGGTGGCCGTGCCGCTGTCCGTCGGCGCCGCCGCGGGCAACGCCACCCCGATCCCCGGCTACGTGATCCAGTCCTCGGCACAGGTCAGCGACGACTCGGCGGTCTCGAAGCCGGGCTTCCCCACCACCGGCTGGTACCCGGTGTCGTCGCGCTCGACGGTCTACGCCGGATTGCTGCAGAACGGCAAGTACGCCGACCCGTTCTACTCGACGAACATGAAGAACGTCCCGACCGCGCAGTTCGCCGTGCCGTGGTGGTATCGCACGGACCTGAACGTCGAGGACACGTCGTCGCGCACCTATCTCGACTTCAGCGGCGTGCTCTCCAAGGCCGACGTCTGGGTCAACGGCACCAAGATCGCGACGAAGGACCAGGTCAACGGCGCCTACACCCGCCACGACCTGGACATCACCGCGCACGTGCGCCAGGGCGTCAACAGCGTCGCGTTCAAGGTCTACCCCAACGATCCCAACAACGACCTCTCGATGGGCTGGATCGACTGGGCGCAGACCCCGCCGGACCAGAACATGGGCATCGTGCGCGACGTCCTCGTCCGCCGCAGCGGGCCGGTCGCGCTGCGCAGCGCCCACGTGGTCCAGAAGCTGAACTCCTCGCTCGACCACGCCGACCTCACGGTGAAGGCCGACGTCCGCAACGACTCGGCGAACGCGGTGCAGGCCACCGTCGCCGGCACGGTCGCGGGCAAGCCGATCACCCAGACGGTCTCGCTGGCCGCCAAGGAACGCAAGACGGTCACCTTCGGCCTGGTCGGCCTCGACAAGCCGAATCTCTGGTGGCCCGCCGGGATGGGCGGCCAGCACCGGTACGAACTCGACCTGACCGCGAGTGTCGGCGGCACGCCGTCGGACACCTCGAAGTCGAAGTTCGGCGTCCGTGACGTCAAGGCGCCGCTGAACTCCAGTGGCGGACGGCAGTACAGCGTCAACGGCAAACCGTTGCTGATCCGCGGCGGCGGTTACACCCCGGACCTCTTCCTGCGCTGGAGCGAGACCGCGGCGGCCGACAAGCTCAAGTACGTCTTGAACCTCGGACTCAACACGGTCCGGTTGGAAGGCCACATCGAGCCGGACGAGTTCTTCGACATCGCCGACGACCTCGGCGTGCTGACCATGCCGGGCTGGGAATGCTGCGACAAATGGGAAGGGCACGTCAACGGCGAGGAGAAGGGCGAGCCATGGGTCGAGTCGGACTACCCGATCGCCAAGGCTTCGATGTTCTCGGAGGCCGAACGTCTGCGTGACCACCCGAGCGTCATCTCGTTCCACATCGGCAGCGACTTCGCGCCGGACAGGCGGATCGAGCAGGGTTACCTCGACGCGATGAAGGCCGCCGACTTCCAGCTCCCCGTGATCCCGTCGGCGTCGAAGAGGCCGTCCCCGATCACGGGCGCTTCCGGCATGAAGATGAACGGCCCGTACGACTACGTCCCGCCGGTCTACTGGTACGACAAGTCGCAGAAGGATCGCGGCGGCGCGTGGAACTTCAACTCGGAGACCAGCGCCGGCGTCGACATCCCGACGATGGACACGTTGAAGCGGATGATGTCGGCGAGCGAACTGGAAACGATGTGGAAGAACCCATCGGCACCCCAGTACCACCGCTCTTCGTCGACGACGTTCGCGGATCTGAAGCTGTTCGGCAACGCGCTCACCAAGCGCTACGGCGCGCCGGCCGACCTGAACGACTTCGTGCGGAAGGCGCAGCTCGCCCAGTACGAGAACGTCCGCGCGGAGTTCGAATCGCACTCACGCAACTACACCGACTCCACCAACCCGTCGACCGGGTTGATCTACTGGATGCTCAACAGCCCGTGGACTTCGCTGCACTGGCAGCTGTTCGACGCCTACATGGACCAGAACGGAGCCTACTACGGGGCGAAGAAGGCCAATGAGCCGCTGCACATCCAGTATTCGCACGACAATCGCTCGGTCGTGGTGATCAACCAGACGTCGAACGCGGCGAGCGGGCTGACGGCGACCACGAAGCTGTACAACCTCGACGGCACCGAGAAGTACAGCAACACCAAGACCGGCCTGTCGGTCGGCGCGCTGGGCGCCAAGGCCACCGCGGTCACCGTCCCGGCGGTGAGCGGGCTTTCGACGACCTACCTGGCGAAGCTGGTGCTCACCGACTCCTCCGGCAAGGAGGTCAGCCGGAACGTGTACTGGCTCTCCACCAAGGCCGACACGCTGAACTGGGCCGGCAGCGACTGGTACTACACGCCCCAGTCGGGCTACGCCGATCTGTCCGGGCTGAAGAACCTCGGGCAGTCCGCGGTCAGCGCGACGGCGAAGTCGGTCGCCGGTGGCGACGGCACCACCACGACCACCGTGACGCTGAAGAACACCTCGGGCGGCAAGCTCCCGGCGTTCTACGTCGACTCGAAGGTCGTGGACGCCGCGGGCAAGCCGGTGCTCCCGGTGGAGTGGAACGACAACGCGGTGAGCCTGTGGCCGGGTGAAACGACCACACTGACCGCGAAGTACCGCACCGCCGACCTCAAGGGCTCCAAGCCTTCGGTGCGGGTCTCGGGCTGGAACACCGGCACGCAGACCGTTCCGGCCGACGGGTCGGGCCCCGGTCCTGGCAACCCGGTCGATTACCAGGCGGAGGACGCCGCGATCGACCAGGGCGCGGTCGAGTCGAACCACGCCGGGTTCACCGGCACCGGGTTCGTCAACTACGACAACGTCGCGGGCAGCTCGGTCGAGTGGACGGTGAACGTGCCGGCCGCGGGCACCTACGACGTGGTCGTCCGCTACGCCAACGGGACGACGGCGAACCGGCCGCTCGACTTCTCGGTCAACGGCACGATCAGCGCGTCCGGTGTCGGCTTCGGCGGCACCGGGGCTTGGCCGAACTGGACGACCAGAACCGTCAAGGTGACACTGGCGGCGGGAGTGAACAAGATCAGGGCGGTCGCCACCACGGCGAACGGCGGCCCCAATATCGACAAGATCACCCTCTAGACCGGGAGTCGCCTGAGGCCCCCTTCGCCGCCTGGCGAAGGGGGCCTTTCCCGTACTCGCGTGGGTTACGCTTTCCGGGTGACCGGCAAACCCGACCCGCGCCTGCGGGACCTCGCGATGCTGCGCCGTGTCCGCGACCGGATCGATCGCGACTACGCGCAGCCCTTGGACGTCGAGGCGCTGGCCCGCGGCGTGCACGTCTCCGCCGGGCACCTGAGCCGCGAATTCCGGGCCGCGTACGGCGAATCGCCCTACAGCTACCTGATGACCCGCCGGATCGAGCGGGCCATGATGCTGCTGCGGCGCGGGGACATGTCGGTCACCGAAGTGTGCTTCGACGTCGGTTTCTCGTCGCTGGGCACCTTCAGCACGCGGTTCTCCGAACTGGTCGGCATCTCGCCGAGCGCGTACCGCAAACAGGCGGCGGAGGACGGCCGCGGCATGCCCGGCTGCGTCGTCAAACAGGTCATGCGACCGATCAGGAATCGAGAAGCGACCCCGCCGCGCGCCGACCTACCTTGAGTCGCATGACCCTCTCGATTCGAGCGTCCTACCTTCCCGCGGACGATCTCGAGGCTTCACTTTCCTTCTATCGCGACATCCTGGGCTTCGAAGTGCGTGCCGAAAGCCCGCTCCAGGCCACGGTCGGCCCGCCAGGGCAGCCGGAGACGTCGCTCGTGCTCCATCCCCCGGCCGACGGCCCGGAGATCACCGGCGAGGAACGCGCCACGATCGCCGAACTGATGGCCAAGGGCGTCCACGGGATCGTCGTGCTGTCCACCCCGGATCTGATCGGGACCTTCGACCGGGTCCAGGCGGCGGGTGCGGACGTCGTCCAAGAACCGAAGAAGCAGTCCTACGGCGCCTTCGACTGCTCTTTCCGCGACCCGGCGGGCAACCTGGTGCGGTTCGAGGAGCGGTAGCCCGGCCTCGGTGCGCGCGCACCGAGGCTTCCGGGTGATGATGAGCGACGTGGAGATCGCGGTAGAACTCGTGGCATTGGTCGTGGCCGTCCTCCTGGTCACCGCCGCGGCGCGGAAACTCGACTGGTCGGCGCCTCTGTGCCTGATCGCGGTCGGGGTCGTCGCCTCGTACGTGCCGGGCGTCCCGGAGTACGAACTGGATCCGGAGGTCGTGCTGCTGGGGCTGCTGCCCCCGCTGCTGTACGCCACCGCGATCCGCACCTCGCTGATCGACTTCCGCCGCAACCGCGGGCCGATCCTGCTGCTCTCGGTGGGGCTCGTCATCTTCACCACGGCCGCGGTCGGTGTCGTGGCGTGGCTGGTGATCCCCGGCCTGCCGCTGGCCGCCGGGCTCGCGATCGGCGCGGTGGTCGCGCCGCCCGACGCGGTCGCCGCCAGCGCCGTCGCCCGCAAGGTCGGGATGCCGCGCAAGCTGACCCGGCTGCTGGAGGGCGAGAGCCTGTTCAACGACGCGGCCGCGCTGGTCGCGTTGCGGACCGCCATCGCGGCCATCGCCGGTTCGGTGAGCCTTCTGCAGGTCGGCGGGGACTTCCTGCTCGCCGCCGGTGGCGGGCTGGTGATCGGGTTCGCCGTCGGCGCGCTCGCCGCGCTGATCCGCACCCGGCTCGAAGATCCGGTCACCGACACCGCGCTGTCGTTGGTGGTTCCGTTCGTCGCCTATCTGGCAGCCGAGGCGATCCACGGTTCCGGCGTGATCGCCGTGGTCGTCGCGGGGCTGATCCTCGGGCACAAGGCGCCGAGCATGCTATCGGGCCGCTCCCGGCTGGCCAGCAGGCTGAACTGGCAGACCATCCAGTTCCTGCTGGAGAACATCGTCTTCCTGCTGATCGGGCTCCAGGTCCGCCGGATCATGTCCGAGGTCGGTGACAGCGGGCTGACCGCGCTGGAACTGGTCCTGATCTGTGCCGCCACCCTCGCCGCGACCATCGTCACCCGGATCGTCTGGATGGCGGGCATCGGCCTGGCACGGCGGCTGTTCGGCCGTCACGCCTGGCCGTGGCGGTACTCGGCGGTGATCGCGTGGGCGGGGATGCGCGGGGTCGTCACGCTCGCGGCGGCGTTCGTGCTGCCCGCGGACACTCCGCAGCGTGCCGTACTGGTGCTGGTCGCGTTCGTCGTCGTGGCGGGAACGCTGCTGCTGCACGGGACGACGCTGCCGGTGCTGGTCCGCCGCCTGAAACTGCCGCCGCCCGATCCGGCCGTGGACGCGTTGCAGGAGGCGGCCGTCCTCCACGACATGACCAGGGCCGCGCTCGAAGAGCTGGAGAAGATCCGGACTCCCGAAGACCCGGAAGACATCGTCGAACGCCTGCGCAGCCGTCTCCAGCACCGCTCGGACTCGGCTTGGGAGGAGCTCGGCAGGCAGAGCACGCTGACCGAAACCCCGAGTGACGCCTATCGGCGGCTGCGGTTGCGGCTGCTCGAGGTCGAACGGGAGAAGTTCCTGGAGGCGCGTGACTCCGGGATGGCCGATGATGATGTCCTGCGCCGGATCCTCGAACGCCTCGACATCGAGGAATCCATGCTGGACAGGGAGGAGGAGGCCGTGCCGGACTCCGATCGGGAACTGCGCACCCCCGCTGCGACGGCGGGATCCTGCAAACATCTGACCAAGAGTTGGCCAGAAGTCCAGCCTAATGCGCCTGACGAATGCGCCGTCTGCGTCGAGAAGGGGATGACCTGGGTGCATCTGCGGGAATGCGTCAAATGCGGGAACGTCGCCTGCTGCGACTCCTCACCGGGCAAGCACGCGACCGAGCACTTCCACGACAGCCTGCACCCGGTGATGCGCAGCCACGAACCCGGCGAGACCTGGCGCTGGTGCTTCGTGGACAAACAGCTGGGGTGAATCGGTATCGTCGGCGGACATGAGCACCCCTGAGCAGGAAGTCGAATACCGCCAGCACCGGTTCTCACCCCCGCCCGGCGCGACCGAGATCTTCCTTGTCCGCCACGGAGAATCGGCCCCCGCGAAGGGCAGCACGCCGTTCGACCTCGTCGACGGGCAGGCCGATCCGGACCTCGCGCCGGAGGGCAGGGACCACGCCGAGCGGGTGGGCCGCCGTCTGGCGGACGAGCGGATCTCCGCGTTGTACGTGACGACACTGCGCCGGACGCCGCAGACCGCGGCACCGTTGGCGGCGAAGCTCGGGCTCACGCCGGAGGTCGAGCCGGACCTGAGGGAGATCCACCTCGGCGACTGGGAGAACGGGCTTTTCCGGCGCTACACCTACGAAGGCCACCCGATCGTCGAGCAGCTGTGGCGCGAGCAGCGCTGGGACGTCATCCCGGGCGCGGAGACGATGGAGTCGTTCGGCGACCGGATCAGGGGCGCCATCGGCAGGCTCGCGGCGGCCAATCCGGACCGGAGGATCGCCGTGTTCACCCACGGCGGCGTCATCGGCGAGGTCTTCGCGCAGGCCAGCGCCGCGAAGGACCGATTCGCGTTCCTCGGCGCGGACAACGGCTCGATCTCCCATCTGGTGGTGTCGGGCGACGACTGGATGGTGCGGCGGTTCAACGACACGTCGCATCTTCAGTCGCCTTTCGGCTGATCCGGCCGGCCGCGACCAGGTGCACGACGACCAGCACCGCCACGGCCTCCGCGGCCAGTAGCCCGATGAGCACCAGCACCTGGGTCACCCCGGCCTGCACCGGCCCGGCGCCACCGAGGAGGACACCGACGTAGGCGCCGGGCAAGGTCACCAGGCCGACCGTCCGGGTCTGGTCGAGAGCGGGGATCAGCGCCTGCCCCGCCGAGGGGCGGCAGATCTCCAGCGCGGCCGGGCGGCGCAGGAATCCCAGCGCCAGCGCGGCTTCGTACTCGCCGTGCCGGGACACGAGTTCGTCCAGGGCACGCCGGGCCGCCTGGGAGGTCGCGGACATCGCGCCGCCGATGACGATGCCGGCGATCGGCACGACCGCGATGGGCCGCCACGGGACCACCCCGGTCGCGAGTACGAGCGTCAGCACCGGCACCACACCGGAGGCGATGGCGAGCGCGACCCACGCCAGGTCCTTCGCCACCCCGATCCGGCGTGCGGAGGTGACCGCCGCGATCGCGAACATCAGCAGCACGAAACCGCCGGTCAACCAGCCCGATTCGAGGATCCCGACGATCACCAGCGACACGGCGGCGAGCTGCACGACGGCGCGCGCGGCCGCGAACAGCACCGCCTTGCCGTGTCCCAGCCGCCCGAACTGCACCACGGCCGCGCCGAAGATCGCCAGCACGGCCAGGACCACGGCGAGCACCGGGCCGAACGCGATCGCACCATCCGTCATGCGGATGATCCTGCCGCAGGGCCGGGTCAGGCCGTGCAGGTCACCGAAGCGCCCGCGGCGGGGGCGGTGCGGTCGCTGACGACCTCACCGTCGACGAGGATCCGGCATCGCAGCGCGCCGCTGCCCGACCCCTGCGCGGAGAGGCTGTAGAACTCGTCGCGGCCTTCTTGGCTCTCGCGCTCGAAGGTGGTGCTCCACGGCGCCGTCACCTCGGTCTTCTGCATGAGTTCCGAGCCCTGCGCGACGTAGGTGACGTTCTGGGCGCCCTTCGCGCCGGAAAGTTCGTAGACGACCGAGTGGAGGACGGTGCGCACGGCGGCCGCGGCCTGTTCGACCTGCGGCACGGGCGGGCTCTGCACCGGCCGCGACGAGGCCTTCGGCAGCACGTAACCGGTCAGCGTGACGGCGACGGCCATCACCCCCAGCACGACCACGACCGTCCCCAGCGGCTTCAGCCTGCCGGGGGCACCCTGCCCCGGCGCCGATGCCGGAGGGGTCACGGTGGGAACACCCATGGAGAGGTCTTCTCTCGTCCGAGCGCACTCCCGTCGAGTGCGTCGACTACTTCTCGTTCGAAGGTGACTCCGCGTTAGCCGTTATCGGGAAGAAACCCGATATTCACCCTATTGGGTGTCCTAGTGAGTGGACAGTGCCTGGTCATGGGGCGATCAGCGTAAACGCAGTGAGCCGAACAGCTCACTTTGAGTGATCCGGACTCAGTCGACGAGACCCGCGTCGGCGAGCAGACCGAGCACCCGCCTGCCCGCCGGCGGGCAGCGGTGCGCGTCGGCCGAGGACAGCCAGGCGGACTCCGCGATCTCGCGGCCGGGCGCGGGCTCCCCGCGATGGTCGGCGGTGTAACAGGTCATGCGGACGCGGCGGCCGTCCGCGTAGCCGTCGGCCTGCTCGTTCAGCACCGCGAAGAAGCGGAAGCTCCGCGGGTCGAGCTCGACGCCGAGTTCTTCCCTGATCTCCCGGCACAGCCCGGCGACGTCGCCCTCTCCCGGCTCACGTTTGCCTCCCGGCAGGTAGAACTTGGCCTTTCCCTCGGTCCGCACCGACAGCAGGCGGCGGTCGCGGACGTGGATCCAGGCCAGTGAATCGATCTCTCCCTCGGGCATGTCCTGATTCTGTCGTAGCCCGGGTGCATCATGGCAACCGTGTATCGGGAGACGACGGCACCCGGCGAGCTGGGCGGCGTGGTGCGCTGCCTGTGGGAGGACGCGGGCGAGGCGCCGAAGCGGATCGTGCCCGACGGCTGCGTGGACCTCGTGGAATGCGGCGGCGAGGTCTTCGTCGCCGGGCCGGACACCACGGCCTGGACCTGGGAGACGCCGCTGGGCGCCAAGGCTCGCGGCGTGCGGTTCGCGCCCGGCAGGGCGGGCGACGTCCTGGGGCTGGGCGCCGACGAACTGCGCGATCAGCGTGTTCCTCTCGGTGACCTGTGGGGCGGGGAAGGCGAACTGCTGGCCGAGCGAGTGCTCTCCGGCGCCGCTTCGCTGACCGACGTCGTCGGGGAACGCCGGGCGGGACGAGCCGACCGGGAGATCGCGGCGTTGATCGCCAGGCTGGACAGCGGCGTTCCCCGCGTTTCGGCCGCGCTGGAGCGCTTCACCACCGGGGAACGGCAGTTGCGGCGGCGGTTCACTCTCGCGGTCGGCTACGGCCCGGCGACGTACCTGCGCGTCAGCCGGTTCCAACGCGCCATCGGCCTCGCGGAAACGGCGCCGGATCTCGCCTCGCTGGCGTACTCGGCGGGCTACGCCGATCAAGCTCATTTGAGCCGGGATTGCCGGGAGTTCTCCGGAGTGAAGGCGAGCGAATTCTTCCGAGCCAGGAAGTGAGCGATGTCCACTGTGGACTGGTACAGGGCTCGGTAGTGCGGGTAGAACTCGTCGTAGACATCGGCGTCCGCGCTCGGGCGGACGATCTCGGCGACGGGGTTCCAGGCTTCGATATCCGGTTCGCGCCCGATGGCGAAGGACGCGAGGACGGCGTCACCGAACGCGGCGCCGATGGTCTCCGCGGGGATCTCCTGCTCGATCCGCGCGACGTCGCTGACGATCCGCGTCCACACGCCGCCCCGCGTCCCACCGCCGACGGCGACGAACCGGCGCGTCCCGCCACCGGCTTCCCGCATGGCTTCGAGGTTGTGCCGCACCCCGTACGCCGTGCCTTCCAGCGCCGCGCGATACAGATCGGCACGACCATGGGAAGTCGTGAGCCCGGCGATGATGCCCCTCGCGTCCGGATCCGGCACGGGTGTCCGTTCTCCCGCGAAATACGGCAGCAACAGCAAACCGCGGCTGCCCGCCGGGACCTCGCCCGCCGCCGCGGCCAGTTCCCCGAAGTCGCCGACGACGAGGTCCCGCAGCCAGTCGGTGATCGCGCCGGACGTGGCCATCCCCGCCGCGAGCGAATAGGTGCCGGGGAAAGCACCGCGGGTCGCCCACAACCCCGGCGCGGGACGGGGATCGGCGAGCGTCTGGATGAGGAACATCGTGGTGCCGTACATGAGCATCGTGTCCCCGGGCGCGGTGACACCGACGCTGGTCGCTTCGGCCCAGGCGTCCACCGTGCCCGCCGTCACCGGGATTCCTTGCGGCAGGCCGGTTTCCGCGGCCGCTTCGGCGGTGACCGAGCCGACCACCTCGGTCGGCCACGCGAGCCTGGGCAACTCGACGCCGGGGGCGATCGCGGCGACCCGGTCCGGCGCCCAGCGGGCCTCGCGCAGGTCGTACATCGGGTCGCATTGGCTCGCGGAATGATGGTCGAGGACGTATTCACCGGTCAGCCTCAGCACGAGGAACGAACTCGCCATCAGGAAGAGTTCCGCCCGTTCGAACACCTCCGGCTCGTTCTTGGCGAGCCAGCGCCATTTCGGCCCGACGGCCTGTGAGCCGAGTGCGCTCCCGCCGCGTTCCACAATGGATTCTTCGCCGAATTCCCGGTTCAGTTCGCGGATTTCGTCGAATGCGCGGGTGTCGACGCCGTAAAGGATCGCCGGGCGCAACGGTTTCCCGGAAGCGTCGGCAGGCAACAGCACCGGCCCGATCCCGCTGACCGACACTCCGATGATGGGATGATCCCCGGCGCCCGCGGAAAGTTCTCTTGTCAGCGCCAGGAAATCCTGCCACCACACGGTTTCGGCGTCGTGTTCGTACCAGCCTGGCCGGGGCCGGGAAGTGTCGTGTGATTTGGAAGCCCGCACCACCACGGTGCCCCGGGAATCGACGAGGACGCCTTTGGAACTCGAAGTGCCGATGTCGATGCCGAGCACCAGGCCCGGGTCCCCCACGGCACGTCCTCACTTTCGAGCGCGAGTAGCGCGATCAGCGGATGGTAACGATTGTCGGCCAAGCTATTCTTCCCGTGCGAAGGTGTCAAGACACCTGCAGAAGGGGAGGTCACGGTGGCCACCATCAACGACGTGGCGGCGAAGGCCGGGGTTTCGACGGCGACCGTGTCGAGAACACTCAACGGGAAGTCCACTGTGGACCCGGTACTCGCGGCACGGGTGCAGGCGGCCGCCGCGGAACTGGGCTATCACCCGAACGGGCTCGCGAGGAATCTGCGCCGTCAGGAGACCGCGGTGCTCGCGCTCATCATCTCCGACGTGGAGAACCCGTTCTTCACCGCGATCGCCCGCGGCGTGGAGGACATCGCGCAGACCGCGGGCTATTCGGTGGTGCTGTGCAACGCCGACGACAACGAGGAGAAGGAACGGCGCTACATCGACGTCGCCCTCCAAGAGCGGGTCGCCGGCGTGGTGCTCTCCCCCACCGGCCGGGCCACCAACGTCGACCGGCTGACCGAGCGCGGCACGCCCGTGGTCGCCGTCGACCGGCCGCTGCTGAAGTACACCGGCGACCAAGTGCTGGTCGACACCCGGCTCGCCGCCCGCGACGCCACGCGGCACCTGATCGACGGCGGGTACCGGCGCGTCGCCTGTGTCAGTGGGCCCGCCGGGGTGCGCACGGCCGAAGACCGGCTGGCGGGCTACACCGACGCCGTCGGCGAGGAGAACGCCCTCACCCGGCGGGCCGAATTCCGCGCCGAGGGCGGCAGGCTCGCCGCGCTCAGCCTGCTCGACGAATCCGAGCCGCCGGACGCGCTGCTGGTCGGCAACAGCACGATGGCGATCGGTGTTCTCGAGGCGTTGGCCGCACGCGGCCTGCGCTCGGGGCAGGACGTGGGGATCGTGTCGTTCGACGACGCGCCGTGGACGACACTGATCGACCCGCCACTGACGGTGGTCGCCCAGCCCGCGAACGAGGTGGGCAGGGTCGCCGCCGAACTGCTGCTCGCCCGGATCGGCGACAGCACGCGCAAAGCCACCACGACGACGCTGCAGGCGAAGCTGATCGTGCGCCGGAGTTCACGGCGCGACTGAAACCGGAGATCCCGGTGCACGACGTGCCTGGGCGACCGGTTCGCACCGGCCGCCCAGGAACGCCCCACCCCCTTGTTCCCCCAAGCCGGCCCCACGCCAGCCGGGTTCTCCGAAGCGGTGGGAAGAAATCGTTTACCTTCCGGACGGTAAATTCCTACTTACGACCTGTCAAGCCGAAGCCCTGGACAAGCTCGCCCGACCCCGGCAGACTATGGCGACATTGCCTACTGCGCGTGTTTGATTCCGTGCACTCTGTGTTCATCTCTGGTGAATTCACCCACGAAACCGAGATGAGACCGCACGAACCCGCACAGACGCGTTACCCTAGGCGCTATGTCGATAGCGCTCGAGAACGTTCTCGCCAAGGCGGGCCTCAAGGTCGACGCCAACGAGTTCCTGACCCTCGTCGAGGACGCGGCGCGGAGGCTGACCCCACCGAACCCCGATCCGTCGCATTATTTCTCGGCGGACCAGCGCGCCGCGCTCACCGACGTCGGCCTGGATCTCTCCCCGCGCGACGAGGACGAGCCGGACTTCCGTGCCCGCACGGTCGCCGCGCACGCCGTGCTCGCCGATTCGGCGCTGAGCGTGCTGGAAGCGGCGAAAGCACTGGGCGTGGACGACAGCCGCATCAGACACCGTCTGAAGGAGGGCAGGCTCACCGGCTGGAAGGACCAGGGCTGGCGCTTGCCCGCCTGGCAGTTCGCGGGCTCCGGGGTGCTGCCCGGCCTGGAGGTCGTGCTGCGCGCCGTCCCCGAGGACCAGCCCGCGCTCGTCGTCGCCGCGTTCATGAGCACCCCGCAGGCCGATCTGGTGATCAACGACCATCCCGCCACCCCGCGCCAATGGCTCCTCTCCGGTGGCGATCCCGAGCACGTCGCCAAGCTGGTGGCCATGCTCGGGTCCCCGTTCTGACGGCTTGTCAGCGCCATCGAGCGCGAGCGTGAGTGGTTTGACCAGGTAGCAGCCTGTCGACGCGATCGCGGACGCGGGTTCACCCCCAGACGCTAAGGTGTTCTGCCCGACGACGGAAAATTTCAGTCGGGGGTAGGCCGTAGGCTGACCCCACCGAGCAAGATCACCCGACAAGGACGGACGACTCCCGAGGTATGGCCCGGCTCCCCCTGCCGCCCGCACGCTCTGTCCTGGTCAAGGAGCTGCACCGCACCAACGACGTGGTGACGGTGCACCCCGGCACCAGGCTGGTCAGGATCTTCACCGCGCACGGCAACCACCCCCAGCAGTGGAACTCGTTCCGCTACAGCGGCCCGCTCCCGCACGGCCGCTTCGACCCGCAGACCCCCGGTCGCGGCGGTCGCCCGGTCACCGACCCCGGGAACGGCGTCCTGTACTTCGGCCTCACCGTGCGCACGAGCATCGCGGAGGTCTTCCAGACCACGTCGACGGTCGACCGCAAATCCCGCGGCCCGCGCCTGGTCGTCGTGCGACCGACGCGCACGCTGCGGCTGCTCGACCTCGCCGGCCTGTGGCCGACCCGCGTCGGCGCCTCGCAGGAGATCTCCAGCGGCCCGAAGAAGATCACCCAAGCTTGGGCACGCGCCATCCGCGCCGCCTTCGGCGACCTCGACGGTGTCTGGTACCGGTCGTCCATGGACTCCGGCGGCCCCGCGCTCGCGCTGTGGGACCCGCCTGCCGGGAACTCGTTGCCGGTCGCGCCGGACGTGCTGCTCCCGCTGGACCATCCGGGGCTCGACGTCCCGCTGGGTCGGGTGTGCGAAGAGCTGAACTACACGCTTCTCAGCTGACCTCTCGCGCAATGAAGGGGCCTTTCATAGCAAATTTTGCTATGAAAGGCCCCTTCATTGCGGCCCAGGGACCGAAAGATCAGAGGTGCCGCCCCCACCACTCCAGTACTGCGTCGAACCGCTGCACCCGGTGCCGCGGCAGCCCCGAACGCGTGAGTTCGTGCCCCTCGCCGGGGAACAGCAGGAACTCGGCCGGGACGCCGTTCTGCCGCAGTGCCACGTACATCCGCTGCGCCTGCTCCAGCGGGCATCGCCAGTCCTGTTCGGAGTGCGCGACCATGAACGGGATGTCGATCTTCCCCGCGTAGGTCAGCGGGCTGCGCTTGCGCTGCTCGTCGAGGTCGTCGCCGACGTAACCCCCGGCGAAGAACCAGCCGATGTCGGAACTGCCGACGAACGAGTCCCAGGCGTTGACCGCGCGCTCGCTCCAGGCGGCGCGGAACCGGCCGCCGTGGTGCGCGGCGAGCCAGCTGGTCATGAAACCGCCGTACGAGCCGCCCATGACGCCGACGCGATCACTGTCCAAATTGGACATCTTCAGCGCTTCGTCCAGCAGTGCCAGCAGATCGTCCGCGTCCACCGTGCCGAAGCCGTGGACGATGCTCCGGCCGTGGCTTTCGCCGTAGCCCGCGGAACCGCGCGGGTTCCCCAGGATGACGGCGTAGCCCGCTTCCGCGAGCACCTGGGCCTCGTCGAAGACCTTCCATTCGTACGGCGCGAACGGTCCACCGTGGATCATCAAGACCACGGGATGCGGCCCGTCGCCCTCGGGCCGGACGATCCAGCCGTGGACCGGGTAGCCGTCGGGCGCGGTCGTGTCCAGTTCCTCCAGCGGCAGGATCCCGTTGTCCCGCAACGTCTTCGAGTAGTCGGTGAGCACGTGGGGACTCTCGTCCGACAGCAGCACGACGTCACCGGAGCTCTCGGGCGTCCCGATCACCGCGGCGATCCGCGTGCCGTCGACGGCGAACGACTTCACCGCCGCGCGCTCGCCCGCCAGGTAGCGCAACGACTTCAGCTCGGCGAGCTCGGCGTCGAGGGGAACGGCGTGCAGTTCGGCGGCGCCGCGGGTGCGGACCACGACGAGGACCTCGTCGCCGAGGACGACCGGAGGGCTTGCCGCGCTGTCGCAGTCCACCGTTTCGACGTCGGTCAGCCGCCGCGCGGGCGAAGGCTCGTCACCGGAAGGCCACGGCGCGTGCCAGAGCCCGGTGTTGCGGGCGACGTCCTCCAGTCCGGGGAATTCGGCCCCGTAGAACAGGATCGAACCGTCCGGGGCGGCGACCGGCCGGTCCGCGGTACCCGGGGTCCGGACCAGCAGCCGGGGCTCGCCACCACCGGCGGGCACGGCGTAGACATCCGTACGAACGGTGTCTTCGGCGGCCCAGTCACGCGGCGCGGTGATCAGGACCTGCTCGCCGTCGACCGTCCACGAGGGATGGTCGACGTCGGCGCGGTCGTCGGTCAGCGGGGTGAGCTCGGCGGGCGCGTCCTCGTCCAGCGCGGCGACCGCGTCCACGACGAACAGACGCTGTGGACGGTCGTTGAGGAAGCCGGCGTCGTCGACCCGGTAGAAGAGATTCGTGATGTGCCGCGGCGCTTCTTCGCCCGGCTCCGGCGTTTCGCCGTCCGCGTTCTCCGTGCCGTAGCGGCCCGGCTCGGGCACGCGGGCCACGAAGGCGATCCGGCGGGAATCAGGGGCCCAGACCGGGGCGCCCGCGCCGAGGGGCAGGTCGGTGATCCGCTTCGCGTCACCCCCGGCCGCGGGGATCACGTGCACCTGTGGCTTGGCCGCGCGCCCGGACCCCTCCCCCGCGCGGAGGAAGGCGACCCACCTGCCGTCCGGGGAGATGGCGGGTGCGGAGTCCTTGGCCCCGTGGGTCCAAGGCCCTTCCCCGCCGCCGCCCTGGTCGACCCTGCGCAGGCCGCCGCGGTAGCTGTTCGTCTTCAGATCAGGCCTGCTCACCGCGGTGAGCAGCAGGTCGCCGCGCAACGCGGGGATGCCGGGGACCGTCAGGGCTTCGATGTCAACGGGACGCACGGCCCCGACGGTACCCGATCCTTAGCAGCTCTAACTACTGATTGAAGACTCCTGCTCAGCGGCTTCCAGCTTCTTCGCCTTGCGAAGGCTGGCAACCGTCGTCACCGTCAGGACCACGACGATGACACCCAGGGAGACCCAGTTGTTGATGTCCAGCCAGTCCGGCACCACGTGGTACTCGTGCAGCGCGTGCAGGAACAGCTTGGCGCCGATGAAGGCGAGGATCACCGCGAGGCCGTAGGACAGGTACACCAGCTTGGTGACCAGGCCACCGAGCAGGAAGTACAGCTGACGCAGGCCCATCAGCGCGAACGCGTTGGCGGTGAAGACCAGGAAGGCCTCCTGCGTGATGCCGAAGATCGCGGGGATCGAGTCGACCGCGAACAGCAGGTCCGCGCTGCCGATCGCGACGATCACCAGGAACATCGGGGTGATCCAGCGCTTGCCGTCCTTCTTCACGAAGGACTTGTGGCCGTGCCACTCGTTGGTGACCGGGAAGAGCTTGCGCACCCAGCGGGTGAGCGCGTTCTCCTCGTATTCCTCTTCTTCGTCCTTGTTGCGGACCATGCTGATCGCGGTCCAGATGAGAACCGCGCCGAAGAGGAAGAAGACCCAGACGAACTGCGCGATCAGCGCGGCGCCCACGGCGATGAACACGCTGCGCATGGCGAGCGCGAGCAGGATGCCGATCAGCAGCACCCGGTGCTGATGGATCGCGGGCACCTTGAACGACGTCATGATGATCATGAAGATGAACAGGTTGTCGACGCTCAACGAGTACTCAGTGATGTACCCGGTGAAGAACTCGACTCCCGGGTCGTGTCCCCCGAAGACCCAGACGCCGATGCCGAACGCGACGGCCACGGCGACGTAGAAGATGACCCACCGGGCGGCTTCGCCGGTGGTGACCTCATGCGGCTTGCGATCGACGATGACCAGGTCCAGCGCGATGAGCGCGAGCAGGCCACCGACCGTGGCGATCCACAGCCACAGGGGAACAGACATGTATCCAACCCTCCGGATAGTGCACAGCAGCAACTAACCGGAGGTCTCTTCCGCCGGTGCGAAACCGGCCGACGGTGCCGGGGGCCTGCGAAGGCCACCGTGCTGACGACACCGCCGCGAAGGAATACTCCCCTCACAGCTGGTCCAGTTTGACCTGTCTGTACGCATGACGCCAGTTAAGGTTGCCCTTGTCACCAAGAAGATGGCGTAACTCCCGTCACACCCTCCTCTTCTCCCACGTCGGATACCCGTTCTGATGACGACCTAACGTCACGCTTGTGTGGTCCGTGTGTGCCGGGGAAGCGACTCTCAGGTTCGGTGAAATACGGTCATTCCGTGCCCCGAATCCCGCTCCCTCGTACGCGAGGCGCGAAGCTCATCGCGCTCGCCGCGGTCGTGGTGGTCCTGGCCGCCGCGGCCGTCGTGTGGACGAACAGCGAACCCGCCCCGTCCGCGGTCAAAACCCAGGAAGCGACCCTCGACCTGCCCGAAACCCCGGGTTCGTCCGAAGTCGTCAAGATCGACACGACCACGTACCTCCCCGAGCGGACACCCGCTCCCGCCGTCCTGCTCGCCCACGGTTTCGGCGGTGACAAGAACAGTGTCGCCACCGAGGCCCGCGAACTCGCCGAGAAGGGCTTCGTCGTGCTCGCCTGGTCCGCGCGCGGTTTCGGCCGCAGCACCGGGAAGATCGCGCTGAACGACCCCGACCGTGAAGTCGCCGACGCCAGGAAGCTGATCGACAGCCTGGCCGCGCGGCCCGAGGTCCTCAGCGAGAACGGCGACCCGAAGGTGGCCGTTTCCGGCGCTTCGTACGGCGGCGCGCTTTCGCTGCTGCTCGCCGGGACCGACAAGCGGGTCGACGCGATCGCGCCGGTGATCACCTACAACGATCTCGCGCAGGGACTCTTCCCGAACGCCGCCTCGGCCTCGCCGTCGGCCGCCACCACCCCGGCCGCCGGCGCGTTCACCGCCGACGGCGTCTTCAAGAGGTCGTGGGCGGGCATCTTCTTCTCCGCCGGTTCCGGCGCGGCGCAGAGCGGCTCCCCCGCGAACGACGCCCCGGAAGCCGGTGACGAGACGAGTGAATCCGGCGCGGCACAGGGCACGGGCGCGGCGGGTGCCGCGGCGCAGTCCCTGCCGCTCGGCGGCCCGAACGGACAGCGGCCGCCGTCCGGCCCCGCCGACCCTTGTGGACGGTTCACCGCCGACGTCTGCCAGGCCTACACCGAGCTCGCCACCACCGGCAAAGCGAGCCAGAAGACCGTCGACCTGCTCCGCCGCGTCTCCCCCGCGTCCGTGACGGACAAGATCACCGTGCCGACCCTGCTGGTGCAGGGCGAAAGCGACACCTTGTTCGGGTTGGACCAGTCCGACGCGACCGCCCGGCAGATCAGCGCGGCGGGCGGCAAGGTCCGCACGATCTGGTACACCGGCGGCCACGACGGCGGGAAACCGGGACAGAAGCTGCGGGCGCAGATCGCCGACTTCCTCAAGTTCTCGCTCACCGGCCAGGGCACCGATCCCGGCACCGGGTTCAGCTACGACATCCAGGGGACGCTGCGGGCCAACGGCGCCCCTTCGGTCCGGACCGTCACCGCCCCGGCGTACCCGGGAGCCACCGGGGACGCCACCGAACGGCGGCCGTTCACGTTGGCGGGCCCGGCCCAGCCGGTCGTCCGGCCCGCCGGCGGGAATCCCGCGGCGGTCAGCGGGATCCCCGGACTGAACGGGGCGGTGGCCGGTTCGTCCCGGCTGTCCGGGCTGTTCAGTCTGGACCCGCCGGGGCAGGCCGCGCAGTTCGCGACGCCGCCGCTCGACGCGCAGACGATCGTGGCCGGTTCGTCCACGGTCCGGCTGCGGGTCTCCGCGGATCCGTCCGCCGCGGCACCGCAGAAGGAAGCCGTCCTGTTCGCGAAGCTCTACGACGTCAACTCGGAAGGTGTCCGCACGCTTCCGGCCAACGCCGTCGCACCCTTCCGCGTTTCCGGGCTGCCCGCCGACGGCGGTCCGGTCGAGGTGACGGTGACCCTGCCTGGCATCGTGCGGCCACTGGAGGCCGGGCATACGCTCCGGCTGGTCGTCGGCACGACGGACCAGGCGTTCTCGACACCGGTCGAGCCCGCGGTATTCCGTATCGAACTGGCGGACGGCGGGCAGCTCGGCGTCCCGGTCGTCCCCGGCAACTCGGTCGGCGCGGGCGCGCCCATCGCGCAGCTGCTCGGGATCGCCGGAACGCTGCTCGCGGGCATCGTGATCACGGTGATCGCCGCGTTCCGCCGCCGCCGTGCCCACGACGTCGACGAGAGCCTGGCGAAGACGCCGCTGGTGATCGAAGGTCTCCACAAGGCCTACGCGGGCGGTTTCGTCGCGGTGAAGGATCTGTCCTTCCGCGTCGAACCCGGTCAGGTGCTCGGCCTGCTCGGGCCGAACGGCGCCGGCAAGACGACGACCCTGCGCATGCTGATGGGCCTCATCACGCCGACCGCTGGCACCATCCGCGTCTTCGGCCACCTGATCGCGCCCGGCGCGCCGGTGCTGTCCCGGATCGGGTCCTTTGTGGAGGGTTCGGGTTTCTTGCCGCATCTGTCCGGCAAGGAGAACCTGGAGCTGTACTGGGCGAGCACGGGCAGGCCGAGGGAGAAGGCGCACTTCGCGGAGGCACTGGAGATCGCCGGGCTCGGCGACGCGGTGAACCGGCGGGTCCGCACCTACAGCCAGGGCATGCGGCAGCGGCTCGCGATCGCGCAGGCGATGCTCGGCCTGCCGGAGCTCATGGTGCTCGACGAACCGACCAACGGACTCGACCCGCCACAGATCCACCAGATGCGCGAGGTGCTCCAGCGCTATGCGGCGACCGGACGCACCGTGGTGGTCTCGAGCCACCTGCTGGCCGAGGTCGAGCAGACCTGTACGCACGTGGTCGTGATGCACCGCGGCATGCTGGTCGCCTCGGGTGAGGTCGGCGAACTGGCCGCGTCCAGCGGTGAAGCGACGTTCCGCGTCGACAAGCCCGCCGAAGCGGCCGAAGCGCTGCGGAACGTCGGCGGTGTTTCCGGCGTCGACGTCGACGGCGAACTCGTCCACGCGGATCTCGACGGTCTCGCGCGCGCCGAGGCGGTCGCCGCCCTGGTGCGGGCCGGGGTCGCGGTCGAGCAGCACGCGCCGCGGCGCCGTCTGGAAGACGCGTTCCTGCAGCTGGTCGGAGAGGACTCGAAGGGTGAGTAAGACCAATGGTTCCGGCCCGGCGACCCGGGTGGATCACGGCGTGCACACCGATCCGGCGGCGCTGCTGGAGCTGACCGAGGTCGCGTCGCACGAACCGACCGAGGTCGGCCCGGACGGGGCGGTGGCGGGTTACCGCGCCGATCGGACGCTGCGGCTCGGCGTCGAACTGAAACGTCAGCTCAAACGCCGCCGGACCCAGTTCATGCTCGGGTTCGTCGCGTTGCTGCCGTTCATCCTGGTGATCGCGTTCGAGATCGGGCAGGCCAACCCGAACCGCCGCAGCGGCGGCTTCGTCGACCTAGCCACCGCGAGCGCGCCGAACTTCGTGGTGCTCGCGCTGTTCGTCTCCGGGACGTTCCTGCTCCCGATGATCGTGGCGTTGTTCTACGGCGACACGATCGCGAGCGAGGCGTCGTGGTCGAGCCTGAAGTACCTGCTCGCGATGCCGGTCCCCCGGCATCGGGTGCTACGGCAGAAGGCGATCGTCTCCGGCATCCTCTCCGCGGTCGCGCTGATCCTGTTGCCGCTGGTGTCGCTGGTGGTCGGCGTCGTCTGGTACGGCGCGGGCGACGCGATCAGCCCGACCGGCGACGCGGTGTCGTTCGGCGACAGCCTCGTGGCCATGGGGCTGGCGACGATCTACATCATCCTGCAGCTGGCATGGGTGGCCGGGCTGGCAATGCTCCTCTCGGTCGCCACCGACGCCCCGCTGGGTGCCGTCGGCGGCGCGGTGATCGTCGCGATCGTCTCGCAGATCCTCGACCAGATCACCGCCCTCGAAGGGCTGCGGGACTATCTGCCGACGCATTTCGCGTTCTCGTGGATGGACCTGATCTCCACCGACATCGACTGGACGAACATGGCCAACGGCATGTTGTCGGCGGCGTTGTACGGCACGGTGTTCTTCCTACTGGCCGGTCGCCGGTTCGCGACCAAGGACATCACCAGCTGAGAGCGTTTTCGCACCGGAAAAGCACCGGGGTCCACCGGGAAGACGAAAACCTCTTCCCAGGTGGGCCCCGGTTTTCACTGGCCGTGGCGACCTTCACCCATTAGCGCCGGTAACCGGTGTTTCATGCGCATGAGAACATCGATTTTCCGATCATCGACTCATTGGGTGAAAACCTCGCTTTCATCTTCGGAGACCTCCGGGAAATCCTTATCTTCAGTGAAAGGTGCCGACGCGAGAAGAAAGCGGGGACTCACGCCATGACCCAGTCGATCGAGATCCCGGTCCAGGAATTCTCTCTTGATTGGACGATGAGCTCCGGCAAGGGCGGCCGGGTCGGCTTCGCCGTCTCGGGTCAGGTGACACTCCTCGACAACAAGCGGTTCTACAAGATCGACGGCGTCCTCTACATCTCCGAGGGCAGCGCCTACTGCCGCGACATCGGCAACCCGCATCTGTTCGTGCGCCGCAACGGCGTCGAGGAGAGCGGCAGGCAGTGGGGCTGGGAGACCATCTGCAACCGCAAGTCCAGCAGCAGGCTCTGCGCGATGGACGCGTACTTCGTCCGCACCGGCTACTGGGCGCCCGCCGACCGGGCCATCCAGCTGAGCATCGGCGCCGAGACCGGCTGGAACCGCAAGCGGTCCTACAGCCCGACGATCACCGTCCGCCTCGCGGACTGAGAACGGGTCCACTGTAGGTCTCCTCCTGCTCCGGTACGGTCGGCCCATGGCCACCTCCTCGATCCAAGTGGACGACGAAGGCGGGATCGCCGTCGTCACCCTGCGGCACGGCAAGGCGAACACCCTCGACACCGAGTTCTGCCAGGAACTGACCGTCCGGCTCGAAGACGTCCAGCTCGGCGGATATCGCGGTGTCGTCTTGACCGGTACCGGCGGCATCTTCTCGGCGGGGGTCGACCTGCGGCGGGTGCACGACGGCGGCGCGGGCTACCTCGAAGACTTCCTGCCCGCGCTGTCGGACGCGTTCCTCTCGGTGTTCGGCTTCCCCGGCCCGGTGGTCGCGGCCGTCAACGGCCACGCGATCGCCGGCGGGGCGGTACTCGCCGCCGCCTGCGACCGCCGGATCCTCGCCGACGGTCCGAGCCGGGTCGGGATCACCGAACTGCTCGTCGGTGTGCCGTTCCCGTTGGCGGCGCTGGAGATCCTGCGCTCCGGGTTCGGCGCGGACGTCCTCGCCGAACTCGCGTTCCTCGGCGAAACCCACCTTCCCGAAGACGCGCTCCGGCTCGGCCTGGTGAACGAGGTGACCACCCCCGAGAACGTCGTCGAGCGGGCGGTGGAGGTGGCCAAGAAGCTCGCCGAGATCCCCGCGGCCGCGTACGCGCACACGAAGGCGCAACTGCACCGGCCGTTCCACGAGCGGATCGCCGAACACCGCACCGGCGACGACGCCCACGTCCTCGAACTGTGGAGTTCCCCCGAGGCGCTCGCGGCCATCAAGGCCTACGTGGACCGGGTGCTCGGCGGCCGGGCCTGATCTTCAGGCTCGACCGGATAGGCGATTGCCCACCGGCGGCGACTCTGTGAGTATCCGACCGCTCAACAGGTCCCGATGGGGAGGGCATGGATGCGGAAGCTCACGGCCGCGTGGTCGGTTCTGGCGATCACCGTTCTCGCACTGGCCGGGCTCACCCCGGCCGCGCAGGCGGCACCCGAGGACGTCAGAGACGCGTTGGACCGGATCCCCGGCCTGACCGTCGTCTCGGAGAATCCGGCGCCGACCGGGTACCGGTTCTTCAAACTCACCTACACCCAGCCGGTCGACCACCGCAGGCCGGACCGCGGCAGCTTCCAGCAGCGATTCACCTTGCTGCACAAGGAATTCCGCTCGCCCACCGTGGTGTACACGAGCGGGTACAACGTCTCGCAATCGCCCAACCGCTCGGAGCCGACACAGCTCGTCGACGGCAACCAGCTGTCGATGGAATACCGCTTCTTCACCCCCTCGCGGCCGGAACATCCGGACTGGGGCAAGCAGCTGACGATCTGGCAGGCCGCCGCCGACCAGCACCGCGCCGTCGAGGCGTTCAAGCGGATCTATCCGGGCAAGTGGCTCGCCACCGGCGGCAGCAAGGGCGGCATGACGGCGACCTACTTCCGTAGGTTTTTCCCGGACGACGTCGACGCGACGATCCCGTACGTCGCGCCCAACGACGTCATCAACTCGCACGATCGCTACAACCGGTTCCTGGCAGGCGTCGGCGACGATCCGGCCTGCCGTTCGGCGCTGAAGGCGATCCAGCGCGACGTGCTGACGCGGCGTTCGGAGTTCGCGGCACTCGCCGCCGCCGACGCGGCCAAGAACGGCTACACGTTCAAGACCGTCGGCTCGGCCGATGTGTCGCTGGAGATCTCGGTGATCGACTCGTACTTCGCCTTCTGGCAGTACCAGAAGCAGGCGGACTGCGCGACGATCCCGAAGGCCGGATCTCCGGCGGCCGAGGTCTACGCCTGGTTCGAACGCGTCGAGAGTCTCAACACCTACTCCGACCAGAACCTCGAAATCTATGTCCCCTACTACTTCCAGGCTTCCTACCAGCTCGGCGCCCCCGAGTCCTATGAGGGCTATCTCCGGGATCTGCTGCGCTACCCGGGCGCCAACGTGTCGCGGACGTTCGTGCCGAAGTCCGTCGACATCCCGCGGTTCGACCACCTGGCGATGCCGGACATCGACTTCTGGGTGAAGTCGCAGGGGAAGCGGCTGATGTTCGTCTACGGCGGGAACGACCCGTGGGGCGCCGAACCGTTCCGGCTCGGCTTCGGCACGAAGGACTCCTACAGCTACACGGTGCAGGGCGGGAACCACGGCGCCCGGATCTCGCAGCTTCCCACGGCTCAGGCCGCCGAGGCGACGAACACCGTACGGCGCTGGGCCGGGCTGCCTCCGGTTTCGCCCGGCGTGACCACCCGTTCGGTGCCTGACGGCTTCCCGGACTTCGACGCCGACCTCACCATGCTGGAACGCCGCCGCCTCTGACCGGCCGTCGTGAGTGGCAAAGGCGGTTAGAGCCAAGGGTGGCTTAGGTACCTACGTGGTTCCGGCTGCGGTTGGTGCCAGGCTCGGTCCGTGAAGGCCTCCGTCCCCAGTACATGAAGGACCCCTTCACTGCGCCAGGCGCAAGGAAGGGGTCCTTCATGTACCTCAAGCGGGACAAGAAAACTCCGGTACCGAGCCACTCACGAGGCCGTGCGGCTACTTGATGCCGGCCGCGTCCATTCCGCGCAGTTCCTTCTTGAGGTCGGAGACCTCGTCACGCAGCCGGGCCGCCAGTTCGAACTGCAGGTCGCGCGCGGCCTGCATCATCTGGTCGGTCATCTGCTGGATGAGGTCGGCCAGTTCGGCGCGCGGCATCCCGGCGACGTTCTTGTCGGCGAGCATCCCGGAGCTGCGCACGCGATCGCCCTGCTCGGGCTTCTTGCCGCGTGAGGAGTTCCGGCCCGAGCCGCCGACGGCGACGGATTCCGTGTCCTCGGCTTCGCTGTAGACGCGGTCCAGGATGTCGGCGATCTTCTTCCGCAGCGGCTGCGGATCGACACCGCGCTCCTCGTTGTAGGCGACCTGCTTGGCCCGGCGGCGATCGGTCTCGTCGATGGCGTGCCGCATCGAGTCGGTGATCTTGTCCGCGTACATGTGCACCTCGCCCGACACGTTTCGCGCCGCGCGGCCGATCGTCTGGATCAGCGACGTGCCACTGCGGAGGAAGCCCTCCTTGTCCGCGTCGAGGATCGCGACCAGCGAGACCTCGGGCAGGTCGAGACCCTCACGGAGCAGGTTGATGCCGACCAGTACGTCGTAATCGCCCGCGCGCAGCTGCCGCAGCAGCTCGATCCGGCGCAACGTGTCGACCTCGGAGTGCAGGTACCGCACCCGGATCCCCAGCTCGAGCAGGTAGTCGGTGAGGTCCTCGGACATCTTCTTGGTGAGCGTGGTGACCAGGACGCGCTCGTCCTTCTCCGCCCGGTCGCGGATCTCGTGCACCAGGTCGTCGATCTGGCCTTCGGTGGGCTTCACGACCACCTTCGGGTCGATCAGGCCGGTGGGCCGGATGACCTGCTCGACGAACTCGCCACCGGCCTGCCCCATCTCGTACGGCCCCGGCGTCGCCGACAGGTACACCGTCTGCCCGATCCGGTCGCTGAACTCCTCCCAGGTCAGCGGCCGGTTGTCGACCGCGCTGGGCAGCCGGAACCCGAACTCGACCAGGTTCCGCTTCCGCGACATGTCGCCTTCGTACATGCCGCCGATCTGCGGGACGGTCTGGTGCGACTCGTCGATGACCAGCAGGAAGTCGTCCGGGAAGTAGTCGATCAGGGTGGCGGGCGCGGTCCCCGCACCGCGGCCGTCGATATGCCGCGAGTAGTTCTCGATCCCGGAGCAGAAGCCGACCTGGCGCATCATCTCGATGTCGTACGCGGTGCGCATCCGCAGCCGCTGGGCCTCGAGCAGCTTGCCCTGCTTCTCCAGCTCGGCCAGCCGCTGCTCCAGCTCGGCTTCGATGCCGTGGATGGCCTTCTCCATCCGCTCCGGACCCGCGACGTAGTGCGTGGCCGGGAAGATGCGGACCTCGTCGACCTCTTTCACGATGTCGCCGGTGAGCGGGTGCAGGTAGTACAGCTTCTCGATCTCGTCGCCGAAGAACTCGACGCGGATCGCCAGCTCCTCGTACGCCGGGATGATCTCGACCGTGTCGCCGCGGGCGCGGAAGGTCCCGCGCGCGAAGGCGATGTCGTTGCGGGTGTACTGCACGTCCACCAGCGCGCGGAGGAAGACGTCCCGGTCGAGCTGCTCGCCGACCTTCAGCTTCGAAGACCGGTCCAGATACGACTGGGGCGTGCCGAGGCCGTAGATGCACGAGACACTCGCCACCACGATGACGTCGCGCCGCGACAACAGGTTCATCGTCGCCGAGTGCCGCAGCCGCTCGACGTCGTCGTTGATCGACGAGTCCTTCTCGATGTAGGTGTCCGTCTGCGCGATATACGCCTCGGGCTGGTAGTAGTCGTAATAGCTGACGAAGTATTCGACCGCGTTGTGCGGGAACAACTCCCTCAGCTCGTTCGCCAGCTGCGCTGCCAGCGTCTTGTTCGGCGCCATCACCAGCGTCGGACGCTGGACGCGCTCGATCAGCCAGGCCGTCGTCGCCGATTTGCCGGTACCCGTGGCGCCGAGCAGCACGATGTCCTTCTCGCCCGTGTTGACCCGGCGTTCGAGCTCGTCGATCGCCGCCGGCTGGTCACCGGCGGGCTTGTAGTCACTGACGACCTCGAACCGGCCGCCGGTCCGGGGGATGTCGGTGACAGGCCGGTGGTCCGAGTGGGCGAGTACGGGGTGTTCGGTTGCGAAAGCCACGTCCTCAAGAGTAGGCGCTGGGTCCGACAGTTTCCGTTTCGCCTGGTCGGATCAGCAGGAACAGTCACAGCAGTTACAGCAGTCACAACCGTCACAGTTGTTGCACCAGGCCTCGTGTGGCTTCCCGCTCCACGCCCCGGGGAACGGGTCCCGGCAGCAGAACTGGCACGAACAGCACATGTAGGTCGCCACCGCGCAACCGAAGAAGAACCCCCTCGGCTGAGCGGGCACCCGGAACTTCGGCGTCCAGCAGCAACCGCCCTGACCGTCGGTCGGCGCGCCGCCGTGCTTCCGTTTCTTCTTCGGCGGTTCCTGCGGCGGGCCTCCGCCACCGGGAGCGCCCGGCGGCGGGGGCGGCGGCTGGTAGCCGCCCTGCGGGTACTGCTGCGGCGGGTAGGGCTGGTGGGGATGCTGCTGCGGCTGGGGGCCGGGCCCGATCCAGCCCGGCGGCGGCTGCTGCGGACCGTGGCCGTGGCCGGTGAGGTTGTGCCCGAAAGCGCGTCGCACCGCCTGCCGCAGTTCGTGGACCAGCAGCGCGTGCACCAGCTTGGGCTGATCGAACCTCACCTCGCGAAGGGCGAGTTCGACGCCGAGCACGGCGTCGTCGCAGAGCCGCCGCGCCTCGGCGAGCCCGGTCCCGGTGGCCGTCAGCGGGTTCCACGCGCCGGCGGCCTCGTCCTCGGCGAGGTCCTCGACGGCGTCGAGCAGATGCGCGGCCCTGCCGAACAGGCGTCCGGCCTCGGCCAGTGGCCCGGCGTTCTCCGGACGGCCCGCCAGCACGGCGGTGTGGGCGAACGCGGCGGCCGTCGCCAGTTCGGCGGGTTCGGTGGCGAGGACGGCCGAATCGCCGAGGCGGACGGCGTTTTCGATCTCGCCCTGCCGGTCGACGGCCTCGGTCAGGACCGCCGTGTCGAAACCGACCCGGATGCCCGTGCGGCTCCCCTGATCCGCCCATCGCGTCGCGACCCGCCTCGCGGCGAGAGCGACGGAACGCCGCGCGAAGGCACCGTCACGATCCTCGACGTGGTCACTGATCTTGGCCGACGCCAGCACCAGGGAGACCGCCGCCGCGAGCTGGGCTCCGCCGCCCTTCGCGACCGACGTCCCCTTCATCGCGCGAAGCGGGCAAGGGCCGGCGTCACGCCGTCCCTCCGCACGCGGCGACTGGGCTTCGACGAGCGCCGAGATGATCAAGCCGTCGTAATTCGTCACCATTCGGGCGAGTTGTCCGTGTTCGTCGCGCAGCGCCAGGCAAAGGCCGCACAGGTGGGCGAGCCAGTCCGCGTGCAGACCCGCGGAAAGCCGGTGGCGACACGGCCTGATGATCCCGAACATACTTTGACTCCCACTCACCCTTATGGCGGAACCAGCGCACCTTATCCGGCCGTGCGGCGCTACTCCCCCGGAACCGCGAAACCGTGATCGTCCACCCGGTTGGGCGGTGTTCGCGGGCGTCCGCGCCTTCCAAGATGGGCGCATGACCTCGCTGCACCCGCCCAAGGTCGAGTACTTCGACCCGGCCGCGAAGACCAACACCGATCCGAAGGGCGTCGTGAGGGACGTCGACGAATACCGCGAGGAGCCCTTCGGCCTTTACATGGCGCGGCCTGCCCCGGGGCGACGGCAGTTCCACTACATCGAGTCCTGGCTGCTGCCGGAACTCGGCCTCCGGATCACCGATTTCTGGTTCAACCCCGGCCACGAACGCGATCAGGACTTCTATCTCGACGTCGTCGACGTCCGCCGTGAGGACGGCGTCTGGGTCGCCACCGATCTCTATCTGGACCTCGTCCTGCGGGACAAGAAATCCGTCCAGGTGATCGACACCGACGAACTCCTCGCCGCGGTCACCGGCGGGCTGCTCTCCCCCGCCGACGGCGAACGCGCGCTCGGGGTCAGTCACACGACGGTCGACGGGCTGGCCACCCACGGCCACGACCTGCGTGGCTGGCTGTCCACAAAGGACATCGCGCTCGGCTGGCGACGGCACTGACCGGCCGTCATCCATCGTTCGATTGATTCCGCCTCATCCCTTCGGTGAGCGGATCCCGACCGGCCGACGGATTCCCGGGAAGCCGCCCACACGGAACTCTCGATCACGGGTGAAACCGATCGAGAGGGGGCGGATACCCGTGGTCATCGAGACCGAGGGACTCCGGAAACGGTCCGGTGAGCGGGAACGCGCGGAAGTCGCGCCGTTCGCGAGGGCACCGGTGCTGGCGATCGCAGGGGCGATGGGGGTGGTACTCGCGGCGACGGCCGGTCGCTACGGCTACTTCGGCGACGAACTGTATTTCCTGGCGGCCGGCCGGCATCTGGACTGGGGGTATGCCGACCAGCCGCCGTTGTTGCCGCTCCTGGCGCGACTGATGGACACGTTCGGCGCCGATTCGCCGTTCGTCCTGCGGATCCCGGCGATGCTGGCGATGGTCGCCGGCGTCGTGCTCACCGCCTTGATCGCCAGGGAACTCGGCGGCGGCCGCAAGGCACAGATGATCGCGGCGGCGGCCTTCGCGGTGTCCCTCCAGATGCTCGGCACCGGGCACTACCTGGCGACCAGCACGATCGACCCGTTCCTGTGGACGCTGCTGCTCTGGCTGCTCGTCCGATGGGTACGGATCCGCGCGGACGGGCTCCTGATCTGGAGCGGCGTCGTGACCGGATTCGCGCTCAACACGAAGTTCCTCATCGGGGCGTTCTGGGTCGTCGTGCTGGTCGCCGCGGTGGCGTTCGGTCCCCGCGATCTCCTCCGCCGTCCGGCGCTCTGGCTCGGCGCGCTGATCGCCGCCGCGATGATCGCGCCCACCCTCGTCTGGCAGGCGGCCAACGGCTGGCCACAGCTGACGATGGGCGCGGCGATCTCCCGAGAGGTCTCGGCAGGCTGGGGCGGGCGGGCCACGTTCGTCCCGACCTTGGTGACGAGCGCGGGCGTGCCGATCGGGATGGTCCTGGTCTGCTACGGGCTGTGGAGGCTGCTGCGATCCGAACGCCTGCGGCCGTACCGGTTCCTGGGGTGGACGACGCTCGGCGTGCTCGCGGTGTTCCTGCTGGCGAACGGCCGTTACTACTACGCGGCGGGGATGTTCGCCCCGCTGTTCGCCGCCGCGGCGGTGGAGATCGAAGCGGGCCGGGCGTCGAAGTACTGGCGCTGGATCGCCACCTGGCCGGTGTATCTGGTGGCGGCGGTGATCGCGATCCCACAGGCGCTTCCGATCCTCCCGCGGTCGGCCATGGCGACCGCCCCGGAGTGGGTGCGGCCGATCTTCGCCGACGAGGAGATCGGCTGGCGGGAGATCACGGAGTCGGTGGCACAGGCGCACCGGGCCGTTCCCGATCCACCCCATACGGGCATCATCGCGGCGAGGTACTGGCAGGCCAGTGCGATCGACCACTATGGACCGGAGCTCGGGCTTCCGTCGCCGTCGAGTCCGAACCGCGGCTACGTGACGCTGCCGAGGCCGCCGGAATCGGCACGCGACATCCTGTTCGTCGGAAACGACCCTTCGGGACTTGTGCCGTACTTCACGCGAGTGCGCGAGGTCGGCGCGCTCGACAACCGGGCCGGGGTCCGGAACGTGAGTCAGGGCATGAAGATCTGGCTGGCCACCGGCCGGAACGGGCCCTGGGACACGGTATGGCCGAAGCTCGCGGACTGGGGCTTCTGAGCCTCGCCGGTCCTCTCACGACCGACGCGCCACGTGGTTGGCACGTAAGGTGCGAGAGGACCGGCACCCGAGGGATCTGCGAGGAATGGATGGAAGCCGCCCACGCGGCCGAAACACCGACCGTGTCCGGCGCGGCGTTCGCCCGGCTCCCGGTGGCGTTGCTCGCCGCCGCGGCCGCGGCGGCCCTGCTGGCGACGGCGTGGCGGTACGGCTACTTCGGCGACGAACTGTACTTCCTCTCCGCCGGCAAGAGGCTGGCCTGGGGATACGCCGACCAGCCGCCGGTGCTCCCGTTCCTGGCGCTGGCGATGGATTCGCTCGCACCGGGCAACGTCTTCGTCTTCCGGCTCCCCGCCGTCCTCGCGACAGCCGCCGGTGTGGTGTTCACCGGGCTCATCGCCTACGAGATGGGCGGGGACCGCCGGGCTCAGACCCGCGCCGCCGCCGCGTACGCGATCTGCGGACAGTTCCTCGGCAGCGGGCACTACCTGGCCACCTCGACGATCGACCCGGCCCTGTGGGCGCTCATCGTGTGGCTGCTCGTGCGGTGGATGCGGACGCGCGACGACAATTTGTTGCTGTGGCTGGGCGTGGCGACCGCCGTCGCGCTCAACGTCAAGCTCCTCGTCGCGACATTCTGGGTCGCCGCCGGGATCGCGATCCTGGTCTTCGGACCGCGGGATCTCTTGCGCAGGCCCAAACTCTGGATCGGGGCGGGTATCGCCGCGCTCTCCCTCGTGCCCACCCTCTGGTGGCAGGCCGCGAACGACTGGCCGCAACTGGAGATGGGCGACGTCATCGCCCACGAGACCACCGGCGGCTGGAGCGGCCGCGCCGGCTTCCTGCCCGCCCTGCTGACCGGCGCCGGGCTCGGCATCGGTGTCGTCGGCGTCCTTTATGGACTTTGGGTCCTGCTGTTCTCGGCGAGGATGCGCGAGTTCCGGTTCCTCGGCTGGACCGCCGTCGGCGTGATCGCGCTCTTCATCCTGTCCAACGGCCGGTACTACTACGCGGCGGGCATGTTCGGCGTCCTCTGGGCGGGTGCGGCCGTCCATTTCGGACAGTTGAAGCCGTCCCGATGGTTCCGCTGGGTCCCGACCTGGCCGGTGTTCCTGCTTTCCGCGCTGTACACCCTCCCCTACGCGTTGCCGGTGTGGCCCGCCGCCTGGCTCGCGGAAGGCCGGGACGTACCGCGCCCGGCGTACGCGCTGGAGGAGATCGGCTGGCCGGATCTCGCCCGTTCGGTCGCGGACGCCTATCACCGGCTCCCGCCGGAACAGCGGGAGCGCACCACACTCGTCACGGCCGGGTACTGGCAGGCCGGCGCGCTGGATAGATACGGCGCCGACTACGGGCTGCCCACCGTGTACAGCCCCAGCCGGGGTTTCTGGTACTTCGGGCACCCGCCGGAGACCGCGGACAGCGTCCTGTTCGTCGGGCCCGATCCGGCGCGGCTGCTGCGTTCGTTCACCGACGCCCGCATCGTCGCCCGTGTGGACAACGCGGCCGGCGTCCGCAACGTGAGCCGCGGGATGCCGATCTGGCTGGTCACCGGTCACACCGAAGCCTGGGCGACGGCGTGGCCGGGCCTGCGGGAATTCCGGGTCTGACCAGGCTTTACGGGGTCCAGCCGGTCGACTCGGCCCAGGCGTCGGCCCGAGTGAAGGCCGCGTCGACCCAGAACTGCTTCTCGTCGGTGTATTGCTCGACAGTGCCGTCGCCGGCGTGCTTCGCGGCCATGGCGTTCTTGACCGCGGCGTAGGCATCGCGCTCGTCCGGGTTCCGCCGCAGCCATTCCGGGAACAGCAGCGCGAGCCGCCAAGCCGGTGTCTCCTGGGAGCGGACGTGCAGGTTGACCGGGCGGCGCGGATCGCCGCCGAAGTGGAACCGCTTCGGCCAAGTCCCCTCTTCGCCGTGCGCGTCGTCGAACCATTCGCCTTCCGCACGCGGGAACCCGGCGTCGGACAGCCGTTCGGCCAGCTCGTCGGCCTTGTCCAAAGTGGACACCGTCAGCTGGAGGTCGAGGATGTCCTTGGCGGGCAGCCCCGGCACGGAGGTCGAACCGATGTGATCGACCCGCACGGCGTCGTCACCCGTCACCACGCGGATTCGCGCGAGCGCCCGCTCGGCCTGCACCGGCCAGGTCTCGTCGTACGGCGCGATCTTCGGCGACATCGGCGCACGCGGCTTGCGGAGCCGCACGTTCGCCTCGAACGGGGTCAGCCTGTCCGCCCACAACGCGTCGACGTCGGCGAGCACGATGTCGGGCGCTCCGCTGTTGTCGAACCAGACGTCGGCCACGGCCCGGCGCTGATCGGTCGTCGCCTGCGCCTTGATCCGGGCACGCGCGTCGGTCTCGGCCATTCCCCGCGCCTCGACCAGACGGCGGACGCGGACCTCCTCCGGCGCGTCGACCATGACGACGAGGTGGTACATCGGCGCGAGCCCGCCTTCGACCAGCAGCGGGATGTCGTGGACGATGATCGCGTCCGGCGCCGCGGCCGCCATCAACTCCGCGGTCCTGGCGCCGACCCTCGGATGGACGATCGAGTTCAGCCGCTTGCGGGACTCCTCGTCGGCGAACGCCTTGGCGGCGAGCGCTGCCCGATCCAGCGAACCGTCGGAGGCGAGGATGTCCTCCCCGAACGCCTCGACGAGCTCGGCCAGCCCCGGCGTCCCCGGCTCGACCACTTCCCTGGCGATCTTGTCGGAATCGATGAGGACGGCGCCGTGCTCGGAAAGCCGGTTCGCCACCGTCGATTTTCCGGCGCCGATCCCGCCGGTCAGGCCCACACGCAGCATGCCGGTCAGCCTAGTGGCGCGGTCGGGACCGACCGCTCAGGGTCACGGAACGGCCACACCGCGCACAGCCGGATGCAAAACGCAAGTTCATAGTGACGCGTTACACGACCTTTATGGGTGACACGCCGGGCGGTTACGCCGCTTCAGGAGCCTGATTGCGTACCGTGCGCGGCGAAGGTAGCCCACACGGAGGAAAGATGGCAGACGGCAAGCACGTCGGGCGGCACCGGCTCGGAACGCCGGGACTGGTGCACTGTGTCCTCCATCGTCCCGTGGCCGAGGCCCTCGCCGAATATCGGCGCACGTGGCTGAGCGCGCTCCTCGTTCCTGCCAAGCACAGCTTCGCCGGACTCCGTCGCAGGGCTCGCGCCGCCGCGCTCGACCGCATCTGGGTGCCGGCCGTCCGGCCCGCCACCTCCTGATTTCCCTCGCGCAACCAGTCACCTACTTGCGCTGATCTTTTCCGCAATTCGGCACCTGGTTGCGATCCTTGCGCGCGCAAGGATCGCAACCAGGTGCCGAATTGCGTAAGACAGCGGCCCCGGTCCGTGGAGGACCGGGGCCGCTGTCTGTCAGCTACTGGCTGAGCGCCTGGATCAGGCAGCGCCGCCCGAGAGCTTCTCGCGGAGAGCCGCGAGCTGCTCGTCGCTGGCGAGCGTGCCACCGCTCTTGGCCTCGGCCGGAGCGGAGGTGTAGCTCTGCTCGCCCGAGTCGCTCGAGGAAGAGGTGACACCGGTCGCGGCGTCCGCAGCGGCCTCGGCGTCGGCCTCGGCGGCCTTGACGACCTGCTTCATGTGAGCCTCGTAGCGGGTGTGAGCCTCGGCGTACTGACGCTCCCACTCCTCACGCTGCTTGTCGAAGCCTTCCTGCCACTCCTGGGTGTCCGGGTCGAAGCCTTCGGGGTAGATGTAGTTGCCCTCGGCGTCGTACTCGGCGGCCATGCCGTACTGGGTGGGGTCGAACTCGGTCTCCGGCGTGACGCCCTCGTTCGCCTGCTTCAGCGACAGCGAGATGCGACGACGCTCGAGGTCGATGTCGATGACCTTGACCATCACGTCGCCGTTGACCTGGACGACCTGCTCCGGGATCTCCACGTGGCGCTCGGCCAGCTCGGAGATGTGCACCAGGCCCTCGATGCCCTCTTCGACGCGCACGAACGCACCGAACGGAACGAGCTTGGTGACCTTGCCCGGCACGATCTGGCCGATCGCGTGGGTGCGGGCGAACTGACGCCACGGGTCTTCCTGGGTCGCCTTCAGCGACAGCGAGACGCGCTCGCGGTCCATGTCGACGTCCAGAACCTCGACCGTGACCTCCTGGCCGACCTCGACGACCTCGGACGGGTGGTCGATGTGCTTCCAGGACAGCTCGGAGACGTGCACCAGGCCGTCGACGCCACCCAGGTCCACGAAGGCACCGAAGTTGACGATGGACGACACGACACCCTTGCGGACCTGACCCTTGGCGAGCGCGTTGAGGAACTCGCTGCGCACCTCGGACTGGGTCTGCTCCAGGTAGGCGCGGCGGGACAGGACCACGTTGTTGCGGTTCTTGTCCAGCTCGATGATCTTCGCCTCGAGCTCGCGGCCGACGTACGGCTGCAGGTCGCGCACACGGCGCATTTCGACCAGCGACGCGGGCAGGAAGCCGCGCAGGCCGATGTCCAGGATGAGGCCGCCCTTGACGACCTCGATGACGGTGCCCTTGACGGGCTCGTCCTTCTCCTTGAGCTCCTCGATCGTGCCCCAGGCGCGCTCGTACTGCGCACGCTTCTTGGACAGGATCAGACGGCCTTCCTTGTCCTCCTTCTGGAGGACCAGGGCTTCGACCTCATCGCCGACGGTGACAACCTCAGCCGGGTCGACATCGTGCTTGATGGAGAGCTCGCGCGAGGGGATGACACCCTCGGTCTTGTAGCCGATGTCGAGCAGGACCTCGTCACGGTCAACCTTGACGATGGTTCCTTCGACGATGTCGCCATCGTTGAAGTACTTGATCGTCTTGTCGATCGCTGCGAGGAAATCTTCCTCCGACCCGATGTCGTTGATTGCGACCTGCGGGGCCCCAATGGGGGCGGTCGGGGCGGTGGCGGTGTCGGTCGTCATTAGGCGGGTTGCTCCGGTGGATGGGAAGTAGTGGGTTTGCGGTTAGTGCACCATGGGCTCTCCGGCATGAGGTGACCACACAAGCAAACGTCCACAGGGAACGACCGCGAGCATCACCGCATCCGGTGCGCGACCCCCTGACCCGGACGCTGAGCGAACCGGGGGAAAGAGTAGCGCGAACCCACTGCGCTAACAGATATCCTACGCGGCCCCCTGTACACGGCACAATCAGGGTCGCCCCCACGATCACGGCGGGCGGATAAACTGTCCCGCGAAGCCCTGACCTGGGGAAAGGATATCGGTTTGAGCCAGCAGTCCGCCACCGAGCCCGAACGGCACGCAGAGGCCGAGGAGCGGCTCGGCACCGCGGGGGTCGCCTACCGGGCGGTTTCCGCTCCCGAGGCGACGGCCGCGAACCTGGCGTGGTGGGACGCCGACGCCGACGACTACCAGGCGACCCACGGCGGCTTCCTCGGCGACGCGGACTTCGTCTGGTGCCCGGAGGGCGTCCGCGAGGCCGACGTGGCACTTCTGGGTGAAGTCGGCGGCAAGCGGATCCTCGAGATCGGCTGCGGGCAGGCGGCGTGTTCGCGCTGGCTCGCCGCGCAGGGCGCCGAGGCGGTCGCGACCGATCTGTCGGCGGGCATGCTGCGGCACGCGAGGGAGGGCAACGAGCGCACCGGCACCCCCGTGCCGCTCGTGCAGGCGACGGCGGAGTCGCTCCCGTTCGCCGACGCGAGCTTCGACGCGGCCTGCTCGGCCTTCGGCGCGGTCCCGTTCGTGGCGTCGGTGGACGTCGTGTTCGCCGAAGTCCACCGGGTGCTCCGGCCGGGTACCCGCTGGGTGTTCTCGGTGACCCATCCGATGCGCTGGATCTTCCCCGACGACCCCGGACCGCAGGGCCTCACGGTCACGCAGCCGTATTTCGACCGCACGCCGTACGTCGAGGTCGACGAAGAGGGCGTCGCGACCTACGTCGAGTACCACCGCACCATCGGCGACTACGTCCGCGCGCTCGCCGACGCCGGTTTCGCGCTGACGGACCTCATCGAGCCCGCCTGGCCGGAGGGGCACTCCCGCACGTGGGGACAGTGGAGCCCGTTGCGCGGCAAGCTCTTCCCCGGCACCGCGATCTTCTGCACCCAGCGGGGATGAAGTCGGCGGCGGAGCGGCAACGGGCGCGGTTCGCCGCGCTCGACCCGCTGCTTCCGCCCCCGCCCCCGCTCCCGCCCGGCGAACCCCTGGAGGCCGGTGGTGCCATCGGGACGATCGCGCACGTACGGTTCGCCGCGGGTTCCTGGCAGCGGCTCTGGGGTCCGGCGCATCTCCAGATCCTGTCGGCGGTCCTCCCCGCCGACGCCGGCGCGGGAATGAGCGCACTGCTGTCCGCCTGGCGTGACCGGATCGCGCTCGCCGACGCCGAACCCGATTCGGCGTGCACGGTCACCTGGCCCAGCCGGGACGTCGCCGTCATGCGTGCTTTTCTCGACCACGGGCTCGCGCCGCAGCTGGCACTGGCCGTCCGCGCGCCCGCCAAGGGCGACGCGCATACCGTGCCCGGCGTGACCGTCCGGGAGTCCTCGGGCGGCGACCTGGAGGAGATCGTCGAGCTCCGGTTCGAAGAACTTCGCTACACCTCGTTCGTCGGCCACGGTGTCGTCCGGCCAGGGGCCAAGGCCCTGCTCGCGGAGGAGGTCCGGCGCGGCCTGCAGTTCGGCGGCCGCGTCTGGATCGCCGAGGAGGAAGGGGTCACGGTGGGGATGGTGACCAGCGGAAAGCGCTCCCCGATCCCCGGTGACGCGCTCGCCGGGCGGCTACCGCCGGGCGAGTGGGGCTATGTCGGGACGCTCGCGGTCACCGGCGCCGCGCGGGGCCGCGGCATCGGGCGCGCGCTGACCGCCGTCGCGCACGACGAGCTGTTCTCGCCGTCGCTGCGCGGTACCTCCGTCTCGTACAATCCGGCCAATCCGCTTTCCCCCGTGTTCTGGCACCGGCAGGGTTATCGTCCACTGTGGACGACGTGGGCGGCGGGCCCCGCGGCGGCCCTGCGGTAGCGGTGCCCGGCGCGGTCGACCCTGGGGACGGGATGGAAATCGAGAAGAAGTTGCTCGACGCGCACCGCACCCGGTTCGCGGCGATCGACGGGCTCCTGCCCGAAGCGGCTCCGCCCCCGGTCGTCGGCGAGCGCGTGGACGCCGCCACGGCGTCGGGCGTCCAGGTCACCGGCGTGGTGCAGCGGCAGTTGCACGGTCCGGACGACGTCCCCCTGCTCTGGTCGGCCGCCGACGTGCGGCAGCTGTTCCCGTTCATCGGCGGCGCCGGCACCGAGGGCATGGACGTGCTGTTGCGCGCGTGGCGGACGTGGATGGACGCCGAATCCCCCGGCGAGGATTCGTCGTGCGTGGTCAACTGGCCGAGCCGGGACGCCGAGGCGATCCGGGCCTTCCTCGACCACGGCCTGGTGCCGATGTCCGCGCTCGCCGTGCGCACCGGCCACCGCCGCGAAGACCCGGCCGTCGACGGGGTGACCGTCCGCCGGGCCCGGTACGAAGACTTCGACGACGTGCTCGCGATGGCCGTGTCGACCCACGACTACATCGGGCAGGTCGCCACCCGGCACCGCTCGAACGCCGCCGAGCTGCTCGCCCCCGCACTGGAACGCGCGCTCGACAAGGACGCCCCGCTGCTGTGGCTGGCCGAACGGGACGGCACGGTCGCCGCGTTCGCGCACGCCGCCTGGGTGATTTCGTCACCGGGGTCGGCCGAGGCCGAACTGCTCCCCCACGGCCGCTGGGGATACGTCAACAACGTCGTCACCGTGGCCGGCCTACGCGGGAGCGGGCTCGGCCGTGCCCTGATGTCCGTGGTGCACGGGGAGTTCGCAGGCGACGGCGCGGACGGCACGTACCTCTACTACAACCCGACCAACCCGCTCTCTTCGGTGTTCTGGCACCGGCAGGGTTATCGTCCACTTTGGACGTCCTGGGAGGTCCACCCGGCTTCGGCGCTGCGCTGATCGAAAAGCAGGGTTAGCCGAAAGGCTGCGCGAGTCGTCCGGTTTGCGGAGGTTTCGTCACTCTTGCGTGTGACATGGGCCCCCCACGGTTGTATCCCTCCCAGGTCAGGGCTAACTTTTGAACTGACCAGTCAGTTTAAGTTCCGCGAGTCACCGACCTGGGAGTTCTTCGTGCGGGTTCAAGCCGACAGGGTGTCCGTGACCGGACCCCACGGCACGTTGCTGTCGCCTACTTCGCTCACGGTTTCGGGCGGTGAGCTGGCGATCGTGCACGGCGAGCCAGGGGTCGGCGTCACCGCCTTCGGGCTGGCGCTCGCGGGCAGACTGAAGCCCGCCACCGGAACGGTGACCGTCGAGGGCGGCGACCCGCGGAAGGTCGTCGCGATCGTCGACTCCCCCGGCGTGAGCGACCCGGACGGCGCGTTGTCGCTGCAGATCGTCGTCGGCGAGGAACTCGAACTCGCGAAGCGCCCGGCGAACAAGGCCGCCGTCGCGAGCTGGCTGGCCGAGCACGACGCCGCCGCCTTCGCCACCACCCGGTTCGAGAACCTCGAAGCGGTGATGCGCACCCGGCTGCTCACCGCGCTGGCCGCCGGCCGCGAGGGCGTCGGCGTACTGGTGCTCGACACCCCGGACAGGCACACCAGCGACGTCGACAGCTGGGCGAAGCTCGCCCGCGAGCACGCCGAGCGCGGCCTCGCCGTGATCGTGCTGACCGCCACCACCCCGGTTTCGGCCCTGCCGGAGAAGCCCGCACGCTGCGGCGCTCTCGAGCAGCCCGACCCCGTGCGCTGCGCGCCCGCCGAGGCGGAGGCCGAGCCGGACGAAACCGAAGAGACCGCGAAGACTTCAGGAGACCAGGAATGAACCCCGTCCGGATCGCCGCCAACGAGCTGCGCCGGCTGAGCAGCGGCACCCTGCCGAAACTCGCCATGGCCGCGCTCGTCCTGGTGCCGCTGCTCTACGCGTCCTTCTACCTCTACGCGAACTTCGACCCGTACTCGCGCCTGGACAAGCTGCCCGCCGCCGTCTTCACCTCGGACGCCGGTTCGAAGGACTCCGCCGGTGCGGAGCGCAACGTCGGCCGCGAAGTGACCGACGAGCTCGTCAAGTCCGGCACGTTCCAGTGGCACGAGGTCTCCCCCGAGGAGGCCGCCAAGGGCGTCCGCGACGACAACTACTCGTTCGCCATCGGCATCCCGCGTGACTTCTCCGCGGCCTTGCTGTCCTCGGGCAACTTCCAGCCCCAGCAGGCGACCATCACGCTGACCACCAACGACGCCAACAACTACCTGTCGGGGACCATCGCGAAACAGGTGGCCGAGCAGGTCCGCAAGACGATCGCGGAGAAGGTCGGCAGCGAGGCGGCGGACAAGTTCCTGGTCGGTTTCTCCACGATCTACGGCAAGATCCAAGAAGCCTCGACAGGCGCTTCGCAGCTCGCGGACGGCGCGGGCAAGCTCAAATCGGGTCAGCAGCAGCTGGCCGACGGCGCCTCCCAGCTCGCCTCCGGCAGTTCCCAGCTGGCGACCGGGCTCGGCACCCTGAAATCCAGTACCGCCGAGCTCCCGGCCCAGACGAAGAAACTCGCGGACGGCGCCGGCCAGGTCGCCGACGGGAACCAGAAGGTCGCCGACGCGGCCTCGCTCGCGGCAACGGCCTCCGGGGACATCCAGGCCAAACTCGACGGCTACCGCACCCAGCTCGCGCAGGACCTGCGCGGCGCAGGCCTCCCCGAGACGAAGGTGCAGGAGATCCTCAGCCGCCTCGACACCCTCCGTTCGCCGGTCGACCAGGCGAACACGAAGATCCAGGGCGCGAACAGCCAGCTCATCCAGCTCGCCTCCGGCGCGCGGCAGGTGTCCGACGGCGCACACCAGCTGGCCTCCGCCACGCCGCAGCTCACCAGCGGCATCGCGCAGGCCGCCGACGCTTCGACGCAGATCCGGGACGGCGCCGCGAAGCTGAACGACGGCGAGAAGACCGCGGTCACCGGCACGAACCAGCTCGCCGACGGCGCCGTGCAACTGCGTGACGGACTCGCCGCCGGGCTCAAGGAGATCCCGAACCCCGACGACCCCACCCGCGCGGCGACGGCCAACACCATCGCCGACCCGGTGGCGGTCAACTCCTCCGGCGTCGCTTCGGCCGGGACCTACGGCGCCGGTCTCGCCCCGTTCTTCATCTCGCTCGCGACCTGGATCGGCGCGTTCGTACTGTTCCTGTTGCTGCGCCCGCTCTCGACCCGCGCGCTGACCGCCGGCGCGTCGCCGTTCAAGGTCGCGCTCGGCGGCTGGCTGTCCTCGGCGCTGCTGGGGATCGCGCAGGTGATCGTGCTCTTCGGCGCGGTGACCTGGCTGGTCGGCATCGACGTGGCACATCCGCTCGGCGCGATCGGGTTCGCCATCCTCGTCTCGCTCACCTTCACCTCCGTGGTGCACGCGCTGAACGCCTTCTTCGGTGCCGTCGGAAAGTTCCTCGGCCTGGTGCTGCTGGTGCTGCAACTGGTCAGCGCGGGCGGCACGTTCCCGTGGCAGACGATCCCGGACGCGTTGTACCCGTTGCACATCGTGCTGCCGATGGGTTACGCGATCGACGGGTTCCGGCACCTGCTCTACAGTGGCGCCTCGATGGAGATCCTCGGTGACATCGGTGTCCTGGTCGCGTATCTCGTCGGCGGGATCCTGGTTTCGACGCTGGCGGCGCGGAAACGGCGCACCTGGACGGTGTCGGCGCTGAAACCCGAGCTGGCGTTGTGAGTCCCCGGGGTGAGGCGACGAAGCAGAAGTTGTTCGAGGCGACGCTGAGGCTGTCCGCCAGCCGCGGCCTCGTCGGGCTGACGGTGGACGACATCGCGGCCGAGGCGAAGGTCGCCAAAGGCACCGTCTACTACAACTTCGGCAGCAAAGACGGTCTCGTCGACGCACTGCTGCGCTACGGCGTCGGCGTGCTCGCGAGCCGGCTGCGCGCGGCCACCGGCGACGGCGACCCGATGGACGTGATCGAGTCGCAAGTGGACAGTGCGCTGGAGTTCATCGCCGAATACCCCGGTTTCTCGCAGATCCTGGTGAGCGAGATGTGGCGCACGCCAGGGACCTGGCACGAGACACTGACGTTGCTGCGCGAGGAGATCATCTCGATCGTGCGCGACCAGCTCCACCGGCTGGACGCCGCCGGGCGGCTGCCCGACGGCGTCCAGATCCCGACGGCCGCGGCGGGCTTGTTCGGCACGATGCTGGTGGTCGCCCTCGACTGGCAGGTGTTCCAGCCGAAGCGGACGCGGGCGGACGTGCGGGAGTCGGTGATGGTGCTGGTCCGGGGCCTCGGGCGTTAGGGTCGTCTGTCCATTATGGATGGTTACCATGGGCGGCAGAGGCGCGTGGCCGTTCGGTACAGGTGGTCGTGAGTGGCTCGGCCGTGCCGGGGGTGACATGAGCTTGATCAGGGACCGGCAAGACGTCGTGATGATGTGGGAATCGGGACACTGAACGTCCCGATTCCCACATCGTCAAGCTCTCGGGCTGCTGGTCCCGCAGAGGTAAGCAAATACAGGTCGTGTTCTCTTTGAGAGGTAAGCCAAACATGACGTATGGGTCGCGGCGGCCCCTGTACCGATACGGCGGTTTCGCGTGACTGATTGGACGGCACGCGCGGTCGTCCCTCCACACGACCAATTTGCTTACGAGCGCACTTTCAGGCCTCGGTGTCCCGGGTCCATTTCAGCTTGACCTCGAAGTTGCCTTCCAGGCCCGTTTTCGCGATCACCGCACCCGCCTGAGCGGTCAGCTTGACGCCGAACTTGAGCTCGACCTCGTCCGGTCCCCTTGTCATCGACCGGAAGGTGTCCAGTGCCGCCGTGGCGGCCTCCTTCACGTTCGCCAGCGCCGCCTCGAACGACCCTTTGGCGTCCTCGACCAGGTCGTCGCGCCGGGAGACACGGGAGGTGCCGGGGACTGGGTCGATCTCGACGACCACCGAACCGCCGCCTTCGAGCGGGAACCGAGCCAGGTCGTTCACCGATGCTCCTTCACTGTCCACAGGGGATCTTCAACCATTCACCCGGCTGGATGCTCTTCCGGACGTCTTCGAGTTGCTTCAGCAGGATGTCCAGCCGGTCGCGGTTGCTCAGGTACTCCAGGACGGCGCGGTGGAAGGCGCCGGTCATCGTCGCGGGCATCAGGTCCGAGGCGTCGAAGCACAGGGCGGACGCCGAAGTGATCCTGTCCGCGACCCGCCTGCTCACCTGATCCGGATAGACGTCCAGGCCGAGTTCCCGGTTGGCGGAGAACGCGTTCGCGCGGGGTATCGACGGCCAGATCCGCTGTGCCTTCTCCGAGGCCAGGAATTCGATCAGTTTCCGCGCCTGGGGCGTGTCCTGGAACATTCCGGCGAGGTCGGCGGCGACCTCTGAGACGTCGCGTCCCGGGAAGGACAGGAAGTCGAAATCGGTGCCCGGCTTGGGGAACGTCCCGTCCGCTCGCTTGAAGTTCTGGTAGCGGCTCATGATGAACGACGCCTGGTGTTCGAGCGCGCAGCCCGGCGGCTCGGTGAACATCGCCTTGCCCGCGTCGCCGAAGTCCGTCAGCAGCGCGGCCGCGGTGCCGCCGCGGATGGCGGCGGGCTCGAGCACGGAACCCCAGTCGCGCCACGCCTGTTCGACCTCCGGGGAGGTCCACGGCAAACCGCCGGACGCCCATTGCCGGTACTTGTCCGGTCCCGCCGAGTGCAGCAGGATGTCCTCGATCCAGTCGGTTCCCGGCCAGCCCGAGGCGGGCGGGGCGCCCATCCCGACGCACCAAGGGGTGCCACCGGCCGCGGTCAGTCCGGCGGAATACGTGCGAAGCCCCTCGAACGTCGTCGGGCGGATCCCGGTCAGCCGCGCCGGGTTGTACCAGATCAGGCTCTTCAGATCGGCCTTCACCGCGACGGCGTACAGCTTCTGGGTGCCGATCTGCTGCAGGGTGACCCATTGCGAGCTGAACGACCGCGTCACCGCGGCGGAGAGGGCGTCGTCGAGCGGCAGCAGATCGCCCGACTTCTGGTACTTCGCCAGCACCCCGGCGTTGGGCAGGACGGCCACGTCCGGCGGTGTACCGCGTTGGACGTCCGAAGCGAGCACCTGGTCGACCGCGCGGGTGCCTTCGTAGAGGTAGTCGATCCCGGTGTCGGCCTTGAACGCGTCCAGCACCTGCCGGAACGCCTTCTCCTCCTCCCCGGTCCAGGACGCGAGGACGACGACCGGCCCGTCGTCAGCCGACGCCGAACAGCCGCCCGCGACCAGTGAGAGCGCCATCAGCACGGCCAGCAGGCGGTTCACGGGCGGTACCGGTATTCGTCGATCCGGGCGTGCAGCCCGAGGAGGACCAGCGCGCCCGCGAGCAGGGTGCCCGCCGGGATCAGGAACTCCCGCCCGCCGGATTCGGCCGCGGCGGAGGCGTCGGCCGCCACCGCCTTCGCGCCCGCGGTGGCCACCCGGGTGTTGTCCGTCGCCACCGTGGTGACCTGCCGTGCCCGCGCCCGGAACTCGTCGACGGTCACTCCGCATCCCTGCTCCTCGTCGCAGTACTCGGCCAGCAGGTCGGCGAGCCGTCGCTGGCCGGCGTCGTCAGCCGCCTTGATCTGCGCGGACCGCGCGGCGGCGACGCCGTCGAGCCGTTCCCCGACCGAGTCCAGCCGGTCGCGGCTGACCAGGGTGAACACCAGGGCAACCCCGATCGCGGCGATCAGCGCGGTCGCCACGAGCAGCGGGACGTTCGCCACGCGGCGGAACCGTTTCCGCAGATACAGCTGGGTGAGGACCAGCAGCACCAGGAGGGCCAGCACCGGCAGCAGCCAGAGCGGAAGCATCGCGGGGCTCATCCCGGTGGCCGACAGTTGCCGGTTCAGCGCGTCGCGTTGTTTGCCCTGCAACGCTTCCAGCTCCTCCAGGACACCGCCCGCGGCGTGCAGGAGCCGTGAGGCGTGCCAGAGGTCGACGGCGCCCAGCACGGCGGCGTCCGGCTGACGGAAGTGCACGTCGGCCTGCCCGATGGAGCCCGAGTAGGCCGCGACCTGGCCTTCCACCACCTGCAGCGCGTTACCGCCCGCCTCACCCGCCTGGTTGAACTCCGCGACCCGCGCGAGGCTCTGGCTCGCCAGCGCCAGCTGATTCGAGTACTCCTGCCCCGGGCCGGCGAGTCTCGCCTCGCCGGAGGCGAAACTCGTGATCGCTGCGGCGTCGGCGGCCACCAGCGCGGCCCGCGCGGCGGTCACTTCGAGCACCGCCTGCGCGGTCCGGTCGCGGACGGTCTCGGCCGTGTCCTGGACGTTCTGGAACGCCCACAGCGAGACCACCAGGACCGCGAGGGTGAGCGCCAGCAGGGCGGTGCGGAGCCGGACCAGCCGTACACGGGTCGCCGTCACGAAACCGCCTCGCCGAACGGTCTTCCGCAGCCGACGCAGAAGTTCGCCCCGGCGGGGGAAAGGGCGGGGCAGTCGGCACAGGCGACCGGTGACGCGTCGGGCATCGGCCGATCTTCCTGCGGAAGGGCGATTTCCGAAACCCTCGACGGGATGACGACGTGCAACGCGTGGCTGCGTGTCGCATCCGGGCGCAGGCGCACGACCCCTTTCTCCGCGTCCACGATCTCCACGACCCCCTCGAGACGGGTGAGCGTTTCTTCGTCGCCCGCGGCGGTGGCCAGCGCGACCGCCCTGCCCCACTCCCGTTCGGCCCCGGCCCGGTCACCCGCCGCGTAGGCGTCACCGCCCGCGGTCAGCGCCTCGCCGAGATCGGCCTGCGCCGCGTACTTCGAGACCATCGGGTGAATCAGCGTCGGCGGGATCGGGTCGTGGGTCCATCGCCCCGCGATGGCCAGCGCGTCCTCCGCGATCGTGGCGCCGGGAACGGGGACGAGTTCCGTCCACGCGAGCTGACGGTCCTGCCCGTGGCTGGGTTCGAGGTCCGGATCGAGATCGAGGATCAGCTGGTAATCCCGCGTCTCGTCGCTCGCGAACGAGCCGAGCGAGAGCTCCAGTTCGCGGACGGCGACCTCGTGGCACCGGTCGGTGAGGTCGTACTCGTCGGGGAACACCTGCTTGATCGACCGCAACCTGCTGAACGGCATGGTGCCGACGCGCAGCCGGACCTCGGGCAGCACCTTCGTCATCGCGTTCTCGACCAGCTGCCGGAAATCCTCCGCGAGCTTGTCGTCCTCGACGATGGAGTCGACGTTCCCGCGCAGGACCCGGCCGATCTGGGTGAGTTCGGCGGGTTCCCAGCCGTCGCCGATCCCCCTGGCATCGCAGACGAACCGGCCCTCGCAGCTGTTCAGCACGCTCATCAGGTCGGCCCTGGTCTGCGAATCGTTGCGGCCGTCGGTGAGCAGGATCGCGTGGCGGACGGCGTCGGGTACGCCTTCGAAAAGGTCGCGCGCCTTCGCGAGCCAGGCGCCCATCGCCGTGCCGCCGACGGCCGCCAGATGCTCGACCGCGGCGCGTGCCTCCGCCCGGGTCGCCGCGGACGCGGTCACCAGGCCGTCCTCGGCCGGGTAGATCACCTTCGCGCCGTCGGTGCCCTGGATGACGGCGAACCGCACGCCGTCGGGCAAGACGTCGATGGCCGCCACCGCTGCTCGTCGTGCCTCGCCGATCTTGGTGCTGGGGAAGCGCATCGAACTGGAGCAGTCGATCATCAGGACTTCGGCGGCCGTCCTGGCCACGGCCGCCTCACCGCCGCGGGAGACCACCCGGACGATCGCCGTCATCGCCCGGTCCCGCTCGGCCAGGAACTTGTTCTGGTGCACCTCAAGACCCAGACTCGGCTCCCCGCTCATCAGTCCCCTTTCTTCCCAGGTGAACCCGCGACCGCGATCGACCTCGGCAAGGCGCTCACACCAGCGTCACCGGTCTCACCGAGTTGGCAAGGTCTATCAGCACGTCGTGCGCTTCCGGCGCGGGCGCGTGATGGGCGAGCCGCCGGTACGACTTGTCCAGCACGGTGCGGGCGCCCGTCTCGTCGGCCCGCAGGATCTCGCCGCCGGTGATCCCGCCCTGCCCGAGGAGCACGGCCGCCAGTCCCGTCTCGCGCACGGCCGTCACCAGCCGGTCGAGGGAGTCTCCGTCGAGGTCCAACGCGGCCAGCCGGACCACAGCGTCGTCGAGTTCGGCCGACGCCGGGAGGTCCCCCGTGCCGGGCATCGGCGCGGACAGCACCCGCACCCCGGCGATCCGCGCGGCCTCGTCGTAGCGCGAGAACTCCGGGACCTGGTCGAGGATTTCGACGGCGGCGGCCCGATCACCCCGCTGCAACCGGACCCGCGCGAGCCCGAACGCCGCGCTGACCTGGGACCGGTCCCGCACCCACAGGGCGTCGTAGTACCGCTCGGCGGCGGCCGCGCCGTTGAGGTGCTCTTCGCAGAGGCCCAGCGCGAGTTTCGGCGGCTCCTCGCCGGGGATGTCGCGGTACACGGCGGTGAACCTCTCCTTGGCCGCGGCGAAATCGCCCGCGCCGAGCGCGAGCAGACCCCGATGCCACGCCACCCGCCAGTCATGGGCGGCGCGCTCGCCGAGCAGCCGTTCGGCCTCCGCCACCGCCAGTGCGCCCTCGACGGTCGCGCCGAGTTCCAGCTGTGCCCGGCACCGGCGGAATCCGACCTCCACCGAGCCCGGCACCTTGTCGAGTTTCTTCAGCAGCCGCGCCGCGTCGGGGGCACGGACGGCACGGAGGAAGTTCGCCTGCGGATCGTCCGGATCCTCACGCGGCACCGGCAGGCCGAGGGCGATCTCCACGGCGGTCGGGCGCGTGCCGAGCGAGACCGGTGTCCCCCGCGTCCAGTGCTCCAGCGGCGGCGCCTGGCCGAGTCCCGCGTCGAGCAGTACCGCCCCTTCAGCGAACAGCGTCGATCCGGCGGGCCGGGATTGCTTGTCCCGCAAGGAAAGGATTTCGCTGAGCACGCCGTCGAGCTGGGCCAGCAGCTCACGTGCGGTCGCGAACCGCTGCTCGAACGGCGCGGTCGCCCGGTCGAGGACGCGGATGAACGATTCGATGCCGAACCGGACGCCGCGCGCGTCGGTGGTGACCGACCAGCCGTCGCTGGCCTGGAAGAGCTCCCGCAACGTCACGCCGACGGTGTGGATGTCGGACCGGACGGTGAGGCCGTGTTTAGCCCGTTCGCGCGGGGTCACCTGATAGTGCTCGGTCCCGACGGTCGGGCTCTCGTCGTCGGAGATCTTGCGGATGGCGCCGAAATCGATGAGCTTGATCCGCTTCTCGCCGTGGATCACGTTGTCCGGCTTCATGTCGCAGTACAGCAGGCCCTCGCCGTGCAGGTAGTCGAGCGCGGTCAGGATCTCGCGCCCGTACGCCACGACGTGCTCGACCAGCAGCCGCCCCTCACTGGAATCCAGCCCGGCCCGGCCGCGGTTCTTGATCTCCCGCAAGGAAAGCCCGTCGACGAACTCCATGACGATGTAGCGGAACTCCTCGTGCTCGACCACGTCGAGGATCCGGACGACGTTCGGATGGTCCAGCGCGGTGAGCACCTGACTTTCGGTCTCCGCGATCCGCACGGCGGCGGTGTTGTTCGTGTTGATCAGGCCCTTGAGCGCGACGTACCGATCGCCGAGCCCGGAATCCGTTGCCAGGTAGACGAAACCGAGTCCGCCGCGCGCGACGCAGCCGAGTACGTGGTAGCGGCCGTCGACCACGTCACCCGCCGCGAGCTTCGGTGAGAAGGAGAACGGCGTCCGGCAGACCGGGCAGAATCCCTCGGTGGGCGCGGGACCGCCGCCGATCGAGCGGCCGACCGGGGTGGCCGTGCACCCGTGCCTGCCGCAGAACCGTTCCTCTTCCGGGACATGTGGTTCGGTCAGCAGGCGGCCCGCGAGGTCGGGCAGTTCGACGATCGGCAGCGGGACCCGGTCGTCCGCGGTCGCGTGGCCCGCGATCTGCTGGGAGCGGGTGACCACCGTGCTGGTGATCCGAGTCGATGCCTCACCGGGACCTGGGATCACCAGGGTCGGCTTCTCCCGCGGCGCGGGCTCTTCGGGTGTTCCGGGCGGCAACCCGCAGATCTTGCAGAAGCCGGTCTTGCCGAGCATGCCAGGGCAGCCGTCGTGTCCGCAGGCCGTCATCCGTCGATCCGTTTCCGTACGGTGTCCGCGTATCGCTCGACGGCGGCCGCCGCGGCCGCGAGGTCGCACGGTCCTTCGAAGAGCGTCCGCCAAGCGGGGGCGTAGGCGGCATCCAGTTCGACGTCTTCGACGAAGCCACTGTTGCGGGCCATTTCCCCGTATGCGTCGAGCCGGGCACGCAATTCCGCACGCCTGACGAGGTTCTCGTCGAGAAGGCGGCGGATGTCGCGGGCGCGGTCGATGGTCTTGGCGACGGCTCGCTCGCAGACCGGAAGCTGCCGATTCACCCACTCGGAGTCGCCGTCCTGCTCCGCCGACCGCAGTTGTGTCAACGCGCCTGTCAGCCGTCGTGCCTTGGCATGGACTTGTGGGACCTCGGTGAAGCGGGGCGCGTCGCCCAGATTGTCCTTCTCCAGCCGGGCGAGTTCACCCAACCGGATTTCCAGCAGGGCGAGACGGCCCTCGATGTCGTCGTCGCCGTCGGGCAGGACGTCGGTGCTCGACCGGACCACACTCACCCCCGGCGAGGTCTCCTCGCGGAAGGCCAGCGCGAGCCGCAGCCCGAGTTCGTGCGCGCGCTGGGCCAGCGGCACGAGCACGTCACCGACGAGTTCGTCGGGTTCGGCCGCTTCGTCGATCCCGTAGACGACGACTGTGCGGCCGGACCCGTGACGGCCGGCGGGCGAGTCCGCGGCGACGTCGAGCCGGTCGGAGATGCGGCGCCGGACCTCGTCCGCGGTCTTGCCGACCGCGTCGACGGCGAGCACGACACTGCCCACGGGCGGCACCGTCGGCCCGGTCACGCTCCGGCCTGCCCCGTGTTCGCGGTCGGCGAGGACGACCGCGCGCCGCAACGAGGCGGCGACGGCGGAATCGTCCTCGCCCATGATGATCACCCGGACGTCCGCCTGGCCGTGGCCGCCGAGCCAGCGGGCGAATTCTCGCGCGAACAGCACGTCCATCGCGGGCGGCTCCGGGTACTGGACGAAACCGGGGTCGATCGCGGGACTGCCCTCGGCCCAGCGGCGCAGTTCCGGCAGGTAACCGAGCATGGTCTCGACCGGGATCATCCAGGAGACGCGGGCGGCCTCGGTCGCGTACCGGGTCGCGACCATGCCGACGACGTGCCCGGTCTTGTCGGCGATCACCGCGGAACCGCTGAATCCGTGGGTGATCGGCTCGGTGTCGAGCGTGCGGTGCAGCTGGACCCGTTCGAGACCGTGACCGCCGTCGCCGACGACGGTCGCCAGCGACCACATGCCGTCCGAACCGGACGGGAAGCCGAACGCGCGGACGCGCTGGCCGTCCTCGAGTGCGGTCCGGTGAAGCGGGACGCCGGTGATCTGCTCTTCGGAGTCACGCAATCGGAGCAGCGCGATGTCCCCGCCGTCGTCGCCGATGGGCGCCGCCTGCGCGACGATCGTGGCGATTCCCGGCTCCACACCGGGGAGCGCCACGAAATCCACCGCGACGCCGTCGTGGCCTTCGATCACATGAGCGCAGGTGAGGAGGTGTTCACCGTCGAGCATGGTCCCGGCGCCCAGGATCCGCCCACGATGATCGCGCAGCCGCACCCGCCAGCGTCTGCGCTCGGAAGTCACGCGGAAGACCCTACCGATCGTGAGTGGTAATGACGGTTCTGACCGTCATTACCACTCACGAGGCCTAATGCGCGGCGTCGTTCCAGGACCGTCCGTACCCGACCGAGACCTCCAGCGGCACGGCCAGTTCGTAGGCGGAGCCCATTCCCTGGCGCACCAACGCTTCCAGCTGCTCGCGCTCGCCATCGGCGACTTCGAGGACGAGTTCGTCGTGGACCTGCAGCAGCACGCGGCTCTTCAGCTTCGCCTCGGTCAGCGCCTTGTGCACGTTGAGCATGGCGACCTTGATGATGTCGGCCGCGCTGCCCTGGATGGGGGCGTTGAGCGCCATCCGCTCGGCCATCTCGCGGCGCTGCCGGTTGTCGCTGTTGAGGTCCGGCAGATAACGACGGCGACCGAAGATCGTCTCGGTGTAGCCGACCTTCGCCGCGTCACCCACGACAGAGTGAAGGTAATCGCGTACGCCGCCGAAGCGGGAGAAGTACGCCTCCATCTGTTCCTTGGCGTCTTCGGTCGAGATCCGCAGCTGCTGCGAAAGCCCATACGCCGAAAGCCCGTACGCCAGGCCGTACGACATCGCCTTGACCCGGAACCGCAGTTCCGGGGTGATCTCCTCCGGCGGCAGCGAGAACGCGCGCGACGCCACGAACGTGTGCAGGTCCTCACCGCTGTTGAAGGCCTGGATCAGGCCCTCGTCCTGCGAGAGGTGCGCCATGATCCGCATTTCGATCTGGCTGTAGTCCGCCGTCATCAGTTCGGCGTATCCGTCGCCGACGATGAAAGCGTCGCGGATGCGGCGGCCTTCCTCGGTGCGGATCGGGATGTTCTGCAGGTTCGGGTCGACCGACGAGAGCCGTCCGGTGGCGGCGATCGTCTGCAAAAGCGTCGTGTGGATGCGGCCGTCGTCGGCGACCGACTTGATCAGGCCCTCGACGGTGGTGCGCAGCCGGGTCGCGTCCCGGTGCTCCAGCAGATGCTGCAGGAACGGGTGCTCGGTCTTCTCGAACAGGCTCTGCAGCGCCTCGGCGTCGGTGGTGTAGCCGGTCTTGGTGCGCTTGGTCTTGGGCATGCCGAGCTCGTCGAAAAGGATGACCTGGAGCTGCTTCGGCGAACCGAGGTTGACCTGCTTGCCGATGACCGCGTACGCCTCGTCCGCGGCCTGCGTGACCCGGTTCAGGTAATGCGCTTCCAGATCGGTCAGATGCTCGATGTCGACCGCGATCCCCGCCGCTTCGAGCCCGGTGATCACCTGCAGCAGCGGCAGTTCGAGCTCGGCGAGCAGCTGCGCGCCACCGAGTTCTTCGAGTTCCTTGGTCAGCGCGCCCGCGAGCTCGGCGACCGCGCGGGCCTTGACCAGCTCGGCCTGGATCTCCTTCTGCTCCATGTCCTCGGCGCCGCCGTCGAGCAGCGAAAGCTGCCCGTCCCCGGTGTCGGCCTCGGAACGCAGCTCGCGGTGCAGGTACCGCAGGGCCAGGTCGTCGAGCTCGAAGGTGCGCTGACCCGGGCGGACCAGGTACGCCGCGAGCGCGGTGTCCATGACGAGCCCGGCGAACGTCCAGCCCCGCGCCCGGACGGCGTGCAGCGGGACCTTGAGCTCGTGGCCGATCTTCTGGATCTTCTCGTCGGCGAGCCAGGCCGTGAGCGCCTTGTCGTCCTCGGCGTCCATCGCTGTGACGTCGACATACGCGCCTTCGCCGTCCGCGGCCGCGAAGGAGATGGCCTTCAGATCGGCGCGGACCGAGGCCCCCGTGGTGCGGAACGCCAGGCCGACCGGCTGGTCCTGGCCGGTGTGCGAAGACAGCCATTCCGTCAGCGCGCCCGGGGCGAGCTTCGAGCCGCTGACCTCGAAGCCCTCTTCGGCCTCGGGCTCGGCGCTCTGCAGAGTGGCGAAGAGACGGTCTCGCAGGACACGGAACTCAAGCTCGTCGAACAGCGCGTGCACGGCCTCGCGGTCCCACGGGCGCAGTTCGAGCATGGTCGGGCCGAGCTCCAGCTCGACGTCGCGGATCAGCTCGGTGAGCTGGCGGTTCAGCATGACCGCGCCGAGATGCTCGCGCAGCGCGTCGCCGACCTTGCCCTTGACCTCGTCGACCCTGTCGATCAGCTCGTTGAAGGAGCCGAACTGCCTGATCCACTTCGCGGCCGTCTTCTCGCCGACGCCAGGGATGCTGGGCAGGTTGTCCGAGGGGTCGCCACGCAACGCGGCGAAGTCCGGGTACTGCGCCGGGGTGAGGCCGTACTTCTCCTCGACCGCCTCCGGGGTGAACCGGGTCATCTCCGACACGCCGCGCTTCGGGTACAGCACGGTGACCTGGTCGGTCACCAGCTGGAGCGCGTCACGGTCGCCCGTACAGATGAGGACGTCGAAGCCTTCGGCGGTCGCCTGTGTCGTGAGCGTGGCGATGATGTCGTCGGCTTCGTAGTTCTCCTTGGTCAGCGCCGGGATGCCGAGGACCTTCAGCACGTCCTCGACCAGCCCGACCTGGCCCTTGAACTCGTCCGGCGTGGCGCTGCGGTTGGCCTTGTAGTCCTTGAAGGTTTCCGAGCGGAACGTCTTGCGAGAGAGGTCGAACGCCACGGCGAGGTGGGTCGGCGCCTCGTCGCGCAGCAGGTTGATGAGCATCGAGGTGAACCCGAATACCGCGTTCGTCGTCTGCCCGGTCTTCGTCTTGAAGTTCTCCGCGGGCAGCGCGAAGAACGCGCGATACGCCATCGAATGGCCGTCGATCAGCAGCAGTTTGGGCCGCTCGGCCTGTGCGGTGACGGGTGTGGCGTTGGCAACGGTCGTGTTCTCACTCGGGCTCACGGGAGCGAGTCTAGGGTGAGGGTCTGACAGTTCTCCTGTCGTGTCGGTTGCGGGCTGTCGGCGACGCTGCTCCGCCCTCTCGGCACAGGAAACTCGCCAGGCCGGAGGCAGGACGTGAGAAAAACTCGATGACGTGTGCCCAGTCGACGCGGTCGCGGGTTCACGAATGTTAAGGAGCGCTGCGTGACCGAACAAGCCCTCGAATCCTTCGCCGGGATCGACCCGGCCTTCGCCGGACAGCAGCTCAACGACAAGCTCGGGCTCGAAATCAGCGAGTTCGGTCCCGAACGCGTCGTGGGCAGCATCCCGGTCGAGGGCAACCTCCAGCCGTACGGCCTCCTCCACGGCGGGGCGAACGCCGTCATCGCCGAGGCGCTCGGCTCGATGGTGTGCGCGCTCAACGCCGGCACCGACAAGGCGACGATGGGCCTCGAACTCTCCTGCACCCATCACCGGGCGGTCCGATCCGGGCGGGTGACCGGTGTCGCGACGCCGGTACACGTCGGCCGCGGGACCGTCACCGCCGAGATCGTGCTGACCGACGACCAGGGGCGCCGGTCCTGCACGGCGCGGCTGACGTGCGTGGTGCGGGAACGGCCGCCGGGCGTCTGAGCCTGACCGGCTCTCGGCTGCCTGCTGGAAGTCCATGAAGGCCTCCTTCACTACCTTGAGGGTAGGCAAGGAGGCCTTCACTACGTCCGGAAGTGCATGAAGGGGTCCTTCGTTGCGCCTAGGTACATGAAGGGGGCCTTCACGTACTTTGAGGGCGTGGATCTCGACACGGCTCAGGTGCGGGCGTTCGCCGCCGCCGCCGATCACGGCCATTTCGGTCGCGCGGCAGAATCTCTGTTCCTCACCCAGCAGGCGCTGTCGAAGCGGATCCGGAAGCTCGAGGACGCCCTGTCGGTCCAGCTCTTCCGGCGCACCAACCGGTCCGTCGAACTGACCTCCGACGGCGACCGCTTCCTCCCGCACGCGCGCGAGCTGATCCGGGCCGCGGACGCCGCCGTCGCCGCGATGGGCCTGCAGGACCGCCCGCCACGCCTCGACGTCATCGACCCGCGACTGTCCCCCTTGTTCATGCTGCGGCGCATCGCCGAGCGCGACCCGGCCCTTGCGGTCGAACGCGTCGCCGGGCGCGGGCTGGCCAACGCCCTCGACCCGCTGGTCCGCGGCGAGATCGACCTCGCGTTCGGCCGGGTCGCGGACCTCGGTCGCGAGGTGCCCGCGGAGCTCGAGCACCGGCTCGTCCGGCTCGAACCGCTGGTAGCCCTTCTCGCCCCGGAACATCCGCTGGCGAGCAACGAAACGCTGAAACTGTCGGATCTGCGGAACGACGGCATCTGGATTCCGCAATTGGGCGGGCCGATCGAATGGCTTTCTTATTTGCAACGCCTATGCAAAGAATTCGACGTCCCGATCGACGACTCCGGGGTCAGTTACGACCTTCGACACACACTGGAACAGACCCGTTACGGGAAGCAGCGGGTGACCCTCGCCGGCGCCGACATGGACCTCGCCTCCGACCTCAATCTGCGCGTCCTGCCCTTCGAGCCGTCGCCGCTGTTCCCGTGGTCGGTGGTGTGGCGGCGCGGCGAAGGCCCGGCCCTGCGGCGCCTGCTGGCGCTCGCCGGCCGGACCAGCCACGAAGAAGGTTGGTGCGCCTACGATCCCGCGCGGTCGTGGCTGCCGGACGACGACCTCAGACAGCTAGGTGCCGGGCGAACCAGCGCGTGAGCTCGGCGTCGACCAGCTTCGCGTGTTCCGTCTGCGGAGCGGGTTCGAGGCCGGGCGCCTCGGCGAACCCATGCGCCATCCCGGGGATGGTGACGAGTTCGGATCGCCGCTCCCCCAACGCCTTGTGCAGGGCTTCGGCCGGTTCGGTGATCGAGACGTCGTCCTCCTCGCCGATGACGAGCAGGATCGGCGCGGTCAGTTCGTCCGCCCGCCGCACGTAGTCGTACTCGTTCGCGACCGCGCGGGACCGGTCCGACCAGTGGTAGGTGACGTCGTAGACCCGTTCGTTCGCCGCGATCACCGGCGCCAGCTGCGTCACCGGGTTCACCAGCGCGGCCGCCGCCACCTCGATCTCGGCGTGGGTCAGCATCTGCAGTGCGACCGCGCCACCCTGCGAACCGCCGGCCAGCCCGACCGGACCGTCCTCAATGGACAAGCGCGAGCGCAGCTCCGCCACCGCCGCCGGGAACTCCGCCTCGACCTGCCTGGTGAGCGGTTCGACGACGTTGAGCACGTTGTCCTCGCTCGCGAGGCGGAAGAACCCCTCGAAACCGCCTTCGGGAAACCGTTTCCCGGTCAGTGGCAACCCGAGGTGCACCCGCCACGCGCGCAGTCCCCGCATGGGCAGCGCCGCGGCCATGGCCGCCTCGCTGAACGGCGCGCCCAGCAAATGCCAGGTCAGCACCAACGGCGCCGGGCGCTCCCGGTCCGACGGCGGCAACGCCACGAACGGAACTCCCGCGGCCACGCCTTCGATCGCTTCGACGCTCATCGTCATGTTCTCCCCTGTCCTCGTTTTCGGCTCTGAGGACAGCTAATCGCGAGGTCAGGGCCGAGATCCAACAGCCGTTCGGACCGCGACGACAACCGTCGGTTGTCATGCGCAAGAGAAGCGGGGGCACGGTTGACGCCCTTTGGGGCAGCATTGCTACGACGAACGGCCGCCCACGAAGGAGCTGAAAATGCGCAAGATACGCGGCCGAAACATGATCATTACCCACGAGCATGATCGGCGTGGTACCGGTGAATCCCCAGCGTGACCAGCGAAGACTCGTCAACCGGCAACATTCGCCTTTTCGTGCAATTCGTTCTGGTTTCGACCGTCACGATGTGGACACAGAGTGATGGGCGTCTGGGCAGATCATGGCGTAGGGGGATATCTTCCTGCCCTAACCTAGCCCCTGTGTCGGGGGCAACGCCTACCGGCGGCTGGTTGGTCATGGGAGGTAGTCGGTGTCAGGAGTGCGTTTTGGACGGGTTTTCGCCGTCGCGGCGGCTGCGTCGCTGGCGCTGGCGGGCTGTGCAGGCGGCAGCAGCTCGTCCGGCAGCGGTGACAGCAGCACGCTGAAGATCGGGTTCATGGGTGACCTCACCGGTGAGAACTCCGGGATCGTGATCCCGCCCCGCAACGGCGCGAAGCTCGCTATCGACGAGTACAACAAGACGAACCCGGCGACGAAGCTGGAGCTCAAGGAATACGACAGCCAGGGCAAGCCCGAGCAGGCGACGTCGCTGATCGCGACCGCCGTCGGCCAGGACAAGATCACCGCGCTGATCGGCCCGGCCTTCTCCGGTGAGTCGAAGGCGATCGGCGGTCAGCTGGAGCAGAACAAGATCCCGAGCGTCTCGCCATCGGCCACCAACGCGGGCCTGTCCTCGAACGGGTGGAAGTACTGGCACCGCGTCGTCGCGAGTGACGCCAGCCAGGGCCCGGCCATCGCCAACTTCCTCATCACGGCGAAGTCGCCCAAGAAGGCCTACATCATCTCGGACGACCAGGAATACAGTGTCGGCCTGGCGGACAACTTCGAGAAGACCTTGAAGGAGAAGAACGTCCCGTCCGAGCGCGACAAGTTCGCCAAGGACGCGTCGGACTACTCCTCGACCGTGCAGAAGGTCAAGGCCGCGAACCCGGACATCATCCTCTTCGGTGGCTACTACGCCCAGGGTGGCCGTCTGCTCAAGCAGCTGCGTGACGGCGGCGTGACCGCCACCTTCGCCACCGGCGACGGTTCGCTCGACGCCCAGCTCGTGAGCGGTGCGGGTGCCGCGGCCGCCGAGAAGGCCGTCGTCGGCTGCCCCTGCAACATCCCGGACGCCGGCTCCACCGACGAGTTCAGCACCAAGTACAAGGCCGCGTACAAGGTCGACCCGGCGATCTACTCGAGCGAGGGTTACGACGCCGCGACCGCCATCATCAACGCGGTCAAGGCGGGGGCCACCACCTCGGAGAAGATCAACGAGGCCCTCAAGACGATCGACTTCAAGGGCGTCTCGAAGCAGATCAAGTTCAAGGAGAACGGCGAACCGTCGACGGACGCGATCAACGTCTACCAGGTCACCGGTGGTGTCCTGAAGAACCTCGGCGTCTCGACCGAAGCCAAGCTCAACGGCTGACGGAGCAGATAGGAACACCTAACGGAAGCGGGGGCGCTGTGCGGAAACAGCACCCCCGCTTCCCGCAAATGTGGCGAAAGAAATCCTCGCCCCGTCCCGTAAGGCATCCACGTCATGCTTCAAGATCTGCAAGCCCAGTTCCTCGGTAGCACCATCGGCGGACTGGTCGCCGGAAGCATCTACGCCCTCATCGCCCTCGGCTACACAATGGTCTACGGCGTGCTCCGGCTCATCAACTTCGCACATTCCGAGATCTTCATGATCGGGACGGTCACGTCCCTGTTCGTCCTCATCACCATCGCGGGTGGCACCGCCCCGATCACGCTCGGCCTGTTCGGGATGATCGCGGTACTGCTGCTGATCATCATCGCGTCGGCCGCCGTGTCCGGCGGTGCGGCGGTCCTGCTGGAGCAAGTGGCCTACCGGCCGCTCCGCAAGAAGGGCGCGACCCGGCTCGCCGCCCTGATCTCCGCCATCGGCGCCTCGCTGTTCCTCCAGGAGCTGTTCGGCCTCGAGATCATCGAATGGATCACCGACAAATCCGGCCGTGTGCAACAGAACGCGCCGCGGTTCATCCCGCACGAGGAGCTTTTCCACATCGGCAACGGTGTCGTGCGCACGGACCACGTCTTCGTCATCGTCGGTGCCGTGATCATGATGGTCGTCCTCGACCAGCTGGTGAGCCGCACCCGCATCGGTCGCGGTATCCGTGCCACGGCACAGGATCCCGAGGCCGCCGTGCTGATGGGTGTCAGCATCGACAAGATCGTGCGCCTCACGTTCCTGCTCGGTGGCGCGATGGCCGGTGTGGCCGCCGCGCTGTACGTCATGGAGTACGAGAACACCGATTACCGCATCGGCTTCCTCCTCGGTATCAAGGCGTTCACCGCGGCCGTGCTGGGAGGTATCGGCAACCTGCGCGGCGCTCTGCTCGGTGGCATCGTGCTCGGCCTGGTGGAGAACTGGAGTTCCATCTTCTTCGGTTCGGCTTGGAAGGACGTCACCGCCTTCGTGGTATTGGTGCTGGTCCTGATGTTCCGACCCACCGGCATCCTCGGTGAATCGCTGCAGCGGGCACGCGCATGAAGGGCAACGAAGAAGTGGCTGAAAAGTCCCCAGAGAACGGCAAGGCCGGGCGCGCCGGCTTTCACCCCGTGGACGGCATGCGGGATTGGTGGGCACGCGCTCCGCATTGGCAGCGTTACGGCGTGTACCTCGCCCTGATCATCTTCGCGCTGATCCTGCCCGCACCGGCGATCGGTTCGTTCATGTCCCCGGACTCGGACTGGACGAACGTCCTGATCTTCCCGATCGGGATCTACATCCTGCTGGCGATCGGCCTCAACATCGTGGTCGGCCACGCGGGAATGCTGGACCTCGGTTTCGTCGCGTTCTTCGCGATCGGCGCCTACACCCTGGCCACGATGGGCACGAACTATGGCTGGTTCGTCTGGCCCACGTTCCTGGTCGGCATCGTCCTCGCGGCGATTTCCGGTGTCATCCTCGGTGCGCCGACTCTCCGGCTTCGCGGTGACTACCTGGCGATCGTCACCCTCGGCTTCGGTGAGATCGTCCGGATCACCGCGAACAACACCGACGCCATCGGCGGAGCTCGCGGCATCACCAACATCCCGCACCCGGAGCCGCTGCTCGGCACGGAATTCCTCCTGGACGCGGCGCCTTACTACTACCTGATCCTGGCTGCGATCGTGATCGCGATCATCTTCTCGGTGCGGCTGCAGAAGAGCCGCGTCGGCCGGGCCTGGGCCGCGATTCGCGAGGATGAGGACGCCGCCGAACTCATGGGCGTCCCGACGTTCAAGTTCAAGCTGCTGGCGTTCGCCATCGGCGCCATGATCGGCGGGCTCGCGGGCGGTGTCCACGCCAGCAAGGCCGTGTTCATCGCGCCGGAGAACTTCCCGTTCATCTTGTCGGCGACCATCCTCGCGGCCGTCGTGCTCGGCGGAGCGGGAAACCTGCCCGGCGTGATCCTGGGTGCGTTCCTGGTCGCCTGGCTCCCGGAACGGTTCCGTGACTTCGCCGAGTACCGGATCCTGGTCTTCGGTGGCGTGCTCGTGCTGATGATGGCGCTCAAGCCGGAGGGTCTGCTGCCGTCGCGGCAACGCAAGGCGGAACTAAGAGAAGGAACGGGCGGGATGGGTGCCATGGGCGCCGAAGTCGCGGGTCCGGATTCCGAAGCTTCGGCGGAGGTCACGAAATGAGCGCGTTGCTCGAATTCGACAACGTGACGATGCGCTTCGGCGGTGTCACGGCCTTGAAGGAAGTCAACCTCTCCATCAACCAGGGCGAGATCTTCGCCCTGATCGGGCCGAACGGCGCGGGCAAGACCACGGTGTTCAACGTGGTCACCGGCGTTTACCAGCCGACCGAAGGCCAGGTGCGCTTCAACGGCAGCCAGGTCGACGGGATGAAGCGCTTCAAGGTCAACAAGGCCGGGATCGCCCGCACGTTCCAGAACATCCGGCTGTTCCACAACATGTCGGCGCTGGAGAACGTGATGGTGGGTGCCGACTCACAGCACAAGACCGGGGCGATCACCGCGACGCTGGGCCTGCCCAGGCACCGTAAGGAAGAAAAGCGCGGCCGCGAGCTGGCGAGGGAACTGCTGGACTTCGTCGGCATCGGCCGGGTCGAGCACAACACCGCGAAGAACCTCTCCTACGGCGACCAGCGCCGTCTGGAGATCGCGCGTGCGCTCGCGACCGGCCCGAAGCTGCTGCTGCTCGACGAGCCCGCCGCCGGGATGAACCCGGCGGAGAAGAACTCGCTGCAGCAACTGATCCGCAAGATCCGTGATGACGGCCGTACCGTGCTGCTCATCGAGCACGACATGGGCTTGGTCATGCAGATCGCCGACCGGCTGGCCGTGCTCGACTTCGGCCAGAAGATCGCAGAAGGGCTCCCCCAAGAGGTGCAGAACAACCAGAAGGTGATCGAGGCTTACCTGGGGGTGGCGGAAGATGCTTCTTGAGGTTCAGGACATCAACGTCCACTACGGGAAGATCGCCGCGCTCAAGGGAATGACCATCGAGGTCGGCGAGGGCGAGATCGTTTCGCTCATCGGGGCCAACGGCGCCGGCAAGACCACGACGCTGAAGACGATCTCGGGGCTGCGTCCGCTCACCAGCGGCCGGATCCTCTTCGACGGCAAGGACATCTCGAAGACCCCCGGTCACAAACGGGTCGAACTCGGGATCGGCCAGTCACCGGAAGGCCGGGGTGTGTTCCCCGGTATGACGGTGCAGGAGAACCTCCTGATGGGTGCCTACACCCGCAAGGACGACCTGAAGGCCGACCTCGACGAGGTCTACGAGCTGTTCCCGCGGCTCAACGAACGCAAGACCCAGTTCGGCGGCACGATGTCCGGTGGCGAGCAGCAGATGATCGCCATCGGCCGCGCGCTGATGACCAAACCCAAGGTGCTGCTCCTCGACGAGCCGTCCATGGGCCTGGCGCCGATGCTGATCGCACAGATCTTCGACATCATCCGCGAGATCAACAAGCGCGGGACCACGGTCCTGCTGGTGGAGCAGAACGCGCAGCAGGCGCTGAAGCTCTCCGACCGCGCGTACGTGCTGGAGACCGGTCAAGTGGTCAAGAGCGCCCGCGGTGCCGAGCTGCTGGACGACCCGCAGGTGCGGGCCGCCTACCTCGGCGGCGACCTGGGCGTCTGACGCCTTTCGAAGGGGCCCCGTCGCTTTCGCGGCGGGGCCCTTTGTCTTATAAGAGCTAGGCACAGCGGGCGCGTGAAGGGTGGCTCGTTCGGTGCTCCCAATGTGGCATTGGGGACGTCGAGCGACCCCAATGCCACACTGGGGGCACCCTGGCCCGGTAACGCAGCTATGTCAGCTTGATGTCGGTTCCGGTGACGTTCTTCATGTCGGTCAGCGTCGGGCCGCCGAAAGCCCGCAGCACCACGGGTTTCGCCTCCTTCGGAAGGTCGAAGTAGAGGTCGAACTCGACCCGCACGCCACGACCCAGCTCGAACTTGTCCGGCTGTCGTTTGATCGTCATCGCCTGGTTGTCGACCGCGATCACGGCACCGGAATCGGTCACCAGCTGCTGGCGCCGGGTGTCGAAGAGGATCCCGGACACGCCTTTCCCGGTGACCACCAGCCGGACCCGGACGAACTGTCCTTTGGCGTCGAACTCGGCGTGGCTGCCGGCGAGGCTGGGGAGCCCGGCGGCCAGGCCGATCACCGAGAACTCGGTCTCCCCGTTCGTCGCCGGTGTCAGGTGCAGGGCGGTCTCGTCCGGGCGGACCTCGCGGGCGGGGAGGTCGTAGACGGGTTTGGCGGGCGGCTGTTCTTGCTCGGCGGAGCACCCGGCGAGCAGGAGGACGGCCGCCGCGAGACCCCGAACGATTCCGATACGCACTCCATCGATTCTGCCTGGTCCGGAGCTACTCTGCGGCTGTGGAGTTACGACGTCTTCGATATCTGTGCGCCGTCGCCGAGGAAGGGCATCTCACCCGCGCGGCGGAGCGCCTCGGCATCCGGGCGTCGTCGCTCAGCCAGCAGATCATCGCGCTGGAACGGGAGCTGGACGCGACCCTGTTCCTGCGCACCCAGGCCGGGATGACGCCCACCGCCGCCGCGCTGGCGTTGCTGCCCCACGCCCACCGGATGCTGGAGGAGGCCGACCTCGGCGCGCGAGCCGTCCGCGACACCGTGGGCCGGCCGCTCCGCATCGGCGTGACACCGGGCGCGCCACCGTCCGTGCTCCCCGCCCTGTACGCGGACGGGGCGGAGGTCGACGACGTCTCCGCCACGCGACAGCTCGAACTCCTCCGCCGAGGTGCGCTCGACGCCGGTCTGCTCGCCCTGCCGGAAGACGTGGACGGCCTCCGGGTCGTCGTCGTGAGCGAGAGGCCGTTGGGGGTGCTCGTCTCCGACGCTCATCCACTGGCGCGACTCGAGGACGTGGGCTGGGACGACCTCGCCGGCCTGGACCTCCTTCTGTACGAACGAAAGCTGGCTCCCGGTTACCACGACCGGCTGCTCGCGGGCTGCGCCGCGGCGGGCTGGCGGCCGGCTCACGTACGCGCCGGACCTCCTCGGCGGTCGTTGTTCGTCGCCGGGTTGCGGCACGGCGGTGACGTCGTCGCCTTGCGTCCCCGGGAGGAACCGGCCGGAGGCCTGCGCTGGCTCGCGTTGCGGGAGGCGCCTGTCGTCCGGCACGCGCTCGTCTGGGATCCGGCGCACGAGTCTTCGGATCGGATCGCGGCATTGGTATGACAGCGCCCACTTCGGTGCTACGCGCCGCACGCTGGACATCGCCTCTCAGGTGATCCCGAACGGCCGTTCGGATCCGCCTCGTGGACAGCGTCCTCCGACTCGCGGTTACCTCGGGGCGCCCGTCAACGGAGGAGGAATGTCATGCGACAGTGGGGTTTCGTGTACTTGGCCGATGGCTGCGACCCGGCACGCGACGTGTCCCGTGTGGACAGTGGGGAATGCCTGACGGTACTGATCGGGGTCGGCCGCGTGGACCAGGTCGTCGCCGCTGCCCGGCGGCTGGTCGACGAAGGGGCGCAGCTGATCGAGCTGTGCGGCGCGTTCGGTCCGGTGTGGACGGCGCGGGTGATCGACGCGGTGGGAAGCGAGGTCCCGGTCGGGAGCGTCATGTACGGCGCCGAGGCCACCGAACAGCTTCACGACCTGTTCGGCCTCGGCGGCTAGCAGTTTTCGAGGTGCGCGGCGTCGACGCAGGCGGCGGGCTCGGTCCGGCTGGTCGCCTGGTACAGCAGGGTGTACAGGGTCTCGCGCTGATCTTTGTCGAGCGCGCCGAGCACCTCGTCCTCGACCGCGGCGAGGGCGAACTCGGCCTTGGCGAGCTGCTTGGCGCCGACGTCGGTGAGTTCGACGATGTGACGACGCCGGTCCTCCGGCGACCGCCTGCGTTCGATCAGGTTCGCGGACTCGAGGTCGTTCAACAGGCCGACGACGTTCGTGCTGTCCATCTCCAGCGTCTTCGCGAGGTCCTGCTGGGAACTGCCCCGCAAGTCACGCAGCACGGTCAGCGCGACGAGGTGCCGAGGCCGGAGGCCGAGCGGGGTCAGGACGGACTCACTGCGCAGCCGGATCCGGCGGGTGACGTGGTCGAGCAGCGCGCCGCAACGATGCGGGGGCTGGTTCACGACCGGGAGTTCGGGCACTCGTCAAGTGTACGTGCCCCATGATGACCGCCACAGCATCAATGGTTTGCGTTGCACAAACTATCTATGCAAGATAGTAGGTATGACGAACCTGCTGCACATCGACTCGAGCATCACGGGCGAGCACTCGACCAGCCGCCGCCTCACCGCCCGGGCGGCGGCCGCCTGGCGCGCCGCGCATCCGGAGGGCACCGTCACCTACCGCGACCTGGGCGCCGACCCGCTGCCACATCTGGGCGCGGCGGCCAACACCGCCAAGTTCGTGCCGCCGGAGCAGCACACTCCGGCACAGGGCGAGGCATGGCGGCTCATCACGGACCTGGTCGACGAGGTGAGGTCGGCCGACACGATCCTGCTGGGCCTGCCGCTGTACAACTTCGGCGCGCCGAGCACGGTCAAGGCCTGGGTCGACCACCTGATCGTGCCCGGGCTGACGCTCGACGCCGAGACCAGGGAAGGCCTGCTCGGCGATCGCGACTTCATCGTCGTGGTCTCACGAGGCGGCGGTTACGGCGAAGGCACCCCGCGCGAAGGCTGGGACCACGCACAGTCGTGGATCCCGCACGGCGTCTCGCTGACCGGCCTCGCACCGCGGTTCGTCACCGCCGAGCTGACCATGGCGAAGACCAACCCGGCGATGGCGGACCTCATCCCCTTGGCCGAGGCCAGCCAGGCCGAGGCCGAACGCGTCATCGACGCTTTGTGGGCACCTGTCGCGGCCTGACTCGGCACCGGTGACCTTGCCTCCCGAGCGGGCGGCTCCTTCAGTGCTTCCGATGGGCCGGCGTCGAACTCTTATGTCGTGAAGGGCACCTTTGAGACCTTCATCGTCTCAAAGGTGCCCTTCAGGACAACCCCACGACCGAGGCCCCTGGGTCCCTAACCGTCCTTACCACTCACGGGAGCTCAGCCGATGCCGGCGGCGAAGACGTGCATCGCGGTGTTCGACGGAAGCGTCACCGCGACGACCTCCTTCCCCGCGGTCAGCGGGACGGAGTTCGCGAACACCCGGTACGGCGTGGTCGGATACGCCGCCCCGGCGCGGGTGTTCTTGCCCAGCACGGTCGCCACCGTGGTCGCGCCGTACTGGGCGGGATCGGCGCAGCACCAGTTGGGAAATCCGAGCTCGGCTTGACTGGTACTACCGTCGGCATAGCGGACGACGACAGTGCCCTTCGCCGTGCCCGTACCGGTTCCCGCCAATACCAGCTTGGCGCCCGTCCCCCGCACCGCGACCGTCTGGCCGGAAGCGAGGACGTTGTCCTTCTGCCCGGTACCGGTTTGCGGCCAGGTCAGTCGAGCACCGAGCGCGGAGAAGCCGGCACCGGGTTTGAGACCGGCTTCGGCGAGCCCTTCCGCGCGGAAGCTGCTGCCACCGCCGTCGATGTCCCCCACCGCGACGTGGGCCGCGTCGGTGACGCCGACATTGCCGTAGGCCGCGGCCAGCGAAGCGTGCGGCACGGTGACCGTCACCGAGTCGGTGACCCGGTTCTCCCCGAGCCGCGCCTGGTACGACGCCGACGCGGTGAGCTGATAATCGTCCGGTTTGATTCCCGCGTCCGGCGTCACCTTCACCGGGACCCGTACCGTCTCGCCGGGCATCACCAGCCGCGGCTCGGCCGGAACCTCGGCGCGGAATCCGTTGGCGGGCAGGGAGAACTTGACGTTCCGGACCGGCAGGGGCGTGCCGTTGGTGAAGCTCAGCGTGCCTGTCGCGGTCTGCCCGGGGCCGGCGACCGCCGGTACGGAGAGGGCGACCGAGCCGCTGCGGTCCTCGGGGAAGATCCCGCCGACCGCGCTCGTGCCGAACAGCCGGACGTCCTGCCGGTCACCGGCGCCCACCTTGCCGGTCTTGACCCGCGCGACCCCGCCGGCAGCCGGGTCGAACCACCAGCCCGAGGCCGCCGCGTCCAGCTCGGCCTTGCCGCCGTACTGCCGCAGGATCGAGGTCCCGGCCAGTACGGTCGCGGGCTTGCTTCCCGTGTGGACGGTCAGCTGGTAGTTCCGCGACGCCGGTTTCCCGGCGTAGGAACCGGAACTGGCGCCGATCCCGACCGTCACCGTGCCCAGACCCGACGTCGGCGCGTCGACGGTGAACGTCTGCCTCGCCTGGTCGCCGTTCTTGTAGGCACGAGTCACGCCGTCGTCCTCGGTGAGTGTGAACGAGCCCTTGCCCTGCGGGTAGACGTCGAGATCGAGCACACCCTTGTCCCTGGTCTGCCATGACTTCGTGCCCTCGGCCCACATCGGCACCACGGCCCCGGCGCGGACGAACAGCGGCAGCGTGTCGAGCGGCGCGTCGTAACCGTCCACAGTGGTCGGTCCGGTGTAGGTTTTGCCGCTCCAGTAGTCGACCCAGGTGCCCTTCGGCAGGTAGATGCCGTTGCGCACGGTCGAGTTCTCGTACACCGGGGCGACCAGGAAGTCCTTGCCGGACAGGAACTCGTACTTCGCTTTCTCGCCCCAGACGTTCGGGTCGTCCGGGTATTCGAGCGCCAGCGGGCGGACCTGGCCGACGCCGGTCTTGTGTGCCTCCACCGAATGGCTGTAGGTGTAAGGCAGCAGCCGCTCCTTGAGCAGCAGGTACTTGCGGTTGATCGAGGTGTACGGCTCGCCGTATCGCCACGGCTGCTTGTCCGACGCCGCCCAGCCGTCCATCGTCATCGAGACCGGCAGGAACGCCTTCCACTGCAGGTCGCGGGCGTAGGTCTGCGGGCTGCCGCCGAAGATGCCGTCGATGTCGCCGGTGTTGTACGCGATCCCCGACGTCGTGGCGCCGGCGTAGGTCGGGATCTGCCATTTGATGTAGTCGTAGGAACCGGCCTGGTCGCCGCTCCACAGCACGCCGCAGCGCTGCGCGCCCGCCCAGCTGACCGGTGTCCAGACGAAACCGCGCGCGTCGCTGTTGTCCTCGATGCCCTTGTACGCGGTGTCGCAGGCGTTCAGCGCGAACTCGTAGCCCGGGCCGACCCACGCGACGTCGAGTTTGCGGACCCGGACCCCGGCCTTGACCTCCTCGACCTGGTTGGGCACGCCGTTCTCGGTCCACAGCCCGAGCTGCATGTTGTTCTTGCGCAGACCTTCGCCCGTCTGCTGGAGGTTTTCGTATCCGCAGCCGTAGCCGTCGTTGACGAGCATCCAGCCGTTGGGCATCCCGTGCTCGGTGTATCCCTCCGCGACCTTCACCGCGTCCAGGGTGTGGCGCTCGCCGCGGTTGGCGTTGTGCAGGTAGCAGTCGGCGTCGCCGTGTTCGAGACCGTAGAGCGGTGGCAGGAAAGGCTTCCCGACGAGATCGGTGTAGCCGGTGATGACGTCCTTGAGCCCGTCGCCGACGACATACGTCGCGTCGAAACGGCGCTCGTCGTGCGTGGTGCGCACCGGTTCGGTGAAGGCGTAAGTGCCTTGCGCGAAGGTGTTGCGCAGGACGCCGTATCCCGCCGTGGAGGCGTAGAACGGTTGCGAATTCGGGGCCCCGCCGTCGTTCCAGTTGTAGTCGGCGAAGATCCGGATCGTCTGGTCACGGTGGCTGAACCGGCCGTTCTGCTCACCGCCGCCGACGAACTGCTCCGCCGCGGTTCGTGCCAGGGTCTGCGTGGTCTGTTTGCTTGTCCAGGACAGCGGCGCCGACTCCTCCCAGAGCCGCTTGCGGTCCGCGCCGTCGTACAACGCGAGCCGCAACGGGTGTTTGTACGCCCGCAGTGTGGCCTTTGCCGTGGAAACCGCCCAGTAGTCCCCCTTGTCGGTCCTCTTCGGCGTCACCGGGTCGCCGGTGCGCGGCAGCACGATCTTGCTCCCGGCCGGATCGGTGAACGTGCCGTCCGGCGCCAGCCAGACCCGGACGGCACCTTCGGCCGGGAAGCTGACGCGCACCGCGGCGCTTCCCGAATTCAGGGTGACCGTGGCGCCGTCGCCGGAGATCCCGGTCAGATCGCCCAGCTTGCCGGACGCCGCCGCGGCCGGATCGGCGTGGGCGGCGACCGGGGAAAGCCCGAGTAAGGCCACTGCGGCCAAACAACTCAGGGATTGCGCAACTCTGCTCATTCGAGACACCTTTCGCGCATGAATACGCAAGATGGTCTCTGTATAGCGCACGGTTCGCGCAAAGTCATCCGCCGAAGCGGTGCTGCCGACTTTCGTCGGGTCGCACGAAGATCCTTATGCGGCAACAGGTGCCCAAGTACATGAAGGCCCCCTTCCGGTACCTAGGCGCAAGGAAGGGGGCCTTCATGTACTTGGACGGGAGCGGTCAGACGGCTTGGACCTCGACCCCCGCGGCCTCGAACGCCGCCAGCACCTTCGGATCGGCGTTGGAATCGGTGACCAGCGCGTGCACCTCCGGGGTCGCGCAGATCCGCGCGAACGCACGACGGCCCAGCTTCGAACCGTCGGCGACCGCGACGACGCGTTCGGCCCGCTCGACCATCAGTCGGTTGATACTCGCCTCGCCCTCGTGGTGCGCGAAGGCGCCGGCGTCCGCGTCGAACGCGTCGACGCCGAGGAAAAGCAGGTCGATCGTCAGTTCGCTGAGGACCCGGGTGGCCAGCGGACCGCTGAGCTCGAACGACTGCGGACGCGCGACCCCGCCGGTGACCACGATCTTCACATGCGGCCGCACCGCCAGTTCGTGCGCGATGTTCAGCGCGTTCGTGACCACGGTCAGCCCGGGCGAATCACGGAGACCGGCCAGATCGGACCGCGTGGCCAGCGACCGCGCGACCCCGGCCGTGGTCGTCCCGCCGTTGAGGCCGACCACCATGCCCTGCGCCACGAGCGCCGCCGCGGCGACGCTGATCCGCTGCTTCTCGGGTACGTGCCGCGCGGTCTTGTAGCGCAACGGCAGGTCGTAGGCGAGGTCGTTGGCCACCGCACCGCCCCGGGTGCGGGTGAGCAACTGCTGCTCCGCCAGATGATCGAGGTCGCGCCGGATCGTGGCCGCGGAGACGTTCAGCTCCTCGGCCACGTCCTCGACGTCGATCTTTTCCCGCTGCCCCAGCAGGTCCAGCAGGGTGCTCAGCCGTTCGTGCCGGGCCATCGGCGCCACTCCTAGCTCGCTGCGGCCTATCGCGCATGACGTTGCGCTGTTGGCCACTGTTTCGAGCAGTATGCTGCATCGCGGTTGTCCGCCGCGAGCGGCACGCCGGTCGAGTGGCCCGGCCGCTCACTTCATCCGGAAGTCAAGGTGTTCCGGCAGCGGTTCGTTCGAAACCGCCGCCCAAGTGTCCGATAAAGACGTTTCCCCTTCCCTGATGTTCGCGACTTCGAAACCGGTGCCGTACACGGCCTTGGCCCCGGCGACGTCGCCTTGGGCGAGCAGGGTGCGGGCGGTCAGCAAGGCGATCCGCCCTTCCCGGGGAAGCCCCTCCAGCAGCGCGCTCGCCTCTTCCGGGAGCCCCGCAGCGAGTTGCGCCGCGATCGCCTCGACGACCAGTGGCCGCACCGACGGTGCCAGAGCGACTGCCCGGCGGTACAGCCAGGCGGCCTCGTGCCCGGCCGTGGCGACCGCGAGATTCCGCAGTGCCCAAGGGTTCTCGTCCGCCGAGACCGATTCACGCCAGGCGCGGACCGCGTCCGAATGCCGTCCGGCCGCCCAGAGCGCGACACCGCGGTGATACCAGGTCAGCCAGTTCTTCGGGGCGTACTCCATGAGATCCGCCCAGTACCGGTTCACCAGCGTCGGCGGGGGCACGGCGAGCGGATCCCCGTCCGGCGGCGTCCCGTCGAGCAGCGCGAGCCACGGCTCCTGATCCGGCCCGAGCGATTCGTCCGGGAACGGCGTGCCGGGCAGGCACATCGGCGCGCGCCGGTTCTCCAGCGCACCCCAGCCGGAACCGGTGACCAGGAAGGATTCCGGGGTGACGTCGGCGATCTTCCGCCAGTCGTCGTGGTATTCGTCCATGGCTTCCGCCGACGGCAGGCCGGCGGCGACGGCCTCGCGCGCCGTCGCCCAGTCCTCCCCGTGCGCCGCCGCCGGATCCGCGGTGACCGGGCCATAGGCCTCCAGCCAGTCCCAGCTCTCCCCCGGCGGCAAGCGCAGATGCTCCAGCTGGGTGCGAGCCAGCCCGGCTTGGATCTCCAGGTAGCCGCCGGCGCCTGGGGCAAGCCACTCCTGCCAGCGACGCCCACCGGTGGACTCGCCCCACAGGAACAGTTTCCGGCCGCGCAACCGGCCGGTGGACAGCTGGGCCAGCCCCGTCCCGTCCGCCTCGACGGCCGCTACCCACGGCCTTCCGGTCACCTCGAAGAAGTAGTCCGCCGCGGCTTCGGCGCGGGCCGGATAGGTCAGCTCGCCGGGGACGTCGACCAGATCGAGCCGCCCAGAATAGCCGTAGTGCCAAGCTTGGGTCGCGGGCGCCAGCACACGGGTGCCTTCGTTCTGCGGCACCGCGATGTTCGACCACCAGTACACCGGGACGTCGTAGGGATGCGGGTTCCGCACCCGCACGGCGACGAGCAGCTGATCCGACCCGTCGGGCAGCCAGAAGTCGATTTGATACGGCAGGTCGCGGGTGCGTTCCCACTCCCACAACCGCAGCACCGGCGTGCCGTCCGGGCCCTCGATCTCGGCGGCGAACATCGGCTCGCAGGTCGACGTCGTATGCCCGGTGCTCCCGAGGTTCCACTCGACACCGCCGGCGAACCACGCGTCCCGCAGCGCGAGGTTCGCGGGCTGGAACACCGGATTGCGGTAGAGCAGTTCGCGTCCGGACGGCTTGTGCACCAGCGAGTACAGCCGCCCGCCCAGTGACGGCAGTACCGTGGCGCGCAGCTTGTCGTTCTCCAGCACCAACGCCGGAAGCTCGCGTTCCGCGCGCTCCCGGGTGTAGCCGTCCTGAAGCAGGCATGGCAAGGGTGTGTCCAGGCGGCCGTAGCCGATGTTCTCCGCCAGGTCCGGCGGCAGCTCGTCCACATTGGACACCTTGGCCACCGCTTCGGGTTTCCGGAGCGGTGGCAACGGGTTCTCCGGCCCCAGCTCGGCGGCCGGGAGCAGCAGACCGGTGCGGTACAGGCGGGTCATGCGTCCGGGAGCCTGTCACCCGTCGCGGCGTCGAACAGGTGCACCGCACCCAATCGCGGGGTCAGGGAGATCGGCTCGCCACGCTGCCACGGGGCCATCCCCGGAGTGCGAACGGTCAGCACGCGGTCGCCGTCCCGGCAGTAGAGGTACTGGTCGCTGCCCAGTTCCTCGACGACCTCGACGACGGCTTCGAAACCGCCGTCGCCGATCGTCCAGCCCTCGGGCCGGACACCGACGACGATACCGGGGCCGGTCAGCGCCGAACGCTGCGCCGGGGTCAGCGGCAGCCGCGTGCCACCGGCGACGGCGCCGCCACTGTCCACAGTGGTCTCCAGCAGGTTCATCGCCGGCGAGCCGATGAACCCGGCGACGAAGACGTTGACCGGCTTCGCGAACAGCCCGACGGGCGTGTCGCACTGTTGCAGGATCCCGTCCTTCAGCACGGCGACCCGGTCCCCCATGGTCATCGCCTCGACCTGGTCGTGCGTGACGTAGAGCGTGGTGATGCCCAGCCGTCGTTGCAGGGAAGCGATCTGCGTCCGCGTCTGCACCCGGAGCTTGGCATCCAGATTGGACAGTGGTTCGTCCATCAGGAACACACTCGGCTCGCGCACGATCGCGCGCCCCATCGCGACGCGCTGCCGCTGGCCGCCGGACAGCTTCGCGGGTTTGCGGTCGAGGTACTCGGTCAGGTCGAGCACGGCGGCGGCCTCGCGCACCTTGCGTTCGCGTTCGGCCTTCGCCATCTTCGCCAGCTTCAGATGGAAGCCGATGTTCTCCCCCACCGTCATATGCGGGTAGAGCGCGTAGTTCTGGAACACCATCGCGATGTCCCGTTCCTTCGGCGGCAGTTCGGTGACGTCGCGATCGCCGATGTGGATGGAGCCGTCGTCGACGCCTTCCAGCCCGGCGAGCATCCGCAGCGTGGTCGACTTCCCGCAGCCGGACGGGCCGACCAGCACCAGGAACTCGCCGTCGGCGACCTCGAGGTCGAGGCCGTCGACCGCGGGACGTTCCACTCCGGCGTAGAACCGGGTGGTGTCGGAGAAGGTCACGGTGGCCATCAGGTCCTACTTTCCGGCGCCGAGGGTCATGCCGGTGATGATCCGGCGGGCGAGTACGAGGTAGAGCACGAGCATCGGGAGCACGACGATCGCCACCCCGGCGATCAGGCCGCCGTACTCCGACTGATAACTCGCGGCCCCGTAGAAGGTGAACAGCGCGCGGGACAGGGTGAAATGCGCCTGGTCCTTGAGGAACACGATCGCCAGCAGCGTCTCGTTCCACAGGCCGATGGCGTTCAGCGTCAACGCGGTGATCATGCCGCCGCGGGTCAGCGGCAGCATCACCGAGAAGAACGTGCGCGTCGGCGAAGCGCCGTCGAGCGCGGCCGCCTCCTCCAGTTCGTCCGGCAGCGACCGGAAGAAACCGGTCATCAGGAACACCGTGAACGGGATGGACAGGGCCACGTACAGCACGAACAGGCCGTACTCGTTGTCCATGTGCACTTTGCTGAGCACCACGAACAGCGGGATGATCACGGTCTGGAACGGCACGCCCATGCCGATCGCGACGACGTTCGTCATCGGACCGGCGCCGCGGACGCCGAGCCTGGTCAGTGCGTACGCGCAGGGCGCCGAGACGACGACGGTCGCGACCGTCGCCAGCCCGACCAGTGCCACGGTCGTCAGCACCGCGTCACCGAAACCGGCGTTGTTCCAGGCGTAGATGAAGTTCCGGAACGGCTTGCCGTTCTTGAACCATTGGTACGGCAGGTCGAACGGCTTGGTGAAGATCTCCACCGGTGTCTTGAACGACGCCGTGAGCAGCCAGTACAGCACCAGGATGTTGCCCGCGGTGAACAGCCACACGATCGTGGTGCCCAGTACCCGCAACGGGCTGAACCGTTTGGAGCCGGGTGCCGGACGCGGTTTGCGTGGCGGCTTGCGCACCGGTTTCGCCGGTCGCCGCGCGGGCGCCTCGACGTCGGTGACGGACATGGGATCTCCCTCAGAACTGGATCGCGTCACGGCGCATCAGACGGCGGAGCAGGACGACGAGCACGGACACCAGCGCGATCATCGCCACCGCGCAGGCACAGGCCGCACCGAAGTCCGGCGTGCCGTTCGAGCCGAAGGTCCGGTCGAACACGTAGATCCCCAGCGTCCACGCCTCGTTGGGCGGGGCGTAGGTGCCGGGACCGGCCAGCACGAACACCAGCTCGAAGATCTTGAGCGCGTTGATCGTCCACAGCACCCCGGCGACGCCGACGACGTCCCAGGTCATCGGCAGCGTGATGTTCCTGAACTTCTGCCACGGCGAGGCGCCGCCCAGCTCGGCGTCCTCGTAGAGATACGGCGGGATGCGGTCGACCGCGGCCATCAGGATGGTGATGTAGAAGCCCGAACTGGCCCAGATCAGCGAAGCCGTCACGACACCGGTCACATTGGACGGTGCGAGGAACTTCGCCGCGTCCGCGCCGAGGCTTTCCAGCACGTAGTTCGCCAGACCCTGTTTCCCCGGCTGGTACTTGAACACGAAGCCGAGGAACATGCCGAGCGCCACCGGCGCCACGATGTTCGGGAAGAACAGGATGGCGCGGACGATCTTGCCGCCCTTCATGTCCCGCAGCACCATGGTGAACAGGAAGGCCAGCGCGAACGTGCCGATCCCGCCGAGGAACACGTAGATCAGCGTGTTGCGGAAGGCGTACTGGAACGAGTCGCTCGCCCACATCTGCGTGTAGTTGGTGACGCCGTTGGGTTCGGGGGTGTCGCCCGCGCCCGCCCAGCTGGTGAAGCTCAGCACCACGGTCGCGAGCGTCGGCAGGACCAGGAAGGCCAGGTACAGTACCAGCGCCGGCGCGGCGAACGGCCAGAACAGCCGTTTCTTGCGGCGCAGATGAGCCCCGGCCTTCACCGCCCGCGCCGGCGTCGGCGTCGTGACCGTCGCCATCAGCCCTGGTTCTTCCAGAACTCGGCGCTCTTGACGGCGAGCTGGTCCACGAACTGCTGCGGCGTGAGCTGGCCCTTCAGCAGCGCGATGTCGGCCGGGTCGAAGACGTCGGTCTGCCATTTGCCGCCGGCGATGCCGTCGATCCCGTCGTACTGCAGGACGTGTTCCTTCTTCGGGTCGTCCAGCGCGGCCTTGACCTGCTTGAGGTCGTCCGGCACGGCGAGGTCGGCACGCGGCACGAGGTTGTCGGCCACGATCGGGATGCCGGCGAGCAGGTCCTTGTTGAGGAAGTAGGCGATGAACGCCTTGGCCGCCTCGGCGTGCTTGGCCTTCTTGGTCACCGAGAAGCCGATCGACATCTGCTCGACGGTGTCGTGCGTGGCGCCTTCGGGCATCGGGAACTGGAAGGAGCTGTAATTGATCTTCGTCCCGGCGCCCTGCTTGTCCAGGTACTCACGGGTCTCGCTCGGCGCCCAGCTGCCGACGTAGAGGAACCGGGAGTCGCCATCGGCCCAGCGCTGCTGCACCTGCGGGAACTTCGCCGCGTCCCAGCCGTCGATGAAGTACTTGGGCAGCTTCGCGGTTTCGGTGGCGGCCTTGAGGAAACCGGGCTCGGTCTTCCACGCCTGGCCGGTCTTGTCGGTCGCCGCCTTGTACAGCCCGCCCGCGCCGACGAACCGCTCGGCGAGCTGGGTGTAGTAGTACATGTTGTAGAACGGGATGTCGCCGTCGAGACTGATGGCGGCCTTGCCGTCGGACTTCGCCTTGTCGAACAGGGCGATCAGCTCGTCCATCGTCTTCGGCTGCTGGATGTCGCCGGCGGTGTCCTTGTTGAACCACCAGGCGCTGGACTGGATCGTGTACGGGACCATGAAGTTGTGGCCTTCGCGGTCCTTGTTCTGCGGGAAGTCGTACGAGCTTGGCGAAAGCACGTCCTTGACGGTCTTGTCGCCCTCGCCGACCTTCATCGCGAACACGTCGTCGACGCTCTGCGTGCCACCCGGCGTCATGACCGCCGCGCCGACCTTGCTGACGTCCTGGTCGAACAGATCCGGCACCGCGTCGGTGTTCAGCGCGGGCACCAGGTTCTGGGTGTAGGCCTTGCGGCCCAGCCACTGCACGTCGACCTTGACGCCGGTCTTCTCCTGGAAGCATTTGAAGGCCTTCTGGAGGACCTTGCCCTGGGGCTCGTCGGCCGTCCACATGGACCAGTACGTGAATTCCTTGTCCGTCGCGGGTTTCACTCCCGCTTCCGGACAGGGCGCGTTGAGGAACTGGTCGACGCCCGGGAGCGCGTTCTCGCCGGTGCCACCGGCCACGTCCCCGCCGCCGCATCCCGCGAGCAGGAGCGCCGCCCCTGCCGTCAATGCCGTCAGCCTGCCTACCCGCATCCGCCACCACCTGGATCGAAGATCACACAAGTTCTGCTTGTTGTTGCGCAGTTTTGTGAGGTTTCACGCACATGTCAACACTCAATCGCGCAAAGTCTGCTCAATCGTCACCTTGACCGGTTCAACATGATCAAGCTTGAGCACTCCCAGCAGCCGCCGCACCGCGGCGGCGACCGCCGCCCTTCCCGCACCGAGATACTTCCGCGGGTCGACGCGCTCCGGATGCGCGCGCCAGTCTTCCGCGGCCGCGGCGGTGAACACCTTGTTGAGCTGGGTGGCGATGTTGATCTTCGTCATCCCGGCCCGCACGGCCTCGGCCAGTCCCTCGTCCGGCACACCCGACGAACCGTGCAGCACCAACGGCACCGGCACCCGCTCCCGCAGCCTTGCAATCAGCTCGAAGTCCAAGGCGGCGTCACGGGTGAGCATGGCGTGCGAACTGCCCACCGCCACCGCGAGAGCGTCGATGCCGGTGGCCGCGACGAACTGCGCCGCCTCGTCCGGATCGGTGCGCGCGCCGGGCGCGTGGACGCCGTCCTTGCCCCCGACCTCGCCGAGTTCGGCCTCGACCCAGACCCCGTGGTCGTGGCAGTACGCGGCGACTTCCCTGGTCGCGCGCACGTTGTCGGTGTAGTCCAGTTTGGACGCGTCGAACATGACGGAGCCGAAGCCGAGCGAGACCGCCTCACGGACGAGATCGGCCGATTCGGCGTGGTCGAGATGCACCGCGACCGGAGTGACGGCGCCTCTCGCCGCGGCCAGCGCCGCCGTGCCCACCGGCGCCAGTGAACCGTGGTACTTCACGGCGTTCTGGCTCAGTTGCAGAATCACCGGCGCTTCCGCCGCGGCCGCCCCGGCGACGATCGCGGTGATGTGTTCGAGCTGGATCGCGTTGAACGCGCCGCAGCCGTGCCGGGCCGCCGCGGCGGCACCGACGATCTCCCCGGTTCCCACCAGAGGCATGACGTCTCCTAATCCGGGCGGGCGCGCACGGCGACCAGCCCCTGTTCGGCTTCGTAGTGCGCGAGGTCGACGTCCCCGGCAAGCGGGCCAAGCACGGCCGCCCCGGACAACGCGACGGCGCGGCGCAGGATGTCCGGCCACGGTTCGGTGCGGCTCAATCCCCATGCCAGCGCCGCGACGACGGCGTCACCGGCACCGGTGGTATTGCCACTGAGCACAGTGGACGGTGCCGCGTGCCAGGTGCCGGATCCGGTCACCGCAAGCAGCCCCTCCGGGCCCAGCGAGACGACGACGGCGCCCGCCCCCGCCTTGCGTAGTTCGGTCGCGGCGGCCACCGGATCCCGCAGGCCGGTGACCTCGCGCAGTTCGTCGGCGTTCGGTTTGACCACGGACGGCCGCCCGGCCAGTCCGGCGAGCAGCGCCTCGCCGGAAGCGTCCAAGATGGACGGTGCCCGGCCGAGGAGTCCGGCGTATCCCCCGGCGCCCGGCGGCAGGCTGCCCGAGCAGACGAGCACATCCGGTTTCCGGGCTCGTACGGCCGCCGCAAGCGCTTGCCACTCGTCTTCGGTGAGCCGCGGCCCTGGCTCGTTCAGCAACGTGACCGAGCCGTCGTCCGCCAGAACCGTGGTGGTGCGCCGGGTCTCCCCGCCGATCGGGACCGCGGCGGCCGGAATGCCCGCCGCCGCGAGGTCGCCGACGACGGCGGTTCCCGTCGCGCCGCCCGCGGTGAAGATCGCGCGGACGTCGGCACCGAGCGTGTGCAGCACGCGGGCGACGTTGACGCCCTTGCCACCTGCCCGGTGCCGCACTTCCCGCACCCTGTGCACCGCGCCCGGTCGCAGACCGTCCACTGTGTACGTGACGTCCAGCGCGGCGTTCGGCGTGACGGTGACGATCACGGCGGCCTCAGGTCAGCACGACGGAACGGGTGAGGCTGCGAGGGTTGTCCGGGTCGAGTCCCTTGCGGGCGGCGATGGCCCCGGCGACGCGCTGGCGGCGGACGAGGTCGGCGAGCGGATCCAGGCCGCTCTCGACGAACAGGCCGCCCGCGCCGGCGACGTCGTCGGCCAGCCCCTCCGGCGCCTGCCCGAACATCCACGTCACGCGGCCGGGTTCGCTGATGCTGATCGGCCCGTGCCGGTAGTCCCACGCCGGATACGACTCCGTCCACAGCAGACACGCCTCGCGGAACTTGAGCGCGGCTTCGTTCGCGATGCCCACCGACCAGCCGGTGCCGAGGAAGCTGAACTGCTCCGCGGCGACCAGTTCGTCGGGCAGCGGTTCGGCGAGCACGCGTTCGGCCTGGTCGGCGACCGCGGTCAGGTCTTCGCCGAGGTGCGCGCGCAGCATCGCCAGCGCCGTCGTGGCGAACCGGGTCTGCACGACCGAGCGTTCGTCCACGACGGACAGGTCGATGATCGTGTCCGCGGCGGCGTCGATCTCGCGGGGCACGCCGGTGATCGCGATGGTCGGCGTCCTGCCCCGCAGTTTCGCCAGCAGGGCGTGGACCTCGGTCGTCGTACCCGACCGGGTCAGCGCCACGACGTGGTCGTAACCACGGCCCGCCGGGAACTCGGAGGCGGCGAAGGCGTCGGTCTCGCCGAGCCCCGCGGACTCGCGAAGGACGGCGTACGCCTGGCCGATGAACCACGACGTGCCACAGCCGACGATCGCCACCCGCGCGCCCGGCGGCGGCAGCAGATCACTGTTCGCCGAGGCCAGGGCCGCCGCTTCCCGCCAGCAGCCGGGCTGGCTCGCGATTTCCGCCGCCATGAAGGTCCCGCTCATGAACTCCCCATCCGTGCCAGTTGTGCGCAATAGCTGTCACGTTAGGTGCAGTTTTGTGCAACGTCAATGCTCTGTTAGCGCACTTTCACGCATTTGACTCGCGCAGATGTGCATGATGGGCCGGTCGCCTACCGTGGACGGATGCGAATCGTCTCGCTGCTCCCCGCCGCGACCGACTTCGTCGCGACCCTCGGGCTCCTGCCGTCGCTGGCAGGCCGGACCCACGAATGCGACTGGCCCCCCGGCGCGCTGGACGACGTCCCGGTGGTCACGAGCAGCGCGATCGACCACGACGTGCTGTCGAGCCGGGAGATTTCGGCGGCCGTCGGCGGCGAGCATCGCGGTTCGGGCCTGTACTCCCTCGACGCCGGCCTGCTCGCGGCGGCCGAACCCGACGTCGTGCTCACGCAGGACCTCTGTGACGTCTGCGCGGTCTCCTACCGGCAGGTCTCGGAGACCGTACGCACGCTGGACGGCGACACCCGGGTGGTCAGCCTCGAACCGCGAACGCTCGACGGCGTCTTCACCTGCTTGGCCACGCTCGGCGAGGTGCTGGGCGTCCCGGAGCGCGCGGCGGCCGAGGCCCGTCTCCTCCGGGAACGAGTGGACGCGGTCCGCGCCCGGGTCGCCGGACGGCCGCGCCCGCGGGTGGCCGCCATCGAATGGTTCGACCCGCTCTGGCCCGCCGGGCACTGGGTCCCGGAGCAGATCGAAACCGCCGGTGGCGTCCCGTTGCTCGCCGTCGCGGGCGAACACACCCGTCCGATCACGTGGGACACCGTCGTCGAGGCACGGCCCGACGTGCTGTTGCTCATCCCCTGCGGTTTCCCGCCCGAACGGACCGAAGCGGAACTGCATCTACTGAGCGGCTTACCGGGTTGGGACGACATTCCGGCCGTGCACATCTTGGACGGGCCGGCCTACTTCAACCGTCCCGGACCCCGTGTCGTCGACGGCGCGGAGATCCTCGCCGACCTCCTCCACCCGTGACCGGCGTCACGTCCGAAGCTGTCACAACCTCTCCGGCCCACTCGTCATGTGTGCAGGAACCGACGGAGAGGAAAGATCATGGAACCGCGCGTCAACCTGTTCGAGAACGAGGTCATCCTCAAGTACGCCAAGCGTCTCGGCGCCGCGAACCGGCCGATCGAAGAGTCCTCGCTGCCGCACGCGACCCAGGAACTGGTGAAGCTGCGCGCCAGCCAGATCAACGGCTGCGGCTTCTGCACCGACATGCACAGCAAGGACGCCGCGCACGCGGGCGAGACCTCGGTGCGGCTCAACCTGGTCGCCGCCTGGCGGGAGGCGAACGTGTTCACCGAGCCCGAGCGCGCGGCGCTGGCGCTCACCGAGGAGGGCACCCGCATCGCCGACGCGCACCACGGTGTCAGCGACGAAACCTGGGCGCAGGTACGCAAGCACTACGACGACGAGCAGATCGGCGCCCTGATCGCGCTGATCGCCACGATCAACGCGTACAACCGGCTCAACGTCATCGCCAGGACGCCGGCGGGCGACTACCAGCCCGGCATGTTCGACTGATCCTCGCGTCCAGCGACAACAGGATCGCTTCGCCGGACAACGATCGAGCCGCCACGGGCTGATAAACCTGCGGAAACACGCGATCCGGAGGTTCAGCCCGTGCGACTCGACGTCCGTTTCTTCCCGGTGACCGGGACTCATCCGCTCAGCACCGACCTCGTCGGGCTCCGCGCGAACTTCCACTACGGCTCCGGGAACGTGCTGGAGCAGCACTACGCGGACCGGACGACGATGATCTGGACGGGTGTGTCCGGCGACTTCGCCGGTGTCCGGCAGAAAGAGGCGACGCTGCGCGTCTTCGAAACCGGACCGGCGCAGTACTTCGTCACCTGGTACGAAACCGGGACCGTCGCGACGGCCGCGCACGGCGAGATCTTCGACGGCGGTTACCCCATCGCGGTGATGGCCGACTTCGACCGTCTGGTCGCGACGGCGGCATATACGAATCCGCGCGAGGACGGCGGGCAGTATTTCCTGGTCGACCAGGCGACCATCGAGATTCTGGAGCGGCCGCACGGGTGGCCGTCCTTTCCCGCGACAAAGTCCTCCGCCGGAAGTTGACCCGCCGTCCCGATCGAAGAGCGGGCATCTGACGGTGCCGCACGGCGTCGCGCTGTACGTCGGCGCGGTCCTGCTGGTCCTCCCGTCACTCGCCGCCAAGGCTGCGGGGCCGGCGTCGCTGATCTCCAAGCGGGGCAAACGTGGCGTGTCGATTCCGGTCAATCCTCGCGGACTCCGCACCTCCCGCCATCACCCAGCGCTGATGGGCAAGCGATACGCGCACAGAGACAAAGGTCGCGGGGCAGCCGCTCCCATACTGGCCGTCCAGCGGAGATGAGGAGCAGCGAATGAGCCGGGACGACACGTCGCTCGCGAAGAACGTCTTGGGCGTGCCAGGCATCGTCTTCCTCGTGCTCGCCGCGGTCGCGCCGTTGACCGGGATGATCGTGATCGCGGCCATCGGGATCGCGGTCGGGAACGGCGGCGGGATGGTCGCGGCCTTCCTGCTGGCCACGGTCGTCCTGTTGCTGTTCGCGGTCGGCTACGCGCAGATGTCGCGGGTGCTCACCAGCGCGGGCGGCTTCTACGCCTTCGTGGTCAAGGGACTGGGCAGGACGCCGGGGCTCGTCGCCGGTTTCGTCGCGATGCTGGGCTACAACAGTTTCGTCGCGGGCGCCATCGGCACGAGCGGGTTCTTCACCTCCACGGCGATCGGCGACGTCTTCGGGCTCCACCTCGATTGGCTCTTCTGGAGCGCGGTTTCGGTGGTGCTGGTCCTTCTGCTCAGCCGCCGGGGAATCGCGGTGAGCGCGAAGGTGCTGGGAGTCTCGCTGATCCTCGAGGTGTCGATCCTGCTGGTCATGGACTTCAGCGTGCTGTTCCGGCACGGCTTCTCGTTCGCCGCCTTCAGCCCCTCCGTGCTGTTCCAGGGTGCCGGCGGGCTGGCATTGTTGTTCGCCGCCAACGCTTTCATCGGTTTCGAGGCGACAGCGCTGTTCGGCGAGGAAGCCAAGGATCCCAAGCGGACGATCCCGCGGGCGACCTACATCGCCATCGGGTTCATCGGGGTGTTCGCCGCGTTCACGACCTGGGCCGTGGTCAGCGCGATCGGCGCCGAACAGGCGCAGGACGTGGCCGTCGCACATCTTTCGAGCGGAGATCTCGTGCTCTCGGTCGCACAGGAGTATCTCGGCGGCCCGCTGACCAAGGTGATGTTGCTGCTTCTGGTGGTCAGCCTGTTCGCGGCGTTGCTGGCGCTGCACAATTCGGCGACCCGGTATCTGTACGCGCTGGGCCGGGTCGGCGTGCTGCCGCGACTGCTGGGCAAGACCAGTCCGCGCAACGGAGCACCGCGCTACGCCTCGATCGTCCAGCTGGTCTTCGGCTCGGTGGTGGCACTGGCGTTCCGGCTCGCCGGGCTCGACCCGGTCGCCGACCTCACCGCGAGCATGACCGGCTTCGGCACGCTGGGCATTCTCACCCTGCAACTGTTCGCGGCAGTCGCGATCCTGGTCTATTTCCGCCGGACGCGGGATCGCCGGGTGATGAAGACGCTGATCGCCCCCGGGCTGGGCGCGGTGGGGCTCGGGATCATCGTGACGCTGGCGATCCTCAACTTCCCGACGCTCGCCGGGTCGAGCAACGGCGTCGTCCCGCATCTGCCGTGGCTGCTCCTGGTGGTCGCGCTGGCCGGGCTGGCACTCGCCGGCTGGCTGCGCAAGTTCCGGCCCTCGGTGTACGCGGCGTTGGAGACCGATCTGGAACGCGACGCCGCGCCGAAGCCATCAGAGACTGTTGGTCAGTGAGAGGTTGAACGAGTAGCGCGAGGCACGGTAGACGTGCCAGCCGTATTCCACGACCTTGCCGGAGTCGTCGTAGGTGGTGCGTCGCATGGTGAGCAGCGCCGCGCCCGGCTCCTCGTCGAGCAGTTCGGCGTCCTCTTCAGTCGCCTGCCGCGCGCCGACGTTCTGCTGCGCGGCGTGCAATCGGACACCCGCCGAGCGCAGTAACTGATAGAGCCCCTTGTCCCGCAGTTCGTCGTCGGCCGGGTCGATGAGGCCGTCGGGCAGGTAGTTGTTCATGATCGCCAGCGGTTCGCCGCCGGTCGAGCGCACCCGCTTCAGCCGCCGGACGTGGGTCAGGCCCGGTGTCTCGAGATGCTCGATCGCCTCGTCGTCCGCGGGCTCCACCCGGTTGACGAGGACGACCGACTCCGGCCTGTCCCCGAGTTCGCTGAGATCGTCGAAGAGGCTGCTCAACCGCAGCGGACGGGCGACCTTGGTGCGGACGACCTGGGTGCCGACCCCGCGTTTGCGGACGAGCAGCCCCTGGTTGACCAGCGACTGGATCGCCTGGCGGATGGTCGGCCGCGACAGGTGCAGCCGCGCGGCCAGGTCCAGCTCGTTGTCCAGCCGGGCGCCGTTCGGCAGCCTGCCGTCTTCGATCGCGGCGCCGAGCTGCCTGGCGACCTGCGAGTACAGCGGCTCCGGGCCGTTCGGATCCACCACGATCTCACCGGGTGCCCAGGGTTTCATGCGCGGAGCCTACCGCGACGAGCGACTATGACCTTATGTCCATATGTCTTGACAAAGTCTCCGAGCGCTTGCGAAGGTCGAAGCACCACGCGAGCCTGGAGGAACGAAAGTGTCGGACACAGTGCGCCGGATAGTCGCCGCGCGGGTACGCGATCCGGGGGCCGTCGCGGTGGCCGCGGCCACCCGGATCCGGGCGAAATCGCCGTTCAACGACAAGGGCCGGACGATGATCATCGCCGCGGACCATCCGGCGCGCGGCGCGAACGGTGTCGGCGCCGATCCGCTCGCGATGGCCGACCGCGGCGAGCTGCTCGACCGCCTCGGCCTGGCGCTGGAACGCCCCGGGGACACCGGCGTGCTGGCGACCCCGGACATCATCGACGATCTGCTGCTCCTCGGCGCCCTCGACGGCAAGACCGTCATCGGGTCGATGAACCGCACCGGCCTCGCGGGATCGAGTTTCGAGATCGACGACCGGTTCGCCTGCTACGACGCCGAAACGATCGAGCGGATGCGGTTCGACGGCGGCAAGACGCTCACCAGGATCTGCCTGGGCGACCCGGCGACGCCGAGCGCGCTCGAGAACACCGCGAAGGCGGTCAACGACCTCGCCGACCGGAAGCTGATCGCGATGGTCGAGCCGTTCCTCTCCGAGTGGGCCGACGGACGTCTGCGCAACGACCTCTCCCCCGATGCCGTGATCCGGTCGATCACCATCGCCTCCGCGCTCGGCCGCTCGTCGGCGTACACCTGGCTGAAACTCCCGGTGGTCGAAGACATGGAGCGCGTGCTGGCCGCCTCGACGCTGCCCGCCGTACTGCTGGGCGGCGAGGTCAAGGATCCCGACGCCGCGTTCGCCGCCTGGCAACGGGCGCTCGCACTGCCGACCGTGCAAGGCCTCGTGGTCGGCCGCTCCCTGCTCTACCCGCACGACGGCGACGTCGCCAAGGCCGTCGACACGGCCGTCGGACTGCTGTGAACACCTGTGGAGGACAACGCGTGAAGACCATCGACCACTGGATCAACGGCACCGCGACCACGGCGGGCTCCACCCGCACCGCGCCGGTGTTCGACCCGGCCGCGGGGCGCCCGCGGGCGCAGGTGCTTCTCGCGGAACCGTCCGATGTGGACATCGCGGTGTCCGCCGCGGGCAAGGCCTTCGAGACGTGGGGCGATTCGTCGCTCTCGCAGCGGACCAAGGTGATGTTCGCGTTCCGCGAGTTGCTGGTGAAGCACGAGGACGAACTCGCCAGGATCATCTCCTCCGAGCACGGCAAGGTGATCGACGACGCGCGCGGCGAGATCGTCCGCGGCCGCGAGATCGTCGAGTACGCCTGCGGGATCGCCGACGCGCTGAAAGGCGGCTTCTCCGACCAGGTCTCACGCGACGTGGACGTGCACGACTTCCGGCAGCCGCTCGGGGTGGTCGCCGGGATCACGCCGTTCAACTTCCCGATCATGGTCCCGCTGTGGATGCACCCGATCGCCATCGCGGCAGGCAACACGTTCGTGCTCAAACCCAGCGAACGGGTCCCGTCCGCGTCCCGGCTGGTCGCCGAGCTGTACGCCGAGGCCGGCCTTCCGGACGGCGTGTTCAACGTGGTCAACGGGGACAAGGTCGCGGTCGACGCGATCCTGGAGCATCCCGGTATCTCAGCCGTGTCGTTCGTCGGCTCGACGCCCATCGCCAAGTACGTCCACGAACGCGCGACGGCCACCGGCAAACGCGTGCAGGCGCTGGGCGGGGCCAAGAACCACGCCGTCGTCCTGCCCGACGCCGATCTCGAGTACGCCGCGAACCATCTCACGGCCGCCGCGTTCGGTTCGGCCGGGCAGCGCTGCATGGCGATCTCCATCGGCGTCGCCGTCGGTTCGGCGGGCGACCGGCTGGTCGAGATCCTCGAACGCAAGGCGGCCGAGATCAAGGTCGGCCCCGGGTACGAAGCCGGCAACGACATGGGCCCGGTGGTCACCGAGGCCGCGCGGCGGCGGGTGATCGACTCCGTCGCCCTCGGGGCGGAGCAGGGCGCGACCGTGGTGGTCGACGGCCGGGAGCTGAGCGTCGCGGGGCACGAGACCGGTTTCTTCGTCGGACCGTCCCTTTTGGACAAGGTGACCACCGGGATGTCCGCGTATCGCGACGAGATCTTCGGGCCGGTGCTCGGGATCGTGCGGGTGTCCACTCTGGACGAAGCGATCGAGCTGATCAACGCCAACCCTTACGGCAACGGCACCGCCGTCTTCACCGGCAGCGGCGAGGCGGCGCGGCGCTTCCAGCGGGAGGTGAAGGTGGGGATGATCGGGGTGAACGTGCCCATCCCGGTGCCGATGTCGTACTACTCCTTCGGTGGCTGGAAGGACTCCCTCATCGGCGACAGCCCGATCCACGGCCCGGCGGGCGTCCGGTTCTACACCCGGGCGAAGGTCGTCACGACGCGATGGCCGCACTCCGCAGCGGGCTTCAACTTCCCGACGTCCAGCTGACCCACGCAATTGGTCACCTACTTGCGGTCTGAGTGAGCGCAAGTAGGTGACCAATTGCGAGTGGGGTCAGCCCACCTCTTGCCGCTGCCGCTTCCCGACGATCCGCCAGCCGACCGCGAGCACCACGACCAGCACCGGGATCGAGTAGAACGCGATCTTCTCGGCACCGTCGGAGAAGCCCATCAGGACGACCACCAGTGCGAGGAAACCGAGCGTCGCCCAGCCGCTGTAGGGCGCCCACGGCATCCGGTAGGACGGCCGTTCCAGCTCCCCGCGCAGCGCCGCCTGGCGCATCCGCATCTGGCAGAAGATCAGCGTCGCCCAGGTGGTGATCACGCCGAGCGAGGCGATCGCGATCGCGATGTCGAAGGCGTCCTTCGGCACCAGGTAGTTGAGCACCACGCCGAGCACGTACGCGCCTGACGTGAACAAGATCCCGCCATAGGGCACGTGACGGCCGCTCATCCTGCCGACGAACTTCGGCGCCTCGCCCTTGTCCGCGAGCGCCCGCAGGATACGGCCGGTCGAATAGAGCCCGGAGTTGCAGCTCGACAGCGCCGCGGTGAGCACGACCGCGTTCATCACGTCGCCGATCCCCGGGATCCCGAGCCTGCTGAACACGGTGACGAACGGGCTCTCGCCGCCGTTGTAGAACGGCCACGGCAGCAGCATCGCCAGCATCAGCACGGATCCCACGTAGAACACGCCGATCCGCCAGACCACCCCGTTGATCGCCTTCGGCAGCACCTTGCGGGCGTCCTTGGTCTCACCGGCGGCGATGCCGACGACCTCGATCGCCGAGTACGCGAAGATGACCGCCTGCAGCGTCATCAGCGCGATGCCGATGCCCGCCGGGAAGAAACCGTTGTGGGCGGTCAGGTTGTGCACGCCTGCCGTGGTGCCGCCGATGTCCGCGCTGGTGAGCACCAGCCCGGTCGCGGTGACCAGGAAGACCACGATGGCCAGCACCTTGACCACCGAGAACCAGAATTCCAGCTCGCCGAACAGTTTCACCGAGAGCAGGTTCACCAGGATCAGCACGCCGAGCGCGACCAGCGCGGTGATCCACTGCGGCACGTCGGGCAGCCACTTGTGCACGTAGATCGCCACCGCGGTGATCTCCGCGATGCCGGTCATCGCCCAGTTCACCCAGTACATCCAGCCGGAGGCGAAACCCGCCCACGGCCCGATGAACTTGCGGGCGTAGGTGACGAAACTGCCGGAGGTCGGCTCGTGCAGCACGAGCTCACCGAGGGCGCGCATCACGAAGTAGGCGGCGATACCGCAGAGCGCGTACGACAGGACCAGCGAAGGCCCGACCTGGTGGAGCTTGCCGCCGGCACCGAGGAACAGCCCGACGCCGATCGCGCCGCCGATGGCGATCATCTGCACTTGGCGGTTGCCCAGTGCTTTTGAGTAGCTTTCACCTTTTTCGGTGAGCAGCGAGGAATCCATGGTTGCCAGACGCTAGAGCGTGTGCGGCACGTCACCCAACAGTGCTAAGGAAGACTTAAGGTGTGCGGGACGTCACCCAGGTGGTTTAACCGGATTTTCCCGTTTCGATTTGACAAGTTCACCCGCGAACCCCGATCTTCGCGCGCGAAGACGCACTTCTACGCTACGGCCGTGGACCTCGCAGCGCTGCTGGACCGGATCGCCGATGACGTCGCGCCGGAGATCGGCCGCGGCTCCGTCGCGGACTACATCCCCGCCCTGGCAAGGGTCGAACCCCGGCAATTCGGCATCGCGGTGGCCGAAGTGGACGGTCGGGTGCACGGCGTCGGCGACTGGGAGGTGCCGTTCTCCATCCAGAGCATGTCGAAGGTCTTCACCTTGGCGCTCGCGCTCTCCCATGGCGACGGGGTGTGGGAGCGGGTGGGCCGTGAGCCGTCCGGCAACCCGTTCAACTCGCTGGTGCAATTGGAGAACGAGGACGGAATCCCCCGCAATCCGTTCATCAACGCCGGCGCGCTGGTGGTGACCGACGAACTGGCGCACCACGGCGATGCGGCGGAAACACTGCTTCGGTTCCTTCGTGCGGAAAGCGGCCGCACGGACATCGGGATCGACGACGAGGTCGCCGCTTCGGAGGCCGCGCACGCCGATCGCAACCGCGCGCTCGCCTATTTCATGGCGTCGTACCGGAACATGCGGCATCCGATACCCGCCGTCCTCGATCAGTACGTGCGTCAATGCTCGATCGCGATGAACTGCGGCGACGTCGCGCGCGCGGCGGTGTTCCTCGCCCGCCACGGCGTTCGCAACGACGGCACCCGGCTGCTCGAGCGAAGCGCGGCCAAGCGGGTCAACGCGGTGATGCTGACCTGCGGCACCTACGACGCGGCGGGCGAATTCGCCTACCGGGTCGGGCTTCCCGGCAAAAGCGGCGTCGGTGGCGGCATCGTCGCGATCGTCCCTGGCCGGTGCGCGATCTGCGTGTGGAGCCCCGGACTGGACCCTCGCGGCAACTCCGTCGCGGGCGTCGCGGCGCTGGACCGGTTCACCACCCTGACCGGCTGGTCGATCTTCTGATCGGTTCCGTGCTCGACCAGCGGAGGCTCGGAAAGCAGCGCGTGGAGACGATCCAGGTCCTGCCCACGAAGAGGAGCGGCTCAGGTGCTGGGCCGCCCCATTTCGTGCCCCGGCCGCCCCTCGGTCCGCCGTTGCCGCTTGATCCGCTCTTCGTGCAGGTGCCGCCGCCCTCCGGTCAAGTCTTCGGCGACCTCGCGGGTCAGATCGCGGTAAGCCCGGTAGTAGCCGTCGTCGTACTCCTCGATCAGCTGGAAGGTCCACCGGTCCGACAGCACGTTGAGCCCGATCAGCTCGGTCTCGATCCGCTCGGCCCAGTCCGCGTGCCCGGCCTTCCGGAGCCCTTCGACGGCCTCGCCGAGGGCGAAGTCGGCGGTTCCGGTGAGGTGGTGGAAGGCGTACAGGTGGCCGCGCGCCTGTTCGACTGTTTCGAGCGCGAAGACCAGCTTTCCGACGGCGTCGACGGTCGCGGCGTCGGGTTCTGGGGATGAGTCCGGCATAGGCGATGACTTCCCCGGAGCCGGCGTCTTTACACCCCGGCGACGGCGATCCGGACGAACGAGCGGATCAGCGGACTCTCCCGCCCGGTCACCCACGCCACGACGAGCGGGCTCGGCGGCATATCGGCCAGCGGCACCCAGGTGAGCCCGTCGGGCAGCGCGTGCCCGAGCGGCGCGATCCCTGCCGAGCCGTTCCACAGGACGGCCTGAAGGCATTCGCTGACCGTGCGCACCACCGGACCGGTGGGCCGTTCCCCGATGGGCGCCGCCCCGTTCCAGTACTCACGCCACCGCGGATCCGTCCCGTCCGGCAGCTGGAACCAGGGCCGATCGGCGACGTCGGCCAGCCTCAGCGACTCACGACCGGCGAGCGGGTCGCCGGCGCGCAGGACCAGCCCCACCGGGTCGGAGCGCAGGACGCGGACGCTGATGCCGGTCTCGTCGAACGGCGACCGGGTCAGCGCGACGTCGGCCAGCCCGGCGAGCAGGCCGGTGGTGGGATCGGTGAAATCCGCCTCGCGGAAGCGGATCGAGACCTCGGGATGGCGTCGCCGGAACGCCTCGGCCAGCCGGATGCCCGACTCCCCCGCTCCGTCGGCGAGGGTGCCGATGGTGAGTGTGGCGGGGCCTGCCGCCGCCGTCACCAGGGCGCGGGCGCGTTCGGCCTGGTCCAGCAGGGCGCGGGCCTCGTCGTACAGGATGGTCCCGGCGGCGGTGGGTTCGACGCCGGCGGCCGAGCGGAGCAGCAGGACGACACCCAGCTCGTTCTCCAGCTGCCGGATGGCCCGGCTCAGCGGCGGCTGGGTCATGTGCAGCCGCGCGGCGGCCCGGCCGAAATGCCTCTCCTCGGCGACGGTCACGAAGTAGCGCAGCAGTCGGAGCTCCATCACCAGCGATGATACCCATCAGGTATCGAGACCAGAGGATCGGACTTGGACGGCGGGCGGAGACCGGCGGAACAGTGAGGTCATGCCCTTCGAACCCCTCACCCACGAACCCGCCGTCGACCCCGGCCAGGCCCGCGAAATCGCTCACGACCTCGTGGTGATCCCGAATCTCGGTGTCGACCTCGTCCCCAACATCGGGGTCGTCGGCGGGTCGCATTCGGTGCTCGTCGTCGACACCGGACTCGGTCCTCGCAACGCCGAGAAGGTGCTCGCCTTCGCCGCGGAACACGCCCGCGGCCGCAAGCTGTACCTGACCACGACGCATTTCCATCCCGAGCACGCTTTCGGCGCACAGGCCTTCGCGGACCAGGCGACCTACCTCGTCAACAGCGCGCAGGCGGCCGACCTGGTCCACAAGGGACCGGGCTATCTCGAGATGTTCCGCGGTCTCGGCACCCCGGTCGCCCGGGCACTGGAAGGCGTCGACCTGGTCGCCCCGGACGTGGTCTACGACGAGACGTACGACCTCGATCTCGGCGGCCGGATCGTGCGTATGGAGGCCACCGGACGCGCCCACAGCAAGGGTGATCAGGTGGTGAGCGTGCCCGACGCGGGGGTGCTGTTCACCGGGGATCTGGTCGAGACCGGCCAGTTCTCGATCTTCCCGTGGTTCCCGCCGTACGACACCGACGTCTCGGGAGGGCGCTGGATCGAAGTGCTGCGACGGCTGGCCGCCGCCGGGCCGGACCTCGTCGTCCCCGGCCACGGCGACGTCTCCGGACGCCGGATCCTGACCGACGTCCGGGAGTACCTCGAACTGCTGCGTGACGAGACCTGGACGCGGCGCGACTCGTCCCTCCCCGAAGAGACCATCGCCGCCGAGGTCGAAGCGCTGATGATCGAACGCCACCCCGAATGGGAAGGCCGGGACTGGATCGCGAAGGGCGTCGGTTGCTTCTGTGCCGATCACTCAGGCCATGAGACCGCAGGCACCGGTGAAGCAGCCGAAGGTGCCTCCGCTTGACGTGTTCTTCCAGTTGTCGAAGTGATCGATCACGATCTCGACGTCGGCCTGCCCGGCGGCGGTGACATCGACACCCGAGTCGGCGAAGAAACTACGGATATCGTCGGAAACGGTGCTCTTCATGGAAGATCTCCCTCGAACCTGCGGTGTTTGATACCGAAATCGTGCAGGTTCACCCCCGTCGACCGACAGTGTGAAGCGCTATGGACGGGGTGTGGCTTTCGACTGCTCCACTCGTGTCAACCGGGTGGCGCGAGTGGAGCAGCCGAGCGCTACTTGAAGATGGCGATGGGATGGACGACGAGTTCCCCGGTTTCGGGATCCCAGTCCTCGACCTTGCCGAGGCACCGCGCCCGGAACGCACCGGCCGGGGCGGAGTCCCGCAGGTCGCTGGTCACACAGGTGAAGCGGACACTCCTGCTCTTCGACGGATCGTCCGGGTTGCCGTACGGCGCGACGAAAACCGTCTCGGTGTCGGTCTGGGAGCGTTTACGGAACAACCCCTTCACGGAGACGAACGCCTCGACACCACGCAGCCGGGTCTGGAGCTGCCGGGTGCTTTCGAGACCGTCGGACCAGCCGAGTTCCTTCACCAGCGCGCGATTGTGGACGAGTTCCTGCTTCGCCAGGTCGACGTGGATGATGTCGTGGTGCCTTTCCAGCACCTTCGTCACGATGCCGATCACCGTGATCGGTTCGGCCTTGCGGATGTACCGCCGGAACTCCTCGTCGGTGTCGGTGCGCTCCGATTCCCCTCTGAGCGGACCGATACCGCCCGATCCCAAGAACCGCCAGCCCCGGCTTTTCCGTTTCTCCACCTCCTGTTCCAGCGCTTCGTTGTAGCGATGCAGCTGGTACAGGCCCATCACGGATTTCGTGTGCAGGTAGAAGCCGATGCCCCGGACCATCCCCTGATCGCCGTCGGAACGGGCACGGCGCCAATGCCGTACGAAAACGACGATCGCGGCGACGAAGGCGAGCACGGTCAGCACCCAGACCGCGAGCCACAATCCCCAGACTTCCCACCACAGATTATCGGCAGCCACGGATCTCCTTGAAGGCGTCGAGCAGGGATGTCGCGTTCGCGTCGACCATCCGGCCACCGGTGGCCACCGCCGCGCGATCCAGTTCGGCGGGATTCGCCTCGCCGAACCGGATGGTGTACGTGTGCACGCCGGGATCCCTTGGCGCGCGCAGGAATTCTTCGATGCCGGGGCCGGTGTTGCTCTCCCCGTCGGTCATCAGCACGATCGAAACGCCGCTGCCGGGCTCGGCACGGCGATGGGCACCGGCCTTCGCGTACGCCTCCCCGAGCGCGGACCAGACCGCCGTGTTGCCGTCGAACTCGTCGGCGGCGATGAAGGCCCGCAGCGCGTCGAGATCCTGCGGCCCGCCGATCGTGAACTCCTTGTCCCCCAGTATCTTCCCGCCGAAGCGGAGGACCGTGAGCCGCTCGCCGCGGTAGAAGCGGTCGAATCCGCCGTCCGGGCCGCCGCTCAGCCCGGCGAAGGTCGCCCGGAGCGCGGCGATCCGCGGCCCCTTCATCGAACCGGAGAAGTCGAGCACGAAGATCACGCGTCCGGGTGTCCGGCCGGCGGGGGCCACGTAGTCGTCGAGCAGTTTGTCCACGACGGCCTGCTCGTCGGGGAAGTACAGGGAGTTCCCGATCGAGGCGGGCAGCCTCGGGTCGAGCGCCACCTCCCCGGCGATCGGCCGCCGGAGAGTCCGCTCCATCAGCTTCTTCTGTGTCGCCGGGCTCCTCAGCCAGGAGACGACCTTGTCGTAAGCCTCCCGTTTGGCCGGGTCGAGCAGGAGGAGCGGGTAGTCGGACTGGACGATGCCGTCCTTCGGGTACACCAGCTCCAGCGGCGTCTTGAGCCTGCCGCTCGCGTTGAGGGTGAGCAAAGTGGACTCGTACCCGATGATCGCGTCCACGTCCTGGCGCTCGGCGAACCGGTCGGTCACCGCGGCCGACGTGTCCGCCGTGAGCGTGTGCCCCGTGCGGAAGCCCTGCAGCTTGTCGCATTTCACGTCCTGGAGCCGCAGCGCCGCGCCGGTGCCCGAGGCGGCCGTCGCCACCCCGACGAGTGAGGTGAGCCCGCTGGTCGACTTGGCCGGATCCGCCATCGCGAACCGGAACCCGCCACCGGCCGCCGCGTCCGCCAGATCGGCCCAGGAGAGCTTGCCGTCCGGTTTGCCGCGGCGCAGCTCGGCCGCCTTCGCCGGGGTGATCCCGACGATGACCGGCGACACCATGGTCTTGGTCGCGAGCGGCCGTTCCCCCTTGTCCGCGGACTGCCGGTACTTGAGCTGGAAATACCGGTCGGTGGAAAGCCAGGCGAGATCGTGGGTGGCCTTCCCCGGCGTGAGGGAAGTGGTCGCGTCGACGGTTCCCCGGAAATCCATTTCCAGTTCGATTCCCGTTTCCCCGCGAAGGTCGTCGAGAATCGGCCCGAGATCGGCCAGTTCGGAACTGGCCAGCACGCGCAGTTTCACCTTCTGCCCGCCGCTCGTACAGGCGGCGACCACCAGGAGCAGGCAGCACAGGACCGCGAGGACCCGCTTCACGGGCAGTCCCCGACGGTCTTGATCATCTCTTCCAGCACCGGATTGTCCGGTAGCGGCGTGGTGCTGTCGTCGCCCGCGACCTCCGGGGCCGTCAACCCCTGTTCGCGCACGAAGTCGTACAGCCGCGCGCTTTTCGTGGTGCCCGCGGGGGTCGCGACGCCGAATCCGAGCTCCATCGCACGGCGTTGCAGCTCGGGATCGAAGGTGATCAGCTCGCCCAGCCGTTCCGCTTCCGGCTTCAGCGCCAGGAACTGCGGTTTCGTCAGGATGTTGTCCTTCGGGTACAGCAGGACCCGGTCGAGATCCGGCCGCCCGCTCTGCGCCTTGGCGCGCAACTGCATCGCGAGGTACTGATGCTCGTAGATGACGACGATCGGCTTGTCTCCCTCGGCGAGATTCGCGTACGACTCGGACAGATCCGCCGACGGGAAGCCTTGCGCCGCCACGAGCGGTTTGACCCGGTCGGCCAGCGCCTTCGCGCTCGTCAGGTTCGGCGGACCCGCGGGCGCGCCCGCCGGCCGCGGGTCGACGACCGGGACCTGACGGCCGTTCTCCAGGAACGCCAGCAAGATCAGGTACGTCGCGCCCGAGTTGGAGTCGCAGATGTTCGACGTCTGCGCCAGCACCCTGTTCCCGTTGTCCGCGCCGAACTTGCCGACGCCGAGTGAGTCCCAGGTGCGTTCCTGCCGCATCGTCTGGATGAACTTCTCGGTATCCAGCGTGTAGTACAGCGGATCCTGCTGCCCTGGCGGTTTCGTGGCGATCTTGTTGCTCTCCAGCGTTTCCGCGTAACGGCGATAGGTGGCGAGGACGATCGGGCTGGTGAACGGCTGCCGCGCGGTGCCCGTCCACTCGTTCGCCCTCGACCGCCGGACGAGACTCGCGGCAGGCTCGCCCGACATGAACACGAAGTCGTACTGGCTGAGGTCGTGGGTGGCGACGTCACGTGATCCCGCCCTGGTCACGTGGACGCGGATGTGGTGGCGCATCAGGATCTCCTGGATCTTCGCGTCCTCGAAGAGATCCGATTTGGAGCCCATCTTGCCGCGCAGGACCAGGGTCTGCTGGAACGGCACCACGATCGTCCCGCTCAGGAGCAGGGCGATCAGGCCGCTCACGGCCAGCGCGAGCGCGGGCCCGAAAGTGCGGAGAAAACGACGGCGAAGAAAGAACGCCGAGGGTTTTGGTCGGATGGTGAGCTGGGGTTCTTCACGAAGCGAGCTATCGGTGGTCACCGATTTCCTCCCCGAATGTCCGGCAAGCCCATTTTACCGGGACACACCGACGGAAAAGCACGTCTCGATCCGGCTTCGGTACCCACCCTCACCAGGCCGGGAGGCCGGGCGGTTAGGCTCTTCGGTGGCGAAAACCGCCATGCACCACGACGCCGGGAGATCTGAACCGCCATGCTGGACCGAGCAGTCATCGACGCCCTCTTCCCCGCCGACCTGCCCGAGCCCGAGCACTGGGAACAGCGTTACCCCGCCCGCGAGCTCCCCGAGGGCGCCATGGTCACCCGGTTCGGCCCCTCGCCGACCGGGTTCGTCCACATCGGCGGCGTCTACGTCGCCACCATCGACCAGGACGTCGCACGCCGCAGCGGCGGCCGCTACCTCGTCCGGGTCGAGGACACCGACCGCTCCCGCGAGGTCGAAGGCGCCATCGACCAGTTCGAGCGCGGCTTCGCCTACTTCGGCCTCGCCGCCGACGAGGACATCCACCGCGGCGGCGACTACGGCCCGTACCAGCAGTCCGAGCGCGAGCAGATCTACCTGACCTACGTCCGTCACCTGCTCCGCTCCGGCCGCGCGTACCTCGACTTCGCCACCAAGGACGAACTGGCGGCGATCACCGCCCGGCAGCAGGCGACGAAGCTGCCGACCGGCTATTACGGCTCGTGGGCCATCTGGCGCGACGCCGACCCCGCCGACGTCCAGGCCAAACTCGACGCCGGAGACCCGTACGTCGTCCGGTTCCGCGCGCCGGACGACACCGGCGCCCGCGCCCGGTTCACCGACGCCATCCGCGGCCCGCTGGAGGCCGAGGCCAACCGCAACGACGTCGTCATCCTCAAGAGCTCCGACCAGAGCCCCCGGCTGCCGACCTACCACTTCGCGCACGCCGTCGACGACCACCTCATGCGCGTCAACCTGGTCATCCGCGGCGACGAGTGGATCTCGTCGGTGCCCGTGCACCAGCAGCTGTTCGACGCGCTCGGCTTCGACCCGATCACCTACGCGCACATCGCCCCGCTGATGAAGCAGGAGGGCGGCAGCAAGCGCAAGCTGTCGAAGCGCAAGGACCCGGAAGCGAGCGTCGACTTCTACATCGAGTCCGGCTACCCCACCAAGGCCGTCCTCTACTACCTGCGCGGCCTGGCCAACGGCCGGCTCGCCGAAATGCCGCTCGACCAGGCCCTGGCCGAGCCGATCAACCTGGACGAATGCGGTGTCGCCGGCCCGCTGGTCGACCTGGTCAAACTCGACGACATCTCGGCCGACCACATCGCCACGCTGTCCGGCGCCGAGATCCTCGAAGAGGTCCGCGCCTGGGCGGAGCGGTTCGACCCCGAGCTGAGGACCGTCCTCGACGCCGAGCCGGACCTCGCGCTCCGCGCCCTCGCCGTCGAGCGCGACGGCGCCGAGAACCCGCGCAAGGACCTGAAGAAGTGGAGCGAGTTCCGCGCCGTCTACGGCTTCTTCTTCCCGCAGCTGCACGCCGCCGTCGCGAGCCCCGACGACGAGCGGATCACCGCCCTCGGCGTCGGCCGTGAGGTCGTCCAGGCCGTGGCGCGGGACTTCGTCGGCAGCTACCAGCAGCTCGACGACGGCCAGGAATGGTTCCAGCAGATCCGCGAGGTCGCGGCGAAGCACGGCTTCGCGAAGAACGCCAAGGAGTTCAAGAAGAACCCCGAAGGCTTCCCCGGCTCCATTCGCGAGGCTTCGCAGATCATCCGGATCGCGATCACCGGCTCGACCCGGAGCCCGGACCTGCACTCGATCACGCAGGCGCTGGGCCGCGAGGAGACGCTGGGCCGGTTCGCCGGTCTCGTAGGCGAGTGACTCCGTGAGTGGTAAGGCAATGTGGTGCCTCTCGGGTGAGACGGTGGCTGGGTGACGCGACACCGCGTGTTCAGACTCCGGCACCCCCGAGTTACGTCCCCAATCACGCGAGTCACGCCTTGCCGAAGTACATGAAGGCCCCCTTCCTTGCGTCTAGCGCAAGGAAGGGGGCCTTCATGTACTTCACGACCGGGCCGCCGAGGTCACAGCCGTCTCACTGTCACCAGGGATCACATCTGACGGTAGCGAAAGCCTCCTTCACTACCAGGAGAACGCGTACGCAGGAGCGACACCGACCCCGCGCCACGACACGTTCGACTTACCCCTCAATACAACCGTCCTTACCACTCACGAGGCTGGCAGGAACTGGTCGTAGAACGCCGTTTTGATCGCGACGACGGCCTGCTCCGTCTCCCGGAACCGCTCCCGCGCCTCGCTCGAGTCGATCAGCTGCACCAGCCGCAGCCCGAGCTGGTCGGAATGCGTGAGCGAGAGCGGGGACGCGGCGGCGAGCGGGCGGGACTTCGCGTCGTGCACGTGGTGCGGGTAGTAGAAGACGGACCGGTCGCCGAGCACCGGGCCGATCCGGCGCCACAGTTCGCCGCACTCGACGGAGACCAGCACCTCGCCCCAGAAGCGCAGAATGGTCAGCAGTTCGACGTCGGCGTACTTCGAGTCGCCCGCCGAGGCGATCAGCTCCATCGTGGCGTCGACGCAGGCCGTCGTGGCCAGTGACTTCCGCGACCGCACCAGCGCTTCCCGCGGGACGCCCAGCGCGAGGATGTCCGCCATCACGTCCTCGCGGTGTGAAGGCGTGCTGCCGGGCGAAGTGGTGTCCGGGTACTCCTCACGGATGATGACGCGGGCGATCCGTTTGGACTGCTCGTCGGTGAGCAGGTCGATCGCCAGGTCGTAGGCCATGGTGAAGGCCAGCGACAGGAAACGCCGCTGCAGCAGGACGGTTTGCAGACCCTCCTGCGACAGCTCGGTGACGCCACGCAGCGCCGGGTGATTCCGGAACCGCTCGATCAAACCGTCTTCGAACTCGTCGAGTTCGCGCATCACTACACCTCTTGCTCAGAAACGGATCATGTCGATGCTTCGGTTCCAGTCGTCGAGGTCCACGTCGCGGCCGATGTCCCACAACGTGTCGAGCTCGGGTGCAGCAGCATGATCCGCACCTGGGCGCGCCGGTCGGCGATCGCGGCTTCCAGTTCCTTTTCCAGGCGTTGCAGGTTGGGGATCCAGGTGTTCAGGATCGTCACCTGTTCGGCCTTCGCGATATGCGCGGCGCACTCGTCGTCCGGAAAGCGTCCGGCAAGCCGAGCTGTTCCGCGAAGCCGACCACCGCCAACCCGCCGAGACTGAGCAATTCGAACCAGCGACGCATTCTGCGGAGCATTCACCCTCCGGGATCCGGCAGCCTTGCCCTTATGTTCCCACGATCTTCACCGACGATTGTGATCGGGGTCACCACTTTGGCGCTTTGGCGTCCTTTCCACGGAATTCACGAAAAGAATCGAATCCGGCGCGGGAATCCGCAGTACGAAGGGCGCACGTCACAAAGCAGCGGTGAAACGCGCGGGCTCCGACAGGCGACTTACCCGGTACGCAAGTACGGAAAGTTGTGGTCGATGAGCGCTGATCGTGTTGTCCAGCTGCACTGGGAGTCCCGCCACGTGGCCGACGACGGCCGCGCGGCGCTGTCCTACCCGGGAATCTCCGTGATCCGGAGCAGGCTGGGTGAGATCGTCGACCGTACTTGGATACCGGTCGGGGAAGAACCCACCTTCGACGACGACGAGGCCCTTATCGCCGTGCTGCACGCCGCATGGCGTTGGACCAGGCCAGCCGCGTAGGTCCTTACTCCTCGCCCGATTTGTACCGGCGCTGGAGCTCTTCTTCCTGCTCACGCGGCGACTTCTCCACCCAGCGCCCGTGGACGAGGTCGTTCTCCGTGTAGTCGGCACGCCGGGAAGCCCAGTCCGGCAACATGAATTTGCGGGTCCCGCCGCGTCCGCGATCGCGCAGATCGGCGACGACGGCGATGCCGATCACCAGGACGAGTACCCCGAGCGCTATCCAGATTCCGACCATGTCCGCTCCCCCGCAGATGAAGTCGTTTCCGTCAGGTTAGCGCCGAACGACTCGTGAGCGGACATTCTTTTCGGGAAGCGCCGGAATGGAGCATGACGGTCTCCCCGATATCCACGGGATACCGGGGAGACCGGGGGCGGTCAGCCCCGGGCGTTCGGGTCGATCACGTCGCCGGCGAGTCCGGTGGCGGCGTCACCGACGGCACCGGTGGAGTCGACGACGCCCTGACCGGCAGCGGTGGCCGAGTCGACGGCGTCCTGGCCCGCGGCGGTGGCGTTCTCGGCGAGCCCCTGGCCGGTTTCGGCCAGTCCGCCGGCGGACTGGGTGACCTGGTCGGCGGCGCCGGAAAGGTCGACGCCGGTCAGTTCGCTGACCTTGTCGCCCGCGCCGCCAAGGAGTTCGGCGGCCTTTTCCTTCAGCGAGTCGAACAGGCTCATCTGGGGTACTCCTCGGATCGATCGTGCAGAGGCGGCTGAAGGTTCACCGTACAGGACAAATCGGTCACGGTGCGCTGCCCCCGCCGCTCCGGACAGGTGAATACCGCGAGGAATTCAGCGGCAGGGCGGCCGGTAGCGGTCGATCGCAAGACCGCGGAAGTCGAGCTTGTTCGGGGTCTTGCCGACGAAGACGAGCCCCCGCGCTTCGGTCAGCGCCGAGGCGAAGGAGTAGCCGGGCGTACCCAGCTCGGGCAGCGTCGTCCACGCGTCGGCCTTGAAGCTGAAGAACTTCTTCACGATCTTCCCGCCGGTCGACGGCACCTTCGTGAGCCACTTGTCGCCGCCGCTCCAGTGCGAGGCGGGACGCAGCTGGACGTAGAGGTCGTCGGTCGCGCTGTAGGTCATCCAGAAACCGGCGGATTTCGAGAGATCCGCTTGCGCTTCGAACTGATTCCCCAGCCACACCACGACCACGTGCCATTCGGCGTTGAGGAAGGTCACCTTGGCCGCGTAACCGCCGCGTTCGCGGACGAGCAGGCTGCCGGTCGGCGGAACCGTGGTGCCCTCACCGGAAGCGAGCCAGTGCTGCAACCGGTCGATCGAGGGGGTGGCGCATTCACAGCCGTGCCGCGGCGGATGCCCGGCGGACGCGTTCGCGACAGCACCGGGGCCGATCAGTGAAGCCAGGAGCAGCGACACGATCACCGTGAGCGTACGACCGAAAGGAACCCCGGATCCTTTGCGCATCCGCGGAAGTTAGCACAACGATCACGAGGATTGGGGCACTCCCGCGAGCAGATCGTCCAGCTCCGCGGCGAACAACAAGGCGGGGTCGAATCCCATGCCGCCGAAGTGCCCGGCCAGTTCGAGGGACAGGACACCGTGGAGCCGGGTCCAGAACGTCACGGCACGGCGGAGAACAGCGGACGGCACCGGCGAACCACCCGCCCATTCGCGATGGTCCTCGAGATGAACGTCGAACGGCGTCATCCGTCCGTCGTCCGGACCCGCGGCATGGACCTCGATCAGCGCGGCCATGATCTCGTTCGAGATCTCCGTCGTGTCGCCGGGCGCGCGATAGCCGGGGATCGGAGTTCCGTAGATGAACAGGTATCGCTGCGGATCCGCCAGCGCCCATTCTCTGACGGCGTAGGCGACTTCGGTCACGCCACCGGAAGCGGCGGCCGCCCGGACGGTGTCGGCGAGGCTTCGATAGGCGTCGCGGATGAGGTCCGTGATGAGGTCGTCGCGACTGGCGAAGTACCGGTACAACGCCGGGCCGCTCATCCCGACGTGTTTGGCGATCGCGTTGAGGGACAACGCGGACACGCCTGTCGTGGCCAGCTGCTCCCACGCGTACCGCTTGATCTCCGCGCGCACCTGCACCCGGTAACGCTCACGCGAGGTCTTCCCGTCCGCGTCCATCGACCACTCCTTCCCGTCCGTTAGAGGTTATCACTTTCCCTATTGACACTCACCCTCTCGTGGTTATAGCTTCTAACTATCGCAAGTGCTGCTAAGTAGATGAAGGAGAAAGACCATGCCGGACACCAAGACCCGCCGCCGCACCGTCGCCAGGGCCGCCGCGCTCGCGCTCCCCTTGGCGATCGGCCTTCTGGGCGGCACCGTCACCCCCGCGCAAGCCGCCACCGCTTCCCCTTCGCCGCTTTCCTGCCAGGGCAAGACCATCGACACGAAGGCCCCGATCCACTACCGCACCGAGACCCTGATCAACGCTCCCTTGAGCAAGATCTGGCGGCTTCAGACCGACGTCGAACGCTGGCCGTCATGGCAGGAACCGGTGTTGAGCAACGAGCGCCTGGACTGGGGCCCGCTCCGCAAGAACTCCCGGTTCCGCTGGACCACCCCGGCACCGCCCACGGCCACGACGCCCGCCACCACGTTGTCGATCACCTCGACCGTCCACCAGCTCCAGCGCGGCAAGTGCATCCGCTGGAGCGGGCCCGCGATCGGCGAGGGCCTCGGCATCGACAACGGCATCCACGTCTGGAACTTCACCGAGGTCAAGGGCGGTGTCCTCGTCCGCACCGAGGAGAACTGGTCCGGTGCCCAGGTCGAAGCCGACGTGCCCACCGCGACCAAGTTCCTCGGCTGGGGCCTCGAAGCCTGGCTGAAGGACCTCAAGGCCACCGCCGAATCCCACTGCTGAGCCCCGGCCCGCGAACCTCAGGAGGAAACCGATGTCCACTCAACCGCTCGACCGCGAAACCGTCACCCGCCGCGTACCGCGCTCCGTCATCATCTCGGCCTGGGCCGTGCCGATCATGATCCTCGGCCAGTTCGCGATGATCGCCATCGTGCCGGTCGCCCTCGTCCTGATCGGCACTCTGCGCGACGCCAGGCTGAAGGCGCTCCGCTGGGGCGCGATCGCCCTCACCGCGGCCTACGCCACGCCGTTGGCGCTCTGGGCGATCGGACCCGAACGCGCGCAGAGCCTGTCCAAGGACATGCATCCCGTCTTCGCCGCGATCATCGTGGCCGTGGGGGTGGCGTTCGCCGTCACCTGTCACGTCCGGCGCCGTGCCCGCAAGTAGGTGACTAATTGCGGGGCACGCCGTCGGTGAACGAGGGGATCACCCCGAAGGAGGCCTTCCGCGAAGCCCGGCGCAACGTCGCGAGCACGGCGGGTCCCAGCACCAGGATCGCCACCGCGTTGGTGATCGCGCGCCCCGTGTCCCATCCCGCCGTCGAAGTCAGCAGCGTGAACACGGCGAACCGGTGCAGGTTCTCCAGCACCGGGGCGCCGGGGACGTACGAGATGTGCCCGTCGTGGTACGGCACTTCGACGTCGGTGATGAACGGCCAGAACCACAGGTTCATCAGGAATCCGAACACGTACGCGACGAAGATCCCGAAGGCCACCAGCATCGCGATCTCGGCCTTGCCGGTGACGCGGCGCGGCAGCAGTCCCGCGCCCATCCCGATCCACGCCGAGCACAGCATCTGGAACGGCAGCCACGGTCCCACCCCGGCGGTCAGCAGTGCCGAGGCGAACATCGACGTACAGCCGAGCACGAAACCGAAGCCGGGCCCGAACACCCGCCCGGCCAGCACCAGCAGGAAGAACACGGTTTCGATACCCGCGGTCCCGGCACCGAGGGGCCGCAGGGCCGCGTTCACCGCCGAAAGCACGCCCAGCATCGCGAGGGCCTTGGAATCCATGCCCCCTTCGGACATTTCGGCCAGCACGATGACGATCAGGATCGGCAGGATCCCGAGGAACACGAACGGCGCGTCGGTGCCGTGCTGCATCGACTGGGGTTCGACGCGGACCAGAAGCGGCCAGAGGAACATCATCAGCCCCGCGAGCGACGCGAGGCCGAGCACCGTCGCCGAGCGCGGACCCAGCCGGACCGCGGGCGCCGTCGTCACGGGACCTCCTGCGGCAGCGCCGATCGGACCTCTTCGACGGTGAGCCAAGGCTCGCCGAGGATCTTGGCGATCTGCGTGGCGAACGCGGGGGAACCGCCGAGCACCTCGCCGGTCGGACCGTCGGAGACGACCTCCCCTTCCGCCATCACGAGCACGCGGTGCGCGATCGTCGCGACGAACTCGACGTCGTGGGTGGCCACGACGACCGCCCTCCCCTCGGCGGTCAGCGACGCGATCATCCGCGCCAGCGCCGACTTCGCCGTGTAGTCGAGGCCGCGGGTCGGTTCGTCCAGCAGCATGATCCGCGGCGCGGCGGACAACTGCACCGCGAGCACGAGTGCGAGCCGCTGGCCTTCCGAAAGGTCCCGTGGATGCGACGCGGGATCGATGCCCGGAGCGAGCCTGTCGAGCAGCTCACGGCAATGCCCCGGCTCCGCACCCGATTCCGCGTCCGCCGCCTCGCATTCGGCGGCGACGGTCTGCAGGTACAGCAGGTCACTCGCGGTCTGCGGCACCATGCCGACGAGCGTGCGGGCCTCGGCGCTGCTCAGCGTCTTCGGGTCCTTGCCTCCGACGGTGACCTTGCCACCCTGCCGGGGGCCGGAGCCCTGCACCGCCCACAGCAGCGACGACTTGCCGGAACCGTTGCGCCCCATCATCGCCAGCACCTCGCCGGCGCGCAGGGTCAGGTCGACCTCCCGCACCGCGACCTTCGGCCCGTACCGCACGACGACCCCGGCCGCGGTCAGCAACTCTTCGCCGTCGGTCGTGCTACGCGCGGGCGGGGTGCCGAGGGACAGCGACGACGCGCGCCGCCGGGCGTCACGCACCGACATCGGCAGCGGATCCCAGCCCGCCAACCGTCCCAAGTGGACGATCGGCGGCGCGATGGGCATGTCCCGCAACACCTCCGGCGGCGTCCCGTCGATCACTCCCCCGGTGCCGGGGACGTGGATCATCCGGTCCGCGAACGGGATCACGCGTTCCATCCGGTGCTCGGCCATCAGCACCGTCGTGCCGAGATCCTCCACCAGCCTGGCCAGCGTCGCCAGCACCTCCTCGGCCGCGGTCGGGTCCAGCGCCGACGTCGGCTCGTCCAGCACCAGCACCTTGGGATGCGTGGTCAGCACCGAGCCGATCGCCACCCGTTGCTGCTGCCCGCCGGACAGCGTCCGCAGCGCGCGCCTGCGCAGCTCCGCGATGCCGAGGAGATCGAGGGTCTCTTCCACCCGGCGGCGCATCACCTGCGGGCTCAGGCCGAGTTGTTCCATGCCGTACGCGAGTTCGTCCTCGACCGTGTCGGTGACGAAACCCGCGAGCGGGTCCTGGCCGACGACGCCGACCAGGTGCGCGAACTCGCGCGGTGGCCGGGACCGCGTCGTGACACCGTCGACGGAGACCGTTCCTTCGAGGTGGCCGCCGGTGAAATGCGGGACGAGACCGTTGATCGTGCCGAGCAGTGTCGACTTGCCCGCCCCCGTCCGGCCCGCGAACAGCACGAGTTCGCCTTCACCGATGGACAGTGTCACGTCGGCCAGCACCGGCTCGGAGCGGCCGTGATAGGTGAAGGAGACGTTCTTCAGTTCGATCATGCGTGCACTTCTTTTTCCACTGCGGCGTAGGGAGGTTCGGGGGCCGGGGTCAGGAACGCGGGCAGCGCGCCGATCAGGACTCCAAGCAGCGGCCCCCACGAAAGCGACGGCCAGGACAGGTCGATCAACGACGGGTTCATGTTCATCGGGTTCACGCTGGACGTCACGAACAGGATCACCGCGACCCCGATTCCGCTGACCGCGACGAGGATTTCCGGCGGCTGCCAGCGATCCGGCCGGTAGCGCGTGCGCCGCACCCGTTTGCCCGCCGACCAGAACCCGATCAGGCCGATCACCAGTCCCGCCGAAAGCACCGGTGCGGCGAGATATCGGGGCGTCGAACCGTCCAAAGTGGCGTAAACGCCGACGCAGACGCCGATCAGGCCGACGATCATCAGCGTTCCCGTGATCAGCCTCGCCCGCGCCTCGACCAGTCCGGCGCGGCCGTAGCCGCGTGAGTCCATCGACGCGGCGAGCTGCAGTGAACGGGAAAGCGCGTCCTCCAGCACCGGGATGAGGACGGTGTGCAGGACCTTCACCTTCTTCTTGCCCGAGCCCCCGCGCAGCTTGCGCGCCCGCCGGACCCGCAACACGCTTTCGGCGAGCTGCGGGAACACCGACAGCGCGACGATCACCGCCGTGCCCACCTCGTACAACGCCGGCGGCATCGCCTTGAGCAGCCGTTTCGGGTTCGCGAGCGCGTTGGCCGCGCCGAGGCAGATCACCATCGCCGCCAGCCGCATCCCGTCGTAGAGCCCGCCCAGCAACGATTCCGCGGACACGTCGCCGAAGAGCCGGATCCCCGCCGCCCATTCCGGCAGCGGGATCTCGGGCAGCCGCAGGAGGATCGTGGAACCCTCGGCGCCGCCGAACACGACGCGGAAGAACACGCGGATCACGACGATGAACGCGCCGAGGTACAGGTAGAGCCGGAAGGCCAGCGCCCACGGCGCTTCACTGCGCCGGGCGACGACGACATACCCCGCGACGGCCACGATGGTCAGCAGCAGCCACGGGTTCGTCGTGCGGGTCGCCGCGACGGCGAGCCCCAGCGCCCACACCCACCAGGCGGCCGGATGCAGGTCGCGCGGCAGGAAGTAGGACGTCATCAAACTCCTTGTGCGCGTTTGCGTCTGCGTGCCACCAGGAATCCTGCCACGCACAACGCCAGTACCGCGCCGACGGCGGCCCAGGGTGCCCAGTCGCTGGCCCCGGACTCGCGTTCGATCACCGCGTTGACGTCCTCGGCGTTCTCACCACCGGTGAACGCGACGTTCGACGACGGGTCCTGCGCCTTCGGCCTCGCCGACGCGCTCGGACGCGGCTTCGGCGGCGGGAGCGCGCCGGAACTCGGCCCCGCGGCGGGGGCTTCCCCCGCGCCCGGCTCCGCACCGGCCGTCGGTCGCGGACCGTCGGCCTGACCGCTCCCCGGCTGCGGCCGCTGGTGCCGCTCGCCGGGATCGCCGGTGACCGGCTTGGCCTCTTCGCGCGGCACGCACGGTTGGCTCTCGGTACCCGGCCGCACGGCGGAGACCCGCGGGACCGGGTTGCTCTGAGCGTTGGCGTTCAAGGAGAACGACCAGCCCTCGAACCCGCCGGGGGTGAAGTCCCGGTTCTTGAGCCCCCACTGGCTGTAGTCCCACGCGCAGTTGTTCGAGGCGTGCCAGTAGGACCAGTATGCCTGCGCGGGAGGCGTGTCGACGCACAGCTCCCGGTACGTCTCGCGGCCGCTGACCGGGATGTTCTCCGCCGCGGAAGGACGATTCTCGATCCGGCAGACGAACGACTCGCCCCAGCGCTGCACCCCGGCGATCTGGAAACCGGCGCCCTTGAGCGCGTCCAGTCCGGTGCCGCGGGTGGTCTGGGGATTGCAGCGGACGATGGCCGTGCCGCCGAGCTGCTGGAAGTCCACCACCACGGTGACCCCGGTGGCGTCCTTGCAGAACCCGGGATATCCCTTGCTCTGGTCGACGGCGTGCGCGGACGGTGCCGTGGCGGCGATCAGGAAGATCGCCGCCACCGCGGGAAGAACCCTCCTCACGGGATGGCCGGGTTCCTCGGCGTGACAGCGGGCGGCGGGTTGGTCGTCGCCGACTTGTTCAGCGAGAACGACCAGCCCTCGAAGCCGCCGGGAGTCACGTTCCGGTTGACCGCGCCGGAGGTGCTGTAGGTCCAGGTCGAGCCGGAACCGTCCGCATGCCAGTAACCCCAGTACGCGCCGGTGGGCGGAGTGGTGACGCACGCCTCCTTGTAGTTGGGGTTGGTCGACAGCGGGAGGGTCTCCGTCGCGGCCGGGCGGCCTTCCACGCGGCAGACGAAGGCAAGCCCCCAGCGTGCGGTGCCGGCGACCGCGATTCCCGCGTCCTGCAAGGCCTTGATGCCCGTGCGGGCGGTACCCGGCGCGGCGTTGGGCGAGCAGCGGGTGATCGTCGGCGCGGCCACCCCGCCGTTACCGTCCAGTTCCTGGAAGTCGACCACGACGGTGACCCCGGTGAGCGCGTCGGAGCCGGTGCAGATCCCGTTGTAGCCCTTGGTGGTGTCGACCGCGTTCGCGGGTGCGGCGGAAAGCCCGATCAGTCCGATGAGGACGGATGTCACGGCCAGCATTCTCTTCATGGTGTTGCCCCCTTTTTCTTGGTGGAACGGCGAAGTACGAAAACCAGAGCGATCACGGTGAGCAGCAGCAGGACGGCCAGCCCGGCCAGCCCCCAGATCAGCCATGACGGCGGGGAGCCGGACTGCTCCGCGGCCAGTACCGGTGCGCCGGACGGATTCGCCTCGGTCAGCGGCAGCCGGATCGCGGGCGAGAGCGGCGAATCCGCCGCGGTCAGCCACGATCGGCCCGCGACTCCTTGCGCGGCGGCCAGACTGGTCGGGAAATCGGTCTCCCCGGCGGACCCCTTGGCCAAACCGCCATCGGCTTGGACCAGTGCGCCCAGTGATCGCGCGGTTCCGCTCGCGTCGAGTCCGGCGGTCTGCCGCGCGGCGGCGACGGCGGCGCTGAGCGCGACGTCCGGCTCGCCGCCCTCTCCGGTGACCACGCCCTCACCGGTCGGCCGGACGCCGAGCGCGCCCACCGCGGAGACGAACGCCGACACGCGCCGCTCGCTCCAGCCGTCCGGGCGCCTGGTCGGAGGCGCGGCGTCGGTGTGCGGACGGGCGGCCAGCGCGGTGACCGCGGCGGCGGTCGCGGCGAGGTCACCGGAACCGCACTCCACGGTGTCAAGGTGCTTCGGGAAGGTTCCGTCGGCGCACTGGCGCGAAAGGAGCAGTTCGACCGCCGGACCGGGGTCGGCGGCGGTGGCGAGCACCGCCCACGCGTGCCGCTCCACGGTCTCGTCGGCGTCGGCGAACGATCCGGTGTCGGTGAACTCGCCGCCGGCGCCGCGCAGTTTCACCAGATCGGCGCGCAACCGCCCGGCGACATCCGCCTTGGCGAATTCGGCGACGAGCACGAGTTTCGCGAGCGGTCCGGCATACGACGCCTCGCCCTGCTCGTACGGCGCGCCGTGGGCATAAGCCTGTACGGCTTCCGGCTTCACCAGGAACTGCGACGCGCGGGCGACCGAGTCCGGCTGCTGGTCGAGCGCTCGCAGGGCCAGCACCACGTCGGCGGTGGCGTCGTAGTCGACGTAGGTCCTGCCGTCCTCGGTCACCTCGACGTGGTCACCGTCGGTGAGCCGGTTCGCCAGGTAGGCGCCGAGGCGGGCGGCCGGTGTCGCCGTGTCCGGAGTGGCGATCGCCGTCGATGTCCGCACCCGGACGCCGGTGGACGCGCCGGCCTTTCCGGGTTTGGGCGGCGGCGTCACCGGCTTCGTGATGACGGTGGTCGTCGTGGGAGCCGGTGTGCCGCTGGTCGGCGGCTGAGCTTCGCCCTTCGCGAGCGCGTAGAAGCCGACCTGCGACAACCCGAGCGAAGCCTGGGCACCCGCGCGGATCCAGGTGTCGACCCCGCTGATGCCGGACGCTCGCGCGGCCTCGTAGGAAGCCGGGTTGTAGGCGATCGCGCCGAGTTCACCCGCGAGCTTGGTGCCGGAGTCGGCGGCGTTCGCCTGCGCGGATTTGAGGTACCGCACCCCCTTGTCCACCGCCGCCTCGGCGCCGCCCGCGTCGGCGAGCGCCTGGACGATCATGCCGGTGCTGTTGGTGTTCGGTGCCTCGGTGCTGACGCCACCGCCCCAGCCGCCACCGGAAGCCTGGTTCGCCTTGAGCCACGAGACGGTCTTGGCGATCGGGGCGTCGAGTCCGGTCGCGCCCGCCTTCCGCGCGGCCAGCAGCGCCGAGAGCGCGAGGCCGGTGGCGTCGCCGTCGGTCGGGGAAAGGTCGAGCGGCTTGCCTTCGTCGCAGGTCGATACCTTGCGGCCGTCCGGGGTGACGTGGTCGCCGGTCTCCTTCGTCGGAATGTATTCGAACACGAGGCGGAAGTAGCCCTCGGAACATTGCTGGGCCAGCAACCTGTCGATGGCGATCCGGTCGTTCTCCCCCGCCGCGGCGAGCCCGACGACGCCGAGCGCCTGCCCGAACGAGTTCGCGTCGTTGTTCACCGCGCCGGCGAGGTCCGGATCCTTGGAGTAGTCGCTGATCCGGCCCTTGTCGGGGCCCTTGCGCATGATCGCGCCATGGGTCTCGGCGACCAGGTCGTACCCGTCGACGTTTCGCGGGTCCCTGCCGGAAACCTCGGCGGCGACCAGCGTCTTGGCGAGCGAGCCCCCGACGATGACCTTGTCGTACCCGGCACCGGGAACCAGTCCGTCCCAGGTGAAGTAGTCGGTGGCGTGGCCTTCGTCGTCGAGGAACTTCATGATCGGCTCGGCCTTGGCGCCGTCGCCCGACGCGTACAGCGCGAAGAGCACGTCGAGCATCAGGCCGTGGTCGGGTAGTGCGCCCCCGTTGGGGTTTTCGAGCGTGCCGTCCGGCTTCAGCTTCGTCGCGAGCCAGCGGGAATTCGCCTTCGCCGCGCCGGGATCGTTCGCGGCGGCGGCCGTCCCGGTGAGCAGTGCGGCGACCACGCCGACACTGACGGCGAACGCCACTGCGGCGAGGTACCGGCGGCGCATGACTCCTCCTAGCGGCATGACGGAGGACAGCGCGGACGCCGCGGTCACCCCTGTTTATCGCGACAGTGGTTCGTTCATCCGCCCGTTCGGTATCCCGGCTCGCCCTGGTGAAGGGCCCACGGTTGCGCGACAGCGCCGGATTTCGACCGGCTTCCCCGTCACGGGCGGCGGTGTGCAGTTGTCGAGCCGATCGAGGTTAACACCCGATCACTTCCGGCAGGCACCGCTGACCAGGTCGGTTGCCAGGATCACATCGGCTCTTCGCGCCCGGCGGTACCCGGACGCTCGGCCGGGGTGGGACTCTTCGGGTCGTTCATCGCGGTCGTTGGGGGAAGGGTTCTCATGAGACGTTTGCTTTTCGCTGTCGCCATGGTGTGCGGCATCGGGCTGGTCGCCGCTCCGCCGGCGGCCGCGGCCACCCACGACAAGGCGGACGCCGCCGCGGGCTGGCTCGCGAGGCAGATGGCCGACGGGGAAAGGTTCGAGGCCGACTTCGGCGGCCAGAAGTTTCCCGATCAGGGTTCGACGATCGACGCGATCTTCGCGTTCGCCGCGGCCGGGGTGTCGGACACGAACGCGGGCAACGCGATCGCCTGGCTGGCGAAACCGGAGATCACCACGGGCTACGTCGGCAGCGGCACCGAGGCGTACGCGGGCGCGCACGCGAAACTGCTGCTCGCCGCGCAGGTTCGCGGCAAGAACCCGGCGTCGTTCGGCGGCGTCGATCTGAAGGCGGGCCTGCTTTCGTCGCTCACGCCGTCCGGCCGGTTCTCCGACCGCTCCGAATACGGCGACTACTCCAACGCTCTTTCGCAGTCGCTCGCACTGCTGGCGCTGGACCGCACCGGCGACGTCCCGGAGCGGGCCGTGACGTTCCTCGCGGGCACCCAGTGCCCCGACGGCGGTTTCCCCCTGAGCTTCGGCGAAGCGACGTGCACGAGCGACGTCGACGCGACCGCGACGGTCGTGCAGGCCTTGCGCGCCACCGGTGACCCGGTCAACGCCGGCGAGGGCACCTCCTGGCTGGTCACCAAGCAGCACCCGAACGGCGGTTTCGGTTTCGCCACCAACGCGCCGAACGCCAACAGCACCGGACTCGCCGCGCAGGCACTGGCCGGGCACCGTCCCGCCGCCGCGGTCAAGGCGCGGGAATTCTTGCGGTCGCTGCAGACCGGCTGCGCCGGCACCGAGGCCGACCGCGGCGCGATCGCCTACGACGCCACGGGCCTGAACCCGTCGACCGCCCCGCGCGCGACCGCGCAGGCGATCCTCGGCCTGGCCAGGGTTCCGCTGAGCGACCTGCACGGCGGCGGCCGTCCGCAGGCCCCGGTCCTCGCCTGCCCGTAACTCACGTGACCAGAGACGTAACTCGCGTGATCAGAGGCGTAACTCAAGTGTTACGGCTCCAATCACGCGAGTTACGGCTCTGAGGGCAGGTCCGGTCAGCGGAGCGGCTCGATGGTCTTGGCCAACTCGTCGAGACGCTCCAGGGTTTCGGCTTCGGGCAACGTCGGCAGGGTGAGCGAGACCTCGTCGGCCCCAGCGGCGGCGAGGCGTCGCAGCAGCCCGGGATCGGCCGGAGCACCGAACACACTGATCCGGACGTCCTCGCGGCCCTGGTCGGCGAGCCAAGACCGGACCCGGCGCAATTCCTCCGGCGGTGTCACGAAATGCGGCAGCCAACCGTCGGCGTGCTCGGCGAGCCGTTTGAGGCCCGCAGGCCCCTGGCCCGCGACGTAGATCGGCGGATGCGGTTTCCGCACCGGTTTCGGCCAGGAGTAGACCGGGTCGAAGTCGATGTGCTTTCCGTGGAACTCCGCTTCGTCCCTGGTCCAGATCTCCTTGAGCGCCTGGAGTTGTTCGGTCAGCAGCGCGCCCCGTGTCCGCGGCTCGACGCCATGGTTACGCATCTCCTCGATGTTCCAGCCCGCTCCCACGCCGAAGATCACCCGTCCGTTGGAAAGCAGGTCAAGGCTGGCGATCTCCTTGGCCGTATAGAGCACATCTCGCTGGATCATCAGGGCGACCGCGGTGCCGAGGCGGAGGGTCGAGGTGACGGTCGCGGCGGCGGCCAGCGCCACGAACGGGTCGAGATTGCGGAGGGCCCCCCGCGGCAGCTCACCGCCGGGGTACGGACTCTCCCGGCTGACCGGGATGTGAGAGTGTTCGGGGAGGTAGAGGGAGGCGAAGCCCTTCTCCTCCAACGCCGCGGCCAGTACGTGCGGCCGGATTCCTTCGTCGGTCACTGAAGTCGCGATACCGAAGTCCATACTCGGCTACGACTCCAGGACCGGGGTGAGTATTCCGCCGGGCCCGTCACTCCCCGGCGGCGACGCGGCGCGCGAGTTCCACGCGGGACCGGACGCCCAGAGCGGTGAAGATGTTCCGCAGGTGGTGATCCACCGTCCGGTGGCTGATGACCAGCCGCCGCGCGATCTCCTTGTTGGTCTCCCCCGCCGCGACCAGCCGGGTGATGGCGTCCTGCTGCGGCGTGAGCCCGGCGAGCGAGCGGTGCGGCACGTCGACGGTCTCGCCAGTGGCGCGCAGTCCGGCGCGGGCCCGTTCGGCGAACCGCTTGGCGCCGACGTTTTCGAAGCCGCGCAAGGCATCGCGGAACTGGTCGCGCGCGTCCCGGGTCCGCCGGTGACGGCGCAGCAGGGTGGCGTACGCGAACCGGGTCCTGGCGAGTTCGACCGCGCCGCCCGCCCGCCGGTGCGCGTCGATGGCCAGCCGGAAACGCCGTTCCGCGGTCTCCGGATCCGGCGCGGTCAGCGCGTGGCAGCGGTGGCTCAGCGCGAGCCAGCAGGGTTCCGCTCCGGCCAGGGTCCAGCGGTCGAACACCGCCAGCGCGGCCAGGGCCCGTTCGGGCCGCCCGGAACTGACGGCGGCCTCGACGAGTTGCGGAGTGGCCAGCACCCGGATCACCGGCTGGTCGCCGGAGACGCCCGAAGCGAGATCTTCGAGCCTGCTCAGGGCGTCGTCGGGCCGGTCTTCGGCCAGGTCCAGACAGGCGTTCGCCCACGCGGCGACGGCGGCCGGCCTGCCGAGACCGCGTTCGGCGATGCCTTCGGTCGCCTCGTCAAGTTCCGGTACGCGGTCGCCGAGGAGCGCGGCGGCCAGCCCCAGCAACGTCAGATGTTCCATCCGCAGGTTGTGGGGCGCGCGCAGACCGTCGCGGGACGCCGCCCGCGCGCACGGGATCCGGTCGAGCGCGATGGCCGAAAGCGACAGGTAGATCAACGCCCACGGCAGTTCCGCGTGCCGTTTGCCGAGTCTCGCGCGGCTCACGGCGGCGGCCGCGTGTTCGTGCGCCCTTTCGGCATGCCCGCGGGCGAAGGCCGCTTCGGCGGCCCAGACGGCTCCGGCGACGTCCGCGCCGGCCATCCCCCGGCCGGCGGCCTCGTTCAGCGGAAGGACCGCGTCCTCGTGACGTCCGGCGTAGACCGACGTCAGACCACGGAAATGAGAGAAGGCAAGCCCCTCGCCGTCGGGGACCGTCCGCGCGAGCGCCCGGTAGCCGCTCAGGTCGCCGCCGAGCCGCCGTGCCTCGCCCGCCAGCAGGAGCGCGGCGGACGGATCGGGCAGCAGTTCCGCCGCCGCGCCGAGTTCGTGGGTGGCGACGGCGGGATCGCCGTCGCGCAGCTCGATCTCCCCGTGCAGCAACGCCACCGCAGCCGGATTTCTGTCCACTTTGGACAGAAGTAGCCGAGCCCACCCTGGTCTTCCCGCCTGCCAGGCCGCGTCCGCGGCGGCCAGCAACCGGTCCGCCCGGGCGGCCGGATCGGCGGTCAGGGCGGCGGCGCGTTCGAGCTGCCGTGCCGCGGCCGCGTGGTCCGCCGCCGGTGCGGCGGCGAGCGCGTCGGCGAGCGGCGCGGACGGCGTGGCGGCCGCCATCGCGCGATGCCACAGCGCGTCAGGCCCCTCCTCGGCGGAGGCCAGCCGCGCGTGCGCCGCCCTACGGTCGGCCGGTGACGCCGCCGCGTACCACGTCGCGTTCCTCGCGGAAGAGTCCATGCAGGTGGCAAGGAACCGGAGGCGTTCCTCGAACGACATCGCGTCGAGCTCGGCCGCGTAGCGAGGCAAGCGGTCCCGAAGGATCGGCGACACCGGTTCCCGTCCCGCCGCCTGCGCGGGCGTCAACGAAGCCGCCAGCGCGACGAGATCGGCGGGGTTCCCGTCGCCGAGTTCGACCAGCTGCGGGCGTACCCCTGCGGGTACACCGCGATCGCGCAGCACCAGGTCGGCGGCGGATTCGGTCAACGGCGGCAGCTCGACGGAGTCGAACTCGTCGGACCCGGATCGCGACGCGAGCACCATGCCGACCGGGGCCCCGGCCAGCCGCCTGCCCGCGAAACCCAGGGCCGCCAAGGATTCCGGATCGACCCACTGCGCGTCGTCGACCCAGCAGATCGTCGGTGCCGAAACGGCGCCGAGCCGGTCCCTGGCCTCCGCTCCGCCGGAGACGGACGCGCCGAACATCCGATGCAGGGCGCCATACGGCAGCGTGCTTTCGGCCCGCAGGCCCCGCACCCCGACGAGACGGACGCCGAGGGTGGCGCGCAACGCGGTGAGCAGGGCCGATTTACCAAGCCCCTCCGTGCCGTGGACCAGCACTGCACGGCCGGCGACCGAACGCAGCCCACCGAAGAGGTCGTCCCTGCCCCGCAGCGGGTACACAGGCATCGGCGCCTCCTCGAGATCCCTCTCGATGAAACACCAGGCGCAAGTGTTTCACAAGGTCCTGGTCGGCACCCGTCCTTCCACGAGGGCTCCGAGCAGTGTCGACGCCGCGTCGAGATCGGGTGTCCGGGAGGCGAGGACGTCCGAGTACAGGAACGCCTCTCCCAGTCGGACGATCGCGTAACAGAGGCTGTCCAGGCCGACCGCGGGCACGAAACCGCCGTCCCCGACGTCCCGGCGAAGCAGCTCGACGTGGGCCGCGATCACCCTCGGCTGGACGCGTCCGTCCGGGTCGGTGAGCAGCCGGATCGCCAGCACCGGCTCGTCGTCGAGGAAGCGCCGGAACCCGGAGCTCGCCGCCAGCACGGACCGGTACTCGCGCATGATCGAAAGACAGCGCAGTTCACCGGCCGCGTTGCGCACCACGTCGCCCTCTTCGCGCTCCCAGGTGCGCGCGGCGGCCGTCAGGGTGCGCTCGGACAGGTAGTAGAGGGCATCACCGAGCAGGTCTTCCCGATTGCCGACACGGCGGAACAGGGTGCTGCGCGAGATGCCGAGATCCTGGGCGAAGGCGGAGGTGTCGACGCGGACACCGCGATCGATCCACCGCGCCGCTGTGCGGACTATGTCCTCGGCTGAGGGGTTCACGATCGCCGATCGTACGGGCGGGCGGCCCGGCGGGGGCGGTCGCGGATCAAGACTGGCGATTTCACCGATGCAGCCTCCTCCGGCCGTTTGCCACAGTCCATCACCACGGACTGTGTTCAACGGCGAACGGAGAGGGCACCATGCGTAGTACGACCCGGATCCTTTGTGGACTGGCCACCGTCGCGGCACTCGCTATCGCTCCCACGGCCTATGCCGCCGAGAATCCCTACGAACGAGGCCCGGACCCGACGGAAAGCAGCATCGAAGCCTCCCGCGGCTCGTTCGCGGTGTCGCAGACCTCCGTTTCGAGCCTGGCCGTCACCGGGTTCGGCGGTGGCACCATCTACTACCCCACCAGCACCACGCAGGGCACGTTCGGCGCGGTCGCCATCTCGCCGGGATTCACCGCGACCCAGTCGAGCATCGCGTGGATCGGCCCGCGGCTGGCGTCGCAGGGCTTCGTGGTGTTCACGATCGACACCAACACGATCTACGACCAGCCCGACAGCCGCGGTGACCAACTGCTGGCCGCGCTCGACTACCTGACCCAGCGCAGCACCGTCCGGTCCCGCGTCGACACCACCCGGCTCGCGGTCGCGGGCCACTCGATGGGCGGCGGCGGTTCGCTCGAAGCGGCTCAGGACCGGCCTTCGTTGCAGGCCGCGGTGCCGCTCGCGCCGTGGAACACCCAGAAGTCCTGGTCTTCGCTGCGGGTGCCGACGTTCGTCATCGGCGGTGAGTCCGACTCGGTCGCGCCGGTGGCGTCGCACTCGATCCCGTTCTACACCAGCATTCCCGCTTCGGCGGAGAAGGCGTACATGGAACTGGACAACGCGAGCCACTTCTTCCCGAACACCGCGAACACGACCATGGCCAAGTACACGATCTCGTGGCTGAAGCGGTTCGTGGACAACGACACCCGCTACGAACAGTTCCTCTGCCCGGCCCCGGACGACCGCACGATCAGCGACTACCGGGACACGTGTCCGCACGCCTGAGTGTCTTGGGTCCCGGCGCACCCGCGCCGGGACCTCCTCTCTCCGTTGGGAGTTCTTGCGTGACCCTGTCGACCTTCGAGATGTCCGGCGTGTCGGTGACCTTCGGGGGTCTCGTCGCGCTGTCGGACGTCTCCCTGAGCGTCGCGCCCGGCCGGGTGCTCGGCGTGATCGGCCCGAACGGGGCGGGCAAGACCCCGCTGTTCAACGTCGCGTGCGGGTTCGTCCGCCCGGACACCGGCACGCTGGCCTGGCGCGGCACGGAACTGCGGCGGTTGCGCCCGCATCACCTCGCCGGCCTCGGGATCGCCCGCAGCCTGCAGGAACTCGGCCTGTTCGACCGGATGACCGTGCTGGAGAACGTGCTCGTGGGCGCGGGAAGGCATGCGAAGTCCGGCTTCTGGACTTCGTTGCTGGGCATGACGAAGAGCGAGAAGGCACTGGCCGAACGGGCGATGGCGCGGTTGGAGGAGTTCGGCATCGCCGACCTCGCGCATCGCTATCCCGCCGCTCTTCCTTATCCGGTGAGGAAAAGGATCGCTCTGGCGCGAGCGCTGGCCGCCGAACCGGATCTGCTGCTGCTGGACGAACCGGCGGGCGGCCTGTCGTCGGCCGAGATCGCCGAGGTCGGCGACCTGGTCCGCGGGCTGACCGAACGCATGTCGGTGATGCTCGTGGAGCACCACATGGATCTGGTGATGGGCGTCTGCGACGAGATCGTGGTGCTGGACTTCGGCAGGGTCATCGCCCGCGGGACACCGGACGAGATCCGCGCCGACCCGGCGGTCCAGGCCGCCTACCTCGGCGAGGAGGTGGCCGGTGCTGACCGTTGAGAACCTTTCGGCGAGCTACGGCCCGGTGCGCGCGCTCGATTCCGTGAGCCTTTCGGCCGCGGAAGGCGAGATCACCGCGGTGCTCGGCGCGAACGGCGCGGGCAAGACCACCTTGCTGCGAACCATCTCCGGACTCGTCCGGCCGACGGGCGGCAGCGTCTCGCTCGCGGGACGGGACCTGAGCCGAGTGTCCACAGAGGACCTTCCTGCGCTCGGACTCGCGCAGGTGCCCGAAGGCCGCGGCGTACTGGCCGAACTGACCGTCGAGGAGAACCTGCGGCTCGGCGCCCTCGGCGCACGCGGTCGCGCGTCGGCGGCCGATCTCCGCCGGATCTACGACCTCTTCCCGGCGCTCGCCGACCGCAAGAACGGTTCCGCGCACGTCCTTTCCGGTGGGGAACGGCAGATGCTGGTCATCGGCCGCGCGCTGCTTTCCCGGCCGAAGGTGCTGCTGCTCGACGAGCCGTCCTTGGGGCTCGCGCCCCGGATCGTGGCGCGGATCTTCGGCCTGCTGCGCGGCCTCGTCCACGACGAAGGACTGGCCGTCGTGCTGGTCGAGCAGAACGCGCGCAGCGCGCTGTCCATCGCCGACCACGGCGTCGTGCTCAACCTCGGCGAGGTCGTCGTCCGGCGGGACGCGGCCGCGCTCGTCGCGGACGACGACCTCCGGCACGCCTACCTCGGATTCTGAAAGGGAGCACTGTGCAGCAACTGCTCACCACCGCGCTCACCGGCCTGACGCTGGGTGCGGTGTACGCCGCGTTCGCGCTGGCGCTGGTGCTGATCTGGCGGGCGACGCGGATCGTGAACTTCGCGCAGGCTCCGATGGCGATGATCACCACCTACCTCGCGCTGGTCCTGATCGACGCCGGCTGGTCGTACTGGGCCGGTTTCGCGGTGGCCCTGCTTTCCGGGCTCGTGCTCGGCGCGCTGGTGGAACGCTTCGTCGTCCGGTTCGTCGACGGCAAGGCCGAGATCAACGCCGTCATCCTCACCCTGGGGTTGTTCATCGTGTTGCACGCGCTGGCGGCGCTGGTGTTCGGCTCGCGGTACCGGTCGTTCCCGGCACCGTTCGGGCTCACCGGGTTCCGGGTCGGCGACACGACGATCGCGCTGACCGGATTCGGCGTGTTCACCATCGCCGCCGTCGGCGTCGTGCTGATCGGGCTCGTGGTGCTGTTCCGCGGTACCGACCTTGGCCTGCGGATGCGCGCCGCGGCGTTCGACCGGGAAGTGGCCCGCCTGCTCGGCGTGCGGGTCGGGCGGATGCTCACCCTCGGCTGGGCGCTGGCCGCTCTCGCCGGTTCGCTGTCGGGCCTGCTGATCGCCGGCGGCGGCCTCGTCCATCCGTCCTATATGGACGGTGTGGTGGTGTACGGCTTCGTGGCCGCGGTGCTCGGCGGGCTGGACAGCCCGGTCGGCGCGGTCGTCGGCGGTGTCGTCCTCGGCCTGTCGTTGAGCCTGGTGAGCGGTTACGTCGGCGCGGAACTGGTGCCGCTCGCCGCGCTGGTGCTGCTCATGGCGGTGCTGCTGCTCAAACCCGGCGGCCTGTTCGCCGTCGTCCGTGAACGGAGGGTCTGAGGTGCTGCGCGGTCATCTGCTGGGCGGGCTCGCCGCGCTGGTCGTCGTCGTACTCGTCCTGGAGACTTCCGGGCCGTTCCTCGCCGCGCAATTCACCACGATGGCGTACCTCGCGATCGCGGCGGGCGGCCTGACCGTCCTCACCGGACTCAACGGGCAGCTCTCGCTCGGGCATGGCGCCTTGATGGCCGTCGGCGCGTACTCGACGGCGCTCCTGCTGAAGTCGGCGGTCTTGCCGCTGCCGGTGATCCTGCTGCTGGCGGTGGTGATCACGCTCGCCGTCGGGGCGCTCGTGGGGGTCGCCGCGGCCAGGTTGCACGGCCCGTATCTCGCCGGGGCGACACTGGCGCTCGCCGTCGCCGTGCCCGGCATCCCGTTGTTCTTCGGTGAGGCGCTCGGCGGCGAGCAGGGCTTGCCCGTGCGCATGCCGGAGATACCCGGCTGGCTGGCCGACGCCGCGTACTTCGTCACCGGCCAGGATCTCACGTCGATCCGTTACCTCGCCTACCTTTCGTGGCTCGCGGTGATCGTCGTGTTCGTGCTGCTGGCGAACCTGTCCCGTGGCCGCGTCGGACGCGATTGGCGGGCGGTGCGCGACGAGAACGTGGCCGCCGAACTGGCCGGGATCGACCTCGGTCGCACGCGGGTACGGGCGTTCGTCGTCAGCGCGGGCTGCGCGGGGCTGGCCGGAGCGCTCATGGCGTTGTCGGCGCGGCTCGCGGCGCCGAGCGGGTTCGCGCTGACGTTGTCGCTGCTGCTGGTGTCCGCGGTGGTGCTCGGCGGTCTCGGGAGCCTCACCGGAGCACTCGCCGGGGCCGCGCTGCTGACCTTCCTGCCGCCGCTGGTGACCGGCGCGGGCACGGATCTCGGCCTCTCCGACGTGCAGGCCGCGCATCTGGCGCCGTTGATCTACGGCCTGGTCACCGTCCTGATCGTGCTGCTCGCACCCGCCGGTCTCGCCGGCGGGCTGCGGAAACTCATCCACTCGAGGAGAAGTTCATGAAACGCTGGACCAAGGCCGTGGCCGTCTTCCTGGCCGTCACGGTCACCGCCGCCTGCGGCGCGGGCGGCAGACCCGAGGGCGAGCAGAAGGGCTCGACGGTCGGCGTCACCGACACGACCATCAAGATCGGCGCGCATTTCCCGCTGACCGGGGTCGCCGCGCCGGGCTACAGCGAGATCCCGAGCGGGCACCAGGCCTACTACGACTACGTGAACGCGAACGGCGGCGTCAACGGCCGCAAGATCGAGTTCGTGGTGAAGGACGACGGCTACAACCCGACCAACACCAGCGCCGTCACCAACGAACTGGTGCTCAAGGACGAGATCTTCGCGATGGTCGGCGGCCTCGGCACGCCGACGCACAGCGCCGTCGTCGAGTTCCTGAACACCTCGAAGGTGCCGGACCTGTTCGTGTCGTCGGGTTCGCTGCGCTGGGGCGACGATCCGAAGAAGGCGCCGGTCACCTTCGGCTGGCAGCCGGACTACGAGATCGAAGGCAAGATCATCGGCGACTGGGTGCGGAAGAACCTGCCGAACGCCAAGGTCGGCCTGTTCCTCCAGGACGACGACTTCGGCCGCGACGGCGAGAAGGGCGCCCGGCGTTATCTCGGCCAGCAGATCGTGGAGGTCGCGAAGTACTCCCCTGGCAACACCGACATCGCGCCGCAGATCGCGAAACTCAAGGCCGCGGGCGCCGATCTGGTGCTGGGCTTCACCGTTCCGTCGTACACCGCGCTTTCGCAGCTGGCTTCGCTGAAGATCGGGTTCAAACCGAAGTGGGTCTACAGCAACGTCGGCTCCGATCCGGCGCTCGTCGGCTCACTGCTCGCGCGGTTCTCCGAAGGCAAGGTCACCAACGGCGCGTCGCTCATCGACGGCGTGATCACCACCGAGTACCTGCCGGGTGTCGACGCGCCGGACAACGCGTGGACCAAGCTGTGGCAGAACATCTGGAAGGCGCACGGCAAGGGCGGCGACCTGACGAACTACCGCGTCTACGGGATGGCGCAGGCGTACACGTTCGTCCAAACGTTGCAGGCGGCCGGAAAGGATCTGACGCGCGAGCGCCTCGTCGAGGTGATCCAGCAGTCCGGGAAGGCGTTCGAGGGACCGGGACTGGCGCCGTTCCGCTACTCCGCCGACAGCCACCTCGGCATCTCCGGGATGTCGGTGGTCGAGCTCAAGGGAGGCGTCGGCAAGGATCTGACGCCGGTACTGGTGACCGACCTCGACGACGCGCCCATCAAGGCGGACGACTCCGCGGCGAACGACGCGCCGCCGCCCAACGGGATTCCGGGTAGCTGAGAGGTGGTCGTGAGGCAACCGTGGCGTGCTGCCGAGGCTCGTGATGGCCTTCCGGGGGTCCGTGAAGGACTCCTTGAGAGACTCTGGGTCCCTCAAGGAGTCCTTCACGGAACGGCCGCTACCCGACTCAACCCGCGGGCAGCACGCGTCCCCGCACCTCACCGAACCCGATCCGCGAGCCGTTCGCGCCGGGCGCGGTCCCGGTGATCACGACCTCGTCGCCGTCCAGCAGGAAGGTGCGTTCCTCCCCCTTGACCGTGAGCGGTTCCTTACCGCCCCAGGACAATTCGAGGAACGCGCCGCGCTGGTGCTTCTCCGGTCCGGAGATCGTGCCGGAACCGTACAGGTCGCCCGTGCGCGAGGAGGCGCCATTGACTGTCAGGTGGGCGAGCATCTGCGCCGGCGACCAGTACATCTCGCGGAAGGGCGGGCGGCTGACCTCCTCGCCGTTCCATGCGATGACCAGGTCGATGTCGAGGCCCCACGGGTCGCTCTCCCGCAGGTACGGCAGCGGTTCCGGATCCGTCTGGCCGGGCAGCGGGATCCGCGCGGCCTCCAGCGCCAGGATCGGCACCACCCAAGGGGAGATCGACGTCGCGAAGCTCTTGCCGAGGTGCGGACCCAGCGGCACGTATTCCCACGCCTGGATGTCGCGGGCCGACCAGTCGTTGAGCAGGACGGCGCCGAAAACGTGGCGAGGGAAGGCATCCGGGGCGATCGGGGCGTTCAGCGGGGTTCCGGTGCCGACGACGAACCCCATTTCTGCCTCGATGTCCAGCCGCGTGCTCGGACCGAACACCGGCGCCGCGTCGGCGGGAGCCTTGCGCTGGCCGCTCGGGCGCACGATGTCCGTACCGGAGACCAGGACGGTGCCGGACCGTCCGTGGTAGCCGACCGGGAGGTGTTTCCAGTTGGGCAGCAACGGTTCCGCGTCCGGGCGGAACAACCTGCCGACGTTCGAGGCGTGGTGCTCGGAGGCGTAGAAGTCGACGTAGTCCGCGACCTCGATCGGCAGGTGGAGGGTCACCCGTTCGATCGCGTGGATCGCGCCGTCGGGGACCTCGCCGTCGACCAGGTCGCGGATCCGCTCCCGGACCGCCACCCAGCGGTCGTATCCCTGCGCCATGAACGGGTTGAGCGTCGGCGCGGCGAAGACGTCGTCGCCGAGGGCCGCGGCCAGGTCGAGAACGGAGTCGCCGACGCGCACGCCGACGCGCGGGGAATCACCGTCGACGGAGAACACGCCGTACGGCAGGTTGTCGATCCCGAACAGCGAGCCTGCGGGGACGTCGATCGTGGTCATGCCTCTCCTCGGAGCGCCTCGAGCAGGCCGAGTCCGGCCAGTTCGGTCAGGGGGTCGGTGATGCTGCAGGTGCCGAACGACGTGAACGCCGCACGGACGGCGGCGACGCGATCCGCGTCCAGCGCCCGAAGCCGTCCGGCGATGACGGCGCCGTCTCGTTCGGCGAGAACGGCTTCGGCGTCGCCATCGGTGAGGACGGCGTCCGCGGCGAGCATCAGGTTGAGGAAGCCGTGCTGTTCGAAGCCGGTCTCCGGATCGGTGTTGCGGAGGGCGTGGTGCAGCCCGGCGGTGGCCTTGAACGGAACGCCCGCCCCGACGGCGGCCCGGACCGCGGCGGCGAGTTCGGCTTCGCCCGGGTACAGGTCGGCCCGGACGCCACCGGTGCGGAACTTCGCGCGGTGGCCGGTGCCGGAAAGGGCGGTCAGCAACGGAAGACGCCGGTCGTCACGCGGGATCTCGACGAAAACCGGTGCGGTGGCACCCGAAATCGCGGCGAGCACCTCGTCCGCGCCCATCCCCTCCGGGACGGCGATCTCGAGCGCGTCGAGGTCCACCGGCAGTGAGGCGACGGCTTCGAGCACGCCGTCGAGCTGCGCGGGCCCGCCGGGCAGGGTCACCGAGACCGGCAGTGGGGTGTCCCGGCCACCCAGCACTTCGGCGAGGTCGCCGAGCGCGGTGGCGGCTATGACGAGCGGGCCGACCAGGTCGGCGTACCAGGCGGAGACGTGCTCGTCGTGCGCCGCGACGGCGTCCGGCAACGGGGCCAGCCCCGGCGGGAACACCGCGGCGTCGTCGCACAGCCCGGCGAAGAGCGCGGGAATCCGTCCGCCGTCCACCATGGTCTCCTCCTCGCCGATTTAGTTCACACTTTGACTACCCCTCGGGCAGCGTAGCCGGGTCGTCCTCGCGACGGGAAGGCCTACTTGCGGCTCCGGGTGCCGAACCCGGCGCGGCTCGTGATCAGCTTGCCCAGCAGCATGACGAGGATGCGCTGTTCGGTCTCGGTCAGCGCGTTCGTCCAGCCGAACTCGCGCTCGTTGTGCTCGCGGAAGACCGAGACCATCTCCTCGTGCCCCGCCTCGGTCAGCGAGAGCTGCACCGAACGGCCGTCGCGCTCGTCCGGGACCCGGTGGAGCATCCCCTCCGCGACCAGCGTCTTGACCAGATTCGACACCGCCGCCCGGCTCATCCCGGTCAGCCGGGCCGCACTGGTCGGTTCGAGCGGTCCGGCGAGCCAGACCACGAAAAGCAGCCGGAACGCCGACCACGACCGGCCGCGTGGCCGGTGCACCGCGGCTTCGAGGTCGTAGGTCACCAGGTCCGAGGCACGGTTGAGGGTCAGCAGCACCTCGGTCGCCAACTGGTGCCGGAAGCCGTACTCCTGCGCGAGCCGCCGGTTCGCCAGCGCTACGAACGACCAGAAGTCCAGTCCGGCCGCGTCCACAGCGTCCACGTCTTCCATCGCCGGACACTAACCCGGTATCTCTAAAATGGTCAAAGTCGAAACTACTTTTCGCCCGCTTTCGCCAGGGCCGGTCCGCGCACATTGGGGGCAACTCGCTGCCGCCGCATCGACCCCAAGCCGTCGGCGTAGAGATTCCTCCATCCAGCCTGCTCGATCTTGGAGGTTCCTCCATAGCGAACCGCAAGTCGTCACCTGTTTGCTGAAGGCATGAGCAGAACGCAAGTCCCACCGGGTACCGCCAAGGCCGTCCGGGTGGCCGCCGGAGACCTCGTCCGGGTAATCGACGTCGAAGGGGGCCAGGTCGGCGACGTGTTCGCGTTCACCGACACCGGGGCCGAACTGGCCGAGCACCACAGTGCGGCGCACACCCGCGCCGGGATCGATCGGCTGTTCCCCGCGGTCGGCGAATCCTTCGTGACCGGCCTGCGCCGCCCGATCCTGACCCTGGTCGAAGACACCTCACCCGGCGAGCACGACATGCTCATCCCGGCCTGCGACCCGGCCCGGTACGCCGCGCTGGGCGCTCCAGGCCACCGGTCCTGTGCCGCGAACCTGCGTGAGGCGCTGGCAGACGAAGGCCTGAGCTTCGCGGGTCCGACGCCGCAGCCGATCAACGTCTTCATGCGTATCCCGGTCGGCGAGGGCGGGCGCCTGAGCTGGCTGACCGCGTCTTCGCGACCAGGCGACGCGGTGACCCTGCGCGCCGAACTGGACTGCGTCGTCGTGGTCTCCGCGTGCCCGCAGGACCTCGTCCGGATCAGTGACGCCGGACTCTCCCCGCTCGCCATCGAAACCGTCCACAATGGAGGAACTCAGTCATGACCACGACCGTCGGGCACCCCGCGCTGGCCCCCACCACGCTCGGTGGCCTCGCGCTGCGCAACCGCTACGCCGTCGCCCCCATGTCCCGCGTCTCGGCGGGCCCGGACGGCACCCCGACCGGCGAAATGGCCGACTACTACGCCGAATTCGCCCGCGGCGGCTTCGGGCTGGTGTTCAGCGAGGGCACCTATCCCGACAGCGCGGCCAGCCAGGGCTACCTCAACCAGCCGGGCCTCGCGCGGGACGAACACGTCGCGGGCTGGCGAGTGGTCACCGCCGGAGTACGCGCGGCGGGCGGCAGGATGATCGCCCAGCTCATGCACGCCGGGGCGATCTCCCAGGGAAATCCGCACCGCGACCACACCGTCGCTCCTTCGGCCGTCCAGCCGCGCAGGGAGATGATGCCCGCGTACGGCGGCTCCGGGCCGTGGCCGGTCCCCCGCGAGCTGACCACCGCCGGGATCGACGACGTCGTCGATGGCTTCGCGGCCGCGGCCGTACGTGCCCGTCAGGCCGGGTTCGACGGCGTCGAGGTGCACGCGGCCAACGGATACCTCCTCGACCAGTTCCTCACCGACTACACCAACCATCGCACGGACTCGTACGGCGGACCGGTCGCGAACCGGATCCGGCTGACCGCCGGTGTCGTGACCGCCGTCGCCGAGGCCGTGCCGGAGCTCGTGACCGGTGTGCGGCTGTCGCAAACGAAGGTCAACGACTTCACTTACCGCTGGCCCGGCGGGCGGGACGACGCCGAGGTGATCTTCGCCGCGGTCGCGGAGGCGGGCGCGCAGTACCTCCACATCGCCAGCGAGGGCCGGAACTGGCTCGAGACGGCGAAGCTGGCCGACGGCGGCACCATCACCGCCCTCGCCCGGCAGGTCACCGGGCTGCCGGTGATCGCCAACGGCGGGATGCACGACCTCACCCAGGCGCACGAGGTCCTCGCCGGCGGGCACGCCGACCTGCTCTCCCTCGGGCACGGCGCGCTGGCCAACCCGGATCTGCCCGCCCGCGTCGCCGCGGCGCGACCCCTGGCCGAGTTCGACCGGGCGATGGTCTCCCCGACGGTCACGGTGGCGAACGCGCGCCGTTGGCGGGAGAGTCGGCAAGCGTGACGGAACCAAGCTGGCACGGCGGCGCGGCTGCGGTGGCGACCCTGACCTTCGACGTGGACGCGGAATCCCCGATCCTCGCGCGAGGGCGGGGCTACGCCGAACACCTGTCGACCATGTCCCATCAGGCGTACGGGCCTCGCGTCGGGGTGCCACGCGTCCTCGACCTGCTCGACGAACTGGCCGTGCCCGCGACGTTCTTCGTGCCGGGCTGGGTCGCCGAACAGCGGCCCGCCCTCGCCGCCGCGATCGTGGAGCGCGGGCACGAGGTGGCCCACCACTCCTACAGCCACCGGCCGCCGACCACGATGACCGCCGCCGAGCAGCGCGCCGATTTCGAACGGGGCATGGCGGTCTTCGCCGCACAGGGCATCGAGATCAGCGGGCATCGCGCGGCGGGCTGGGAGTCCACTTGGGACACTCCGGCGCTGGTGGCCGAGCACGGATTGAGCTACGACTCGTCGCTGATGGCCGACGACCGGCCGTACCTGATCGAGACCGGGGCGGGCCGGATCGCGGAGCTGCCGGTGCACTGGTCGCTCGACGACTGGGAGCAGTACGCGTTCCTTCCCGCGCCGCAGATCGGTTCGGTGATCACGTCTCCGGTGCGGGTGCTGGAGATGTGGCGCGCGGAGCTGGACGCGATGCGCCGCTACCGATGCCTGTTCAACCTGTGCCTGCACCCGTTCCTGTCGGGCAGGCCCGGGCGCCTGGCCGCCGTGCGCTCGCTCATCGAGTTCGGGCTCGGCCTCGGCGACGTCCGGTTCGCCCGGTGCCGTGACGTGGCCGCCGCGGCCTTGGCCGACCCTGCCTTGCCCGTGGAACCGTTGCGGCGCCTCGAAATCGATCCGGCGGTCTATCCGGACTGAGCGGCCTCCAGCGCCAGGAACAGGTCGACCCGGTCCGCGGTCCGCCCGACGTCGCGGCCGGTCAGCTCGGTGACCTTGGCCAGCCGGTTGCGCAAGGTGTTGACGTGCACGTACAGCGCCGCGGCGGTGGCCGCCCACTGGCCGTCATGGTCGAGGAACGCCCGCAGGGTCGTCTCCAGGTCGCCGTCGCGGAGGCGGTCGTGCTCGCGCAACGGGCCGAGCAGGGCGTCGGCGAAGGTATGCCGCCACTGCTCGTCGTGCGACTCCAGCAGCAGCCGGTAGCTGCCCAGTTCGGCGAAACTCGCCGCCACCGGGCCGCCACGCCTGCCGCGGAGCACACGGCAGGCTTCGCGGCTGCGCGACAACGGCACGCGCAGTTCGGCCGCGCCGGATACGGGATCGGCGAGCCCGACGACCACGCGCCCGCCGCCGAGCCGATGTGACACCGCCGCCGCCAGCCGGGGCGTGAAAGCGGCGGGCGACTGCCTTCCCGACCGGAACGGCAGCACCGCGACGACGTCTCGGCTGCCCGCCGCCACGACCGCGGGCAGCCCGTCCGCCAGCAGGAAGTCCGTCACGGCCTCCGCCATCCCCGCCCGCGTCGCGGCGTCGTCACCCGCGAACGCCAGCGCGATCACCGCCAGCGGCCCGTCCGGGTCGACCCCGAACGCCCGCAGCCTGCCGGGCACCTCCGCGACGCGTTGCGCGCCGGAGAGCACCATGTCCAGCAGTTCGACGGCGAACCGCATCTCGATCGCCTGCACCGCCTGATGCCGGGCCACCTCCAGGCTGAGGTACCGCGCGGTCTGCTCCAGCGCGTCCCGCTCCTCGCGAGTCAGGTCGGCCACGGGACGCAGGCACAGCAGCGCGGCGTCCGCGGCCCGGATCGCGCCCACCGGGAACAACGCCGCCCGGGTCCCCGCGCCCAGATCCGCCTCCAGTGGCGGCGGATGCCCGGCCAAGGCCTCCGCCGCGGCGCGTGACTGCCCGGCGTCCAGTCCGGCGCCGGCGGACGCGAGCTCCCGGCCCATGCGGTCCACGACCGCCAGCGGCAGTTCGTGCTCACGGCGGAGGACCGCGAGCACCCCGGCCGTGCCCGCGCCCCTCGACAGCGCCGAGGTGAGCTCGTCCCCTCGGCGCACCAGCGACATCAACGCGTTCTGCCGGTCCGCGGCCTGGATCGCGGCCGCCGCGCGGGTGACCGCCGTGAACGGCACCGCCACCGAGATCTCCAGCAGCGGCAACCCGGCTTCCCGGCACGCCTCGGCGAGCGCCGGAGGGGTGTCGCGTTGCTCCACGCGCAGCCCGAAGATGATCCCCGCCGCTCCGGCACCGACCACCCGTGCGACGAACTCCGACGGCTCGACGCGGTCCAGCCACAGGCCGTTGGTCAGCACGACCTCGTGCTCGCGCACGTACGGCCCGGGATCGGGAAGCTCGGTGTTGTGCACCCACAGCACCTGCTCGGTGAGCGCCCCGTCGCGGCCGGGGACGACCACCCGCAGTTCGAGATCCGGGTCGTCGGCCAGGGCCGCCAGCGTCAGCATGACTGTGAATATATCCAGCCGCGTACGTCCTTTATGGATGAACGGCCATTTCATCGTTTTGTCATGAGCGCTGGTTAGCGTGCCTCGGAGACCCTTCAGGATTCGAGGAGAGCCACTGTGACGGCAGTTTCCCGCACGATCGCCGAGCGCTACACCCTGCTCGAGGAGCTGGGTCGCGACGGGACGGCCGTGCTGTGGCGTGGCGAGGACGGGCCGGACGGCCGCCGGGTCGCGATCAAGGAACTGCCGCTGCCCACCCACGAGCCCGCCGTCGTGGAACGCCTCCAGCGGGAGGCCAGCGTCGCGGTGGATCACCCGTCGGTGGTGCCCGTGCACGACGTCGTCGCTGACAACGGGACGGCGTTCATCGTGATGGACCTGGTAGAGGCGCGGACCTTGGAGGAGCTGGCGTCGGCGGGTCCGATGCGGCCGCGGTTCGTGGCCGAAATCGGCGGAATGGTGCTCGGCGCGCTAGCCGCCGCGCATACCGCGGGCATCGTGCACGGGGACGTCCGGCCCGCGAACATCCTGGTGGGTCCCGACGGCACGGTGAAACTGACCGGCTTCGGGATCGCCAAGGCCCTCGACCCGGTCGGTACCCCGGCCTTCCTCGCCCCCGAAACGATCGCGGGGCACGAGGGCACTCCCCATTCGGATCTCTGGGCGCTCGGCGTGACCCTGCTGAGTGCGAGCGAGGGCGGGAATTTCTTCCAACGGGCGAACGTCGCGGCCACGCTGTACGCCGTCGTCAACGAGCAGCCGCCCCTCGACCGGACGTACGGGCCACTCGCGGACGTCCTCCGCGGGCTGCTGGCGAAAGCGCCGCAAGCGCGCCTGCTGCCGGATCACGCGCTCCCGCTGCTGGCCCAGGCCGCGAACGGGATCGAAACCCCGGTGCCGATCCTGCCCGCGCCGCGGCGGCCCGGGCTGACCCCGCCCTCCGTGTTCGCGGTCCTGGCCGGGGTGGCGGGCATCGTGCTCGGCTTTGCACTGCTCGGCAACGCGATGCTCATGCACCAGGCGTACTACTTCTTCGAGTTCGCGCATCTGTCGATCACGGTGGGAGACATCAGCTTGGTCCTCGCCGGCGTGGCCGCGGTCGCGGGTGGCGCGAGCCTGCTCGCCAGGGTCCGGGCGGGGCAGATCATGCTCAGCGTCTCCGCGGCGCTGACCCTGCTCTCGATGTGTCTACTGACCTTCCTCGGCGAGGAACGGGTGCACCTCGGCCTTCCGGTTCAGCCGGGTCTCACCATCGATGTCCTCGTCCTCGTCTTCGCCGTCGTCCTGGCGGGACTCGCCTGGTTGGTCCCGGCCAAGCGTCCTGCTGTGGGCTGATCCGCTCACAGCAGAGAAACCGGCGGACGCCCGCGCCCCGGCGGCATCGTCGGGGCATGACCGACTACGAGAAACAGCCACTCTTCGACCAACGGCTCCGGGAACGGTTCTTCAGCCAGCGTGTGCTGGTACTCGACGGCGCGCTCGACGACGACAACGGCACGGTCCTCACCACCCAGCTCCTGTCCTTGGCGAGCGAGGATCCCCGCAAGGACATCGCGTTGTGGATCCATTCGCCGGGCGGTTCGGTCCCCTCGATGCTGGCCATCCGCGACGTGATGCGGCTCGTGCCGTGCGACGTCGCCACCCTCGCGCTGGGGCTGGCTTGCAGTGCCGGGCAGTTCCTGCTTTCCGCGGGCACCCCTGGCAAACGGTTCGCCCTGCCGCACGCGCGGATCCTGATGCACCAGGGCTCGTCGGGCATCGGCGGTTCGGCCGTCGAGGTGGAGGTGCAGGCGGACGACCTGCGCTACACGCGGGACACGGTGCTGGGCCTCATCTCCGACGACACCGGGCAGCCCATCGACCGGATCTTCGCCGATTCCCTCCACGATCGCTGGTTCACCACCGAGCAAGCGCGCGAATACGGCTTCATCGACCACATCGTCGAGAGCCTCGACCAGGTCGTCCCCGTCCGCACGCACAAACTCGGCCTCGGCACGGAAAGGGGTGCGGGCGCATGAGCACCTACACCATCCCCAACGTCATCTCCCGCAGTCCCGCCGGCGAGCGGATCATGGACGTCTACTCGCATCTGCTGTCGGAGCGGATCATCTATCTCGGGACCGCGATCGACTCCGGCGTGGCGAACGCCCTGATCACGCAACTGCTGTACCTGGAGGCGGACAACCCCGAGCAGGAGATCAACCTCTACATCAACACCGAGGGCGGCGACCCGTCGGCGATGCTCGCGCTGTACGACACGATGCGCTTCATCAAGGCGCCGGTGGCGACGACCTGCGTCGGCCAGGCCGTCGCGGCGGGCGCGATCCTGCTGGCCGCGGGCGAGGCGGGGCACCGGTTCGTGCTGCCCCACACCCGGGTGGTGCTCCACCAGCCCGCCGCACAGGGACGCGGCACCATCCCGGACCTCATCCTTCAAGCCGACGAAGTCGTGCGGGTGCGGACGCAGCTGGAGGAGATCCTTTCCGTGCACACCGGCCGCACCGTCTCGGATCTCCGGCACGACACCGACCGGGACCGCGTGTTCGACGCGGCGGGCGCGGTCGCCTACGGACTCGCGGACCGCGTCCTCGACGAACGAGCCTAGCGCCTACGCAGCCATGAGTACGGGTCCTCGCGGGCGGCGGCCGACCGCGAGACCCGTGCTGCCGCCCCGGCTGATCGTGCCCGCGATACCGAAGAGGAGGTCCGCCAGGTCGATCCCGAGCGCGCCGGTGACCGCGGCGATCATCTCGCTGGACGGTTCCTTGCGGCCGCGTTCGATCTCGGAGAGGTACTGCGGCGAGATCCCGGCGCGTTCCGCGATGTCGACGAGGCGGCCGCCCTGGTCCTCCCGCGCGGCGCGCAGGCTCTTGCCGAGCACGTCACGCCACAGCGGCTCCGGTTCGGGCCGCTTCTGCTGAAAAGGGAGGATGTCCGCCATACGATCATCGTGACATCGCGCCGGGACGCGCGGGCGCCGTTCCGCTCAAGGCGAAACCGGGCCCCGGAACGCGCGCCGGTACGCGCCCGGCGAGCGGAGCGCGCGCCTCGGTCACGCGGCGCGTCAACAGCCATGCCCCCGGCGTGGTGCCCAACTGATCGGCGAACCGCCGGGCGAGCGTGCGGGGCGAGACGTTGAGGTGCGCGGCCAGATCGCCCACCGACAACGGTGTCCCGAGGCGGTCGCCCGCCCACTCGAGGAGACCGTCCAGCTCGTCGCCGGGCGACGGGGCAGGCACGAACTGTGCCTGACCACCGTCGCGGTGCGGCGGCATCACCATGTGCCGGGCGACGAGGGCGGCGTGCGTCCACTGTGGACAAGAGCGGACGGCGCGCACGCCAATGTGCTGGAAATGGATCCCTTCCTGCACGCTCCGGCCGGTTCGTGGCACGTGCCCGCCTCGGCGACCGGGTGCACGCTCTGCCTCCAGAACTCGTTGCCAGGTAAGGAGGTCATCCGACGACCGACAATCCACTCTCGGTCGCCAGGATCCCCGCGACCGAGACGGCTTGTTCGCCGGTGATCTTCGCGCCGCGCAAAGTCACCAGCCCCCGGACGCCGGACAACCGCGAGCCGCGGAGATCGCAGTCCAGCGCGCCGGTCGCGGCGAATTCCGTGTCCGTGAACTCACAGTCCACAAAGGTCAACCGGGACAGGTCGCCGGAGAACACCGTCTCCCGGAACGAACAGCCGGAGAACACGACCGGACTCTTCACCCGCTCGACCGTCACCGACGCGTAGTCGAACCGCGCGTTCTCGACATAGAGATCGACGGCCGACGCGATCGCGACCCCCAGCCCGATCGCCCGGCAGCGAAGGATTTCGACCCGGCGTGCGGTCAGTTCGCGGATCGCCGCGTTCGACAGGTCGACCCCTTCGAGGGTCACGTCGGAGAGCGCCAACCTGTCGAGGCGGGCGTTCGCCAGGCTGACGTCGGAGACGAGGCAATGCGCGATCTCGCCGCCGCCACGGACCCCGTCCTGGTCGCCGCCGTCGAGATGGACCGAGTCGAATTCGAAGTCGCCCCGGAGCACGGCGGATTCGCTTTCGAGGCCGTCACGCTCGACCGAAGGGCGCCGCACCTTGATGCCGTCGAAATCCCGGAAGTCCATGATCCGGACCGTACCGCAGGGGCTCGCGCGTGAAGGCCCCCTTGCCACGACTGAGCCGAGGGAAGGGGGCCATCACACGCTGGTGGCCCGCAAGTCAGTCGCGGACGCCCTTCACCGCGTCCTTGATCTTCTCGCCGGCCTGCTTGACGTTGGCCTTGCCCTGCTCGGTCTTGCCTTCGGCCTGCCACTGCTCGTTGTCCGTGGCGTCGCCGACGGCCTCCTTCGCCTTACCCTTGAGCTCTTCGACCTTGTTCTCGGCCTTGTCGTTCATCAGGGCCTCCCTTCATTGTCGGCCGCCTCCGGATACCCGGCCTCCGCCTCCGGAAACGGCGTATCCGCTGTGGCCCTCATCTCTCGCCACCCGTGTGGCCGCACGGGTACACCGTCTTCGCGGCGAGGGCTTCGCACGCCGGGCAGTTGTTCACCGGCCGTTCGCGACGGCCCCAGTAGGGATGGACGGCCCCGCAAAGCGCGGCGACCCGCTCACCGAGTCCGGGATCCGGGTTGCAGACGGGGCAGTAGGCGTGCGCCGCCCGCTCGACTTCGGCTGTCATCCGCCACCTCCAGGTTCGGCTTGGCGTCCGGCCGTCTAGGTCGTTATACATACTTTCGCCCCGGTACGCCCGTCATCAGGTCGACCGAGGACGAATACCGCGCCACAGCAGATGATCGCGCCCGACAGCACCAGTCCGGGCAGCGCGCCGAAGACCGTGCCGACGAAGCCGGCCGCGAGGCCACCCAGGGTTCCGGTGCCGAAGACCACGGAGAGCGCGGTCCCGTTGACCCGGCCCATCAGCTTCGGCGGCGTGATGCGCTGAACCAGGCTGAGCACGTGGATGTTGAAGACCGAGTCGGCGAAACCGATGAGGAACTGGCTCACGATCAGCATGATCAACGCGGCTTCGTTTCCGCCGATCGGCAACAGCAGGAAGCCCGCTCCGGTCAGCAGGATCGAGGTGGCCAGCGTCCGGCCGAGGGTGAGTCTGCGGGCGATCGCGCCGGACGACATCGCGCCGAAGATCAGGCCGGCCGTGCCGATCGCGAACGCGAGACCGACGGCGCCCGGGCTCAGCTTTCCGTCCCCGTAGGCGAAGACCAGCACGAGGGCGTTCCCTGTCGCCACGCCGAGATTCACCGTCGTGCTCGCGAACATCAGATTGCGCAGCCTGACGTCGGACAACAACACCGTCAGGCCCTCCTTGGCCTCTCGCAGCGCCGATCGCGGCTCCCCGGCCCGTGCCTGGGGCGGTTCGCGGTGGCGCATCAGCATCAAGGTCAGCAACGAAGCGAGAAAGGACAGGGCGTCGGCCAGGATCGCCAGCGCGGTGCCGAGGATCTGCATCAGCCCGCCCGCGGCGGCCGCACCGCCGACCTCGGCGACCGCGCGGGAGGTCTGCAGCCGTTCGTTCCCCGCCACGATGCCCTCAGGTCCGGCGAGTACCGGCAGATAGGACTGGGCGGCGATTTCGAAGAAGACCGTCAGCACGCCGACCACACCTGCGACCACGAACAACTGAGCGAGGGTGAGCACGTCGAACAGGTACGCGACCGGGATCGACCCCATCGCCACCAGCCTGCCGGCATCGGCCCCGATCATCGTCTCGCGGAGCGGGAGCCGGTCGACCCACACCCCCGCCAGGGTGCCGATCAGCACGAACGGCAGAAACCTCAGCGCGGCCAGCAGTCCGACGTCCCATGCGGTCCCGCCGAGCCCGAGCAGGGCGGCGGTCGGCAACGCGATCCGCGAAACCTTGTCGCCGAACGCGCTGATCGTCTGGCCGATCCACAGGCGCCGGAAGTCACCGGGGAACGCGAAAGATGAAGGCATCGAAATCCGATCACTGGAAGGAAAAACGAGCCTAAGATCCAATAGACGTCAAAGCCGGGTCGGTTATTCGAAGTCGAGGAGAGCGGAAATGCCCCAGCGGCCGGTCGGTTCCCCGGGAATCGCGGGAATGATCCAGCTGCACCAGGCTGCGCCCCTGATCGAGCGACAGCACGCGATCATCGAACTCCTGCGGGTGCGGGCGCCGCGCCGGGTGACCGGCGCGAGCCTCGCGCAGGCGACCGGGGTGAGCCTGCGGACCGTGGAACGCGACATCACCCGTCTGCGCGAAGCGGGCGTTCCCATCACCATTCACCGGGGGCCGCGCGGCGGCTATGGCATCGACGCACGTCCCGTACTGCCGCCGATCTCGCTGACGCCGGGCGAGGCCTCGGCGCTCATCGCCTCCATGGTCGCCGTCGGTCCGTACACCTCGGCGGTGGCGCAGTCCGCGCTGGGCAAGATCCTCGCGGCGCTCACCAGGAAATGACCTCGGGAACCAGTGAACGACCGTCCCCCGATCGTGGCTCGCCGGGCCCCTGAATGGCCGATATGCCTTTACCGCATGCGGTTCTATCGTTCGGACGCATGGCTAGCGACTTGCAACGGCGCAAGATCTCGGGCGTTTTCGCCGCGATGGATGCCGACGGCGATGGTTTCCTGCGGGAGCGGGACTTCCAAGAACTGGCCGAGCGCTGGGCGCGGCGGCGCGGGCCGGGTGACGAACGGCACCTGACCGGCATCATGCTGAGCTGGTGGACGACGTTGCTGGCGGCCTCGGATCTGAACCGCGACGACAAGGTGACCCTCGACGAGGTCCTGCTGGTGGTGGACAAGCTGCCGGACACGCCCGAGGCCGTGACCGCGACCGCCGACGCGATGTTCGAAGCGATCGACGAGAACCGCGACGACCTCATCTCCGCGGCGGAGTACCACCAGCTGATCGAGGTCTGGAACGGCCGCCCCACCGACACCGACACCACCTTCCCGCTGCTGGATTCCGACGGTGACGGAATGCTGTCCCGGGACGAGTTCGCCGCGCTGTGGCTGGAGTTCTGGGCGGGTGACGACGCCGAGGCGCCGGGCACCCTGGTCTTCGGACCACTCGCGGCCTGACCGTCGCGGCTTTCGGGCCGACCCGGCGTCCATACGGGCCAGACCCCGCCACGTACCACGTCTTGAACGCCCTGTCGGCTCACGATGGCAGGCGTGGACGCCGTACAGGAAGCCGACTCGACGGTCTCGAGCGCGATCGCGCTGTGCCTGCGGGACCGGTGGGCCGAAGCGGCGGAACTGTTGGCGGAGAACGTTTTCTGGCGCACCGAGTCGGCGGTTTCGGCCATGTTGGGCGAGCTCTTCGGTGGCCTGGCCGAGCTCTGGAACGGCCGGCCCGCACGGTTCGGCGCGAACTTGACCGAACGCGAGCGGTGGCCGTTGAGGACGGTGCCGCTGCACCGGAACGAGCAGATCACCTCGTACGTCTCCGCGTTGCTGGTGCTGGGCGAACGAGCTCGCGCGGAAAAGCTGCTCTCCGACGAGGCCTTCCCCGAATCCGGCCTGCGGGACGGCGAACGTTCGATGCTCGCGGCCATGCGCGGCCGGCCCGCCCGGGCGATCGACCTCGCCCGCCGCGCCATCGCCGACCGCTCGCCGCGCGGCTACGACATCGGCTCGGCCGCGATGCACCTTTCGACCGTGTCGGTCCTGCTGTCACAGGGGCGGCCCGCCGAGGCACGGGAACTGCTGGCCTCGGCCCGCGCCACGGCGCCGACGCTGGCGCATCTGCTCGACATCGCGGAAGCACGTGTCGACATCGCGGCGGGCGAAACCGACCGCGCCGCCCGGCGCCTGCACGCGGCCACTCGCGGGCTCGCCGTCGGCACGGACATCGCCTGGGCCGATCTCGCCGAACTCGCGTTGCGGAGGAACGACCGGGCAGCGGCGAAGCAGGCACTCGACGCGCTGGAGACTCTCGCCACCGCTATGCCGACGGGACGCGTGTTGCTGCATCGACACCTGGTCCGGGCCTGCCTCGGCGAGGAGCCCGCCGGCGAATGCCTCTGGCTCGCCCGCGAACGCGATCAGCCCCTCGAACTGGCCGTCGTCACCGAACGCCTGGCCCGGCACAACCCGTAACACGCGTGATTGGAGGCGTAACACGCAGTGCGGTCTCCAATCACGCGAGTTACGTCTCCAATCACGTGAGTTACGCCTCTGATCACGTGAGGTCGGGCTCCGGTCAGATGACCCCGGCCCGCACGGCGTAGGCGACGGCGTGCGGGCGGTTCCGCAGCTTCAGCCGTCCGGTGATGCCCTGGATGATGTGCTTCACGCTGCGTTCCGAGTAGCTGAGCTCGCCGGCGATCTCGACGGTGTCCTTGCCCTCGGCCATCAGCCGCAGCACGTCGATCTCCCGCGTGGTGAGCCCGGCGGTGTTGACACCCATCGGGTCGAGCACTTCGCGCTGGAGCCGTTCGACGTGTTTGAGCAGCTCGCCGAGCAGGCTCGGCGGGAGTACGCCGCCGCCGGTGGCCGCGGCGCGGACGGCGTGCGCCAGCCGTTCGCCGGTCGTGGCCGATCGCGGCAGCACCGCCACCACCCGGCATTCGATGGCGGGTACGAGTTCCGCCTCGCTGATCTGGCTCACCACGAGCACCACGGGCTTGCCGTCCTCGGCGGCGAGCCGCCGCAGCCAGAGCACCGTTTCGGGCGTCAGCCGTTCGGTGGCGAACACCAGTACGTCGGTCTCGGCGCGCCGCTCCCAATCCCGGCTGACGATCCCCTGCTGCGTGCCCAGCTGACTGGCCAGGCCCGCCGTGGTGATCGGGTCGGGCGCGTGCACCGCCACGGTGATCTGTCGGGTTTCCGTGTCCACTTCGTCCCCTCCGCTTGTCCGCGGCCCCAGTCGGATGGGACACAGTCTGCGAAGGAGCTCTTCACGAAGTCTCCACGAGTTCTCAACGAGGCGTGAAGGACTTCGTGGCCAGCTGAAACGCCTCCACGTACTTCGGCAGCTCGTCGAGGATTTCGCGGAGCCTGGCTTCGGGACCGGTGTAGTCCGGGTCGGCGAGCAGGGCGTGACCGAAGGCCAGCGTGCGCCGAAGCTCGGTGATGCGTGCTTCGGCCTCGTCGGCGTCGAGCACCAGCCTGCCGTTCTGGGCGAGGCTGAGCAGGACATCTCCGGCGAACAGCTCCTGATCCTGGCTCACCGGCACAGCATGCACAGCCGCGCATACCCGCCACCAGCGCCGGACGACACTTTGCCCCTGCGAACGTCCGGGTTTGCCCACTCGCCCGTCACCTGTCCGGGAGAACAGTTCCTCACCCGGCGGCCGAAACCCATACGGTGGGTGCCCGCTTGATTGCGAAGCCCACATCGGCGCCAGTAGGCTTTCTGCTGAGCAGGACCCCTTTTTTTCGGCAGTCGGAAGCACAGGCGGCAGGTCATGGACGAGGTTTCCTCGCTGACGGTGCGGTTGCTGGGCGGTCCCCCTGCCCGGTCCGACGCCGGCGAGATCGCCCTCGGGCCGGCTCAGCGGCAAGCGGTGTTCGCCGCGCTCGCCCTGCACGCCGGTCAGTTCGTCTCCCGCAAGGAGCTCATCGACGCCGTCTGGGGCGAGCAGCCGCCGGACAGTGCCACCGGCATCGTGTACACCTACATCTCCGCGCTGCGCCGCGCGCTGGAGCCGGTGGGCGGACCGCTCGTCGCCTCCCGCGCCGGTTACCGCCTCGACCTGCCGAAGCAGCAGGTCGACGTCCACGTCTTCGAAGCCGAACTGGAACGCGCCCGCGCGCATCGGCTAGCCGGCGCGCACCAGCGGGAACTGGAGTCGCTTCGCTCCGCGCTCGGGCAGTGGCGGGGGTCCGCGCTGGACGGGATCCCCGGCCCGTTCGCCGAGACCCAGCGCGCCCGGCTGGACGAACTGCGCATGAGCGCGCTCGAACGCCAGGCCGAGGTCGCGCTGTACCTCGGCGGCTACCGCGAACTCGTGGACGAGCTCACGGTGCTGGTCGAGCGCCATCCGCTGCGCGAAGGTCTGCACCGCATGTTGGTCACCGCGTTGTTCCGGGCGGGCAGGCAGGCCGAGGCGCTGGCCGCGTTCGACCGCGCCCGCGAGACGATCATCGAGCAGTCCGGCCTCGAACCCGGCCCGGAACTGCTGACCCTTCGGCAGCGAGTCCTGGACGACGATCCGTCGCTGCACCACCGCGACCAGCCGGAACGGCACCGGCCGACGACGCCGCCCGGACGGCCGTCCATTTTCGTCGGCCGCGAGTTCGAGCTCGCCCGGCTGCGACGGCACCTGTCCGCCCTGCTGAACGAAGGCCGCGGCGGGACGGTCTGGCTGGACGGCGAGGCGGGCAGCGGCAAGAGCACGCTTCTCGCGCAGGCCCTCGCCTCGGTGAGAAGCCGCACGCGCTGGGTCACGGCCGACGAACTGACCAGCGCGGTCCCGCTGAACCTCATCGCCGACAGCCTCGGCGGCGAAGCACTCGACGATCTCGGCAAAACGGTCACCGAACTGTGCGAAGCCGGGCCGCGGGTGCTCGTCTTCGAAGATCTGCACTGGGCCGACGAGGAGAGCCTGCTCGCCTGGCAGCGGCTTCACCGGTTCACCGCGCGGCTGCCGCTGCTGCTGATCGGTTCGGCGCGCCCGCTCCCCCGGCGCCGCCTGCTCGACGTCCTCCGCTCGGAGCTCGACGGCGAGATCGTCTCGCTGCCGCCGTTCGACGCCCCGGCCGTCGCCGGGCTGGCCGAGGAGACGCTGGCCAGGGGCCCCGGCCGGGACTTCCTCGAATTCGCCGCCGAGTACACCGCCGGGAACGTCGGCTACCTGTGCGAACTGTTCGCCGAGTTCGCCGACGGCCGGGAGGCGACCACCGCGCCGCACAGCCGGATCGCCTCGATCGTGGAAGCTCATCTCGCCACGCTTTCGTTGGCGTGCAAGCGAACACTCAACTCGGCCGCACTGCTCGGCTCGTCGTTCACGGTCGCCGGGCTGGCGGACGTCACCGGCCGCGAACCGACGGCGCTCAGCGAAGCGGTCGAAGAGGCGCTCGCCGCGCGTGTGCTCGAATCCGACGGAGAACGCCTGCGGTTCCGCGTCCCGCTGGTGGCCTCCGTCTTCGCCGCGAACACCCCGCCCGCCATCCGCGCCGTACTGCACCAGGAGATCGCCGCGACCATGGCGGACTCCGGCGCGCCCGCGGACCGGGTCGCCGAGCAACTGCTCCAGGCAGGCGACGAACTGACGGCGCCCTGGATCCCGCGATGGGTGCTCGACAACGTCCGCGCGTTGCCGGCCGGACCCGCCGTCGAGCTGCTCCATTTGCTTTCTCGCCAACGGAATCTCACCGAGGAGCAGCATCAGGACCTGGCGGGCGAACTCGCCGCGCTGCTGCTGCTGCCCGCGACGGACGCTGTGCCCTCCTTGCCCGCCCAGCCCTGGTGCACACCGCTGCACGCGCTCGCCCGGGTGCGCGACCGAACCGCGCCGAGGACGTCCTAAACTGCGGGGACACAGTAGTGATCCGGCCACTTTCGGTGCATGACGAGAAACGGAGCCGGCGTGACGAACGGGCTGCGCGTCGAGTTGCTCGGGCCGCCTCGTGCCTGGCTCGAAGACGTCGAGCTGAAGCTCGGGCCCGCCCGCCAGCGCGCGGTTTTCGCCACCCTGGCGGCTCGCCGCGGCCAGGCGATCTCGCTCGGCGAACTGATTTCGAGCGTCTGGGGCGAGTCGGCACCCGCCAGTGCCACCGGCAGTGTCCACACTTACGTCTCCGGCCTGCGCGGGGCGATCCGCAAGGCGGGCGGCGACGCGCACGAAATGCTGCGTTCGTCCGGATCGAGTTACGCCCTGCGGCTGGACCGCGACTCGCTCGACGTCCACCGGTTCGAACAGGACGCCGCCGCGGCCAGGAGGCTGCTCGCCCACGCCGACCAGCGCGGCGCGGCCACGCGGCTCACCACCGCGCTCGGGGTCTGGCGCGGCGAGGCCTATTCCGGCGTACCGGGCCCGTTCGCGGAAGCGGAACGCGTCCGGCTGACCGAACTCCAGCTGGCCACCACCGAGCTGCGCGCCACCGCGCTGCTCCGCCTCGGCGACCACCGCGAACTGGTGGCCGAGCTGACCGCGCTGGTACGGCGGCATCCGTTGCGCGAGTCGCTGCACGAGACGCTCATGCGTGCCCTGCACGCCAGCGGCCGCCAGATCGAGGCGCTCGCCGCGTACCGCGAGGCCAGGCGAATACTCCGGGACGAGCTCGGCGTCGAACCCGGCGCCCCGCTGCGTGACCTGCACCAGCGCATCCTGAGCGGCACCGAAAAACCTGTCACCGACGCGAAACCGGCCCCGATCCGGGTCGTGCCGCCGCCGGTGGCCAAGGCGATCGAACGCGGCGGCCAGAGCCGGCTGCCCGGCCGGACCCGGCAGGTCGAACGGCTGGACGGGTTCGTCACCGACGTGCTCGCCGGCCGCGGCCGTCCGGTCTGGCTCGAAGGCGAACCGGGCATCGGCAAATCGGAGCTGCTGATCGCCGGGCTGTCGGGCGCCGCGGCACGCGGCTGCCAGCTCGCCTGGACCGCGGCCGACGAGCTCCAGCAACGTTTCCCGCTGCAGGTGATCATGGAATGCCTCGGCGTGCACCACGGCGCGGCGGATCCGGCCAAGGCCAAGCTGGCAGGCGAGCTGCACGCCGAGCCCGCGCACGGGAACTGGGGCCCCGCCGACCCGATCCTGTCCACTGTGGACAAGCTGCTGGCACTGGTCGACGACACCTGCGCGGCGGGCCCGCTGGTGCTGGTGATCGACGACCTCCACTGGGCGGACGAGGCCAGTGTGCTGCTGTGGCAGCGGCTGGCCGCCGCCACCCGCCAGCTGCCGTTGCTGCTGGTCGCCGCCACCCGCACCGGGCACGGCCGCCGGGACCTTGCCCGGCTGCGCCGCGGGGTCGAGGCGAGGGACGGCGAGATCATGCCGGTCGAGGTGCTGAGCGACGACGAGATCGCCGCCGTGTTCGAAGTGGTGCTGGGGGCCAGGCTGGGGCCGAGCCTGCGTCCGCTGGTCCGGCGCGCGGCCGGGAACCCGCTCTACGCCAGGGAAATCGCGCACGACCTGGTGCGCACCGGCTCGCTGCTGATCAAGGCGGGCGTGGCCGAGGTGACCCTGGACGGCACCGAGAACGCGCCGCGGTCACTGCTCGCCGCGGTGGCCCGCACGCTGGGATGCCTCGATCCGGCCACGACCGAGATCCTGCGCACCGCCTCCCTGCTGGGCGCGGAATTCGCCGTCGAAGACCTCGCCACGCTGGCGGGCAAGAGCCCGCTGGAGGTCCTGCGGGAACTGGAACCGGCCACCACCGCGGGCGTGATCGAGTACGCAGGCGACAAACTCGCCTTCCACCATCCGTTTCAGCGGCAGGCGCTCTACGGTGGCATCGCCGAACCGGTCCGCGCCGCGCTGCACCGGCGTGCCGCCGAGTCGCTCGCGCGGGCGGGCGCGCCGGTCAAACGGGTCGCCGAGCAGCTGGCGGCCGGGCCGGTGCCGTTCGACCCGTGGCTGGCGGGCTGGCTCACCGCCAACCACGTCGCGGTGTCCAACCGTGCCCCGCATATCGCGGCCGATCTCCTCCGCGACGCGCTCGACAGCACGGTGCCCACCCGCGAACAGCGGGGGACGCTGATCGCCGCGCTGGTGCGGGTGCTGTTCCGTCTCGAACAGGCGCCGGAGGCCGAAGCCGAGCAGGCGGTGAAGATGGTCGAAGACAAGGCGGATCTGGCGCAGATGCGGCATTTCCTCGCCGCGCTGCGCTACCGCCGGGGCGACACGCCCGGCGCGATCGAGGCACTCGCCGACACCGCGGACGATCCGTCGATACCGGAACTGTGGCGCACCAGCACCCGGACCCTGCTCGCCAACTTCCGGCGCGGCACCCTCGACGATCTCGACGAGACCGAACGGATCGCGCGGGGCCTGCACACCGAAGCCGTCGAGGCGGGCGAACGCTATCCCGCCGCGCACGCGCAGCAGACGTTGTGGCTCGTGCACTCGATCCGCCGTGAGCACGACCGGGCGCTGACCGCGATCGACGCCGCGCTCGAGACCACCGGTGACCAGGCCGAGCTGGCGACCCTGCGTTTCGACCTGCTCGACAACCGCCTCTTCACCCTGCAGAACCTCGACCGGCTCACCGAGGCCGACGCGACGCTGCACGCCGGGTACGAGACGGCGGCCCGGCACGGCCTGCCGACCGGTCCGCAGGTTTCGGCGGCCGTGCACTACTACTGGACCGGCCGCTGGGACGAGGCGCTGGCCGAACTGGACTCGGTCACCGAGGACGGCCCGGCGATCACCTTCTACGGGGTGCGCGAGCCGGGCGCCGCCGCGCTGTTGCTGCACGGGGTCGCCGCCCTCATCGCGGGCCACCGGGGCGAACGCGTCTCCGTCCGCGCCCATCTGGAAGCCGCCGAGGCGCATTCGCCGTCGAACTCGTCCGAGCGCGAGAGCTGCGACTTCTACCTCGCTGCCCTGGCGATGGCCGCCGAACAGCGCGGCGCGCTCGACGACGCGCTACGGCTGATCGCGCCGGTGCTGCGCCCCGACTACGCCCGGATGATGCTGCGCCACCAATGGCTTCCCGACGTCGTCCGCGTCGCGCTCGCGGCCGGGAACGACGCCGTCGCGCGGGAAGCGCTCGCCGTCTGCGCCGAAGAGGCGAGCCAGGAGACCGTGCCCGCCAGGGCGACCGCGGCCGCCGCCCGATGCCGCGCGCTGATCGACGGCGACGCCGAAGGCATGCTGTCCGCGGCCGATCACTACCGCGAGGTCGGCCGCCCGATCGAACTCGCCGCCGCCCTGGAGGACGCCGCCGAACTGCTCGGCCGCGCCGGTTACCTCGAAGCGGCCACCCGCTCGCTCACCGAGGCGTGCGAAGTGCTCGGGCCAGTGGGCGCCACCTGGAGCATTCGTCGCGCGGAAAACCGGATGCGCCGCTACGGGGTGCTGAGCCGCGCCGCGCGCGGACCCCGGCACAGCGGCGCGTTGTCGCCACTGGAGCTGCGGGTCGCGCGGCTGGTGGCGGCGAAACTGTCCAATCCCGAGATCGCCGCGGAGCTGAGCCTGCCGAGGAGGACGGTGCAGTCGCTGGTGTCGAGGGTGCTGACCAAACTGCACGCGGATTCCCGGCTGACCGTCGGCGATCAGCTGCCCAGACGGCTCGCGTGAAGGCCGGCGTGAACGCGATCATCACCGTACGACCGAGGAGAACCATGAACCGCGTGCTGGCCGGCTTGACGGCCCTCGTGCTGTTGCTCACCGGCTGTTCGGGCACGCCGGAACCCGGCGACCCGATCAAGCTCACCGTCGCCACCTTCGGCGAGTTCGGGTACGAGAAACTCTTCGACGACTACGAGAAGGCGCATCCGGGCATCACCGTCGAGGGCCGGGTCGCCGACTTCGAGACGCACCACCGGCAGCTCGCCACCGGCCTCGGCGCCGGACGCGGCAGCGCGGACGTCGTCGCGATCGAGGAGCAGTACCTTCCCAAGTTCCGCCAGTCCACGGACAAGTTCACCGATCTGTCCGAATTCGGCGCGCAGGGTCTCCGCGAGCAGTGGCCTGCCTGGAAATGGGATCAGGGCACCGCGGACGGCGGGAAGTTCGTGATGGGGCTCGGCACCGACATGGGCAGCCTCGCCCTCTGCTACCGCCGCGACCTGTTCGCGAACGCCGGCCTGCCGACCGACCGCGATCAGGTGGCCGCGCTGTGGCCGAGCTGGGAGAAGTTCGCCGAAACCGGGGAGCGGTTCAGTGCCAAGGCGCCGGAAGACGTCAAATTCGCCGACTCGGCGGGCACGATCTACACGGCGATGCTCAACCAGGCGGAGGAGAACTACTTCGCCAAGGACGACACGTTCGTCGCGGACAAGAACCCCAACGTGCGCAAGGCTTTCGAACTGGCGGGCGGGATGGCGTTGAAGAAGGAGACGGCGGCGGTCACCACGTTCACGCAGCCGTGGACGGTGGCGATCAAGCAGAGCCGGTTCGCCGCCATCACCTGTCCCGCGTGGATGCTCACCCAGATCGAAGAGGCGGGCGGACCGGAGCTGGCGGGCAAATGGGACGTCACCGCGGTTCCCGGCAAGGCGGGCAACTGGGGCGGCTCGTTCCTGACCGTGCCGAAACAGGGCGCGCACCGCAAGGAGGCCTACGATCTCGCCGTCTGGCTCACCGCGCCCGAACAGCAGAAACGGATCTTCCTGGAAAGCGGGCTGCTGCCGAGCTCACTCGGCGCCTATCAGGACAGCGCCGTGCTTTCCCACACCAGCAAGTACTTCGGCGACGCGCCGGTCGGCAAGATCTTCGCCGCCTCCGCCGAAGCGCTGCGGCCGAACTACCGCGGGCTGCGTGACGGCGAGGTGCGGCCCGTGTACGGGCACGCGCTCGGCCGCGTCGAGGAGGGACGGCAATCGCTCGACGAGGCCTGGAACCAGGCTTCGACGGAGGGCCGCGCCGCGGCCGCCAAATGAGCGAGGACGACGTGACACGCGGGTTTCCGGCCGGGTTCCGCTGGGGCACGGCGACGGCGGCTTACCAGATCGAGGGTTCGACGACGGCCGACGGCCGCGGACCGTCCATTTGGGACACTTTCACCGCGCGGCCCGGCCGGGTGCTCGACGGCGCCACCGGCGAACCGGCGTGTGACCACTACCGGCGCTATCGCGAGGACATCGGCCTGCTGAGCGGACTCGGCGTGCCGTATTACCGCTTCTCCGTCGCGTGGTCGCGGGTGATGCCGGACGGCCGCACGAGCGAACCGCGCGGCCTCGCCTTCTACGATCGCCTCGTCGACACGGTGCTGGAGCACGGGATCACTCCGATGGTGACGCTCTACCACTGGGATCTGCCGGAGGCACTGCAAGCGGAAGGCGGCTGGCCCAACCGCGATCTCGCGGACCGTTTCGCCGACTACACGCTGACCGTCCACAAAGCACTCGGCGATCGCGTCCGGCAATGGACCACGATCAACGAGCCGTTCTGCGCCGCCTTCATCGGCTACGGCAACGGCGACCACGCGCCGGGTATCCGGGACGAGGGCGCGGCGCTGGTCGCCGGGCACAACCTCCTGCTCGCGCACGGCCGGGCCGCGCAGGCGTTGCGGGCCGGTGGCGGAGAGCAGGAAGTGTCCATCGTGCTCAACTTCGCCCCCGTGCTGACCGACGTGGACGACGCCGCGCACCGCGAGGCCGCGCGCAAATTCGACTTCCTGCACAACAGGTTCTTCCTCGATCCCCTGCTCGGCCGCGGCTATCCGCCCGAATTGCTGGCGGATCTGGCGCATCTCGGCACGCTGGAATCGGCGATCGCCGACGGCGACTTGGAAGTGATCGCGCAGCCGCTGGACGTCCTGGGCGTCAACTACTACGCGCCCGCCCGCGCCGGACGGCTCGACGATCCCGAAGCCGACAGCAACTGCCCGTTACCCGGCCTGCGCGGGATGGACGTCCAGCGACCACGCGGCGAACTGACCTCGCTCGGCTGGGAGCAGCGGCCGTCGTCCTTCACCGATCTGTTGCTGTGGCTGCACGAACACTGCCCCGGCCTGCCGCTCCTGATCGCCGAGAACGGCGCCGCGTTCGAGGACGAGGTCGTCGACGGGCGCGTGCACGACGCGAAACGCGTGCGGTACTTCGCCGAACACCTCGCCGCCGTGCACGACGCCATCGAACAGGGCGCCGACGTCCGCGGCTACATGGCCTGGTCGCTGCTGGACAATTTCGAGTGGGCCATGGGGTACACGCAGCGGTTCGGCCTCGTGCACGTCGACTTCGAGACGCAGGAACGAGTACTCAAGGACAGCGCCCGGTTCTACGCGGACGTGGTGGCGCGCAACGGGCTCTAGCGGTTCCGAAGGGCCGGCCTCGTTGTTGCCGAAAATCGGCCTCCGGAAACTGTCGGTGGTCGGTTGTACGTTCTCTGTGTGGACACACGCAACGCCACTGTGGCGCTACTCAAGGAAATCACCTCCTCTGCCGCGTTGAAGGAGGTCAATGTCGCGCTGGATTCGTTGGAGGACAAGGATGCTGTCGACGCTGCCGTGGCGGCGTCGGAGGGAATCGCGCGACTGGAAGCGGTCCGTTTCCGCGCTCTCGCGCAACTGAACCGTCACCGCGACAGTGCGGCCGGCGTGACGCAGGAAGTCGCGTTCGCTCTGTCTGTTGTGGACGGTCACGCGGCTGGACTGGTGTCGACGGCCCAGGCGTTGACCACCCGGCTGCCACGAACACTGGGGCTCCTGGATCGCGGGCAGGTGGGCGGCTACGGGGCGATGAAAGTCGCCACGGCCACCGCGTGGCTGTCCAACGACGACGCACGTGCGGTGGACGAGGTACTGGAGGACCGGTTACCGGGCAGGAACTCCGACCAGATCCGGAAAGCGGCGAACCACGCGGCGATGATGGCCGACCGCGACGGGGCGGGTCTTCGGACCGAACGCCACCGCGCCGGGCGCCGCCTCTCGATCCGGCAGGGCGAGACCGGGGTCGCCTCGATCGAGGTCGAAGACGGCCCCGTCGAGAAAGTCGCCGCCGCCTACACCCGGATCGACCGCGAAGCACGCGCTCTCAAGACCGGCGACGAGCCCCGCACCCTCGACCAGCTCCGCGCCGACGTCGCCCTCGATCTCCTGCTCAGTGGTCAAGGCGGCAAGAGTGAACGGTGCGAAGTGTTCCTCTACATGGATCTCAACACCTATCTGGGCGTGAACGAGGATCCCGCCGAGCTGGCCGGACACGGCCACATCCCGGCCTCGCTGGCCCGGCACATCGCGTCCGGGCCGGACACCGTGCTGCGCCGGATCATCACCGACCCGCTCTCCGGACAGGTCCTGGATCTGGGCCGTGACCGGTATCGGCCCACCGCCGGGTTGGGCGAGTTCGTGCGGGTACGCGACCGGGAATGCCGAAGACCCGGCTGCCACCGCGTCGCCCAAGCCTGCGACCTCGACCACTCGCTGCCGTGGCAACACGGCGGCCACACCAGTGATACCGAACTGATCGACCTCTGCCGCCGTGACCACCGCCTCAAAGACGAACCCGGCTGGGTCTACCGGCTGGCTTCCGACGGGACTCTCACCATCACCACCCCCACGGGGCGGAGCTACGACAGCACACCGCCGCCACTGCACGAACCCCGCGCCGAGGAACCGCCACCGTTCTGAGCCGTTGCCGAAATACGGCCACGGCTCGATCGGGTCTGGAATCCGCTCATGAACTTGCAGAGGCGCCTGACGTGACCACGCTCTGGTCTGGTCTGGTCTGGTCTGGCGGTGTCCGGGGAACCACTCGCACCCCATCAGCATCGTCGAAACACGGCAACAGCCCGAACCCGCGACCACCGCCACCGGCCCGGTCGCCGAAATACGGCAACGGCGCCACGACCGCGATTGCGCGATCGGCGCCAGCCCTGTCGCCAAAATACGGCAACGACTCGATCGCGGCCGGAACCCACTCATGAACTTGCACAGGTACCCGACATGACCACACTCTGGTCTGGTCTGGTCTGGCGGTGGCCGGGCAACCACCCGCAGCCCATCTACATCACCGAAACACGGCAACAGCCCGCCTGCCAGACCGAGCCCAGGCGCTCGACGCGACCGCGGTCGTCAGCCCCGTGGCGCGCCACGCATGACGCCGTCGACCACCTTCCTGGCCAGCACGATGAACAGCACGATCACGGGCAGCACACCGATCGTGGCCGCGGTCAGCATCAACGAGTAGTCGGTGAAGTAACCGCTCGCCAGCCGCGACAGCGCCACCTGGACGGTCGGATGCGCGTTGGGGTCGAGCACGATCAACGGCCAGAAGAAGTCGTTCCATGCCGTCATGAACGTCAGCATCCCGAGCACGGCTGCCTGAGGACGGATGGCGGGCAGGGCGACGCTCCAGAACAGCCGCACCGTCGAGCAGCCGTCGACGCGGCCGGCGTCGAGCAGTTCGCCGGGGATCGCCTCCTCGCACGCCTGCCGCATCCAGAACACGCTGAAGGCACCGACCAGGCCCGGCACGATCACCGCCTCCAGCCGCCCGTACCAGCCGAGTTCGCCGACCACCAGGTAGAGCGGGATCACCCCGAGCTGGGCGGGCACCATGGCGGTGCCGATGACGACCAGGAAGAGCGAGTCGCGGCCGGGAAAACGCAGGCGCGCGAAGGCGAATCCGGCCATGCTGGAGAGCAGCACGTTCGACACGGTCACCGTGCCGGCGACGATCAGCGAGTTCTGCATCGCCAGCCAGAAATCGACGGTGTCGAAGACCTTGCCCACATTCTCGATCAGGTTGCCGCCGGGCAGCAGCGGCGGAGTCGTCTCGCCGAGCGCGGAATTGTCCTTCGAGGACACCACGAACGACCAGTACAGCGGGAAGATCGACGCGACGGCGACAGCGAGCAGCAGCCCGTAGGCGACGAATCCGGTCCGTTCCCTCGCCGCCACGATCACTCACCGCCCCGCATCCGGCGCACGAGCGAGAAGTTGACCAGCGCGAAGCCCGCCGAGAACAGGAAGAGCAGCCACGCGATGGCCGCCGCGTATCCGGCGTCGAACTCGCCGAACCCCTTCTCGTACAAGTACATGGCGAGTGTCTGGAACTGGCGGTCGGCGCCGCCGGTGCCGTTGGTCCCGGTGTCGTCGAACAACTGCGGCTCGGCGAACAACTGCAACCCGCCGATGGTCGAGACGACGACGGTGAAGGCGATGGTCGGGCGGATCGCGGGCACGGTGATCGACCAGAAGGTCCGCCAGCGCGAGGCACCGTCGAGCATGGCGGCGTCGTAGCGTTCCTGCGGCACGGACTGCATGGCCGCCAGGTAGAGCAGCGCGTTGTAGCCGGTCCAGCGCCACATCACCATCACGCTGATCGCGACGTGCGCGGCGAACCGGTCCGTCCGCCAGTCCACCGGGTCGAACCCCGCCAGGCCCAGCACCCAGTTGACGACGCCGTAGTCCTCGGCGAAGAGCTGGCTGAACACCAGCGCCACCGCGACCACCGAGACGACGTTGGGCAGCAGCACACTGGCCCGCCACAGGGTCCGCGCGCGCAACGGGCGGTCGAGGAGTGCTGCGAGCCCGAGCGCGGCCAGCAGTTGCGGGACGGTCGAAAGAACGAAGATGCTGACCGTGTTGAAGAGCGCGTTGTAGAACTTCGGATCCTGGAGCAGGGCGGCGAAGTTGCCGAGACCGGCGAACCCGGTGTCACCGTTGACCAGATGCCAGTGGTGCAGCGCCACCCAGGCGGTGTAGAGCAGCGGGAAGAGACCGAACACGCCGAACAGGACGTAGAACGGCGCGGTCATCAGATATCCGGCGAGCCGCTCGCCCGTACGCTTCAAACGGTGATCACCTTGACCCCAGCCCGGGTGATCTCGTCGGCCACCTGTGGATCGACGCGGGTGTCGGTGATCAGGGTGTCGACGTCACCGAGATCCCCGAAGCGGGCCGCGCGTTTCACCGTCGCCTCACCTCCTGCCCTGGCGGATGAGCGGTCACCGCGACAATAGTTGGTCGAGATCGTCACGGGGACCCGAGGCGTGCCCGGCGGTTCTCCAGGAAGGCTCGTTCGGTGTCGTTGGTGGCCAAGGCGACCGCCTCGTCGTAGAAAGCGATGGCTTCCGAAGTCCGGCCGAGGCGGGCGAGCAGGTTCGCGCGGGTGGCGGGCAGATGATGGTAGCCCGGCAGATCCAGCTCGGCGATCCCGTCCAGTGCCGCCGCCGGGCCGTGCACCTCGGCGACGGCGACCGCGCGGTTGAGCGCGACGATCGGTGTCGGGGTGAGCCGCCACAGCCGGTCGTAGAGCGCCAGCACCTGCGTCCAGTCGGTCGCCGATCCGTCCGTGTGCACGGCGTTGATCGCGGCCTGCACCTGGTACGGACCCGGCCGGTCGACACGCAGGCATCGCCGCACCAGTTCGTGCCCCTCGGCGATCAGCTCGCGATTCCACAAGGACCGGTCCTGGTCCGCCAGCACCACCAGCTCACCGGAAGGCCCGACCCGCGCCGGCCGCCGGGCTTCGGTGAGCAGGAGCAGCGCCAGCAGCCCGAGCACCTCCGGCTCGTCCGGCATCAGCTCGGCGAGCGCTCTCGCGAGGCGAATCGCTTCCAGGCAGAGGTCCGTCCGCAGCAGGTCTCCCGACGTGGACGTGTATCCCTCGTTGAAGACCAGGTAGAGCACGGTGAGCACGGAGCCCAGCCGATCGGGGAGTTCATCGTCCCGCGGCACCCGATACGGGATGCCCGCGTCGCGGATCTTCTTCTTCGCTCGGACGATCCGCTGGGAGACGGTCGTTTCCGGGACGAGGTACGCCCGCGCGATCTCCCCCACCTCCAGCCCGCCGAGCAGCCGCAGGGTGAGCGCGGTCCGCGCGAGCGGCGAAAGCGCCGGATGGCAGCAGGTGAAGATCATGCGGAGCTGGTCGTCGCGCACCGGCCCGACCTCGGCGGGCTCATCCGGCTGGTGCAGCAGCAAGGCCTGCGCGTGCCGGGCCTCGCGGGTGGATTCCCGGCGCAGGCGGTCGATCGCCCGGTTGCGGGCGGTGGTGACGATCCAGCCGCCTGGATTGGGCGGTGGCTCGGCCCACTTCTCGACCGCGGTCGAGAACGCGTCCTGAACCGCCTCCTCGGCGAGCGAGATGTCGCCGAGGAGGCGGGTCAGGGTGGCCACGCACCGGCCGTACTCCGCCCGGTAGATCCCGTCGAAATCCATCGACGTCAACGCCGCGGGTCGCCGAACGGCCGCACTTCGATCGGCTGCCCGCAGGCGAGCGCGCATTTCTCGGCCCAGGCCAGCGCTTGGTCGAGGTCGTCGACCTGGATCACCCAGAACCCGCCGAGCTGTTCCTTCGTCTCGGCGAACGGCCCGTCGGTGATCGTGGTCGTGCCGCCTTCGGGACGGACGACCGTGGAGACGTCCGAGTGCTCCAGGCCGCCCACGAAGACCCAGGACCCGGCGGCCTTCATCTCGTCGGTGACCTTGCCCGTCCTGGCCATCATCGCCAGGACCTCGTCCTCGGGCGCGTCCCGCGTGCTCTCGTCGAGCTGGACGGCGAGCAGGTACTGCCTCATGACTGACCCCTTCGACGGCTCAGGAGATCATTCCACGGTGACGGACTTCGCGAGATTCCGCGGCTTGTCGATGTCGTGGCCGAGGATCAGCGCGGCGTGGTAAGCCAGCAGCTGCAACGGGATCGTGAGCAGGATCGGGTCGAGTTCGGGCTCCGAACGCGGGACGACGAACCGCGGCACGTCGAGATCGCCGAAATCCACGTCGGCGTGGGTGATCGCCAGCACCTGGCCCTTGCGTGCCTTGATCTGCTGCATCGCGGCCAGGTTGCGGTCGGCGAGGTCGTCGGACGGCACGATCGCGACCGTCGGCAGCTCCTCGTCGATCAGCGCGAGCGGGCCGTGCTTGAGCTCCGAGGTCTGGTAGGCCTCCGCGTGCCGGTACGAGATCTCCTTGAACTTCTGGGCGCCCTCCCGCGCCACCGGGAAGCCGCGGACCCTGCCGATGAAGAACAGGCTCCGCGCGTCCGCGCAGATCTTGGCGTGCTCGGCGATCTGGGCCTCCGCCTCGACGATCTCCGCGACCTGCTTCGGCAACGCGCGGAGTGCCGCGACGATCCGCTGTCCGTCCGCATTGGACAGATCGCGGACGCGGCCGAGCGCCAGCGCGATCATCGCGAAACCGACGGCCATGTTGGTGAGCGCCTTGGTCGAAGCGACGGCGATCTCCGGACCGGCGTGCAGATACAGGCCGCCGTCGCAGGCCCGCGCGATCGTCGAGCCGACGACGTTCACGAGGCCGACCACCCGGCCGCCCTTGCGCTTGACCTCTTCGACGGCGAACGCGGTGTCCGCCGTCTCGCCGGACTGGCTGACCGCGATGTAGAGCGTGTCCGCTTCGATGATGGGGTTGCGGTAGCGAAACTCGGACGCGGCCTCCGCGTCGGCCGGGACCCGCGCCAGGTCCTCGATCATGGTCGCGCCGATCTGGCCCGCGTAGTACGCCGAGCCGCAGCCGAGGATCTTCACCCTCGCGAAACCACGCAGGTCACGCGGAGTCAGGTTCAGACCGTCCAAACGGGACACTCCGAACCGGTCGTCGAGACGGCCCCGGATCATGCGCTCCAGGCATTCCGGCTGCTCCTGGATCTCCTTGTACATGTAATGCCGGTGCCCGCCGAGGTCGAGATCGTCTGCCTGGATGTCGATCGCCGTGGCGGCCTTGCCGGTGTCGCTCTCGTCGACGGTGAAGGTGCGGTAGCCGGTGGCCGAGACGCTGGCGAACTCGCCGTCGTCGAGGTGCACCACCTGCGAGGTGTGCCGGACCAGCGCGGACAGGTCGCTGGCCACGAACATCTCGCGGTCGCCGACGCCGATGATCAGCGGCGAACCGTTCCGCGCGACCACGACGCGGTCGGGGTGCCCGGTGTCGGTCACGGCGATCGCGTAGGTACCGGTGACCCGCGAGACGGCCTCGACGACCGCGTCTTCGAGGGTCTTCGCGCCCGACCTCGCGATGAGGTGTGCGAGCACCTCGGTGTCGGTCTCCGACGTCAGCGTCACCCCGGCCTGCGTGAGCTGCTCGCGGAGGGCGTCGGCATTGTCGATGATCCCGTTGTGCACCACCGAGATCCGGCCGTCCTCGGAAACGTGCGGATGGGCGTTGGCCTCGGTCGCCGGACCGTGCGTCGCCCACCTCGTGTGCCCGATGCCGACCTTGCCCGCGAGCCGTTTGGGCAGGGCCGCGGTCAGATTCCGCACCCGCCCCACGATCCGGTGCACCTGGGCGCCTTTACCGCCCAGGACGGAGATCCCGGCCGAGTCGTAGCCGCGGTATTCCAGCCGCGTCAGCCCCTCGATCAGGATCGGGGCGGCGTTCTGGCCGCCGATGTAGCCGACGATTCCGCACATGACGAGTCAACCTCACAGAGAAAACGGACAGGGCACGCGAAGAGCGGGCGCGCTCCGTCAGCCGTAGACGATGCGGCGCAGTTGCCGCTCGGACAGGTCGGGAGGCGCGACGAGACGACGGCTCAGTTCTCCGGCGATCCGGGGGAAGATCTCGGGGTTCTTCCCGCCCTCGGCCTGCAATCGGGCATGCCGCTCCCGGACGTACTGCTCGACAGACTGCCGATAGAACGCCAGGACGTCCTCGACGACACGGGCGGCGATGGCCGTCGACAGACCTGTCGACAAGGCCACCTGCTCGACGATGTCCGCGTCCTCCACGGAGCCCATCATGCACATCGGGCCTCCGAAACGCCAGTTCTTGCCCGAAATCGGGCAAGAACAGCGGGTCAGCGGCCTCGGGTCGCCGTCACCAGGCCGGTGACGAGGCCTGCCCGCTCCACCATCGACTCGACCAGCAGGTACTCGTGATCGGCGTGGGCTCCGCCGCCGACGGCGCCCAGCCCGTCGAGGGTCGGGACGCCGATCGCGGCGGTCAGGTTGCCGTCGCTCCCGCCGCCGACGGCCACCCCGGCGACTCCGGGCAGTAGCCGCCCGGCGACGGCGAACAGATCCGCCGCGGCCGATTCGGGCATCGGCGGCCGGTGGATCCCGCCCCGCACCATGATTTCCGCCCCTTCGAGGCGCGGGGTCAGCGCGGCGAACCCCGCTTCGACGCGCTCCTTCTCCGCGGCGGACTCGACCCGCACGTCGACCACGACGGTCGCGGAGGCGGGCACGACGTTGCTCGCCGTTCCCGCCGAAGCGACGGTCGGGGTGACGCTCGTCCCGATCTCGGGCCTGCCGAGCGCGACGATGTCCAGTACCTGATGCGCGGCTTCGGTCAGCGCGTTCACGCCGGCCTCCGGCTCGAGACCGGCGTGCGACGCCCGGCCGGTGATGACGACCTCGAACGTGCCGCAGCCCTTGCGGGCGATCTTGAGACCGCCGCCGTCGGCCGCTCCTTCGAACACCAGCACCGTGCCGCAAGCGCGGGCACGCTCCTCGATGAGCGCCCGGGATTCGTGCGAGCCCGTTTCTTCGTCGGCCGTCACCAGGATCTCGACGCCGGTCAGGTCCTCGAGCGCCGCCAGGCCGTGGATCGCCTGCACCAGTCCGCCGAGCATGTCGAACACCCCCGGACCGGTCACCCGGCCGTCGGCCACCGCGAACGGGCGGCGCGCCAAGGTGCCGATCGGGAACACGGTGTCGTGGTGCCCCAGGATCAGCACGCGCGGCTCGCCGCCGCCGGACCACCGGACGTGCGGTCCCGCCGCGCTCTCCACCAGGGTCGCGGTTCCGCCGAGACGGGTCTCGACGAGAGCGGCGACGGCTTCGGCCGAGGCCGTCAAAGCCTTGATGTCCCCCGAAGGAGACTCGATCTCGACGAGCGTCCTGAGGTCTTCGATCATCGCGTCGGCTGTCATGCGAACACTTTCGCGTATACGCCGTCGGCGCCGCGCATGGGATCGGGCAAGCCTGCGGCTCGAATTCGCCTGAAAGTCCGGTTTTCGACCTTAGGCGGTTGCCGACCGGCGCCGGACTGCGCATGCTTTGCGCCAACCCGGCGTCGGTGGGGGGTGTCCATGTACCAGGAACGCGAGTTCAGGCCCAGCCCGTTCCCCCGCGCGCTTTCCGAAGCGGTGGAGCACCGCGGGCTTTCCCTGTCCCGGATCCGCGCGCATCTGGCGGCACGCGGGGTTTCCGTGGCCGAATCGACCTTGAGCTATTGGCAGCGTGGGCTCCGGCATCCGTCGACGCCGCGCTCGCTCGACGTCGTTCGCGCGCTCGAAGCGGTGCTGGGCCTGCCCGCGGACAGTCTGGTCGTCCTGATCGGCCCGCAACGGCGGCCGCCCGGCGACGACCGCAGGCCCTCGTTGCCGGAACTGCGGCAAAGCTGGACCGAAACCTGCTCGCTGCTGGACGAACTGAGCGAAACACCCGGCGCGGCGGGAAACGCGAAGCTCGACGTCGCGACCGTCGTCGACGTGCTGACCATGACCGGGGAAGGCCGGATCTCGGAGATCTCCTCGACCATGGTGGTGCGGGCCCGGGAGCCCGGCGCGGACGGTTTCGTGGTGACCCATCAGGACGAACCCGGCACCGACATGGAGGCCACGACGGTCTTCGCGACCGACGGCTGCCGAAGAGGCAGAGTGCGCCGAAGCGCCTCGTCGCCGGGGATGGTGTTCGAGCTCCTCTTCGACCGCGGCCTGGCCGAAGGGGAAACACACACCTTCGCGTTCACGTTGCGCCTGGCCGCGTCAGTCCGTTCGACCTGTTTCCACCGGACGGTGCGCTCCCGCATGTCGGCGTATCTGCTCCGGATACGGTTCGACGACGGCGCGATCCCGGCCCGCTGCGTCAAAACCGTGCGGGAGCGCGAAGAACTGGCCCCCGTGGTGAGCGAACCGCTGCACCCCGGGCCGGGTGCGACGGTCAGTGCCTACTTCGAGGATCTCGGCGTCGGGATAGCGGGGATCGACCTCATCTGGGAGTGAGGCGGCGTTTCCGCCACACCGCGACCAGCACGACTCCCGCCCCGGCGACCCCGGCGGCGATCAGACCGGCCACGATCGCGACCGGCGGCCCGGTGTCGACGGGCGGGGGCACGGCCTGCCTGAAGCCGATCCCGCGATCGCGCTGGTAGTCCGATCCCGGCAGTTTGTCGGCGTAGCGGCCGTGTACTTCCCGCTGATAGCCGGAAAGCGGCACGAACTTCCCCACCGGCGACTGCGGCAGGCTCGCCTGCAGGAGCACCACACCGTCGGGGCCCAGTTCGTACCAGCCGTTGATCTGGGGTTCGTTGAGCAGGACCGAACCGGGCTTCAGCCGCACGCTCAGGGTTTCTTCGTCGTTGCCTGAGAACACGCTCGCCGCGACCCATTTTCCCGCGCCCTCGGGCATCGCTTGCAGCGTGGCCTTCTGGCCGGAATCCGCGGTGGCCGTCACCGCGACGGATCTCAGCACACCCGCGGGCGCGCCGGTGATGCCCCTGACGAAGTCGGGATTGAGGGTGTAGACCGGGATTCCCTTCTCCCCCATGGTGATCCGCCGGGGTTCGATCCGGGCGACCTGCCGGAAGTTCGATCTCGCGAGGCCGATCGCGTCCGGCTGCCCGGCGACACGCACGGCGGCCGCGAGATCGCCGTCCGAAAGCGGGACGACTCCCTCACCCGCCGCGGCGGGAAGCGTGGCGGGCAGCAGCGTCGCGACGGCCACCGCGAGACAACCGGCGAACTTCCGGCAGATCGTGTTCATGACCGCGGGTCAGCCCTTCCGGATGTTGACGATGGTGTCGTTCCAGCGGAACTGGCCGTTGCTGCGGTACTGGTTGTAGTTCCAGGTCTGGTAGCGCTGATACGTAGGCCACGGGTCGCCGACCATGATCGACTGGTTCGCCGAGTCGTAGCCGTAGATCACCTCGGCATGGCCGCCGCCGGAGGTCCAGTAGATCCCCGTCAGGTTCAGGATCCCGGCGTCGATCTGGCTGACGACGGAGCTGAAACCGATGGGCCCGCCCGCGTCCTGCGCGGAGAAGCCGGTGCCGCGGAAACCGCGGACGATCTCGGGGATCTGGGCGGGCTGGTTCGGGCAGTACCCGGCCGACGTGCCCTTGCCCGCGGCGCAGAACTGAGCCTGGGTGGCAGTGCCGCCCATCGACCGCTCGATGCTCGAACCGTCCGCCGCCCAGCACCATTGGTTGTACTGCTGCACCTGCTGGGTGTAGTTCAGCTGCTTGGAGGCGGCGGTCGCGGCGACCGTCATCGCGGTCCCCGCCACCGGCGCGACCTCGCGCACCTGGGTGTGGGTCTGGGTCTGGATCAGGCCGTGGGGCCGGTCCCCGGCGTCGCCGGGCTGCGCGAGAGCGGTGGCGGGCAGCATGCCCAGCGCGAAGACGGCGGCTCCGGTGGCCAGCGCGGCCCTCGAAAGACTCTTCACAGATGTCTCCTTTGACACGGGGATGGGGAGATCACCGTGCGCCGCTCCGGCTTCGGGAACAACGCCCTCACCGGGCGCGAAGGAGCCGCTGTGATCGTTCACAGGGCATGGACGCGCTCGCGTGCCAGGAAACATCAGGTCCGTGTGTGGCGGAGCGAGGGCCGCCGCGCAAGATTCACGGCCCCTTCACAAGGGCTGTGAATCCACCACAGGTCGGGACTTGGGTGTCGCGAGCGTGGTGGGCCGGCTGCGGCCCCGCAACGTGACGTCCTCCGTCGCCATCCACTGTGCGGCCTCGTCTTCGGCCGCCGACTCGATCGCCGTCCACGAAGCGAGCAACCGGGCTTCGACGTTCTTCGCCAGTTCGGTCAGCCGGGCGGCTTCGTTGACCGGGTCGCCGATCACCGTGTACTCGAACCGGCGCGGGTCGCCGACGTTCCCGGCGACCACCTCACCCGTCGCCACGCCGATCCCGGCCGGGCATTCGGGCACCTCCGCCGCCAGCCTGCGCGAAATCGCCCGTCCGGCGGACAGCGCGAGGGTCGCGTGGTCCTCCAGCCGCACCGGTGCGCCGAAGATCGCCAGCGCGGCGTCACCGACGAACTTGTTGACCAGCCCGTGGTTGCGGTCGACCTCGTCGACCACCACCGCGAAGAACCGGTTGAGCAGGCCGACGACCTCTTCGGGCGGACGGCTCGCGGCCAGCGCGGTCGACCCGATCAGGTCGACGAACAACACCGACACCGTCCGCACCGTGCCGCCGAGTTCGGCGGACGTGCGCATCGCCTCGATCGCGACGTCCTCGCCGACATGCCTGCCGAACAGGTCGCGCAAACGTTCGCGTTCCGCGAGACCGGCGGCCATCCCGTTGAAGCCCGCTTGCAGCAGACCGAGTTCGGTGCCGTCGTAGACCGGGATCTCCACGGCGAAGTCACCGGCACGCACCCGGCCGAGCGCGTGCTGCACCGACCGGATCGGGTTCACCACGGCGCGGGCGGTGAACACGGTCACCAGCAGACCGAAGACCAGCACCACCAGGCCGAGCACGATGACCGAGATGGCGAGCTTCGTGGTCGACACGTCGCCGCGCGCCCACGCCAGCACCGCCGTGACCACCAGCCCGGCCACCGGCACGCCGGTGCCGAGGCACCAGAACAGCAGCATCCGCAGGTTGACCCCGCCGCTGAGCCGCCGCGCCGGCGAGGTGCCCGTCAGCGCCAAGGCGGCGTACGGCCGCAGGATGAACTCTCCCGCCAGATAAGCGATCGCGCAGACGACCACACCCGCGAACGCGACGACGAGCAGTTCGGTGAGCACCACCCGCGGCTGCACCAGCGCGGCCAGCACGCCGAAGACCACGGTCGCGACGCCCCACAGCACCGCCTGGACCAGCGTCAGGCGCAACGGGACACGAAGACTCGCCGCGCGCTCCTCGTCGGTCGGCGTCCGGCCGTCGGCCGCCCAGCGCAACGTCCGCAACGCGCCGCGGGTGCCCCACAGCGCGCCCACGACCACGGCGGAGACCACGTAGACGGGGACCGCGATCGCGGTGACGCGGACGAGATCGCCGGACATGCCGGGAGCGGGCATGAGCAGGGCCGCCAGTCCGACCACGACCAGCGCGCCGATGACGTTGGTCGCGATCAGCGTCCCGGTGAGCAGCCCCTGGACGCGGCGCCGCAACACGGCCGAGTCCTGATCGAGCGGACCGAGCAGCCAGGAGCCGAACGGTCCTTGCCCTCGGCCCCGGACAGTGGAGTCGTTGTCTGGTCGCACCCGTGTCCCACCCGTTCACCCCGGTTTGAGTGAACGACTGTACACCGAAGCGGACACTGTCGTCAGCGGACGGTGCCGGAGCCGATCAGCGTCGTCGCGTCGAGTTCTGTCACGCCTTCGGCGCGCAGGGAATCGAGGTAGCGCTCACGCACCTGCTCGACGGCGCCGGGTTCGAGGTCGGCGAGAAGACCACGGAACCCGGAGCCGATGACGACCAGCCAGGCGACCTCCGGTGTCATGGTCAGCCGCAGCTCGTTGACCACGACGTCCACATCGGACAGATTCCGCTCGGAAAGCCATGCGGCATAAGTGTCGGCCTGATCGACGCGGTCGATCAAACCCGGTTTCCGTTCCGGTGGCGGAGCGGACTCGGTCACCTCGGCCACCGCGCGGCCGAGGTGACGGCCCGCCGCCACCATGGATCCGCCGCGCCAGATGGTGAACACGGCCCGGCCGCCGGACCGGGCCCGGGAGATCAGCCGCTCGGTGCCGTCCGTCATGTCGGGAAAGAAGAAGATGCCGAGCGCGGACTGCACGACGTCGTAGTCGCCCGTGTCCCACGCCGTCGCGTCGGCTTCGTGCACGCGCAGCTGCGGCAGATCCGCCGAACGGCGGCGCAACTCGCCGATCATCGGGCCGGAGAGGTCGATCGCGTCCACCACGCCGCCGGCCCCGACAGCACGCGCCGCGGGAATCGCCGAGGCCCCGGTGCCGCAGCAGGCGTCGAGGACACGGTCACCTTCACCGAGTCCGGCGGCCGCGACCGTGGCCGCGCCGATCGGCTCCCACAGATGGCGGCCCAGCGCGGTGAAATCGGCGGCCGCGGCGTCGAAGGCGCGCCGGGTTCCCACTTCGCGAGAAGACATGCCGTGACGATATCCGGTTCGCGCCCCGTGCGAACCCGCCTGCGACGGACGGCGGCAGCAGGAACCTCCATCCAGTGGGCGAATCGCGCACTGGACCGGCCCTAGCGTGGTCGGTATGAGGAGAACCTTGCTCGGACTGCTCGGCGCGGCCGCCGTCATGGGCGCGATCGCCACCCCTGCTTCCGCGAGTCCGCTCGAGACCAGGGAATTCGTCGGCCACGGGTCGAGCGACTTCGGCCTCGCGCTGTTCCACGCGCGCCACGACGCCAGGACCCAGGCGGAGCGGGCCGGGTTCACCGACTGCGAGGAGTACTTCAAGCTGGTCATCTCGCCCTACGACGCGACGGTCTTCTGGTGCTGCACCCGCTGATCCGGCTCCACCACGCGGGAAAGCTCGGCGGTGCCGTCGAAAAGAGCCCGCGAGCGGGCCGTGATCCCGGCGCCCCGGGCGGAGAGCGCGGCCGCGACGTCCTCCAGCCTCCGGGATCGCCGCAGCTCCGGCATCAGGGCCCGAAGGGGCGCGACGCGGTACCCGGCCAACCGCAGCTGCTGCACGATCCGCGCGTCCCGCACCTGGGACGGCGTGTACCGCCGCGTCCCCCGCTCGTCGCGGCCGGGGACGACGAGCCGTTCCGCGTCCCAGTGACGCAACGTCGAAGGACGCACGCCGAGCGCCGACGCCAGTTCGGAGACGCTCATCGAGTCCGAGCCGCGGACGTCTGCGATCGGTTCGCGGGAGATCACCCGGACGGCTTCCCTTGCCTCCTTGAGGTCCGCGCGTTCGGCGTCGCCCCCGGCGTGGGCGGCGTCGAGGAGCGCGAGGACGTCGGGGAGCGGATCCCGATGCAGAGCGCGGACGATCTTCTTCGCCTCGACCGGCCCCACTCCGGCGGCGAGCGCGCGATAGGCCAGCGCGGACCGGAGATGGATCTCCTCGTAGCTCCGGTAGCCGGAGGCCGTCCGCGTCGCCGCCGGGAGCACGCCGTCACGTTCGAGATTCCGCACCTGCTGCACAGAGTAGCCCGCCAGGCGAGCGATCTCCGCTGTGCGCAGTGATTTGAGACTTGACACCATCACCTCGTCGAAAACGTACCCGAACCCTCCATAAGCACTTTAATGCGACGCTTGAACACATGAACATCGACGACATCATCGGCTTCGTTTCGGACCTCGACGGCGTCCTGACCCTCACGCCGGGGCCGGGCGACGAGTGGCCGGAGCTCAGCTGGGGCGACGCGTTCTTCTACTACTCCCCCGACGGCGTCGTCCCGGCGAACGTCCAGCCCTTCGCGACGGTCGTGACCAAGAACTACCCCGGCGACGAGGCCTCGCGGCTGGACCGGCCGGGCGCGTTCCGCGTGAACATCCACGCGGGCAGGGAGGACTTCACCCGCCTGCTCGGCCGCGCTCCCCGCGACGCGGCCGAAACCGACATCGACCCCGCCGTCGAAGACACTGTGATCGCCCACCCGGTGTACGGGACGGCGGGCTGGCTGGCGGTGGTGAACCCGGCGTTGAAGACCGAAGCGGTCATCCGCGAACTGCTCGGCACGGCCTACCGGCTGGCCCGCGCACGGTACGAACGGCGCGCGGATTCCTCGCGCGGTTAGCGGACCGAATATCGTGGGGCGGTGGGCCGAAACCTTCAAACCCGCGAGCGGCTCAGGCCGGTCGACCTGGCACGTGAGCACGGCCTGTCCACGCAGGCCGTCCGCAATTACGAGGCGGACGGCATCCTTCCCGCCGCCGAACGCGGTCCGCACGGCTATCGCACCTACACGCCCCGGCACGCCCAGGCCCTGCGGGCGTTCTTGGCCCTCGTACCCGGGCACGGTCACGCGACGGCGGCGTCGATCATGGAGGCGGTCAACCGGGACGCGGTCGAGGAAGCGCTCAGGCTCGTCGACGAGAGCCACGCGCAGCTGCTGGAGGATCGCCGCACCCTCCAGGCCGTCGCGGACGCGCTCCGCGATCTCGAACCCGTGCCGCACGAGCGGGGCGAGATGTTCGTCGGTCCGCTGGCCAGGAAACTCGGCGTCCGGCCCGCCACGCTGCGCGAATGGGAACGTGCGGGCCTGCTCCGGCCCGAACGCGACCCGCGGACCGGCTACCGCGTCTACAGCGCGGCCGACGTGCGCGACGCCAAGCTGGCCCGTCAGCTCCGGCGGGGCGGCTACCTCCTGGAGCGGATAGCGCCGCTGATCGACCAGGTCCGCTCGGCCGGAGGTGTCGTGCCGCTCGAGTCGACACTGAGCGACTGGCACTCGCGGCTCTCGGCGAGGGGCCGGGCCCTGCTCTCCGGCGCAGCCGCGCTGAACACCTACCTCGACTGCTGACACTTTTCGGACAATGACACTTCCGCGCGATTGAATACACGGCTATTCACGCTTTTGCCTACGAAAGTAGGACCGTGATCGCGGAACCTACTTTCGGCGCTACGGCGAGGAAGACGGGCGCTCGTACTGTGCGTGACGTCGAGATGAACCGCCCGGTCCCTGCCTTTTAAACCATATTCCGGCGGTTCGTCGTCCCCTCCTTATCGAAGGAAATTCGCATGCGAATTCGCGGACCCGTCATGCTCACCCTGCTGAGCGTCTGCGCCGGAATCGGCGCTTTCGCCGTCCCGGCGACCGCCGCACCGGTCACCGCCTACGACCAGACGATGCTGGAGACCCTCGCCGCCCAGCTGCGCGTCAGCCCGCTTCAGGCCGCGCAGAAGCTGGACCACGAGAAGAACCTGATCGCCTCGCTCGAGAGCATCAGAACACGCGGTCTCCACACCGACGGCGCGTACTTCGACGACGCCGGCGCCCTTGTGGTGAACGCCGCCGACGCCGGATCCGCCGAGGCGGTCCGCTCTGCCGGGCTGACCCCGCGCACCGGCGCCCGTGGCGAGAACGCGCTGAACGCCCTGTCCGCCACCGTCGGCAAGGTGATCGGCAAGGACGTCGGCCAGGTGCAGGCGTGGGGTCCGGAACTCGCGGCCGACAAGGTCGTCGTCACCGTGCAGCCGGGTGCCGACAGCGCGCTCGTCCGCCGCCTCACGGCGCTGCCCGGCGTGGCGGTCCAGACCGGTGTCGCCAACGGCAACACCACGCAGGCCGACGTCATCGCCGGCCAGATCATGGACCTCGTCCCCGGCACCAACTGCTCGCTCGGCTTCCCCGGCACCACGAGCAACGGCAACAACGTGCTGCTCACCGCCGGGCACTGCGTCGAAGGCAACCCGGACATCCTGAACCGCAACGGCGTCCACATCGGACGGGGCGTCGCCACCCAGTTCCCGTCGGCCGACATGGGCCTGATGGACATCGACGCCGAGGACACCGGCCGCGGCTACGTGGACACCCGCAAGGGCACCACGGTGCGGATCACCGGCAGCTCGAAGGCGCCGGTCGGCACCACGCTGTGCAAGGCGGGCAACACCACCGGCTGGACCTGCGGCAAGATCACCGCCTACAACCAGACCGTCCGTTACAGCGGCGAAAGCGTCGCCACCTCCGGGCTGGCGAAGTCGACCGTCTGCACCGAGGGCGGCGACAGCGGCGGCGCCTACATCGCGGGCAACACCGCGCAGGGCATGACCTCCGGCGGCCCCGCCGACGGGCACGACTGCGGCTACAACCAGGGTGCCAACGCCACCGGTTCGTACTCGTACTACCAGCCGGTCGTGGACGCGGCGAACAAGTACGGGGTCACGCTGACCCGTTCCTGACGAAAAACGCCCGATGGCGGGGAGCGCCTGCTCCCCGCCATCGGGCGTTGTCACGCGTTCAGGATCTGCTCCCGCAGGATGTCCGCGTGGCCGCCGTGCTGGGCGAGTTCACGCAGCATGTGCAGGTACACCCACCGCAGCGGAAGCGGACCACGCCGGTTCCCAAGGAGCAGGTCGTCCAGATCGAGGGCCGCAGCCGCCTTGCGCGACGCCTCGCAGGCTTCGCGATACGCCTGCCGCACGGTGGCGATCGTGTCCTCCTCGTCGAGGACGAACGATTCGTCAGGGGTGGCGGGGAGGCCGATCTCGGTCCGCGGGCGGCAGGTGACGGCTTCGTCGAACCACACCTTTTCCACGAAGGTCGCGTGCTTCACGAGACCGAGCAGAGTCGTGCGGGAGGGAACGAGCGACCGGCGCGCCTGCTCCTCGGTCACCCCCTCCAGGCAGTCGTCGAGCACCCGGCGATGCTCGTCGAGGAACACCTCGAACTGTTCGCGGAGAGGATGGTTGAGGACGTCCAACGAAGGCATCGGTGAAGAGGACACGGGCGAAGCATCCCACCAGCCACAGCCGCGCGTGAAGGCCCCCTTCCCTCGGCTCAACCGAGGAAACTCGACCTTCACACCCCTCCCCGCCGCATAGCCGCTGGTCAGTCTCGCCCGTGGTGAGTCGAGCTGGACATCTTCGGCGACCCGGAGCGGCAGCTGACCGGGATGAGCCCGAACCCTGTATGTCCACAAAGGACGCTATCCGACAGTCGGATTTCCATTTGGTGTATGTATGTACGGATTTCGACAGGGTCGTGAGTGATTGGTGCGGTTCTATTGAGGGGCAAGGCAAAGGTGACAGGCCACGAAACCCCCGCGACCCGACACCTTTGCCTTACCCCTCCCTACTTCAGGAACTTGACCAGTTCGGCGCTCACGAACTCCGGATTCTCCTCGGCGAGCCAATGTCCCGCCCGCGGCACGTCGACCGCGCGGGCCAGGTTCGTGACACGGGGCGCCAGGGTGGCCTTCTGCGGTTCGAGCAGTCCTTCGGCGGTCATCAGCAGGGTGGGCGTGGTGATGGGTTTCGCGACGGTGTTCGCGGTCGCGTCCTGGCCGAGCGTGCGATACAGCTCGAAGCCGCCGTGCAGGACCTCCGGCCGGGTGTAGGTGCGGGCGTACTCGTCGATCTCGGCTTCGTCGAAGGGCGACGGCGCCCCGGGACCGCCGAACGCGGTCCCCGAGTAGGCGACCTGGGGATAGAACAGGGACAGGTACTCGCGCACGTCGTCGCCGACGACGGCTTCGGGAACCGTCTTCTGCGAGTGGAAGGCAATGTGCCAGCTCAGGTTCCGGTAGGCCGCCGCGTCGAGCGCGGGACCCGGCAACGGCAGGTCGAGATACGCGAGCTTGGTGAGGTCGCCGGGGAACTGCGCGGCGTACTGGAACGCCACCGCGGCGCCGAGGTCGTGGCCGACGATCCGGGCGTCGCGCAGGCCCAGCCGTCCGGCGACGAGACCGTGGACGTAGCGGGCCAAGGTGGCCTTGTCGTAACCGGGCGGCGCGCCGGCGCTGTCGCCGAGACCGGGCAGGTCGAGGGCGTACACCGTGAAGTGCTCGGCCAGCGCGGGCATGACACGGTGCCAGCCGTACCAGGTCTGCGGCCAGCCGTGCAGCAGGACGAGCGGGGCTCCCTTGCCGCCGGTGACGTAGTGCATCTTCACCCCGTCGACGTCGGCGAACTCGTGGCGGAACTGCCGCGCGAAAGCCGCGTCGCCGCGGGTGATGTTCTCGTGGGGCGGAGCGGCGGCCGAGGGCGAACCACACGCGGTCAACAGGACGAGGGCCACGACGAACGCGGCGGCTCGGTGAAGCATGGAAGTCTCCGTTTCAGCGCCCGGTGGCGCCGTCGATCAGTTCGCGCAGGATGTCGGCGTGTCCCGCGTGCCGTGCGGTTTCCTCGATCAGATGGGTCAGCGTCCAGCGCCGCGATCCCCGGCGTGGCCCCGCCGCGGCGAGGTCGTCCCATGACGCGATTTCGGCGTTCGCCTCGGCGATGGTTTCCCGGTAGGCGGCGAGAATCGACGCCGCCGTGTCGTCCGGGCCCGGATGGAACGTCGCCTTCCAATCGGCGACGCGGTGGCCGAGCAGCCAATGCCGTTCCACTTGGGTCAGGTGGTTGACCAGGCCCAGCAGGTTCGTCCCCGACGGCACGCCCGGAGTGCGTGCTTGCTCTTCCGGTACTCCTTCGGCCTTCGCCGCGACCGCGGAACGCAGATAGTCGAGGAACCCGGCGAGCACGTCCTTCTCGCCGGGGCCCGTCGAAGGCGGCCCGGCGTCGCGTTTGCGGCTCACCGCCCGGCCCTCCGGAGGATGAGGACGTGGTCGATGACGGTCGCGGTCCGGCCTTCCGGGCCGGTGGCCTGGCGTTCTGTCGACTCCGCGCGCTCGATCGACCATTCCGCCTGGTCGAGATCCAGTTCGGCCGCCACGTCACCCGGAGTGGGGTACTCGGCGTCCTGGTCCCACGACCAGGGCGCGGCGGAGCCGTGATCGACGACGACCAGCCGCCCGCCGGGATTCACCGCGCCCGCGGCGGCGCGCAGGACACGGGCACGATCGAGTGCGAAAGGAGTGTGGAAGTACTGCGCGGACACCAGATCGAAAGTGCCGTCGGGGAAGTCTTCGGCGAGATCGACCCGGAGCGCCGTGATCGGCCCGCCGCGTTCCCGGAGCGCGCGCACGGCCGCTCCGGAGATGTCGACCGCGGTCACCCGCCAGCCTCGGGCGGCCAGCCACAACGCGTCGCCCCCGCCTCCGCAGCCCAGGTCGAGCGCGGTGCCCGGGGCCAGCGGACCGGCGATCTCGGGCAGCCTCGCGTTCACCTTCGGTGTTCCGGCGGCACGCCGTTCGTGGAGTTCGTCCCAGAATTCCGTCGCGTTCATGACCACACCTTCGCCTCAGCGCAGCCGAATTGGCACGAAAACTTGCCGACCTGGCAAGATCGACGGCATGGCGGACGAGACGGACGAAGTACTGGACTCGGTGGGTCCCCGGTTGCGCGCCCTGCGCAAACACCGTGGCCTGACTCTGGCCGAACTGTCGGTGGCGACCGGGATCTCGGAAAGCACGTTGTCACGGCTGGAAAGCGGCGGACGACGGCCAACCCTGGAACTGCTGCTCCCGCTGGCCCGCGTGCACGGCGTGCCGCTCGACGACCTGGTCGGCGCTCCCCGTACCGGCGACCCGCGCATCCATTTGCGGCCGATCCACCGCCACGGCATGACGTTCCTGCCGCTCACCCGGCGCGCCGGCGGGGTGCAGGCGTTCAAGATGCTCATCCCCAGCCGCGACGAACCGGCGGAACCCAGCCCGAAGACGCACGGCGGCTACGAATGGGTGTATGTCCTCAATGGACGGTTGCGACTGGTGGTCGGCGACCGTGACCTGGTGCTGCCGCCCGGCGAGGCCGCCGAGTTCGACACCGCGCTGCCGCATTGGCTCGGCTCGGCCGACGGTCACGCCGTCGAAACCCTCGTCCTGTTCGGACCGCAGGGCGAGCGCGCCCACGTCCGGCCACGCTAGAGCCAGTCGTGCTCTCGGGCGTACCTGGCCGCCTGGTGCCGGGTCTGCGTCTGGGTCTTCTGCATGGCGTTCGAGAGATAGTTCCGCACCGTGCCCTGCGCGAGGTGGAGCCGGGCGGCGATCTCGGCGACGGAATAGCCTTCGCCGGTCACCCGCAGCACCTCCAGTTCCCGCTCGGTCAGCGGGCAGTCGTCGACGACGGCGAGCGCGGAGACGTCCGGGTCGATCCAGCGTTTGCCCTGGTGCAGGGCGGCGATGACGAAGGTGATGTGCGACGGTTCGGCCGCCTTGCTGACGAAGCCCTGCACCCCGAGTTTGAGTGCTTTGCGGAGCACGCCGGGTTTCGCGTGCCTGGTCAGCATGAGGATGACCTGGTTCGGCCGGGTGCGGCGGATCTCCGCGACCGCGCCGAGGCCGTCCACGCCGGGCATTTCGAGGTCGATGACGAGGACGTCGGGCTCGTGCCGCAGGGTGGCCTCGACGGCCTGCTCGCCGTTCTCCGCTTCGGCCAGGACGGTGATCTCGCCTTCGAGCGGGAGCAACGCGGCCATGGCCTTGCGCAGCAGGGCTTCGTCGTCGGCGAGCACCACCGTGGTCATGTTTCCTCCCGGGCCGGGAAGGACGCGGCCGTCACGAACTGCCCGTCTTCCTGTTCCACCGTCAGTTCGCCGCCGTCCGCGGCGACGCGTTGCCGGAGCGCGGCGAGCCCCCGGAGTTCGGGCAGTGGCCCTCGCTGGGCGCCGTCGTTGACGATACCGATGCTCCATTCCGACAGGGTGATCCGCACTCGGGTCGCCTGCGCGTGGCGGAGGATATTGGTCGTGGTCTCCCGCAGTACCTGGCCGAGCAGCCTTCCGGCCTCCGGATCGACGTCCGCCTCCCGGTTGACGCGCACGCGGATCCCCGCGGCCTCGAAGAGGTTCCTCGCGTTCTCCAGTTCGGCGGACAGGTTGAGCCGTCGCTGGGCATAGGCGAGTTCCTTCGTCTGGGTGATCGTGTCGGCCACGAGCGCGTGGATCTCCCCCAGTTCCTGTTTGGCCCGTTCGGCGTCGATGTCCACCAGCTTCCTGGCGAGCGCGGTCTTCAGCTTCACCACGTGCAGCGTGTGCCCCTGGATGTCGTGCAGATCGCCGGCGAACCGGACACGTTCGCGGATCACGGCCAATTCCGCCTCCCGCTCGCGCGACTCCTCGAGTTCCTTCACGACGTCGTAGAACCGCTTGTTGGGGAACATGAGGCCGAGCACGACGGCGGTGATCGCGGCCGGGACGAAGACGAAGCTGACCAGCTCACCGGTGACGTCCTCGTGGGAGACCAGGAGCCGCATGGCGCCCACGCCCGCGATGTACACGATGAGCGCGACACCCGCCGCGACCCGATGGCGGGGAAGCTGGGGGACGACGAGCGAGCCCACGAGGAAGACGCCGAAGAACGCCGAACTGCCGCCGGCCACCAGCACCGAGAACGGCCACACGGCCGCCGTGACGACCAGGCACGGGATCGCGACCCGCAGGACCTCCCCCGCCGCCCACCGCACGAAGGCGACCATGGCCGCCAGCACGCTCGCCCCGAGGACGACCGCCTGCCACCAGGTCCGCGCGTCCGACGCCACCACGACCGCCCCGCCGACGGCGAGCAGCGGGAAGAACATGGTGAGGTTGAGCCTGCGCAGCTTTCCCTGCGCCGGCTCGGTGTCCACATCAGACATGGGACCAGTATCGGCCCTCCGCGACGGCGGGCACCAGTGACACCACGTCATGGGTCGGTGGTGACGTGAGGGCACTGCCCTGGCCGCGCCTCAGCGGGTGAGATCCGGGTATGACACCAGTGATCGACGTTGAGCGGCTGAACTTGAAATACGGCGACTTCCACGCCGTGAAGGATCTGTCCTTCCAGGTCCGGCGAGGCGAATTCTATGCCTTGCTGGGCACGAACGGGGCGGGGAAGACCTCGACCCTCGAAACCCTGGAAGGACACCGGACACCGACCTCCGGCACGGTCCGGGTGCTGGGCAAGAGCCCGCGTGACCGCGCCGCCGTCCGCCCCGAGATGGGGATCATGTTGCAGGAGAGCGGTTTCTCCCCGGATCTGACGGTCAAGGAGTCGGTCCGCCTGATCGGGACGCTGACCCGGCGCACGGACCGGCTCGAACGGGTACTCGGCATCGTGGACCTGACCCGCAAGGCCGACACGAAAGTGTCGCAGCTTTCCGGTGGCGAGAAGCGGCGGCTCGACTTCGCGACCGCGGTGTACGGCTCGCCGCGACTGGTGTTCCTGGACGAGCCGACGACCGGTTTGGACATCCAATCGCGGGACGCGCTGTGGGACGCCGTCGACAAACTGCGCGAGGACGGTTCGACGATCGTACTCACCACGCATTACCTGGAAGAGGCGCAGCAGCGCGCGGACCGCATCGGGCTGATGCACCGCGGGACCTTCCACCAGGAGGGCACGGTCTCCGAACTGACGCGGACGCTGCCCGCCGTGATCCGGTTCTCGCTGCCGCCGTCGGCTCCGGCGCTGCCTCTGCAAGGCAGGCGTGAGACCGACGGGAAGTTCGTCATCGAGACCCACGGCCTGCAGAAGGACCTGCACGTCCTGTTGCGGTGGGCGCAGGACCACGCGATCGACCTGCAGGACCTCGAAGCGGGACCGACCCGGCTCGACGACGTGTTCCGCGCCATCGACAACGACTAGCCGACCCTCCACAAAGGACTAGAATGATGCTTTCGATAGCCCGTGGCGAGCTGATCCAGATCTTCCGGAACCGCTCTGTCCTGATCACCAGCTTCGTGATGCCCGTCGCCGTCTCCGCGTTCTTCATCCACCAGCACGAAACCTTCGCCAAGATCGGCAGTCTCGGTTACATCGCGGCGATCGTGATGTTCACCGTCTGCGCTTTCGGTCTCTACGCCAGCTCGGTGACCACGCTCGCCTCGCGACGGCAGAACCTGTTCCTCAAACGGTTGCGCTCCACCGCTGCCGGTGACGGCTCCATCCTGGTCGGGCTGGTGCTGCCGGTCACCGTGATCGCGCTCGTCCAGGTGGCCGTGATCATGACCGTGCTGGGCGTGGTCACCGGAAGGCCCGCGAACATCGCCCTGCTGGTGGTGGCGGTGCTCGCCACCGTCGCCATGATGATCGGCCTCGGCCTGGCCACCGCGGGCCTGACCAACTCCCCCGAGCACGCCCAGGTCACCACCCTGCCGGTCAGTCTCGGCGTCCTCGGCGTGGCGACCTGGGTCGGCATCTCCGGCACCGACGAGCTGCCCCTGCTCAAGCGGCTGCTGCCCGGGGGCTCGGCCACCGAACTCGCCGTCAACGCCTGGAACGGCGGCGTCGCGGTCGCCGACTCGCTGCTCCTGCTCGCCCCGACACTGGCCTGGGTCGTCGTCGCCGTCGTCCTGGCTTCGAAGCTCTTCCGCTGGGAGCCGCGCCGATGAGCATGCGCAAAGCCCTGCCTCTTGTACTCGCGGCCGCCTTGGTGACCGCGGCGACCCCCGCCGTCGCGTCCGCGGCTCCCCCGCCGAAATGGGGGCCGTGCCCGGAAGAAGCGTCGGGTCTCGGACTGGAGTGCGGCACCATCGAGGTACCGCTGGACTACCGCGACCCCGGTGGGAAGACCATCGAGATCGCGATCTCGCGGCTCGCGAGCACCAAGCCGGAAAAGCGCCGCGGCGTGCTGCTGACCAACACCGGCGGCCCCGGCGGCGAAGGACTGGCCTATCCAGCCACCCTCAAGAAGCTCGACATCCCGCAGGAGGTGCTCGACAGCTACGACGTGATCGGGATGGACCCGCGAGGCGTCCACAACAGCACACCGGTGACCTGCGGGCTGTCGCTCGCGGAGCATCCGACCAACATCCCGAGGTACGCGCGCGACTCAGCCGACGTGACGACCGAGGCCCAGCGGGTCGCCGCCGTCGCCGCGAAATGCGGTTCCTCGGCCACCGCGCCGCTCCTGCCGTACATGACCACCGCCAACACCGCCCGTGACCTGGACCGGGTCCGCGAGGCGCTCGGCGAGCGGAAGGTGAACTACTTCGGCATCTCGTACGGCACCTACCTCGGTTCGGTGTACACCACGTTGTTCCCGGAGCGCAGCGACCGGTTCCTGATCGACAGCGCGACCGGACCCGGCGGCTGGGACGCCTCCTTCTCGCGATTGTTCGGACAGGGTGTCGAAGACCGCTTCCCCGACTTCGCGAAGTTCGCCGCCTCGAAACCCGAATACGGCTTGGGCCGGACGCCGGCACAGGTGACGGCGAAGTACTTCGAACTCGCCGCGCGGCTGGACAGGACGCCGAGCCCGGACGGCTACAACGGCCAGGTGTTCCGCCACATCACCTTCGCCGATCTCTACTACGACAAGAGCTTGCCGCATCTGGCCGAGACCTGGCGCGCGCTCGACACCGGGAAACCCGTACCGCCCGCCACCTCCGGGCAGTCGTCCACCGGCACGGCTTACCCGGCGGACAACTACATCGCGAGCCAGCTGCACGTGATCTGCAACGACTCCGACTGGCCGGAGGACGTCGGGACGTACCGGCGCAACGTCACGATCGACCGGTTCCGCCATCCGCTGTTCGGTGCGGCGGCCGCGAACATCACGCCGTGCGCGTTCTGGCCGTCGGAGCCGATCGAACCGCCGGTGAAGATCACCGGCCGCGGCCCGTCGAACGTGCTGATCGTGCAGAACCTCCGCGACCCGGCCACGCCGCTGGCGGGAGCGCGGAAACTGCGTGAGGCCTTCGGCGACCGCGCCAGGATGGTCACCGTCGACCAGGGCGGGCATCTGGCGTACCTGTTCAAGGACAACGAGTGCGCCAACGACCTCGCGACGGACTTCCTGGTCACCGGCGCGCGGCCACGGCACGATCTCGCCTGCGGGAGTCAGCGGCAGGTCCGGTCCGCGGGGAGCGCTCCGCTCAGCAAGTAGTCCCGCACCGCCGTGTCGACGCACGCGTCGCCCTTCAGGAACACCGAGTGGCGGTACGCGCCTTCCACCGTCACCAGGCGCGATCCGGCGAGCGCCCTGCGCATGGCGAGTTGCCCCGCGTAGGGCGTCGCGGGGTCGCCGGTCGAGCCGAGGAGCAAGGCCGGTGAACTGTTGCGGATCCGGGTGGCGTGTTCGACGGGAGCCACGGGCCAGAACGCGCAGGGCGTGATGTTGCGGGCCAGCGGGCCGAACAGCGGCTCGGCGGCCCGATGCGCCTGGATGTCCCGGTAGTACGTCGCCGGGGCACGGGAAGCCGCGCGATCCGCGCAGACGACCGGCGTCCCGGCCCGGTCGGTGGCGGCGCCGGATCCGGTCGTCAGGCCGTCGAGGAGCGCGTTCAACGCGGCCGAAGGCGTGACGGGAAGACCCGCCGCCGCATCGCGGAGTGTCCGCACGGTGGTGGCGAACTCGGCCTGCGACGCGGGCCGGTCGTCATAGAGGCCCGCGAAGAACAGATACGGCACCATATGACCGTCCACTGTGTACTTCCCGACCTTGAACGGCCGCCGCTCCGCCGCCCTGGCGATGTCCCGCAAGGTCTGCTCGCCCAGTCCTTGTCCCGCGGCGGACTTCGCCCAGTTCCTCGACGCCGCGTCGAGCGCCGGGGCGGTCGGGCGGAGCAGACCCGGCCCGAACACCTCGGGATCGACCGACGAATCGAGCACGAACCGATCGGCCCGCGCGCCGAACATCTGGAGGTACACCGCGCCGAGGTAGGTCCCATAGGAGGCGCCGATGTAGGAGATCTTCCGTTCGCCGAGCGCGGCACGCACGACGTCCATGTCCCGGGCGGTGTTCCGGGTGGAGGCGGCCCGCAGAAGCTCGTGATCATTGCCAGAACACCCGCGCGCCAACTCTTTCGCGAAAGCGACACTCTCGCCGAACGACCTGACGTCCGGCCCGGCCGAACGCGTGAACGTATCGGTGTTCCAAGCACACCGCAGAGGCGAACTACGCCCGACGAACCGGGGATCCATGCCGACGAGGTCGTACTCCGCCGCGATCTCCGGCATCGACGCCCCGGCCAGCACCAACTCCATCACCGGACCACCCGGCCCGCCCGGATTGAGCAGCACCGCGCCGCGGCGGCGCGCGGGATCGGTGGCCTTGATCCGTGCCAGCGCGACGGTGATCTCCCGGCCCCGCGGCCGCCGGTAGTCGACCGGCACGACGACGTCGCCACATTGCGCACCGGCCTTGTCCAGTTCGGCGCCGAGGCTGTCGCCAGGACCGGTCGTGCAGCCGTGCCAGGTGATCGACGGCGTCAGTGCGGCGGCGGGTGTTGCCGGTGTCAGGGCGGCGGCCAGGACGAGGGCCGCCACGATGGCTGTTTTCTTGGGCAACCCGGGCTCCTTGCTGTCGAATTCGTGGGTTTCAGGCTAGGAGCGGGACCCGTGTGCGGGCGTCCGTCTGGAGTCGGATGCGTCTAGCCCGCTGGGGGGGTTCTTCGGGGGATCGCTACGCGTCGTTCTCTGGCTGGGGGGACTGTGTGGATTTTGGTGCGTTGGATGACCCGAGATCCACACAGTCGTGCTGTGACCGGTCCGGTCGGGGCCTTCTGCCGGCTCCTGGCCGTCGTTCCGTGAAGGACTCCTTGAGGGACTCTGGGTCTCTCAAGGGGGCCTTCACGGAACGGGAAATCTCGGTGGCACCGAAGGACCCCTTCATGTACTTCAAGTCCGCTGGGCATGGCGAGGGGCCCGTCGCCGGTGTGGCTGGCGGGCTCCTCGGGTCACACGTGGTGGAGGGTGTTGCGCCGGGGTTTTCGGAGCGGATCTCGGTATTGGGGTGGGATGAACTCCGGTAACCCATCGGCCGCCATCCGGACTTCCCAATCACCGTGGTGGATCAGCCGGTGGTGGAAACCGCACAGCAGCACCAGATTCCGAAGATCCGTAGAACCTCCATCAGCCCAGTGACGAATATGGTGGGCGTGGCAGTTCTTCGGCCGCCGATGACAGCCGGGGAACGCGCAGCCGCCATCCCGGATGTTCAACGCGCGGCGCTGGCCGGGAGTGACGAACCGTCGCAACCGCCCCACATCCAGCGGCTCACCAGCCGCACTCATGACAACCGGCAGCATCAGGCAGTCGCAGGCCGCGAGGCGGGCCTCGCGGGCGCTCATCGTCCCGACAAAGTCCACGCACGCGCTACCCAGGCCGGACTTGAGTGCGTCGAGTCCGATGGTGACGTGCAGCAGGGTGCGGTAGCCGCTGGTCCCGGGCTGGTCCGGGCAGGCGATCGCCAAGTCCAGGATGTCGACCCACGCATCACCCATCCGTTCGCACTTCATCCGCAGATCCACCTGGCCGAACTCGTCCACCGGCCGCGGTTGCGCATACGCCTCCAGGGCGGCCGCGGTGCGGGCACCGGTCTCGTCATCGAGAAGGCCGGTGAGTTTCCAGAACCCGTCCTTACGGCGCTCCAGCGTGATCTCCCGGCGCGGCTCAGTAGGTTCGGGATCCTTCGGCTCATTGCCGTCCGGATCCAGCCAGGCCAGGAGGTTCACTTCGGCGTCCGCGAGCTGGCGGGGTCCGGCGTCGCGGGCGAGGTCGGCGAGGATCTTCTCGGCACTGGCCCGGTCCTCGGTGGAAGTGTCGGCCGGGAGCTTCTTCAAGATCTCCAGGATCTGATCGATCCGCTCATCCCCGACCAACCCCTCCTCCGCCACCGCAGCAGTAGCCGGTGCGGCAGCAGGAACCTCAGTGCCATCCAAAGCACGAGTGGGGTTCAGGGCGACGGCCCGGTTCACCACCGCACGCGCCTCACCGACCGATAGTCCCGCGATATCGGCGAACCAGTTGGCTGTACGACCATAGCCGTACAGGTCTTTGACGCCACGAGACTCGATCTCCGCCAAGAATCGCCCCAGACCGGCGGTGGCCATCCGAATCACCTGCAAAGACTGTTGCACGCCATGGGCAAGCTCCAGCTTGCCGGCGCGCCACAGTTCCTGCGGCAACTCAGGAAGGAAAGTCTCGGACACCCCTCAATAATACCGCAAGCAATCGAACAGGCGTTCGTAATTTTAAGCGACAATGAAATCGAACGAACAACACTGAAGGGTGATGGCGCCGAGAAAACAAACTCGCGTTGCGTGGTCACGCAAGACCGACCACCAAAGACCGCCAAAAGACCAACGCCCCGGACCGGAACACCAACGTTCCGGCCCGGGGCGACCCCCAGTCGACCTCTCAGCGGTCGCGTTCCTTCGCGAACAAGGACTTCGACCACACGTACCCGACGACCGAAAGCAGCACGCACCACCCGACCGCGAGCCAGCCGCTGCTGCCGATCGGGGTGCCGAGCAGCAGGCCGCGGATGGTCTCGATGACCGGCGTGAACGGCTGATAGTCGGCGAACCAGCGCAGCCAGGCGGGCATGGAGTCGGTGGGCACGAAACCGCTGCCGAGGAAGGGAAGCAGCATGAAGATCATGGGCGTGTTGCTGGCCGTCTCCACGCTCTTGGCCGCCAGGCCGAGCGCGACCGACAGCCAGGTGAGCGCGATGGTCAGCAGCAACAGCATGCCGACTGCGGCGAACCATTCGCCGACGCCCGCGGTCGGCGAGAAGCCGATGAGCAGTGTGACACCGAAGACCACGGCGAGGGCGAACGCCGTCTGGATGAGTGCGCCGACGACGTGGCCGGTCAGGACCGACGCTTTGCTGATCGCCATCGTGCGGAACCGGGCGATGATGCCCTCGGTCATGTCCGTCGCCACCGAGATGGCGGTGCCGAGGGCGGCGCTGCACACGGTGACGAGCAGGATGGCGGGCGTGACGTAGCCGACATATTCGGCTCTGCCGCCTCCGCCGCCGCCGAGACCGTTCCCGAGGGTGCCGCCGAAGACGTAGACGAACAGCAGCAGGAACACGATCGGCTGCCCGATCAGCATGATGGTGAGCGACGGATAGCGTTGCATATGCCGGATGTTGCGCCGCAGCATGGTCGCCGAGTCGCGCATCGAGAGGGACAGGGCGGTCATCGGGCCATCTCCTTGGTCGCTTCGGTCCGGTGACCGGTGAGGCTGAGGAACACATCGTCGAGGTCGGGGGTGTGCACGGTGAGGCTGTCGACGGAGACCGCTTCGGCGTCGAGCCGGTCCAGCACGGCGCGAAGGGCGGTGACGGAGCCGTCGGTCGGCACGCGGAGCACCAGGGCTTCTTCGTCCGAAGTGGACACTTGAAGTACGCGGGTCGCGTCGCGCAGCGAGACGGCGTCGGGGAATTTCAGCTGCATGTGCCCGCCGGGCACGCGACGCTTCAGTTCATCGGGGGTGCCCAGTGCCACGATCCGGCCGCCGTCGAGCACGGCGACGCGGTCGGCGAGCTGGTCGGCCTCCTCGAGGTATTGCGTGGTGAGGAAGATCGTCACACCGCTGTCGACGAGGTCCCGGATGATCTGCCACATCGTGCGGCGGCTGCGCGGGTCGAGGCCGGTGGTCGGCTCGTCGAGGAAGATGACCTTGGGGTCACCGATCAACGTCATCGCCAGATCGAGTTTCCGGCGCATGCCACCGGAGAAGGTGGCCGGCGTCTTCTTCGCGGCGTCGGTCAGCTCGAACCGTTCCAGGAGTTCGGCGGCGCGTTTGCGTCCCTCGCGGCGGGGCAGATGGTGCAGATCCGCCATGAGGAACAGGTTTTCCTCACCGGTGAGGAGGTTGTCGACCGCGGAGAACTGGCCGGTGAGGCCGATGACGGAACGGACCCCGTCCGGATCGGTGGCCAGGTCGGCTCCGGCGATGGTCGCGGCGCCGCCGTCCGGACCGACCAAAGTGGACAGGATGTTGACGGTGGTGGTCTTGCCCGCGCCGTTGGGGCCGAGCAAGGAGAAGACGGTGCCGGTCGGGACGTGCAGGTCGATGCCGTCCAGGACGACCTTGTCGCCGTAGGACTTGCGCAGTCCGGTCGCGGAAATGGCCGGGTGTCTCATGTGGATTCCCCTGAAGTGTAAGGACCGGTTGGTCAGGAACGGTGCACGATGATGTCGCCGACGGCGGTGCCGGCGTGGATTTCGACCTTGTCGGTCGCGTCGCCGGGCGCGGTGGCGGCGGTCATGTCGTTGAGGACCCGGCCGAAGTTGGTGTTCACGTCGAGCCAGGCCGCACTGCCCTCGCGGATGCCGATCTCGATGTCCCCCAACGACGTTCCGAGCGTGAGCGTCCCCCTGGCGGCGTCGAGCACGCGGACCGAACCGTTGGCGGTCTTGGCTTCGACGCCGCGTTCGGCGCTTTCCACGGTGATGTCGCCGTTGGCCGAACGGAGGCGGATCGAGTCACCGGCGGCGCCGATCGTGGTGGACCCGTTGGAGTTCTTGACCACCGCGGTGCCCGTGATCCCGCCGACGTGCACGCGGCCGGAGCTCGTGCTGATGTCGGCGTTGCCGTCGACGCGCTCGACGACGATGTTCCCGGACGCGGAGTGCAGTTTCAGCTCACCTGTGTGGTCGAGCTGGATGTGCCCGGTTCCGGATTTGTAGCGGCAGGTACCGAGCGGCCCGGTCGCGGTCAGGTCGCCGAGGCCGGTGCTCCCCTGGACCCGGGAGCCGGCGGGCAGTTCGATGGTGACGTCGATCGACCTCGTCCGGTTGCTGAAGTCGAGCAGGCGCATCTTCGGCGCGCGGACCGTCAGGGTGCCGCCGGAGAATTCGACGACGGTCCGCTTCGCGGCGTCGACGTCGGAGGCGTTGTTCTCGTCGAGCGGGGCGACTTCGACGACCGTTTCGGTGCGGTCGCCGGCGACGATGCGGACGTTGCCGACGACCGGCTCGAGGTCCGCGAGAATGGGTTCCGGGGTGGCGAAAGTAGGCATGGTTGTCCCCTCAGAGGTGGTGTGATCGATGTTTGTGCTGGTGAGCGGGGTCTAGCTGACCCAGCCCGTGTAACGCTGTGTGCCCCGGTGACCGCCGCTCACCGGAGCGGGCGGGGTGGCCCGTTCCGACGGCTGGAGCGCGGCGGACGCGGCCCGCACGAGCCACGCGTTGACCGAACGGCCTTGTGCGGCGGCGGCTTCCTCGACGCGTGCCTTGAGGTGCTCCGGAAGCCGGAAGTTGATCCGGGCGGTGGCTCCTTCTTCGTCCGGCAGCGGCGGCTGCGGAGGCGCCGGGGCTTCCGGCGCCGCGACCGCGATCGGCCCGTCCTGCTCGGCCGCGGGAAGCGTGACGGCGAAGCTGGCTTCCCCGGCGCGCAGCCGCACTTCGACCGAACCGGGCGCGAGGTCACGGGTGATCTCGTCCGACGCCGCGGACAACGCGTCCAGCAGCGCCAGCCGGATGGCCGACGCGAGCGGCGCGGTCAGGCGTTCGGCGAGCGCGCTCGCCTCCGCTCCCCCCGCCTCGGCGGCGACGGCGAGCTCCCGGCGAACGGTGTCCACAAAGGGCGTCAAATCCATGATGCCATCATGGCACCACGATGGCGCCATGGCAAGTGTCAGATGGCGCCATCTTGCGCCAAAGTGGCGTTTACGCAGGTCGGAGGCATAATTCTTGGGTCGGCGGTCATGGTCACGGCAAGGGGATGCCCATTCGGCCATTCTCGGCTGGCGCGGGAAGCAGGACGCGGCCGATTGCGTTGCCGGGGCCGGCACGGCGGGCGAGAATCGCCGCGAGCCGCGCGGGAAAAGGGAGCGACCCGCCATCAGGTGTGGGGGTCACCGAGGCGGGCCGCCACCCGGTTTCCACCGTACAAGAGGTGTGCTCGCTCATGCGGGCAACGCTTTCTGTACCGGCGGACCTTGACAAATCGAAGATCCACAGTGGACAGCGGGCCGTCCGCGACAGAAGAGGAACACATGCGAGCAGTTCGGGTGAGCGTCTGCGCCCTGGACCCCATCACGAAGGCCGGAATGGCCGACCTCCTCGACACCCGCGCGTCCGTGGCGGTGGTCGACGGCCGGGCACGGGACGAAACCGATGTCGTCGTCGCGGCTTTCGACCGGCTTTCGGCCGACGCGGTCGCCGCGTTGCGCGAGGTCGCCGTCGAACTCGGCAAGCCGATCGTGCTGGTGACCGATCTGATCGAGGAAGGCGGGCTCGCGGCCGCGGTGGCGTGCCGGGTGGTCGCCATCCTGCCGAGGTCGGCGATGACCGATTCCCGGGTGGCCGACAGCGTCCGTGTCGCCGCGTCGGGCACCGTGACCCCGCCGTCGGCTCTGCTCGGCAGGCTGACCGAACACGCCGAGCGGCTCCACCGGGAACTGCTCGCGCCGAGCGGGCCCGCCGGATCGGCGCTCTCGTCGCGGGAGATCGACGTCCTCCGGCTGATGGCCGACGGATTCGACACCCAGGAAATCGCCACCGAACTGTCCTATTCGGAACGAACGGTGAAGAACGTCATCTACGCGGTCACCGACCGGCTGCGCCTGCGGAACCGGTCGCACGCGGTGGCGTACGCGATCCGCGAAGGGGTGATCTGAAGCCGTTCGTCAGATGAGGCCTTCGCGGAGCGCGTACGCCACGACGTGGGTGCGGTTGCGCAAACCGAACCGGCTGAGCAGGCCGTGCAGGATGTTCTTCACGGTGCGGTCGGAGTAGGCCACGCGCCGGGCGATCTCACCGGTGTCGAACCCGTCCGCGAGCAGCCGGAGCACTTCGGTCTCGCGCGGCGAAAGGCCACTGAGGGTGAGCTCACGCGGCTGGAGAACTTCCTTGTGCAGCCGCGAAATCCCCCGCAGCAGGCTGCCGAGCTGATCGGCGGGCAGATCGCCCCGGCCGGCGTGGGCGTCGGCGACCGCGCGCAGCAGCCGTCCCGGCGTCGCCTCGGAGCGCGCGACGACCACGGCGAGCCCGCGTTCCACCGCGGCCCACAGTTCGGCCTGATTGGGCCGATCGGCCACCAGCACCAGCCGGGTGGATCCGGCGGGGATCCGGCGCGGCTCGTCCCCCGCGACCGCGACGAGGACGTCGGCCTGCGCCGGGTCGTCCCGCAACGTGATGCCGGGGCCGTCCCCGAGCGCGCTGCGCAGGCCCGCGCGGACGAGCGGGCCGTCGTCGTGCACGGCGACCAGGATCTCCCGGCGCCCTTCGGTCCGGGCGACCGGGCGGACGGGCGTCGTCATGATCGTCGACATGGGTTCCAGGTAACCGGCCGCGGCGAAGCCGGGACAAGCGGAAGCAGGGGGCAGCTTTTCGACGGCGGAAGCCTGCCGGTTGAATGGACCGCGGTGGAACCGGTGGAGGCGAGCGAGACGCGGTCGGTGTTCGGCAAGCTGCTGCTCGAACACCGGCGGGCCGCGGGCTGGACACAGGGACGGCTGGCGGAGGCCTCCGGGATCAGCGTCCGTGCCCTGCGCGAGCTGGAGCGCGGCCGCGCGCGAGCCGCTCAGCAGCGCTCCGCCGAGGTACTGGCCGACGCGCTCGGCCTCACCGGCGGTGACCGGGAGTTCTTCCTGACCGTCGCCAAACAGGGACGCCGCCGGAACCCGGCGCTGGCCGCCCAGGTCGCGGCGACCTGCGCGCTGCCCACGCCGCCGCCGGATCTGTCCGGCCGCGAAAGCGAACTGGCGCAACTGTCCGCCAAGGCCGCCGAGGGTGGTGGCGTGGTCGCGATCGTCGGACAGGCCGGGGTCGGGAAGACCGCGCTCGCGGTGACCGCGGCGGATCTCTGGCGCGCGGACTACCCGGACGGGGTCTTCGCGATGGATCTGCGCGGGATGGACGAAGAACCGCTGAGCGCCCGTGCCGCGCTCGACCGGCTGCTGCGCGCACTGGACGTAGCGCCGGGGCAGGTACCCGCCTCCGAAGACGACCGGTCGGCGCTGCTGCGGATGCTGCTCGAAGGCCGGAAAGTCCTGCTGCTGCTCGATAACGCCGCCGACGAGGCGCAGCTCCGGCCGCTGCTGGTCGCCGGGCCGGGCTCCCTCACCCTGATCACCTGCCGCCGCACGCTCGCCGGGCTCGAAGGCGCCCGGTGGCTGGGGCTCGAACCGCTTTCGGACGGCGGCGCGACCGGTCTGCTCGCCAGGATCATCGGCGCCGACCGGGTCGATGCGGAGCAGGCGGAGGCGCGGGAACTCGTCGAACTGTGCGGCTTCCTTCCGCTCGCCGTCCGGATCGCGGGCAACCGGCTCGCGACCCGGCCGCAGTGGTCGCTGGCCCACCTGGCCGACCGGTTGCGTGACGAAGGCACCCGGCTGCGCGCGCTCGCGGCGGGAGATCTGCAACTGCGCTCGGCGTTCGACCTGTCCTATCGCGCGGTCTCGGCCGGAGCGCGGCGGCTGTTCCGGCTTCTGGCGACCGTGCCGGGCGCCGACTTCGGCCTCGAACTCGCGGGCGTCGTGTCCGGCGCGGCCCCCGCCGACGTCCGCGATCACGACGGCGAACTCGTCGACGCCAGTCTCCTGCAGGCCACGGCGGATCCGGAACGGCACCAGTTCCACGACCTGATCCGCCTGTTCGCCGAGGAACGGTTCGAGGCGGAGGAAGACCCTGCCGCGCGGGACATCGTGCTCGCCCATCTGCTCGGCAAGGCCGCCGAGGCGGCCAGGCTGTTCTACCCGCGGGCCCCGGAAACCGGCCGGTTCGGTTCACGGGACGAAAGCGCGCGCTGGCTGGACATCGAGGCCGGGAACTGGATCGCCGCGCACCGGGTCGCGGCACGGAAGGGCTGGCACCGGGAGGTCGGCGATCTCGCCATCGCGCTGCACTGGTACTCCGACGGGCGGAGTTCCCAGCGGCCGTGGTGGGAGATCTTCTCCCTCGGCGCGGACGCGGCGAGGGCGCTCGGCAACGCCGGGGACGAGGCGAAACTGCTCAACTTCGTCGGCTGGGCCTGCAGTGTCTGCCTCGACGACGCCGAAGGTGCCGTCGAGGCGCACCGACGCGCGCTGGACATCGCCGTCCGGATCGGCGACCGCACCGAGCAGACCTGGGCGTCGATCTACCTCGGCCAGGTACTTCGGTACGTCGGGGAGGACGCCGAAGCGTTCGAATTCGCGAAACGCGGCTACGAGCTGGCGGACGAATTACCGTTCTGGGACGGGCAAAGCTCGGCACGGAACGTCTACGGATACGCGTTGCTCGCGGCGGGGAAGCACGCCGAAGCGCTCGCCGTCCACCGTGGCGTGCTCGCCGACGCCGAACGGCTGGCGGCCGACACCTATCCCGGCCTCCGCCGGATGTTGAAGGCCTTGTCCCTGCGCGCCATCGGTGACGTACTCGGCGATCTCGCCGAATGGCGGGAAGCGGCAGGCTACTACCGCACCAGCCGGTGGCTCTCGTGGGAAGGCGGTTTCGACGCGATGGAGGCGATCTGCGCGTTCCGCGAAGGGCGGGCCTGGCGGGAAGCGGGTGCTTTCGAGGAGGCCAGGGAGTGCCTCACCCTGGCCGTCGAGCTGTCCCCCGAGCCGTCGTTCACCGCCCGGCGGGAGCAGGCTTTGGGCGAACTGGCGCTGCTGCCCGAGTGACCACTCGCGGAGAAGCGCCGACTAAGCTGCGGGCCGACGGAGCGGGAGGGCCGATGACGGACGCGGACGGGCAGAGCCCGCGGGAGCGCTACCGCGACCAGGTGCGCGCGGAGATCAAGCAGCACGCGTGGGAGCAGATCGCCGCCGCCGGCGTGCCCGCGCTGTCGCTCAACGCGATCGCCAAACAGGTGGGGATGAGCGGTCCCGCCCTGTACCGGTACTTCGCCAGCCGCGACGACCTCATCACCGCGCTGATCCGCGACGCCTACCGAAGCCTGGCCGACACCGTCCGCGCGGCGTTCGACGCCGGTGCCGACCTGGCCGGGCTCGCCGTCACCATCCGGGACTGGGCCCGGAGCGACCCGCAGCGCTACTTCCTCATCTACGGCACACCCGTTCCCGGCTACCACGCGCCCGACGACACCACCGCCATTTCGCACGAAGTCATGACCGTGCTGCTCGAAGCGTCCCGCGGGATCACCGTCGACAAGCCGGCAACCCCGTTCGACGAGCATCTGGACGGCCACCGCGACTGGGCGGGCGACGATCCGGCCCCGTCCGCGACCCTGCATCGAGCGCTCGCCTTCTGGACCCGCCTGCACGGCGTGCTCTCACTCGAACTCGCCGGCCATTTCACCGGTATGAAATTCGATCCCGGCCTGTTGATCGCGGACGAACTGGACGACCTCACGACCCGGTGACCGGCCTTCGCCCGAGTCCGATCGCGTGCGCACTGAACCTTTCCCGCCTTCCGGGCGTCTTGTCCTGTGACGTTGCCGCCTTCCTTCGGCGGTTGACATGCAACATTGGAAGGTTATAGCTTCTAAGTAAAGCAAGAACTACTCACATCGCGGATCGACCGCCCGCACACCCGACGGGCGGCGGCCGGTCCGCCTGCCCGCTTCAGGGTTTCCGAGTGCTTCGGATGGGGACTTCGATCATGATTCACGGGGAGAAGCTCAGCAGGAGGACCGATCGCGTCAGAGTCGCCGTGCATGCGCCGGATCTACTGGCCGGGCTGGGCACGACGAGCATCCTCGGCGCCGACGAACGGCTGGACGTGCTTGCCGAAACCGACCTCGGACCGGCCGAAGTGATCGTGACGGTCGGGGATTCGATCGGCGACGGGGTCTTCACTTTCCTGCGCCAGGTTCGCGCCGCGTCGTCACTCCCGGCGCCACCGAGATGCGTGATCGTCACCGACCATTTCCCGGTCCAGGTCCTGATGACGGCGATCGAATGCGGCATGGCCGCTCTGCTGCCGCGGCTCGATCTCGACGGCGAGCATCTGGTGCGGACGATTCTCGCGGTCAGCCAGGGCGCCGGCGCCCTGCCGCCGCGTTTGCAGGGCAGCCTGCTCTCCCAGCTCGATCGGATACAGGAAGACCTGCTGATCCCCAACGGTCTCGCCTTGTCCGGATTGTCCGACCGCGAACGCGAAGTGCTCCGCCTGCTGGCGGATGGCCATGGCACGGAAGAGATCGCGATCAAACTCGCCTATTCGGAGAGCACGGTGAAGAACGTCCTCCACCGGGTGATGTCGCGCTACGGCCTGCACAACCGCACACACGCCGTCGCCTTCGCGTTGCGCACCGGCTCCATCTGAAAAGGTCCGTCCAAAGTGGACGCATCTCCCCCTTCAACTTGTAGCGGACATGGGGCTTGCGGCAAGACCATGGTCATTCCGCAGAATTGCGCGCCGAAGGACGGGAATCGCGAAATGGGGAGTCGCGAAATGCGTGTTTGCCGACGACGTGGGGTGACGTCGCTGAAGCTCGCCCCGGGCTCCGGCCGGGCACGCCGTCCCCGAAAGGCGAGACGGACAACCGACGGGAGCGTGGATCCGGCCCGACGACCGTCCGCTCCCGGACGATCTGGAGGAGTCCTCGAATCCGGTGAACCGCCGGCGTGGCCTCGATCGACGACGCCGACGACTGTTTCGTCGTCGGCGAAGTCAATCAGCAGGCGCCCTTCCACCGGGCGGCCGCCGTCGTGCACCACGGCGGCGCGGGCACCACGACGACGGCCTCACTGTCTGGCACGCCCCAGGTGGTCGTCCCCCGGATCGCGAACCAGCCGTACTGGGCCGAGCAGGTGGCGGAGCTGGGAATCGGTGTGGCGGACGCTATCCGGACCGACGGGGCGACAGTGGCCGCGAAACTGCTCCGGGGGCGTCAGTTCACCGGACCGACAGCCGGCTTGAGGACCTCCTCGCACCACTGGCGGAAGGTCGTCGGCGTGGTGGCCTCTGGCGTTCGCGGTGCGGCGGTGTCGATGCCCGCCTCCTTGGCGGCCATCATGTCGACCATGCCCTGGGCCGTCGCCTCGGACCAGCCGTGTTCCCGTTGTGTCGCACGGAAGGCGTCCATGGAGACCTGCTGGTAGCGCACCGGCCGCCCGAGCACGTCGGACATGATCTCCGCGATTTCGTTCTGGGACAGGTCTTCCGGGCCGAGTACCGGAACCTCGGCGACGCCGTGCCAAGACCGGTCGAGCAGCACTCCGGCCGCGACCGCGGCGATGTCGCGGGTGGCGCAGGTCGGTGCCTTGCGGTCGCCTGAGAGCGGCCCGAAGAAGACGCCGTGCTTGCCGATCGCTTCGGCCTGCCACAACAGGTTGTCCATGAACGTGGGCATGGTCAGCGCCCGGTAACGCACACCTGTGCCGGCGATCAGGTCGTCCATGGCGAGCGACGCCGACAGGTATCCGGCGTTCTCCGCGAAGCCACGGCCGAGGGCTGAAATGCCGACCACTCGCGCCACGCCGTGCTTCTTGACGGCCTCGCAGGCCGGCCGGGTGAAGTCCAGATAGGCCGCCTCGAGACTCTCGGCACGGGGATCCGCGGCGACCAGCCAGAACACGGTGTCGGTACCGGCGAAGGCTTCGTCGACGACGTCGGCGTCGCCGTGCGAGCCCTGGACCACTTCGACGCGCGCTCGGACGTGCTCGGGGAGCCGGGCGGGATCGCGGGCGATCACGCGGATCGGCTCACCACTTTCGAGGAGGGTGGCGAGCACCCGGCTGCCGATCTGTCCGGTCGGCGCGGTGACGACGATCATGAAGACTCCGAGGTGATGGGGGATTTCGACGTCACCCAGTCAAGCCGGGACGGCCGCCGGACCGAAGGACCGCCTCGGTCGCCATTGATACCCTGGGGATATGAGTGACCTGGAAACGCGGCAGCTCAGATACTTCGTGGCGGTCGCGGAGGAGCTTCACTTCGGACGCGCGGCCGAGCGCCTTTCGATGGCGCAGCCGCCGCTTTCGAGGGCGATCCGGGAGCTCGAACGACGGCTGGGCGTCCGGCTGTTCGAACGCACCACCCGCCAGGTCACGCTGACCGGAGCGGGTGAAGGATTCCTGCGGGACGCCAAGAACGCGCTCGAAGCGGTCGCAGCGGCGGAACGGCGGGCGCGGCAGGCGGGCCGCCCCGATCCCCGGCTGCGGCTGGCGCTGAAGGCCGACCATGACGCCGGGTGTCTGCCGAAGATCATCGAAACATACGAGGCCGAGGACGGCACCCTGCCGATCGAGCTGATCCTCGGCGGCCGCGGGGAACAACCGACGCAGCTCCGGGACGGGCGAGCGGATGTAGCGCTCGTCCCCTCCCCCTTCGACGCGCGCGGCCTGGACTTCGAGCCATTGCTGACCGAACCCCGGCTGGTGGCACTGGCGGCCAACGATCCGCTGGCGGCGAGGTCACGGCTGACCCTCGCGGATCTGAAAGGCCGGCTCCTTCCCGACGGCGCCGCCGCCGACCAAGGCCCCTCGATCGCTCCGCCCGGCACCGCGGTGCCCCACGGTCCCGTCTCGGATCTGACGCAGATCCTCAAACTGGTCGAACTGGGCAGCATCGTCTGTTTCCTGCCCGTTTCGGTGGCGGATCGCTACCGCCGCACGGGAATCGCGTATCTGGCCGTCGACGACCTGGAGCCGGTGACCCTCACCGTCATGTGGCCGCAGGACTCCCGGTCACCGGCCGTCGCCGCCTTCGTCCGCTCGGCCGTCTCGGTGGTGACGTCCGCGAACACCCTCGCTCAGCGGAGCTGAACGCGGCCGAGCAACCGGTCCACGACCTCGGGCAGCGGCTGATCCTCCGGGCCTTCCAGCCACAGCACGTTCCCGGTCCGCAAGGTGGCGAGGAAGGTCGCCGCGGTGAGCCTGGCCAGCTCCTGATCGAGGCCGTGCCCCCTGGCGAGCAGCACCGCGATCAGGTCGCGTTCGAGGGCGAACCGGTCACCGGCCTGCCGCGCGAGCAGCGACGGATGCCGTCGCAGCAGCCGTAGCTGCGCCCCCCACTCACGGTCGGGGACGGGATGCGCCCGATACAGCTCCCGGCACGCCGCGCGCAGCGCCTGCCACGGCTTCTCACCGGACGGCCTGCCTTCGACGAGCGACACCAGGAGCCCGGTGCGCTCGCGGTCGGCGTGCAGGATCGCGTCCTCTTTGTTCGCGAAGTAGTTCGAGAAGGTCCGCCGGGACACGCCCACCGCGTCGGCGATGTCCTCGACGGTCACACCGTCCAGACCGTGCTCCATCGCCAGCCGGAGCGCGGCCTCGTGCAGTGATTGCCGCGTCGCCGCCTTCTTGCGGGTGCGGAGCGTGTCGAGGGTGTCCACCAGGACAGCGTAGCGAGGGGAATAAAGTTCTCACTGTGCAAGTTTGCACAGTGAGCAACATTGCCGCTCGAAAGGACGCCATGAAGACCGAGGGAACGACGGCGGAGGCACCACCGGGGGCGATGGGACACCGGCAGGTGCTCGAGTCGCTGTCCGGACTGCTGCTCGCGCTGCTCGTGGCGATGATCAGCTCGACGGTCGTGTCGACCGCCCTGCCGTTGATCATCGGCTCGCTGAACGGCACACAGACGCAGTACACGTGGGTGGTCACGGCCACCCTGCTGGCGGCGACGGCCACCACCCCGATCTGGGGCAAGCTCGCCGACCTGTTCAACAAGAAGACGCTGGTGCAGGTCGCGATCGTGATCTTCGTGATCGGGTCGATGATCAGCGGGTTGAGCCAGAACACGGGCCAGCTCATCGCCGCCCGCGCGTTCCAGGGCATCGGTGTCGGCGGCCTGCAGGCCCTGGTCCAGGTCGTGATCGCGGCGATCATCCCGCCGCGTGAACGCGGCCGCTACAACGGTTACCTCGGCGCGGTCATGGCGGTCGCCACCGTCGGCGGCCCGCTGCTCGGCGGGCTGATCGTGGACGTGCCGTGGCTGGGCTGGCGGTGGTGCTTCTTCGTCGGCGTGCCGATCGCGGTGGCGGCGTTCATCGTGCTGCAGCGGACCCTGAAGCTGGAGACCGTCCGCCGGGAGGACGTCCAGGTGGACTACCTCGGCGCGGGTCTCATCGCCGCGGGCGTGAGTGTGCTGCTGATCTGGGTCTCGTTCGTGGGGAACACCTTCGACTGGCTCTCGTGGCAGACGGCCCTCATGGTGGTGGGCGGCGTCGTGCTCCTCGTGCTCGCCGTGCTGGTGGAACGGAAGGTCCGCGAACCCATCGTCCCGCTGCACATCATCACCCAGCGCACCCCCGCGCTGGCGATCGTCGCGAGCCTCGCCGTCGGGATGGCGATGTTCGGCGGCGCGGTGTTCCTCGGCCAGTACTTCCAGGTCGGCCGCGGCTACTCCCCCACCGAAGCCGGTCTGCTGACCATTCCGCTGATGGCGGGCGTGCTCGTCTCCTCGACCGTCTCCGGGCGCCTGATCAGCCGCACCGGACGGATGAAGCCGTACATCGTGGCGGGCACGATCACCCTGGTGATCGGCTTCCTCGGCCTGGCCACGGTCGACCACGCCTCGCCGCTGTGGCTGGTCGGCATCGCGATGGCGGTGGTCGGCGTCGGTGTCGGCATGACGATGCAGAACCTCGTGCTCGCCGTGCAGAACACCGTGCCGCTGCGGGATCTGGGCGCGGCCAGCGCCTCGGTCACGTTCTTCCGGTCGCTCGGCGGCACCATCGGCGTCTCGGTGCTGGGCGCGGTGCTCGCGAACCGGGTCACCGCCGACCTGTCGACCGCCTTGCACGTCCCGGAAGGCCAGGCGTCGACGGGAAGCGTCAGCGCGCTGAACCTCAAGGCGCTGCCGCCGGAGGTCCAGACGATCGTGCACACCGTGTACGGCGACGCGACCGCGCACATCTTCCTGATCTCCGCGGCGGTTGGCGTCGTGGGCGTGCTCGCGGCGCTGCTGCTCAAGCCGCTCACCCTGCGCACCACCCTCGACGTGGAGCCGAAGACGGAAGCCCCGGCGTCCGACCGGGTCACCAGGTAGGCGCGCGATGAACGGGAACGCAGCCAGGGCCTTCGAGTCCACTGTGGAGCGTTTCGGCCCGCCCCGGCACCACACGGGGCGGGCCATCCTGGCCGGGGTCGACGGCTCCGACACGGCGATGCGGGCGGCGGCGTTCGCGTTCGGCATGGCGCGGCGTGAGAGCGGCAGGCTGATCGTCGCCTTCGTCTGCCGCCCGGCGCTCGGACCGGCGGTCGCGGCGACGGTGGAGCACGACACCGCACAGCAGCTCTACGCCGAACTTCGCGAGCAGATCCGCGCGACGGCCGAGGAACTGGAAGTGCCGGTCAGTTTCCTGAAGACCTTCGGCGACCCGTACACCGCGCTTCGCGACACCGCCGACCGCGGCCAGGTCGACACCGTGGTGGTCGGCGCGTCACAGAAGGCGGGCCACCGGTTCGCGGGCTCCGTCGCGACCAAGCTCATCAGGACCGGGCACTGGCCGGTGCTGGTGGTTCCCTGACGACCGGCTGCCCAGTAGCGACACGACACCCACCGCGACGACGACGAGCGCACAGCCCGCCAGTTGCAACGGTGTCGGCCACTGGCCGAGCAGGGCGGCCCCGAACAGGATCGCGGCGGCGGGTTGCAGCATCAGCACGGCGGACCCGCCGCTCGCGGGCAGGGCGGACAGCGCCTTCCCGATCAGGAGCCAGCCGAGCACCTGGCCGGTCACGGCCAGCACGAACAACCACAGCAACGCCGAAGCCGGTGGCGCGACGTCGAGGTTTCCCGCGAACAGACCCGAAAGGCCACCCACGCTCGCGGAAGCCGCGGTCGCGGTGGCGAGCATCGTCGTGCGACCGCCGCCTTCGGTTCCGGCGCGGCGCAACAGGATCAGGTAACCGGCGTAGGCCACGCCCGCCAGCACGGCCATGGCCGTGCCGTACCAGGGATCGCTGCCCGCGGCACCGCCGTCGGCCAGTCCCCCGGCCAGCGCCGTCCCCGCCAGCATCACCGGGATCGACAGCCAGAACGACCGCGACGGCCGCTCACCGAACCACAGCAGCCCGGCCAGCGGGACCAAGACCACCTGGACGTTGACCAGCGCCGTGGCGACCCCCGCGCCGACGGCGAGGATCGCCTCGCTCCACAGCACCATGTCGATCCCGAGCAGGACACCGGCCAGTACGTGGCGCCGCCGCGCGGCAGGCGACGGACGGTGTCCTCGCTCCCGGGATCGAGCCAGCAGCACGAGGATCGGCAAGGCGAACAGGCAGCGGAAGAACGTCGCCGTCGTCGAACTGACGCCGGACAGCGCGACGAGCGGGGCGGACAGGGCGATCGAGAGGGCTCCGAGTACTCCTTGCACGCGCGGATCGGCGAGAATTCCGGTGTGTCGCATGACTTCGATTCGATCGCACGACGGCGGAGAGGACCAGCGAGATCCTCTTACCGCCGGGGTTAAGCTCGGCTAATGAGTGGTGATCTGTCCAATGTGGAACGGCTGCGGATGCTGCACGCGGTGTGGCGGCGGGGATCGCTCGCCGCCGCGGCCGAACTGCTGCACGTGACGCCGTCGGCGATCTCCCAGCAGCTGATGAAACTGGAACGGGAGGCGGGCACCGCGCTCCTCGTCCGGCACGGCCGCGGTGTCCGGCTCACCCCGGCGGGACTGCTGCTCGCGCAGCGCTCGGACCGGGTTCTCGCCGAACTCCGCGCCGCCCGCGCCGATCTGGACTCCCTCACCGGGGCGACGACCGGTGTCGTCGAGATCGGCGCCATCCCGTCCGGGGTGCACACGTTCATCGCGCCCGCGCTCACCGGTCTCGCCGTCCGCCACCCCGGCATCGAGGCGCGGCTGCACGAGGTCGAACCGGAAGTGGCGCTTCCCGCCCTCGCCGACGGCGTCTTCGACGTCGTGGTCGTCGAGAGCTGGGAGAACCTGCCGCTCACCCGGCCACCGGACACCCGCTGGACCGTCCTGCGCGACGACTCGGCGATGATCGTGCTCCCGGCCGGACACCACCTGGCGGACGCGGACTCGGTGCGCGCCGAAGACCTCGCGGACGAGATCTGGGTCGCCTGGGCCCGCCCCACCCTGGCGAACGCCTGGATCCGTCACACCCTGCGAGAACGCGGCATCGAACCGGTGGTGCGGCATACGGTCAGCGGATTCGGCACCCAGTTCGCCGTCGTCGCCGGGCTCGGCGCCGTCACGCTGGTGCCGAGTATGGCCACCACGATCGCGCCGCCGACCGTGGTGTGCGCGCCGCTCGAACCCGTCCTGCACCGGCAGCTCTACGCCGTGCAGCCCCAGGGGGAAACCCGGCCCGCGGTCGCCGAATGCGTCAGGGCCATGGTGGAGGCAGCCCGTACTTGGGGCGGCTGAGGTCGCGCGTTCTCCCTCAGGTTCCGCGTGTTCCTGCGGATGGCTCTGTGTCGTTGAGGGCTGGTCGCTCCAGGACCCCGAGTGGCGATTCCGGTTCTCTGCCAGGTTCCCAATGCGGATTTCGAGACCGGGAACAGCGATCACCGGCTCCGGAGGTCCATCCGCAGGAATTCGGTGACGCGGAGCAGTTTCGGCGGGCGGCTCACACCGCCGGGGAACTCGTCCTCGCCGACGAGCCGAGGGCCGACGAGTTCCACTTCCCGCCCGTCGATCCGAAGCCGCGCCTCGCGCGCCGCCAGGATGTTCCGCACCCAGTCCGCGTCCGGGCCGTACACCGGGACGAACAGGTAGCCGCCGTCGACGGGGTGCGCGTCGAGCGGTGTGTGGTGGGTCTTCCCCGAGGCGCGGCCGACGTGGATCAGCACCGGGTACTTCCCGCCGGCGATCGCGCGGGGATTGAACACCCGTTTGTTGACGTGTCCCCACCATCTCGGCATCGGCATCGGGTTCTCCTCTCGATGGCCTTACACCCGTAAGGCTGACTTACACCTGTAAGGTTGTCAAGGTGCCGCCTCGCCGATCACTCACCAAAGAACGCGTACTACGAGCCGCGATCGAGGTCGCCGATCGCGGCGGCGTCGAGGCGATGACAATGCGGCGGGTGGCGCAGCACCTGGGCGTGGAGGCCATGTCGCTGTACCACCACGTGCCGAACAAGGACGCGATCCTCGACGGCGTCGTCGACGCGGTGTTCGCGGCGATCGAGCTGCCCGGCCCCGAAGACGGCGATTGGCGCGACGCGATCCGCGCACGCGCTTCGTCCGCACGCGCGGTCCTGTCGCGGCACAGCTGGGCTCTCGGCCTCCTGGACTCCCGCCGCAATCCCGGGCCGGCGACGCTGCGCCACCACGACGCGGTCCTGGGGGTCTTCCGACGGGCGGGATTCACGCTCCCGATGGCAGTGCACGCCGTCTCGCTCATCGACAGCTACATCGGCGGATACGTGTTGCAGGAGTCGAGTCTTCCGGCGAGCGACGACCTCGCGAAGGTGGCGGACGACATCCTGGAGAACCTGCCGAGAGACAAGTTCCCTTATCTGGCCGAGGTGATCTCCGGCCACGCGATGCGACCCGGCTACGACCACACGAGCGAATTCGCCTTCGGGCTGGAGCTCATCCTGGACGGACTCGAAGCCCGCCGGAAATGATTCAAAGGGTCTTTCCCGGCATCACGAGGGCCAGCCGCGCGACCGGCGGCAGCGGCACCTGTTCCGGCACGGCCTGGAAGGACTGGATCACCAGCGCGGCGAACCGCCGGGACGCGGCGACCTGCGCGGCGGGCGACGCGGCCTGGATCCCGTTGTTGGCCATGAGCATGAGGATCAGATCGTCGAGCACGAAGTCGGAGCGGAGTTTCCCGGTGTCCTTGGCCCGGCAGGCCAACTCGGCGATCGCCTTGAGCGCGTAATCGCGGTCCGCGGTGAAATCCACCGCTTTGGGAAAAGCCGACACGAAGGCCGCGGTGAAACCCCGGTCACGCGAGTGCAGCTCGCAGATCTTCTCGATCACGGAACACAAGCCGCACCAAGGATCCGGATCGGCGAGCCCCTCGTCGACGACGACGTGGCACATCCTCATCTGGTCGGCGAAGGCCTCCGTCGCCAGGATCTCCTTGGTCGGGAAGTGGCGGTACAGCGTGGCGGGACCGACTTCGGCGCGGCGCGCGACCTCCCGCATCGGCACGTTCAACCCTTCGGCGGCGAACAACGCGCGAGCCGCTTCGAGGATGCGTTCCCGGTTGTCCAGGGCATCCGAGCGCGGGATCCGAGACAAACGACTGGTCACCACTCTCACTTTAGCCAAAACGGACGGGGGCGTCCGTTAGCGTCGGCCGCCGGTGATCAACGACCAGGAGACGAAGATGCGAGCAGTCGAGATCCGGAAGTTCGGCGCCCCCGAGGGCCTTGCCGTGATCGAGCTACCCTCCCCCGTTCCCGCCGCGGGTGAAGTGCTGATCAGGGTGGAAGCGATCGGCGTCGGCGGCGTCGACACCGTGATCCGGAGCGGGGCCCTCTCGGGTTTCGGCTTCCGGGAAGGACATGTTCCCGGCAACGAGGTGGCGGGCACCGTCAGCGCGGTCGGCACCGGGGTCGATCCGGCCTGGGCCGGGCGGCGCGTCTGGGCGTTCACCGGTGAGGGCGGCGGCTACGTCGAGCAGACGGCCCTCCCGGTCGAGAAGGTCCTGCCCCTCCCCGGCGACCTGTCCGCCACGGACGCGGTGGCACTCGGGACCTCCGGCATGGTGGCCCATTTCGGTCTCGCCCATGCCCATTTCGCCGACGGCGAGTCCGTACTGGTGCGCGGGGCGGCGGGCAGCATCGGGATCATGACGGTGCAACTCGCGGCGGCCGGTGGCGCGAGCGCCGTCGCGGTCACGACGTCCTCGGCCGAACGCGGCGACCGCCTGCGCGAACTGGGCGCGACCCACGTGCTCGACCGTTCCGGTGGCGGGCACGGCCCCGCGGGTTACGACGTGATCATCGACATCGTGTCCGGTGCGGACATGCCTTCCTTCTTCGACAGGCTGAATCCGAACGGCCGGATGGTGCTCGTCGGCGTGGTGGCGGGCATGCCACCGGCGGACTTCGGCACGAAGCTGATGGCGACGTTCCGGAAGTCCCTCTCCTTCGCGGCCTTCAGCGCGGATTCGATCCCGGAGGCGGATCGGCGCGCGGTGGAGGCGGAGCAGTTCGCCGCGGCGGCCCGTGGTGAGCTGCGCCCGATGGTGCACGAGGTGCTTCCGCTGGAGAAAGCCGTGCTGGCGCACCGGAAGATGGACGACGGCGAAGTGTTCGGCAGGATCGTGCTGACGCCGTAGTCCTGTCCTTTGTGGAGTGCACGTCACCCGGTCAGTGCACTTTCCCCCATTGCGTGCGCGCTCGCACTAGGCTGCCCACTCGTGCCCGATCCGATGACCGAGGGAGCCTGCTTCACGGCTGTCGGCCTGCGGCCGCTCTCCGACGGCGAGGGCACCGGCGCGTACTGCGTGAACGACGCCGGGACGATCGTGGGCGAGTCGGGGTCGCGGCCGGTGCGCTGGGATCGCGACGGAAGTCCGACTCTCTTGCCGATCCTCGACGGCTTTTCCGGCGGCCGGGCGGTCAGTGTCAACGCCGCGGGCGTCATCGCGGGCTCGCTCTACCTCGGCGAACACCTCCGGCCGGTGTGCTGGCTGCCCGACGGCCGGGTGCACGCGCTCGAACTCGCCGCCGGAATGGTCTCCGGTACGGCGTGCCGGGTGAACGAACGCGGCTCGATACTGGGGAACGCGATGTGGCCGGGCTACCACTGGCGAGCCTTGCGCTGGGAGCCCGGCGGCGAAGCCGTCGAACTCGGCACCCTGCCGGGCGGAGGCGAGACCCAGGGCCACGACCTGAACGGGTTGGACGAGGTCGTCGGATCGGCCAAGAACGGCACTGGGCTCAGGACCGCGGTGCGCTGGACGCCCTCGGGGAAGATCAGCAAACTGCCCCCGCCCCGCCGTACGACGGCCTGCGGTATCACCGACGCCGGCGCCATCCTCGGCGACGGGGTCGTGTGGAACCGGGACGGAGGCACTGTCCTGCTGACCGGGGAACCGGAGTTCCGCGCGGGACAGGTCGTCCGGATCACCGGACACGGTGTCACGATCGGCTGGGGCGTGACGCCGGACCGGCACGGCACCTGCGCGCGCTGGGATCGTGACGGACGGCCCACCGTGCTCCGTCCCCTGCCGCAGGACCTCGCCAGCATGTGTTTCGACATCGACGAAGCCGGGACGGTCGTCGGCGAATCCGGGAGCGAGGGAACGGTGCGCCCGGTCCGCTGGGACGCCGACGCGACACCGTTCCCGCTCCCGTCGCCTCGCGGCATCACGGCGATCGTGGCCCAGCACATCAACGCGAACGGCACCGTCGTCATCGGCTACGGCTTCGCCGAGGACACCTCCACCTATCGCGGGATCGCCTGGCACCGCACATGATTCGACGGTGCGTCAAGCGGTCGCGAGGTCGATCGCGCGCCGCATCGCCTCGTCGAGCGGCGTCCCGAGGCGAAGGGCCGTTCGCCCGGCGGCGAAAACCGCGCCGGTGACCGCGCCGACGACCGCCGCGGCGTCGATCTCGTCGAGTTCGCCCTCGCAGGCTTGGCACAGCGCGGCCGAAAGCCGCTGCTGAGCGTCGAACGCGCGCCGCAGCATCGTCGCGCGCAACGACGGCACCGACGTGATCAGGTCCAGCCGGATCCGCTCCGGCTCGGCCGCCGGATCGCGCGGCCCCGCCCCCGCCTCGGCGAGCATCCTGAGCATCGCGCGCCGCAGAAGCCGAGGCGCCGCCTCGCCCGCCTCGCGCGCCGCGAGGACGTCCAGCCCCGCTCGCAGGATGTGCTCGCCGTCGTCGGTGAGGACCAGGTCTTCCTTCGTCGCGAAGTGATTGAAGAACGTCGCGGTCGACACCTCGGCGGCCGCGGCGATCTCGGCGGTGGTCGTCCGGTCGTAGCCCTGCCGCTCGAAGAGCCGGTACGCCGTCTCGATCAACGCCTTCCGGGTGCGCCACTTCTTCCGCTCCCGCAAGCCCACCGGTTCGCTCATGCCGAGAGCATACTGGAGCCGGACCAAAATTAGAGCTACTCTAATTTTAGAGTGAGTCTTACTACTTGAGGAGAGGCCCATGACCATCGACGCTTTCCTGGACCGGCTGGAGTACCGCGACCCCGTCCGGCCGGATCTCGCCACGCTGCGGAAGCTGCACCGGGCGTGGCGGCTGCGGGTCCCGTACGAGAACTTCGACGTCCAGCTGGGCAGGCCGATCCTGCTCACCCCGGACGCGCTGATCGACAAGTTCGCCCGCCGCGGCCGCGGCGGGCTCTGCTACGAAATGAACGGCGCGCTCGCACTTCTGCTGCGGGCCGCCGGGTTCACCGTGACCATCGTGGAAGGCGCCGTCCTGCGCGCGACCCGTGGCGAGGGTCAATGGGGCAACCACATCGCCCTGCTGGTCGACGTCGACGGCGAATCCTGGCTCGCCGACACCGGGATCGGGGACGCTTTCCTCGAGCCGCTGCCGTTACGGGAAGGCACACACTGGCAAGGAGAACTGGCGTTCCGGATGGAACGCCTCGACGCCGGAACCTGGCGGATGCACCACCATCCGGGCGGCACGATCGACTCGTCCGACTTCCGCACCACACCCCGCGAGATCACCGAGTTCGCCGAACGGGCCCGAAACACCTCGCCGGACTCCGCGCTCGCCAGGGTGCTCGTGGCACAACATCATCGCGACGGCCGCGAGCTGGCCCTTCGCGCCCGCACGGTCAAGCGTGGCGACGGCGACCGCCGCACACTGTCCACTCTCGACGAATTCGCCGAGACACTGCGGGAATTCCGGATCCCGCTGGAGGACTTCAGCGCTGACGAGCCGGCGGCACTGTGGGCCAAGACCGAAGAGCAGCACGAGGTCTGGCTGGCCATCCAGGCGAACGCCGCACGAGCCTGACCGGGCTTGTCAGTGGTGATTCGGGAGCAGGCCGGGTCCCGAATCACCACCCATACCACTCACGACCTCAGTCGCGCCAACGATTGTTGAGGAAGGCGTCGTCCTCGTCGTCCGCCGGTGCCGGGCGTGCGCGGGGAGCGCGCCGGGGGGTGTCCCGCCCGGTGTGGGCGGGTGGCGCCTCCGAAGCGAACGGAGCCGCCATGTCCACCGGGTCGTCTCCGAACGCCGACCCGGCGCCCGGCTCCGCGTGCGACCGGTCGGTGCTCCAGCCGGACTTCGTCTTGCGCTGCCCCAATTCCCGCCGGTGCTCGACGTAGCGCTGGGCGGTTTGGACCTGTTTGGTCATGAATTCCTGCGCGCCGGCCTTGATCTCGCCGGCGCGCTGATCCCGCAGCGCCCGGCGCTCCGCCTGCTCGCGGACGAGACCATCCAGGGTCGCCTTCATACCGGTGGTGTCATCGGCGCTCATCTGTTCTCCCCTGCCCCGGCTCACCGCTTACGGGTGACCGACTGATCCTCATCGTCCAGCAGCGAGCCGGTGATCCGGCCGGTGGGTTCGTTGATCTGGTCGAACACCTCGCCCTCGATCCGGTACGCGCGGTTGCTCCGTTCCTGGTCGCCGCCCGCACCGCCCGCTCCACCGGCGCCCATGCCGCCCATCGGTGGCATCGCGCCACCGCCGAACGACTGTCCGCCCGGCCCGCCCATCGGGGCCGACGGCGCACCCGAAGCCACGGGTTGCGGCTGATGGGTCGTCGCACCACCGCCGGTGTGCAGGCCCTCGGACAACGACTGGCCCGTCGCGGGGCTCGCGGTTTCGAAAGGCATTGAAGACACTGCAGGCATCGAAGGCGACGAAGCGCCACCACCCCCGCCGCCGCCGGAACCACCGCCGCTGACGTCACCGGCGGCGATGCCGTCGGGCACCGTTCCGCCGCCACCCTGGTGCGGGGTGAACGCCGGACGGGGCTCGGGCTGCGTCGTGCCGGTGACGGGAGTGAGCGGCTGCGCGGCCTTCTCCGCGAGGGATTTCTCCTCGCCGAGCGTGTACGTGGTCGGCTTACCGGTGCCGTCGTCGACGGTGACGACCGTCGGCCCGGACGGTCCGTCGGGACGTTCGGCGGTGATCTTCAGATCGCCGTCCTGGATGTGGATCTTGCCGTCCGGACCCGGGCGGTGAACGTCGTCCTTGTCCGGCTTGCCGTCGTCCGACCCGGGAGCGGAGCCCAGCTTGGACTCGTCGCCGTCGCCGGTCCAATCGAGCTTGAAGTCCTTGGCGGGCCCGGAACCATCGCCGACCTTGATCTCCAACTCGCCGTCTTTGTCCGGCTCGGTCATCTCGAAGGTCGTGTCGCCCTGCTTGACCTTGAGAGTCTCGCGTTCGCCGTCCTCGGCCTTGTCGCCGTCCTCGCCTGGTTTGTCGCCGGTGAGCTTGTCGCCGTCTTTACCGGGCAGCTCGTCGTCGAGCTTGTCCAAGGCGTCGGAGGCCTTCTTCTTCGCCTCTTCCGCGGCCTTCTCGTCGGCAGCCTTGGAATCGGTGTCCTTCGAGTCACTATCGCCAAGGCCGCCAGGGGCATCGCCCATCTTGTTCAGCGCGTCGGACGCCTGCTTCTTCGCGTCCTCAGTGGCCTTCTCGGCCGCGGCCTTGGCCTCGGCGGCGGCGTCCGTGTTGCCCCCGCCGCCACCCGGGCCACCGCCGGTGCCGCCACCAGGACCGGAGCCGCCGGAACCGCCCAGGTCGGCACCGGTGGGACCGTCACCCAGCTTGCCCAGCGCTTCGGAAGCCTGCTTCTTCGCGTTTTCGGCCGCCGCGGCGGCCTGCTTCTTCGCCTCTTCGGCCGCGGCCTTCTGCTCGTCGCCGTTCGACGGCGGCGGAGCCGAGCCCGAGGGCGACGTCTGGTCCTTGTTCGCCTCCGGCCCACCGCCGAGGCCGCCACCGGGGCCACCGCCGGAGCCGCCCGGCGTTCCGCCCGTGCCGCCCTCCGGAATGTTCACCTCGGGGACCGGCGGAGGCTTGACCTGACCGCCCGGACCGGAACCGCCCGGCCCCGACCCACTCGGGCCCGAGCCGCCACCCGGACCGCTGCCCGAGCCGCCTTCCGGGCCGCCGCCAGGGCCGCCACCCGGTCCGCCGCCGGAGCCGCCGGTGAAGTCCGGGGCGTTGCCCGGACCACCACCGGGCCCACCGCCGGTACCTGGACCGCCACCGGTACCCGGACCACCGCCGGGACCGCCGCCAGGGCCCCCTCCCGGACCGCCCTGTCCACCGGTGAAGTCCGGGGCGCCGCCACCGGGACCACCGCCCGTGCCGCCGGGTCCGCCACCCGTGCCACCGGGACCGCCCGCGCCACCGGCACCGCCCGCGCCGGCGCCTTCGAACTCGTTCTTGACCTTGCCCATGACCTTGTCGAGCTCGTCGTAGGCCTGGTTGACGAAATCCTTGGTTTCCTTGCAGGACTTGGCGAAGCCCTCGTAGATGATGGTCCACATCTCGGGAATGAACTGCCGCTGGATCCACTGCTTGGCGAGGTTCTGGCCCGCCTTCTTGAACTCGTCGTCGTCGCAGCAGCCGTCGTTGTTCAACTGCTGGACCAGGTTGGAGCCGAAGTTGACGTCCATCCAGCCCGCGATCGCGCCGAGGTCCTCCTTGCCGCTCTTCTCACCGGCGGCGATGGCGATGACCTTCTGCGCCATCGGGAAGTCCGCTTTGCCGACGATCTCCTTGTAGAGGTCGATGACCGTGTCGGCCTTGCCCTTGCACAGTTTGAACACCGTGGCGGTGGTGTGCAGTGTGGCTTCGCTCGCGCTGTTCAGCGTCTGGGAGAGCTTCTTGGCCTTGGGGAGGATCTTCTCGTTGTAGTTCTCCGACGAGGCGTCCGCGGCGTTTCCGGTCCAGGTCCCGTAAAGGGTGTTCAGCTGGGAGCCGGTGTCGTCCATGGCCTTGTCGATGGTCTTCGAACCGGTCTTGAAGTGGGCGGCGTCGTCGACGAAGTTCTTGAAGCTGATGCCGCGCTGCTCGTCGAAGGGCTTCTTGATGTCCTTCTCGAAGTCGAGCGCGCGGGTGGTGCCCCGGCAGTCTTCCGGGAGCTTCGCCAGCAGCGAGCCGAAGGTCTCGAAGACCTTGAGCGCGGGCACAGCGGCGTCGAAGATCTCGTCCGACGTCTTGGTCCCGGCACCCTCCGCGGTGGGTTCCTTGGTGTCGTCGAGCTTTTTGTTGCCGTCGTCGACGGCCTTCTTCTCCGCGTTCCGGTTGAAGCTGGCCTGGTCGCCCGCGCCTTTCGCGTCCTTGTAGACCTTGTCGATGTCGTCGTCATACGGCAGGAGCGGGTGAGCGTTGTAGGACGCCGCGTACTTCTCGGCTTCCTTGCGCTTCTGCTTGATCTCCTCCGGCTCCTGGTCCGCCGTCCACGGCGGAGGCGCCGGATGCGTCCGCATCCACGAGCCGATGAGCTGGGTCTTCTTCTCGGCGGGAACGGCCGGGTCGTCGAGGACGGCTTTGACGTCGGTCCAGGTGGTTTCGGTGGCCACTAGCGCATCCCCGTCTCGGTGATCTTGTTCTTCTGCTCGTCCTCATTGGTGCCGTAGGCGGTGCCGGCGGTGCCGAGGTTCGTGCCGAACGAGCCGAGCGTGGTGCTGTACCCCTGGACCGACGCCCACAACGCCGCCACCCCGTCGGTGTACTTCTTCGCGTGGTCGCCGTGAGCCTGGCCGAAGCCCGCCGCGTTCACCGGCGTACTCGACAGATCCGGATTGTCCTCGAGCAACTGCTCGGTCAGCTTTCCGATGTTCTTCGACGCCGATGAAAGCGCATCGGTCGCCGCGGTGAAGCCCCCGCTCATTCTTTTCAGCGCCTTTCGTCGGATCCACCGGCATTACCGCCGAGTGCCTCTGCGAGGACTTCGGCCACCGACCCGATGTCGGTGAACCGGTCCAGCTGGTCCAGATCAATTCTCACGTCGTGGTAGATCTCCAGCGCCGACAGGAGTCTTATCCGTCCCTTGGAGTCGATGCCCAGCTCTTCGAGTGGTGCGTCGAACTCGATTTCGGCGGGATCAAGCCGAAAAGTCTCGCTGACGACCTTCACGACCTCCGCGCGGTGATCACCCACGGGGCCGACTATAACGCGCCCTCGCCGCCGCACGCGCGACCTTGCCACTGGAAGTGCGCGGAAGGTCACCGGAGGGAACCAGACGGACCGATCGCAACGTCAGATCATGTTCCCGTGACACCGCGCGCAATACCACTCTGGTGACTTCTTTGACATCGGCTTCGGCGTTCTTTGCCCATTCGGCTACCAACATCGCCCCTTCGCCCATTTCGTCCGAGATTCCGAAGGCGGCGACACGATCGCGGCGGATCGCCGGATGCGCTTCCCCGGCCACCGCTTCGATGTCCTGCGGATGGAAATTGCGGCCGTCGATGACGATGAGGTCCTTGAGCCTGCCGGTGATGTAGAGGTCGCCGCGGTGGAACACGCCGAGGTCACCGGTGCGCAGCCAGCCGCCGAGGCCGTCGAGTTCGCCCGCGAACGCGCCGGCGACGACCGGGCCCCAGTATCCCGCGGCGACGTTCGGTCCGTGGATCCAGATCTCCCCGGCGAGGCCGTCGGGCCGCGCCACCCCGTCGCGGACGATCCGGACCCGCTGTCCGAGCGGACGGCCGACCGAGACGAGCTCCTGGCCCTCGGGCACCTCGATCGCCCGGCCCTGCGCGAGGGCCTCCCTGTCGAACACCGCGCCCCGTGGTCCTTCGGCGCCCGCGCTCGCGACGTACACAGTGGCCTCGGCCAGGCCATAGGACGGACGATGCGCTTCCGGCCGGAATCCGCGCGGGCCGAAGGCTTCTTGGAAACGCGCGACCGTACGCGGCCGGACCGGCTCGGCGCCGTTGAGCGCGACCCGGACGCCGGAGAGGTCGAGCTCGTCACCGGCCTCGCCGGCGGCTTCGACGGCCAGGTCGAAGGCGAAGTTCGGCGCGGCGGTGAACACGGCCGGGTGATCGGCGAGCTGGCGGAGCCATCTCACGGGCCGGTGCACGAATTCGGCGGGCGACATGAACACCGATCGCGCTCCCGCGTGAACCGGCAGGCAGAGCAGCTGGATCAGGCCCATGTCGTGGAAGAACGGGATCCAGCCGGCGCAGGTCGTACCCTCGTCGACGGCGTAGGCGCGACTCGCCTGCCAGCACGCCGCGGCGACCGCCCGGTGCGGGATGACGGCACCGGCGGGCTCCCGGGTCGACCCGGACGTGTACTGCAGGTAGGCGGGACTCTCAGGGGCGACAGGGAGCGGATCGATGCCCGGTCCGGAGACCTCGTCGACCACGATCAGCTGCTCAGGTGTCCCGGCCTCGCGCACCTTCACGGCTGCGGCAGCGGAGGTCAGCCACACCTTCGCGTCGCAGTCCGCCAGCACACCGGTGAGCCTGCCTCGCTGGGCAGGGCTGCCCGGAGCCATCAACGGTACGGCCACGAGGCCGGCGGCGAGCGCCCCGAAGAACGCCAACGGGTAATTCAGGTCCTGACCGGTGAGCACGGCGGCGCGATCACCCGGCCGTGTGACCCGGCGCAGTGCCCCGGCGACCACTCGCACCCGGGAGACGAACTCCGTCCAGGTGACCGTATGGTCCAGACCGGCGCCGTGGTCCTGATGCGTGAACAGCGGGCGCGGGTCGGCTTCGCGAGCGAACAGCCGCTCGACGATCGAGGTGCGCAGCACCTGTTCCGGCACATCCTCCGGCGACGCGGTCATATCCGGCAACGTACTGGAACCGCCGGGAGGGCGCTCGGACGGCCCGCGTGACCGACCGTCCTAAGTAGACGATCCTCGGCGCGATCCGCCGGCATTCGCTCTTGTGAATTCCGGACAGAAGACCGGACATTCCTCGCCCTTTCGCCGACCTCGGCCGCACACTCGGCGGGCAGTGTGTTTCTTTCCCCCGGCCTTGGAGGACTAGACCATGCGTCGAAGAATCGCCCTGGCAATCGGCGGCGCCGCCGTCCTGACCGCGAGTCTCACTTCCGCCGCCCTCGCCCCGATCGCGCAGGCTTCCCCCGGACTGATCGCCGCCATGCAGCGGGACCTGGGGCTCACCGCCGCGCAGGCCTCGACCCGGCTCACCCAGGAAATGACCGCCTCCCGGGTGCTGCCCGGGGCCCAGCGGGCCGCCGGCGCGGCGTTCGGCGGCGCCTGGTTCGACCCGGCACGCGGCGCACTCGTCGTCGGCGTGACCGATCCCGCGGCGGCCGCCGCCGTCCGGCAAGCCGGTGCCGAACCCACCGCGGTCGCGATCAGCGCGGCCCGGCTCGACGCGGCGAAGGCCGAGATCGACTCCTCGACCAAGACCCGGCCCGCCCCCGCCGCCGTCAGCGGCTGGCGTGCCGACCCGCGCAGCGGCAGTGTCGTGGTCGCCGTCCGCCCGGGCGCACACGGCTCCGACGTCGACGAATTCCTCGCCAGGGCAAGGAAATCCGGTCCGGTCACGGTGGTCACCGCCCCCAAGGCCGAACCGTTCGCGGCCGGCACCGTCGGCGGTGACCCGTACTACATCAACGGGAACACCCGCTGCTCGATCGGCTTCTCCGTCCACGGCGGATTCGTCAGCGCCGGCCACTGCGGCGGCAACGGCAGTCCGGTCGTCGGCTGGGACGGCTCGGCCATGGGCAGCTTCGCCGGTTCTTCCTTCCCCGGCAACGACTACGCGTTCATCCGGATCGGCAACGGCTGGTGGACCGCACCGGTCGTACTCGGCTGGGGCACGGTGAGCGACGCGCTCGTCCGCGGATCGTGGGTCGCGCCGGTCGGCACCTCGGTGTGCCGGTCCGGTTCGACCACGCACTGGCACTGCGGCACCGTGCTGGGGCACAACGAGACGGTCAACTACTCGCAGGGCGCGGTGCACCAGATGACCCGCACCAACGTCTGCGCGGAACCCGGCGATTCCGGTGGCTCCTTCATCACCGGCGACCAGGCGCAGGGCGTCACCTCCGGCGGCTGGGGCAACTGCGGTTCCGGCGGCGAAACCTGGTTCCAGCCGGTGAACGAGATCCTGCAGACCTACGGCCTGTCGCTCGTCACCGCCTGACGTCACACCACCCGTGGCCTTTCACCGTTTCGGCGGTGGAAGGCCACGCCTGCGCCCGCCTCACCGACGTGAGGTGGCGAACAACCGGTCCAGCGCCGAGCGGCTCTCTTCGGCCAGCGCGCGGTAGATCACCAGCAGCTGATCCGAATCCTGCAGTGGCGTGAGCACCTCGTAGTGCAGTTCGAGCTCGCCGGCCTCGGGATGCCGCATCACCTTGCGCCCGCGGCCGTTGACCTTCACGTCACGTTCGGCCCACAACCTCGCGAATTCCTCGTCGGCGGTGAATTCGGCGATGAGCTCGGTCAGGGCCTGATCGTCCGGATGCGCGGCCCACGCGGCGCGCAGGTGGGCGATCCCCTCCCGGACGAGACGTTCACGGTCCGCGTAGAACTCGCGGATCTCGGGATGTTTGAGGCACAGCCACATCGAATTGCGCTGCGAGGGCGGCAAGGTATCGAAATCCACCAGGAGCCTCGCCATTTCGTCGTTCCAGGCCAGGATGTCGTAACGGTGGTTCATCAGCATGGCGGGCAGCGGTGACAGGTCGGCGACCAGCCGGGCCAGCGGCGGCGCCGCGGTGGTCGCGAGCTTGCCGTCGTTGCGGGGACGCTGCCGGGCCAGGTCGAAGAGGTAGGCGCGTTCGTCGGGGGCCAGGCGCAATGCACTGGCCAGCGCCTCCACGACGTCCGCCGAGGGCCGCAGCCCGCGAGCCTGCTCCAACCGCACGATGTAGTCGATGCTGACCCCGGCCAGTTCGGCGACCTCCTCGCGGCGCAGCCCCGGGGTCCGCCGGGACCGGCGGCGCGACGGCAGCCCGAACGCATCCGGGTCCAGGCGTTCGCGCCGGGTCCGCAGGAACGCGGCCAGCTCCTGTGTCGTGTCCACGGTGGAGGTCGTCATGCCCGGTCCAACAGCGAGGGTGGGACCGCTGTTCCCAGGAAGTCCTCTCCCTTAACCCCTGCTCGCGGCGGTCGCAGACTCGTCTTCGACCACGGATCACGAGTACAGGAGGACACGATGTCACTCACCCTCGACACCTACCGGCTGCTGGGCCGGTCCGGGCTGCGGGTCTCCCCGCTGGCGCTGGGCGCGGCGACCTTCGGCACCGAATGGGGCTGGGGCGCCGGGCGGGACGAGGCACGCAAGCTGTTCGATCACTACGTCGATCGCGGCGGCAACTTCATCGACACCGCCAACACCTACACGGACGGCAGCTCCGAGCGGCTGCTGGGCGAATTCGCGCGAGACAACCGCGAAAGCCTCGTGCTGGCGACCAAATACACGACACTGCGCCGCCCCGGCGACCCGAATTCCGGCGGCGGCCAGCGCAAGAGCCTGTTCGCGTCGGTGGAAGCCAGCCTGCGGCAGCTGAACACGGACTACATCGACCTGCTTTACCTGCACCTGTGGGATTTCACGACACCGGTCGAGGAGATCCTGCGCGGTATGGACGATCTGGTCCGCCAGGGCAAGGTCCTGTACGTGGCGATCTCCAACGCACCGGCCTGGGAGGTGTCGCGGATGCAGGCGATCTCCGACCTGCGCGGCTGGTCGCCGCTGGTCGCGCTGCAGATCGAGTACAACCTGATCGAGCGCACCGGGGAACGCGACCTGATCCCCATGGCACGCGAGATGGGGCTGGGGGTGGTCCCCTGGTCGCCACTGGCGGGCGGCGTGCTCACCGGGAAGTACGACCGCGACGACTTGGCCCCGGCCGAGGACGGCACCCGCAAGAACTTCAACCTCGCCCTGGGCACGCTCACCGAACGCAACCTCGCGATCGTGGACGTCGTGAAGGAGGTCGCCGCGGAACTCGGCCGCACACCCGCCCAGATCGGGCTCGCGTGGACCCTGCGGAACCCGGGCGTGACGGCACCGATCATCGGCGCCCGCACCCCCGCCCAGCTGGAGGACAACCTCGGCGCGCTGGACGTCGAGTTCACGACCTCGCAATTGGCCCGCCTCGACGCGGCGAGCGCGATCGAACTCGGCTTCCCGCACGACCTGCTCGCCCGTGACACGACCCTCGCGCTGACGCGCGGCGACATGACGATCGAACCGCGCCGCTGACTTCACGGGTCTCGGCGCCACCAGGGACAACATCGGCGGGTAGTGAGGGGCCCCTTCCCTACCTTCAGGGTAGGCAAGGAGGCCTTCACGGACCGGTGAGCGTTCTCAGGGGGTCGTGAGTGGCGATTCGGGTTCTACTGAGCGGTAGGACGATCGTGGCGTGTTGCGAAAGCCACTTTCGCAACCTTCAGTGTTGCGAAAGTGGCTTTCGCAACGTCGGAGGCGGGGCCGAGCTACGTCGGGAGCACTGAACGAGGCTGCGGCACGCCGTGATTGCCTTACCCCTCAATAACCGTCATCGCCACTCACGACCCCGCCGCGCGCCAGATTCCCGAACCGACGGGAACAGTTCCCCTACCTGCCGGGAAAGATCCGAAATTAGCCTTCGGTCACCGGTCGGCCACGTCGGCACCCCCCATGGACTCCGACCCGCGCCGGTAAGTCTCGTGAACCACCGCGGGTATCCGACTCTGGAGGATGTGTGACTGAGCGAGAAGTCGACGTATCGGCGATCGGCGGCCGGGCGAAGGCGGGCGGGTCCGCATGACCGGCGCCACGAGGACCGGCGTCTTCGCGGTACTGCGGTCGACCCCGGCCCCCGTCAGGTATCTGCTCGGCGGCGTGCTGGTCAACCAGCTGGGCGCGTTCGTCCAGACGTTCCTGATCCTGTACCTGACGTTCCGGGGCACCTCGGTCGGTTTCGCCGGGGTCTGCCTCGCCGCGTACAGCGTCGGGGCGATCTTCGGCGCCATGCTCGGCGGCGAGCTGACCCACCGGTTCGGTGGCCGCGCGACGATCGTGACGGTGATGACGTGCGCGGCACCGCTCGTCGCGTCGATCCCGCTGGTCCGGGGCACGCCTTGGGCACTGGTCACGGCGGTCGCGCTGTCCGGGCTGGCGATCCAGGCGTACCGGCCGGCGGCCGCGGTGCTACTCGCGGAGTACATGCCGGAAGAGCACAAGGTCATGGGCTTTTCGATGATGCGCATCGCGCTGAACATCGGCGCGGCCGTGGCGCCGCTGATCGCCGCCGTGGTCATCCAGGTGAACTGGGATCTGCTGTTCTGGCTGGACGGGATGACGGCGGCACTGTGGGCGTTGCTGGCGTTCGTGTTGCTGCCGAAGGGAAGCAATACCCCGCAAGAGTCCAAAGCAGACGCTCCTCCCGCGCTGAGCGCCCGCGCGGTGTACGCGACGATGATCCGGGACACCCGGTTCCTGTGCTATCTGGTGGCGGGCCTGTTCGGCATGATGATCTACGCCGGCTGGGTCGCGGTGCTGCCGTTGAACATCGTCGACGCCGGGTATCCGGTGGGGCTGTACAGCACGGTGCTGGTGATCTCCTCGGTCGTGCTGATCACCTGTGAACTGAAGATCACCACCTACATCGTCCGGATCCCGAAGAATCTCGCCGGTCTGTTCGGCAACCTGGTGAGCGCGCTGGGATTCGCGCTCTACGGGCTGATCGCGCAGCATCAGTTCTTCGTGATCGCCGGTGCCTTGCTGGCGGTGTCCGGGCTGATGATCCACGGACCGAGCACAGCCTCCCATCCGGCGACTTTCCCGGTGGAGCTGAGAAGCCGCTACATCGCGACGAAGGAGACGTTGTCCGGGGTGGCCGCGACGATCGGGCCGGTACTGGGGCTGTTTCTCTGGAGCGAATTCGGCGGCCCGGGGTTCTGGGGCTTCTGCGCGGTGCTGTCCGTCATCGCCGGATCGATGCACATCTACGGCCTCAAACAACCACCCGTGGCGGAAAAGGTGGCCGAACCCGAGCCGGAAGTCGTGGGAGAGCGACCATGAACGAATCCAACGGTGTCCTGCTGATCATCGGCAGCGGCCTGAAGTTGTACCGCGAGTACCTGGTCTCGTCCATCCATCGGTGCGCCCGTGAGGCCGGACTCGGCCTGGTGCTGCTGAACAATCTCAAACCCACTTGGCAGCACGCGTATTTCGACGAGATCGTCCACACGGACGTGTTCGACGCGGACGAGATGCTCGCCGCCGCCCGTGAGGTCGCCGGACGGCACCGGATCGCCGGCCTGATGTGCTGGGACGAGCCGGTCGTGCTCGCCGCGGGTGAGCTCGCCGCCGAACTCGGGGTCCCCGGGTTGAGCGTCGACGGCGTCCGCGGTTGCCGCGACAAGAACCGCACCCGCACCGTGCTGACCGCGGAAGGGTTGCCGCAGCCGGGATACGCCTTGACCACCGGTCTCGACGAGGCCCGCGCCGAGGCCGCCCGGATCGGGTACCCGGTGGTGCTCAAGCCGAGGGCGATGGGCGCGAGCATCGGCGTGGTGTACGCCGCCGACGAGTCCGAAGTGGACGCCGCGTTCGGGGTCGCCATGGGCGCCGCCACCGTCGACCAGAGCCGCTACGGCGGCGGCGCGATCGTGGAGGGCTACGTCGCCGGGCCCGAGATCAGCATCGACGCGGCCGTGTACAAGGGCGAATACCTGCCGATGTTCGTGGCCCGCAAGGAAACCGGCGACCAGCCGTACTTCGAGGAGATCGGGCACGTCGTCGACGCCGGCGATCCGCTGCTGCACGACACCGAACTGATGGACGTCCTGGCGCGGGCGCATCGCGCGCTCGGCGTGGAGGACGGCATCACCCATTCCGAGGTCCGGCTGACCGACCGCGGCCCGCTGATCATCGAGATCAACGGGCGTCTCGGCGGTGACCTGATCCCGTTCCTCGGCCGGACCGCCACCGGTCTCGACCCCGGCGAGATCCTGTTCGCCGTGGCGACCGGGCGACGGCCGGTCATCGCCCCGACCCGGCACGCGGTCGCCGGGATCCGGTTCGGCTACCCGGCTCACGACTGCCTGGTCCACGAAGTCACGGTCCCCGCCGAAGCGCCGGGCCTGGTCGTCGCGTCGCCGATGGTCGACCCGGGGACCACCCTGCGGCTGCCACCCGGCGGCTACATCGCCCGGCATTCGTTCGTGGTGTGCGAAGCCGATGACCGGGACACCTGCGCCCGGCGACTGGACGCGGCGGCCGCACTGGTGCGGGTCGACGCCGATCCGGTGAACCCACCAGCACCCGGTACCGCGTTCGAGATGCCCGCCGGGCTGCTCGACGTCGACGAACACGAGGGAGTTTCCGCATGACCATGACCGAACCCGTCCGCACCGACAGGCCGCTGACCGGCGCTCAGATCCTCGCGAACGCGAAGGCGCTCGCACCGATCCTGCGCGAGCGGGCGGCGGAGATCGAAAAGAACCGGAGCCTGCCCGCGGACGTGGTCGAGTTGCTGCGCGACGCCGGTGTCTTCCGGATCGGTTTCAGCCGGGACTGGGGCGGCCCCGAGATGACCTCGATGGAACAGACCGAGGTGATCGAAGCGCTTTCGTACGGCGACGCGTCCGTCGGCTGGTGCGCCAAACTCGGCTCGGACATCGGGTTGCACGCCAACTTCCTCGACCAGGACGAAGCCCGCCGGATGTTCACCAGCATCGACATGCACTCCGCCGGTGTGCTCCCCGTGACGGGGCACGCGGAACGTGTCCCCGGCGGCTACCGGCTCACCGGACGCTGGAGTTTCGGCAGCGGCTCGACCCACGCCGACTGGGTGGCCTCCGGGGCCATGGTGTTCGAGAACGGTGAGCCCTACGCCAGCCCGGACGGCAGCAACCCGCACGAGTCGCGGCTGTTCATGGTGCCCGGCGACCAGATCGAATCGGTCGACAACTGGTACACCCTCGGCCTGTGCGGCTCCGGCAGCAGCGACTACACGATCACGGACGTCTTCGTACCGGAGAACCACACCCTGACTTTCGACAACCCGCAGGTCCCCAATGGACCGCTGGTACAGCCGGACGTGATCCAGCGCAGCATGTGCGGCGTCCCGCTCGGCGTGGCGAGGGCTGCGCTGGACTACGTCCGCGGCCTCACCATGGAACGGGTCGACATGCTGAAGGGCTCGCCGTGGCGGATGAGCGGCGTGGCCTGGAAGGACAACGAGCGCATCCAGATCACCCTTGCCGAATGCGAGGCCGACTACAGCACGACACGGGCCGGCGTTTACCAGGCGCTGCAGCGCCAATGGGAGGTCACCGCCGACGGCACCGGCACGCTGGACGATCTCACGCCCGACGAGCGGGTCGCTCCGGCGCTGACCGGCTGGCAGGCCTTCCAGATGTCGAAGCGGGTCGTGCAGCGGCTCTGTGATCTGCTCGGCACCGCGGCCATCCGGTCGGGCGACCCGATGAACCGGTGGCTGCGCGACTCGATGACCATGGCCATGCACCCGACCGCGCGGGACCGCGTCACCCAGACGGTCGGCGCGCATCTGGTCGGTGCCAAGCCGTCCATGCGGTTCATGCTCGGCATCGTCGACAAGCCCAAGACCGAGTCCGATGCGTGAGCAGCGGCCCATCCTGATCGTCGGGTTCGTGACGCCAGTGCTGATGGCACTGACCGGCACCGAACCCGGCGGTTCGGTCATCCTCGTCGAGGAGCCGGACGTCATCCGCAAACGGGACCTGCGCACGAGGCTCGCCGGGTCTCCCCTGGTCGGTGCACTGATCGGCTGGGAACACGCCCGGCCCGGTTCGGCCGACGAGTTCTACGTCGCCCATCCGGACCTGGACCCGGCCGCGGTGATCCCGCTGATCGAGTACGCCACCCCGTTCGCCGCCCGGCTCGCCGAACGTTACGGCCTGCCGGGCGCGACCCTGGGTGCCGCGCAGATCCTGCGGGACAAGGCGATGCTGCGGAAGGTCAGCGCGGCCGCCGGGCTGGCCAATCCGGAGAGCGCCACCGTGACCTCTCCGGAGGACGTGCTGGCGTTCCTGCGCGCCCATCCCGGCCCGGTGGTGCTCAAACCGGCGAACCGGCAGGCCGCGGTCGGCACGCAGATCATCCGTGACCCTGGCGAGGTCGAGGGGGCATGGGCGAGCTGTGTCGAACAGGACGAGGGCATCTTCGTCCCCGACCGGCCGATGGAACTGTCCATGCTGGTCGAGCGGTACGTGCCAGGCCCCGAGTACAGCGTCGAGATGCTCGTCCGCGACGGGCGGCAGCTGTTCGCCAACGTCACCGGCAAACAGCTCTATCCCGGCCCGCGGCCGGTGGAGCTGGCCCATATCGTGCCCGCCGACATTCCCGGCGACCTCACCGAGGAGCTCGCGGAACTGACCTGTCAGGTCGTCGAGGCGGTCGGATTCGCCGACGGCATCCTGCACTGCGAGTGGATCGTCTCCGACGGACGGCCGTATCTGGTGGAATGCGCCGGCCGGATCGCCGGTGACGGGATCATGGAGGTCATCGACCGCGCCTACTCGATGGAGCTGTTGCGTTCCTACGTGGCGATGATGCGCGGCGAGATGCTGCCCGAGTTGCCTCGCCTCGCCAAGGGCGGCGCCGCCGTCCGGTTCGTCCCGATGGAGCCGGGCGTGATCGACGCCGTCCTCGGGCTCGATCAGGCCCGGCAGGTGGAAGGCGTGTTCCTGGTGGACATCCAGGTCGAGCCTGGCCACCGGTTCACCGGGCTGCGCAGCTCGTGGGACCGGACGGGGTTGGTGATGGCCGTCGCGGACAGCCCCGCCGAAGCGTTGCAGCGCGCGGAAAAGGCCGCGGGCCTGATCCGTATCGAGGTCACCCCGGAGCCTTGAGACTCGGCGCGGCCCGGCGCTCGGACGAGTGTCCGGTCGGGGGCCTTCTGCCGGCTCCGGATCGTCGTTCCGTGAAGGGCCCCTTGAGGGACTCTGGGTCCCTCAAGGGGCCCTTCACGGAACGGAAAACGTCCCCGCGACCGGGTCACAACTTGAGCGCGTGAAGGCCCCCTTCCCTCGGCTGAGCCGAGGGAAGGGGGCCTTCACGCGCTTCCACTGTGGACGGTCAGCGGCGGAGTCGGCGGGCGGCCGCGGCGGCGGCACCGGCCGCGACGACCGCGGCACCCGAGTACTTCAGGATCCGGTGCTGGCGGGTAGCCCGCCGCAAGGCCTTGGCGTACGGAACGGTGGTGTTGGTGATCATCGCGTGCAGCGGCATCCAGCGGTGCCGGAGAACTTTCTCCAGCACGGTGTCGCAGGCGCGTTCCAGGCGGACCGCCGGCGAGCGCACGGTGTCGCGGAGTTCGGCGAAGTTGCGGTGGGACATGTCCGCCAGCGCGTCGGTGTTCGGCTTGCGGCGGGTGTAGTACCTCGTCAGCGCCGCCGTCGTGTCGCCCGGGTGGAGGGAGAGACTGTCCGTCAGTTCCAACGCGTCCTCGAAGGCCGAGTTCATGCCCTGGGCCAGGAACGGATAGACGGCGTGGCAAGCGTCCCCGATCAGCACCACCTTCCCCTCGTGGATCCACGGGGCCGTGCTGACGGTGACGAGATTGAAGGTGGGCCTCCGCAGGAACTCCTCGCCGAGGTCGGGGACCAGCGACAGGACGTCGGGGAAATGGCGGCGGAACAAGGATTCCACGTCCTCAGCCGTCTTCAGCGAGTCGAAACCGTGGGGGCCGCGGAACGGCAGGACACAGGAACAGGTGAAGGAACCGTCGCGGTTGGGGTGGGCGAACATCATGATGTCGCCGCGAGGCCACAGATGGAAGACGTCGTCGGCCATGCGATGGCCGCCGTCCGCGGCCGCCGGGATGTGGAGTTCCCGCCAGCCCCATTCGAGGTAGCGCTGCGAGAACTCCGCGCGCTGTTCGTGGTGCATGGAGCGGCGGACGGCCGAGAACGCGCCGTCCGCACCCACCACGACATCCGGCTTCACCACGAGCGCCCGCCCGTCGGGGTCTACAAAGGACACCGAGGGCAGGTCACGGTCCATGCCGGTGCACCGCGTGTCGAAAACGAACCGCACCCCGGGCACCCGGCTGGCCGCGTCCACGAGGACCGCGCTCAGGTCCTGGCGCTGGATGGCCAGGATGCCGCCTTCGCCGTAGGCCGAGAACCGCAGCCCGCCATCGGGGTTGTGCAGCATCCGCCCGCGCATCGGCACCACGAGCCGTCTCACCTCGTCCGACAACCCCAGGCGATCCAGCGCCGCCAGGCCACGCCGGGAAAGCCCGAGGTTCATGGACGTGGCGGCGCTGGCGGTCTCGCGAGGATCCGGCCTGCGGTCGTACACCGTCACCGTATGCCCTTGCCTACCCAGCGAAAGCGCCAGGAACGCGCCCGCCATCCCGGCGCCCACAATCGTGAACTCCACTATGCACTCCCCTTGTTCAAGCCTTGACCTCCATGACAGCGCCGAGGATCTCCTCGGCGACGAGCGGCGCGGTGGCGAATCCGGTGCCACCGCAGGCGGGACGGGCCCACACCGACGGGCGGATCCGGACGAGCATCGGGCCGCCGCCGACGGGATCGGCCGCGTAGTGGCAGTCCCGCACGGCGACGACGGCGTAGTCCGCGGCGCCGGCGAGGATCGGCTCGGCGAGCAGCCGATCCGCCCACGGTCCGCGTTCCCGCTCCGTGGTGGCCGCGACCTCCCGGCACACCGCGTCCGAACTGATCTTGAGCAGGGTGCCCCCGCCGGGTGGCAGGAGCCAGGCCGTGCGGGCCGCACCGATCCGGCCGACGCCGGGGGCCGACGTCCACCAGCCAGCCAGCTCCCGCGGCGGCCGCAGGTAGACCATGGTCTGCCGGTACAGCGTGACGGGCCGCTCGACCAGTTCGGTGTTCCCCGGTCCCGCCGCGACCAGCACGAGATCCGCGTCCACCACGGTCCCGTCGGCCGCGGACACCCGATGCTCGTCGACATCGACGACGGCGCATCGCGGCCGCAAGGTCACCGCGGGATGCGCGGCGAGCCATTCGGCCGCCGCGCGCAGGAACCGTTCCGCCAGCAGCACGCCGGCACCCACGTCGAGCACCCCGGCGGTCCCGGCGGGGAACACCACGGGCGCCAAGGCGTCCGGCGACACGGCGACCGCGGGCAGCCCGGCGCGGCTCGCCGTGTCGAACATCGACGCGAGCTCGTCCGGGACGCCCGCGGTGACCACGCCGACCGGCCGGAAGATCTCCGTCCGCAGCAACGATTCCAGCTCCAGCCACCGACGGCGGGCCTCGGCCATCCGCAGGGTCCCGTCGACGTCGTCCGGACGCAGCACCCGCAGGGCGCGGTGCTGGTCGGACGACGCCGACGCGGGATTCGGGACGGGACCGCGGTCGAACACGGTGACGCGGTGGCCCGCCCGCGCGCAGCCGATCGCGGTCACCAATCCGGTCACGCCCGCGCCGACGACGGCGACCGAGGCCATCAGACGGCCAGCCGCGGCAACTTCTCGGCGACGACCGTGTCCGCGTCCACCTGCCCTGGCAACGTCGTGTCGGGCAGCGCGGCCGCGGCGAGATCGATCAGGATCGGAGCGGCACAGCGCAGGAACACGTTCACCTGGTGGCAGAGGTCGCCCGCGGTCTCGGCGGTCGTCGCGGCGGCCAGCCGGTCCAGCCGTCCCAGCTGCTCGGCGAGCGTCGACGCGACGGCGGTCAGGCTGAACCGCTCGAGCCCGTAGCCGTCGGTGAACCGCTCGGTCATCCGCTTCGCCGTCCGCCGCGCGTCGGTGGAGACGGGCAGCGGGCCACGGTCCACCCACTCGTCGACCACCGCCGCGATCCGGTTCCACGGCCCGGTCAACCGGGTCTCGCTGACCCGGAGCAGCGCCTCGTGGGTGAAGTCGGTGCGCTGGTATTCGGGGCTGGTGGCGCAGAGATGGAAGCGGATGAGATCGCGCGGCACCTCGGCGGCCAGTTCGCGGCCGGACACCACATGTCCGCGGCTGGTGGAGAACTTCTCGTTGGCCAGCTCGTAGAACTCGTTGGTGACGTACTGCGCCGGCAGCACATGGCCGCCGAGCGCGGTGAGCATCGCCGTGCCCACGACCGCGAACGGGTACGTCGCGTCCAGGCCGAGGAAGTACACCACGGTCGAACCGGAGTCCTCCCGCCACAGCTCGTCGTCCGCGGTCAGCACCGCGCCGCGTTTCTCGGCGGCCAGCGCGGTGGTGAACATGCTCCACGGCATGCCCTCCATATGCGGATAGATGACCTGCCCTGGCACCTCGGGGAACGGCGCCGGGATACCCCACGACGTCGGCTGGGTGATCGGGAAGTCCGGCAGCGGCCCCGCCATCGCGGACTCGATGAGCCGCGCCATCCCGGGCCGCATCGGGATCCGGGCGAAGTACGCCTCCAGTTCCGCGCGGTACCGCTCCACCGGGAAGACGAGGATGTCCGCCTCCCGGTACTCCAACTTCTCGTCCGGGCGCAGCGTCGAACGCGGCTCGATCAGGTCACCCGGGGCGACCGGCAGCCCGCAGCTCTCGCAGATCCCGGCGTACCCGTCGGCGAGGCAGAACGGGCAGCCGCCGCTGACGTAGGCGTCCATCAGGTACTCGCCGGTGCTCGGCAGGAACGGGAAACGCACGGTCCGCAGCTCGAGCCTGCCCATCCCGTGCAGGCGATCGTAGAAGTCCATGACGAGTTTGGTGAACCTGTCACCGATGCAGCCGAACCCGTCGACCTCGATCCCCATCGCGGCCAACGTCTGCCGCACCTGCTCCGCGGAGCGTTCCCGCAGGTCTTCCGGTGCCACGCCGAGCCGCGCGGCAGCGGTGACGATGTAGTTCTGGGTGAAGTGCATGCCGGTGCCGTAGAGGGCTTCCGTGCCGGTCGCGCGGGCGTACCGGGCGCAGACGTCGGCGGCAAGGAACGGTCCGGCGAGATGGCCGAGGTGCAGATCGCCGTTCGCCGTCGGGGCCGGCGAGATCACCACCAGCCGGTTCATCAGGCGGTCCTCGACTCGGCGCCGCGGCGCGCGAGCAGATCGCCGACGATGTCACGGGAACGATGGGCCAGCACGCTGATCAGCGAGTCGGCGATACCGTGCGTCGCCTCGTTGACGCCCTGCAGATACACCGCGCCCCAAGCGGAATCGCCGAGATCGACCCGGTAGCAACGGCTGACCGAGATCTCCGCGAGGCCGACGCTGTCGGCCAGGTCGCGCACCATCGCGGGCATCCGCTGGTCGTAGCCGGTGCCGAGGAGCACCAGATCGCACTGCAACGCCTCAACCTTGCCGCTGGTCCGATCACGCAGATCGAGGACGATCTCGTCGTCTTCGATCCTGGCGCCGACCACCTCGGTCAGGGTGCGCACGTGCGAACGCTGCACGCCGAGACCGCGCTGCTGGTAGAGCGTGGTGTACATGTGGTCGAGGAACGGCGGGGCCGCCCCGGCGTAGTTGGTCAGGCGCATCTCGTCCAGCATCTGCTCCCGGATGTCGGCCGGGCTGTCGTAGAAGCGGTCGACGAACGACGGGAAGAACAGCTCGTTGACGAATTTGCTGGTCTGGTAGTTCTGCGGGCCGATCGAACGCACGATCATGGTGCGGGTGCTGTTGGGCAGATTGTCGTGCAGTGCCATGAACATCTCGGCCGCGATCTGCGCCCCGCCCACCACGACGGCGCGCAGCGGGGCGTCCGGCGGCAGCTCCGCGATCCGGCGCCGGTACTGGGCACTGTGGATGATCCGGTCGGCCGGAAGGTCGGCGAAGACGTCCGGCACGTTCGCGTCCCGGCCGCCGCCCACGACGAGATCGCGGCAGTGGATCGTGTCCCCTCCGGCGAGCGTCGCGGTCCAGCCGGTGATCGATCCGTCGGTGCCGCGTACGGGTTCGATGCGCTGGACCCTGGCGTCGTACCGGATGCGGACCTTGTCCAGCGACTTCGCGACCCACTGCAGGTAGTCGGAGAACTCCCAGCGGAACGGGTGGAAGGTGCCCAGGTTGACGAACTCGTCGAGCCGATTCTCCTGGTACAGGAAGTTGAGGAACGAGAACTTGCTGCGCGGGTTGCGCAGGGTCACCAGATCCTTGAGGAAGGAGACCTGGCTGCGTGCCCACGGCATCAGCAGATCGCGTTGCCATTTGATGTCCGGGCTCTGCTCCAGCAGCAGCGTCTGCTCGGCGAGCTCCGGATTCCCGGACTCCTCGATGGCCACCGCGAGCGCCAGGTTCGCCGGTCCGGCACCGATCGCCAGCAAACCCACCTGTATTTCAGTCACAGATACACCCCGTTCGTCCAGAATAGGTTGCCGACACTAAGGATCGACATTTCCCCGGCAACAGGGTCGCTTTTCCCGCCGAACCGGGAATCTCGGCAAGGTCATCCGCTTCTGCACAAAAGACCGCCCGGCGATAGGGATAAATTCCCCCTTTTCCGGGAGACCACCTGGCCGGCCTCTCCGCTACCCCAAGAGGCTCCGCCGTCTGCCCCATAAGGTAGCGGCACGTTGCCGCATTCGGCCGAGTACCGAAAGCACGCCGCTTCTTCCCTCTTGACCGACCAGGTCCGCACCAGCGAAAAAATTGATTGCGATCAATTGTCCATAACGGTCGTATGGATCCGTTCGATACCTAGTGCATAGACTCTTCTCGCGGCCGGCGAGCCCCATCCCCGGCACGGTCGAGCAGGCACCTTCATCGCACTTCACCGAACGGAGCCGATCAGGCAGGCTCAGTAGCGGCAGGCATAGGGGAAAATGATGAACAATCACGTCAGTGTCGGTAACACCGCCCGTTTGTGGCCGGCGGAACTCCATGACCAGCGGCGCACCGCGCGCCTGTTGCCCGAACAAAACAGGGGTGAAGAAAATACCGACACCGAATGGGTGACGGTATTCCTCGCCGACAGCCAACCGGCCGTTCGCTACCGGGTCCGCTCCGCGCTCGAACTCGTCGACGGCATCGTCGTCATCGGTGAAGCGGCCACGGCGAACGCCACGATCGCGGAAACCTTCCGGCACCGGCCGGACGTACTGGTCGTCGACCCTCAGCTCGGCGAGGCCGCGGCCATCGACGTGGTGAGCCGGGTGTCCCGCGTCGCACCGGACACCCGGATCCTGGTGCTGAGCACGGCCGACGACGACTCCGCCATCAGATCGGCGCTCCAGGCGGGCGCGCGCGGATATCTGATCAAGGGCACCGATCTGGACCAGGTCGTCCGCGGCGTTCAGGTCGTGGCCGCGGGCGAGGCGATCGTCGGCAAGGCGATCGCCTGCCGGTTCAGCGCCTTGATGCGGTCGGCGGGCGGACCGGAGCCGTACCCCTTTCCCCAGCTGACGACCAGAGAACGGGAAGTGCTCGACCGCGTCGCCGCGGGAAAATCGAACGGCGCCATCGCCCGCGAACTGGCGCTTGCGCAGAAGACCATCAGCAATCGTGTTTCCGCGGTCTTCGGCAAACTCGGAGTGGCCGACCGGGCACAGGCGATCGTGCTGGCGCGGGACGCGGGTCTCGGCCGCGGCTGATTCACCGGTAATCGGGAATAGTTCCCCTATCTCCGGGAAGACGGCCGAACATAGCCTCGATCAGCACCGAACGCCGGAGATGGAAAAGCATGCTGATCGGAGTGGGATGTGACTGACCAAGACCTCGCCGTCGTGGACATCCGCAGGCTGGAACACGAGAACCTGACGCGGGCCTACGGCTTGGAGATGAAGCTGCTTTATCCATGGAACGGTTTGACAGCACCGTTTCGAGGGGCTTGGTGTGTCCTTCGCCCCGGTGACGTATCGGTGTCCCACGCCCACCACGAACACGAGATCTTCATCGGAATGACCGGAAAGGCCGCGGTGATCGCCGGCGAGAAGCGGCACGAGTTCGTGGCCGGCGACCTCGTATTCCTGAAACCGGGGATCGAACACAACCTCGTCAACGATCACGACGAGGACTTCTCCTACTACGCGATCTGGTGGGACCGGTCGATGTCGGACGAGTTCGTCTCCCACGAGATCTCCCGGGCCGAGTCCCATGATTGATTACGACGGGCGGAAATTCCGCAAAGCGGGCGGCGACGCCGAAGCGATCGCCGTGTACCGGCAAGAAGGCGTCGTCGTCTGGTCCGAGTTCGCCGGGGGCGAGGTGCGGCGAGGGTCGATCACCGGCGCCCAGCGGGAGAACGGGGCCCTGCACCTGGGATACACCCTCGTGCTCGCCACCGGTGAGGTGATCTGCGGGCACACGGTGAACACGCCGGAGATGACCGAAGACGGCCACCTCCGCCTGCGTGAGGTGTGGGAGCGCTACGGCCCGCACGCCGCCACCGGCGTCTCCTACCTCGACGAGGTGAGCTAGTGTTCCGCAGCCCATCCGACGCGGACTGGCGACGCCTCGACCACGCCGTGGCAGGCCGCGTGCGGCGCCCCGGAGAGTCCGGGTTCCGCGACGCCAGCGTGCCGTTCAACAAACGGTTCGCGGAAATCACCCCACGCGGTGTCGTCTCCGTGACGAACACCGCCGACGTACGAACCGCCATCGAATGGGCGCGCGACACCGGCGTCGACGTCGTCGCCCGTTGTGGCGGGCACAGTTACGCGGGCCATTCGGTCAACACCGGCCTGGTCATCGACCTTTCCCCGATGAACACCGTGACCGCCGACGGGTCGACAGGGCTCGTGACGGTCGCGGGCGGCGCGCGGATGGCGGACGTCTACGCCGCCATCCAGCCGTGCGAAATGGCATTCGCGCTGGGCAACGGAGCCTCCGTCGGTATCGCAGGACTCACCCTCGGCGGCGGGTGCGGGGCCACCTCCCGCGCGTTCGGGCTGACCGCGGACGCGCTCGTGGCGACCACGGTGGTGACCGCGGACGGGCGGGTTCTGCGGTGCGACGCGGACGACAACGCCGACCTGTTCTGGGCCTGCCGCGGTGGCGGCGGCGGGAACTTCGGGATCAACGTGTCCTTCACCTTCCAGGCGAGGCCGGTGGCGGACTGCGCCAGCTACCTGCTGCTGTGGGACCGCGCCGACGCGCCGAAGGTCTTTTCGGTGCTGCAGGAGGTCGCGCGGCGGGCGCCGGACGAATTCGCGGTCCGGATCGGCGTCAGCAAGTCTGGCGAGTCGGACGCCGTCGTGTCCGCCATCGGGCAGCATCTCGGCACGGCCGAGGAGTTGCGGGAGATCCTCGACCCCGTGCTGTCCGTCGCCCGGCCGATCCGCATGGATCTCGCGGACCGGACCTTCTGGGAGGCCAAGGACGACCTTCTGCACGAGACCGCGGAGGGCGCGTTCTCGGTACGGACCAACATCGTCACCGAGCCACTGCCCGACGAGGCGATCGCCACGATGCTGTCGTTCGTCGACCGCCTGCCCCCCAGCGGCAACCCGGACGGCGGTGGCGCGGCCCTGTTCTCCTGGGGTGGCGCGATCAACCGCGTGGGCGCGACGGAGACCGCGTTCGCCCACCGGAACGCGCTCTTCTTGCTGTCCATGGACACTTCGTGGGCCGAGAACGACGAGCCCGCCGTGGTCGACGCCAACCTCCGCTGGCTGGCGGAACTGGCCGACGCGTTGTCGCCGTATGTGTCCGACGGCGCCTTCCAGAACTTCATCGACCCGGATCTCGAAGACTGGCGCACCGCCTATTACGGCGTCAACTACCCACGACTGAAGGCGATCAAGGATCGGGTCGACCCCGACGGCGTCTTCACCTTCTCGCAAAGCATCGGATCATGATCGGCGACGACAAGGTCCTCATCTGGACGGCGGCCGAGGTCGAGAACGGCGCGATGCCGGCGGAGCATCGGCCCTACGCCCAGGAGATCCTGGCCTGGGCGGGCCGCTACCTGGTGTCGCCGCATCCGGAACTGGGCCGGAACGGACCGGTGTGCCCGTACACGCAACCATCGATCCACAAAGGACTATTCCATCTGGCGGCGCTGACCACCACGAATGGCGAGACCGACGTCCGCGACGCGATCGAGAGCCTGCGTTCTTGGTATGAAAGGCTTTCCGTCAGGACCTCGCCCGCGGACCGGGAACTGCTGACGATCCTCCTCGTGCTGCCGCAACTGGACTATCAGGACGCGACAGGGCTGGACGATCTGCAGCGTGAGGCGAAGGACAAGTTCGTCAACGACGGCCTGATGATCGGGCAGTTCCATCCGGTCTGCGAACAGCCCGGCCTGTGGAACGAGAAGTTCAAGGCGCTGCGCGCGCCGGTGCCGTTGCTGGCCATCCGGAAACTGGTCGTCTTCGACCTGCCGTTCCTGATGGACGACGCGGTGCACGCCGAAAGCTACCTCCGGCGGTTCGCCCCGGACATCCCGCCCCGCATCCGCGACCAGCTGGTCAGCAGGCTGGTGGGCACCAAGAAATCCTTGCAGACAGCCTGATCACCCCCGGGGGAAAACACTTATGCGGCACTACCTCATGGTCCGGCCGGCGTACTTCGACGTCGAGTACTCGATCAACCCGTGGATGGATCCCGGCAAACCCACCGACGCCCGGCTCGCGATCACCCAGTGGGAATGGCTGCGCGACCTTTACGTCGAACTGGGCCACCGGGTGGACCTGCTCGATCCGGTGCCGGGTCTGCCGGACATGGTGTACGCGGCCAACGGTGCCACCGTGGTGAACGGCAAGGTGCTGGTCGCGCATTTCCACCACCGGCACCGTCGCCGGGAATCCGCTGCGTACCTGAACTGGTTCACCGAGCACGGTTACCGCGATGTGCGGCAGGCCCGGTGGCACAACGAGGGCGAAGGCGACTTCCTCGTCGCGGGCTCCCGGATCCTGGCGGGTTCGGGTTTCCGCACCGACCGCCGCGCACACGACGAGGGCGCCGAGTTCTTCGGGGTGCCGGTGGTGGGGCTGACCTTGACCGACCCGCGTTACTACCATCTGGACACCGCCCTGACCGTCCTGGACGACGACCTGATCATGTACTTCCCGCAGGCCTTCACCGAAGAAAGCAGGCAGCGGCTCGAAGAGCTGTACCCGGACGCCATCACCGCTTCGGCCGCCGACGCCGCGGCGTTCGGCCTGAACGCGGTCTCCGACGGGCGGCACGTCATCCTGCCGCAGGCCGCGACGGGACTGATCGCCCAGCTGCGCGAGCGCGGCTTCGAACCGATCGGCGCCGATCTTTCGGAGCTGCTCAAGGGCGGCGGGAGTGTCAAATGCTGCACGCTGGAACTCCGCCCCGCCGCCCCATGAGGAACTCCGGCCGGATCAGGTCCGGTCCGCGTGCCTGGCGAACCAGGTTTCCAGCAACTCGGTGACACGCTCGGGTTCTTCGTGGTGCGGCCAGTGCCTCGCGTCGAGCCAGTGCACTTCGGATTCGTCGCACAAGGCCGCACTGGGTTCGACGAGACGCGTGCTGAACGCGCCGTCCCGTCGTCCCCAGATGATCTGGGTCGGCACGTGGACCGGCCGGTCGAGTTCGGCGCGCACGGCGCGGTCGAACGTCGAGATCGTCCGGAACAGCGCGCGGTACCAGAACAAGGGCCGCTGGATCGCCCCTGACCGGCGCCAGGCGGCGCGGTGCCGGTCGACGTCGGCGGCGCTCAGCCGGGCGCCGTGTTTCAGCATCGCCGCGAGAACCGCGCCGTCACGGGCACCGAGGACCGCCTCGGCAAGGCCGGGGATCTGGAACGCAACCATGTACCAGCTCCGCAGCAGCTGGGCGGGTTTGCGGATCAGTGCCTCGGCGAAGACATGCGGATGCGGGCAGTTGACGATGGTCAGCGACCGGACCAGGTCGGGTCGTTCGATCGCCACCATCCAGGCCACCGCCCCACCCCAGTCGTGCCCGACCAGGTGCACCGGCTCCGTCCGCTGCCGTTCGATGAGCAGCACGATGTCCTTGACCAGCTCGGGCATCCGGTAGTCGGCGACCAGGCCGGGTTTGGACGACAGGCCGTAGCCTCGCTGATCCGGCGCGAGTACCCGGTAACCCCGCTCGGCGAGCGCGGTCATCTGCGGCTCGAACGTGAACCAGAGGTCGGGCCAGCCATGGAGGAACAGCGCCGCCGGACCGGTTTCGGGACCGCCGGCCTGGAGGTGGAGCGTGACGTCGTCGACGTCCACGAACTGCGGCTGGAACATGGGTGCTCCTTCAGTTGCGGATGATCCTCCGTTCCGTGGCGACGGCCACCGCACCGGCACGGCTGTCGACGCCGAGTTTGTCGTAGATGTGGACCAGATGTGTCTTCACGGTTGCTTCGGAGATGAACAGGCGCGCGGCGATCTGCCGGTTGGTCAATCCTTCCGCCACCAGCTGCACGATCTCGGTCTCACGTGGGCTCAGCGCGGGTGCCGGGGCCCGCATGTGCCCGAAGAGCCGGGCCGCCACCTGGGGTGCCATGGCGGTTTCGCCGCGTGCGGCGGCGTGGATGCCGCGGAAGAGATCCTCGGGCGGTCCCGCCTTGAGCAGGTAGCCGGTGGCGCCGGCGGCCACCGCCCTGGTGATGTCCAGTTCGGCGTCGTAGGTGGTGAGCACCAGCACCTTCGGGGGATCCGGCAGGGCGGTCAGGCGCTCGGTGGCGTCCACCCCGTCCGGGCCGTCGCCGAGCTGCAGGTCCATCAGCACGACGTCCGGCTTCTCGGCAGTGGCGAACTGCACTGCTTCGTCGGCGCCCGCGCATTCGCCGATCACGTCGAAACCGGGCTCCCCGGCGAGCAGGGCCGCGATCCCGGCCCGCACCACCGGATGGTCGTCGACGATCAGCACCCGGATCGTCATGGGACCTCCCCCGCAGGCATGGCGGACACGGTGGGCACGGCGACGGCGAGCGCGGTGCCCTCGCCCGGCGCGCTCTCGACGACCATCTCACCACCGAGTTCGGCGACCCGCTCACTGATCATCCGCAGCCCGTTCCCCCGGTCTCCGCTCGCGCGTGCGGAAGCCGGATCGAAGCCGACACCGTCGTCTCGGATGTCGAGGACGACCTTGTCGGCCAGGTAGGTCAGCGTGACGGCGGCTTCTCTCGCGCCCGCGTGTTCACTCACGTTCGCGAGTGCTCCCTGCGCGACCCTGAGCAGGCCGGCCTCCACCTGTGGTGCCAGCGGATACGGGTCTCCGCTGATCTCGAAGCGCACCGCGTGCATGGCGGCGAACCCGATCTGTTCGGCGAGGTCTTTCAAGGTCTCGCCGAGATCGGTGGCGTCGAGCCGCGGCGACCCCAGGCCTTTGACGAACCGGCGTGCCTCGCCGAGGGTGTCGCCCGCCGCGTCGACGGCGCGGGACACGTAGCCCTTCGCCAGTTCCGGGTCCGTGTCCCACGACCGCTGCGCCGCCTGGAGCAGCATCCGCATACTCGAGAGCCCCTGCGCGAGGGCGTCGTGGATCTCTCGTGCCAGCCGCTCCCGTTCGTGCATCATCCCGGCGAGGCGCTGGCTCTGCGCCAGATCGACCCTGGCACCCAAGAGTTGTTTGACGGCCTCCCCCAGCCGGAACCGGTCGCGGTGGAGTTGCAGGAAGGTCATCGTGGCCATCAGCGCGACCGCGATGGGCGCGAGCACGATGCTCGGGTCGAATTCGGTCGCGATCCTCAGCTGGGCGAGGATGGTCGCGACGGTCAGCAGGACGACCACCACGACCACGATCCGCGGGCGCAGCACCTGCAGGCCGACGAAGAACAACGGCACCGCGCACCAGGCGAAACTCGGCGCCGCCACCACCAGCGCGAGCCAGATCGCGATCACCGTGGCCAGCCACGCCGGACGCCACCGGTCGAGCACGGCCCAGCTCAGCACCCCGGCCGCGTAGACCAGCGCGAGCGCGCCGGTGAGCGCGAGGATCAGCGGTGTGCCGCCGCTCGACCCGTGCGCCGCGACGAACCTGGCCACCGACGCGGCCAGCAGCAGGAAGAACCCGGCGTGCATGGCGGCGTTCAGCCGCGTGGCCGCCCCGAAATGCGCTTTCAACTCGGTCCTCCCTTCGTCGCCGATGATCGTATGCGGGGAGGCGGGGTGTCCCGCATCAATCGTTCGGTTGATGCCGCTACCCATCACACGGCGTCCGATCGACATCCACTCTCCCGATTCGCCCGGCCCGCCCAGCCGGGAAAGTCGAAGGGGAACGAACACCCCCCACGGCAAAGGAAATCCGATGAACGCCACGCTCCCCCGCACTCGCCTCGTCCTGGGTATGACGGCCGGTCTCGCGACCGTCGCGCTCGCCACCGGCCTGGGTGCGGCGCAAGCACAGGACCGCAAGCCGCAGCCGCCCGCGGCGCAGGCCGTCGTGCAGACCGGCGTGCTCGGCATCGACGCCGCCACCCGTGCCGCGCAGGCCGCGCTGGACGCCGCAGAGAAGGAGGGGCAGCGGGTCACGGTCGCCGTGCTGGACCGCTCGGGTGACGTCCGCGTCCTGCTCAAGGGCGATGGCGCCGGACCGCAGACGGAGGAGTCCGCCAAGCGCAAGGCCTTCACCACGGTCTCCTTCGGACAGCCCACCTCGGCGCTGTCCAAGAACGCACAGGGCGACGGTCCGACCATCCGCGACATCCCCGGCACGCTCTTCCTCGCCGGTGGTGTGCCGGTCGCCGCGAACGGCGCGCCGATCGCCGGGATCGGGGTCGGCGGCGCGCCCAGCGGCGACCTCGACGAGCGGTTCGCCACGGCCGGCCTGCGCGCCATCGGGGAGCTTCGCTGAGGGTCGGTGAGCGGGCGGCCGTGACGTTGCTCGCCGCCCTCGTGCTCGGTGCCTGCTCCCCCCAGGCACCGAGCACGCCGCCCCCGCCCGCTTCATCGCAGCCCGCCTCATCCACGCCTTCTCCATCCCAGCCTTCTTCGTCCACGCCGCGGCGCCAAGGAGTCCCCGTGAGTCAGCTCTTCGAAGCCGACGTGAACCTCGTCAGGCAGGCGGTCGACGCAGGCGCCGACCTGGAGACACGGGACGATCGCGGCCGGACCCCGTTGCTCGTCGCCGTCACCGAGAACCGTGTCGAGATCGCCGAAGTCCTCGTCAAAGCGGGCGCCGACCCGGACGCGTTCGACGAGCGGCACGACACACCGTGGCTGGTCACCGGCGTCACCGGAAGCGTCCCGATGGCGAAGGTGCTGCTCGAGGCCAAGCCGGATCTGACCATCACCAACCGATTCGGCGGCGTCTCGCTGATCCCCGCCTCCGAACGCGGGCACGCCGAGTACGTGCGCTTGGTCGCGGGCAGCGGGATCGACGTCGACCAGGTGAACGACCTCGGCTGGACCGCGTTGCTGGAAGCGGTCATCCTCGGCGACGGCGGGCCGCGCCACCAGGAAGTGGTCCGAGCACTCGTCGCCGCGGGAGCGGACGTGAACCTCGCCGACAAGCAGGGCGTCACTCCCCTCGCGCACGCCAGGACCAAGGGCCAGACGACCGTCGCCGAGATCCTCCGAGAGGCGGGAGCCCACTGACCGCGGTCCGGCGCGGCGGGGGGCCCGAATGTCGCGCTAGAGACGCTGAGCGTCTCCGATGCGACATTCGGAACCCGCCCGGTTCCCCGAAGCGCCGCGCGCGACGCTGGAGCGACCGGCCCGCCCCGAAGCACCCAAGCGGCTGTGTCGCGAAAAGCCAGGCCCGAGGACCCGCCCGCGCCAGGCCCCTGACCGTGTGGATTTCGGGGCATCTGACGACCCGAAATCCACACGGTCCCGCCCTGCCAGGCCGATCAGGCCGTCGGGGGTCCTGTCGTGAAGGGGTGTGTGGAAATAGGGACACTCAACGTCCCCATTCCCACACACCTCTCACCCAGCGTCACCACACCAAGGCAGCTACTGAGGGGTAAGACCAAAATGGCGTAGCTGAGCGTCCGGTGAAGGCTTCTTCGATGGTTTCGAGGTAGGCGGGAGGCCTGCCTGGTGTGGTTCTGGACTGACTGTGGGAGCCGGCCGTGCCTTGAATGTCCACAAGGAAGACCGGCGAGTGGTGAAACGTCTGGTCGATGCCTACACGCACGGTTTTGCCGGGGGCGCAAGTGGCAAGGACGGCTATTGAGAGGTAGCGCAAGGGTGTCGGGTCGCGGGTATTCGCTCGCGACCGTGGGGCACCCAGGTGTCGCGAAAGCCACTTTCGGGACCTCAGGCGTCGCGAAGGAGGCCTTCATTTGTGTGCCTACGTCTGACCTGCGGGTGGGTCGTGAGGTGATGTCACCACCAGGCCGATGGACGTCGCGCGTGATTGAAGGCGGAACTCGCGTGTTCAAACGCGGAACTCGCGTGATTGGAGGCCGATCTCGCCCGTGACCGGGTCCGCCGTGAGTTCCGCGTCCAATCACGCGAGTTCCGCTTCCAATCACGCGTGTCACGCCTAAGGCCACACGACGACCACGGGGATCTCAGAGCGCGAGCCCCGAGTAGTGGGTAAGCAAATGCGGTGCCCCAAAAGTGGCTTTCGCGACACAACCCGACCATGGGTCCCGCGAAGGCACCGGCGCAGCGAAGGCCCCCTTCTTCGCTACCGCACCCCTGCCCCCCGACGTTGCGAAAGTGGCTTTCGCAACCCCGCCACCTTCGCCTTACCCCCTCACCACCACCCGAATCACCCCTCAAGCATTTTCTGTTATGCCAATTGACACAACTCCTAGCGCCCGACTACGGTTCAGCCGTGGAGCAGGCACGAGGACGGGGCAGGCCGCGCAAGGACCCTGCGGCGCTGGCCCGATGGACTCCTCCCGAGGGATGGTCGCGGCTGGTCGCCTGGATCTCCCCGGAAGAGAAGAAGGCGCTGAAGCATGTGGCGGTCGAAGCCGACGTTCCGGTAGCGGAGCTGATACGGGCGCTCGCCGGCGGCCTGGCCGTCGGCGCCATCACTCCGGAGGAACTCATCGGGCAAGTCGTGAAAGGGAAGACCGTCATGGAGAAGATCCCCACGCTTTTCGAGCGCGATGAGCGCTTCCACGTCGTCGACAGACCTCGCGCCGAGTGCGCGTGGGTCTTCGAAGGCGCCGGGGTCGGCACCGAGAAGCTCGACGGCACCAACGTCCGGCTGACCGTGCGCGCGGGTCAGGTGGTCCGGGTCGAGAAGCGCCGCAATCCGAGCAAGGCGCAGAAACAGCAGGGCATCGTGGACGGCTGGTACGTCGACACCGACAGTGAATCCGCCGACGACAAGTGGATCCTCGCGGCGGCGGGGAACACCGACGTCTCCGCTTGGCCGGACGGGGAACATCCGAGCGAGGCACTCGGTCCCCGCATCCAAGGCAACCCCCTTGGGCTGAAAGAACATCGGTGTGTCCCCTTCGACTTCCAGGCACCTGCCTTGCCGGAAGTACCGCGCAGCTACCACGAACTCCGGGACTTCCTCGCCACATTGGACAGCCGGTTCTCTCCGGGGCATACGGCCGAAGGCGTCGTCTTCCACCATCCGGACGGGCGCCGGGCCAAGATCAAGCGCAAGGACTTCCCCCGCACGGCGAACGCGTAGGTCCGGAGATCGCCACCTTGACGACGTCGCCGGAGGCGAGGGGACCTCACATCCGGCGGCGGTGTCTCGTCGTACCCGGGACAGCGCACGCGAACAGGGGGGCGAATCCCATGAACCAGCCATCCGAACAAGAACAAGAACAAGATCCGGGCCTGAAGGCGATCGTGAGTGAGCGGCGTCAGCTGATCGGGCTCGCGTATCGCCTGGTCGGTTCCCTGTCCGAGGCCGAGGACGTGGTGCAGGAGACCTACACCCGCTGGTACGCCTTGTCCCCCGCCCGGCGCGACGCGATCGAGTCCCCCGGTGCCTGGCTGACGACGGTCGCCAGCCGCATCTGCCTGGATCTCCTCGGTTCGGCACGCGCGCGACGGGAACGCTACGTCGGCGAATGGCTTCCCGAACCGTTGCCGGGGCGGGTCGAATGGACGACCGGACGACCTCCGGCGACCGACCCCGCCGACCGGATCACCCTCGACGAGTCGATCAACATGGCGTTTCTCGTCGTACTCGAATCGCTGACCCCGGCCGAGCGGGTCGCGTTCGTGCTGCACGACGTGTTCCGCTATGCCTTCGCCGAGGTCGCGGAGATCGTCGGCCGCACCCCGGCCGCGTGCCGTCAGCTCGCTTCCTCGGCGCGCCGTCGCATCCGGGCGACCCGGGTTTCCGCGGCCCCGGTCGACCGGCAGGCCGATCTCGTCAAGGATTTCAAGAAGGCTTGGGAGGCCAAGGACATCGAGGCGCTCATCGGTCTCCTCGATCCCGACGTCAAGGCGGTCGGCGACGGTGGCGGGCTCGTCAGTGCCGCGCTCCACCCCTTCGAGGGCCGCGAGGAGGTCGCGTCCTATCTCATGTCGGTGGCGGAGAAGACGTCCGGCCTCGAACTTCTGGAGCAGACCGTCAACGGCCGGCCCGGCCTGGTGCTCCGGCAGGCCGAGCTGACCGTCGCCGTATTCGCGTTCCACGTCGCCGAAGACCGGATCCGGCACATCTGGGGAGTACGGAATCCCGAGAAGCTCCGGCCTTGGACGGACGCGTGACCGCTACGCCGGGAGGGCGCCGAGTTGCCGCAGCTGGGTGAGGACGTCGACGACACCCCAGATCTCGGTGATCCGCCCTCCGGCGAACCGCAAGATGAAGATTTCGCCGTAGGAGACCTGCTTTCCGGTGGCGGGCAGGCCACGGAACTCACCTTGGTGGGTGCCGGTGACGGTGTTCCGGCAGACGATCTTGTCCCCGTCGGCGAGCACGTCTTCGGCCTTGACCCGAAGATCGGGGAAGGCGCGAAGCAGCACCGTCCACACTTGTTTCAGCGCCTCCGCCCCTGTCGTGTCCATCGGCACCGGCGCGTGGAACACCAGGTCCGGAGCGACGACGTCGTCGATCGTCTTCTCGATGAGCTGGACGCTGCCGGTGTTGGTCGCGTCGTGGAAACGGGCGAACGCCGCCCGATTGCGCGCTGTCTCTGTGCTGGTCATGGTCGCTCCCGTCGATCGAGGTCAGGCGAACTGGCCGACCCGGTAGTCCCCGGCGGGGTTCTGGACGATGGCGTTCAACCGGTTGAAGGCGTTGATCAGCGAGATCACGCCCACCAGCGCGGCGAGCTGGTCCTCGTCGAAATTTTTGGCGACGTTCGCCCACGCCTCATCGGTGACGACGCCGCCGTCGGCCATCCGGCAGGCCTGCTCGGCCAGCTCCAGCGCGGCCCGCTCGGGCTCGGTGAAGACGGTCGCCTCCCGCCACGCCGCGACCAGATTGATCCGCACGTCCGTCTCGCCCGCGGCGGCGGCTTCCTTGGTGTGGATGTCCAGGCACACCGCGCATCCGTTGATCTGACTCGCGCGCATCCGTACCAGCTCTTGGATCGTGAGCGGCAGCGGCGAGTCGACCAGCGCCCTGTTCGCCGAGACGAGGGCCTTGAGAAACTTGCCACCGACCGGGTTGCCGAAATAGTCGAGCCGGGCGTTCATCGCGATCTCCTTTGTCGTAAGGGGTGCTCTGCCCATCCGACGAAGCAGCCCCGCGAAATGTGAGCCCGGCGCCACTGAAACGCCGTGTGGAGGGCGGACCTGGAACGGTCTCGCCCTCCACACGGGGATACAGCCGGTCATCGCAGCACCGCCGGTTCACCTCCGCCGGCGTCACTGGGCGCGGGCTTCGGAGCGCGCAGGGTGGCCATGGCAAGGAAGCCACCCGCGATCGCGATGCCCGCGGCCCCGAGGAACGCCGCCGAGTACCCGCCGGTCAACGCGATCGGGTCACCGATCCGCCCCGCGCCGAAGGACACGCCGACCGCGGTCATCGCGGCCAGACCGAGTGCCGACCCGATCTGGTACGAGGTGTTCACGATGCCCGACGCGAGCCCGCCTTCCTCCGGCTTCGCGCTCGAGATCGCGGTGCCCAGCGACGGGATGAACGCCAGCGCCTGGCCGAGTGCCGCGACCAGCGACGCGGGCAGGACATCGACGACGAAGTTGCCGGTCGGGCTGACGAACGACAGCCACACCAGACCCGCCGCGAGCGCCCACAAGCCACCGATGATCATCTTCTTCGGCCCGAACCGGCCGATCAACCGCGGCGCGACCGCGACCATCAGCACCACGATCAGCACCGTCATCGGCAGCAACGCCGCGCCGCTGGCGAAGGCCCCGTATCCGAGGACCTGCTGCAGGTACAGGTTGAGGAAGTACCACATCGGGATCCACGCCGCGCCGAGCAGGAACTGCGCGAGGTTCGCGCCACCGAGGTTCGGCGTCCGGAAGATACCCAGCCGCACCAACGGAACTTCCCGCCTGCGCTGGATCAGCACGAACACCGCGAGCAGCGCGATACCGCCTGCCAGCGCACCCCAGGTGCCCGCCGCGGACCAGCCCGCTTCCGGTGCCCGCACGACGCCGAACACGGTCAGCCCGAGGCCGGCGGTCGCCGCGACGGCGCCGGCCAGGTCGACCGAACCACGCCGGGCGGGGGCGGACGGCATCAGCTTGCCCGTCGCCACGATCGCGACCAGGGAAATCGGGACGTAAAGCCAGAAGATCCACGGCCACGACAGCCACTCGGTGATCACGCCGCCGAGGAACACCCCGGCGGTACCACCGGCGGGAGCGGCCGCGCCGTAGAGTGCGAGCGCCTTCGTCAGCTCACGGGGACGCGCGCCGAACAGCATCATCAGCAGGGTCAGCGCGGACGGCGCGATCAGCGCCGCGCCCGCGCCCTGCAGCACCCGCCCGAGAAGTTCGACCCACGCGGTGCCCGCGACCGCGGCGACCACCGAGCCGCCGAGGGTGACCACCCAGCCCGCGGTGAACATCTTCCGCGCGCCGAACAGGTCCGACAGGCGTCCGCCGAGCAGCAGCAGCCCGGCGAGCGCGATGACGTAGGCGTTGAACACCCACGACAGATCCCCTGGGGAGAACCCGAGGTCCTGCTGCATGGCGGGTAGTGCGACGCCGATGATCGAGGTGTCCATGATGACCATGAACTGGGCCAACGCGATGAGTCCCAGCGCCCACCACCGTCGTGGGTCCGGGGTTGTCTCCGCCATGACGTCCGTCCTTTCGAGACCTAGTTACCCCTAGGGGGTATCTGACGAAGATGAACCTAGGCCTCGGGACGCAGGTGGCACAAGTACCCCTAGGGGGTATCTATGTAGTGCTGGTCACACCCCGCTCCGCGACCCGTTCGACCTTGCCGACCAGGAAGACGTACGACAGGATCCCGGCGACCGTGATCACGGTCATGTAGGCGAAGCCGGGCGCGAAGCTGTCATCGGTGACGATCAGGCCGATGACGATCGGCGTGGCGATCGACGACAGGTTCCCGATGAAGTTGAACATCCCGCCGGTCAGCCCGAGCAGCCGTCGCGGCGCCAGCGCGGAGACGAGCGACCAGGTGATCGACGCGAGACCGTTTCCGAAGAAGGCGATCGAGAGGATCACGATGACCAGCGTGGTCGAGTCGGTGAAACCGGCCCCGACCATCACGGTGCTCAGCAGCAGCCCGGCGATGATCGGGCCTTTGCGCGCCACTCCGAGCGAGGTGCCGCGCCGGACCAGGAAGTCCGACAGCACACCGGAAGCCAGCACGCCGATCAGTGCCGCGATGAACGGCAACGACGCCAGGAAGCCGGACTTGATGTAGTCCATCTCCCGGTATTCGACGAGATACGTCGGGAACCAGGTGAGGAAGAACCAGAGCGTCGAGGTCAGGCAGAACTGTCCGAAGTAGATTCCCCACAGCTTCCGGCTGCCCAGCACGGTCGCCAGATCCGCGCGCGTGATCCGCGCCCGCTCCGGCCGCTCGGTCGGCAGGTCCACCAGGCCGCCGCCGGAGCGGATCAGCTCCACCTCGGCCTCGTTGGCCCGCGAGTCGCGCGGCTCGCGGTACTTCGCGTACCAGAGCACCGCCCAGAGGATGCCGACCAGGCCGGTGGCGATGAACACCCAATGCCACGACAGCGCGGTCTGCAACCAGGACAGCACGGGCGTCAGCAGGGCAAGGCCGATGAACTGGCCCGAGGTGTAGAAACCGATCGCCGTGGCACGTTCGCGTTCCGGGAACCAGACGGTCGCGATCTTGCTGTTGATCGGATAGGCGGGCGCTTCGAAGACACCGACCATCAGCCGCAACGCGATCAGCGCCACGAACCCGCCGAACACCCCCATGAACAAGGTCGCGAGCGACCACAGGATCAGGCAGGCCGGATAGAGCAGCCGCGGCGGGATCTTGTCGACCAGCCAGCCGCCGGGAAGCTGCAACGCGGCGTACGTCCAGCCGAAGGCAGACAGGAGCAGGCCCTGTTCCGCTTTGGACAGCTCGAGTTCGCCGGCGATCGCGGGCATCGCGATCGACAGGTTCGAGCGGTCCAGATAGTTGATGACGACGGTGACGAACAGCATCACCGCGATGAGCACCCGGTACCGGGACGGACGGGTGGCGAGTCCGGTGTGGATGGAGGTGGTCATCGCGCTCACCATTCCGCGAACGAGCCGTCGGCGTGCCGCCACACCGGATTCCGCCAGCGATGTCCCTCGGCCGCCCGTTCGGCGACGTACTCCTCGTTGATCTCGATGCCGAGACCCGGCCCGCCGGGGATGGCGACCTGCCCGTCGTCGTAGGCGAACACCGACGGATCGGCCAAGTAGTCGAGGAGGTCGTTGCTCGTGTTGTAGTGGATGCCGAGGCTCTGTTCCTGGATCGTGGCGTTGTAGCAGCCCGCGTCGATCTGCAGGCAGGCCGCCAGCGCGATCGGGCCGAGCGGGCAGTGCAGGGCCAGCCCGACGTCGTAGGCCTCGGCCATGTGCGCGATCTTGCGCGCTTCGGTGATGCCGCCGCAGTGCGACGGATCCGGCTGGATGATGTCGACGGCGCCCGAGGCCAGGACAGCCTTGAAATCCCACCTCGAGTACAGCCGTTCGCCGAGCGCGATGGGGATCGGCGAATTGCGGAGGACGTCGGCGAAGCCGTCGACGTGCTCGGACAGCACCGGTTCCTCGACGAACATCAGCCGGTACGGCTCCAGTTCGCGCAGCAGGACCTTGGCCATCGGCTTGTGCACGCGACCGTGGAAGTCCACCCCGATGCCGACGTTCGGGCCCACCGCCCGGCGGACGGCGTCGACGTTGGCCACGCAGCGATCGACCTTGTCCCACGTGTCCAGATAGGACAGTTCCTCGGTACCGTTCATCTTCACCGCGCTGAACCCGCGGTCCACCACGTCACGTGCCGCGCGAGCGGTCTCGGCGGGACGGTCGCCGCCGATCCACGAGTACACCTTGATCCGATCGCGCACGCGGCCGCCGAGCAGTTCGTGGACCGGCATGCCGAGCGCCTTGCCCTTGATGTCCCACAAAGCCTGGTCGATGCCGGCCAGCGCGCTCATGTGGATACCACCGCCGCGATAGAACCCGCCACGGTAGAGGACCGTCCACAGATCCTCGATCCGCGAAGGATCCTTGCCGATCAGGTAATCGGAAAGCTCCTCCACGACGGCGGCCACGGAGGCGGCCCGGCCCTCCAGGACCGGTTCTCCCCAGCCGGTGACGCCCTCGTCGGTCTCGATCTTCAGGAACGACCAGCGGGGCGGCACCTGATATGTCGTCATTGACACGATCTTCATCGGTTTCTTCCTTAGTCCTGGTGCCAGATCTCGGAGAATTCGCGAGCACGGACGGCGACCGCGTCCGCGCTGTCACCCGGGCGGTAGAGGCAGGAACCCAGCCCCGCCCCGGCCGCACCGGCGGCGGCCCAGGCCGCCAGGTTCGTCGCGTCGACGCCGCCGACCGGCAGCAGTTCGACCTCGCGCGGCAGCACCGCGCGCCACGCCTTCATCCCCCCGATCCCGACCGCGCCGGCGGGGAACAGCTTGAGGTGCCGGGCACCCGCGGCCAGCGCGGCGAACGCTTCGGTGGGCGTGGCCACGCCGGGATACGGCGTCATGCCCGCGGCCACGGCGGCGGAGATCACCGCGGGGTCACCGTTGGGCGCCACGATCATCCGCGCGCCGGCCTCGCGCGCCCGCCCGACGTCTTCGGTGGTGAGCACGGTGCCCGCGCCGATCGCGCACCGCTCCCCGAACGCGTCGGCGAGCAGGCGGACGCTCTCGAACGGTTCCGGCGAATTCAGTGGCACTTCGATGGCGGGGAAGCCCGCGTCGAGGAGAGCACTGCCGACGCCGACGACCTCGGCCGGGGTCACTCCGCGCAGGATCGCGATCAAACCGGTCACGGCTTCACTGTCCTTTCGAGACGGTCTTCGAGCAGTCCGGCGGCCGTCGCGATCCGCCACAGCCCCCTGGCGGTGATCTCCTCGGACAGCACGGTCGCCTCCACTCCCCTTTCGGCGAGTGCGGCGGCGTAGCGACGGCAAAGTTCGCTCGCTCCGCACAGCACCACGCGGGTATCCGAGTCACACAGCAGATGGGAAACCTCGTCGGCGATCAGCACGCCCGAGAGGTAGTCCGGCAGCGACGCCGGTTCGAGTACGCCGTCGAGCACGAGCGGGCGCGCGCCGAACGCCTCGGTGGCGAGCCCTCGCGAACGCCGCCCCGCAGCCAAACCCCGCGAGAACGCCTCGTCGTCGGGGACCGGGCCGGCGGCCGTGCGGGCGAGGATGCCGTGCGTGGTCAGCAATCCGTACAGTTCGCCGGTCATCGCGGTGGCGAAGTCCGTCACGAGCCCGTTCTCGACACGGACCCATTTGCTGTGCGTACCGGGCAGCACCACCGTGAGCGGCCCGGCGGGTTCGCCGAGCGCCTCCAGCACGCCGGCCAGTTGCGTTTCCTCACCGCGGATCACGTCGCCGGGGTGCTCACCGGACGGGATCCGCAGTCCCGGCACGAGATGGAGCACGCCGTCGCGATGGGGCACCGGGACGAGCGAGGGGAAGTCCGGTTTCGCCGGGACGGTGCGATAGCCGGAGTCGGCCCAGCCCTGCGCGCTGCCGACCATGCCGGCGGCGATGGACGGCAGCCCGGGGAACGCCGTGAGCCAGTCGCCGCAGGTCTCCCGGAAGGCCGACTCGTAGGCGGCGGCCCTGGCTCGCGGGTCCCGCGGGTCCACGTCCTCGGTCGTGGTGAGCAGTCCGCGCCCGGTGTCGCGGGCGGCCAGGACCTCGCCGGTCCTGCCGAGCAGCCAGGCACGCTGACCGGAGGTCCCCCAGTCGAGCGCGATCAAGGCGGGTCCGATGTCCGTCACGAGCGACATCGTGCGGCGGCGTTCCCGATAATGCGACCGTCGTCCCTATATGTAGGATCCGGGCATGGCCGAACCAGCGCCGCCCGGCACCCAGACCCTCGCCCGCGGTCTCGCGGTGATCCGCGCCGTCGCGGGCGGCGCGACCGATCTCCGCACCCTGATCGAGCGCACGGGGCTGGGCCGCAGCACGGCGCATCGGCTCGTCCAGCTGCTGGTGAGCGAGGGCTACCTGCGCAGCGGACGGGACGGGTACACACTCGGTCCCACCCTGATCGAATTGGGTTTCCAGGCCCTGCACGGAAGTCCGCTGCCGGTGGTCGCCCGGCCGGTACTGGAGGAACTGGCCGCCCAGTTGCGGGACACGGTGCACCTCGCCGTCCGAGACGGGGATTCGGTGCTGTACCTGGACAAGCTGCCGGGTTCACGGGGCGCGGAGATGCGCTCCCGGATCGGGCACCGGATGCCCTTGACCCGCACCGGTGTCGGCATGGCGCTCCTGCTGGACTCCTCGCCGGAATGGCGGGAGCTGTACCTGGCCGAGACCCCGGCGGAACCGGGCCGGGTACACCCTGAGGACCTCGACGCGTTCCTGGCGCGGATGCGCGAGTACGCGGAGTCCGGGGTGGCGATGGACCTTGAGGACAACGAGCCGGGGATCCGCTGCGTCGCGGCGCCGATCCGGGACGCCACCGGCGCGATCGCCGGTGCCATCAGTGTGTCGGCGACCCGGCCGTACATGCCCGCCGCCCGGATGCGCGGCCTGAACCGCGTCGTCGGCCGTGCGGCACAACAGGTTTCCGCCGGCCTCGGCTACCGCGAACCCTGACAGCCGGGGTCAGACTCCCAACGCGCCCACGAGCAGCGCGCTGACGGCGTCACGGTTGGCGGGGACGTCCTCCCACCGCACCCTCCGGCCTGCTTCGACCACCACGCCGAAACCTGCGTGCACGAGCACCCTCGCCTGACGCTGATCGAGTTCCGGCCGCGCCGACCGCAGTTGCTGTTCCCAGACGGCGATGTGCTCGCGCTGCGCGCTGACCAACGGCCGCTGCAGAGCCGCGGGCAGGCCCGCCAGTTCGGCGTTGGCGACGCTGGTGAGCGCGGTGTGTTCGAAGCTGTAGGCCACATAGGTCCGCGCCAGCGCGAGCAGGGCGTCGTGCGGACCGTCGACCCCGTGAAGGTTCTGTTCCACCGCTTGGGCCAGTATCCCCGCGGCCTGGAGACAGGCGGCGGCGAGAATGTCGGCCTTGCCGGGGAAATACCGGTAGAGCGCGGACGGGACCAGCCCCACGGCTTCGGCGATCCGTCCGTTCGTGACGTTGGCGAAGCCGTCCCGTTCGAACAGCGGAATGGCGGCCGCGAGAATCTCCGAACGCCGTGTGCGTGGCACGGGCCGGGACGGCAGCTCGACGGCGCCCGCGCCCGCGACGCTCGCCGTCGGGTCGGTCGTGACCACCCGCAGGGCGGACTCCACCAGTACCTCTTCGACGCGGCGCTGGGCGATCGACGTGCGGTGCATCGTGATGGACCCGATCACCCCGAGCGCGGCCACCGCCCGCAGTCCCGGGTCGGGGAGCGGGTACTCCCGCCGCACCGCCTCGGTCACCCGGTCGACGACTCTCGCGAACTTCTCCCCCAGCGCGTGCCTGTCGTCGCTGTCGAGATACCGGGATTCCCAGCGGTACAGGCCACTCGACGCTCGGTGGGTCACCGTGCCCTGGGTGACGGCGGCGAGCACGTCCGCCAGCGGCGCGCCGGGCGGCACCTCGTCGAGGGTGGCGGCGAGCCGGTCCGCCATCACGTTCGCGCACGCGGCGAACAGCGCGTACTTGTTCGGGAAGTGCCGGTACAGGGCCGCCGCGGTGATGCCCACGTCGGCGGCGATCTCCTCCATCGAAGCCGCGTGGTACCCGTGTTCGCTGAAGATCCGACCGGCCGCGTCGACGATCAGTTGCTTGCGGTTGCGGGGCCGGACGGCCGCGGTCGAGTCGGCGCTCACCATGCGGGGAAGTCAACCACGAACCGGATCAACACCGCCCGAACCGCCCGGCGCCGACCGGCCAACGATGTGATTCTCGATTAACTTATCGCTTCTCAACCGGCGGCTTGGCATGCATACTGGCCTCGCGACCAGTACCGTTCCGACACCTGAGGATGGCCATGTCGACCGCTTCGGCTCCCGCCTCGTCCTTCCGGCACCACTGGATGGCGCACGCGGCCACGCACGCGATGACGCGACCGGACAAGCCCGCCCTGCGTCACCTCGGGGAGACGACCACCTGGGCACAGCTGTCGCAGCGGTCGTTGCGCTTGGCGGCCGCCCTCTCCGGAGAGGGTGTCGCCGAAGGCCATCGCGTGGCCACGCTGACCCTGAACCACCCGTGGTTCGTGGAAACCGTGTTCGCGGCGAACAGCCTGGGCGCCATGGCCGTCCCGCTCAGTTTCCGGCTCGCGCCCGCGGAACTCGACTACATCCTCGCCGACTGCACGCCGTCCGCCATCGTCGTCGACTCGCGGCTGCTCCCCCTGCTCGCGGCCGCGCCGAGCGCCGCGGCGATCGGGACGGTGCTCGTCGTCGGCGAGCCGGACGAGGGCCGCACGGCGTACGAGGAATTCCTGAACGCGCGGGAGCCGATGGAACTGCCCGACGTCAGCGAGGAGTCGACGGCGCTGATCATGTACACCTCGGGCACCACCGGCAGGCCGAAAGGCGTGCTGCTCTCCCATCGGAACATGCAGCTGCAGGCGCTCACCTGCATCCGGGCGATGAAGATCTTCGACGATTCCGACGTCGGTTTCCTGACCGCGCCCTTCTTCCACATCGCGGGCCTCGGTTCGATCGTGGCGAACTTCCTGGTCGGCAGCGTGGTCGTGATCCACCCGCTGGGCGCCTTCGACCCCCGAGCGGTGCTCGACGCCTACGAACGCGAGGGCGCCACCGTGGTGTTCAACGTTCCCCAGCAGTGGGACCAGATCTGCGCCCAGCCGGATATCGCCGCGCGGGACCTGAAGCTGCGGATCATCAGCTGGGGCGCCGCGCCCGCGAGCCGGGCGACCCTGCTGGCCATGGCCGAGAAGTTCCCCGGCGCGCTCAACGTCGCCGTGTTCGGCCAGACCGAAACCTCCCCGATCACCTGCGTGCTCAGCGGCGAGGATTCGGTGCGCAAGCTCGGTTCCGTCGGCAAGCCGATCCCGACCCTCCAATACCGCGTCGTGGACGACGACATGAACGACGTCGCACCGGGAGAAGTGGGCGAGATCGTTTACCGCGGCCCCACCGTGACCAAGGGCTACTGGAACAAACCGCAGGAGACCGCGGAAGCCTTCGCGGGCGGCTGGTTCCACTCCGGCGACCTGGTGACGCAGGACGAAGACGGCTTCGTCTGGGTGGTCGACCGCAAGAAGGACATGATCATCAGCGGTGGCGAGAACATCTACTGCGCCGAACTGGAGAACGCGATTTCCGCGTATCCGTCGGTACTGGAGGTCGCCGTGATCGGCAGGGCCGACGAACGCTGGGGCCAGGTGCCGGTCGCGTTCGTCACCACCCCGCCGGAGGCCGAACTGTCGCTGGGGGAACTGACCACGTTCCTCGACGGCGGGCTCGCGTCGTTCAAGCTGCCCAAGGATCTCGTGGTGGTACCCGAACTTCCCCGCAACGCGGGCGGGAAAGTACTCAAGGGCGCCCTTCGCGATCTGGACGAGAAACGAGTCTGACCTCGGCCGAAGGGGACCGATTCAGGTCGGGGCCTCCCTTGCCGACCACCGGACCGCTTCGTTATGTTAATCAGGAATCACTCATCGGACGCGACGGAAGCGTCCCGAACCTACCAAGGAAGTTAGGTAAGTAAATGAGCGATCTCAGCAGGAGGAATGTTCTGTCCCTCGGCGTCGCGTTGGGCCTCGTCGGCGCGGCGAGCGTCGCCCCCGCCTGGGGCGAGACCCGGACCGGGTCGGCCGCCGACCCTTGGTGGGTGTGGGACGACGAAATCGACCGCATCATGGCGGCGGTCCTCGAGGCCGGCCAGGTTCCGGCGGTCAACACCGCGATCGGTCCGTGGGTGGACAACAACGATCCGCTGCCCGGGGGCCTTCCCGCCGATCTGGCGGATTACCTCCAGCGCGTCACCAAGTTGCCGTCCTGGGCCGACCCCGCGAAGCTGCGTCGCGCGGCCGATTTCAACCGGCGCAAGGACACCTATCTGTTCATGCTGTACGGGCTCGGCAGCGGCATCATGAGCACGGTCATCCCGCGCGAGGCCAAATCCGTCTACTGGTCCGCGGGCGGGGCCGACATGCAGGACCGCGCCGCCAAGACCTTCACCTTCGGCTACGACCTGAGCGACCTCAACGCTTTCGAGCCCGACGGCCAGTTCGTGGTCACCGCCAACAAGACGCGGCTGGTGCACGCCGCGGTACGGCACCTGCTGCCGCAGTCGGCGCACTGGAAGGCCGTCGCGGACGAACGGATCCCGATCAGCAACGGCGACATCCTGGTCACCTTCCACAGTCTCGGCACCTTCGTGCACCAGAAGCTGCGCGATTGGAAGGTCCCGATGTCGGCCGCGGACGAGGCCGCCTTCCTCCACATGTGGCAGGTCGCGATCCATCTGCTCGGCGTGCGGGAGGAGTTCATCCCGCAGACGTGGGCCGCCGCGCACGCGCAGTCGGCGCAGGTGCTCACCCCGATCCTTGCCCCGTCGCACGAGGGCAAGGAACTCGCCGAAGACCTGCTCGGATTGACCGCACAGGTCGATTTGGGCGTCACGCGCGGATTCCTCAACGAGTTCGTGCGGTACGTGCTGAGCGACGCGATCGGCGACTGGCTCGGACTGCGCCGCGACTACGCTTCCGCCGCCCTCATCCGCACCGCGTGGCCCGCGTACATCGCGTTCCGGGAAGGGCTGATCCCCGTCATACCCGCGGGCTTCTACATGTTCGACCAACTGGTGCGCGCGCTGGCGATGCTGTTCCTCAACAAGGGGACCTCACCGACGACGACCCGCATCACGATCCCCACCGGGAACCGGCCAGGAGCCTGAACCCGGTCTCACCGGCATGACACTCGCACGTCGCGGAATTCTTCTTCGCATGACATTTTCGAGAAAGCGACCCGAGGAGGCCGTCACCTCTCAGTAGTTTCCACGACGCGCGCCCGGCCGCGGTCCCGCTATATCTGGGAAACCGTTCCATCCTCGGAACGGTTCTCCCGAGAGGACAAGCGCAATGAAGCGTGGACCACAGTGGACCGCCGCGGTCGTCGGCGCGGTGACCGCACTACTGGTGTCGGTACCGGCCGCCGCCGGGGAAAGTCCTTACGCCCGCGGCCCTGAGCCGACCACGGCCACGATCGAAGCGGACCGCGGATCGTTCGAGATCGCCACCGAGAAGGTCCCGGCCGGACAGGGTTTCGGCGCCGGGACGATCCACTATCCGACGGACACCCGCCAGGGCACGTTCGGCGCGATCGCGATCGCCCCCGGCTTCCTGGAATCCGAGGCGGCGATCGCGTGGTACGGCCCGCGCCTGGCCTCCCAGGGTTTCGTCGTCATCACGTTCTCGACGAAGAGCACCTGGGACACTCCGGACAACCGGTCCGAGCAGCTGCTCGCGGCACTGCGTTACGTCACCGACACGAGTCAGGCCAAGAGCCGCGTCGACCGGGACAGGCTCGCCGTCATGGGACACTCGATGGGCGGCGGTGGTGCCTTGATCGCGTCACAGAAGGCACCGGCGTTGAAGGCGGCGATCCCATTGACGGGCTGGAACCCGAACACGACGTTCTCCGATCTGAAAGTCCCCACCTTCGTCGTCAGTGCGCAGAACGACTTCATCGCGCCGGACGGCACCTATTCCCGCCCCTTTTACCAAAGCCTCCCCGAGTCGTTGGACAAGGCGTACGTGCTTTTGGCCGGGGCAGGCCATCTGGTGCCGACGAAACCGAACGTGACCATCGCGAAGTACAGCATCTCGTGGCTGAAACGCTTCGTGGACGAAGACACCAGGTACGACCGGTTCCTGTGCCCGCTTCCGGCGAACGATCCGAAGATCGCCGTGTACCGGGGAACTTGCCCGATCGGCTGATCACCGCGTCCTACGGGCGGCGTCTCGCTGCTCGACCCAGACGGCCAGCTGCGTCCGGTTGGCGAAGTCGAGCTTGTGCGCGATGTGCTGCAGATGTGTCTCCACCGTGCGCCGCGCGATGACCAGTCGCGCGGCGATCTCCCGGTTGCTCAGCCCCGCCGCGACCAGCCGCGCGATCTCCGACTCGCGCGGTGTCAGCGGCGGGAGACCGTCGGACGGGACTTCCGGGCGTGCCTGCGGGCCCGCCAGGGCATCGTGCGGATTCCGCCGGCGTCCTCCGGCGAACGCGGCGTCGAACTTCTCGGCTCCCAAGGCTTTCCGGGTGGCCTCGGAGAACGTCGTGTGGGTCGCGGTGACGGCCACGTCGGGCACGGCGTTGCAGCGGTCCCAGAGCGTGGCGGCGGTGCCGAACAGCTCCGCCGCCCGGACCCATTCCCCGCGCCGCGCGGAAACCCAGGCCAGACCGTCCACCCGGTACGCCGCGGACAGCACGTCGGACGTGCGGAGGTCGATCTCCAGCGCGGAACGGATGAAGCGTTCGCCGTCGTCGAGGTCGCCGCCGAAGCAGACCTCGGCGACCCCCATACCGAACAGGGCCATGGAGCGATACCGGAACTCCCCCGCTTCCTCGCACAGCAGGCGCATCGAACCCAGCAACGCCCGCGCTCCCGGAAGGTCGCCCCGGTAAGCCAGTGCGACCCCTTGAAGGAACATCGGGTGCATCTGGCGCCGTACATCCCCTCGCTCATCGAAGATCCGCACGGCCTCCGCCGCTTGAGTCATCGAGTCCGGCTCGATGGACAGCATCCGCACGAAGGCACGCGCGTGGGCGACGTACGGCAAGGCTTCATCGTCCTCGATCGCCTCGGCGGCGATCAGCCGCCGCCTGGCACGCGGCAGATCCGCGTGCAGCGCGGCGCAAAGGGCCGCGATCGCCAGGCCACGGGCCCGGCCCCGGGTATCCGGTGAGACCGCGTCGAGTGCCCGATCGATCCAGTCACGCAGTTCCCAGGCCGCGCCGCGGGCCACCCAGTACTCGATCACGCCGGTGGCCATCTCCAGCGCCACCGGGCCTTCCCCGGGGGCGCGGAGCGACCAAGACAGCGCCTCGCGGATGTCGGCGTGCGCCGCGATCAGGCGCTCGTACGCCTCGTCCTGCCCCGGTCCGAACCAGGTGTCGGCGGCCTGTTCGATCAGCCGGGCGTAGTGATCACGATGCTTCCTCGCGATGGCGAGCTCGTCACCGGAATCGGCGAGCCGCCCGCCGCCGTATTCACGGATGAGCCGGAGCATCCGGTAATGCACCCTGTCCGTGCCGTCGATGCGGGCGAGCACCGATTTGTCGACCAGGCCGTCCACCGCGTCGAGCACGGCCATGGCGTCCAGCCCGCCGTCTCCGGTACAGACGTCCTCGGCCGCGGACAGGTCGAACTGCCCGGCGAACACCGAACAGCGCGCCCAGACGATCCGCTCGGTCGCGGTACACAGGGAGTGGCTCCAGTCGAGGGTGGCGCGCAGCGTCCGATGCCGCTCGACGGGCGCCCGGAGACCGGTGGCCAGTACACCCGGGTCGTTCTCGACCCGGTCCGCGATCTGCGACGGCGACAGGACGCGGATCCGGGCGGCCGCGAGCTCGATCGCCAGCGGCAGGCCGTCGAGCCGACGGCACAGGCGTACGACGTCCGCGACGTTGTTTTCGGTGACCTCGAACGAGGGCACGACGACGGCGGCACGCTCCGCGAACAGCCGCACCGCGCCGAACGTGAGTGCCTCCTGGGATGTCGTGTTCTGTTCGTGGGGTACGGCCAGGGGCGGGATCGACAGGACGTGCTCGCCGGGGACCCCCAGCGAGCAACGGCTGGTGGCCAGGACCACGAGATCCGGACAGTCACGCAGTAACGCCGTCACCAGGTCGGCGCTTCCGGCGAGGAGATGTTCGCAGTTGTCCAGCACCAGCAACGACCGCCGGGGACGCAGGTACGACACCACCGCCTCCAGGTCGGTCCGCCCCGCCGTGTCGTGCAGGCCCAGGCCGTCGGCGACCGTGCGCGCGACAAGCCGTTCGTCCCGCAACTCCCCCAATCCGGCGACCGCCACGCCACCCGGGAAGGCTCGGGTGAGCGAACTGGCCACCTGAGCGGCCAACCGTGTCTTGCCCACGCCGCCCACCCCGGTCAAGGTGACCGAACGTCCCGCGCCGAGCAGCCGTCGTACCTCGTTCTCGTCGTCCGCGCGGCCGACATAACTCGTCAGTGGCCGCCGGTGGACCTCACTTCCGCTCGCCATGGACCTCCTCACCCGTGGTCTCATATCGAAGCATGTCCGCCGCACGGGCGGATCCCGGAACGAGCGGTCACTGTGGGCTGTTCACACCACAGCCCGGGCTCTCCCGCATAGTGTCCGCGCACGCGGCGACGACATGAGACGGGTGGGCACGCCATGACCGGACGGCTGGACGTCGCCAAGGAGCAGGTCGAACGCGTACTCGGCCCGAAGGTCGCGAAACGACTCGGCGCGTTCGACGACGGGACCCTCTATGTCTCGGCAAGCGAATGGGCGGAACTGGCGGCCTGGTTCGTGGACTTCGCCGTCTATCTGCTGAGCGCGGTGATCGGTTTCGTCGTGTTCGCGGTGGCCACCCGCGACAGCGCGGTGCCCGACGAGGCGGCGCTCCTGACACTGCTCGGTCTGCTGATCGCCGTTCCGGTGCTTTATGGCCTGTTCTTCGGCGATGGCCGCCTTCTCGGCGCCGCCCTCACCGGGACCCGGCTCGTCCGGATCAAGGACGGCGGCCGGATCGGCGCGGCGGCCTGCTGGGCCATGCTCGTGCGCACGGTGCTGGCCCCCCTCATGCTCGTCGCGATGGTGATGACCGGACTGGGCGCCGGCTCGGTCAGGAGGATCAGCATCGACGACGAAGCCACCCGTCGGCTCCACGCGGCAGGGTTCCCGCGCCTGGTCCGGTCGAACTGAACGGCTAGCCCAAACGCCGCAAGAACACCAAGCCGCGCACACCTCGACCACGACGAACAGGTCAAAACTCAAGCTAGCGGACGCGCTCGTCCCATTCCGGCGCGTCGACGAAGTGGACGTCATACCGTTCGTGAATGCGCTCGACCTCCTCCGGTGCGACGTTCCCCCGCAGGATCTCGGGCAGGACACGGAAATAGCCGAACCGTTCGACGCCGGGCGCCAGCGTGATGAGGACGTCCGCGGCGACGTCCGGCGGCGCGGCGAACGCGTGACGGACACCCGGCGGGACCACCACGTAGCCACCCCGCTCGACCGTGAGCGTCTCGGCGCCCACCAGCATCCGCAACGCTCCCTCCAGCACGTAGAAGGCTTCGGCGGATTTCTTGTGATAGTGCGGTTTCGTGCCGGGTTCGCCGGCGCGCAGGGACAATCGGTTCGCGCCGAGGAACCCGCCCGTGTGCTCGCCGTCGGCCAGCAACCACAACGCGGGCTTCTCGATGACCTCCGCGTCCTTCTCCTGCATGACCCAGGCTTCGTTCACCATCGCGCTCGCCCCCATCTAGTTGAAGTCTTCAACCAAAGCTAGACCAAAGTGATTGAAGGCGTCAACTGTTACGGTGTGGCCGTGACCAACTGGCTCGACACGGAACAGCAGCGTGACTGGCGGGCGTTCATCGAAGGATCGGTGCGCTTCATCGACCTGCTCGACCGGCGGCTGCGCGAGGAGCACGGGCTTTCCCTGGCGGAGTTCGAACTCCTGGTGCGACTGTCCGAAGCAACCGACAGGTCGATGCGCATGGCGGACCTCGCGAAATCGGCGTACTACTCGCGCAGCCGGCTCTCGCATCGCGTCAACGGACTGGAGACCCGCGGCCTCGTCCAGCGGGAATCGACCGCCGACGACGGCCGTGGCGTGCGCGCCCGGCTCACCGACGAAGGCCACGAGACCCTGCGCCGCGCGGCACCGGACAACCTCCGCACGGTCCGCGAACACTTCGTGGACGTGATCGCGCCGGAAGACCTCCAGGCCGTCGGCCGCGCCATGCGCGCCGTCGCCGGCCGGCTCGATCAGTGACGCGAGGCTGCGAAGTCCCCTCAACTCCTTCCCGCCTGCCCCGCCTCCGGAGCCACCCAAGCCGTCAGCGGCGGTGTCGGGAACGGCCGATATGAGCCGGACCACACGCTCAGCCGGTCTTGGCGACAGCCGGTAATCTCCGTTTCATGAGCGACGCGCCGCCGAGCCCTTCCGAGGCCTTCGACCTGCTGCTCGCCGGTAACCGGCGTTTCATCGCCGGCACCCCGGAGCACCCGAACCAGGACGCCACCCGCCGCGCCGAAACAGCCCCGGGACAGCGTCCGTTCGCTGTCCTCTTCGGCTGTTCCGACTCGCGGCTCGCCGCCGAGATCATCTTCGACCGGGGGCTCGGCGATCTGTTCGTCGTCCGCACCGCCGGGCACGTCGCCGGTTCGGAGGTGCTGGGCAGCATCGAATACGCCGTCAGCATCCTCGACTGTCCCCTGGTCGTCGTGCTCGGCCATGACTCCTGTGGCGCCGTCGCCGCGACTCGCGCGGCGCTGACCGAAGGACTCGGCACCAACGGCTTCGTCCGCGACGTCATCGAACGGGTCACCCCGAGCGTCCTCGCCGCCCGCGCCGCCGGGCTCACCGGCGACGACGAGATCATCGACGAGCACATCCGGCACACCGTCGACCTCCTGGTCGACCGTTCGCGGCTGCTCGCAGACAAGATCGACGCCGGGGAAACCGCTGTCGTCGGACTGTCCTACCACCTGGCCGACGGCAGCGCGCGCGTCGTCACCACCCGTGGTTTGAGCGAGCGACCGGCGGACGCCCAGTCTGTGTGAGGGTCCCGGCGAAGTCGCACAGCTGTTGGTCGGTGTCGCTCTTGATGATTCGGGGTCGTGAGTGGCGATTCGGGTTCTAACCCGAATCGCCACTCACGACCCCACCGTGACAAGCTCGCCTCCGCACCGACCGCCCACTTGACCAGCGGTTATGCGACTTCGCCCGGCCCCTGCCCAGCCTGTTTGAGGGTGAAGACGCCGAGGGCCGCGGCGAGCAGTCCGATCGCCAGTGCGATGAAGCCGCCGACGATTCCGTAGCCGGTGCCAGGGCCACCCTTGGCGGCGACCACCACGAAACCGCCGCCTGCCATACCGAGCAGGCCCGCCGTCAGGGCCACGACGGCTCCGCGCCGGGTGCCGCCGGAACGGAAGCGAGCGAGCCCGCCGGCGATCACTCCGATCACGCCGGCGAGCACGGCCACCAGCGACCAGAGACGGCCGGCGGTCAGGTAGGCGCCGGTGGCTTCGTTCGCGGCCAGTAGTTGGTGGACCGACATGGGGCACTCCTTCGCTCGATGACTGGATGCCTCTCGATCGTGTCCGTCTGCCTGCCTCCGGTCGTCCAGTGGACGCAGACAATCCGGACTGCCGCCGACGCCGTAGGAGCTCCGGAACTACCGCGTGCGCGGTAGTCGGCGGATCGTCCCCGCGGAGGAGTCGCGCGGCCGGACGGCTGGCTAGTGTGCACGCATGAGCAGGGGCCGGATCGGGATCTGGGACTGGGCGATCGCCGCCGGGGTGACGGCGGTTCTGCTGATTACGGCCCTGTCCGGATCCTCCGCGAGTCTCGACCCGCTGGGCTACGTGCTGCTGGCAGCCGGTGGCCTGGCGCTCGCCGCGCACCGCAGGGCTCCGCTCATGGTGCTGGCCGTGACCGGCGTGTGCGCGCTGGGATACCAGGCCTTCGGTTTCACCGTGCCCGTCGTCGCGTATCTGGTCGCCGTCTACGCCGCTGTCCGGGCCGGTCACTGGATCGTCGCCGTGGCCGGGTCGCTGCTCATGGTCGGCGCGTTGCCGCTGGTGATCCTGGTGTCCGGCAACGCCACCGCCGTGAGTGACGCACTCACTCAAAGCCGGGACGCTCTCCAACTGGCCTGGCTGATCGCCGCCGGCGCGGCGGGCGAGGCGCTGCGACAGGCCGAACGCCGGGCCGACGAGGCCGAGCGCACCCGCGAGGAGGCCGCGAGGCGCCGGGCCGACGAGGAGCGGCTGCACATCGCGCGGGAACTGCACGATTCCCTCACCCACCAGATCTCCGTCATCAAGGTGCAGGCCGAAGTCGCCGTCCACCTCGCGGCCAAACGGGGTGAGCCGGTGCCGGAATCGTTGCTGGCGATCCGGGAGGCGGGCCGGGAAGCGACCCGGGAGCTGCGGGCGACCCTGGAAGCCCTGCGTGACGATGAGACGAATCCTCCGCACGGGCTCGACCGGATCGCCGACCTGGTGGAACGGGCACAGGCGACCGGGCTGGACGCGACGCTCACCGTCGAGGGACAACGGCACGACCTGCCCGCGGCGGTGGACCGCACCGCGTACCGGATCGTCCAGGAGTCCTTGACGAACATCGCCCGGCACGCCGGGGCCACGACCGCGTCGGTCCGGATCGATCACCGTCCGGGTGCCGTCGCCATCCAGGTCGACGACGACGGCAAGGCCACCCCGGACACCGAGCCGATCCCCGGTGTCGGACTGCTGGGGATGCGTGAACGGGTCACCGCTCTCGGCGGCAGGCTCCATGCCGGACCGCGAAACGCGGGCGGCTTCTCCGTCCAGGCCGAACTCCCCGTGGAGCGGACGTCGTGATCCGCGCCGACGTACTTTTCCCCGAGGAGGCGCAGTGATCACCGTCCTGTTGGTCGACGACCAGCCGCTCCTGCGCAGCGGGTTCCGCGCGCTGCTCGACGTCGAGGACGACATCGAGGTCGTGGCCGAAGCCGCCGACGGCCGCGAAGGCGTGGCACTCGCCAAGGAACACCTGCCCGACATCGCGCTCATCGACATCCAGATGCCCGTCGTCGACGGCATCGAAGCGACCCGGCGCATCGCCGCCGACCCGGCTCTGTCCGGTGTGCACGTCGTCATCCTGACCAACTACGGCCTGGACGAGTACGTCTTCAACGCCCTTCGCGCGGGCGCGGCGGGCTTCCTCGTCAAGGACATCGAGCCCGAGGACTTCCTTCACGCCGTACGCGTCGCCGCGCGCGGCGACGCCCTGCTCGCGCCGTCGATCACCCGCAAGCTGATCGACCGGTACGTCACCCGGCCGCCCCACACCGGCACCGGAAAGGGACTGAAGGAACTGACGAACCGGGAACGCGAAGCCGTCGCCCTGGTCGCGCAAGGCCTGTCCAACGACGAGATCGCCGACCGGATGGTGATCAGCCCGTTGACCGCGAAAACCCACGTCAACCGCGCCATGACCAAACTCCACGCCCGCGACCGCGCGCAACTCGTGGTGCTCGCCTACGAATCCGGCCTGGTCGTACCGGGTTAGGCCGTGTACACCGGAAAGCGCGGATACCGGCCCTGACCGTGCGGTCGCGCGAAGAACTGTCGGGACGGTGAGCGTCCCTGATCCTCCATGCTCGGATCACTCGACCATCTGACCAGTGCGAGGGTTCCCTGTGTTGACGATGTGGGAATCGGGACGTCGAGTGTCCCGATTCCCACATCGTCGAGCGGGCGTGCCGGTCTCGGAGCTTGATCAAGGCCACGCCATCCGGTCGACACCTCTCACCACCATCGGCTCCACCGAGGCACCAGAACCCGAAACGCCACTCACGAGCTGTGCACGGCAGCTCCTGTCTCGTCGGTTCCGTTGCCGATCTTCGAGTACCCGGGAGCGGGCAGGCGAATCATGACGGGCAGCGGCGGGCCGCGAGGCCGGCGAGCGTGCGATGGCAGACCTTGCCGGTCCGGCCCAGCGGGAGTTCGGGAAAGGTGAGCAGGAGTTCCGGCAGTTTGCGGACGGCGAGGCCTCCGGCGGTGAGGAACGCCGTGAGCTCGGCCAACGTCGGCGAGTGTCCGTCACGGACGGTCACGCAGGCGCAGAGCCGTTCTCCCAGGCCGGTGTCCGGTACCGGGACGCAGGCGACCTCGCTGATCGCGGGATGGTCCCCGATCGCGAGCTCGACCTCGGCCGGGCTGATCGTGTACCCGCCGCGGATCACCACGCGTTTGCGCCTGCCGGTGACGTGGAGTCTGCCCTGGTCGTCGAACCGGCCGTTGTCACCCGTCCGCACCCAGCCCCCGTCGAGCCGGTTCGCGGCGTCCAGTTCCGGCGCGGCGACGTAGCACAACGGTGTCATGGGACCTCGTGCGCAGATCTCGCCGTCGACGAGGCGAATCTCGCAGACGGCGGGATCCGGGACGCCGACACCGTTCTCCGGCTCCGTCGTATGGGAGTTGACGCCATCAGACGAGCCGTAGATGTCGATCATCCGGACGCCGAACCGCCGACGGCAGGCGTCGCGTGTCGAAGGCGGCAGCGTGTCACCGCTCGACACGATGGACACGAGTCCGGAGGTGTCCACTGTGTCCAGCGGGTGCTCGGCCATGCGCCGCCACATCGCGGGTACGGCGAACACCTGCGTCGGACGGTGCTCGGTGATCAGCCGGAGCGCCGCTCCCGCCTCGAACCGGCGTGTCAAGACCAGTGTGCCCCCGGCGCGGCACAGCGTCACCGGTACTCCGAACGAGCCGAATCCCGAGGTCAGCGAGACGAGGACCAGGTCGCGAGGCGCCGTGGTGCCGCCATGGACGGCACGGAGATAGTTGGCCCGGCCGCCGGCGAAAGCGTTGTGCGAGTAGGCGACCATCTTCGGTTCCGACTCCGAGCCGGACGACACCAGGATCCTGGCCGGAGCGTCCGGGTGCGGACGGAGGTGAGCCGCGCGGCGCGGATCCGAGGAGCCCTCCACTCGTCCGTTCTCGATGACGAAGCGGACACCCGCGCGGTCGAGGAGGCTGTCCGAGCCGGAGGGCAGCGGCAAGACCACGGCGCCGAGGGCGAGGACGGCCAGTTCGGCGATCACCGCGTCACGTCCGTCGGGTTCCCGCACCGCGACGATGTCCGTCGAACCGCATCCGGCGACCGAAAGCCGGGCCGCCAGTTTCCGCACCGCGGCGTCCAGCGTCGTGTAGTCGAGCGCGCCCTCGTCGTCGATCACCGCCGTGCGAAGCGGATGCTCGCGAACCCGGTCACGGAACAACGAGTACAGCTCGCGGTCCGGGCAGTGTCCACATCGGACCCATTCGCGGCGCAGCCGGGCGGGCACGAGGTCACGCAGGATCACCCCGGTCGCCGACAGCCAGGTCATGACCTGAATTCCCACGGCGATCCGACGAGTACGCAGTCGGCGTGGATCAGCGCGCGGGAAAAGCGGGGATCCGCGGCGAGGGCGGCGAGGTCGTCGCACACCGGAACGGTCAACGGGCGGTCGCAGGACCGCCGGGCGCCCGCGTTGAGCCTGCCCGCCGCGGACAGGAGCGACGAGTCGACGCGGGTGGCGCCACGGGCCAGTCCCGTCACGATCCCGTGTGCGCAGACGACCCCGCCGAACACGTCGACGATCGTCATCAGCGACGAAGGGACCCCCGCGTGGGCCTGCACGACGAAATCCGTGCCCACCGGGGGTTCCGGGCCCAGTTCGGTGCCCCATCCCGACGCGTGGGCGTACAGGATCCCCGGCCGGGCGCGCGCCAGATCGAGGGCGCGCAGCGACCATTGCCCGGCCTTGCCCGGCGCCCAGTTGTGCAGGAACACGTCGGCGCCGACGGCGAGTTCGAGCAGGTGGTTCCCGCCTTCCGGGGTGCTCAGGTCGATCTCGACGACTTCCTTGCCGTCGTTGAGCGCGCGGAACCTCGCCGACGTCCCCCCGGCGATCGGCGGGACCCACCGCAGCGGATCGCCGCCCGGTGGTTCGATCCTCAGCACGGTCGCGCCGAGCAGCCGGAGCAGGTGCCCTGCCAACGGACCCTGGACCCGGCGGCAGGATTCGAGTACGAGCAAACCGGACAACGGAAGTGGCTCCACCGGCGGGACCGGCCGGTACCCGCGGCCCTCGCCGCGCACGACGAACGCGGGTGAGATCTCGATCGGGCGGTCCGCCACTCGCACCAGCGTCATGCCGGACAGGACGGCGGCGTCCTCGATGTCGGCGATCGGCCGGGCGGCAAGAGTTTCCGTCAGCCGCGGCGGCAAGGGGCAGGTCGCGGTGGCGAAGCGCTGCATGAACGGCAGCCAGCTACGGGAAGTCGTTCGCTCGTCGACCCCGAGCCCCGGCCAGAACCGCTGCCACACCGCCGGATCGAGGGTCTCGATCTCGAAGAAGACCCCGTCGGCCGAACGGAAGGGCGGCCCGCCGGGAATCAGCGGCTCCTGGTGATCGTCGTCGGTCGTCGCCGCCGCGAGATACTGCGAGATCGCCAGCAAAGCCGCCTGCGCCAGTGAAGTGGACACGCCGCGCAGCGGGATGCCCCGGCCGTGGGCGAGCTTCAGCGCGACGGCGCCCAGTTCGGCGAGTTCGGCCGCGAGGATGGACGCGTAGTCGAGCCCCAGCCGGGCCGGCCCGCCGGACCTCCGGCCGTGTACGTGCATGATCCCGCAGGCGGCTTGCACGTCGAGCTCACCGGCCAGCGGCAGGTCGACGGGGCCCGCCACGGTCACCGTGTCGAGTGCGGTGCTCATCCGGCGCGCCTGCCGTGCACGGAGTACACGACGCACGACGACGCGCGGAACCCCGGATCCGCCATGACCGCGCGCACCTCGGCGAGCTCGTCGTCGGTCAGGCCGGCGGCGATCAGCTTGTCCCGCAGGTGATGGGTGTGGTGGATGAGCAACCTCAGTCCGGGTGAGCCCGCCCGCCACGGGAAGAGCACGGGCACCGGATCGACGTCGACCAGGCCCGCGGCGGCCATCGACGCGGCGGCACGGCGGCCCCACGTGCCGTCCCCGCCCGCCATGGTGAACGTCTTCTCCTTGGCCGCCAGGAACTTCTCGTAGAGTTCCGCCGATCGCGCGTCGGGCGCGAGCAGCACCGGGCCGTAGGAGATGTCGAACTCGTCGATCTGCATCCAGCCGCCCGGTTCGAGGGCACGCGCCAGCTTGCGGAGCACGGCCTCCCGCTCGGGCAGATGCTGCAACACCAGCCTGGCGTGGATGAGGTCGAAATCGCGACGGGGCAACGGATCCCGGACGATGTCGTGCCGAAGCACGGTCAATCCCTGCCCGGAGGCGAGGTGCCCGGTCTTGATGTCGGTCGCCAGCACCGACCCGGTCGGCGCCACCCTGGCGGCGAGCCATTGTGCGACGCCGCTGCCACCCGCGCCGACCTCCAGACAGGACCAGCCGTCTCCGACGCCGGTCTCCGCGAGCCGTGCGAACGTGACCGGGTCGTACGCCTCGGAAAGACAGCGATGCTGTTCGATGGCGTGTCCATTGTCGTTGTCGAACACGTAAGCCGTTCTCACGTCCACCTTCCCGATCCATGCGTTTCGGCCGTCCCGGTCAGCCGCGCCAGCAGTTCCAGTCGCCGCACTTTCCCGGTTCCTGTTCTCGGGACCTCGTCCCACGGGAGCACCACCGGCTCCCCCAGCGGCGGCAGGTCGAGTACCGCGGCCCGCCAGCGCGCCGGATCGAGGCCGGTGTCGGTCACGACGACCGGGATCGGCGCCTGTCCCGCCGCGGAAAGCAGCACGCATTCGGCGATGGCCGGGAGGCGGTCCTCGATCTGGTCCTCCACGGCGAGACAGCTCATCCCGGGAACGCTGTCGACCTCGCGATCCAGCAGGGTCACCGCGCCGGTCCGGCTCACCACGCCGAGGTCTCCGGTGTTCCACCACGGGCCGTGGGCCTTGGCCGCCCACCGGTCCTGTTCACCCACGTACGCCACGCATCGGGCGCGAGTGCGGGCGAGCACCAGCCCGGCGGTGCCCCGCGGCACCGGTTCGGCGGTCTCCGGGTCGACGACCCGGAGCCGGGCGAGGCCCGGCAACGGCCTGCCGAGATCGCGGGTCGTATGCGCGGAACGTCTGGTGAAGAACCGGAACGAGAGCGGTCCCGTCTCCGATTGACCCCAGCCCTGCATCCACAGTGGACGCTTTCGACGAGTCGCGTGGAGCATCGTCCTGATCACCGGAGGATGCACGGCGTCGTAGGTGCTGACGAACCTCCGCACCCGGCGGAACGGGTTCTCCGGTGTGCCCGCGAGCGGCCGCCAGCGCACGTACGCCGACGGGAGTGCCTCGATGACGGTCGGCCGACGACGGCCGAACACCCTTGCCGCCGAAGAGGAATCGCTCAGGATCACGATCTCCCGTGGCGCGAGGCACAGCGCCGACGCCGTCCAGCAGAAGGTGCGGCCGTGCGCGTACGCGCTGGCGTTGCCCAGCACGTCGTCACGCCGGAGACCGAGGACGGGCCAGCGGACCGACTCCGGCCGCGCCAGCCGGTCGATGATCGTCCGCGTCGTGTGGACGACCAGTTTCGGTGTTCCGGTCGTCCCCGAGGTGTGGCAGATGAGCAGCGGTTCGTCGTCGTGCCTTCGGTGCGGCGCGGGCGACGACGCGGCGGCGAACTCCTCGATCCGCAGGACCCGGTCCGCGCCGGGGGCCGGGCGATCGGTGACGAGCACCGCGGGGCCGAGGCGTTTCAGCAGGAGTTCCACCGTGTCGTCCGGCAGCAGGCCGGACAGCTTCGCCGGGACCGCCCCGATCCGCACCGCGGCGCAGGCGAGCAGGTCGTAGTCCCAGTGGTTGCGCTTGACGATGGCCACCCGGTCCCCCGGCCCCACACCGGCTTCGGAAAGCCACCCCGCGGCGTCCCGCACCAGCCCGGCGAGGTCGGCGACCGTGTAGTCGGTGCCGTGCATCGGCGCGATGTCGAACGGCCGGTCGAGGTGGACCCTCGTCCGGGTGTGCGCGCACTCGTCGAACAGCGTGCCCATGTCGTGCGGTTTCATCGGGCCCTTTCCTCCGCCGGACGAGTGGCGAGCCGTCGAGCGGCCCGGATACCGGAGCGGACGGCCGCCTCGCTGCACGGGCTCAGGAACACCCAGTCACCCGCGTAGTCGACGACGCCACGGCCGAGACCCGCCTCGAACGAGGCTCGCAGGGCGAGCGCCCGAGGCGTCGCTTCGGGCGCCGCGTGCCGCACCCGCCGGACGATCGAGCGGCGGATCGCCGAATTCAGGCCGGGAACGAGAGGTTCGGCGGCACCGGCCAACCGCTTCGCCACGTCCTCGTCGGAGGCGTCGAGCAGATCCGGCACCACGGCCGGATGGGCCATGAGCGTGACCAGTCCACGGCCTTCCGGCGCGCGACCGGGGTGTTTCAGATGGTCGAAGATGACCGTGGACACCGTGCCGTTCTCCGCGGTCGGCACGACCAAGGCGTAGTCGGGACCACCGAGCGGACGATCGAGCAGCAGATGCGCCTTGACGACCGGGGTGAACGAGCAGGCGTCGAGGAAGTCCGAGCCGTGCCGCGGGCGAAGCCGCGCGGCCACCGGGGCGGGCACGGCCAGCACGACCGCGCGCGCCGTGATCTCGCGCGTGCCGCTGTGGATCCGCGCCGGGGAACCGTCATCGACGACCTGATCGACACGGAACCCCGTGCTGACGTCGGTTTTCGCGGCGAGAGCGCGGGCGAGGGTGTCCATGCCGTCGCGGTACGCCCGCCAGGTCGGCGGCGGGCCCACCGCGGTCAGCAGGGCGAGCAGGGGCGCGGCAGCCGAACGCGCCGGATCCCAGCCGAAGAAGCCGGAGACCACCGGCTGCAGCAGGTAGTCCAGCAGGTCCGGATGATGCGGCGCGGCGAACTCCGCGACCGTGGCCTCGCCCAGCCGGGACGCCTCCGGACGTTCGGTGTCGAAGCTCCCCCGGATCACGCGCGCCGCGTCCAGCCGCGCCCGGAGGGACAGCCCCGCTCCGGTGAGCAGTCCTCGCGGCTGCGCGACGCCGGACCGTGCCCGGCCCCGCCACATCGCGATGCCACGGCCGATCCGGGGCGCCGCGGCGGCGTCGACGCCCAGTTCCGCCAGCAGCCGCCAGGTCGCCTCGTAACCCCGCTCGGCCATCTGCTCGGCACAGGTGTCGATCAGGTAGCCGTCCTCGCGCAGCGTCGTCATCCGGCCGCCGACCACGTCGGCCGCTTCGAAGACCCGCGCTTCCCGCCCCGACCGGCCGAGCCGGTACGCGGTGGTGAGTCCGGCGACGCCCGCGCCGACCACCGCCACGTCGACGTCGGTCACGTGATCACCACCAGGTTCACCACGACCAGCGTCAGCACGGTGAGCCGGTGGATCCGGATGCCGAGCATTCGCGCCCGCAGGATGTCGTCCCGCGCGAACCCGAGCCACACCTGCCGGATCCGCGCCACGATCGTGGGCGACAGCGCGAGCGGGAACCACCACGGGCCGCCGAGCGCGGGTACGGCGAGGATCAGCGCGAACTCGGCCGCCGAAACGGCGATCACGAAGAACATGTTGCCCCGCGGGGAGGTCAGGGCCGCGAACGTCGGCCTGCCGACCCGCCGGTCGCCGTCGACGTCGTTGGTGTTGGAGTAGACGCCGAACAGCAGCGGCCCCAGCCCGAACAGCAACGCCTGGGCGAGGGTGAATCCGGTGAACTCACCGGAGGCGAGACCGTACGGCGCCAGCACCAGCGCCCAGCCGAGCGCCGCGATGAAGAACTCCTGGAAGCCGTGGTAGCTGAGCTTCACGCCCCAGGAGTACTGCAACGAGAAGACGTAAGTCACGACAATGAGCACGACGGTCCACACAGGACGGTGTGGAGCGATCGCGATGGCAGCGAGCCACAACGCCGCACCGACGACGCCGGTCGCCCACGCGAAGCGCAGCACCTGGTCCTCGTTCAGCGTTCCCGCCACCAGTGGCTTGCGGTATCGCTTGCGCCGGAGGTCGTCCGGGGAGTAGTTCGTGATGTCGCTGCCGTCGCGGTAACCGGTGAGGTCGTCCAGCGCGACCATCGCCGCGATCACGAACACCTCGCCGAGCAGGAACACCCCGACCGACGCCAGGACACTCGCGTCGAATCTCGACGCCGGCGCGAGCAGCGTCCACACCACGGCCACACCGAGGTAGTAGTCGACGATGTCGAGCTTCGCGAGCCGGAAGTACGCTTTGCCGCGAGTGACGGCAAGGGTGGTCATCGCGGGTCGTCCAGCGCGATCAGCGCGGCGAACGACCGGTCGCCACCGTAGTGCAGCTCACGCCGTTCGAGCAGGTGGGCGCCGGGAAGAAGGGCCAAGTACTCCTCCACGGTCCGCAACCTCGAGAACCTGCCGACCGGGATGTCGGCCTCCTCGTACTCCACCAGGACGAGATGCCGGGCCGCCGCGGCGATCGCCCGGCACGCTTCGGCGATCTCGTCGTCGTCCAGGACGTGCATCAGCACCCACACGCAGACGGCGGCGTCGAATCGCCTGTCCTGCCAGGGAAGCCGCTGGACGGTCGTCCGCACGAAGTCCACAGTGGACAGATGAGCGCAGTTCTCCCTGGCCAGCGCGAGCATGCGCGGGGTCATGTCGATCGCCGTCACCGTGCGGGCCTGCGCCGCGATCGCCGGGGTGAGCCTGCCCATCCCGCACCCGATCTCCAGCGCGGCCCCCACCCCGCCGAGTGAACGCAGCAGGCCGGTGACGAGCCGGATGGTGCGCGCGGTCGTTTCGGCCGCGAGTTCGGCGGGCTGGGAGGCACGCATGACCCGGGCCAGCCCGGGGCGCTCCGCGCGTCTGCGCCACTCGTCGGCGACCTCACTCGGCGCGGGGGTCCGGGTTACCTGCTGCATCACGACTCCTTCGCGAATCGGCACACCGCGTCCGCGATGCGTTCCACCTGCTCGTCGGTCAGATGCGGGTAGATCGGGATGGCCAGCGTGCGCCGCGCGGCCGATTCCGCCGCGGGCCAGGTGTCACCCGGCCGGGTGTAGCGGGCGAAAGCGGGCTGCCGCGGCAACGGCGCCGGGTAGTACACGTGCGAGCCGATCCCTTGCGCCGCCAAGTGATCCCGGAGTTCGTCCCGGCGCTCGCTCAGCAGCGAATAGACGTAGTAACACCGGCCGTCGCGGGCCGGAGGCGGCGCGAGCACGCCGCAACCGGCCAGTTCGGCGAAGCGTCCGGTGTAGTACTCGCCGATCCGCGCCCGGCGTTCGAGCCGCTGGGACAGGGTCGGGAACCGGTACAGCTGGAACGCCGCCATGATCTCGTCGAACCGGCTGTTGTACCCGACACGGTGATACCGGAACCGGGTCTTGCCGTCCTGGCCGTGGTTGCGCAGCATCCGCACCACCGAACCGAGCTCACGGTCGTCTGTGACGACCATTCCACCCTCGCCCGGCATGCCGAACGTCTTGACCTGCACGAACGAGTACACCCCCGCGTCGCCCCACCGCCCGGCCGGAGTGCCCGCGAGCGTCCCTCCCTGCGCGACGGCGGAATCCTCCAGCAGCCGCACGCCCGCGTCGGTGGCGATCCGGCGCAACGCGGGCATGTCCGCCATGACCGAGAACATGTGCGCCGGCATGATCACCTTGGTGCGCGGGGTGATCAGGTGGGCGACCTCGGCGGGGTCGACGACCATGGTCCACGGGTCGATGTCGGCGAACACCGGCGTCGCGCCGAGCAGCGCGGGCGCGGCCGCGAGCGGTGCGCAACCGAAGGCGGGCACGATCACCTCGTCCCCGGCGCCGACGTCCATCGCGCGCAGCACCAGCATCAGCGCGGAGGTTCCACTTCCGCAGGCAATCGCGTCCGCGGCACCGACCGAATCACGGATGACCTGCTCGAATCGGGCCGTATGCACTCCGAGAATGAATTTCTGTTCCGGCGCGAGACCGACCATCCTGACGATGTCCAGAAGTTCTTCGCGGTCGTCGTCGAAGAGATCCGTCGGGAAGAACGGCAGCGTCATCCTCGCCGTCCCTGAAAGAAATCGCGGATCGAGTCGCAGACCCGCTCGCAATCGACGGTCGGCATATCCGGATACAGCGGTAACGCGAGAGTGTGACGGCAGGCATTCTCGGCGTTCGGGAATTCACCCTTCCGGTAACCCAGTCCGGCGAAGCAGGGTTGCAGATGAAGCGGTGTCGGGTAGTACACCTCGGTCTGCACGCCTTTCGCCGCCAGATGCGCCGCCAGGTCGTCCCGCGAGTCCACCTCGACCACGTACACGTAGAACACGCTGTCCGGCCGCGCCACCGGCAGCTTGCGCACCCCGGCGACGTCCGAGAGCGCCTCGGTGTACCGGGAAGCCAGTTCCGCGCGCCGGGTGATGTCGTCGTCGAGCCCGGTGAGCTTCGAGAGGAGGACGGCAGCCTGGATGTCGTCCATCTTGCTGTTCACGCCGGGCAGCCCGGTCGCCGTCGAGATCGCGGGGAAGTCGGCGATCGTGGCACCGAACCGGCCGTGGTGGCGGAGCGCGTCGACGGTCCCCGCGATCCGCGGGTCGTCGGTGAGGACCGCGCCCGCGTCACCGAGCGCGCCCAGCGTCTTCGTCGGGAAGAAGGACAGCACACCGCCGGCGCCGAACAGGCCCGCGTGGGCGCCGCGGTGCCGCATGCCGATGGCCTCCGCGCTGTCCTCGACCACCGTGAGCCCGAGGCGGCGCGCGACGTCGAGGACCCCGTCGATGTCCGCGAACTGCGAGAACAGATGCGTCGGCATGACGAACCGGGTGCGCTCCCCCGCGGCGTCGGCCACCGCGGCCGGGTCGATCCCGTAGCCGTCCGGCTCGATGTCGGCGAAGACCGGGGTGCCGCCCGCGAGCACGACCGAGGTCGCCGTCGCGCCGAAAGAGAAGGCCGGGACGACCGCTTCCTCACCGGACTCCAGACCCGCCGCCCGTAGCAGGAGGACGAGCGCGTCCGTTCCGCTGTTCACCCCGATGACGAACTTCGCGCCCGTGTACGCCACCAACGCGGCTTCGAGCTCGGCCACCTTGCGGCCGTGCGAATACTTGCCATTCTCGATCACGTCGAGAATATGTCGCCTGGTACTGGTCCAGGTTCGCTCGAATGTGGCCGATTGGTTGTGGAAAGACACCGACAGCGTACCCACCTCCGGTGGCGTAGGAACCGTTCCCGAGCGTAGATGAGGAAATCCGGCCACCCGGCAGATTCGCACTTCCTGGTCAACCCGGGACCGAAGCATTGACACTTGATCTTCGTGATGTCAGTTTTGAAATGGATTTCGAATTGCGAAACTCGAGGAGCAGACTCACCAGTGCGTTCATTCGTTGTGGGACTCGGCCGCGCCGGCGCGGGTCTGCATCTTCCGGTCTTGGCCAAACTCCGCGAACGAACCCCTCAGCTCTTCGACGACGGCCCCGTCACGGCGTGCGAGCCGCGACAGAACGTCGCCTCCCGGCCGGGTCTCGTGGTCGCGCCGACCATCGACGCCGCGGCCACCGGGCTCGACCCCGACGGCACCGTCGCCCATGTCTGCACACCGCCGACCGAACGTCTCACGGTGCTCACCGAGCTCGCCACGTTGGGCTTCCGCAAGGTGATCGTGGAGAAACCGCTCGCCGCCGACATCGACGACCTCGCCCGCATCATCCGCCTGCGCCGCAAGTACAAGCTGCATGTCGAGGTCGTCGAGCCCTGGCTCGCCAGCACCCTCACGGCACGGTTGGTCGAGCTGATCCGCGACGGCCGGTTCGGCGCCGCGAAGTCGATCGACATCGTCCAGAACAAGCCGAGATTCCGCCGTTCACTGGTCCGGCCCGGGCATCCGACCGCCTTCGACGTCGAACTGCCGCACGGGGTCGCGCTCGCGCTGCGGCTCGCGGGCGCCGCCCGGGTCACCCACGCGTCCGGATCCGATCTCGAAGTCGAGGGCAACGTCGGCCCCCGGATGGGCGGGGCCGCGGTCGGGCTCCGGCACAATTCGGGTATCCACACGGAGATCCGTTCGGACCTCACTTCCCCGGTGCGGGAGCGGCGGGTCACCGTCGAATTCGAACAGGGCACCGCTGTCGGGCATTTCGCGGTGAGCGGCGAAGACCACCACTCCCAGCTGACACTGTCTTCGAACGGCCGGTCCGAGCACGTCGTGCTGCGGGACGACGCGATGACCGAGTGGATGTTCGAGGCCTACCGGAAGTTCCGGCTGGACGGGGAACAGACCCAGGGGTTCACCTTCGCCACCGAAGTGGTGCGGCTGCTTTCGGTGGCCAAGAACATCTGCGCGGAACCGGTCTCCCGGCCAAGGCGTCCCGAACCCGACGCGGTGGCCACCCATGCCGGATGACCCGGTGCTCGCCGGCATCACGGACGAGGCGGCGGCGGACCTCGGCGGCCAGCTCTCAGTGCTCGACACCTTGGGGTGGAAGGCGATCGAACTGCGCAGCGTCGACAACGACGCCATCGCCGACCTCTCCGACGAACGGTTCGACGCCGTCGCGACCACCCTGTCGGACCAGGGGGTGAGCGTGGTCTGCCTGGCGTCCCGGATCGGTGGCTGGGCCCGGCCGATCGGCACCGATTTCCGGCACGACCTCGCCGAACTCGACCTGCTCGCCGGGCGAGCCAAGGCGATCGGCACCCGCTACCTCCGGATCATGTCCTATCCCAACGACGGACTGAGCGATCACCGATGGCGCGCTCAGGTCATCGCGCGGATCACCGTCCTCGCCGAACGCGCCGAGAAGCACGGGGTGACGCTGCTGCACGAGAACTGCTCGGGCTGGGCGGGGACCAGGGCCGAGCGCATGCTCGAACTGCTGGACGAGGTCGCGAGCCCGGCGCTGAAGTTGTTGTTCGACACCGGAAACGGCGTCGCCCACGGGTACGACGGGTTCGACCTGCTCGCCGACATCGCCGTCCACGTCGAACACGTGCACATCAAGGACGCGGACGAGCGCGGCTTCACCCTTCCCGGTCAGGGCGCCGCGCGGGTCGCCGACTGTGTGAAGCTCCTCCGAGCCAACGGCTACCAGGGCGCGTGGTCGTTGGAGCCGCATCTCGCGATCAAACCGCACGAACAGGGTGTGCTGGCACCCCACGCGATGTCGTCGTTCGTCGCCGCGGGCCGCGCGATGGCCGGGCTGGTCCAGTGATCCCCGCGGATCGCGACCTGCTGGTACGGCTGCTCGACCTGCCGACGGCCGGTCCGCTCGAGACCACCGGCGAGGTACGGCTCTGGGACGCGATGCGCGCCTACGCCGACGCCGCGACCGAAATCGGTTTCGACGTGCTGAGTTTCGCCACCCCGGACCCGTCGGTGCTGGACCGCCCTGGTGTTCCCCTGGCGGTCCGCGACGCTGGGCCCGGGTTCCTCGCTTGCCAGCCGAGCCTCGCACTGCGGATCGGCCCCGCCGCTCCCGCCGTGATGTTCAACGTGCACCTCGACACGGTGGCGCCGTTCGAACCGGCGGGGTTCGACGGCACCAGGTTCACCGGCCGCGGCGCGATCGACGCGAAAGGACCCGCGGTGGCGCTGCTCGCCGGTGTCCGGGCCGCCCTCGCGGTGGATCCGGCGGTCGGCCGGGATGCCGGTGTCCTCATCCAGGCCGTGTCCGGCGAGGAGGGCGGCGCGATGGGCACCTTCGGCACGCGCCCGCTCGTCGAAGCGGGATTTCACGGCGCTCTCAACATCTTCTGCGAGCCGACCGGGCTGCGATACCTGCCCCGATGCTCGGCGTCGATGACCGCGTGCGTGCGGGTGGACGGTGAAGACGCCATCGACGACGAGCCGCACCGGGGGCACAACGCGACGGTTCTGCTGGGCTTCCTCGCCCAGCACCTCGCGGACGACCTGGCGAAGCACGGTCAGGTCTGCGTAGCCGGGCTGCACACCGGACGGCTGCACAACAGGGTGTACGGCAGCGGAGAGCTTCTGCTCAACATTCCTTACGACTGCGAAGAAGTAGCGGCGAAGATGACTTCGGCCCTGGAGGACGGGCTGCGCACCGGCATCGCCGGGTTCGTTTCCCGGTTCCGGGAGTCACCGTCCCTCACCCGCACCGCGACGGACGCCGCGGCGATCACCGGCCTGCGGTGGCTGAAACGCGATCTGCCCGCTTTGCCGGTGCAGGACATTTCGCTGCTGGACGCGTTCGTTCCGCGTTGGCCGGACGACGAACCCGGGTTCACCTGCGACGCCCTGTGGCTCGCCGGTGTCCCCGGCGCCAGGACGGCCGTTCTCGGCCCCGGTTCGCTGGGCGCCAACAACGCGCATTCGCGCGGGGAATACGCCGATGTCGAAGAACTCGACCGGTTCAGTGAGCTCGTACGCGAGATCGTCGTGCGGTTCAGCCGGAACGGAGGAGCGTGACCGTGCTGGTGCCCTATCCGGCCTTGCTTTCCCAGGTCACCAAGATCTTCGTGGACCGCGGGGTCCCAGGGGACCGGGCGGCGATCGCCGCCACCGCGTTGTGCCACGGCGACCTGACCGGGGTGACCTCGCACGGCCTGGTCAATCTGACCCGGCTGTACTTGCCCCTGCTCGACCGAGGACGCGCGGAACCGAAGGCGGACATGGTCGTCGAGACCGATCTCGGCGCGTGTGTCCTCGCCGACGCCCGCCGCACGCTCGGGTTGTGGTCGGCGTCGCAGGCGATGGAGCTGGCGTGCGCCAGGGCTTCACGGCACGGCGTCGGCATGGTGTCGCTGCGCGGGGCCACGCATATCGGCTGCGCCGGTCACCACGCCGCGCGCGCCGTCACGCACGGCATGATCGGCCTCATCGCGTCGAACGGCGGCGGGCAGCGCATCGCCCCGCCACCGGGCGGCGCGGCCGCGATGCTCGGCACGAACCCGCTCGCGCTGGCCTGTCCCGCCGGTGGCGCGCATCCGTTCGTCCTCGACATGAGCACCACCGTCGTCCCGACCGGCCGGATCCGGGCCGCGGCGCGTGAAGGCCGGGAGATCCCGCCTGGGTGGCTCGCCGACGACGACGGTTCACCGGTGACCGATCCCGCCGCCTTCGACCGGGGTGAGGCTCATCTGCAGTGGCTGGGCGGCGCTCCCGAAACGGGCGCGTACAAGGGATTCGGGCTCGGGCTGCTCGTCGAGGTGCTCGGCGCGCTGGTGCCCGGCGCCACGCTCGGCGCGACCTCCGCAGACGCGGACCGAGACGACGACATCGGGGTCTTGGCGCTGGCGATCGCCCCGGAGGTCCTGCGCTCCGGATTCGCCTCCGACGCGTCCGCGCTCTTCACCGCCGTGCGTGGCTGGCCCACGCGTGATCCCGCCGCCCCGGTCGCCTACCCCGGCTGGCACGAGGGCGAGCGCGCGGCCCGGTTCCGCGAGCACGGTGTGCCGGTTCCCGACGCGGTCTACGAGGAACTCCGCGCGGCACTGGAGAGGACACCCGGATGATCCGGGCCGGAGTCGTCGGACTCGGGGTCATCTCGAAGTTCTACCTCGCCGCGCTGGAGCGATCGCGGGAGTTCGCGCTCGCCGCGGTCTGCGATCTCGACCCGGCCCAACTCGCGAAAAGCGCTGTGCCCGGCTATCGCGATCATCGCGAGATGCTCGCCGACGGCGGGCTCGACGCGGTGATCGTGACCGCGCCCAACGACGTCCACGCCACCGTCTGCCGGGACGTGCTGGACGCCGGCCTGCCGGTGTGCGTGGAGAAGCCGATCGCCACCAGGCTCGCCGACGGCGAGGATCTCGTGACGAGGGCGGCGCGGCGGGACGTCGCGCTGTTCACCGCCTTCCACCGCAGGTACAACGGCAACGTGCTCGCCCTGCGCGAGCGGCTCGTCGGCGGACCACCGATCGCTTCGCTGACGGTGCGCTATCTGGAGCGGATCGAAGAGCACGTCGGCGGTGATCGCTGGTACCTCGACGCGACGCGGTGCGGCGGTGGCTGCGTGGCGGACAACGGGCCGAACGCCCTCGACCTCGTCCGGCTGTTCCTGGGTTCGATGGTGCTGCGGGACGTCCGGATCAGCCGTGACGCGGATGGCGTCGACCGCCGGGCGACACTCGTGCTGGAGGGCGCCGTCGTGGAACTCGACTGGTCTTTTCCCGGTGAGGTCAAGGATGTCGAGGTCCGGCTGACCGACGGCACCGTCCTGCGTGCCGATCTGCTCGCCGGGTATCCGGAGTTCAAGGAATCGCTGTGGCACGAGTACGCCGGACTGCTGCGCGAGTTCGCGGAGGCCGTACGCGAGGGCGGGGCTTGGCGCGACAGCGGGCTCGACGCACTGTCCATAGTGGACGAGTGTTACCGGAGGGAGAACGATGCGGGAAGACGGGCCGAAACGGGAGATCACCGGCACCGTGGTGAAGGTGCTCGTACATCACCGTGACGACCGGGGAATGAGTCTCGAACCGTTCGCCAGCCGGTGCGTCCGCGTCGGCGAGGTGCACGAGCTCGTCACGACCAGCCACGACGACACGGAGCCGGGGGCGCGCATCGACCACGTCGGCTTCCTCGGCTTCGCCGAAATGGCACGGGCCGGCGTGATCGACCGGGGCGACGAGGTGTGGATCGGCGGCGAACTCGTCGGCACCGTCCTCGGCTTCGACGGCTGTCATTTTCCCAACCACTACAACATTCTCATCCACACCGCGCTGCCCGTCACCGGCGAGGAACTCGGCCTGAAGCCGGAACGGGAAGTCTGCTTCCGCGGCCGGTGGTGAGCGGCCTCCGCGCCGGAGAGCCACTCACCACCACGCCGTCAGGTCACCGTCATTTGCCCAGCAGTGGCACGTCGCTCTTGCCGAGATGGTAGTCACGGACCGCGTGCACGAGTTCGTCGACCGTCAGCGTGCCGTTGCCGTTGACGTCGATGGCCCGGAACGCGGGGGCCACGGCCGAGGCTTCGACACCGATGGCGTTCAGCCACTTGGCGAACTCCTTCTGGTTGACCTCGCCGTCGCCGTCGGTGTCGCACAGGCCGACGATCGCCGCGATGGTCGGGCGGACCACGCGCGCGAATCCCGCGTCGCCCTCCTGGAAGATCTGCGCTTCGATCACCTGGGTGAACTGCTGCTCGTTCAACGAGCCGTTCGGGCCGACACCCGCCTTGCCTGCCAGGTACTCGTACATCGTCAGGAACGAGTCCTTCACCGCGCGGGCCTGTGGCGACGCGGGGTCCTCGCCGAACGCGTCGACGATCCGGGTGGCCTCGGCCTCGAAGTCGGACTTTTCGATCCTGCCGTTGCCGTTGACGTCCCACTTCTCGAAACGCTTCTTGAGCCTGTCGTTCTTGACCGCCGTGGTCATTCGTACACTCTCCTTTTCGCGGAAGCTTCGGAAGAATTCGCGGTACCGGCGTTCCGCCCTGGCGGAACGTTCAAAGACGGACGACCTCCTTTCCGGGAACCTGTCCCGTCACGTCGAACAGCAACCTGGCCGTCGAGGCCAGGCGACCGTGGTCATAGGCACGGTGCGCCACCAGCAGGACGGTGACGTCCGCGGTACGGAGCACCTCGTCGAGATCGGCCGCCGGCGGCCCCAGTTCGGGCACCGTGACGGCCACCGGATCGTGGTAGGACAGGTCGGCCCCGAGCGCGCGCAACCGGACGGCGATCCGGATGGCGGCGGACTCGCGGGTGTCCGGCACGTCGGCCTTGTATGCGACACCGAGGAGGAGCACTTTCGCGCCTCGCAACGGTTTTCCCTGTTCGGCGAGCAGCCGTGTCACCCGTTCGACCACATGCTCCGGCATCTGGTCGTCCACGAGGCGAGCCGCGTGGACGACGCCGAGCAGGGCTCCTTCCCGCTCGGCCTTGTCCAGCAGGTACTTGGGGTCGACCGGGATGCAGTGCCCGCCCACGCCCGGCCCCGGCACGAACGGCGTGAAGCCGAACGGCTTGGTCGCGGCGCAGTGCAGCACGTCCCATACATCGACGCCGATCCGGTCGCAGAAGATCGCGATCTCGTTGACCAGCGCGATGTTCACGTAGCGGTAGGTGTTCTCCAGCAGCTTGGCCATCTCCGCTTCCCTGGTGCCGCGCGCCACCACCACCGTGTCGACGAACCGCCCGTAGAACTCGGCGCAGTACTTGGCGCACGCCGGGGTCTGGCCGCTGATCACCTTCGGGGTGTTACGGATGCCGAAGCGCCGGTTTCCGGGGTCGACCCGCTCGGGTGAATAGGCGAGTGCGAAGTCCTTTCCCGCGGTCAGACCGTATTTCTCCAGGATGGGCCGGACGATCTCGTCGGTGGTGCCCGGAAAACTCGTCGACTCGATCACCACCAGCGTGCCCGGTGTCAGCTGTTCGGCGACCGTCGCCGCCGCGGCTCGCACGGCGCCGAGATCGGGCCCGCCCGCCGAATCCAGACCGGTCGGCACGCAGACCACGATCGTCTTCGCGTCGCCGAGAACCTCGGGATCGGTCGTCACCGTGAAACCGCCCGCCCGCATGGACCGCAATCGGCTCGCGGACACGTCGGGCACATGTGACCGGCCCGCGGCCACCGCCGCCGCCACCCGCGGCGAAGTGTCGTACCCGACCACCGACAACCCCGCCGAGGCGGCGGCCTCTGCCAGCGGTAGCCCGACGTAGCCGACTCCTACAACGACAACGTCGACAGACACGGGACCCCCTCAGTCTCGATGTCACGCGAACCGATCAGTTGACCGAGAAAGAGCCGCTGCCCGCCGCGACGTGGGAGCCGTATCCCGCTCTGACCGGCAAGCCGGGCGTCAGGCAGAACGGATCGCCGTGAATGAGCAGATCCGAAGAGCTCAGGTTGGCCAGAACATGGGCGGCGAGAGGAAGTTTGTTGCATCCCTCAGGATTCCTGAAGGTGTCCAGCCGCTGGAATTCGGTGGAGAAGACCACCACATTGCCTGCCGCGGCCTCCGCGGGCGGACTCGGCACGATCAGCAAAGCGCCGGCGGATGCCACGCTCAACGCGGCGATGACAAGACGATTCATCGAATGCCTCCACATCCAAGATCATGACTTCTCTCCGCACGCTAACAGTCACTCCGCGTAAAACTTGCTGCTCGACGGATCTTCACGCGCGCAGGTTGCGGCCGACCCGGACGGATCATTCGGAGGCGGGTTCAAGCGCTCTCTACGTGATCTTCGAACGTGCGCTGTTCACATGAACGAGTGGCGCGAATGCTTTCCCGGACGACGGAGAACTACCGGACCGGACCGTCCTTTGTGGGCCCGAGCGGCGATTTGACGTCACGAACACAGCGGCGGGTAGCGAAGGCCTCCTTCGCTACCTTCAGGGCCGAGTCCGGCAGAGTCGAATATTCGCTGGCCGGTGACACTCTTGATGATTCGAACTGGGTGTCATCGACCGTCCGAGGGAGGCAGAGCTGAGTGGCGGTTCGGCTTACTCAAAGGGGTGAGTCAAGGCCCTGAATGTCCACAAAGGACACTCCCTGGCAGCTTGATGTCCCTTTGATGGCTATATGTCCGGTTTTCAAGCGGGATCGTGAGTGTTGGGCCGTTCTGACAAGGGCGTTTAGGTACCTTCTGGGGTGAGCCGGGTGGCAGCCGGTCAGTGAAGGACTCCTTGAGGGACCCAGAGTCCCTCAAGGTTCCCTTCACCCACCCTGGAACGGCCGTCACGAGCCTCAGCCGCACCACCAGCCACAAACGGCGGCGCGTGAAGGACCCCTTGCCTCGGCTCAGCCGAGGAAACTCGACCTTCACACCTTCCCCAGTACATGAAGTGACCGGCCTTCGTTTCCCGGCCGAGAGCGACCGCCCTCTCACTTGAAGCCCTGCCTCTTGCCGGAGAAGGCATCGACGATGCTTGCCCATCAGGATCCCGGCGGGCAACGGCGCCGCGACAACAGCGATTCGCTTCACTTTGCGCATTTCCGTTCCCCTCGCCGTCTCATTGTCCGATACCGCACTTCGCGGCATTTTCCGGCGCGGAATTCGACCCCCTGCGTCGGATTCCCAGTCGCCTATCACGATCAGAGTCGCGATGGGATCCATCGTCATCAACCGGACAGTCCGACGGCAAGGCGGACGGCGAAGATCGGGACACGAGAATGAAACAGCGGCGCGCTGACCAGCGGCAATGCGTCGCCCTGGGACGAATCGGCCTTCGGTGGACAGCTCAGGGAGACGGAATTCGGCCCTCCCTCGAGCCGGAGCGGTCCCGTACGATGAGCCCATGTCGGGGGACGAACCGAAGAAAAGCGACGACGAGCCCGAATACAAGAAGTGGGCCGTCATGATCGGCGCGGTCAGCGGGGTATTGGCCATTTTCGTGGCCGTCAATACGCTGACCGGGTTCAATCCGTTCGAGGACCTCGACCCGCCCCCCACCAGCGAGCCACCGGTTTCACGGACGTTCGCGGCGGCGACGAGCGCGCCGCGGACGACCCGGACCACCGAGCCGGAAAAGACACGTGAACCGGTGTCGAACACCGACGTGGCGGACGTGACCACCACCCGAGCCACCCGGACGACGCCGCCGGCCCGACCGGAATTCCAAGTGCGCTCGTCGCAGTGGAACGGGCCGTGCAACGACAACGCCTGCTCGATGAGCGCCGTGTTCCGCAACAACGGCGGAACGGGATCCGGAAGCGCGACCTTCTTCGTGCTGTGGCCGGACAAGTTCAGCTATCTCGCGCAGTGTTCCGTCGCCTTGCCGAGGACGGCTGGCGACGATTTCACCAGCGCCGGTTGCATCGCGAGCAGCGCACAGCTCCAGAACTATTTCCGCACGCACCGCGGCGGAACCGTGCGCCTGTACGTCAAGACCGAAAGCTGACGTCAGCCGATGCTCTCGACGACGGCCTCGGCCACCGCCTTCATCGTGGTCCGGCGGTCCATCGCGGTGCGCTGTATCCACCGGAACGCGTCCGGCTCGGTGAGACCCTGACGGCTCATCAGCAGCCCCTTGGCGCGGTCGATGACCTTGCGCGTCTCGAGCCGGTCCGTGAGACCCGCGACCTCGGACTCGAGGGCCTGGAGCTCGGCGAACCGGCTCACGGCCAACTCGATCGCGGGCACAAGGTCGCGCTTCGCGAACGGTTTGACCAGGTACGCCATCGTGCCCGCGTCCCTCGCCCGCTCGACCAGGTCACGCTGACTGAACGCGGTCAGGATGACGACCGGCGCGATCCGGTCACCGGTGATCTTGGAAGCGGCCTCGATCCCGTCGAGCTTGGGCATCTTGACGTCGAGAATCACCAGATCGGGCTTCAACTCGGTGGCAAGGTTGATGGCCTGCTCGCCATCACCGGCCTCGCCGACCACCTCGTAGCCCTCTTCGCGCAACATCTCGACGAGGTCCAGACGGATGAGGGCCTCGTCTTCGGCCACGAGCACCCGCCGCTGGGGTGCGGCGACGGCACCATTGGCCTCGGCAGCCTGCTCGGTCACCGGGGTCCTCCTGAAGGTCGTCGGGCAGTTCGGCTCGCGGTCTGTCCGCGAACCTGAAGCCTACCGGGAACGATCCAGACGGCTAGATGGCGTTCACCACGTCAGACGGTCGTCACACTCCCGGGCCCGGCGAACGGCGCGCTCCCGTGATCCCGTAAAGTTCACCGGACACCGCCCCCGTAGCCCAACTGGCAGAGGCAACGGATTCAAAACCCGTCCAGTGTGAGTTCGAATCTCACCGGGGGCACCAACAACTACCCCACAAGCAGATCCAGCCCGCTGGGCTGGGACTTCTTGGGGACTCATGGGCTCGGTGATCCTCTCCGCCACCTGAGCGATCTCAGGCAGCTGGTCTGCCGGGAGCTTGATCGCCACGCTCGCCGTCGTCGTGTACCACGATCGCGAGCTGGACGGCCTCGAAGAGCGCCTTGAGGTACTGCTCTGGCGCTTCGGTCAGGTTCATCGCCAAGTGAGGTAGCACTGTCCGACAGCTCCGAAGAGACCTGCGACGCGGGGCGGCCGGCGGCTACGTGTCGGCCTGACCGCCGGCCGGGAACAGGATCGGACTCAGTAGATACTGCGCACGGTCCGGGGTGGCGGGGTTGCTCAGGTGCGGAAGGATCGCCGCGCGCAGGCCGTCGATCAGGCTTTCGACCTCCTCACGATCGAGCCACACCGCGTGTTGCCGATAGCCGACCAGATCGGCGACCGGATCGGCGTCTTCACGATCGAGATAGCTGTTGAATTCGGCGAGCATTGTGACCATGGCCAAGGCGAAGACCTCGCGGTGGTCTTCGGGTTTTGCCGCGGCCACCGCGTCGGCGTCGATGGTCGCGCGCTCTGGGCGCAGGCGGTAGGTCCGCTCCACGGCGCCCCGCACGCGGTGCTCGGCGGCGACCTCGAGAACACCCCCGCCGGCGAGCAGGTCGACATGCCGATACACGGTCGCCTTCGACACGTCGGGCAGGCGTGCGCACAGCTGCGCGGTCGTCAGAGTCCGCTTGCCGGACAGAGCGTGCACGATCCGCAGCCGCACCGGGTGCGCCAGCAGCTCCAGAGAATCCATGACCCCTATGCTCTCATTCGTGATACCTTTCTCAAAGTTGAGAACGTTGGAGTGGAGGACAAGGTGGCGTCAGTCGAATCGACCGATACGGACCTCGAGGCGTGGCAGTCACCGGACTATGCGGATCCGGACCTGTTCGACGAACATGCGGTGACCGTGGGTTCGGGCGCCTTCGCCGTACCCGGCACAGTCGCTGTCCCTCGCGGCGCGGGCCCCCACCCGGCTGCGGTATTGCTCGCCGGCGGAGGACCGTTCGATCGGGACGGTACCGCTGGGCCGAACAAGAACGTGAAGGACATCGCCTGGGGTCTGGCCAGTCGCGGCGTGGCGGTCTTGCGTTTTGACAAGGTCACCTACACGCACCGCGAACAGATCGCCGCCACCCCGGACTTCACCCCGACCGAAGAATACGTACCCCATGCCGTCGCGGGCATCGAGATGCTACGCGGACTGTCGACAGTGGACGGTGATCACGTCTTCGTGATCGGGCACAGCATGGGCGGCAAGTTCGCACCTCGGGTGGCCGCCGCCGGGCCAAGGGTGGCCGGTCTTGTCGTTCTCGCCGGGGACACGGTGCCGATGCAATGGTCGATGGTGCGCGTCATCGAATATCTGACGAAGGCCGATCCGGCGACCGCGGCGCTGCTGCCCACCGTCGAAGCGGCCACCGAACACGCGAAACTGGTGGACAGCCCGGATCTTTCGCCCGCCACACCCGCCGCGAAACTGCCATTCGGAATGCCCGCACAGTATTGGCTGGACCTGCGCGCCTACGATCCGGTGTCAGTCGCCGCGACACTGGACCTACCCATGCTCTTCATGCAAGGCGAGCGTGACTACCAGCTGACCATCGACGGCGATCTGGCCGGATGGCGCGCCGGTCTGGCCGACCGGCCGGACGTCATATTCCGCACCTACGCCGCCGACGATCACATGTTCTTCCCCGGCACCGGACCGTCGCTGCCCGGGGACTACGCACATCCACACCACGTGGACCCCGAAGTCGTCGCCGACATCGCCGACTGGCTCACTACCCGCGTTCGTCTTTGACCGCTGCCGATCCGCACGACCCGGGCGCATACCTTCGCGACGGTCCACGGAACATCCGCTTGCCCGCTCGAGTCGAGGTTGCTCAGGAGATCTTGCGGCGGTAGGTGATCGTAGCGAAGACATACGCGACGGCGAGGAGACCGGCGCACCAGGCGAGGGCGATCCAGATATCGGTGCCGACCGGCCGCTCGGTGAGCAGGACGCGGAGGGCGTTCACGATCGACGTCACCGGTTGGTGTTCGGCGAAGGCGCGCACCGGGCCGGGCATGGTGGCGGTGGGCACGAATGCCGAACTGAGGAACGGCAGGAAGATGAGCGGGTAGGAGAACGCGCCCGCGCCGTCCACGGATTTCGCGGAGAGACCCGGGATGACGGCCAGCCACGTCAACGCCAGCGTGAACAGGAGCAGGATGCCGGCGACCGCGAGCCAGGTCGACGGTCCCGCTCCTGAGCGGAAACCCATGAGGAGGGCGACGCCCACGACGATCACGAGCGAGAGGAGGTTGGCGACGAGCGACGTCAGCACGTGCGCCCACAGCACACCCGAGCGTGCGATCGGCAAGGACTGGAAACGTTCGAAGATCCCGCTTTTCATATCGGTGAAGAGCCGGAGCGCGGTGTAGGCGACACCCGACGCGACCGTGATCAGCAGGATCCCCGGCAGCATGTAGTTCACGTACGAATCCGACCCGGTGCTGATCGCGCCTCCGAACACGTAGACGAACATCAGCATCATGGCGACGGGCATCATCGCGGTCGTGATGATGGTGTCCACGCTGCGCGTGACGTGTTTCAGTGATCGTCCCAACAGGACGGTGGTGTCGCCGAAGAGGTGCTTGTTCATCGTCATCCCCTTACTTGTCCGCGCCGACGATGGTCAGGAAGACGTCCTCGAGGGACGGCTGTTTCTCGACGTATTCGACCTTGGCGGGTGGGAGCAGCCGCTTGAGTTCGGCGAGGGTGCCGTCGACGATGATCAGTCCTTTGTGGAGGATCGCGATCCGGTCGGCGAGCTGTTCGGCCTCCTCCAGGTACTGCGTCGTCAGCAGCACCGTCGTGCCGTTCGCGGCGAGTTCCTTCACCGAGGCCCACACCTCTATGCGGGCCTCGGGGTCGAGCCCGGTGGTCGGCTCGTCCAGGAAGATCACCGGCGGGTTCCCGATGAGGCTCATGGCGATGTCCAGGCGGCGGCGCATGCCGCCCGAATAGGTCGACACCTTCCTCCCGGCCGCGACGGTCAGCGAAAAGCGCTCCAGCAGGTCGTCCGCGATCTTGCCCGGCTGCTTCAGGTGCCGAAGCCGGGCTACCAGAACAAGGTTCTCGCGGCCGGTGAGGATCTCGTCGACGGCGGCGAACTGCCCGGTGAGGCTGATGACCTCCCGGACCTCCGCCGATCGCGTGGCGACGTCGAAACCATCGACACTCGCCGTCCCCGCGTCCGCTTTGAGCAAAGTGGACAGGATTCTCACGACCGTGGTCTTGCCCGCCCCATTGGAGCCGAGCAGGGCGAAGATGCTTCCCCGCGCCACGTCGAAGTCCACACCTCGCAGGACGTGCAGCGTCTTGTACGACTTTTCCAGGCCTCGCACCTGGATCGCCTGGGCTTGGGTCGCCATCAGACGTTTCCCCCTTCTGCTCTCGTGACGGCGCGATCGATGCCCTTGGAGAGCCGCTCCCGCTCCCGGGCGATCCACCGCCCCACTCCGTAGTTCTGCGCGAACGTCTCGACGAACTCCACCGGGTCGTCCCCGACGATCTCGCGGATCGGCGTGTACCCCCTTCACCGAGCCGGTCGAGTCGTTCTGCGCTCGACCCGGACCAGCAACGCGCTTCCCCACCGGACGCGCCTGCTTGCGCTACTAAGCAACACTGACTACCAGTACACAGTAGCACTGACTAGTGATCGCGCAAGCACGTACGACGCCTGACGTAGTGGTGACGTCAAGACCCGACCGTTCGATATGCGAAGCCCGTAAGCGACTCTTCAGCCGGTGTCGTCGACAGGTTCAGCTATCGGGATGCGTACCGTGCGCCGGAGACCGGTCTCCGCCTTGATCAGCTGTTCCCTGGGTTTCGCCGGCGCTCTCGCCGCGGCCTTTCTCGCACAGGCGGGCAGCGTTTCACCTCAGCCGTTCGTTTCCGTGCTCCTGATGGTCGCGGTGATCGACGCCGTCGCCTTGTTCAGCACCGCACGAGCCGCCTTCGCCACCGCGGTGATCTGCTGGGTCCTGCACTCCTGGCTGGTACTGGGGCATCCGTCCGGGCACGACGCTCTCGTGTTCGCGCTCAATGCCCTGGGCGCCACCGGTTTCGCGTTCTTGTCACGGGACGTCCGGCGCGGCGGTGACCCGGATCTCCGGCGCGTCAGCGTGGTGTCGGGTTCACCGGAATCGGTATCAAGAACCTGTCAACGCCGTCGCGCCGACGAGGAGCAGAACCCCACGCTGACGGCGTGACAACCACACTCGCTCGCCCCGAGAGCGGTACCGACCGCTCCGAACGGCACCGTCTTTCCGTCGTCGGCGGACTCGCTGCGCTGTCCTTGGACGCGATGGCCTCGGTCGCCTACGGGCCCGAGGCCATCGTGATCGTGCTGGCCGTCGCCGGCGGCGCGGGTCTGGGCTTCACCTTGCCGGTCACGCTCGCGATCGCGGTGCTGCTGGGTGTTTTGACGCTGTCCTACCGTCAGGTGATCGCGGCGTTCCCCGACGGCGGCGGCGCCTACGGGGTCAGCCGGACCTACCTCGGGCGCCGTGCCTCGCTGGTGGCCGCGGCATCGCTGATCGTCGACTACGTGCTCAACGTCGCGGTCTCGGTGGCGGCCGGGGTGGCCGCGCTGACCTCGGCGTTCCCCGGTCTCCTGCCGTACACGCTGTGGCTGTGCCTCGGCGTCCTGGCCTTGGTCACCGCGGTGAACCTGCGCGGCATCGCCGAAAGCGCCCGGGTGTTCGTCGTACCCACCGTGATCTACGTCGGCGCGATCCTGACCGTGATCGTCGCCGGGCTGTTCCGTTCCGGTCCGGCCGCGCAGATCGCGGCCCCGGAACACGCGCAGAACCTGCAAGCGGTCGGGGTTCTGTTGCTGCTGAAGGCTTTCGCGAACGGATGCGCGGCGCTGACCGGAGTCGAGGCGATCGCGAACGCGGTGCCGTCGTTCCGCAAACCCCGAGTACGGCGCGCGCAGCACGCGGAGATCGCGCTGGGCGGCCTGCTCGGCGAGGTGCTGCTCGGGATCGCCGTGCTCATCGGGAAGTTCGCCATCCATCCGGTGGACGGCGTCACCGTGCTCTCGCAGTTGACCACCGCGTCCTTGGGCGACGGCGTCGGCTTCTACCTGGTGCAGTTCTCGACCGTGGTGCTGCTCGCTTTGGCCGCGAACACCTCCTTCGGCGGATTGCCCGTGCTGGCCCAGCTGCTCGCCAAACACAACAAGCTGCCGCACGTGTTCGCCCTGCGCGCGGAACGCCAGGTGTATCGCTACGGCGTCGGTTTCCTCGCCATCACCGCCGCGCTCCTGCTCATCATCACCAACGGCGACATGAACACCCTGGTCCCGCTGTTCGCGATCGGGGTGTTCGTCGGGTTCACGCTCTCCCAGTCCGGGATGGTCCGGCACTGGCGGCGCACCCGCCCGTCCGGCTGGCGGGGCAAGGCCACGCTCAACGGCTTCGGCGCGCTACTCACCGGCGTCGCCGCGATCGTGGTGACGACAACGAAGTTCAGCGAAGGCGGCTGGCTGATCGTGGTCGCGCTGCCGCTGCTGGTGGCGGCCATGGAATGGGTCGAGCGCAGCTACCGCCGCATCGGCGATCGGCTCGGACTCGGCCTGACACCCACTCCCCCACGGCCGCACCGTTCGCTCGTGATCGTCCCCGTCCACACTGTCTCCCGCCTGACCCGTGACGCGCTCGCCGCCGCGCTGTCACTCGGCGACCACGTCGAGGCCGTGCACGTCACCCACCCCGGCGACGAACAGTCGGCGCAGGACTTCGTGGCAGCCTGGGAGAAGTGGCATCCCGAAGTGACACTGGTCCAGCTCCACGCCGAACGCCGCCGTCTCGGCGAGCCGCTGGTGGAGCACCTCCGCACCGTCGGCGACCGGCACGTCTTCGTGCTGATCGCGGAGGTCGAACCGGAGCACTGGTGGCAGCGGATCCTGCAGAATCAGCGCGGAGCCGTGCTCGCCCGCGCACTGCGCCGCCACTCGGACGCCGTCGTCTGCCGCATGCGCTTCCGGTTGAGCGCCCGGTGACCGGCCTGGTGTTCAGCACCGGCCTGATCGGTCTCTTCCTCGTCATCGCGTTCGGCCTGCGTGCGCTGCAGCATTGGCTGGACCGCCACCCGCCCGCCTGAGGACCCACAGAAGGAATCCGTAAAACCGGATCAGCCACGCGTTCTCCGGCCTGGGCCAAGCCGGGTATCGGCACTGACACGCTCGTCCCGCAACGTTCGCCGTAGCTCCGCCACCGTGTGAGGACGCTCTGTCAACACGTCGAGGACTTCGACTACGCGATCCGCACGCCGCACTGAACCGGCACGGAATCCGTCCACTTCGGACGACCGGTGACGACGAACGTGGTCTGCCTTGCCAGCGAGACCGCGTGATCGGCGAACCGTTCGTAGTACCGGCTCAGCAAAGCCGCGTCGACCGCTTTCACCGTTCCGTAGGCCCAGTCCTGGTAATCGATCACCGTGAAGAGCGTGCGGTGCAAGTCGTCCATGTCGTCGTCGACGCTGATCAGCGTCCGGGCCAACACGGCGTCACGGCTCTCGACGGCCTGGCCCGCCATCACCGCCAGCCACACCGCTATCCGGCCCATTTCGACGAACCGCGGCATCAGCACCTGCGGCACCACCCGGTCCGGATACCTGCGCTGGACGGCTTCGGCGACATGAATCGCCAGACGTCCCATCCGGTCGAGGTCGCCGACGGCGTGGATGGCCGCGAGCACGACCCGCAGATCGGTCGCCACCGGGGATTGCAGGGCCAAGATCGCGTGTGCGTGCCCCTCTGCCTCGACCTTGGCCCGTTCCAGGGCGGCGCTCTCGGCGATGACCTCGCGCGCCAGCTCGCCGTCCGCCTCGAACAGGGCGGTTCCGGCACGGTCCATCATGTCCGCGACCACCCGCGACGTCCGGAGCAGCCGGGCGACGAGCCGGTCGAGTCGCTCGTGATACGAGGTGCGCATACACCCGATCTTCACGCGCCAGGACCCGTTTCCCGGCGCTGTGCGGCCTTTTTTCACGCGAACAGAACGCCGACGGCCCCGATGACGACCTCGCGTTGACGCCTGATGTCAGCCGACGTGGATTCCCGGCCGCCGGGCCGGGTCGCGTTCGCTGGTGCGGATGATTTCGCGGACCACCGGGGCGGTGTCGCCGCGGCCGAGGATCAGGTAGCGGAACAGATGCCCGAGCGGGTTGCCCTCGCTCCACTCGAAATGGCACTGCGGCCGCACACCGGTGGCGTCGCGCAGCGCGAGCAGGACAGCCGCGATCGCGTTCGGCGCGGCCGGGCTTTCCACCCGCAGGACACGGAAACCCTCGATCTCGACACCGCGGATCTTCAGCACGTCGCTGAACCCGGACGGGTCGATGACGTCGACCTCGAGGAACAGGACGTCGGCGGCGCCCGGCACCGGGTTCAGACCGCGCTGTTCCGCTTCCTTCGCCCGGTATTCGTCGGCGTCCCCGGCCTGGCGCCGGTTCGCGATGATGGTCAGCGCGCCATCGTGCGCGATCGACTCGGTGACGAACCGGCGCGCCGGCTCGTCGAACTCGATGTGCTCCACCCGCAGTTCCGTGGTGCGGGTGACCCGCGAGATCAGCGACACCACGATGATCCCGAGAATGAAGAACGCGGAGATCGTGAGGCCGTCGGGCTTCTCGATGACGTTCTCCACCAGCGCGTAGATCAGGATCAGGGTCAGCACGGCGAACGCGATCGCTGCCTTGCGCTGACGCCTCTTCGCCGCGGAGATCGCCACGGCCACCGACGCGGACACCATCATCGCGAGGATCCCGGTGGCGTACGCCCCGGCCTGTGCGTTGACGTCCGCGTTGAAGATGATCGTGACCAGGACACAGATCGCGGTGTAGACCAGCACCACCGGCCGCACGGCCCTGGCCCAGTCCGGCGCCATCCCGTAGGCGGGCAGATACCGCGGCACGATGTTGATCAAACCGGCCATCGCCGAAGCCCCGGCGAACCACAGGATCAGGATGCTGCTGATGTCGTAGGCGGTGCCGACCCAGTCGCCCATCAGCTCATGCGCCAGGTACGCCAGCGCCCGGCCGTTCGCTTCGCCGCCCGGTTTGAACTGTTCCGCGGGGATCAGGATCGTGGTGACGAAACTGGTCGCGATCAGGTACACCGACATGATCAGCGCGGCCGCGGTGAGCAGCTTGCGGGTGTTGCGGATCCGGTTCGCGAGTTTCTGCTCGGCGTTCTCGCCCTTCGCCGCCACCAGCGGCATCATGCTCACCCCGGTCTCGAAACCGGACAATCCGAGCACCAGCAACGGGAACGCCAGAATCGCCGGTCCGATGACCCCGCCGATCCCACCGCCGCCGGAGGTCAGCGCGTCCAGCCAGCGGTCGAACGCGGCGGGTTCGGTCAGCACCTCACCGATCCCGGCGACCACGACCACCGCGTTCAACACCAGGAAGATCGCGACCAGCGGGATCGCGACCCCGACCGCCTCGCTGAATCCGAGCAGGAACACCCCGCCGAGGATCAGTAGCAGGATCACCGTGATCAGGACTTCATGTCCGTGGAGGAACGACGGCGCGATCGGGTTCTCCAGCGCGTGCACGGTGGCATCGGCCGAGGACAGAGTGATGGTGATGATCCACGAGGTCGCCACGAAACCCAGCAATACCAAGACGAAGATCTTGCCGCGCCAGAACGGCAGCAGATTCTCCAGCATCGCGACCGAACCCTGACCGTGCGGGCTCTCCTTCGCCACCCGCCGGTACATCGGCAGCATGCCGAGCAGGGTGAGCGCGACGATCAGCAACGTCGCCAATGGCGACAGTGCGCCCGCCGCCAGCGCGGCGATCCCGGGCAGATAGGACAACGTGGAGAAGTAATCCACGCCCGTGAGACACATGACCTTCCACCACGACTGCGGCGTGGCGTGCTCCTCATGGCTCTCCGGCCCCACCGGCTGGACCCGGTGCTCCATCAGCCACCGGCCCACCTTGCCCGACGGTGCCGCTTGCCGGACCGGGCTGTCCACCCGTGCCGGCACCGCGTGTTCTGGAACCTCGGTCATGCCGTGTCTCCCCAAATCGCACGTACGCCTCCCACGAGGCGAACCTGGCACGCCACTCGTGATGGCCGCACACCGACGCGGACACTAACGATCCAGCGCGAAGAATCACCGAGCCGACCGTAAAGAAAACGTAAGTGTCGCGTGACAAGCGGGTCCGACGTTCGCGGCGACGGCCAGACCATGCCTTTGATCACCGGACGGGTCGAGTTCGGAGGTAGCGTGTACGCCGGACGAACCGAACGGAATCCGGGCACTGTGACTCGTCGATTGTCAGCAGGCGACCGCCCCGGGATCAAAGGCTTGCTCGGTCCCATCTGCCTCGTGCTCAGCCTGCTCGGCTGGCTGCTCCCCTACGGCGAAGTGGCCTTGTCATCGCAGGCGTCTGCATCGCCGCACTCCAGCTCTTCTTCGGGCTGCTGCTGTTCACGATGGATCTGGCCGGCCACTGAAACCATCGCACCCCAGGGCATTGCTCCGTTCCACCGGCTCCCACGATCCCGACGCGAGCCCACCCGTTGAAACGGGGGGGAATACCAGTGTGAACAACGATCAGCACGGCACATGACTCCTCGGCCCCGCCGGTCGGCTTACCAGCCGGCGGGGCCGATCCGTTCGACCAATGCCTGAACTGCCGAAGGGTGCCGCACCGTCAAAACCGCATCAAGACTTTCCGGAGCTTTTGACCGGGCTGAACAAACGTTCAATGCTGTGAACATGCGTTCAATCGAGGATTTGACCGCCCGGGCCCGGATCCGGGACGCGGCGTTGGCGAGGTTCGGTGCCGATGGCGTCGCCGGGACCTCGGTCCGCGCGGTAGCCGCGGATGCCGGCGTGTCTCCGGGTTTGGTGCTGCATCATTTCGGTTCGAAGGACGGGTTGCGGCAGGCGTGTGACGAGCATGTGCTCGAGGGGATCCGGGCCGGCGGGGCCGTCGGCTCCGAGGCGCTGGCGGAGGTGCTACAGGCCGCGACTCCTGTGCGACGCTATCTGGCACGCGCCTTCCTGGACGGAACCAGCGAGGCCTCGGCGTTGTTCACCGAGATCGTGGAGCACACCGAAGCGTGGCTCGCCGACGGCGAGCAGGAAGGCTGGGTGTGCCCGTCGGACGACTCGTTCGCCCGCACCGTCGTCTATGTGTCCTGGCTGCTGGCGCCACTCGTACTCGGAGATCACGTCGGACGCTTGCTCGGCGGGGATCCGGCGGAGACCGCGACGGCGGTCCGCGGCGGCAGGGCGGGGCTGGAGATGCTGACCAACGGCTTGTTCGCCGATGACCGCTGGCTGACCGCGTTCACCGCCGTCGAGGACCAGGAGCGCTCGAAGTGAGAGCGCTGCTGGTCACCCACGGCACCCGAGGCGACGTCCAGCCGATGCTCGCGCTCGCGGTCGCCCTGCGCGATCGCGGACACGAGGCGGTACTGGCCGCACCGGAGTCGTTCGCCGACACCGCGGTGGAACACGACATCGAGTTCGCGCCGCTGGACGAGGGACCGAACCGGTTGATGGACGACCCAGTGGTGCAGGAGGCCATCGAGGGCGGATACCGGGGCCTCCGCGGGAAGATCACCGCCGTCCGGACAGCGCGGCGGATCAAACCGTTGATGGCCATCGTCCTGCACGACGTCGGAGTCGCGGCGAAGGTATCCCGTGCGGACGTCGTCGTGCACACGCCCGGACTGCCCGCTCACCACGCGGCCGAGATGCTCGCTGCGCCCGCGGTGCTCACCGCGCTGCAACCCGGCTGGGTCCCCACCACCGAGTTCCCGTGTCCGTTGCTGCCCTTGCCGCGGCTGCCGAAGATCTTCAACCACGCCACGTATCTCGCGGTGGCCGCGATTCTGCGCAGCTTCTCCGGCATCGCCTCCGCCTGGCGCACCGAGGAGCTCGGACTCCCGCGCCGCCGGGGAAGCCATGATGTCCTGCACGACGCGAACGGCCAGGACCGGCTGGTCCTGCAGGCATTCAGTCCGCACGTCTCCGTCGCCGCCCGTGATTGGCCGGATTCGGTGCACACCACCGGTTTCTGGTACCTCCCCGCCGCAGCCGGCTGGGTACCGCCCGACCGGCTGCGGGACTTTCTCGACGCGGGCCCGGCTCCGGTCTACATCGGATTCGGCAGCATGGCGGGCAGGGATTCACACCGCACCCGCGTGGTGGTCGACGAAGCGGTCCGCCAGGCCGGCGTCCGCGCGATACTCGCCACCGGATGGGGCGGTATCGCCGCCGACGCCGGCAGCGACGACGTGCTGGTGATCGACCACGCCCCGCACGACTGGCTGTTCCCGAGGATGAGCGCGGTCGTGCATCACGGGGGCGGCGGAACAACGGGTGCCGCGCTGGCCGCGGGCAGACCTCAGGTGGTGTGCCCCTTCGTCGCCGACCAGCCGTACTGGGCGGATCGGATGCACGCCGCAGGAGTCGCACCACCGTCGATACGTCAACAGCACCTCAGCGCGGACCGGCTCGCCGCCGCACTGCGACAAGCCACCAGCGACACCGAGATGCGTCAGCGGGCGGAACGGCTCGGACTCGATATCCGTGCGGAGAACGGTGTCTCCGCCGCTGTCGACCTACTCGAAACCCTGACCTGACAAGGAAAGGCACCGTGGAACTCACCGATGCGGTAGCGAAGACCATTCCGCATGGACGACGAAGCCTGGCGCCGCCACGCGAATCCCTGGAGCGCATGGGCCCGCTTCGCAGCGATCCCGCTGATGCCGCTCGCCATCTGGAGCCGGACAGCTGGGAACGTGAGCCGGCCGAAACTTCGCCCTACTTCCCCGCCCCGCCGATGGACTCCTGATAGAGGTCCGCGTAGGTGGGCGAGTCCTTGATCAGGTCGTCGCAGAAGGCGGCGACGTCGTCGCCGATGAGTTCCAGTACTCCCTTGCCGGACGCGGCACCCTCCTCGAAGAAGTCCACGATCCCGGGGAGCAGTGGCCCGTCGGCGAGGTCGACCGGTCCCACCTTGAAAAGGTACTTCTGCATCTCCTGGTAGACGATCCGATAGTCCGGCGGGAGCGCCTTGACCCGTGCCACGTGCGCGCGCCACTGCTTCTTGCCCTCGATGATGTCCTGGATGCCCATGTCAGCCTCCCAGCTGCTTCAGTTTCCTGGCGACGTTCCTGTTCAGCTGCTCGCGCCAGCGGTCGCGATAGCCACGGCCGCGTTCTCCCCCGGCCAGCGCCGCGCAGAAGCCCTCGATGTCGTCGCCCAGCACGTCGTGCACGCTCTGCCCGTCCGCCGCCGTTTCCTCGAGCAGCCCCAAAGCGGCGTCGAGAATCGGCGTCAGGTTCCGTCCGCTGAAGTCCGAATAGGCAGAAAGATGCCCCGTGATCGTTTCCCACGCCGATCGGTGGTCGGCGGGCAAGGCCTGGGCCCGGGCTTCGAACGCCTTCCATTCCCTGGTGAGATCGCTACCGGTGATGGTCTCCCAGAAGTTCATTTCCCGCCCTCCTTGAGCTTGTCGATCCGCGAACTGACGTACTCCCATTTCGCCCAGAACCTCGCGAGTTCTTCACGCCCCGCGTCGTTGAGCGCGTAGAACTTGCGCGGCGGCCCCTGCTCGGACGGCCGTTTCGTCACCTGGACCAGCCCGTTCTTTTCCAGTCTCAGCAGGATGGTGTACACCGTCCCTTCGACGACGTCGACGAAGCCGAGTTCGTTCAAGCGACGCGTGATGGCATACCCGTAGGTCTCCTCACCGCCGACGATCTGCAGCACACAACCCTCGAGCGTGCCCTTCAGCATCTCGGTCAGATCGTCCATCGTGCCCCTTTCGACATCCAGTACCCAGTGCCACCGAGTACCAGTACAAAGTATCACAGAGTACTTCGGCGCGCGACACCGCGATGAAGCCATGGTGAAACCAGCCGCTCGCACTCTCCTTTCATCCGTGGCCGACAGCGCCACGAAGAAGAGAGGGGACGTGACCAGTACACGAGCACGATCGGCGATCACGGTGACCGGGCTGCGCAAGTCGTTCGGAGACAAGGTGGTGCCCGACGGCATCGACCTGGAACCGGTGGGCGTGCTGAGAATGACGCCGCGCATCCCGGAGCCGGTGATCTCCAGGTCGCGGTAGGAGACCCGCGACAGCAGCGACCGCTCGATGGTCACTTTGGTCAGAGTAACCCCGGCACGTGCCAGGCACCCGGCGTTCGGCCCGTGTCAGGGCGGTGTCAGCACCGCGTCAGCGCACTCGGTGATCGTGATCCCCGCAAGTCATCCGAGCTCAGGCATTCACCAGAAGGGGTTGCGACATGGTGGACGGAACATCCGAGCGGGGACAGGTTCGACGCAGGACGGTCTTGGCCGGAGCACTGACCACAGGCGCGCTCGTCGGCCTCCCCGGGCAGGCCGGCGCGGCCGAGGACGGCCACGACGGCAACGGCGTCGAGCACGGCTGGGGCAAGGTCGCCGACGTCTTCCGCAGGAACTTCAAGGAAAGCCCCGGTGAGGTCGGCGCGGCGTGCAGCGTCTACGTTGGCGGCCGCCAGGTCGTCAACCTGTGGGGCGGCCTCGCCGACCGCGAGGCGAACCGGCCGTGGCGCAAGAACACCATCGTCCAGGTCGCGTCCACCACGAAGGGCGCCACCGCCATCTGCGCGCACATGCTGGCCCAGCGCGGCGAACTGGACCTGGACGCCCCTGTCGCCCGCTACTGGCCGGAATTCGGCAACGCGGGCAAGGAAGAGATCCCGGTGCGCTGGCTGCTGTCGCACCAGGCAGGCCTTCCGATCGTCGACGGCCCGCTCACCTTCGAGCAGGCATGCGCCTGGCACCCGGTCATCCGAGCACTCGAGGCACAGAAACCGCTGTGGAAACCGGGAACCGAACACGTCTACCACAGCGTCACGTACGGATTCCTGGTCGGGGAAGTCGTTCGCCGGATCACCGGCAAGTCACTCGGCACGTTCTTCGCCGACGAGGTCGCCCGCCCGCTCGGGCTCAGCGCCTGGATCGGGCTTCCCGAGAAACACGAGCACCGAGTGGCCAAGCTCCACTACGCCGCACCGTTCACCCTGGAAGAATTGATCGCCGGCATGATCGCACTGACCGGACTGGACGCGGACACCGTCACCAGGTGGGTCAAAGCGCTCTGGGAGCCTGGCTCCGTGCAAGCCCGAGCGGGTGAACTGGGCGGCGCCCTCGACCCCACGACCGACTACTTCACCTCCCGAGCCTGGCGTGCCGCGGAATTCCCGGCCGCGAACATGCTCGCCGACGCCCGATCGGTGGCCCGGATGTACGCGGCCACGGTGAGCACCGTCGACGGGGTCCGCCTGCTGAACCGGGCGACGGTCAAGACAATGACCGCCGTCCAGACCGACAAGACTTCGATGCACGGACTGCCACCAGGGCTGGACATCCCGGCCGACCGCTCCTTTTACATGTCACTCGGCTTCCACCGGGCATGCCCGCCGATGCCGATGACCGGACCAGGATCGTTCGGCCACCCTGGCTCCGGCGGCTCGATCGGCTTCGCGGACCCCGACGCCGGTGTCGGCTTCGGCTACGTCACCAACCTCTGGAACTTCCGGCCCGACGACCCCAGGGCGGCGAATCTGGCCAAAGCCGTCCGCGCCTGCCTCGGATGACGGGAAGCTGGGCGATTACGAGTCCGATGCCAAATTCGACAAGCATTTCAACGCGCATCACTCGTCCTACGCCAAGGGTTACCTACGCGTGGCCCGCGGGTTTGCTCGCGTGAAGTACATGAAGGCCCCCATCCTTGCGCCTGGCGCAAGGAAGGGGGCCTTCATGTACTGGGGAAGGTGTGCAGGGCCGGCCGGCCGCTACCCGGCTCACGACCACCCAGCGGCCTCCGGTCCTTGGGCACTCCAGGAACTACCTGCGCGAATACGGCGAACCTTTCCGCCCGCTGCGGCGACAGGCGGTTCAGCTGATGAAGCCCGCCGCCTTGAGCCAGTCGCGGGCGACCGTGGCGGGTTTCTGGCCGTCGACGCTGACCTTCTTGTTCAGGTCCGTGAGCGTCGCGGTGTCGAGCTTCGCGGCGATCGGCGTGAAGACCTGCTCCAGCTGCGGGTATTTCTGGGCGAGCGGAGTAGCGATCGCGATCGCGGGGTTGTACGTCGGGAAGAAGTGCTTGTCGTCCTCGAGCACGGTGAGATTCTGCGCGGCCACACGCCCGTCGGTGGAGGCGACCGAGCCGAAGCCACAGGGGTCGCCCTTGCCGATGCTCGGGTAGACGACGGCGTCGTTGAGCAGGTGCACGTGCGGGTCGGGCAAGGCGAACCCGTAGGTCTTCGCCAGGCCGGGGAACCCGTCGTCCCGGCTCTTGAACTCCGGGCCCATACAAGTCGATGCCGCGGCCGGGTCCCGCTTCACCAGGGCCGCGTAGTCGGACAGCGTCTTGACGCCGGTCCGGGCCAGTGTCGCCGGGTTGCCGGCGAGGGCGTAGGTGTCGTTGGCAGGCGAACGTGCCCACCAGGTGACGCCGTTGGCGGTGTCGGCCTGTTTGACCGCTTCGTACTGCGCCTGCGGATCGCTGATCGGCTTCGTCTGGTTCAGGTAGCTGATCCAGGCGGTGCCGGTGTATTCCCAGTACAGGTCGACCGCGCCGCTGGTGAGTGCCCGGCGGACGTTGCTCGAGCCGGTGATGTTGGTCTTGTCCTGCGGGCTCGCCCCTGCCGCCTGCAGTGCGACGAGGGCGATCTGGCCGAGCAGCAGTTGCTCGTCGAACTCCTTGGAGCTGACGCGGATCTGGGCGCCGTTCAGCGCGTCGATCTTCGTGATGGAACCCGCGCCCACCTGGGCGCCGGTCTCGTCCTTGCCGATCGTGCAGCCTGCCGCGAGCGCCGTTGCCGCGGCGAGCGCGAACACGGCGGCGGTCGTGCGCTGAAGCATCCGCATGGATCGGTCCTCCTTGAAGTCGGTCGAGCTACCTGCCGCGCGGGTGCAGGAACTCCTCGGCGACCAGCCCCAGCCAGTCGACGAAGAGCGCCAGTGCGGCGACGATGATGCCGAAGGTGAGGCTCAGGATCGGGCGGTCCAGGCCGATCCCGGCGACAAGCCCTCCGCCGAGACCGCCGCCGTCGATGAAGGTCGCCAGCGTCGCGCTCGCGACGGTGAGCACCAGCGCGGTCCGGATCCCGGCGAGAATCACCGGGACGGCCAGCGGCAGTTCTATCCGCCACAGGACGGCCGTCTTGCCCATGCCCATGCCGCGCGCGGCGTCGACGAGGGCCGGGTCGACGTCGTCGAGCCCGACGATCGTGTTGCGCAGCACCGGCAAGGTCGCGTAGACGACGAGCGCCGTCACCGCCGTCGCGGTGCCCGTGCCGATCCAGAGCGCGAGCAGCACGACGAGCCCGATCGACGGGATCGCCTGGCCGAGGTTGCCCAGCCCCAGGCCGATGGGCCGGGCCCAGCGGGCGCCGGCGCGGGTGAGCAGGATGCCGAGCGGGAGCGCGATGGCGATCGTGCACGCCGTCGAGATCAGGGTGAGCCGCAGGTGCGCGCCCAGTTCGGTGAAGATCTCGCCGGCGTTGAGAAAACGCTGTTCGATCGAGTCGATCGGGTGCGCGCGCACGATCATGAAGAGCGCCAGCAAGGCGATGGTCAGCAGGACCGGGCGCACCAGCAGCCCGAGCCGTCGCCGACGAGGCCGCGCGGGCACCGTGGTGTCCGCGCCCGGCCCAGGCGCCTCCGCTGTGTCCGCGATCGCGGGCGCGGGCGCCTCGCCGGTGGGTCGGAGCGCCGCGACGAGGCTGGGCACGTCGCACACCCCCAGCGGCCGCGCGGTGCCGTCCTCGGTGACTACTACCTCGGTGCTGCCGGTCCGCACCATCACGTCCAGCACGTCCCGCAGGGTGGCGTCGGGCCGGACCGGAGGAAGGCCGTCCGGCCCTGACGCCGGCCGGAGTCCCAGGTCACCCACCCGGATCAGCGCGAGCCGCTTCAGGTTCCGCTTCGAGCCGACGAAGCTCGCGACGTAGTCGTCCGCCGGCGCGGCGAGGATCGCCTGGGGCGTGTCGTACTGAGCGATCACCGACCGCGGCCGCAGTACGGCGATCCGGTCGCCGACCTTCAGCGCCTCGTCGAAGTCGTGCGTGACGAACACGATCGTCTTGCGCACTTCCCGTTGCAGGCGAAGGAATTCGTCCTGCAGCCGGGCGCGCGTGATCGGGTCGGTGGAGCCGAACGGCTCGTCCATCAGCATGACCGGCGGGTCCGCGGCCATCGCCCGTGCCACACCGACGCGCTGCTGCTGACCACCGGAAAGCTCACGCGGGTACCGGATGCCGTGCTCGCGGGTCAGGCCGACGACGTCGAGCAGGTCGCGCACGCGGCCGGCGATGCGTCGTCGAGTCCAGCCGAGTACCCGCGGCACCACGCCGATGTTGGCGTCCACCCGCAGATGCGGGAATAGCCCGACCTGCTGGATGACGTAGCCGGTGTTGCGGCGGTGTTCGTCGAGGTCGAGCGCCGACACATCGGTGCCACCGATCGTGACGACGCCCGCGGTGGGCTCGACGAGCCGGTTGATCATCCGCATGGTCGTCGTCTTGCCGCACCCCGACGGACCGGTCAGCACGACGATCTCACCCGCAGGGATTCGCATCGTCAGGCTTTCGACCGCCGGTACCGCTCGCCCGGGGTAGTGCTTGCTGACGTCCCGCAGCTCGATCGTCTCACCACCCATTCCGGCCGCTCCCCCCGACGTCGCCGGAGCCACCGCTCGGCGGGCAAGGGGACGTCGCCGTGTGGTCAGCTTGCCGACCACCACGAAGGCCAGGTCGAACAGCAGCGCCAGCACCATGATCCCGAGCGTTCCGGTGAGCACCTGGTTCAGCGAGTTGACCGAGCCGAACCGGCCGAGCCCGTCGAAGATCTCGTTGCCGAGGCCGGGGCCCTTGACATACGCGCCGATGGCGGCGATACCGATCGTGATCTGCGTCGAGACCCGGATGCCGGAAAGGATCACCGGCCAGGCGAGCGGCAGCCGCACGCGAAACAGCAGCCGCACGCGACCGAACCCCATACCACGCGCCGCGTCCACCACGGCCGGATCGACGCCACGCAGCCCGACGATCGTGTTGCGCGTGATCGGCAGAAGTGCGTAGAGCACCAGTGCGCACAGGACATTCGTCAACCCCAGCCCGAACGGGCCGATCAGGATGCCCAGCAGCGCGATCGACGGGACGGTCAGGAACGCCGCCGTCGTCGTGGTCGCCATCGCGCCCAGCCACCGCCGCCGGTAGGTGAGCAGGCCGATCGTCATGCCGACCAGCACGGCCAGTGCCATCGCCGCCAGGGTGAGATCCACGTGCAGGATCGCGTCGTTCACGACGTCGATCCAGTTCTCTCGGAGGTACTCCCACAGGCTCAGGGCGCCGCTCCTCGACATCGCAGGATGGAAAATGGCCGACCACGTCAGGTTCGGCCGGGTCTCAGCCCAACATGTCCACGGGCCTCCTGTCCACAGCTCGGCCCAAACTGGCTTGGCAGCTTTCAGGCGTCACGGTCCGACCGCAGAATTCCCCGCTGATACGCGGCGGCGACCGCGGAGGCCCGGTCTGGGACCTCGAGTTTGGCGTAGATGTGCAGCAGGTGCGTTTTGACGGTGGCCTCGCTGATGTGCAGCTCGGCCGCGGCCTCCCGGTTGATCTTGCCGCGTGCGATCAGGGCGAGGACTTCGCGTTCCCGCGCGCTCAGTTTGGCTTCGGTCACCGGCTTTTGCGGCCGGACCCGGTTCAGGAGCAGCGCGACCACCGACGGGGAAAGCACGCTCTCGTTGCGAGCCGCGGCACGCACCGCGCGGAACAGCTCCTCGCGTGGCACGTCCTTGAGCAGATAGCCGATCGCCCCCGCCTCGACGGCGGGCAACACGTCGGAGTCGGTGTCGTGCGTGGTCAGCACCAGTACCCGGGTGGCCGGAACGCGTTCCCTGAGCAGCCGGATCAACGCGGCGCCGCTCGGGGCGGGCATGCGCAGGTCGGTCAGCACCACGTCCGGTCTGGTGGCGGCCACCACGGTCAGTGCCTCGACGCCGCTCGCGGCCTCGCCGACGATCTCGAGGTCCGGCTGGGTGCCGAGCATGCCTCGCAAGCCGTCCCGCACCACCGGGTGGTCGTCGACGATCACCAGCCGTACGGACGTCATCGGGCCACCTCGATCATCGGAACGCTGACGCTGACCGCCGTCCCCGCACCGGGTGCCGACTCGATGTCCACCGTGCCGGACAGCAGCCGTGCCCGCTCGCGGAGGGCGGTGAGCCCGAATCCGGCGGATGAAGCCCGGGTGTCGAAGCCGGTGCCGTCGTCGCGGACGTCCAGGATTATCACGTCCTCCATGTAGGACAGGGTGATGTCGACCCTGCTCGCCAGCGCGTGCCTGCCGACGTTCGAAAGGGTTTCCTGCGCCGCCCGCAGGACCATCACCTCGATCTCGGAATGTATCGGTCGCGGTGTACCGGTCATGACGAAAGTCGCGGGTACGCCGTACTGCTCCAGCCATGTCGCGACCGCGGCGGCCACCGCGTCTCCGAGCCTGGCGTCGTGCAGAGGGCCCGGCCGCAGTGCCTCGATCGAACGGCGGACCTCCACCAGGCTAGAGCGGGCCAGCTGCCGGGCGGTGCCGATCCGGCCGCGCAGCGGCCCCTCGGCCGGGGCCAGTTCCTCGGCGACCTCCAACTGAGTGACGATCCCGGTCAATCCCTGAGCGACGGTGTCGTGGATTTCCCTGGCGATCCGGGCGCGTTCCTCCGCGGTGCCGGTGTCTTTGGCCCGCGCCAGCAGTTTCGCGTGCAATTCGGCGTTCTCGGCCGCCATGGCGACGAGCCTGCTGTTCGCCTTCCGGCGCCGGATCGCCTCCCGTTCCATCGCCCGGATCGCCCAGCCGATCAACGCGGCCAGCGGTGTCACCATCGCGAGGTCGAGCAATGTCGGCCAGAGCTCGGTGCCCGACAGCACCAGCCATGGGACATTCGCGAGCACCACCCCGGCGTAGGCGAGCCAGCCGGGCAGGGCGACGAACGCGAGCACATAACACACTGGGACGAACAACTGGAAGCTGTCGCCGCGGAGCGCGAGAACCACGGTGCCTGCCAGCAACCCGGCGAAGTACACGATCATCGCCAAGGTCTGACGTTCCCACCACTGCGGATGCGCGACGATGAACCAGCCGTGCCACCCGCTCAGCGCCGCGACGATGGCCAGGGTGACCAGTCGGTCCGGCCAGGTGGCCGGATCGAAGACCAGGGAAAGGACGGTCGCGAGCCCGAGCAGTCCGTAGGGAGCGAGCGCCCACGCCCGGTTCCATCGTCGTTCCAGCCGTTCTTCCGTCGACGTCACCCTGCCCATCTTGTCAGCGGGAGTTCCGATAGGTCAGCCGCCGGAGCAGAACCTCCGCGGGTCCGCGCTTGCCCGCCCGCCGCATCTGGTCGGCGAGCAGCACCGATACCAGCCAGGTTCCCAAGGCCAGCAAGGCGACTCCGGCCGATCCCAAAGTGCCGCCGAGGCCCAAGGTGTAGGGCATCAGCAGCGCGACGAAAACCACCGACTGGAACAGATAGCAGCTGAGCGAGCGCTGCCCGCACGCGGTTATCGCCAGGATCACCGGGCCACTCCGGTCCCGGAACCGCGACGCGAGCAAGCCGATCAGCGCCGCATAGCCAAGACCGCCCGCCACCCCGGTGACCGAATGCGCGGCCGAACACGCCCACATGACCAGACCGGACGACGGGGTCCAGAAGCCGCCGACCGCGAGACCCATCGGCAAGCCACCGGCCACCGCCAGGACGAGTCCGCCGATCGCGGTGCGGACCAGCAGTGTGCGGTGCCGTTCCGGCTCGGTGAGCACCCCGCGCCGCGCCGCCCAGACACCGATCAGGACGGCGCTGCCGACGCCGAGCAGTCCCAGCGGTGTCATCACCCATTCCACCGGATGCAGGGCGAGGGCGATGGCCGGGTCGCTGACCGCGAAAGACCAGAAGAAGGAACGTTGTCCGCTGCCCTGCGGGGTCACGTAGGCGATCCCCTGTACCAAGGCGACCACCACCAGCCAGCCCGCGGCGATGGTGAGCAACGTCCGGTCCTTGACCCGCAGCATCGCCAGCAGCGCGAATCCCAGCACCCCGTACAGACCGAGCACGTCACCGGGGAACAGCAGTACCGCATGGACGAACCCGAACACGATCAGCCAGCGGAACCGTCGCCGCAGCACCCGGTCGATGTCGTGGTCCGGGATGCCCGTTGCCTGCTGTCGCCGCACCATTTGCACGACGCCATAAGCGAACAGCGCGGCGAACATCGGATAGCCTCGTACCTCCACGAAAACCACGTTGAGCAGGCTGACCACCCGGTCGAGCAGGTCGTGCTCGACGATGTGCTGTCGCGCACCGTACGGGCGGCCATAAAGGTAGAGCACAGAGTTCGCCAGCGCGACCAACGCGAGCATCAACCCACGAGCGAGATCCGGCGCGAGCGCCCGCTCGCGAAGGGCGACTGGGCCGGCACTTGCTTCACTTGACGACATGCGCATCAGCGTGCTGGCCAGGCTCATCGCCGAACATCGACGGAACGACGGATTTCCGGATCAACCGCGGGCCCGGCGTATCAACCGATCGATTGATGCGCTCGTTTACGACCGCATCCCGCCGGACGGCGAATCCGCGGGCCCTGCCGCCTCACCTGCCGACAGGGACTTCGCCCTCGCCCCCGGCGAACGCCTGCTCTGGCAAGACCTCGTCATCGTCCCCCTGCCGATGGTGCCGTGCTACGGCCTGTACCCCACCTTCGAAAACCAGGCGCGTGGTCGCTTGGACCCGCGGGCAACCCACGATCTCATGGTTCCTGAGCGAACTGGGCCCACCTCACCTGGACCCACCTGCCGGAACCCCGGAGCCGCCACCGTCACCCGAAATCAACGGCATCGACCACGCGAGCCGGATCCGCGACCTCATCGCCGACGCACAACACCGGTCTCGCCGAGAGCGCCAGCGACCTTCGGCGAGCAGGCCGCCGTATTACCGAAGAAAGAGACCCAGCCAACGCGATAGCCGGATCATTCGGCACACCGCCCCGTTTCGAAGAATTCGGCATTAAATCGCACGGTTTCCGTATCACGACGCCCGGGCGTACCCACCACGCTCGCTCGGAAACCTTTTTACGCCTAAGTTCCACTGAACCGTCCGCGATAATGCCGACCTGTCTATTCACGACCGTTCAGTGTAGGGTCCAGGCTGGTTGTTCATCGACCGCCGGTGACCGCTTTCAGCGGGACGTTTGAGCTTCTTGCTCCTCCACCATCGGTCTCGGATCCAAGAAAGTCGAAATGCGACACAATCGCACGTTTTCCACCCTTGCCGGCGCCTTGGTTCTGGTTGCCGGATCGGCTGTTCTCCTCCCCGCCTCGGCTCAGGCCCGTGCGGAATCCGTTCCCTGCGACGAGGCGGCGCTGGTCTCCGCGGTCGACGCGGCCAACGCGGCCGGTGGCGGCACCGTGACCTTGACCCCCGGGTGTACTTACACCCTCACCTCCGCCCATGGTGACGACGGCGTCCACGGTCCGGCCGGCCTGCCGGTCATCACCACGCCCATCACCTTCGAGGGCAACGCCAACACCATCACCCGTGCGCCGGCGGCGGCCGCTTTCCGCATCGGCCAGGTGGCACCCACCGGCGGCATCACGCTCAAAGCGGTCACCATCAGCAATGGCCATGCGGCTGCCGCGGGCACTGACGACGGCGGCGGCATCCTCAGTTTCGGCGCGGTGACCCTCACCGGTGGCGCGTTGTCCGGCAACACCGCCAACGGCCGAGGTGGCGCCTTGTACAGCACCGGGACCCCGTCTGCGGCGACGTTCACCAGCAGCACGGTCAACGGCAACACCGCGGGCCAGGGCGGCGGAATCGCCAGTGTGAACGGCACGCTCACGCTCACCAGCAGTGTAGTCGGCACCAACGCCGCGACGGTGAATCCCGGCGGGATCTACTACGTGGCGGGTTCGGCGACGCTGAACACCTCCACGGTGACCGCCAACACCGCGACCAACTGCACCGGCAGTCCCTCTCCCGTTCCCGGATGCGTCGGATGACCGCCGTTTCGTTCTTGAACCCCAGCGGAATCGTCTCCAGGAAAGAAGATGTGATGCGAAGAAACCGCGGTATTCTGCGGGCCGTCGTCGGCGCGACCATCCTGAGCGGGAGCATGCTCGCGCTGGCTCCCCTCGCGCAGGCGACGACCATTCCCGTGGCGTGCGGCGAGAACGCCCTCGTCGACGCCATCAACCTCGCCAACTCCACGGTCGACAGCGACACCCTGACGCTGGCAGGCGGCTGCACCTACACACTGACCGCGCCGCACGGCGGACTCGCCAACGGGCTGCCGGTCATCACCACACCGATCGAACTGCTCGGCCCGGCGACCATCACGCGCACCGCGCTGCTCCCCTTCCGGATCGCCGAAGTCGGCCCGACCGGCAACCTCACCCTGACCACCTCGGTCGCCTTCACCAACGGCAGCGTGGTCGGCAACGGAGGCGGCATCCTCAACCGCGGCGCCGTGACGCTCACCCGCAGCAGCCTGAGCGGCAACTACGCCACCCTCGCCGGCGGCGGCCTCGCCAACGCCGACACCCCGTCCGGCACGGCACCCGCCGCGTCGTTCACCCGAAGCAATGTTCTCGGGAACACCGCGCTCCTTCAGGGAGGCGGCATCTACAACGGTCTCCGCGGCACGCTGACCACCACCGGCGTCTCCGGAACCCCGATGCTCGTCAGCGGCAACAGCGGCGCGCAAGGAGGCGGTATCGCCGCGGTCGACTCGACCGCGACGACCATCACCCAGACCGCCGTGACCGCGAACCACGCTCTGCTCACCGCGGGCGGCGTCTACCGGATCAACGGCACCATGACCACCGACAACGCGCCCATCACCGCCAACACCCCCAACAACTGCGTCGGAAGCACCCCTGCCGTGCCCAACTGCACCGGCTGATCGAACGGCGCCGTCCCACGGCAAGCCCCAGCGGACTCCCCCGCTGGGGCTTGTCACGTGAAAGCCTTCGGTGCCACCGTGTTCAACGACGCCCCCATGAGCTGGTGTCGATGCCGTCCGCCCACAGGCGACGACACAGAGGTATCGGCGTTGCGCAACTGCACCCAGCCATCACCTGACAGACGGACCTCACAGTCCAATGCGAGGTATTGAGGGGTAAGGCAAAGGTCTCGCGGGTGGCGGGGATTCGCTCGCGGCCGTGGTGCACCCAGGTGTCGCGAAAGCCACTTTCGGGACCTCAGGCGTCGCGAAAGTGGCTTTCGCGACACATCGCGACCATGGGTTCCGCGAAGGCACCGGAGTAGCGAAGGCGCCCTTCTTCGCTACCGCACCCCTGCCCCGACGTTGCGAAAGCCACTTTCGCAACGTTGAACGTTGCCAAAGTGGCTTTCGCAACCTGCCACCTTTGCCCTACCCCTCAAGAGAGCCTCAGCGAACACGCCGCGTATTCATCGAAATCGACATGCCCGCCAGGCGGCACTGTCCACAACGAAGCTCCTGACGCCACGGGTTCGGGTACGACCCGCCACGGTCTGGAGCGGTGACGGCACAGCCACGGTGAGACCGAGACAGGTGGCCGTCAGCACTTACCGTCGCGTTCACCGGCTCAGGACGCGACCGAGCATCGATGTCACACAGTTGCTTTCTCCGCGTAGAACCGCCACCTTTCCTTACATGGCAAGGGTGATTGTCGGTTGTGACGCGCGGAGCTGTCCACTTCGGACTGCTGTTTCCCGGCATTGTCGAATGCGGCGGCACGATCTCCTGCTGCTACCGGAAATCGTGCCGCCGCACGTCGATACCGCGAGCCTGATGGTCAGCAGGTGCAGATGCCGCCGTTGTTGATTCCGGCGACGCCGCTACCGCCCGCGAGGCCGCTGGTACCGGCCGGGGTGGCGATGGTGTCCGCCCCGTCGTTGATGGTTCCGGAGTTCCCGAGACCGCCGGCACCCGCGGCACCGCCGATGCCACCAGGACCGCCGGGGCCACTGCAGCCCGTGCCGCCGTTACCGCCGCCGGCGCCGTTGCCGCCCTTGCCGCCGGTCGCGGTGATGATGTCGACACCGGTTCCGCCCGTCAGAGTGCCCGAACTTCCGATCCCGCCGGCACCTCCCGCGCCGCCGACACCGCCGGCACCGCCAGGCTGGACGGCGGCGAGACCGTTGCCGCCCTTGCCGCCGACGCCACCGTTGCCGCCGAGCCCGCCGTTGGCCTTCAGCGTGTCGATACCGGCACCGCCGGTGATGGTCCCGGAATTCCCGGTACCACCCGCGCCCCCGGCACCACCGACGCCACCGGCGCCGCCGCCGTGACCGCAACCGCCGACGCCACCGGCCGCTCCCGTACCACCGGCACCACCGTTGGCGGTGACCGTGTCGAGACCGGGATCGCCGAGATCGCCGGTGAAGGTTCCGGAGTTCCCGACGCCACCGGCCGCGCCCGCGCCACCGATACCTCCGGCGCCCGCGCCACCGGCAACGAGACCACTGTTGCCACCCGGACCGCCGAGACCGCCGTTGCCGCCCCTGCCCGCGGTGAAGGTCGCGGTGTCGCTGCCCGCGCCACCGGTGACGTTCCCGGCGTTGCCGGCACCACCGATCCCGCCGACGCCGCCGTTGCCACCGGCACCGCCCGCGCCGCTGGCGAATCCCGTCCCGCCCTGGCCGCCGTTTCCTCCGGCACCACCGGCACCACCGGTGACGGTGATGCTGTCGGTACCGGCGCCGCCGTCGATGACACCGGTGCTCCCCACACCGGCACCGCCGACGTTGCCCGCGCCGCCGTTGCCACCCGCGTCGCCCGCGGGAGTACCCGCGGTGCCGTCGGCTCCCGGCGGGCCGTTGGTGCCCGCGGCACCGGCGACGCCGGTGACCTTGATCGTGTCGTTACCGGCAAGACCGTTCACGGTGCCGTTCACGGCACCGCCGGTGACGGTGATGATGTTGTTCCCCGCGGTGCCGTCCAGCACCTGACCGGCGGGAATCCCGGCGGTGCAGGTGAAGTTGGCGCCGCTTTGGGTACACCCCGGAGGGAGCGCCCACGCCTGCGAGGGCACCAGAAGAGCGAAACCTGCCGCCGTGCCCACACCGATCAGTGCCCGGCCGGCCCGGCCTGCCGTGCTGATACGTGCTGTCGATCTCATGATCAACCTTCCACCTGTGAAAGGGATCCGGGACTGCTGCCACGGACCTGCGAGGTGGTGTGATGACCGGGGGTCTGGGGTCACTGCCCGGTGCCGCATACCTGAGGGCACCGGATCGACCAACACCCTCGACCTGACCGACCATTCGCTCTTTCACCGGGCCTGGCAAGGCAAACGGTGGTCGGTCACCCGTACGTGGCAGGTCTCCCGCCGACTTCACAGTTCCGCGTTGAGGTGATCTCCCCGGATGACGGCGACGGGACACTCGGCGTGGGCGATCAGCGCCTGACTGGTCGACCCGAGGAGCATGCCCTCGAATCCACCGCGGCCCCGGCTGCCGACGACGAGAAGCCGTGCGCCCGCACCGATTTCGAGCAACGCGCGGACAGGCCTTCCCTTGCGGACGACGATTTCGACCGGAACGTCCGGACACTTCTCCCGCCAAGGAGCCACCTGCTCCTCGGTCGATTTCCGGTCGGCGGCCTCGATCTCGGCCGGATCGACGGCGAGGAACTGAGGCCGGATCGCGCCGTGGTCGACCAGTTCCGACCAGGTCCGCACGACCGTCAGGCGAGCGTTCCACAGCTTCGCTTCGTCGAACGCGAACCCGAGGGCCGCCTCGCTGATCGGCGAACCGTCCGTGCCCACGACGACCGGCCCCGCTTCCGGTGCGGCATCGTCCGGTCGCCGACCTCGGGCCACGACGACCGGGCAATGGCCGTGATGGGCGAGCGCGACCGCGGTGGAGCCCACCAGCATCCCGGTGAAACCGCCGAGTCCTCGTGACCCGAGCACGACCGCCGTCGCCCTCGCCGACTCCTGGATCAGGGCGGCCGCCGGGTGCCACTCGCGGACCGCGGTCTCGACGACGAGATCAGCATGCCTGGCGAACACTGCTTCCTTCACCTCGAGAATCCATGCTCGACCGCGGCTCTCGAAACCCTCACGGACCCCGTCGAAAGAGGGGATCACGCCCGGCATCTTCACGACCGGGATCGTGAACACGTGGACGAGCCGCAAGGGCAGCCCACGTTTCGCGGCCTCGTCCGCCGCCCAGAGCGCGGCGGTCCTCGCGGACCGTGACCCGTCGACCCCAGCGACGATGGACCTCTCTGTGCCAACCGGCATTTTCACTCCTCATGCTCTGTCTAGCCGAGTTCTCGCTTCCCTCGCTGTCCAAGGGCTCGTTCGACGATGGGCCTGCCTTCGCAGGCTCGGGTCAATCGCCACGACCACCTTCGGATTCCCAACGGGCGAGGGCGTTCTCCGGGACCGGCCGCGCGCCGAACTCGTCAAGGAGCGCCTCCGGACCGGCCACGTTGTTCTGCCCGGAGGCCGCCATCAGCACTCCCTCGGCAGCAGCCGCGTCCGCCTCCGGCGGGACGACCAGCAACGTGAGCCGCTGCATGTTCCCGCCGGTCACGTGCACGATGTGAACGTTCTGGGAGCCGATTCCCTCCAGCTTGACCAGCCGCCCGTGCCAGATCAGCTCACGGACCGTGACCGCCCAGGCCGACGGCGGGAACGCCACCCGCCACACCGGGCCGATCCGGCCGTCGAGCGACGCGGCGAGCTCGGGCACCTCGACCGTCAAGTCACGCGACCGCGGCCACCAGGCACCATCGACGCGACCGCTCTCCGAGTTGCGAGGCTTGATCCTCAACCGTTCAGCGGCGTCCAGGATGAGAGGGTCGGCATGCATATTCGGCTCCGGTCTCCGGCCACGAAGACCGGAATCGATGAAGAACCGAAGGTGACATCGGTCGTTCTCCGACGCGCGAAATACTCTCGGTACTTTTATTGTACAGAGGAAATCCCGTCGCAAACCGGCGATAATTCACCCGCTCCGGGTTCAGCACGGAAATCGGCGCAGGAAAACAGACATCGTCCATTGAGGACAGTGACCGTTCCGCCGGTTCCGGACGGCCGATACCGTCAGCGTAACCCCTGAACGAGGCGTTTTACCCGAATATGCGGTAGAATCCCGACGCCAGCGCCGGAGTGCCCAGACACCGCCCTCACGACGACCGCCCATCAACGGTCGCATCTGTCCCTTGGCCCCGTGCGCCTGCCTCTTCCCGTGCGGCGAGCTTCAGCGACGGCCGGCCAGTCTGGAGCCCGGATCGTGAAGATCATTACGCTCGACCTACGACGGTCGCGTCGCCCGCGACCGGATCGCACGACACTCGGTGCGCCCCCGGTGACCAGGACAGGCCTCGGCGTGGTTCGCGCGGTCATCGAGGTCCCCACCGGCGGACACGAGCCTCCGGCACGCCGTTCTTCCCCCTTGGCCGTGACGATGGAGCAACTCGGCCGGACCCTGGTACTCGTCGTGGACGGCGACCTGGACCTGCACACCGCGCCCACGGCACGCCGAGCGATCGAGGCGGCGTTGAACCGACGGCCGCGACGGTTGATCGTGGACTTGAGTCTCGTCCGGTTCCTGAACTCCGCCGGGTTGGAGGTCCTGCTGGCCGCCCACCGGCAAGCCGCCCCGCACACCGACTTCCGGCTGGTCGCCACCACGCGCGCCGTCTTCCGGCCACTGCAGATCACCGGGCTGCACGAAGAACTGACCGTCCACGGCTCACGCTCAGCAGCCATCGCCACACCGGCAGGGACCGACGACGGCTCTCCATCCGGGTAACTTCGAGGCCGTCCACAAACCCGGTCGGCCCCACCTGGAGACAGGTGAAAGAGAGGAAAGACTCGGCCGGAAGACGAAACTTCCGTCACGCTCCGATGAAGATCTGCCTCCAGGCGGCCGCCGGCGTGACCGCGCGCTGAACGAGGCACGCCGGATCAAGGCCGCTTTTCGCCAACCGCGCCTGCCAATACACCAGGTCAGGACGTAGCATGGTGGCAGGCGGCAGGCGTGACACTGTCCACGGCGCCGGTCCTGGCAAGCTCCCTGCCGCTGCTCGCGGCAGTCGAGTGATCAACGCTGCCTTCCCTTCTCGGTTCTCCTCGCATGCCACAGCCGGTTCTGACCGGTCCGACTCACTCCACAGGAGATCCTCCATCAGCGTCCCAGTCGTTCTGCCGCATGCCGTCAGCGCTCCTCGTTCTCTCACCGATGTATACGGTCCGGGCATCGCCGTTTGCGCGCGCCCCGAACTGGCCGCGGCCGAACCCGTGAACAGGCACCGCCACACCCGCGACGTGGTCTCCGCGCGACCGATCGCCGTCGCGGCCGACATGCCGGTGATCTGCAGCGCCGGTGGCACGGACCCGGATTTGCTGGCACACCTGCGTGACAGCGGCCTGCCTGTCGGCACGGATTTGCGCGAGTTCCGAAATGAAAGGGAATTCGCCGCCCGCGTGACCGAGGCGATATCCGATGGCCTGCTGATGTCGATGGAGTACCCGCAGCCGACCGCGCTGTGCCCGGACGAACGCGCGCTCAAAAGCGCGCAACTCGTCGGCTATTTGAACAACAAAGCCAGCATCACCACATTGGTCGATCCACGTTTCCAAGCGCACCGGAGCGTCGTGACCCGCGGGCAACTCGCGGAGGCGGCACCGGCGGAGAAGTCGTGGGTGCTCAAGGCCGCGACCAACGACGCGCACGGCGGCAGCCTTGATGTCTATCTGCACCAGGCCCACGAGCAGATCACGCTGCCGGCGTTCACCGACGTGCTCAACGAGTTCGTCGTCGAGGAGTACTTGCAGATCCTGCGTAACTGGGGCCTGCAGTTCTATGTGGCAGCGGACGCGCGGGCTCGCCTGCTGGCTGTGACGGAACAACGCGTCGACGCGATCGGGGTCTATGCCGGCGGCCGATTCGGCGCGGTCACCACTCCTCCCGCCGAACTGCTCGCCGAATGCCTGGCGATCACCCAGCGCGCGGCCGATGTCGGCTACCGCGGCCTGTGCAGCCTCGACTGCGCCGAAACCCGGGACGGCCAGCAGGTCGTGCTCGACCTGAACTTCCGGATCACCAGTGGCTCGATCCCGTTGCTGGCGATGCAGTCCGTCCGCCCCGACGCCCTCGACCTCCCCGCCGAATCCGTGAAGCTGACCGTCGCCGGCCCACTCACCGACCTGCTCGCCGGGATACGCCCGGCGTTGGCCGCCGGTGGCCTGCTCATCGTGGCCGGTCATGACACCGGTCACACGGACAGTCCGCGCCGGCAAAGCACCTTGCAACTGCTGGTCCTCGGGGACGACCCCGACGAGGTGACCGCTCGACGCCGTACGCTGGAATCGAAAATCGGCAAGTAAGGCTCAGTCGTGCGACCGGCGGGCGTCGTCCGGGCGTCCCGCCGATCACGCGACGCCCCCTACGCCTAGGCTCATTGGCACTGCGCCAATCCGAGATGGCGTGGCATGACCTAGCGGAAGGCACTTTCGATGGCACAAAAGGTATCCGTCCAGATCGTCGACGACATCGACGGTGGCGAAGCCACCCAGACCGTGCCCTTCGCGCTCGACGGCGTCACCTACGAGATCGATCTCTCCGATGACAACGCCGGCGCCCTGCGCGAAGAGCTCGAGCGCTTCATCGACGCCAGCAGGCGAGTCGGCGGGCGCAAGGTGAAGGTCGCAACCGGACAGTCCACCGTGGCCGGTGGCGCGGCGAAGCCCACCGACCGCGAACGCAACCAGCAGGTCCGCGCCTGGGCGTCGGCCAACGGTTACGCGATCGCCGAGCGCGGTCGCATTCCCAACGAGATCTACGAAGCGTTCGACAACGCCGAGTCGGCCCCCGCCGAACCGGTCGCCGAAGAGGCTCCCGTCAAGCGCAAGCGTGCACCTCGCAAGAAGTCCTGAATCGCCGATCGCGCCCTTGACGTCCTTTCCCCGATAGACCGGACAGGACCTCAAGGGCGCGTCGCGGGAATTGCCGCGCCGCGCGCTATTCGGGGCTCTTCCACCGATCAGAAATCCTCCGCCACGTCGTCAGTTCTGGTGACCCCCTCGCACCGGTGGAAGGATTGACGACCATGACCGACGCCGGCCCGCTGGGCGCTGACGAGGCCACGTTCATCGCGCTGGCCCGCTCAGGCGATACCGCGCGGTTCGCGCTCATCACCGAACGCCACCGGCGTGAGCTGCAGGTGCACTGCTACCGGATGCTCGCGAACTACGACGACGCCCAGGACATGACGCAGGAGACGTTCCTGCGAGCGTGGAACAAGCGGAAGTCGTTCAAGGGCCACGCCGCACTGCGGACCTGGCTGTACCGGATCGCGACGAACGCCTGCCTCGACTTCCTTCAGAAGCGCAATGACCGCACACCCGTGCCGTCCGGGCTGTCGGACTCCGGCTCCGAGGTGCCGCGCCTGCAGCCGTACCCCGACCGGATGCTCCCCGAGGACCCGCAGGAATCGGTGGTGTCGCGGGAGACGATCGAGCTGGCGTTCATCGTCGCCGTCCAGCATCTGCCGCCGCGGCAGCGGGCGGTGTTCATCCTGCGCGACGTCCTCGGCTGGCCCGCGTCGAAGGTCGCCGACGCCCTCGAGCTGACCGTCGCATCGGTGACCAGCGCACTGCAGCGAGCCCGCGTGACGATGCGCGAGCAGCTGCCCGACCGTCGCCTCGACTGGAGGAGCCCCGCCCCTCACGAGCTGTCGCATGACGAGCGCGGCGTGGTGAAGGCGTACATCGACGCCCATGAGCGCAACGACCTCGACGGGCTGATGTCCCTGCTGCGCGACGACCTGCGCTTCGCGATGCTGCCCGAGCTGGGCCCCGTGACCATGACGGCCAAGGACGCGGTGGACGGCTGGGTCTCCGGTGGGCTCTTCGAGCGCGGCCGTGACGACTGGCGCGGTATCGGCACGACGGTCAACCGCATGCCGGCCGCCGCGCTGTACCTCCGCGCCCCCGAAGACACGGAGTACCGGCTGTTCGCCATCGCGGTGCTGCGCATCGTCGACGGGAAGATCGCCGAGCTCACCGGCTTCGACGCCACCGGCAAACCATGGCTGGACCCGCTCCCGGCACTGTGATCGAACCCGGCCCCATCAGTGCCTCGTCTCGTATCGGGTCAGCACCACGCCGCCGGGAAACGTCCGCGTCTCCACCAGGGTCAGCTTCACCCAGCTGTCCAACGCGGTGAAGAACGGCGTGCCTCCGCCCACCAAGACCGGCACGGTGACCAGCAGGTACTCGTCGATCAGCCCGGCCCGCATGGCCGCCCCGGCGAGCGTCGCGCCGCCGATGTCCATCGGGCCGCCGTCCTCGGCCATGAGCCGGGTGATCCCGGTGACCGCGTCGCCGGTGACCAGGCGGGTGTTCCAATCGACCTTGTCGATCGTCGAGGAGAACACCGCCTTCGGCATGTCCCGCCAGCGGCGGGCGAACTCGATCTCCGCCGGTGTGGCGCCGGGCTGCCGGTCGGCGGTCGGCCAGTGGGAACTCATCGCCTCCCACAACTTGCGCCCGTACAGCGCCAGTCCCGTCGCCGCCACCCGGTCGGACCACCACTGGAACAGCTCGTCGCTCGGCGACGAGTCCGGTCCCTCACCCCCGCTCCAGCCGAGGTCGTCGCCGGGCGCGGCGATGTAGCCGTCCAGGGTCACATTCATGCCGAAGGTCAGTTTCCGCATGGCGTCAGCCTCCTGTGAGTCGATCTCACACGTATAGACGAACGCGGCGCGAAAACCTGATCGGTGCGTGTCGCCTGTCGGGGCGCAGTCCGTCGACTCGGACGCAAGGCGGGAGACTACGAATGAACGACATCAAGCCGCAGGCCGCGGAAGGAGCCTCATGCTGACCCAGGTTGCCGAGGGAGTGCTGGTCCATCAGAGCGAGTTGCTTCGGAACAACACCGTTGTCGTGCGGGGCAATGGCGGCGTGCTGCTCATCGACCCCGGGATAACGGGCGATGAGATGACCTGTCTCGCGAACGACCTTCGGGAGTTGGGCGAGCCCGTCGTGGCGGGATTCTCGACCCATCCTGATTGGGATCACGTGCTGTGGCACGCTGATCTTGGCGACGTGCCTCGTTTCGGTACAGCCCGTTGTGCGGCTCATATGCGAGATGTGCGGTCGAAGGCGGATTGGAAGGCCCGCGCCGCCGAGGGGTTGCCGCCGGAAATCGCCGAGGTGACACCGCTGGACCTGTACGGTCTCATCACGGGTCTGCCCGCCGAGACCGCGCGGATTCCTTGGGATGGTCCTGAAGTCCGGATCATCGAGCATCCGGCGCATGCCCCGGGCCACGCGGCACTGTTGATCGAAGAACGCGGCGTTCTCGTCGCCGGCGACATGCTCTCGGATGTCTTCATTCCGATGCTCGACGACGTGCACGACACCAATGACCCGATCGAGGAGTACCTCGTCGGGCTGCGGCTGCTCGAAGGTGTGGCAGACGACGTCGAGGTCGTCGTCCCCGGGCATGGTTCCGTCGGCAGAGGTGATCGGGTACGCGCGAGGATGCGCCAGGATCGGGCGTACGTGCACGCCCTGCGTGACGGCCGTGACCCCGATGACCCGCGAATCGGCCCGGCGGCCGAGCCCGGCTGGGAATGGGTGAGCGACATCCACGAAGGACAACGCCGACGCTTCGCCGGGAGAACCGAACGCGGCTGACGAACGTCCCGCTGCCGCAACCAAGCCGAGGAGCCTACGGATGAACGACACCGAACCGCAGACCGCGGCGGGAAAGGTGCTCTGGCACTTCACGATGTCGCTGGACGGCTTCGTGGCGGGCCCGGACCACGCGATGGACTGGATGACCGGGACGAACCGCCCGGGCCTGGAAGGCGAATACGTCACGACCACGGGCGCCGTGCTGGGAGGTCGAGACGGCTGGGACATGGCCGCCGCGAGTGGTGGCCGCCCGTACGGCGGCGACTGGGACGGGCCGATCTTCGTGCTCACCCACCACCCCGAAGACGCGGCACCCGCCGAGGGAGTCACCTTCCTCGACTGTGACCCCGCGGAGGCGGTACGGCTCGGACTCGAAGCCGCCGGCGGCAAGAACCTCGAAGTGTTGTCCCCGACCATCGGCGCTCAGCTACTCGACCTGGGACTGATCGACGAGATCGACCTGCACATCGCACCGGTCCTGCTCGGCGAGGGCATCCGGCTCTACCACAACCCGGGCCGCGCGCCCATTCACCTGCACCAGGTCGGTGACGGCGACCCCAGCTCGGAAGTCAACGTGCGGTACCGGCCTGCCGGCACGGCGAAGGGGCCCGATCGAAGCTAGGCACGGGTTGCCGATGACGAACCGGGAGACGCCGGTTGAGCTTCTCGGGACGCCGGAGCGTCAGCACCGCCACGTCCCGGACGACGTCGACACCGAGGAGTCCCCGTCGTGCGCCGAAGTCGCAGGTCACGCTGGGTTCGTCAGCGGCGCGGGTCTTCTCAGCCTGTTCGGGCTCACCGACGAGGAGATCGTCACCCGGCTCACCGCGGACCTTCTTTGCCGACGTTGTGCCGACACCTCGGCCCCGTTCACCTCGCCGGCGACTATCGGCTCGATAGGCCCTCACTCACCCGACGTGGCCTCGTCGGGTGGGCGGGCAGCGAAGCAGGTCCTGGCCGGCCTGTCCCGCCCGATGCGCTGACGAAACACCGACCACCACGAACTTCGTCGTGGCCGTGGTAGCGCCTTGGCCCGTATCCCCGCCACACGATGTCAGGACGACAAGGAATGTCAGGAGCATCGCGCCGGTCGTGAGATTCGAAGGTCTTCCCACGTCAGCGCGCGATCGCGAGGCAGTAGACGGCGTCGTCCGGCTCGTGTTTCAGCTGGATCCCGTATTTGTCGTCCTCGGGGCAACTCTCCTCGTAGCCTCCGACGTGGGTGATCTTGTAGATCGGGTCGCCGAGGTTGTCCATCACGTTCCCACTCGTGGGGCATTCCGCCGGCTTGATGTCGGTGCCGCCGACGCCGACAGTGGTACGGACGCACTCGCCGACCTTGTGCTTACCGCCGAATACCCCGCACCCACCCGCGACCACCGCGATGATCACGGCGCAGGCCGTCAAACGCCAGAGCATGATTTCTCCTTCGCTGCCCAGTCCGTTCTGGACATATGTGATACTCGACCGGATCGTGTCGAGGTAACCATTGAAGGCGCTTCATCGGCTTGTGCATGTGCGTCACATGTGGCAGACCGGCCCTCTTTGTTATCGACTGGTCCGAGCGCGTAACTCGTCGACGTCCTTGATAGTGATCACACCACGGTCGGTCGTGATGACTTTATCTTCTCGAAGTGTTTTGAGGGCGCGCACCACCGATTCTCGCGACAACCCCAATGACTCACCCAACGCGGCCTGGGATCCGATGGCGAACCTGAGCCGATCACTGTAGGCCGGATCGAAATCATCGACATAACGCAACAGCATTTCGACGATCTTCGTGAAAGCATCGTCGTTCTGGCCGACGATGTTCCGATCCGACTCGCGCAGGCGCTCGGACACTACGGCGCAAAGGACGCGGAGCACGCGGGGACGTTGTGCCAGGTAGCGGTCGAACGCGCTGCCGTCGATGATGAGCGCGCGCACCGGTGTCTCCGCTTGGACTGTCGCAGACCTCACTTCGCGATCCAGCACAGCCTGTTCGCCCACAATGTCTCCGGCGAACCGTGGCGCGATGGGCGTTTTCCCGTCAGCTGCCAACAGCCGGACTCGTCCGCTGTGAAGCACAGCGACCCAATTGTCCGGATCGCCGGCCCGGATCAGCGTGGCGCCGACTTCATATCGGCGCAGGACGGCCTTGGAGACCAGGGCTTCACGTTCGGCATCGTCGAGCCTTCGCCAGAAACTGCCGACGCGGTGCCCGGAGGTCACGATGGCCAACTGCGAAATCGCTGTCACGCTCGTGTCTCGTTCCGTCCGGCTTGCGAGGTCGCTGACTACATCGTCGTCGCAGGGCTAAACGTAACGAGGTGATCAGAACCTGCTGAGTCGGTAGATCGGCGCGCCGTCGGAACCGTATATCGTTGCCTGATCAGGCGAGTCGAACGTGATTTTATAACTGGCTTGATTGGGTTTCTGGGTAACTTGAAAAGTGTAGCGTCCATTGACGTCGGGCTGACTCGAAATACGGCAGGTCATCTGGCCGCCGATGTCAAGGACCCTACCTTGGTGGTAGTAGAATCCTTCGCAGCTTCCTCCATTTCCGCTGTACACCTTTGTTCCCGTGTCGTCCGATGATCGCCAGCTGCCAACGAGAATGCCGGGATCGCGCAGCGGTTGACCGGCGTCCGGTGAGGACGAGTTGTTGTCCGGCATGGCCGCGCCTCCGTCGTCCGCGCTGAGCAACGCGTAACCAACCCAGCCGACACCGAGGAGGAGCAAGAGCAGGATCAGGATGGCGGCGCGCGGGTGGCGGCGTACTTGTTCTACGAACGTCTGGTTGTTGATGAGGTCGCGGCCGACCTTGGCGCCGGCCACCTTGTCGCCGATGTGTTGGTCTCTGCCGGAGACGTTCGAGTCAGTGATGGTCACGTTCCCGCCGACGGCGTTCTGCGCGTCCGATCGCTGGGGGCCGCGTTGCCGCGCCGCCACATCACGTGCGGCGGCGTCGTCGCCGGGAATCGACAGCCATGCCGTGGCTGTGACGTCCTTTACGTGCACCACCGTGCAATGGAAGGCATTGGGGTCGATTTGGTCGTAACCGTGGCGGACGGTCGCCTGGTACAGCACGTCCGAGACTAGGACGGCACACCTTCGGTCGGTGGTGGACAACGCTTCGCGAAGTACGTCGGAGTCCACGAGCCGAAAGGCATGGTTCACGTCCGAGCCGACGAAACCGTTCTCATCCTGATGCACCTCGCCTGCCTGGACCGCCACCCGTACTTGGCAAGCCCAGCCAGAAGAGAGCCTCTCCGCCGATTCCACGCGATGCGCGAACTCTGCGAGGACGGGCCCGAGCAGCACCGCTCTCGGAGTCTCGGTCGGCACGATCACCAGCACGCCGTCACCACGATCTTCGTGCGCGCACAGCTTCCAGTCGACCCCTCCCGCGGTGAACGCGTCCGCGAGCAAGCCGTAGAGCTGTCGCCGAGCGGCGATCTGGTCGGGGTTCCTCAGTTTGCTGAACGATCGCAGGTCCACGACCACGATCGTGGCGGGAAACGGATACTCGCTCATTTCTTGCACCCCGTGGTCGTTCCGAGGAAGGCGCCGCACTGGTGGGCGTTCAGCACAGCCGTCATGACCACACCGCCATTGTTGACAGCCAGGAGATAGGCGCCAGGGTCGATCTCCCACCGCTTGCCGTCCCAGCGCATGGGGAGTACACCGACCTTGGCGCCGCGGTGTGACACGTTCACCTGCGCGGCGTTGTTCGAGCCGGCGACTCCGCCGATCACCACATCGTTGATCTCGGCACGCATCTCCGGGTTCCGGGTGAAGGCGGAAGCGATGACGTCCCGGCAGGTGTCTCCGGACTTCGCGGATGCCAGCACGCACCAGTCAGCGGCGTTGAGATCGATCTCCGCCTGTCTGATCGCGCTCACCGTGTTGAGTGCGCCGTCGAGCCCTTCCTGATACACCACGTCGGTGGGTGACGAGCCGAGTTCCTGACTGACGATGTACCCACCACCACCCACCAGTGCCAGGGCGAGGACGCCGAGTCCGAACCGGACCTTCGTGTTCGTGACCTTGTCGCGGCCGACTTTGTCGCCACCGACGGTGTCACCGATGTGTTGATCCCGGCCGGCGAAGTTGGAGCCCTTCACCGAGAAGTCGCCACCCACGGTGAAGGGGCGGTCGTCCTTGTCGCTCATGCAGCTCCAGTCCCTCAGGTTCGCGGTCGAGCGCGATTGAACCGAAGAACGCGGAGCGAAGCGACTTCTTGTGCGTCACGGTACGCACAACCGCCCGATCACTCCGCCACCACAAAACCGCCTCCAGACTAAGGACCGGGAGCCCCACTCACGCGTGCGGGGCTTCTGGTCCGTCTCAACCGATGTCGAAGCAAACGAGCGCGGAGTACGTCAGCCCGGCATCCTCGTGTCCTCGGGGGACGAAGACGTTGGTCAACGTCATCGACGAAACACGAACCGGTTTCTTCTTCTCTTCGCGCAGGTCTTTCGCGCACTTCTCGATCCTCAAAGCCAAATCGTTCAGATCGTCGTGGACGAAGCTCTCGATCTGTTGCACTACAAGATCCTCCTTGGGCCAGGTCGTAAGGGAGTCGTTCCCAGTGATGCCACTGCTACACCCCGAGACGTGAACATGGCCTCGCGCTCGACCGGATGAAGTTCCGGAAGCTTCTCCCGAGCCGGCACGGGCTCAGCTTGGAACGACCGCGCCGAACGAGTGGCAACCGATTACCACGTATTTCTCCGGGACGATGAACGGTCATGACACAGGAGATGAAGTCGAGGATGATCCGGCCGCCTTGATCGGCGATGGACCCGAGCAGTGGTTTGTTCGCGTCAGCGCGGCCCCTTCGGCGGCCTTGGAAGGCCGGCGCTACCGCGCCGATCGTCCTGTCGCGCGAGTTCGGCCGTCGCTTCGTCGATCTTCCGTTCGAGGCGCGAGTCGCTCTCCAGCAAGGCGAGCGCTGCGGCGGATATGACGTTTCCCCGGTCGTCAGAAGGCATGCGGGTGATCACCAGTCCAGGTCAGGGTCTTCGGCGACCGAATTCAGCGCGGTCACCGTCGCGTGGCCTTCACTCAGCAGACGGGCGTCGCTGCCCGGCGACAACTCGCCATCGACCGTGACAGCGGTGACGGTGAACGCGCCGTCCTCGCCGTTCTGGATGTGACTGCGCACCACACCGAATTCGGCCAGCCCTCCGCCGCGTCGCGCACCGCTTGCGAGGTGGTGTCGAGCGGTTCGATGAGCCTGGAAAGCTGCTCCCAGGCGAGCCTGCCCAGCACCCGGGCGACCACGGTCCTGACCGCGGCCGGTTCGCCGGGGAGTGAGCGCAACGCGTCCTTTCCTCCGCCGAGCGCGCTGCCCGGCATGAGTGCGTCGAGGCATCGCGAGAGCACCTCTCCGATGAGCCGGACCGCCACCGGACGAGAGGAGTCTCGCAGGTAAGGGGCGACGTCCGGCATGGTGGCCATCCGGCGCACCACGCCTGCCACCATGCGGCCCCGGACCAGACGCAACCCGAGAGCGGACGCCACGGGCTCCCGGAATCGCTTCGACACAGTCTTCCCTTCGGCAGGCAGTCCCCGCACAGCTTCTACGCCGTTGGCGGCACTGGCCAGCCCGAAGGCAATAGGTAAGGGCCCTCACTCATGAGGTCGAAGCCCGCATTCCTGAACAGGGCAACGAGACGACCACACCTCGACTGTCCACACGGGACACATCCGGACCACTATGCACCGCCGGACGAGGAACGCTCACCCGTCCGTGAAGGCCTCCTTGAGGGACCCAGAGTCCCTCAAGGAGGCCTTCACGGACCGACCACCAGGCAGCTCGGCGTGCCGTCCGGCGGGGTCAGCGCAGCGCCGCCAGGACGTAGTCGTCGCCGAACTGCCACACCGGGGCCGCTTCCGCGAAGCCCGCCTCCCTGAGCAGTCTCGTGTGCTCCTGCGGGCTGAGCCGGTTGCCGTAGCCGGTCGAGATACCCCGCAACTCGGCCGCGGTGAACCGCTCCCCCAGCGCGGGATCGGCGGCGACCGCGGCCCACCAGCTTTTCCAGTCTTCGTGGGACTCGACTCCGGCCCGCGCGGCACGACGGTTCTTGACGGTTTCGGTGAGGTCTCGGATGCCGGGTTGTGCGTCGTAGAAGTGGTCGCCGTTGACGAGCGCCCCGCCTTCCCTCAACGCGCCGGCGAGGTCACGGTAGGTCTCGGCGAGCCGCTCGGGACGCAGCCAGTGCAGGGCGGTCGTCGAGACCGCGGCGTCGATCGGCCGCCACTTCAGCCACCCGCGTTCGGCGAGGTCGGCCTGGAGGTACTCGATGGCCGCGTGCGCAGGCCGGGTGGCCTCGGCTAGGCCGAGCAGGAACGGATCGTTGTCGATGCCGACGACTCGCGCTCGCGGTAGCCGCCGGGCGAGCCTGGTGGCCAGCGAACCCGGACCACAGCCGAGGTCGAGCACCAGCGGCTCGGCGACGTCGCGGCAGACGTGCTCGACGACATCGATCAGGACGTCGAAGCGTTCTTCGCGGTCGGCGATGTAGCGTTCCTGCTGGACATCCCACCGTCGCACCCAGCTTGCCGCGAGTCCCTGGTCCACCGCGCTCCCCTCGTGATCTTCATCCTGTGTAGCACACCTCGATCATGGGTTACCGTGTGCGTCACAACGTAAGAAGGTGCCCGTCGGGGGAAGCCGGTGTGAATCCGGCGCTGACCCGCAACCGTGAACGGCCTGTGCCGTGAGCCGGACTGCCCGCCGAGTGCTGCCAGCCCCAACTGTCGTGGAGTACGGAGCGGGGTCCCGTTCACGTGCGGCCGCGCGCCCGGGACAGTGCTCGATGTCCCGGAGGTCCCTATGACGCGTCATCCGCTCACTCGTCGGCGCCTGCTCGCTTTGGCCGCGCTCACGCCCTTGGCCGCCTGCGGGACCGCACCCGCGGACGCGGGACGGCTGAAGGTCGCGTTCGCCGCGGGCGGGTCGAAGGAAACCCTGGATCCGGCACAGGTTTCGCTTTTCGTCGACCAGGCGCGGGCCAAAGCGCTCTTCGACACGCTGGTCGCCTACAACGCCGACACCTCGTTGCGGCCGCGGCTGGCCGAGTCCTGGGAAAGTGACGGTTCCGGTACGCGCTGGCGGATCAGGCTGCGGCAGGCGGCCTTCCACGACGGGCGTCCGGTCACCGCGGACGACGTGCTCTACACCTTCCGGCGGATCGCCGATCCCGCCCTGGCTTCCTCGTCCCGGCAATACTTCGCGAAGGTGGACTTCGCCCGCAGCAAGGCGTTGTCGCCCACCGAACTCGAACTGACGCTAACCGCTCCCGACTTCGAATTCCCGTCGGGGTGGGGCGCGCCGGGCGCGGAGATCGTGCCTGCCGGGACGACGGGCTTCACGGCGCCGATCGGGTCCGGCCCGTTCCGCTTCGTCTCGTTCACTCCCGGCGGCCCGGCGGTGTTCCGCAAGAACGAGTCCTATTGGGACGGCGCACCGAGTATCGACGAGCTGGAGTTCGTCCCGGTCAACGACGAAACCGCGCGCGTCAACGCCTTGCTGTCCGGGCAGGTCGACTACGCCCACGATCTCGCGGCCGGTACCGCAGCCCGGCTGACCGGCGACGGGCGTGTCTCGCTGCTCGAAGCCAAGGGAACGACGATGCAGGGCCTGATCCTGCGCCTGACGCAGCCGCCGTTCACCGACCCGAGGTTGCTGCGCGCCGTACTGTCCGGAGTGGACCGGGAGGCGTTGAACCGGGTCGCGCTGGCCGGTCGCGGCGAAATCGGCAACGACCTGTTCGGCAAAGGGCTCCGCGGGTACGCCGCCGGCATCCCGCAACGTCGGCGCGACGTGGAACTGGCCAGGGCGCTCGTGCGGGAGGCAGGAGCCGAGGGGCTCGCCTTCGCCGTCGAAACCAGCGACGTCGACCCGGGCTTCGCCGCCGCGGCCACGCTGATTTCCCAGCAGCTCAAGGAAATCGGGCTCACCGTCACGCCGAACACACGCGCGTCGAGCACCTACTTCGGCGAGATCAAGACCAAGGGGGTCGCCGCGCTCACCCGCACGGCCACCCTGCCGGTGGCGACGTTCCTCAACCAGCGCTTCCGCACCGGCGGCTCCAACAACGTCAACGGATTCGGCTCACCGGAATTCGACGCCCTCATGGACCGCGCCGCGGCCACCCCGGACGAAGCCGCCAGGCTCGCGCTGTTCGGCGACGCCCAGCGGATCGTGCACGACTCCGGCGGCCTGCTCGCCTGGGGGTTCAGCACCTGGACGATCGCCGTGTCGAAGCGGGTTTCCGGGTTGGTGACCGCACCGCCGAACACCTTCGAGTGGGCGAGGTTCGACCGCGCCCGGCTGTCCTGACGTGCCGGGTCACACCGTGCGGCGGCTGGGTTTCGCCGTGCTGCAGGCGATGGTCGTGCTGATCGCGACATTCGCCGTGACCGCGTTGCTCCCCGGCGACGCGGCCTCGGTCGTGCTCGGCGAACAGGCCACCGACGAGCAGGTGGCGACCGTACGCCAACGGCTCGCCCTCGACCAGCCGCTCCTCGACCGGTTCGGGAACTGGCTTTCGGGACTGGTCACCGGCGATCTCGGCCGGTCGCTCGTGACCGGCGCCCCGGTGACCGACGAGATCGTCCGCCGCTTCGCCGCCACCGCGGTGCTCGCCGGAGCGACCCTGCTCGTGCTCGTACCGCTCGCGCTCGTCATCGGGGTCACCTGCGGACTCCGCGAAGGGACGCGGATCGACCGGGTGCTCACCGCCGTCACGCTGTTCCTGCATTCGATACCGGAGTTCGTCCTCGGCCTGCTGCTGGTCGCGGGATTCGCCGTCTACACCGGGTTGCTCCCGGCCACCGCGGCCGGAACGGACCTCGCCGCGCGCCCCGAGGTGCTCGTGCTGCCGGTGATCGTGCTCGTCGGCAGGCAACTGTGCGATGTCGCCCGGCAGCTCCGGATCGGGATCGCCGAGCAGACCCGGGGGCAGGTGGCCGAGCATCTGCGGCTGCTCGGCCTGCCCGAACGCACCGTGGTGCTGCGGCACCTCCTGCCCGCCGCCGCGGCCCCCGCCGTGCAGCAACTCGCCCGCGCCGTCGAAGGGCTGCTGACCGGCACGGTGATCGTCGAGTCCCTGTTCGCGATCACCGGCCTCGGCACGGGTTTCGTCGAAGCCGTGCAGAACCGGGACATCCCGCAGGTGCAGGGATACGTGCTGGTGTTCGCCGGTGTGGTCGTGCTCGGGAACCTCGTCGCCGACCTCGTCGCGCACCGGCTGACCCCACGCCGGGAGCTGGTCACGTGGTGAGCAGAGCCCTCGGCTGGCCGCTGCTCGCGGTGCCGCTCCTGCTCGCGGTGGCCGGGCCGGTGATCGCGGGCCCCGTTGTGTCCGTCGGGGCACCGTGGCAGGCACCGGACACCGCCCATCCGCTCGGCACCGACGTCCTCGGCCGCGACACGCTCACCGTGATCCTCGCGGGTGGCCTTCCCGTGATCGGCATGACGGTCACCGCGCTCCTGCTCGCCTACCTCGTCGGGGTACCGCTCGGTCTCGCCGCGGCCGGGCGCGGACGGCTGGCCGACGAGACCGTGATGCGATCACTCGACCTCGTGCTGGCCTTCCCCTCGTTGCTGGTCCTCATGGTGCTCGCCGCGACCGGACACCGCGGGCCCGGCGTGCTCGTCCCGGCCGTCGCCGTCCTTCAGCTACCGGCGATCACCCGCGTGGTGCGGGCCGCGGCACTGGCGCCGGGCTGCCGAACCGCCGTGGAAGCCCTGACCCTGCAAGGACGATCGTGGTGGCGCATCCAGCTCGGATACGTCGCCCGGCACGTCACCGGTCCGGTCGCGACCGACGCCGGCACACGGCTCGGCGTCGTGCTCTATCTGCTGGCATCGGCGAACTTCCTCGGGCTCGGCCTGCCGGCCGACTCCCCGGACTGGGCCGTGGTCATCGAACGCAACAGCGAAGCCCTCTACACCGCCCCCGCGGTGGTCCTGGTGCCCGCCGCGCTGCTGATGGCTCTGTGCGTCGGCACCAACCTCGTCACCGACCGGCTGCTCGCCACCCGGCGGATGATCCCGTGACCGTACTGGAGATCGCCGGACTGTCCGCCCGCGCCGGGGAAACCGTTCTGCTGGAGGACGTCTCACTGGCCCTCGAACCCGGCCGCGTCCTCGTCGTGCTCGGCGCGTCCGGCGCGGGAAAGACCACACTGGGCCTCGCCGCGACCGGACGAGCCCGCCCGGGGATCGAGCTGTCCGGCTCGGTCCGCCTCGCGGGATTCCCGCTGCTGGACCGGCCCGCGTCCGAACTGCGGCGGGCGCGGGCAGGGGTGATCGGTCACCTGCCGCAGCAGCCGTCTGCGGTGCTGGACCCGGTCCGCCGCTGCGGTCCGGTGCTGGCCGAACTCGCCGCGCTTCACCACGATGGCCGCGCCGCGCGGCTGGCGGCGGCCCGCTCCGCCTTGGCGGAAGCGGGACTCGAACCGGATCTGTGGCGCCGGTTCCCGCACCAGCTGTCCGGCGGGCAGCAGCAGCGCATGGCCCTCGCCACCACCCTCGTGACCAGGCCCCGTGTGCTCGTCCTCGACGAACCGACCAGCGGTCTCGACGCGGCGAACAGGACCGCCCTCACCACCCGCCTCGCGGCGCTTTCCCGTGCCGGGACGGCGATGCTGATCCTGACCCATGACCTCACACTGGCGCGTGCCCTCGCCGACGACGACGACGAACTCCGCGACCACCGGTTGGTGCCGTCCCCCGCCGTTCCCGAACACGGACGTTTCGAGGGATCTTCGGCCGCGTCGCCGACGTCCCCGGTGCTCGTCGTCCGCGGGCTCACGGTGCGGGCCGGGCGGACGACGCTCGTCGAGGACGTCGACCTGGAGCTGGCGGCGGGCAGCCGCACCACACTCACCGGTGCCTCGGGCGCGGGCAAAACGACGCTCGGCCGCGCACTGGCGGGTTTGACCCCACCGGCCGCGGGCACGATCGAAGTCGACGGCGTCCGTCTTCCTCGCCTGGCCCGTCGTCGCGATCGCGCGCAACTCCGCGCGGTCCACTACGTCCACCAGGACAGCCGCGCCTCTTTCGACGAATTCCGAGGCGTACTCGACCAAGTGGCCGACACCGGCCGCCTCCTCCGCGGCCTCAGCCGCGCGGACGCCCGGCTCGAAGCGGAGGAGCTCCTGCGTTCCCTCGGCGTCGAGCCGCTCGGCCCACCCGGCCCCCGCCCCGGCCTGCTTTCCGGCGGACAGCTCCAGCGCTGTGCCGTGGCCCGCGCGCTCATGGCCCACCCGAGAGTCCTCGTCTGCGACGAGGTGACCTCGGCTCTCGACGCGGCCAACCGCACCCGGCTGCTCGACGTCCTCGCCGCCGCGGCGACCCGGCACGGCACCGCGCTGCTCATGATCAGCCACGACGAAACCTTGGCTCCGTTCGTGGATCGCACGCTCGTCATCACCGATGGACGCTTTTCCACGAGCGTGGTCACCCACTAAAGGGCGCGCGCTCCCGCCTTGGCGGAAGAGCGGAATTCGACGGTCACCGGCAGCCGGTGTGTCACGGGTCCCCGCGAGCGTCGCGTGCGCGGCGTGGACACCGGGATGGTTCGTCACCTCGGTGACGAACGGCTCGATCGCGGTACCCGCGGCCAGTTCGGTGCGGCCGGCGGCGGGTTCGGTCTCGAAGCGCCAGGTATGGGTCTTGGGCTTCCGGGTCAGCTGCGCGATGAGCGACCGCGACGAACGGAGGCCGGCCGCCGCCGTGGCCATGGAGTGAAGGCCACGACGACGACCGGCGGGACGCCGCCGCATCGGCGCCCCCGGCGGCGGAGGCCCGAAATCCGCCGCACGACCGGGTCATGCCCCTCACCGGCCACTGTGGACACAAGGAATGGCCGCCGCGGCTCGGGGGTCGAAGAAGCCGCGGCGGCCACCATGACCGGGCCACCCGTAACGGGAGTATTCGATGTGGCCCGGACGAAGGATCAGTTCTTGTTGGTGCCGGGGGTCAGCACCTTGTCGATGACGAAGACGGTCGCGTTCTTGGTGGGGATGTTGCCGCACAGGATCTTGGCGCCGTTGACGGTCATGTTCTCGCCGGTGCCTTCGATCTTGACCGGGCCACCGGAGGTGTTGAGGCTGTCGACCGAACCGGTGGTGGCGAGGCCCTTGGCGTCGTAACGCTTCCCGACGACGTGGTACTGCAGGATCGGGGCGAGCTGGTCCGGCTTGCCCGCCAGTTCGGCGAACTTGGCGTCACCGAGTGCGGCGAAGGCCGGGTCCGCCGGGGCGAAGACGGTGATGGCCTGCTGGCTGTTGAGGGTGTCGACCAGGTTGGTGGCCTTGACCGCGGCGACCAGCTTGGTCAGCAGCGGGTTGGTCGACGCGGCGCTGGCGACGGGCTGCGGGCCCATCGAGTCCAGCGAACCCGGCGCGCTGCCCTGCGGCAACTGCGAACACGCCGGGCCGAACACATCGGCGTTCGTGGTCACGCCGTCGGGCGAACCGGCCGTACCGGAGCTGGACATCGGGGCCGCGCTGGAGGGGGCGGGCGCCGGGGAACCGCCCGACGAGGCGTTGTCATTGCCGTTGCAGGCGGACAACGCCAGCGCGGCGATCGCGGTGAAACCGATTCCTGCGACACGAAGCTTGCTCACGAAAACAACTCCATTTGTTCTGCGGATGAATGAGCCCCTCGGCGCGGGCCCGCTTCTTGTGGGGTATTCGGTGCGAACCGCCCGGCCGACAGGTGGCCCGGATGACACGTTCGAGTGACGGCAGTGGGCCGGGCAAGACCAGTCGTCCCGCCCGGCCCCCGCACGGCCCGCTCAGCCGTTGGCGTCGCTGGTGTTGACGTCGCCGTTGACACCCTTGGGGAAGAATCCGCCCGAGGTGGCGGCCTTGGGGGTGAGGTAGACGATGTTGAGAACCTGGCCTGGCGTACGGCTGAAGGCGATACCGTTGGCATCGGTGGGCACGATGTTCGCCCGGCCCTCGCGGTCGACAACGCCCTGGTCGAGATCGCTGGTGCCGTCGAGACTGTCGCGGGCGTTGGAAAGCTTCACGCTGGCTTCGCGCAGATCCCGGCCGAGCAGCCCGAGGCCGAGAATGCCGCCGCTGTGCTGGTAAAGGGCGGTACGGATGTTGGCGGCATGGTAGGCCTCGACGGCCAGGATCCCGGCAGCGGCCTCAAGGTAGGTCTTGTTGCTGATCAGTGGCGCGGCTCCTTTGTAGGCGGTGACGCCGACGTCTTCGAAGAGGTAGGCGGCGAGCAGGAAGTTCTCCTCGCAGGCGAACGCGTCGAAGCTCTGTCCTTTACGGACCAGGCCGGCGGCCTGAGCCGCCGCGGTGAAACTTGCCTGCAGGTCGATCGCCGGGCGGCTGACCGCCGCGGATCCGAGCGCGGTACGCAGAAACGCCACATGCGCCTTCTCGTCTCCGGCGATCTCCTGCGCGTACTGGCGCGCGGCCTTGGTCTTGAACCGCACCGCCCGCCCGCCGGTCACCCCGCCGCGGGTGCCGGTACCGGTGGTGAGCGAATCCGCCAATCCGTTGCCGGTGACGGCGTGCAGGTAGAACTCGGCCTCCAGATACTCGAGGTTCAACGCGAAATTGAGCACCGCGCCATCACTGATCTGGGCGGCTGCGGTCTCCTTGACAGCGGGCCGGGCGGTCATCGCCGCCGCGGCGGGACCGGCGACACCACCGAGCGCCCCCGCGCCGACGACACCCAGACCGGTCACTCCGGCCGCGCGCAGAAAACGGCGGCGGTCCTGTTCGTTCTCCGCACTACGGTTGATCATCGAGGCGGCATAGCGTTTGCCGAACACAGGCGATCTCCTTCCCGCCCGTCGACGACGACGGACAGGTGCTGACCTTCGAGGACAGCCTGCTTTCGTTCCCGCGGCCGCGGCGGCTTGGTCGGCTCACCCGGATCCGCCGCTACTTCGTGATCGGCCAGGGCCCCGTGTCAGGGAAGATCGGCTCGGGCCGGGTCGAGGCCGGCGAACAGGTCTCCCTGCTCGCCGACGCGGTCGAGGACGTCGTCCGCGGTGAACACCAGCTGCGCCGGACGCCGGCAGGAGCGGACCTCGTCCCAGCTGACCGGGGTGGAGACGGTGGGCTGGTCGCGACCGCGGAGTGAGTACGGGGCGACCGTGGTCTTCGCCGGATTGTTCTGTGACCAGTCGATGAACACCCGCCCGGTCCGCTGGGCCTTGGCCATCACGGCGGTCACGTCGTCCGGGGTCTCGCGTGCGAGGCGTTGCGCGAGTTTCTTCGCGTAGGCCGAGGGCGCGGCGGGATCGCCGGTGGAAACGGCGCAGTAGAGCTGCATACCCTTCGACCCGGACGTCTTCGCGAACGGCGTCAGCCCGTCGGCGGTCAGAGCGTCGTGAAGCCGTTCCGCGACACGGCAACAATGCACGATCGAGGTGCCCGGCCCGGGGTCGAGGTCGAACACCAGCCGGTCCGGCGGACGACGGGCTCCGTCGGCGTCGACAGTCCATTGTGGAATGTGAAGTTCGAGGGCGGCCAGGTTGGCCGCCCACACCAAGGCGCCGAGTTCGTCGAGCAGCGCGTACGTGACCGCTTCACCGGCGCCGCGGGAGCCGGAGCGGGCCAGCCTCACCGTGGGAAGCCAGGCCGGTGCGCCGTGCGGGACGTTCTTCTCGAAGAACTGCTCACCTTCGACGCCGTCGGGAAAGCGGATGAACGTGATCGGCCGCCCGGACAGGTGCGGCAGCAGGACGGGGGCGATGCGGGAGTAGTAGTTGATGACCTCGCCTTTGGTGAACCCGTCCGGGTAGAGCACCTTGTCCAGGTTCGACAAAGTGAGGCGGCGTTCTCCCGCCTGCACGGTGATCTTCGGGCCGAGCCGCACGGGTGCCTCGGGTGGTTCCCCGGTGCCGGGCGCTTCGGTGGCGATCCGGGCCGGCTCGGCGCCACGGGGCCCGGGCTGCTGAGGCTTGAGAACCTCGCGAGGTTCCTTGTCCTGCCGGAGACCTCGCCAGGCCGTGTGGCGGAGGCGGCCGGCGCCGCGGGTGAAGTGCCGGTATTCGACCTCGCCCACCAGCACCGGGTCCACCCAGCGCGCCCGCACGGTGTCCTCGCGCGGCGGGGTGACGGCGAACGGATGGCTCCGCCGTGCCAGTGCGTCCAACCGGGTTTGCAACCGGGAGCGTTCGGCCTCGCTGAACCCCGTCCCGACGTCACCGATGTAGACGAGGTCGCCGGTGCCTGGATCGTGGGCACCGAGCAGAAGTCCGCCCATGCGCCCGGTGATACGGCCCTGACCGGGCCGGTAACCACAGATGACGACCTCGGTGGTCCGGGTGAGCGGGTGTTTGAGCCAGGCGTCGCTGCGGCGGCCGGGGTTGTAGACCGAGGTGCGGTGTTTGGCGACCAGTCCTTCGTGGCCGCTGGAGACGACGTGCTCGAGCAGATGCGCCGGGGTGCGGCGGTCCGCGGCGAGTTCGGTGAAGGTGAAGCCGCGCACCGTGGAGATCCGGTAGGGATCGGGCATCGGCAGCCCGGTCAGCAGCAGGCGGCGCTCGTCATAGGGCTCGTTCAGCAACTTCTCCGTACCCAGCTGCAGCAGGTCGAAGGCGAGATACCGCACCGGGACATCGTCGAAAGGCTCGCCGCGGCGGCTCGTTCCGTGGGTCTGGAAGCGGCCACGGCGCTCCTGCAACGCCCCGAAGTCGATCTCCCCGGCCTCGTTGTAGACGACGATCTCGCCGTCCAGCACCGCGGCCCTGCCCTCCAGGGCTTCGGCGAGGACGCCGCCGAGACCGGCGAACTCGGCGGTGAAGTCGATACCGTTGCGGCTGGTCAGCACCGTCGTACCGGCGGGCGATATCCGCATGCACGCCCGATAGCCGTCGAGTTTGTACTCGTAGGCCCACTCGGGGCCTTCCCGCAGCCGGCCGCCGTCCGGTTTGGCCAGCATCGGCTCCACCCAGGCGGGGACCTCGGTGCCACCACGGCCGCCCGCCGTCCGCGCCATCACCAGCTCCCGTCGTCGGGCCTGCCGGACCCCGCTCGTCCGGCGGCCTGAAAAGACGGTAACCCGAACAGCCTAACAATGCCGGGTCTGCGCAGGTGGCGGCCGTGACAGCCGCCCTGCGTGAGAGCGTCAGGTCCGCTGAGGTGCGACGGGGCAGACGCCCGCGGCGAGCCATTTCTCGCGGAGGGCCGCCGGGATGGTCAGGGCGGTGGACTGTCCGTCGGTGAGGGTGCGGACGCTGCCGCCGAGCAGGAGATCGCCTGCCTTGTCGAGCACCGCCGTGGCCACCCGGCTGTGATCCTCGGATCGTTCCAGCAGTCGCATGGCCCGTACGCCCGCGCCGACGGCGCGACCCCAGCCGCGTGAGCGCGGCACCTCGAGCCAGTCGGCGACCTCTTCGGTGACGACCTGGCGGACCATCGCGGCGACCACTCCGTCGAAGGCCTTGCCGGGCACCATGTCTTCGTACAGTCGTAAGAGGTTGCGGGTCAGTTCGGTGCCTTCGACGGAGGGACCGTAGCTCGCCTCGACGAGTCCGGCGTTCAGTTCTTGGGCCTCTCGCAGTGTTTCGGGCATCGCTTCGGCGGGAATGCCGAGCATCGCGCCCGTCACTCGCCAGACGTAGTAGTAATCCTCGGCTTCGCGGTCGGTCACCGTGACGCCCATCCGCCGCATCCCGTCGATGACCTGCACCGAGAAGATCAGCAGTGCTCCCAGCATGTCCTGCTGGCACAGCGGGACACCCTCCGCCTCGACGTCCCACTCACCGGATCTGGTGATGAAGTACCGGACGGCCGCGTGGATCAGCCGGGTCTTCTGGATCGTGGGCACGAAGGCGCCACCGGAACCGAACGGGTCGGGGCCCATGAGGTTCAGCACGAATTGGGAGGTCTCCGACAGCCGTCGGTGCGGCTGGTTGAGCCGGTGGGTCAGTGACAGGACGCGAGACGGCCGTGGCTGGGCATAGCAGTTCACCATCGCCCCGAACGACAGCACCGAAGCGACGTGCATACCGTCGTCGACGAAGAACTCGTACGCCGCCGCGACCCGCTCGAGATCCGCCCAACCCGGCGGTGTGTCGGTCTCGATCAGGTACCGGCGCACCGATTCCGGCAGGTTCTCCGGAATGGGTTGGTCGTTGTCCCTGAACTGCGCCAGGACCTCGTTCACCGCGCTCGTCCGCTCGTCGGCCACCAACTCGGCGACGACGGCATCGGCGAGCGGATCGCCTTGATACTTCAGTCTTTCCAGGGCCGACAGCCTCGGCGGCTCGAGCGTTTCCGACATCGGATCAGCCTTGTTCACGCCGGAATGCCCCGCTAGCGCCGTCAGGGGAAAGCTCGCACTCGATCTGATTGCGGCCGCGCTCGCTGTGCGTCACTCCGCGCAGCCGTCGATGCTCCGCGAAAATGGGCGCCACGATAGTGCTCAGGCCCTCCCTCCGGCAGGCGATCGTCCCGGCCCGTCTGATCGGCAGGGTCGCGTCCAATAGCGTGCGGCACCGAGGTGACCAGCCCGTCCGCCTCTCAGCCGATCGCGGCCTCGATGTGGGCGAGTTGGACGGCGAGGATCTCTTCGAACACGGCGAGGCGGTCCTCGCCGAGAGGGCGGACGTCGCGGGCGAAATGGGCCAGTGCGGGAAAGCGTTCGGGATCGGCGCCGAGTACCGCGACGCGGAACAGTTCCATTCCCTGTTCGTACTCTTCGGGAGTGAGGGTGCTGACCCCGGCCTCCGAGGCGATCAACGCCGCGATGAGAACCGCGATCCGGTGGTAGCGCGCCGGGATTTCCGCGTCGGGCAACCCCGATTCGCGTAACGCCTGCAGCACTTCTTCCATGACGAGGCGGGAACCGGTGCCGCCTGAGGCGTAGCGTCCCCAGACCGCGGCGAGCTGCGGGTGCTGACCGAAGGCCTCCCGCACGCGCAGGGCCAGGGTCGTGATGCGCTGCTTCCAGTCGCCTTCGGGCCGGTAACCGTCCATAGCGGACAGGAGGATCCGGTCGGCTACCGCGCGCAGCAGTTCGGTCTTGCTGCGGAAGTGCCGGTACAGGCTGGACGAATCGGTCCCGAGCACTGCCGCGAGCTTGCGCACACTGAAGGACTCGGTGTCGCCCGTGCGCAGCAACTCCGCCGCCGCGTCCAGGATGTCCTCGGTCGACCAGCGCCTTCTGCCTGTCATCTCACCCCTCTCGTCGAGCCCCAGCTTAACTTATGCACTTGGTGTTGCACGCACTGCGTGCATAATGGTGGCACGAGACGGACTCGGGGAAGACGAAAGGACGTATGTCGTGAGGAAACCGCTGGACTCCGCGAAGCTGACCATCGCCATCGAGAATGTCCACCGCGCCGGGATGCCTGGCCTGTTTGCGGAGGTGCGTGACGGCGACGAGGTCTGGTGCGGCGCCGCCGGGGTCGCCGACCTCGCCACCGGCCGCCCTGTCACCACCGACATGCGGCATCGCGTCGGCAGCATCACCAAGACCTTCACCGCCGCCGCCGTGCTGCAGCTGGTCGAAGACGGTCAGATCGGACTCGACGCGCCGATCGGCCGCTACCTCCCGAGGCTGGTTCCCGGGAGCCGCGGCGACGCGATCACGATCAGGATGTTGATCAACCACACCAGTGGCTTCGCCGAATACCTTCCGTATGTCTACCCCTCGCTCAAGGCGTTCCCGGCCCTCGCCGAAACCACGCCGCAGAGCCTGGAGGATCACCGGCACACCCGGTTCGACACCATCGAGCTGATCGAGAAGGGCGTCGCCGCACCGGCTTTCTCCGCGCCAGGCGACACTCCGGGGTTGTACTCCAACACCAACTATCTGCTTCTCGGCCAACTCCTGGAGCACGTAACCGGCGCCACGGCCGAAAAGTGCATCACCAAGAACGTCATCGAACGCGCCGGCCTGCGCGACACGGAGTTTCCCGATGGACCGCGGTTCGACGGCCCGCAGTCGCGGATCTACGAGGCGTGGTTCGGCAGGTACGAGCCGCCGCGCGACTTCAGCGTCTTCGACATGTCCTATGTGGGGCCGTCGGCATCGCTGATCTCGACCGTCTCGGATCTCAACCGGTTCTTCGGCCTGCTGTTCGCCGGGGAGATCGTCAGCCCGTCGTCGCTGGCGGAAATGCGGCGCACCGTCCGCGTCGTCTCCCAGGAAAGCAAGATCATCGACTACGGGCTGGGCCTGTACCCGATGGAGACGCCCACCGGCACCTTCTGGGGGCATGGCGGCACCGTCTGGGGTGCCGGCTCACTGGCCATGACCAGCGCCGACGGCAAGCGGCGGCTGGCCGTCGCGGTGAACATGCAGCGGTGGAACAGGTTCGACGCCACGGGCACTCCGCTGCCCCATCCCATCAACGACGCGCTCGCGGCGCTGTACGACACGGCGATGTGCGGCTGACCGGCCCGCCACGAAATCAGGAGAGCGATGACTACGACCGATTTCGCGGCGGGACAGTCCATGGCCGGACTGTTGCGCCCTTACAGATGGAGCTTCGGCGCCGTTGTCTTCCTGCAGGTGATCGGCGCGGTCGCGGGACTGGCGCCGCTGCTGGCGGTCGTCGAACTGGGGCGCGCGCTGCTCGTCCCTGGCCCGATCGATCACGATCGGGTCTGGTTCGCCGCGATCGCCGGTGCCGTCGGCCTGCTCGTCCGGCTGCTGTTCACCGCGGCGTCGTCCGGAATCGGGCACCTTCTCGACGGCCGGGTGCAATTGACCCTTCGCCGTCATCTGGCCGCGCGGCTGGGACGCGTGCCGATCGGCTGGTTCTCCCGGCGCCGGACCGGTGAGCTGGCCAAGGTGGTCGGCGAGGACGTCAGTGCCGTGCACCCGTTCATCGCCCACGCCCCCGGCGAGCTCGTCGCCGCGTTCGTGGTGCCGCTGGTCTCGCTGGTCTACCTGTTCACCATCGACTGGCGGCTCACGCTGATCACGCTGATCCCGGTGGCGCTGGCGCTGGCGCACATCCCGCTGATGATGACCCCGGCCCGGCTGAAACAGGAGAAGCGGTTCGACGCGGCCATGGGGCGGATCGCCGATTCCGTCGTCGAGTTCGTGCAGGGCATCTCGGTGGTCAAGGCGTTCGGCGGCGCCGGGCGCGCCCACCGCCGGTTCCGCACGGCCACCGACGACTTCGTCGGCGTTTACCACGGCTTCGTACGCGGCCTTTCCGTGCTCGCGGCCGGCATGCAGCTGGTGCTGTCACCCCCGTTCGTGCTGCTGGTCGTCCTGATCGGCGGCACCGTGCTGATCACGACCGGTGGCCTGCCCCCGGCCGACCTGCTGCCGTTCCTGTTGCTGGGACTGGGTTTGACCGCCCCGGTGGCGGCACTGATCGCCCACAGTTTCGACGATCTGCAGGCCGCCAAGCGCGCGATCGGCCGGATCAGGACCGTGCTCGAGGTCGCACCGCTGCCGGAGCCCGCGCATCCGATCGCGCCTCGGGGCCACCGGGTGGAACTGCGTGATGTCCGCTTCGGCTACGAGGCCGATCGCGAGGTGCTGCGCGGGATCGACCTGGTCCTCGAACCGGGCACGGTCACCGCGATCGTCGGGCCCTCGGGCAGCGGCAAGTCCACATTGGTCCAGTTGCTGCCGCGTTTCTTCGACCCGGCCCACGGTTCGGTCACCCTGGGCGGCGTCGATCTGCGTGAGCTCGGCAGCCATGACCTCTACCGGATGGTCTCCTTCGTCTTCCAGGACGTTCGCCTGCTGCGAGCCTCCGTCGCGGACAACATCGCGCTCGCCGTACCGCACGCCGATCTCGACGACGTGGTCCATGCAGCCCGGATGGCGAACATCCATGATCGGATTCTCGAGCTGCCACACGGCTACGACACGGTGCTGGGGCGGGAAGCCGGACTGTCGGGTGGCGAGGCCCAGCGGATCGCGCTTGCCAGGGCCCTGCTCGCCGCCACCCCCGTCCTGGTGCTGGACGAGGCGACCGCCTTCGCCGACCCGCAGACCGAGCAGGCGGTACGGCGGGCGTTGACGACGCTGGAGAGCGATCGCACGATCCTGCTCATCGCCCACCGCCTGGAGACGATCGCGGGCGCCGACACCGTCGTGATGCTGGACGACGGGTCGATCGTCGAACAGGGCAGACCCGCCGACCTGCTGGCACGGAACGGAAAGTTCGCCGCCTTCTGGCAATCCGAGGAGTACCGATGATCCCCACCCTGCTGCACGTCCTCGGCCAGGACTACGCCCGGCCAGTGCGTCGCACCGTGGCCTTGATGACGATGACCGCGGTCGTCGAGGGCGTGTCCTACGCACTGCTGGTTCCCGTGCTGACGGCCCTGTTCGGCAACAATCCCGCGGACGCGGTGCCCTGGCTGATCATGTTCGGCGGCGCGGTCGCGATCTACGCGGTGCTGCGCTATGTCAGCGATCTGTTCGGCTTCCGCGCCGGAACCACGTTGCTGCGGGGGATGTACCACCGCCTCGGCGATCATCTGGCCCGGCTGCCCCTCGGCTGGTACAGCACCGGCCGCGTCGGGGAGCTGTCCGTCCTGGCGGGCAAGGGCGTGCTGGAGACGATGGGCGTGATCGCGCATCTGCTGGGGCCCTACATCTCCGCCTTCGTCACCCCCGTGACGATCATCGGCGTGATGCTCGCCTTCAACTGGCAGCTGGGGCTGGTCGCGCTCCTCGCCGTTCCCCTTGTGGTGGCGATCCAGCTCCGGACCGGTCGCTCGGTGGCCGGGCACGATGCCGACCGCCACGAACGTGACACCGAGGCCACCGGCCGCGTCATCGAGTTCCTTCAGGCTCAGCCGGTGCTGCGCGCCGGCGGCCGGAGCGCCCACCGTTTCGCGTTGCTCGATGAGGCGCTGCAAGGACTTCAGCGCGCGTCCCGCCGTACCGTGCTGTCAGTTTTGCCCGGCATGATCGGCTTGACGCTCGTGGTGCAGGCGATGTTCACCGTGTTGCTGCTTCTGGGCACCTACCTCGCGCTCGGCGGGAGCATCGGTGTCGCGGAGGTGCTGACGATCCTGGTGCTGGCCGCCCGCGGCGCCGATCCTGTCCTGTCGCTGGCCGACATCGGCGGCAAACTCCGCTCCGCGCGCTCCGAACTGGCCAGGCTCGACGCGGTCCTGCGCACCGAGCCCCTGCCCGAGGCAGCCGACCCGATCCGGCCGGTGGGTCACGGCCTGGATCTGGAGTCCGTCACCTTCCGGCATGGCGATCGCACGGTGTTCGACGACCTGTCGTTGTCCGTGCCCGAGGGGCAGCGACTCGCCGTGGTCGGCCCCTCGGGCGCGGGCAAGAGCACACTGCTGCAGTTGCTCGCGCGCTTCCACGACGTGGACGCGGGCGCGGTGCGCGTGGGCGGCGTGGACCTGCGCTCCGTCGCCACCGAGGAGTTGATGGCGAGGATCGCCATCGTCTTCCAGGACGTCTACCTTTTCGACGGCACGATCGAGGAGAACGTACGACTGGGCCGTCCCGACGCCACCGAGGCCGAACTGCGGGCGGCCGCGAGCGCCGCACGGCTGGACGAGGTGATCGAGCGGCTGCCCGGCGGCTGGGCGGCGATCGTCGGCGAGGGTGGCACGCTGCTGTCGGGAGGCGAACGTCAGCGCGTCTCGATCGCACGTGCTCTGCTGAAGGACGCGCCGATCGTGCTTCTGGACGAAGTGACCTCCGCGCTGGATCCGGTGAACGAGACCGCAGTCCACGAGGGCATCGAACGCCTGATGGCGGGCAGGACGGTCGTGCTGGTCGCGCATCGGATGCGGACGGTCCGGGGCGCCGATCGCATCGCCTTCCTCGACGGCGGCCGGATCGTGGAAGAAGGCCGCCATGACGAGCTGCTCCGCCGCGGCGGCCGCTACGCCGACTTCTGGACTGCTTCCCTGGCACCGGCTTTGAGCGGGGACTAGAGAGCGGCGTGCCCGGGTTCGCGGCCGCATTGTACGAATCTTGTACGAGCTTGAAGAAGTTTCGATCGGACCTCGAAACTCGACGAAGGTGAGCGCTCATGTCCGAGCAAGTTTCTCGACGTTCACTGCTGCGCATGGGCGGCGGACTCGCCGCGACGACGGCACTGCTCGGCTCCGGCGCGATGTTCGCCGGACCGGCTTCGGCCGCGATCACCGCGATGCCGGTGTCCAAGCGTTTCGACCTCACCGAGCCGTCCTACGACGAGTTCCGCAGCAAGATCCTGCACGAGTCGCACCACGTGATGCAGGGCTTCGCCTTCGACAACCAGAACGTGCGCATCTTCATCGTGAACGCCCGCAACGGCGGGACCGGGGACGACCTGTGCATCACGCAGGTCAACTTCTCCGGCGAGATCCAGGGCTCGATGCATCTCAACAACGCCGGGCACGGTGTCTCGATCGGCGTCGAACCGGTGGGCACCGACTCCTACATCTGGATGGAATGCGACTCGGACGGACCCACCGGTGCCGGTCGCGGGACGGCGCTGGCCAGGTTCAAGTTCGTCAACGGTGGCACGCCGTCGGTGAAGAAGTTCCTCACCGGCAGCGACACGATCACCTGTGCCACCGATCCGATCAACAAGCGGATCGCGGTGCGCCGCAAGGAAGGCGGCAGGATGCACATCAGCGTGTACCCGCTGGCGTCCGCCGCGGCAGGCAACTTCAGCGCGCCGCTGGTGCACTTCCCGCAGCCCGCACTGTCCAGCGAGACGGTGACGTTCCAGGGGTACACCATCTACGGCCAGTATCTGTACACATTGGACGGTACCGGCCACGCGGATCCCGCCGACATCAATTCCTACGTCACGTGCATCGACATGAACACCGGCACGGTGAAGAGCCGCGCGCTGACCAAGGCGGGGCAGTCGCTGGTGTTCCGCGAGCCGGAGGGACTCGGGATCTACCGGAGCCTGGCCGGGGAAACCCGATTGTACATGGGTTTCGGTTCGCGCAGCAGCATGGACAATATCAACCGCTACGCGAACCTGTTCTACAAGAACGTCCTCATCGACTGAGGCCGGGACTCAGTGTCCGCGGGCGATCCACTCGGCCAGATGGGGCGCTTCGGTACCGATGGTGGTGGGGTCGCCGTGTCCAGTGTGGACCTTCGTGTCCTCGGGCAAGGCGAAAAGCCGTTCCCTGATCGAGGAAATGATCGTCGGGAAGTCGGAGAACGAGCGCCCCGTCGCGCCGGGACCGCCCGCGAAGAGCGTGTCCCCGGAGAAGAGCGCTTTGGCCTCGGGAAGGTGCAGGCACACCGATCCGGGTGAATGCCCTGGTGTGTGGATGACCTTGAGTTCCGTGCCGGCGACGGCGATCCGCTCACCGTCCTCGATGTGCCGGAAACGGCGGCCGGGGTGGGTCATCTCCCACAGCTCCCGATCGCCCGGATGCAGCACGACCGGGGCATCCAGGTGTTCGCTCAGCATCGGAGCGACGGTGACGTGGTCGTTGTGCCCGTGGGTGCAGACGACGGCGACCACGTCACGGCCGCCCACGGCCTCGGTGATGGTCTTCTCGTCGTGCGCGGCGTCCACGATCACGACCTCGTCGTCGTCCCCGACGAGCCAGACGTTGTTGTCGACGTCCCAGCTCCCGCCGTCGAGTTCGAAGACCCCGGCGGTGACGACGCGTTCGATCCTCAGGTTCCCGCTCACAGGATCACCACCGAACGCAGGACCTCGCCGGCGTGCATGGCGTCGAAGGCCTTCTCGACCCCGTCGAGCGGGATCCGCTCGGTCACGAACCGCTCCAGCGGCAACCGGCCCTGCAGGTACAGGTCGATCAGCATCGGGAAGTCCCGCTCCGGCAGGCAATCGCCGTACCAGGACGACTTCAGCGCGCCACCGCGGGAGAAGAAGTCGATCAGCGGCATCTCCAGGCGCATGTCCGGCGTCGGAACGCCGACCAGGACCACCGTGCCCGCCAGGTCACGTGCGTAGAAGGCGGCCTTCCACGTCTCCGGGCGGCCGACCGCGTCGATGACGACGTCGGCGCCGAAACCACCGGTCAGTTCCTGGATCGCGGTGACCGTGTCGGTGCCGGAGGCGTTGACGGTGTGGGTCGCGCCGAGCTCACGGGCCCACTCGAGCTTCCGCTCGTCCCGGTCGACCGCGATGATCGTGCCCGCCCCGGCCAGCCGGGCCCCGACGACGGCGGCGTCGCCGACTCCACCACAGCCGATGACCGCGACCGAATCCCCGCGGCCGACGGCGCCGGTGTTGACCGCCGCGCCGAGTCCGGCCATCACGCCGCAGCCGAGCAGGCCCGCCACGGCCGGGTCCGCGGCGGGGTCGACCTTGGTGCACTGTCCGGCGTGGACGAGCGTCTTGTCCGCGAACGCGCCGATGCCCAGCGCCGGGGTCAGCTCGGTGCCGTCGGTCAGCGTCATCTTCTGTGTCGCGTTGAAGGTGTCGAAGCAGTACTGCGGGCGTCCGCGCTTGCAGGCCCGGCACTGCCCGCACACCGCGCGCCAGTTGAGGACGACGAAATCCCCGGGTCGTACGGATTCCACGCCGTCGCCGACGCTCTCCACGGTGCCCGCGGCCTCGTGACCGAGCAGGAACGGGAACTCGTCGTTGATGCCGCCGTCGCGGTAGGTCAGATCGGTGTGACAGACCCCGCAGGCCGCGATCGACACGACGACCTCGCCGGGGCCCGGATCCGGGATCACGATGTCCGTCAGCTCCACCGGAGCGTTCCGGGACCTGGCGATCACTCCGCGCACCTGCTGTGACATTCCCTGTTTCCTCCGCCGTTCGGCAACACAGGCATGCGCGTCGACGCATGCTTCACGTGAGGCTAAGCCCGTAAGCCTCGGAAGCGACCTGGTCATCGGTCCAGTGGATCCTGTCCTTTCGACCAGGTAATCCGGCGGCTAGGCTCGCTGGATGCCCGACTCCGCCGACCTGACCGCACTGCGCGACGTCATCGAAGGCCCGTTGCGTGAAATCGCCGACCGGTTCTCGCGCTTCCTCGCCGACCGCTGGCCGCATCAGGCTCTGGTCATCTTCACCCGGGAGTGCACCGGGCGGCCGCGCAAAGTCACCGGCGCCAGGGAGATCACCGACAAGATCACCATCGCCGAACTCGAAGCGCTCAAGGCGAGCGTGCCGCCCGGCCATCAGCTGACCACGACGGCCTCTCTCGGCGGCGCCACCCGGACCGTCTGGGCCGTGCAGGACCCGATCGGCACCCTGCTCGCGCTCGTCCCCCGGTCGAGCCGGACCCGCTTCCCGTATCCCGCTTCACTGGCCGAGGTCTTCGGCGTCGTCGCGACCTCGATCCGCCAGCAGGTGACGCAGGCCAGCCCCGACTACCTCGCCGAATCCCGCGCGGCCTCCAGCGAACGCGCCAGGACGATCGCCGAAATGGCCGCCGCGCACGAAACCGCGCTCGTCACGATCCTCACCACACTGCGGTCCTCCCGGCTGGACGACCACCGCGCCCGGCTCGCCGCGACCGACTCCGCCTCGGCCGCGCTGGTGGCGCTCCGGTCGGCCCAGAAAACCGATCTCGCACAGTCCGAAGAACCCGCGCACACCGCGTTCGGCAGGCTGCGGCGGGAAATCCGGCAAATGCTGCGCCACCACGACGCGCGACTGGACTTCGTCGCCCCGCCGAAGAACGGGCGGCCCATACCCGGCGAGATCGCCCACGCCGCCCGCGCGATGACCTGCACGGCGGTGCTGGCCTTCACCAGCCAACCCGAGCTGACCCGCCTCCGGGTCGCCTGGTCGACCGACAGCACCGCACTGCACCTCGACATCCGCGATCAAGGACCGGGCAGCCTCGACAGCGCCGGCCTGCGCCTGCAACTCGACGGACGCGCGAAAACCCTCGGCGCCACCGTCCGGATCGACGCCCTCCCCGATTGGGGAAGCCACGTCGCCATCAGCGTCCCCTTCGAACCGGCCGCGGGCCGGACCGACGAGACGCTGCCGTCGAATCTCAACCGCCGCGAACTCGAAGTGCTGCGGCTGGTCGCCCGGGGGCAGCGCAACAAGTCCATCGCCGACGCACTCGGGATCACCGAAAGCACGGTCAAGTTCCATGTCACCGGCCTGCTGAAGAAGCTGGACGTGACCTCACGCGGTGAAGCCGCGGCCCTGGCACTGAGCGCCGGAATCACCAACCTCTGAGTCCAGCGGACTCAGTCGGGCGCGAGGATTTCCGCCAGCCGAAGGGTGTCTTCGAGGTAGCGCTCGTAAGGAAAGCCGGCGGCGATGAGTCCCTCGCGGAACTCGTCGTAGAGCGGCTTTCCCGCGGCATGGAAGGCTTTCCGGCCGAGATCGGTGAGCCGGACCAGCCGCCGCCGCGCGTGTTCGGGGTCGACGGTGATCCGCACCAGACCGTCCGTTTCGAGCGGCCGCAAGGCCCGGCTGATCGCCGGGTCGGAGACCGACAGCGCCTGAGCGAGCCGGTGCTGCGTCGTCGGCTCGATGTCCTCGAGCGTGCCCAGAAGCCGTACCTGGCTGTAGGTCAAACCACCGGAGTCATCGGCGCGCCGACGGGCCGCTTCGCCCATCAGCATGACCACGCGGTGCAGCAGGTCTGCGAGTCCGTCATCCACGACCTCACCATACCAGAGTGTTGACTGGTTAATATTAACTAGGTAAGACTGATGTCATGGACAACTTCTCTTACTTCGCCCAATCCGCCTTCCCGCTGGTCTGGATCGTCGTGCCCGCCGCCGGAGCCTTCCTCCGCGCCCGCCACGCGACATCACCCGAGGAACGGCTCGAGATCTGGCAGCGCTGGTGGGCCATCGGCGCCTTCGGCTGCGGCAGCCTGTGGATGACGATCGCTTTCCTCGCCTTCCCGGATGTCATGGCCACGGCGATCGGCTTCGACCGGACGCCCTTCATGTTCGAGATCGCCTTCGCCAACCTCGCACTGGCCGTCATGGGTTTCCGGGCCGCCTCGGCGTCCGCGCGTGAACGCATCACCATCGGCATCGGCGGCGGGATGTTCCTCTGGGGAGCCGCGATCGGCCACGTCTACCAATGGTTCGCGGGCGGCGACCACTCCCCCGGCAACACCGGCGGAGTCCTCGTCAACGACCTCCTGATCCCCGCGGTCATGATCGTCCTCGCCGTGCGATCCCGGCGACTCGCGGCCCTCCCACGACCGGCCGCGGAAATCGCCGCCTGAGACCGCGGGAGCCCACCATGACGACACAGACCGGCCACGCGATCGGGAAGGCCGCCGCCGAGCGGCTCACCATCTTCGTCGACGCGGTGATCGCGATCGCGCTCACCTTGCTGGCATTGGATCTCCCGATCCCCCACGGCGACACCACCGCCGCCATGCTGAGCTCGATCTCGGCCCACGGCAAGGAGTACGTCGCCTTCGCGCTCAGCTTCGTGGTGATCTCCGCCCACTGGCGCGCCCACCACGAGATCTTCCGCTATGTCCGCTCACTGAACGGCCGGCTGATCAGCCTCACCCTGGGATGGCTGTTCATGCAGGTCCTGATGCCGTTCGCGACGCGGGTGATCACCGCCGAGGGAGCCTTCCCGCTCCGGTTCAGCCTCTACGCGATCGTCCAGGTGCTGGCCTCCGCGTCGTTCGCGCTGATCATCCGGGAGATCCGGCGCGAACACCTGTACCGGACCGACGGCCCGCCCCGGGTCTTCACCCAAAGCCTGACGCGGAGCATCTGCTTGGCCGCGGTGTTCGGGGTTTCCATTCCCGTCTCGTTCCTGACCGAGGACACCGGCGCGTATCTGTGCTGGCTCGTGGCGCCGATCGCACTCGCCATCGCCCGCCGCGTCCAGGACCGCGAACCGTGAACCGACGCGTACGAGTCATGTCGTGCCGTGCGGGTCCGGCAGGGGGCGCACGAAGCCCGCGATCCGTGGCGTGACGACAGCGGTGCCGTCGTCGATCATCCCCCGCATCCCCTCCAGCACTCGTTCGTCCGGTGAGCCGTGCACCTGGAAGTCCACCACCGTGCAGTGCTCCGACACGGCGTTGATGTGGTTCTCGGAGATCCGCCAGTGTTCGAGAACCGCGTCCGAATCGGCGTACATCTGATAGCTGTAGGCCAGCATGCGATCAGCGTCCACGAACGTCTGCACCATCACCTGCGGCGCGTTGCGCTCGACGAAGTCGACGGCTTCGCGCACGGCGGCGGTGAACTGCTCCAGGTGGCCGTCGGTGATCCGCATGGCGTTCCGGAACAGGAGCATTTCGTCTGCTTCGAGGGTCATGGCCTCATGGTCGGACCTCGACCAGGCTAGAGGTCAACGCGATGACCGGTGCGGTCCGTCACAAACGTTGCCCCGGTGAGCACCGAGTCGCCGGGCACCACCTAGCAGAAGTCGCCTCCGTCCGAACTGTCGGACCTGTCGAGGACACTCTGCCCATGAGCTACCACCTCGCCGTCTGGGAAGGACCCCGTCCCGCCGACCACAAAGCCGCACACACAACCTTCGATACCCTCCACAGCGAGCACATGGGAGGACTACGCACTCCACCGACCATATTGATCCAGCACTACATCGGCGCATTGGTGGCTCGCTGGCCCGATCTCGACCCAGACGCCGAGGACGACGAAGACGACGTCCCTTGGTCGGACGGACCACTGATCAACAACGCCAGCGGCCCACTGTTCTACTTCGGCATGGTCTACAGCAAGTACGAGCAAGCCGCGAGATTCGCCGTCGAGCGTGCCCTCGCACTGGAGCTGGTCTGCTTCGATCCACAGGAACGGCGTCTCGTCGCCTGACGAACCGGAGGGACCGGACCGGCGCCACAGGGCGCCCCTACCTGGTTATTGAGGGGTAAGTCGAACGTGTCGTGGCGGGGGCCAGGTGTCGCTCCTGCGTACGCGTTCTCCTGGTAGTGAAGGCCTCCTTGCCTACTCTGACGGTAGTGAAGGAGGCTTTCGCTACCGTCAGATGTGATCCCTGGTGACAGTGGGACGGCTGTGACCTCGGCGGCCGGTCGTGAAGCAAGGCGTGACTCGCGTGCCTGGATACCGCACTCACGAAGGCATGAAATCCCTCAAATGACAAATCATCCCGAGGGCACAGAATTGTTCATTCCGCAAACCCAGCCGAGGGCATACAATTCATTCAACCGCAACAGTATCGCCAATAAAAACCATATTTGACAGCGTCGCGGAGTTTGCTTATGGTCGCTCGAGTTCCCGCCGATCGATATCCGAAGGTGCTCATTGACCACGCCTGCGACGCTGCCGAAATTCAGGCAGCGGTTGATTCTCGCCGTTCTCATGTTGTGTTCGCTGCTGATTTGGCTGGACAACACCGTCCTGAGTACGACGCTGGAAACCCTCGCGGACCCGGTCCGCGGGCTGGGGGCCGATCCCGGTGAACTGCAATGGGCCACCGGTTCGTACACGCTGGCCTTCGCCACCTTGATGTTCACCGCGGGCGCTTTGGGCGATCGTTTCGGTCACCGGACGGTGTTTTCCAGCGGGTTGGCGGTCTTCGCCGGATCCTCGCTGTGGGCGGCGTACGCGAGCGATTCGGGCCAGCTGATCGCGGCCCGGGCTGTGATGGGGGTGGGCAGCGCGCTGATCACGCCCGCCATGCTGGCCATCCTCATGTGGACCTTCACCGGCCCCGCCCGCGCTGCCGCGATCGGCGTTTTCTCGACGTCGGCCGGTGTCGGAATGGCCGCGGGCCCGGTGCTGGCGGGGTTCCTGCTCGATCATTTCCGGTGGGGCTCGGTCTTTTTGATCAATGTCCCGGTCTCGGTGCTTGCGTACGCCGGGCTCGCCGTGCTGGTTCCGAATTTCCGCAGCCCCACTCCGCGGCCGTTGGACCCCGCCGGAATGGTGCTGTCGGCCGGCGGACTCGTGGCATTGTCCTACGGGCTGATCCGGGCGGGGCAGGTGACCGCGTGGAGTCGTGCCGACGTCTGGGCGCCGATCGTTCTCGGTCTGGTTCTGCTGGCCGTTTTCGTACTCGTCGAACTGCGAGCCAAGGTGCCCGGCTTCGACCCGAGGCTGCTCGCGCGACGCGCGTTCGGCGGCGGCAATGTGGCCCTCGGATTACTGCTCTTCGCCGTGGCCGCGATCACCTTCTACAACGCCTTCTACCTCCAAGGCGCGCTCGGATTCTCACCGATGAAAGCGGGTCTGGCCAATGTCCCGACCGCTCTCGGCGCGCTCGCCGGGGCACCCCTCGCCACCCGCCTGGTCCGCCGCCTGTCGCTACGCCTTGTCACCGTGCCCGCGCTGACCATGGCCGCGCTGACGATGGCCGGATACGGGTTCCTCGGGCTGCACACCCCACTCGTCTGGATCGAAATCCTGTTGCTCGTTCAGGGTCTCTCGATCGGCATGGTGATCGGCCCCGTCACGGCCGCGTTGATCGGCGACCTGCCGTTGGACCAGGCCGGTGCGGGGTCCGCCGTCACCAACACGGTGCGGCAAACCGGCAGCGTGCTCGGAATCGCGGTCGGCGGCACGATCATGTCGGTCGTGTACCGGCGGGCGATCGAACCTTCGCTGGCGGACGCACCCGGCCCGGTGCGGGATCAGGCGCGGGTGTCCGCCGAACAGGCCCGCCACGTCGCCACCGCCGTCGACCGGCCCACGCTTGCGCGGGCCGCCGACGACGCGTTCATTCATGCCATGCACGTCGGCGCGGGCTGGATCGCGGTCGCCACCCTCCTCGGCGCGGCCGTACTCATGGCCACGTTGCCTGCCACCGGAAAGAAGAAGGACCCGATCGAATCGGCGACACCGGCATCGGTGCGGGCCGGCTGACCGTCAGGGATCCCCGCTCAAAGGCCGCTCGCCGCCCGCATCACCCAGTGCACGTCGGTGTTCTCGACCGTGCCGCCGAGACGGGTGGCGCCGGGGCCTTCGGCGGTGACCGGGGTGTCGGAGCCGGTGTGGTCGTGGGTCGTCCAGTCCACAGTGAACTTGAGCTTCGAGCCCGGCACGTCGAACGGACCGTCCTGATCCGGATCGGTGTCGGAGGGGTCGTGGTTCTCGATGGACAGTCCGCCGGTCTCGTGGTCGCCGCCGATGATCACCAGCGTGTCGGGGTGCGTGCGGACGAACCGCATCACCTCGGCGACGGTGGCGTCGAGCGCGCGGCCCGCGTCGATCACGCCGTGCGCGTTGTTCTCATGCGACATCCCGTCGGTTCCCTCTTCTTCGAGGAAGAGGAAGAAGCCGCGCGGGTTCTTCGACAGGGTGTCCAGCGCCTTGCGCGCCATCTGCTGGAGCGGCACCCGCGGCGCGTACTTCCCGACGCCGTCCGGGCCGTAATCGACCATGTCCTCGTTCGCGAACAGGCCGAGGATCCGGTTCGCCCGCGTATTCCGCAGTTCGTCGCCGTCACGCACGTAGGTGTAGCCGGTTCGCTGCGCGCGTTCGACGAGGTTGCCGTAAGGACTGCGGCTCTCCTCCCCCGGCTTGTCCGGCCACAGCCCGGGGTTCCACTTCGGATACCACCAGTCCTCGCCGCCGCCGAGCAGGACGTCCGGGCGGCTGTTCTCGATGTACTGCTTCGCGATGTCGCTCTGCGAGTCCCTGCTGGGCACGTGCGCCGCGAAGGCCGCCGGCGAGGCGCCTGTCACCTGCGCGGTGGTGACCAGGCCGGTCGACTTCCCCGCCCGCTTCGCCCGTTCGAGGATCGTTTCCAGCGGTCGGCCGTGGGCGTCCACGCCGACGGCGCCGTTACGCGTCTTGTGCCCGGTCGCGAGGGCGGTGGCCGCCGCGGCCGAGTCGGTCACGATCTCGTCGGGATCGTCGGACGACGTCCGCACGAGACCGGTGGCCGCGAGCCCGTCCATCGCCAGCTTGCCGTGCTTGCCCTTGAGCGCCAGGCGGAGCAGGTCGCGCTGGCCAAGCCCGAGGCCGTCGCCCTGGATGTAGATGATGTTGCGCGCCGTCCGCGCCGCCGTCGTCTCCGCGACGGCGGCCGAGCCGCCGCACAGGACCACCAGAACCGTCGCCGCCGCCAGTCCACGTCCGCGCACATCGCCTCCAGTTAGTTAGGAACCTTTCCTAAGAGAGATGCCCCGCGAAGACCAGAGGTCCCTTCAGCCGCGCGACCAAGCCATACCCACGGAGGGTGAGATCCAGACCACACGATCGGGTCGTGACGATCTTCGCGCCGCTGGGTCTATGGAGTGTGGAAGTGAAGAACTTCCACCGCAGGCAACGGAAACCGAACTTCAGGAGAGCGCGATGACGAACACCGCCACCACGGCCAAGCCGAACTCGAACTCCGCCGCCCCCACCGAGAACAGCGCCCTGGTCTCCACGCAGGGCGTGACCACGATCGCCGACACCGTCGTGCAGAAGGTCGCGGGCCTCGCGACCCGCGAGATCACCGGTGTCCACGCGCTCGGCGGCGGCGCCGTGCGGGCGTTCAACGCGCTGCGCGAGCGCATCCCGGGCGCCACCGCGTCCGCCGGGCAGGGTGTCTCCGTCGAGGTCGGCGAACGCCAGGCCGCGGTCGACCTGCAGATCGTCGTCGAATACGGCGTCGCGATCGCGGATCTCGCCAAATCGGTGCGCCGCAACGTGATCGGCGCGGTCGAGCAGATGACCGGGCTCGAGGTCGTCGAGGTCAACATCAACGTGTCCGACGTGCACATCCCGGGCGACGACGACGCCGACGAGACCACCGAATCCGGCCGCGTCCAGTGACCACCGGCGCCGTCCGCGCCCTACAGCAAGGAGAACGTTCATGAACGCCACCCATCTCGGCCTGTTGACCGGTCTCGTGCTCGGCGTGGCCGGCGCGTTCGGCGGCTTCGGCGCCTTCCTCGTCGTGCTCGTCCTCGCCGCCCTCGGCCTGCTGGTCGGCCGGTTCCTCGACGGCAAGCTCGACCTTTCGGCCCTGGCCGGCCGCGACAGGGGCTGATCGCCATGACGACCATGACCGCCGCCGCGCCGGAAACGGACGGGCGCGGCGGCCTGACCGTCGCCGGCGGTGCAGTCGAGCGGATCGCCGCGCGGGCGATCACCGAACTCGACGGCATCGGCGGCGCGGCCTCCCGGGTGCTCGGGATCGCCGTCGGCGGCGAAGACCTCGACCAGGGCGCCAAGGTGAGCGCGCAGGTCACCGGCTCGGCGACCACTTTGGACGTCCGGCTCTCGGTGAAGTACCCGCTTTCGGTCCGCGCCACCACCGAAACCGCGCGAGAGCATCTGATCCGCCGCGTCGGCGAGCTCTCGGGCCTGACCGTCACCCGGGTCGACATCACCGTGACGGCCTTGCATTCCACCGAGACCGAAACGAGGAGGGTCCGATGAAACGGCGCCCCCGCCGCAGCGTCCCGGCCGTGCTCGTCGCACTCGTGGTGCTCGCCGGATGTGTCCTCGCCGCCACCGTCGCGGTGCAGACGATCCTCGGGGAGAACCCGTGGATCCGCTACGACGCCGTCGCGTCCGCGCTGCACGGACTCCGGTGGAGTGATCCGCTGCCGGCGATCGCCGGCGGTGTGGTCGCGCTGCTCGGCCTGGTGCTCCTCGTGAGCGCGATCGTCCCGGGGAAGCCGACCGTGCTGCCACTCGAAGGCGACCCGGACTCCGGCGCCTCACGGCGCAGCTACCGGTCGACCCTGCGCACCGCCGCGTCCACTGTGGACGGTGTTTCGGCGGCGAAGCTGAAGGTCAAGCGGCGCGGGATCGTCTCGGTGGTGACCACCGGCAGGACGAACACCGCGGGACTCGCCGACCCCGTCCGCGCCGCCATCGAGCACCGTCTCGCCCAGATCGGCCCGGCCACCGTCCCGGCCGTGCGGGTCCGGGTCAAGGCCACCAGGAGCACGTCATGACCGACCTCAACCGTCCCGCCCGGCTGAACCGCACCCTGCTGGTGCTGACCGGGCTCGTGCTGCTCGCCGGTGGCGTGTTCGCCGTCGGCACCCATTTCGGCCGGATCCCGCCGCTCGACCCCGGCGCCACGCTCGTCCCCGGTACGGCGACGCCACCCGGATGGGTCTGGTACGCCGTCGCCGGTGGCGCGGTGGTCGTCGGCCTGCTGGTGCTGCGGTGGCTCATCGCGCAGCCCGTCCGCAAACCGAAGTCCCACACCTGGCGCTTCGGCCAGGACACCGGCCAGACCACGCTGGCCGCGAGCACCGCGGTCGACCCGTTCACCGCGGAGGTCGCGACCTACCCCGGCGTCCACGCCGCGCACGCCACGCTCGGCGGCACCCAAGACGCGCCGGTGCTGGCCGCGGTGCTGAGCGCCGAACAGGACGGCGACCTGGCCGCCATCCGCGAGCGGATCACCACTGAGGGCCTGCCGAGGCTGCGCCAGGCACTCGATCTCGACGAGCTCCCGACGACCATCGAGTTCCGCTTCTCCGCGAAGGCCGGCTCCCGCATCCAGTGATCCGCCCCCAATCACGCGAGTTACGCCTCTGATCACGCGAGTTACGCCTCTGATCACGCATGATCCCCCTCCGGTCACGTCCCGAGGGGGATCATCGCGACGGCGGGGGTGGACGGTGTCCGCGAACCTCCGGCGGGTTCCGCGGTGATGCCGACCCTGTCGATCCCGCCGGGCAGCTCGGCGAGGACCGGAAGAGTCCGATGTGGACCGTCCTGCGCCAGCAGCCCGGCCGAATGCACGCCGCTCGCGCCGAGAAGCCAGACCTGGTACGCCTTGCCCGGAGCCAGCGGCGGCAGATCACCCGCCAGCACGACGATCTTGCCGTGGCTCCGCGAAGTCACCACCGTGGTCGTCCCGGGTTCGGCCCCCTTGGCCGTCAAGGCGTCGGGGGCGGTGAGCACCGCGTTCACCGAGGCGAGCCGCTGTTGCGCGGGATCGGTCCCCGGCTCGGTGTTCGTGGTGACCAGGCCGAACACCAGCGCTCCGGCGGCGGCCGCCGCGGCACCCCAAAGGGCGATCCTCGTCTTCAAAGGCCCGTCTCGACGTGCGACAGCGACCAGTGGAGGCCATTGACGGGTTCCGGCGACCTGCGTGAGCGTCGCCTCCCGCAGCCTCGCCGGTGGCGCGATGCCGATCGCCGCCCCCAACCGCGCCGCGGTCTCCCGGAGCTCCCGGACTTCCTGGCCGCACGAGGGACAACCCCGCAGGTGCCGCTTGAACGCCGCGGCCTCCTCCTCCGGGACGGCGTCCAGGGCGTAGGCCCCGGTCAGCGTGTGCAGTTCCGCCGTCATTGCCCGACCCCCAAGCAGTCACGCAGCCGGATCAGGCCGTCGCGGATGCGGGTCTTCACCGTGCCGGGCGCGGTCTTGAGCACTTCCGCGACTTCCGGGTAGGTGTAACCGTTGTAGTAGGCCAGCACCACCGATTCCCGTTGCAGGTCGGTCAGCGCGGTCAGGCATTGGCGCACCCGTTGCTGCTCGAGATTACTGATCGTCGATTCGGCGACCTCGTCGAACGGGCGCCGGAAATCGAGTCTGCCCGCGCGGTCGTCCCGGTCGAGCGAGGCCTGATGCGAACGCACCCGGTCCACCGCCCGCCGGTGCGCGATGGTGAGCACCCAGGCCAGCGTGCTCCCCTTGCCCGGTTTGAACCGCGCCGCCGTCCGCCACACCTCCACCAGGACCTCTTGGGTGACCTCTTCGGCGAACGTGCCGTTGCGGACGACCCTGTTCACCACTCCCCACACCGGTCCCGCGACGACGTCGTACAGGTCGGCGAACGCCTGTTCGTCTCCTGCCGCGACCCGTTGCATCAGGCTCGTTTCGGCAGGCTCCGTCCCGGTGCCGCCGCTTCCACGCGGACTCGTCCGTACACCCTCGACCATCAAGCTGCCTCCACCTCACCCGACGCCCGGCTACGCGGTTCCGTGGCGTCAGGGAGGGATTCGGCACCGAGGGCGTCGCGGACTGGTCGAGTGGGTGAGAACACTCGAATGGGGTCTTACCCCTGCTCTTCGAGCACCTTGTCCATTGTGGACCGCAGATGCCGCAGAAAGCCCTCGAACCGTTCGATCTCCTCCGCCGGGTACTCCGCGACCAGCGCCGCGAGCCCGGCACTGAACGGGCCGAAGAACTCCCGCGCGGGACCTTGGATGTCGGGGCCGCTGCGCAAGGTCACCACCCGCCGGTCGGTGTTCTCCCGGGTGCGCACCACGTAGCCGAGCTTCTCCAGGCGGTTCAGCAGGTTCGTGGTCGCGCCGGAGGTCAGCGAGATGCGTTCGCCGAGCCGGGCCGGGGACAGCGGCGAGCCGGTGTCTTCGGCGTAGAGGATCTCCACCAGCGCGGCGGCGTCGGTGGCGTGCAGGCCGAGCCAGTTCGCGAAACGCCGGGTGAACTCGGTGTAATTCGCCCCGAAGCTCCGGAGGCCGTCCAGCAACGACGTGACGCGATCCTCCATCAGCCCTCCTCGACTCAGGTGCTTTGACAACCTACCGGTCGCAAATATACCTTCATCGTGAAGCTACTTTCTCATGAAGGAGTTCCCGTGCTCCCCGATCCGTTCGCCGCGAAGACCCGCGGCATCACCGAGCCCGATCCCGTCCGGCCCGCGCTGCGAGCCGCCGGCCCTCTCGTCGAAGTGGCCGCCCCCGAGGGCGGAAGCGCCTGGATCGTGACCGACGAGAAGCTGGCCCGTGCGGTCTTGTCGGACCCGCGCATCACCAAAGATCCCGCGCTGGCCCCCGAGGGGTGGACCGGACTCGAACAAACCGCCGCCGAACAGCCGTCACTCACCACACTGGACGGCCCGGACCACACGCTCTTGCGGCGAGCACACGCTCCTCTCCTGAGCGCCAAACGGATCCAAGCTCAGTCGGACCGGATCCACAAGATCGCGCACGCGCTGCTGACGGAACTCGGCGACGGAAACGTCGACCTCATGGACGGGTTCTCCACCCGTTTCCCGCTCACCGTGCTGCTCGACCTGCTCGGAATCCCGCTCCGGTTGCTCGACGCCGCCGTCGATGCCTGCCGCCGCATGTCCGACCCCGCACCGGGAGCCCAGGGCAAGGCCATCGCCGCGATCGCGGACCTCGCCGCCGAGGGGCTGACGCCGAACCGGAACGGGCTCGCGAAGGAACTGCGCGACAACCTCCCGCCCGAGACGTCCGAAGACGATCTGCGGTATCACCTGTTCGCGTTGATCTTCGCCGGGCAGCTGACCACCGACGCTTCGATCGGTTTCCTGATCTCACGGCTACTCGACGGGGACGCCGCCCCCGAGGGCGCTCTGGTTCGCGAAACCCTCCGGGAGCATCCGCCCGCCCCGTTCACCCTCTGGCGGTTCACGACCACGGAGATCGACCTCGCCGGGATCCGGCTCCCCGCCAAAGCGCCGGTGCTCGTCGACATCCAGGGCATCAACACCGCCCCGGCCAGGGAACCCGGTCCGGATCTGACCTTCGGCGCGGGCCCGCATTTCTGCGTCGGCGCCCAGCTCGCGCAGCTCGAACTGCGGGCGGTCGCGACGGTCCTGCGCACGGACTTCCCCCGAGCCCGGCTCGCCGTGCCCCACGCCGAACTCCGGCAGACGTTCCTCGGCGGCATCCAGGGCACGCGGCTCACCAGCCTGCCGGTGCTGCTGCACGGCTGAAAAGCGGGCCGGGGCGCGGAAAACCGCCGCCCCGGCCCGCGAGAGCCGCTACTTCTTGAAGGTGTCGCGGAGCTTGTCCGCCGCGTCGCCGACGGCGTCCTTCACGTTTTCGACGGCGCCCTTGAGACCGGCCTTCGCCTGGTCCGCCTGGCCCTCCGCGCGCAGTTCGTCGTTGCCGGTGGCGTCGCCGGCGGTCTCCTTGGCCTTACCGCCGAGCTCTTCGGCCTTGTTACTGATCTTGTCGCCCAACGACATCGGGTCCTCCTCCGTCCGTGGCGCCCGGATCGTGCGCCTACCCGGTAGGACAAGCGAAGATCCAGATCGTCATGCGCACGGACGGGTGATCGCTCTCACGGGAGCAGTGCGGCCACGGCCGCACCGGCGTGTTCGTACTCGATCTCCAGGACCGGCGTGGCGGCGCGCTTCGTGCCAGTCAGCCCGACCAGCCACTCAGCCGCGTCAAAAGCCGTTCCAGGACTTCGGGGTCGGCGCCGACGGGCGCGCCGGAGACAGGCTCGTCCACCAGGGTACGGCGGTCGCCCCGCCGCGGCAGCTGGACCTGTCCGGCGGACAGGCCACCGGGCAGCGGCAGCTCGCACCACGTGGTCACGCCGCCGGTCTTGCCCGGCGCCACCCCGGTCCGCTCACCAGGCGCGGGCGTGGGCGCGGGAAGCCCGTCCACGTCGTGGTCGACCTCGATGACCAGGACGTCCGAGCGCAACCGCAGTCTGAGCGTCAGGAACGGCGGCTCCTTCGGGTCGGCAACGTCGACGAGCGCGCCCACCAATCTGGCGGCGGCGGTCTTCGCCTGATCGAGCAACGGCCGCAAGGACCAGTCCGACAAGATGAGACGGACGAAAAGCTCGGAGCACAACACGGCATTCGGTTGTGCCACCAGCCGGAGGTCGTCCATCTGGGAAGTGCGCGCGCTCAAACCAAGGCCTTCCTCGTCGACGTGCGAGCGTGCATCATGCCACCCCATCCGGTGAAGCCTTCACGCCGCCTCACGCAAGCCTTTGGTCCAGTGGACCGGGCAGGCTTTGGCTCTGTTCACGGGGCCAAAGACCGCCCACAGTGATCGGCGTGAGCATCGCCTTCCTGATCACCACGCTGGTCGTGGTCGCCACGCCCGGCACCGGCGTGGTCTACACGCTTTCCGCCGGACTGGCCCGCGGCAGACGCGCGAGCGTCATCGCCGCGACCGCCTGCACCCTCGGCATCATCCCGCATATGGTCGCCGCGATCACCGGTCTCGCGGCACTGCTGCACGCGAGCGCGCTGGCGTTCGAGATCCTCAAGTACCTCGGCGTGGCGTACCTGCTCTACATGGCTTGGGCGACGCTGAGGGACCGGGAAGCGATCGTCGTGGAGGGCGATCCCGAACCCGTGTCAGCCCTGCGGACGATCACCTCCGGCGTGCTGATCAACGTCCTGAACCCGAAGCTGACACTGTTCTTCTTCGCGTTCCTGCCCCAATTCGTCCCGGCGGGCGAACCCGGTTCGATCCCCCGGATGCTGCTGCTGAGCGGGGTGTTCATGCTGGCGACGTTCGTGGTGTTCAGCGTGTACGGCATCCTCGCCGCCGGCGTGCGGCACCACGTTCTCTCCCGGCCGCGCGTGCTCGCCTGGCTTCGGCGGATCTTCGCCGGTTCCTTCGCCGCGCTCGGCGTCAAACTCGCGTTCACCACCCAGTAGACAGGTCCAGCATGCGACTCCAGCACCACCCCGAGATCCACGCCGCTCACCCCGGCCTCGCCGTCGGCACCCTCCAGGCGGGCGGTATCACCCCGGAAATGCCGGTCGACCTGGAGAGGTTCGTCGAACGAGCGACACGACGGCTGGCTGATGGCCCGGAATCGGAGTTCCCCGAGATCCAAGCCTGGCGGCGGGCGTTCGCCAGGATGGGCTTGAAGCCGACGCAGTACCGCTGCGCGTCGGAGTCCCTGCTGCGCCGGCTGCGGAAAGAAGGCTCGCTCCCCCGGATCCATCCGGTGATCGACCTCTGCAACGCGGTTTCGGTCGCCTACGCCATTCCCGTCGCGGTGCTGGACGTCGCGAAGATCAGCGGCTCGCTGGAGGTCCGCCACGCGCGAGGCGACGAGAAGTACGTGACCTTCGCCGGCACGGTCGAACAGCCGAACCCCGGCGAGGTGATCTTCGCGGACGAGGACGGTCAAGCCCACGCGAGGCGGTGGACGAACCGGCAGAGCGGGCACTCGGCGGTCTCCGCGACGACGTCCGAAGTGCTGATCGTTTCCGAAGGGCTGCACCCGACCGCGGCCGAGGACGTCCGGCTGCTGATCGAGGCCATCGCAGGCGAACTGGCGACGGCGGGCATCGTCACGAGGCCTTGAGCGCCTTCTCCAGGCCGGCCCGTGTCATCTTCGACCGTCCCTTGATGTCCCGTTCCCGAGCCAGCTTCTCCAGGTCCGCCTTCGACAACGAAGAGAGATCTTGCTTCGCTGGAGGCTTCTTCGCCCCGGACTTCTTCTTGGCCTTCCCGCTCTCCACGCTCTTCGAAAGCGCCTCGAACAGGTCGACGACCTTCGTCGGCTCACCGGGTTCGGTGGCGGGCGTGATGGTGTCGCCCTTCTTCTTGGCCTTGATCAGCTCACGCACACGGTCGGTGTAGGTGTCGCGGTACTCCTCGGGCCGCCAGTCGCCGCTCATCGCGTCGATCAGGTTGACGGCCATGTCGAGTTCCTTGCCGCGCGCCCTCGCCTTGCTGGGGAGATCCGGCAACTGCTCGGCGGGATCCCGCAGGTCGGCGGCGAAATGCAGGGTGTTGAGCACCATGACGCCGTCGCCGGAACGGACCAGGGCCAGGTACTCGCGGCCACGCATGACGAACTTCGCGATCCCGGCCTTGCCCGACGAACTCATCGCCTCGAGCAGAAGCGCGTACGGGCGTTCGAACTCGTCCTTCGCGGGCGCGAGCCAATACGTCTTGTCGAAGAACATCGGGTCGATGGCGTCCAGCTCGACGAAACTCTCGATGTCGAGCGACTTCGACCGCCCGGGAGCGATCTCGTCGAGTTCCTCGGGTTCGACGACCACGTAGTCACCGCTGTCGAGCTCGTAACCCTTGACGATGTCGTCGTAGCCGACTTCCTTGCCGGTGCGCTCGTTCACCCGCCGGTACCGGATGCGGTCTTCGGTGCCGCGCTGGAACTGGCGGAAGTGCACCGTGTGGTCCTCGACCGCGCTGTACAACCGGATCGGCACCGTCACCAGACCGAGTGAAAGCGAACCGCTCCAGACCGGGCGCATGGGCACACTCCTCTCCTCCCGCCACCTGGTACCCGCGACGGCGGCGGATCACACCTGGTCAGAGGCTGAAAGCGAGGGACTGCAGGAGAACGACCCCGAGGAACACCAGGGTGAAGGCGAGATCGAACGCCACCCCGCCGGCCCGCACCGGCGGGAGAACACGGCGGACCGGCGCCAGCACGGGCTCGGTCAGCCGATGGGCGATCCCGCGCGCCCGGAAGGACCAGGCCGGCGGACGGGTGGCGAGGTTGACGGTCCAGTCCAGCACCATCCGGACGACGAGCACGATCAGGAACAGGGTGAGCAGGACGCCCACAAGATAGCCAAGAGCACTCATGACGGCACACTCCTCTTTGTTCCAGTGTGCCGCGCTCAGCTGGGAGCAACCTGTGACGGGAAAGGGCTACCAGGGCGGTTGGCCACCCCCAGTTCGAAGGCCAACCGCCGCGGAGCCCCTACATACGGTTCGGCGCGCTGCCCCGTCGCGCCGACCCGCCAGCTGATGTCTTCAGCTTTCCAAGGCCCTGCATCGGAATTACATCGGCTCTCCACCGCCGGGCATCCGCGCAGTTCAGGGGCCGCCGGGCGTAGAATCGAACCGGTTCCAGGGCAGCCGAGCGCGCGCCCGTTAGGCCGAATGCCGTACGGCGTGCCCCCGCGCCGACCTGGCTGGAGGCCGAAGCGGTGGGCTAGGGTGCCGATCAGCCGGCGAACGGACTGGAGGTAGTGCGTGAGCACGCTCACGGTCTCGGACGACATAGTCGCATATGACCGCTGATCGTTTACCCGATTCGGCGGGATCTCCCCGGACCGCCGCCCACAGCTCCCAACTCGGCTTCTCCGTTCTCGGCCCGCTCGAAGCCGAGGTCGACGGCGTCCCCGTCCGGCTCGGCGGGCGCCGTGAGCAGCGTCTTCTCGCCGCCCTGCTGATCAATGCGGGCAGGCTCGTCCCGGTGTCGTACCTGATCGGCACGATGTGGCCGGAAAATCCGCCGAAGACCGCCGTCCGCCAGGTCAGCAACGCGATCGCGCGGCTGCGGCACGACCTCGGCGTGGCCCGGTCCGCCGTGGTCACCACCGGCTCGGCGTACCGCGTCGCCCTCAGCAGCGCCTCGCTCGACTCGGTCCGCTTCGAAGCGGACTACAACCAGGGCGCCGAACTCCTGGCGGCCGGGCTGATCTCGCAGGCGGCCGTCAAACTCGCGGACGCGCTCTCGCTCTGGCGCGGCCCGGCCTTCGACGGACTCGAAGGCGAGGCCATCGAGCAGACGGCTCGACGGCTCGACGAAGAACGCCTCGCCGCCTGCGAGCTCCTGATCGGCGCCAGGCTCCGGCTCGGCGAGACGGAGGCGGCGGCCCGCGAGGCCCTCGACCTCGCCGCCTGGCATCCCACCCGCGAAACCCTCCAGTGCCTCACCATGCTGGCGCTCTACCGGGCGGGCCGCGGCGCCGACGCGCTCCGGACGTTCGACCGGACCAGGATCGCGCTCGCCGAGGAGCTCGGCGTCGACCCGAGCGCCGAACTGAGCGCGCTGCACCAGCAGATCCTGCGCGCCGACGCCGAACTGATGGAGGACGGCGCCCTCGTCCGGTATGGCGTCGGCGGGCTCCGGGCCGGGATGGACACCGTCGGGCGGCGTGAGAACGCGGACGCGCAGAAGGCGCTCTTTCCCCGCCCCGCGCAGCTTCCCGCGGACCTCCCCGCGTTCGGCGGCCGCGCCGCGGAACTGCGGAGCGTTCTCGAAATCGGCCAGGACGGCTCCTCCTCGGGGCCGCGGCTGATCGCGATCGACGGGATGCCCGGTGTCGGCAAGACCGCGCTGGCCGTCCACGCAGCGCACCGGCTCGCCCCGTTGTTCCCCGACGGGCAGCTGTTCGTGAACCTCGAAGGCTTCTCGCCGGCGGGTGATCCGGTCGACCCGGGGTCCGCGCTCGAAGCACTGTTGCGATCGTTCGGCATCCAGGGTTCGGACATCCCCGCCGGGACCGAGCAGCGCGCGGCGTTGTTCCGCAGTTGTCTCGCCGGCAAACGCGTGCTCCTGGTGCTGGACAACGCCATCGGGGCGACGCAGGTGAACCCGCTGCTGCCCGGTTCGGCGAGTTGCTGCGTGCTGATCACCAGCCGCACCCGGCTCGTGGACCTCGACGGCGCCGAACTGCTGTCCCTCGAACCGTTCACCCGGGCCGACGCGGTGGACCTGCTCGGCCGGATCGTCGGCCCCGCCCGGCTGAAGCGGGAATCCCCGGACGCGGCCGACCAGGTGGCGAGCCTGTGCGGCGACCTTCCGCTCGCGCTGGCGGTCACGGCGAGCAGGCTGCGCGCGCGGGCCTCGTGGACGCTCGACTTCGTCGCCAGGCAGCTGCGCGACGAGCGGAACCGGTTCGGCGAACTCACCGCGGGGGAACGCGACGTCGCGGGCGCTTTCCGGGTGTCCTATCTGAACTTGAGCGAAACCGAACGCCGGGTGTTCCGCCGGCTGAGCCACCATCCCGGTGCCGCTTTCGACCTCCATTCGACAGCGGCGCTGGCCGAAGTGGACCTCGGGAAGGCCCGCCGCCTCGCCGAACGCCTCGTCGACGTGAACCTCCTGCGCCAGCCGTCGATGGACCGGTACGAGATGCACGACCTCCTCCGCAGCTACGGTCGCGAACTCCTGCTCGCCGAGGAGCCCGAACACCAGCGCGAGGCGATGATGCGGCGGCTGTTCGACTACTACCGCAGCACCGTCGCGGCCGCGATGGACTTCATCGACCCGGATTCCGAAGAGGAGCCGGGCGGCCTCGAGGTCCCGAAGAGCGAGTACGGACAGTCCTTCGCGGACTACGACCAGGCCGCGCACTGGATGGACGCCCAATGGCAGAACGTGCTGCCGGTGGCCGTCGCGATGAACAACCACCAGCACTATTCGGACCTCGTGCCGTTCTGCTCGGCGGTGTGGCGCTATTTCGACAACCGCGGCTACTACCGGCAGGCCAGGGAGCTGGAGACCCTCGCCCTGTCCGCCGCGCGGGTCACCGGGAACGTGGTCCTCGAGTACCAGGCCCTGCACATGTACGCGCTGACCCTGTGGCGGCTCAACGAGTTCACCGAAGCGAACCGGCTGTTCAACGAGGTGTTCGCACTGGCCGCGACCACCGGCGACGTCCGGATGCAGTGCCGGGCCAGGGGCAACTCGGGGGTCACCCACTGGCTCAAAGGCGAGTCGGACGAGGCGATCGAACACCTCGGCTGGGTCCGCGAGACCGCCCACGCCCACGGCAGCGTGCTCATCGAAGCCCGCGCCAGGCACCGGATCGGGCTGATCCACACCGAGAACAGGCGCTATCCCGAAGCCGCCGAGGAACTCGACGAGGCGCTGAGACTCGCGCAAGAGAACGAATCACCCGATCTCGAGGCGGAATGCTATCTCGCTCTCGGTATCAATTCGCGTGCACTCGGCGATGCCGCACTCGCGGTCGCCCAGTTCACCACCGCGGTGGAAGTGCTCGAATCGACCGGTAATCGCAGCATGCTGCCCATCGCCCACAAGGAGATGGCGGCGGCGTTCGACATTCTCGGTAAGCGACTGAATGCGGAACGTCATCGCCGCTTCGCATTGCGCTTGTACACCGATCTCGGCATTTCCGAGTCGTCAGAGGTGCGCGAACTCAAACAGCACCTGACTGATTACTCGGCGTAATTAGTCGTTCCGCTCCGGTACTCTGTTGGCGTAGGTATATTCGCTTGACCGGAGTAACCGCTCACGGAGAGGATCGACGGCATGCACGAGGAAGATGACGACGAGTTCTTGTACGAGCTCGAAGCGGAGTACAAGGCACAGAGCACCTGGGGTGGGTTCGAGCCGCCGCCGAACGGCGGGCCTCCTTTCCGCTCGCGACGCTGAATGACCTGACGTATTCGGAAAGTATTACTGGGGACTGGGGCGCAAGACATTCGATGCTGGTAAGGGTTTCCTCTTGCGGAACGCTCTATTGGTCCGATGGTGACGTCGTCTGGGACGACCACCTCGGACATCGCCAGCTCAAACTCGCCGAAGGAACCGAACGCGTCCTGCGCTGGTTCGGTTCTTGGCGAGAACCGGAATCGGTCCGCGCGGCGGACGAGAATCCCGAGATCGGGGAAAGGCTCGTCCGTATCGCGCGCGCGATGATCCGGTACGACGTGCTGGTGGTCAAAGGTTCCACCCGGCACCAGCGGGAAGAAGAGATCCTTCGGGATTGGGGCCCTTGGGGAACGTCCGCGAGGGCTTTTCACTATGGCACCCGCTCGTTGCGCGAGACCGAGTTCACGACCAGCGAAATGACGGCGAAATCCTTGCTGGAGAAGGCGAAGGCCAGCCCTCCGCCTTCTCCGGTGCGACCTTCGGGCGAGTACGAGACGATAGCGCTGCCCGAACCGTCAACGGAAGAACTGAACGCGATCGGACTCGGCGACGCACTGAACCAGCGCAGAAGCGTCCGCGAGTTCGGCGAAGAACCCTTGCGGCTGCGCGATTTGAGCGCACTTCTCACCGCCGCCCGGCCGACGAGACCGGAAACGCATCCCGACATCCCCGCCACCGGCAACGTCTTCAAGACGAGCCCGTCCGGCGGAGCGAGGCACCCGACAGAGGTGTACGTCTACGCGAGAAATGTCGAAGGCCTCGATCGGGCCGTCTACCACTACGACGGTTTCCGGCACGGCCTCACGCCACTGGACGGCAAGATCGACGACGACCAACTGATCGCACTCGCCGGCGACCAGCACTGGACCGGCAACGCCGGCGCGCTTTTGATCTACACGAGCGTCATCGAGCGAAACCAGTGGAAGTACCCGGTGAGCCGCACCTACCGGGTACTGCTGATGGACGTCGGCCACCTCAGCCAGACCGTGTACCTGCTGGCGACCGCGCTCGGCCTGAACGTCACGTTCACCGCGGCGCTCCGCGACGAACTGGTCGAGGACCTCCTCGGCTGCGATCCGGCGAACGAACTGGTGCTGGGGATGTCGGTGCTCGGTACCCGCGCTTGAGGGTCGCTCGTTTGCTTTGCTTTGCAGTGCGCCGCAGTGAGTTGGGGTGCTGCGGCCGGGTTCGTCTTTGTGCCGGCGGTCTCGTCGTTGCCGAAAAACAGCCACGGCACAAAGGGACCAAGGCGCCTGCGAACGACAACTCGCCGAAGCCCACGCCTGGTCGTCGCCGTTTCCGACGATGGCTCAGAAGGTGGGGTTCGCCAACCAAGCGGGGGCGAACCCTCGCGACTCTGCTCGCTGGCGTGGTCGCCGTGAAAGTGCCGTCCGAGGCAAGCCGATAGTCCAGCCGAGTTCGCCTTTGAGCGAGCTCGACCGCCTCACCGTTGCCATAGAACGGCCACGGCACGGGCCCAGACCGTCGCCATTTTCCGGCGACGTCCCAGAACTCGGCGGAGGTTCCTCGGCTAGCGGAGGGACCGTGGCAGCACGGGCAACGGCAAGTCATAGTCGTGGGTGGAGAAGCTGCCTTAGCGAAGCATCCGGCAACACCCAGAAAGCGTTCCTGCGCCGAAGAGTGCGGCGGCGCGGATGGGCCTTGGTGAGGCACCCCGCAGGTGAGGGTCTTGCCGGAGGAGGCCGTTGCCGTTTTCCGGCGATGGTTCAGAACGGTGGTGGCTCGTCGGCCGTCCGGGGTTCGTGCAGCGGTGGAGGCGAACTGTCGTAACGCTGCCCTGTCGGGGTGGTGACGGTGAGAGTGCCGTCCGCGGCAAGCCGGTAAATCCAGCCGGGTTCGTCTTTGAGTCGGTGGTCGCGGCGGCACAGGTCGATCAGTTCATCGGCGTTGGTGTGGCCGCCGAACTGCCATGGCACGACATGGTCGAGGTCGCAGGCTTGGGCGGGACGGTGGCAGCCGGGTCTTCGGCACTCACGATCCCGCACCCGCACGAACTCACCCACCCCCGCCGTCGGCCGATACCGATCCCGCCCCAAATCCAGCACCTGCCCCGACAACGGATCCGTGATGATCCGCCGCAACACCGTATCCGGCCCACCAGCGATCTCCCGCGCCACCGACGCCGGAATACACCCATGCCCAGCCAACTCCGCCGGATCCTCGTTCACACCGAGGTAAGTGTTCAGATCCATATAGAGGAATACCTCCGCCCGCTCGCTCTTGCCGCCCTGACCACTGAGCAGGAGGTCGAGGGCGACGTCGGCACGGAGCTGGTCCAGGGTGCGAGGCTCGTCGCCGGTCTTGAGGGCGCGTGCCTCCCGATCGATCCGCGTGTAGGCGGCGGCGACCTTCTCCACCGGCCCGTCCTCGACCTCGATCGACGCCACCCCTGCCTCGCCGTGGCGCACCGTGAGGCGGCGGCCCGCCCGAGAATGCTCAGCCCGGCGAGAAGCACCCTCCCGATCCACCGTCATCGCCGCATGACTCGCCGCCTTCCGGACCTGCTCGGAGTTCTTCCCCTCCAACCGGTCTTCCAACAACACGTCTGCGGCCCGGGCGTCTTCGTCGGAGAGCCACGACGTCGCCGCCGCCACTTTCGCCGCCCCGAACCCATCCACCACCCCACGGTCCATCAACCCGAGCGTCCGCGGCAACCGGGTGGTCAACGCCTCCGCGGTGGAAACCAGAGTGCCCGCATGACGGTCCACAACAGACAACGCGAACGCCACCTCCTGCACCACACTCGCCACCCCACCACGATGCCGCCCCAACTGTCCGATAGCACGGAACCGCACCGCCTCCAACCGTGCGATCCCCACCGACGCCGCCACCGCGACATCCACCACATCCTTATCCCCCAACGAATCCAGCGAACCATTAACCTCCCCCAACACATCCGACTCGGTCATTTCCTTGAGTAGCGCCACAACGGCGTCAGAAGTATCCACACACAGAACGTACAACCGACCACCGACAGTTTCCGAACCTCACGGGACGAGCTCATTGCCGATTTCCGGCAATGACACAAGCTGGCTCGGTAGTAGCGTCGCAACTCGCCCAACGATGGGGGCCAGGGCCGGGAAGTCCCGTGTACAAGGAGATATCCCGACATCTGGCCCCTGGGTGCTGCGGGTGTTGCCGTTTTCCGGCAACGACACAAACCGACCCGGTAGAAGTACCGCTACTCGCCCAATGGCGGGGGCCGGGAAGTCCCGTACGCAGGGGATCTTCCAGCGTCCGGTTCACAGGTGCCGCGAGCGTCGCCGTTTTCCGGCCACGACACAAACCGGCCCGATAGTAGCGCCGCAACTCACCCAAGGCCAGGAAGTCCCGAACGCAAAGGAGATCTCCCGACATCCCGCCCCGCGAGCGTCGCCGTTTCCCGGCCACGACACAAACCGGCTCAGCAGTAGCGCCGCAACTCGCCCCAAGGCGAGGGCGAGGGCCGGGAAGTCCCGTACGCAGGGGGACCTTCCCACGCCCGGTTCACAGGCACCACGGGTGCTACCGTTTTCCGGCAACCACACAAACCGGCCAACTACAGAGCCACAGCGCGACCACTGGCCAAAAACTGCGGCACAGCAACAAAACCCCCACCATCAACCTGTTCCGCCAGCCAAACCTCCCCCTCCTCAACAGAAACCGCGCCCACCCGGACGGCCACCTCCACCAACCCGCGAAAGAACGAAGCCCCGCCAAGGAAACCGACGACCCCCTCCACCGAAACCTCACGAAACCCGCATCCGGCCAGCAACCGTCGAAACCCGCGCGCGATCCGGGGTGCGGCGATCACCGAAGTCCGGGCGCGCACGATCTCGCGCGTCAGTGCCGGATAGGCGGAATCGATCATCAGCGCCTCCCAATCGGGTCCTGACAACACGATCCGCCCGCCCGGAGCCAGAACTCGGCGCGCCTCCGCCAAAGCGCGCTCGGGCTCGGCCAGTTCATGGAACACCTTGTCCGCCCGGTATCCCGCGAACCCTCCGTCGACTGGCAGCGAGTAAGCGTCACCGACCAGAAACTCAGACGAAGGCGATCGACGACAGGCCTCTCCGACCATCTCGGTCGAGAGATCGACGCCGAGCGCACGGAATCCCCAGGAAGACAACTCGGATACGGCCAGGCCGGCACCGCAGCCGACGTCGAGCACCGCGGAACCGGGCTCGAGCCGGAGCAGTTCGTAGGTCCGGGCCCGCAGTTCGGCGGCTCCCGGCAGGGCATCGGCGGCGTCGAGCCGCTGCAACATGGACATACCGGGGATCGTCCGACTTAATGGCGACATGAAGTCAAGCACCTTGAGCGTCGGCGAGGTCGCGGAGCGCTTCGGCCTGGCGACGCATGTCCTGCGCCATTGGGAATCCGTCGGCCTGCTCAAGCCGGCGCGGGCGGGTGATCGGCGGCGGTACGACGACGGCGATCTGTGCCGGATAGCGATCATCCTGCGCTCGAAGGAGGCGGGACTGAGCCTCGACGGCATCCGTGAGATGTTCCTGAAGCCCGGCGAACGCGAAGCGGTCCTCAGACAGCACAAAGAAGAACTCGAGCGACGTATCGCCGCCGCGCGGGCGTCGCTCGCGATCGTCGACTGCGCTCTCGGATGCGAACACGAAGACTTCACCCAGTGCCCGCACTTTCGGGAGGCGGTGGCGCGGGCCTGTTGACCCGCGCCACCGTCCCGGCTCAGCCGAGCAGTGCGCGCATCTCGGTGATCTCGGCCTGCTGACCGTCGATCACCTTCTGCGCCAACGCCTTCACCTCGGCGTTGCTGCCCTGTTGCAGCGCGGTCTTCGCCATCTCGAGCGCGCCTTCGTGATGTTCGACCATCATCTCCAGCCACTGCTTGTCGAAGGCGGCGTCTTTGGCTTGGCCGAGTTTCGTGAGATCTTCCTCGGTCATCATGCCGGACGCCGAGCCGTGCCCGGAGTGCTCGCCCGACGGTGCCACTCCCCAGCCTTTCAGCAATCCGTTCAGCTGCTGGATCTCCGGATCCTGCGCCTTCTGGATCCGCGCGGCGAGGTCGACGACCTTCGCGTTGCGAGTGCGGCCGTCGACGAGTTTCGCCATCGCGAGCGCCTGTTCGTGATGCGGGATCATCCCTTGCGCGAACGTGACGTCGGCCTGGTTGTGGCCGGCCTGCTGGGGATCCGGCGCCTTCACCGTGGACATGTCGTGCCCGGTGGACGCCGTGTCGGAGCTCGCGCATCCGGTGAGCACGGCGAAGGAGGCCAGGGCGGCGAGGGCCGCCCCGGCCAGTTTCCTGCTGGTCATGGTTCTTTCCTCAACTCGGTTTCGGGCAGGGCGGGACGAACCCGCCTGTCACACCCGCAACACGCAAAGGAAGGACAATCTCTCGGGAACCGGTCTCCAGCGCGGAGGATCACGGCCCGACGCCGAACCGCCGCCCCGGCGTGACTTCCAGGTCACCCCCGCCGTCCGTCCATTCCGGACGAGCAGCCAGGTGACGATCAGCAGCACGGCCGCGGCGAGTACCGCGAGGCACAGATGCAGTCCTTTGTGTCCGCCATCGTCGTGCGAAGGCGTGTCCGCGCAACATGGATCCGCCATCGCGACGGCCGAGTGCCCCGCACCGTGGCCGGACTCGGCGACCACGTGATGCATGCCGACCAGCCCCAGCGCCACCACGCACAACAGCAGCCACCGCAGGGCGGCCGGGTACGAGGACTGGGTCACGGTTCCACCGTAGCCGGATTCAGCGCGCCGCCGGACGGTGGGGTTTTCCCGCCGAATGCAGTGCCGGGATGTCGCGATCGATGTGGTCGGCGTGGAACAACGCCTGCGCGAGCAGGCCGCGGACGTGGTCGTTGGCCGCCGAGTAGTAGACGAACGTCCCCTCGCGGCGGCCCTTGACCAGTCCGGCGAGCCGCAGTTTCGCGAGATGCTGGCTGACCGCCGTCGGCGCCGCGCCCGCCAGTTCCGCGAGACAGGCGACCGAGGACTCGCCCTGCAGGAGCGCCCAGAGCACCTTGATCCGGGTCGGATCCGCGAGCAGCCGGAACGTCTCCGCGGCCAGGTGGACCTGCTCCTCGGTGGGCATCTCGAAATCCGGGACCGACTCGTGCATGTCAGGAGGATAGCCGCTACCCTTCTGTCTGCGTACCTGCATGACTGCGCAGGTATCAGAACAGTGAGGTGAGGAATGACCGGCCATGGACACAGTCACGGCCACGGGCAGGGGAAGAGCCGCCTCCGCCACTTGCTGACCCCGCACAGCCACGACAGCGCCGATCGCGTCGACACCGCGCTGGAGACCAGCAAACGCGGCGTCCGGACGCTGATCTGGTCGTTCATCGCCCTGTTCGTCACCGCCGTCGCCCAACTCGTGCTCGTGCTGATCACCGGATCGGTGGCTCTGCTCGGCGACACGATCCACAACTTCGCCGACGCGCTGACCGCGGTCCCGCTCGGCATCGCTTTCCTGCTCGGCCGCCGCGCCGCCACCCGCCGTTACACCTACGGACTGGGGCGCGCCGAAGACCTTGCCGGCGTGCTCGTCGTCCTGCTCATCGCCGCGTCGGCCTTCCTCGCCGGGTACGAGTCGATCCAGCGACTGCTCGATCCACGCCCGGTCCAGCATCTGTGGGTGGTCGCCGCGGCGGGGGTCATCGGTTTCGCGGGCAACGAACTCGTGGCCAGGTACCGGATCACCGTCGGCCGAGAGATCGGATCCGCCGCGCTGGTCGCCGACGGGCTGCACGCGCGTACGGACGGCTTCACCTCCCTCGCGGTCGTGCTCGGTGCGGCCGGTGTCGCGTTCGGTTTCCCACTGGCCGACCCGATCATCGGCCTCGCCATCACGGTCGCGATCCTGTTCGTCCTGCGCGACGCGGCCAAGGAGGTCTTCCGCCGCCTGATGGACGCCGTCGCCCCGGCCGACGTCGATCGCGCCGAACGCGCGGCCGCCGAGGTGCCCGGGGTACTCGGCACCCGGGACCTGCGGATGCGCTGGATCGGTCACAGCCTGCGCGCGGAACTGGCGGTTTCGGTCGAGTCCGGGCTGAGCGTCACCGAGGCACACCACCTCGCCCATCAGGTCGAGCGGCGGCTGCGCGAAGTCCTCCCGCGGCTCGCGGAAGCGGTCGTGCACACCGAACCGGCGAACGCCCATGAGATCGTCAACGGGTGACGCTGTCCGACAACGACATCCGCGCCGTCCGCGCCCACGCACAACTGCTGGCCGCCCCGGCCGCGGACGTGCTCGCCGTGGCCAGGTCGGTCGCCGCGATCCAGGCGCAGTCGACTCCCGCCGCCCGGCTCGCGATCCGGGCCCGCAGCCGGGGACTGAGCGCGCCGGACGTCGACGGATCCCGCGCGGTGGCGCGCACCTGGCTGATGCGCAAGACGCTCCATTTGGTGCCGACGGCGGATCTCCGCTGGCTGAACCGGCTGTTCGGTCCGCGTAACGTCCAGGCGGGGCAAGGCCGCCGCACGCAACTGGGGCTCACCGGCGAACTCTGCGAACGCGCACTCGCAAAGCTCCAGGATCTCTTGCCGGGCAAGGCACTCACCCGGCAGGAGATCCTGGACGGCTTGGCCGCCGACGGCATCGCGCTCGACGCGGGATCCCAGGCTCCGGCCCATCTCCTGGCGTACGCGGCGAATCGCGGTCTGCTCTGCCGAGGTCAGGACGACGGAACGGAGCCGACGTACGTACTCCTCGACGAATGGGCCACCGAGGACCACACACCGGACGAACCGCACGCGGAACTCGCCCACCGGTACCTGACCGCGTATGGCGTCGCGACCGCCGAGGACTTCGGCACCTGGTCCGGTCTCCCGCTCGGCCTGTGCCGCAAGGCTTTCGCCGCGCTGGATCTCGTGCCCGCCGGCCACGGCTTCGCGCTGCCCGAGACCGGCCTCTCCGCTCCACCGTGTCCCCCGCGCCTGCTCGGCGCCTTCGACACCTACCTGCTGGGCTACCGGGACCGCGAACTTCTCCTCGACCCGGCCGAGGCGAAGCGCGTCAATTCCGGCGGCGGGATGATCGCGCCGACCGTACTGGTCGACGGCCGGATCGCCGGAATCTGGCACACCAAGCGGACCGCGAAGCGGACGAAGGTCGTCGTCGAGCCCTTCGCCACGCTTCCGCGGTCCGCCATCGTCGGGCTGGAGTCCGAAGTGGACGATTACGGCCGCTTCCTCGGGGAAGCCGCCGTCCTCGTCATTTGAGGGAGCGGAAGAACTCCCGCACGTCCCCGACCAGGATCTCGGGCTCCTCCAACGCCGCGAAGTGCCCGCCGCGATCGACATCGGTCCACCGCACGATCGTGTGCGCGTCCTCCGAGTACCGCCGGATCCCGACGTCGTGCGCGAAGATCAACGCCGCCGTCGGCACGCCGGAGTTCTTCTCGACGGCTCCCCAGGTTTCCGCCTGCGCGTAGCCGACGTACGCGGACGAAGCCGCCGTACCGGTGAGCCAGGTGAACATGACGTTGGTCAGCAACCGGTCCCGGCCGATGATCTCCTCCGGCAGCGTCGGGCGCGGATGCGTCCACTCCCGGAACTTGTCCATGATCCAGGCCAGCTGCGCGACCGGCGAGTCCACGAGCCCATAGCCGAGGGTCTGCGGCCGCGTCGACTGGATCGCGATGTACCCGAACTCCTCCTGCATGAACGCGCCGATCCGCTTCACGCGGTCGCGTTCGACGTCGGTGAGCGAAGCGAGTTCCTCCTCCGACAACGACATCGGGGGCATCGGCGTCAGTCCGCCGTTGACGTGCACGCCGATCACCTTGTCCGGCGCGAACCTCGCCACCTCCGGCGACACGGAAGCGCCGAGGTCGCCGCCCTGCACGCCGTAGCGTTCATACCCGAGCCGTCGCATCAGCTCCGCCCATGTGCGGCCGATCCGCGGCATGGTCCAGCCGGAATCCGAGACAGGACCCGAAAAACCGAAACCGGGCAGCGACGGGATCACGAGGTGGAACGCGTCCGCCGGGTCACCCCCGTACGCCTTCGGGTCGGTGAGCGGACCGATGACGTCGAGGAACTCCACCACCGAACCCGGCCAGCCGTGCGTGAGGATCAGCGGCGTCGCGTCGGCTTCGGGCGAGCGGACGTGCAGGAAGTGGATCCGCTGCCCGTCGATGACCGTGGTGAACTGCGGGTGGCCGTTGATCTCGCGTTCGGCGGCGCGCCAGTCGTAACCGTGGCGCCAATACTCGGCGAGTCCGCGCAGCCATGCCACCGGCACTCCGGTGTCCCAGCCGTCGCCGGGGAGCGGAGCGGGCCAGCGCGCGCTGTCGATCTTCGCGTGCAGTTCGTCCAGCTGCTCCTGAGGGACGTCGAGGCGGAAGGCGCGGATCTCGGTGTTTTCCATGATGCCCACGTTACGAGGCATTGCGGACAGGTTCGGTCCTCAATCGGACCGGGCTTCCCGAGTACGGGAAGATGCGCTCGTGACGGACAAGTACTTGGCCTACGGCAGGCTCATCCGCGACGGGAAGATCCTGTTCATCCGGCGGCGGCCGGGGTCCTTCCTCGGCGGCCACTGGGAGCTGCCGGGCGGCACCGTCGAGCCGGGCGAGCGGCCCGCCGAGACCGTGGTCCGCGAGTTCGCCGAGGAGACCGGGCTGACCGTTCGCGTCACCGGGGAACGCGGTGCCCGCAGCTGGGACGACGTCACGGGCAAGCCGATGCGGATCCACGCCACGGTGTACACGCTCGCCGAAGACGAGCCGCGAGACGTCGTGCTCGATCCCGAGGAACACGACGCCCACGTCTGGTACACGCGGGAAGAAGCCGTCGCGCTCGACCTCGCCGAACACTTCCGGCACGCGCTCAAGGACTGATCCGTCCACATGCGACGGTCACTGTGATGACATGAAAGGGTCGTTCAGGACACTTTTCGTCCTGAACGACCCTTTCCTGACATCCGGCCACCGCGGACCGCCGGAAACTGTCGTACCCCGGTGGTCTCCTCTTCCCAGGCGACAGCGGGCCCGGCCGGGCCCGCGCGCGGAAGCGAGGAGAAAGTCCCATGGCCGGAGAAACCGTGCTCACGGTGATCGGAAACCTGACGACCGACCCGGAGTTGAGGTTCACCCCCTCGGGGGCGGCGGTCGCGAACTTCACGGTCGCGTCGACGCCGCGCGTACTGGACCGCGCGAGCGGGGAATGGCGCGACGGCGACCCGCTGTTCCTGCGCTGCTCATTGTGGAAACAGGCCGCGGAGAACCTGACCGAATCACTCACCAGGGGGGCCAGGGTGATCGTGCAGGGCAGGTTGAAACAGCGATCGTTCGAGACGAAGGAAGGCGAGAAACGCACGGTGGTGGAGCTCGACGTCGACGAGATCGGCCCGTCGCTGCGTTATGCCACGGCGAAGGTGAACAAGGCGGGCCGAAGTTCGGGAGGCACCCCGTCGGACGGCGCGTGGGAACGAACGCCGGTGACCGCCGGAAGTCCGGAACCGCCCTTCTGACCCGGCGGTTTCCCTCCCGGGAGGGAACGATCTCCCTCTCCGGCGGCATGCGGTCGCGGCCGTCCGGCTCGGATGCTGGAGGTCGTGACCACGACCACGATCCTCACCGAAATCGGGCTGGACCCGGCCGACGAGCGGCACGCGGAGTTCGCCGCCGAACTCCGCACCGGGTTGTCCCTGGTCGAAGACAGACTTCAGGAGGTGTTACGCAGTCCCGGGCAGCCGGATCTCACCGAAGCCGCCACCCATCTCGTGCGCGCGGGCGGAAAACGGCTGCGGCCGTTGATGGCGCTGGCCGGAGCGGCGTTCGGCGACGGACGAGGCGATGCGATCTCGGCGGCCGTACTCGCCGAGCTCGTCCACGTCGCGACGCTCTACCACGACGACGTCATGGACGAGGCGCCGATGCGGCATGGGGTGACCAGTGCGAACTCGTTGTGGGGAAACAAGAAGGCCGTCCTGATCGGCGATTACGTGCTCGCCTGCGCGGCACGTGTCGGTGCCGGGCTCGGCGACTACGCGTTGCGTTCGCAGGCGCAGACGTTCGGCAGGCTCGTCCGCGGGCAGTTCCTGGAGACGACGGGACCGTTCGAAGACTGTGGCCGTCACGCGCCCTACGAGCACCACATCCAGGTGATGGCCGACAAATCCGCCTCGCTGATCGCGATGGCGGGACGGCTCGGCGCCCAGGTGTCGGGTGCGGATGAGCGGACCATCGAAACGTTGGGCCAGTACGGCGAACTGATCGGCGTCGCGTTCCAGATCTCCGACGACGTCCTCGACATCTCCGCGTCCACCACCGACCTCGGCAAGTCCGCGGGCACCGACCTCCGCGAAGGCATCGTCACCCTGCCGATGCTGCACGCGCTCGACGACGAGGGGCCAGGTGCAGCGCGGTTGCGCGAGATCATCGGCCACGGGCCGGTTTCCGATCCGGCGGTCCGCCAGGAGGCACTCGGGCTCCTGCGCGGCTCCGCCGGTGTCGACCGCGCCCTCGCCGAAGCCCACGGATACGCCGCCAAGGCGACGGACCTCGCGCTCGGCCTCCCCGACCGGCCGGCGAGAGCGCTGCTCGTCGGTCTTTCGGCGTTCGTGGTCGACCGCGGCGAATAGGCCTGTGAAGGGTGTGACCAGGTTTAAGGTGGCGTAATGACCACCGACAACCTGGGAAACGTCGAAGGCCGCGACATCGGCTCCGGAATCTCGATCATCCGCGAACGGACCGACGTCGACGGTTCCGGACCGAGGCTGCACCAGCACCCGTACCGGGAAACGTTCGTCATCATCCGCGGCCGGGCCAGCTTCACCATCGGCGACGCCGAACGTGAAGGCGGTGCGGGCGACGTCCTGGTCGTGCCCGCGGACACCCCGCACAAGTTCGCCGTGATCGGCCCGGAAACCTACGAAGCCGTCCACATCCACGAGAGCGACCATTTCATCACCGAGTGGCTCGAATGAATTCTGTCGGGCGCAAGAAAACCCTTTCCCGGGCTAGAATCCGACGACGTGCTCGTGTCCGGCGGGCACCCGAGGCGACGGGAACCGGGAACTGTGACCGACGTGGCGGACCGCAGCGGTGACGAAACCCGCCGGGTGGACAGGTTCGATCAGCGACGCGCGCAGCTGGCGATGTCGGCGCTGGTCACGTTGTCCGAATTGGGCTACGCGCGCACGAGCCTGCGGGAGATCGCGCAGAACTCCGAGTTCTCCCACGGGGTGCTGCACTATTACTTCCGGAACAAGGCCGAGCTGATCACCTACTGCGTCAAGCAGTACAAGGCCGAATGCGTCACCCGGTACGACCGGATGGTCGAGACCGCGGAAACGGCCGAAGAACTGAAGCGGACCTTCGGTGCCGCGACGGCGGCCACGCTGCGGGAAAACGCCCGGCTGCACCGGCTCTGGTACGACCTGCGTAACCAGAGCCTGTTCGAGAAGTTGTTCCAGGCCGAGGTCCTCGCCATCGACGAGACACTCGAACTGATGATCTGGCGGGTCGTCTCCCGCTATGCGGAACTTCTCGGGAAGCCGGCGGATTTCGCCCCGTCGACGACGTACGCGCTCTTCGACGGGCTGTTCCAGCAAGGCCTGCTGAAACACCTCGCCGGCCGGGAAGACGCGGCGAGGTGCCTTCAGGAATCGGTCGAACAGCTGCTGGCGCGGCTGTTCACCACTTGATGGTCGGATACCAGATGACGCCGGTCCGGCCCAGCACCCGCAGATCCCAGTACAGCAACGTGAAAGTGCCGGCGACCAGCAACGCGGCACCGGTCACCACGGCGATCCTGGTGGGTTTCGCGAGCATCCATCGCTGAAGCCGTCCGCCCGTGCCGTGGGTGAGCAGCAGGAACAACAACGCCATCACCAGGATGTTGCCGACCGACTGGAGGGAGAAAGCGGCGGCGCCGTAGAAGACGTTGTGGCTTTCGGCTGCGCTGCGGAACATCATCCGGAACAGCGGGAACGGCCTGCCGATCAGGAATCCGCCGATGAGCGCGCCCATCAGCACGAGCGGCGCGGGCGGGAACCGGCGGGTGAGGCCGCCGATCGGGTTGCGGACGAGCCCGACGGACGCCAGGCCCAGCACGATGAACACGATCCCGATCACGCCGTAGACGATCATCGACTGGATGTTCCGCGGGGTGAGCCCGCCCGGCGACGAAACTGTCGAGAACTGCGGCATCCTCGTGCCGACGAGCGCGACGACGACGCCGTACACCACGGAGACCGTCAGCATTCCCGCCGCGATCCAGCCCAGCGGCTTCAAGGTGTCGCCGAACTTCGGCCGCCCGGCGGCTCCTCCGCCGACAAGCGGCGCGACGGCGCCGAAAGCGGCGATATTGCACGCGGTGAACGTTCCGGCGAGCCCGGAGACGAACGCGAAGAACGTCCCGGCCAGCACTCCGCCGATCGGGGTCTCCTTGGCGTCGTGACCGAGGAGGGTGTTGGCGACGCTGTCGCCGATCACACTGTCCACAAAGGGCGCCGACCAGATCACCGTCAGCGCGAATCCGGCGAGGACGGACCAGAGCACCACCCGCCACCGATGTTCCGGATACGGACCGGAGCCGAGAAAATGCGCCTGCGGTGAAACGGGAGCGCGTTCGGTGACGGACATTCGTGCCTCCAGCGGCAGATGGCTTCCCCCTGCCGCTCATCGTTGTTGCGCCGGAGAGGGCGCACCACCTCCAAAATGCCGATCTGTCCTTGGGCCGACCGGCCCCGGGTAATCCGTGTTCCACCGGGTAGGCCGAAAGTGGAGCGTGACCGAATACCACCGAAAAGGTGAAAGCTCCGCGGTCTCGTGGGATCATCGTCGGACGAATGCGGCAGCATGGCCACCTGATCGGCCTTGACCGGCCACTGACCCTGCGGAGGACGATGGACTTCGACCAGGTCGCGGATGAGCTCTACGCCGGCGATCCGGCCGAGTTCGTGTCGGTGCGCAACCAGCGGGCGAAAGAGGCAAAAGCGGCGGGGGAAGCCGCCTTGGCCGAACGGATCCGCGCGTTACGGAAGCCCACGCTCGCGGCCACGATCCTCAATCGCCGGGCGGGCTCCCCCGAGCTCGCGGAGCTGGCCAGGCTCGGCGACGATCTGCGAAAGGCGCATTCGGCCCTGGCCGGCGCGGACCTGCGCAAGCTGGCCCGGCGGCGTCAGGAACTGGTGAACCGGATCCTGCGGGACGAACGGTCGATGAGCGAGCCCGTCACCCGCGAAGTCGAAGCGACCCTCGAGGCCGTCGTGGCCGATCCCGAGGTGGCGGCACTCGCGCTGGCCGGGCGGCTGAGCAGCGGCGCGGACAGCTCGGGCGACCAGTGGCTGACCAGTGGGTTCACCCCGCAACCGAAGCGCAAACCCGCCCCGGAGCGGGAAAAGCCCGCCACCGTGTCGCATTTGGACGATCGGCGGAAGGCGAAACGGGAGGCCGCCGAGAAGGCCGACCGGGAGCGCATCGCCAAGGCCCGCGAAGAGGCCGAACGCGAAGAGAAGCGGATAGCGGAGTTCAACCGGCTCCGGCGCGAGGCGGCCGATCTCGCGAGGGCCCGCAAACAGGCCGAGATCGACCTCTCCCGCGCCGAACGCCGGTCCGAAAAGGCCACCGAGAAGGCGAACGACCTCCGGCGGCGGCTCGCTGACGCCGAACTCGAGGAAGAGAGCGCGAACAGCGAGACCGCGGCCGCGCAGACCGTCTTGGACGATCTGCGCGCCGAAGCCGAGCGGGTCGAGGAAGCGCTCGAGGAGTTCGAGTGAGGGGTAAGGCAAATGTGACGTGTCGGGGGTCCGTGAAGGCCTCCTTCACTACCTTCACGGTAGGCAAGGAGGCCTTCACGGACTTCCGGAGGCTCGAGTTACGGGACACGGCCTACGCAGGCTGACGTTCTCGAACCCGCGTCGCGGCCACCCGGCGTCCATAGGGTGTCTTGCCACCGGGCTTGTAGACCGACAGCACGGTCATGGTCACGTACATCGTCGTGGACACGATGATCGGGTAGAACCCGTCAACCCGGCGTCCCGCTTCCACGAACGCACCGTCCATAGTGGACTCGGCAGCCACCGCCAGTTCCCGGATACCCGGCAGCAGGGAGAACAGCGTCAGCCCGGCGGCGGCCAGGGTCAGCACCAGTTTGATCGCGACCCACTTGTACCGGATCAGTCCCCATTTCGTGCCGACGCTGAGCACGATCCCGCTGATCAGGGCGATCAGGCTGACCGGCAGCAGCAGGTAGCCGCCGATCTGGTCCATCATCAGGATGGCCCCGTGCTGGCGGCGGGCGTCGTCGGTGAACACGGAGGTGAAGGTCAGGACCGCGTTCACCATGGTGATCCCGAGCCAGCCGAGTGACGAAACGACATGGACGACGAGGGCGAGTTTCCGCCACCGCGGGGTGAGCGTCACCGGCGGTCGCCGCACTGTGGAAGTACTCATGTGCCCAGTGTTTCCGCGGGCTGAGCTCCTGTCGTCCGTCGTGGAGCGGCACCTCGCCTACGTATCGCGGAGTACGAGCCCTCGGACGTACGCGGCCTGCCCGGCGTGCTGGAGATCGTCGGAAAGCACGCTGACCAGGCGAACCCCGAGAGTGACGGGCGGATCCCACGCTTCGTCGACGATACGGTCGAGGTCGGCTTCGGCGAGGCCCGCGGCCCAAGCCGTCGTCGCTTCGTGCACCGCGTCGTGGTAACCGGTCAGCAGTTCGGCGGAGTCGACGCGGACCGCCTCGACGTCCTCGGGACGATGCCCGTATCCGGTGTCCGACGCCGGGAAGGGCAGTTCGAAACGGCCCACCCAGTCCCGCGCTGTCCAGATCTGCTCGGTGTCCATCAGGTCGGCGATGTGATCGTCCTGCACCCTGGTCAGATGCCAGACCAGCCAGGCGATCGTGTTCGCGCCCGGAGCCGGGCTCTCGGTCAGCTGGTCGGCGTCCAACCCCTCGACGGCGGCGTGCACGACCTCCTGGACGCGGCCGAACCCGTCGGCCACCACTTCGGCCAGTTTCATCGAATCCCCTTCCTGCGTCTCCCTCCACAATGACACCGCGAGGTGACCCCTGCCTTGCAACCTTGACTTATATAAGCCCAGGCCGTGATAGTTGCCGGATGCACGCGTTCGACGTCCTGGGGGATCCGGTGCGCCGCCGGATCCTGGAACTGCTCGCGGGCGGGGAACAGAGCTCCGGCGACGTGACCACGGTGGTGCGCGCCGAGTTCGGGATCTCGCAGCCCGCGGTCTCCCAGCATCTGCGCGTCCTGCGCGAGAACGGCTTCACCACCGTCCGCGCCGAGGGCGCGCGGCGGCTGTACTCGGTGGATCCCGGCCCGCTCAAGGAGATCGACGGCTGGCTGGAGCAGTACCGGCGCTTCTGGACCGGGCCGCTCGACGCGCTCGCCACCGAGATCGCCCGTGGCCGCCGCGAGCGACGGAAGGCCGCCGAAGGGAACGACTAGGCCCATGCTCAAGGGGTGGAGGCGGGCCGTTGTGATCGCCGTCGCGAGCGTCGTCATCGTGCTGGGGCTCGTCTTCGCGGTCACGGAGCGCGGTGGGCGGGACATGGGAGCGCAGTCGTACCCGGCCCCGCCGACGACACCACGCACGCCCTCCTACTCGACCGCCGCACCACCCGTGCCCACGACCCGGCCGACGTTGACCGTCGACAGCGGTTGCCGTCCGGGTCAGGGCCCTGCCGAACTCGCCACGGTCCCCGAGGCGACCACCCGGCGGGTGAACGCCGCCTGGGACCGCGTCGAACGGTGGCTCAAAGCCAACGCGCCGACGACGGCGAAGACCCTCCGGCCGCCCTCGACGATCGCGCGGATCGCCGAGACCCAACGGAAGACCGGCGTCGCTCTCCCCGCCGAACTCGTCGCCTTCCTGGTGCGGCACGACGGCGTCTCGGGCATCGGCGAGAGCTTCGCTTTACCCCCGTTCCACCACCTCGCGTCCACGGAAACCGTCGCGAGCCAAGCGAAGGTCATGTGCGATGTGCTGATCTCGAGCGGGCTGGACGGCAACGTCGGTTCCTGGTGGCACGGACGGTTCGTGCCGGTCGCCGTCGACGGCGGTGGTGACGGGCTCTTCCTCGACCAGCGCACCGGCACCGGGCGGCTCGGCGACTGGAACCACGAGGGGTCGGTGAGCTTCGACCGCTTGCCCGCGACCCTGACCGAACTGCTGGAGCAGACCGCGACGGCGCTGGAGACCGGCGGGCCGGTCGTCGGCGGCTACCGACCGGTCGTCACCGCGAACCGGGCGCTGGACTGGGAGTTCCCGCGCTGAGGTGCGCGGGCGCGTGGACTGTCGGACCCCGCCCCTAGAATCGTCCGGGTGGCAGCCCCCGACATCGGTACCTCGGAAGCCCTGGAAACGCTGAACCGCGTCTTCGGCTACGACGACTTCCGCGGCGACCAGCACGCCATCGTCGAACACGTCATCGCAGGCGGTGACGCGCTCGTCCTCATGCCCACCGGCGGCGGGAAGTCACTGTGCTACCAGATCCCCGCGCTGGTCCGGCCGGGCGTCGGGGTGGTGATCTCACCGCTGATCGCGTTGATGCAGGACCAGGTCGACGCGTTGCGCAACCTCGGCGTGCGCGCGGGTTTCCTGAACTCGACGCAGGACTACGCCGAGCGGAACAGGGTCGAGGCCGCCTTCGTCGCCGGCGAACTGGACCTGCTGTACCTGGCACCGGAGCGGCTTTCGGTCGAATCCACCGTGCGGCTGCTCGATCGCGGCAAGATCTCGCTGTTCGCGATCGACGAGGCGCACTGCGTCTCCCAGTGGGGGCACGATTTCCGGCCCGACTACCTGATGCTGTCCGCGGTGCACGAGCGCTGGCCGGACGTGCCGAGGATCGCGCTCACCGCCACCGCGACCAGGACCACGCACGCCGAGATCGCGTCCCGGCTCAATCTGGAGGACGCGCGGCATTTCGTCGCGAGCTTCGACCGGCCGAACATCCAGTACCGGATCGTCGGCAAGAACTCGCCGCAGCGGCAGCTGCTGGAGCTGCTGCGCACCGAGCACAAGGGCGACGCGGGCATCGTCTACTGCCTGTCGCGGAACTCGGTGGAGAAGACCGCGGACTTCCTGGTCGAGAACGGGATTCCGGCGGTGCCCTATCACGCCGGGCTGGACGCGCGGACGCGCGCGAAGCACCAGTCGCGGTTCCTGCGCGAGGACGGGCTGATCGTCGTCGCGACGATCGCGTTCGGCATGGGCATCGACAAACCGGACGTACGGTTCGTCGCGCACCTGGACCTGCCGAAGTCCGTCGAGGGCTACTACCAGGAGACCGGTCGCGCCGGTCGTGACGGGCTGCCGTCGACGGCGTGGCTGGCGTACGGCCTCCAGGACGTCGTCCAGCAGCGCAAGATGATCGACATGTCGGAGGGGTCCGAGGCGCACAAGCGGCAGCTGAGCGCCCACCTCAACGCGATGCTGGCGCTGTGCGAGACGGTCGAATGCCGTCGAGTGCAGGTGCTGAACTACTTCGGGCAGCAGAGCGAGCCGTGCGGCAACTGCGACACCTGCCTGGCGCCGCCGGAGACCTGGGACGGCACGATCCCGGCGCAGAAACTCCTCTCCACCATCGTCCGGCTGCAGAACGAGCGACGGCAGAAGTTCGGCGCGGGCCAGATCATCGACATCCTGCTCGGCAAGTCGACGCCGAAGGTGACGCAGCATCGGCACGACTCACTGAAGGTGTTCGGGATCGGCACGGAGCTGAAGGAGCCCGAGTGGCGGGCCGTGGTGCGGCAGCTGCTGGCGCAGGGGCTCGCGGCGGTCGAGGGCGACTACGGCTCGCTCGTGCTGACCGAGGGCAGTGCCGAGGTACTGAACGGGCAGCGGAAGGTCCAGCTGCGGCGTGAGCCGGAGCGGGCGGCCAAGGCCGCGGCCCGGTCCAGCGCGAAGAAGGCCGCGGCAGCCGACATGCCCGCCGAGGCGGCGCCGGTGTTCGAACTGCTGCGGTCGTGGCGAGCCGCGGCGGCGAAGGAGCAGGGAGTGCCCGCGTACGTGATCTTCCACGACGCGACCCTGCGCCAGATCGCCACCAAACGGCCCGCCACGCTGCAGGAGCTGGGTTCGGTCAGCGGCGTCGGCGAGAACAAGCTCGCCAAGTACGGCGAGCAGATCCTCGAGACGCTCGCCGAGGCCTAGTGCTCGTACGGCCGGCGCGGTGGCCGTCCGGCCATCCCGTCGACCTTGCGTACCGCGCCGTCGATCTGGCTGTGGTACTTGCCCTTCGTCTTGTGGTCGACGAAGGTCGCGGCCTTGTTCACGACCTTCGAGACCTTCTCCGGGTTCTTCCGCACGTAGGCGCGCACGGCCCCGGCGGTGCCGGCCAGGGCGGTCAACTTCCGCAGTAGAGGCACTGTGGTCCCTTTCCTCGGGGTCGTCTGGTGTCCTGCTCAACGACCGGTAGTGGTCACTGGGTTCCCCGAAGCGCGCCGAATCACTCATTTCGGATATCCGCGCCGGTCGGAGCACGGAAAACGGGGCGCGCGACGCGGGCCGAGGCCACTAGGTTCGAGCCCATGCGGGATCTTTCGCTGCTGCCCAAGGCCCATCTGCACGTCCACCTCGAAAGCACGATCCGGCCGGACACGCTCCGTGACCTCGGTGAGGCGAACGGCGTCACCGTACCCGCGGAACAACCCGTGTTCGACGGGTTCCGCGCGTTCGGTGACTACAACGGGCTGCTGCGGTCCTGCCTGCGGAGGCCGGAGGACTTCGAACGGGTGGCGCGCGAGTTCTGCGAGGACCAGGTCGCGGACGGGGTCCGCTACGCCGAAGTCACCTTCACGGCGGCTTCGCACGGCGAACGACTGGGCGAGCCGGACATGCCACTGGCGTCCGTCCTCAAAGGACTCTCGGCGGGGGCGGCCGAATACGGGCTCCACTGGCGGATGCTCCTGGACCACTCACGCCGCCGGTCGGTCGAACGCGCCCGGCTCACCCTCGACCTGGCGCGCCGGTACGCCCCGGACGGGGTGTTCGCGATCGGCCTCGCCGGGGAGGAGAAGTATCCGCTGGCGCCGTTCGCCGGGATCTGCGACGAGGCCGACGAGGCCGGACTGCGCCTGATACACCACGCGGGCGAGGACGCCGGACCGGCCAGCATCCGCGAGGCACTCGAGGTCGGCCACAGCGAGCGGATCGGCCACGGCATCCGGATCCTGGAGGATGTCGCGCTGGTCGCCGAGGTGCGGGAACGCGGTATCGCGCTGGAGGTCTGCCCGTCGTCGAACGTGACGCTCGGGCTCGTGCCGTCGTTCGAGGAGCACCCGCTCCCCCGGTTGGTCGACGCCGGGCTCGTGGTCACGCTCAGCACCGATGTCCCGTCGATCACGGGGACGACACTGACCGACGAGTTCCTGCGCACTCGCGAGGCGTTCGCCTACGACGACCTCGCGCTCGCGGGCCTCGCCAGGGCGTCCGTCGACGCGTCCTTCGCGCCGGCCGAGCTCAAGCTTTCGATCCACCAAGAGATCGACGCCTGGCTGGCCTGACGCCTCGCACCTGGGCCCCCGCGGCGTCGATGAAGGCATCGAGCGCCCGCTGGCACCGCTCTTCGTGACCGGCCAGTCCGGCAGGGTCGGCCGCTTCCCTGATCGCGGCACAGTGTTCGAAGGCGACATCGGCGAGCGCCACCAGCTCCGGATCGCCGGTGAGCAGCGCCACCCGGAAGCGGGCGTGGTCGGCCGCGGCACCGAGAACGTCGGATTCGGTGAACGCGGCGCGCACGTCCTCGTCGGTGGCGGTGGCTCGCTGTCGCAAGAGCCACAGACTGACCGCGCCGCGCCTGAGCCCGGTGATCGCGCCCGCGAAGTCGGCACAGGCTTCCGTCCGGTCCTGGCGGAGTCGTTCTTCTCGGGTGAATCGGTCGGCGCGAGCGGTGTTGAGCCGCTGGAACAAGAAGGTCGACGTCGAGCCGAGCAGGGTCCCGGCCACGGCGATGAGGCTGGTGAGCCACGCGTTCATCCGGCGGAGTCTGCCATGCCGGGGGAACGCCTCGTGCCCGGTGAGGACAGCGGGCACGAGGCGTCCTGGCTCAGCCGGTCGGGAAGTCGTCCGGCGTGCGGATGCGGTCCCACACCCAGACACCGGCCGGCTTCAGCATCGAAGTGCCGGTGAAGGAGTTCCCGGCGCAGGTTCCGGTCTTGAACACGGCACCGGAACGGAAGTCGTCGGAGAAGTTCCAGTTCGTCCAGCCGATCTTCTTGGCGGCCAGCAGATCAAGGTACTTCTGCGAGTACGTGAAGTCGTTCCCGCCGTCACCCGTGTAGGTCTGGGTGCCGAATTCCGTGACGAACACCGGGATCCGGTCCGCGGTCCGCGCCAGCGCGTCGTAGTGCTCGTCCTGGTGCGATGCCGCGTAGAAGTGGAACGTGTACATGATGTTGGTGGCGTTGACCGGGTTGTCGAGGATGTCGTTCTCGTCGCGGCCGTCGGAGATGCCGAAGGTCGACCATCCGTGCGTGCCGAGGAAGACGACGCTGTCCGGGTCCTGGGTCCGGATCACCGGGATGACCTCTTCGGCGTACCGCTTCACGTCCGCCCAGCTGACGCCGTTCGGCTCGTTCGCGACGTCGTAGATGATGTTGACCTTGTCCTTGTGCCGCTGGGCGATCTCGGCGAAGAACGTCTTCGCGAGGTGGGTGTTCGCGTTCGGGTCACCGGGGTCGAGCTGGTGCCAGTCGACGAGGACGTACATCCCGCGTTTCGTCGCTTCTTCGATGTAGCTGTGCATCATGTCGGTGAACTTGCGCGGGTTGCTTTCGTAACCGCCGTCCTGGATGTACATGGCGACACGCAGGATGTCGGCCTTCCAGTCGTTGGCCAGCGCGTCCAGCGAAGCGGTCTTCACGCATTGGCTGTACCACTGGATCCCGTGCGTGCTCATCCCTCGCAGCTGGATGGGCTTGCCGTACTGGTTGCACAGTTTGACGCCGCAGACGTGGAGCTTTCCGTTGATCGACACCGGTGTCCCGGTGCCGCACGTGGGAGTGGTGACGGAGACGGCGTTGCTCGGAGCGGACGTGTTCCCCGCCGCGTCGTAGGCGACCACCGTGAACGAGTACGACGTCGACGCGGAGAGACCGGTCACCGTCGCGGGCGAATTCGCCGTCGTGGCGACGGTTTGACCACTCCGGAGGACGCGGTACCCGGCGACCCCGACGTTGTCCGCCGACGCCTGCCAGCTCAGGGTCGCGCTGCCGCAGGTCACGTTCGACGTGGTGGGCGAGCCCGGCGCCGAGGGCGCTTCGGTGTCGTTGGAACCACCACTGCCCTCGACCGAAAGCGAATCCGCGTTGGGCCCGCCGTTCGACGTGACGGCGGTCGTGCGGATCCTGTTGCCGCCCGCCGCGAGGTTCACCGTGGTGGTGACGGTGCGCCAGGTCGTCCACGCGCCGGTGCCGGCGAACCCGAGGTCGTCGACGGCGATGGCGCCGTTGACGGTGATGTCGAGCGGACGGTTGGCGGTGGTGCCGTTGGCGTAGCGGAAGGTCAGCGTGTGCTGTCCCGCCTGCGCCGCGTTGACGGTGTACTCGACGTAGCTGCCGGTGACGTTGTCGTAGTTGACGAAGCCGGATCCGGTGAAGCCCTGGTGATTGGATTCGACCACGCCGCGGGAGACCGTCGCGTTCTCGGACTCGTAGCGGACGGGAGCCGCGGAAGCGGCCTGGGCGGAGATCGGGACCGAAGCGGCCGCGAGCACCGTGACCAGCGCCGCCCGCCATCTTGGGCGTACCACTTTGTGCCTCCTTCAGAAGCATCGTTGCGTTCCGTGGGCAGGGGCGCGGCGAGCCCTTGTTAGGAAACTTTCCTAACGCGGACCAGTCTCGCCATCCGGCCGAACCGCTGTCAACCGGGCAAAGGGGGCGATCGCACCCCGCAATTCGTCACCTACTTGCGGTAGTCGCGCAGGCGTGAGAGCGCAAGTAGGTGACGAATCGCGGGTCGTGGGCAGGCTCACCCGGGAAGGCGGGCTACACAAGTTCTCCACAACAGTCACGTACCGTGGAACCGGTGACCGCTTCGTCCCCTTCGGCACTGGACCTCATGGACCAGTGGCAACCACCGCCCAAGAGGCGCGGCCCGCGCGGCTGCGTGATGCTCGCGCTGCTGGTCGTGGGCGCCTTGGTGGCGGGCGTCGTATGGGTCGTGGTCAGCCTCACCGACCGCGAGCCGGTGCCGGTCAAACCGGAATTCGTCGTCCCCGCGCTCAAACCCGCCCCGCGTTCGGCGATCCCCGGCGACGCCGGACCGCTGCCCGCGGAGCCCGCGAAGGACGCCTGGATCGCGAAGGTGTCGGAGAACACGGACATTCCTTCGCGCGCGCTGCGGGCGTACGTGAACGCCGCCGAGAAGACCGCGAAGACCACGCCACGCTGCGGAATCACCTGGGCGACCATCGCCGGGATCGGCCGGACCGAATCCCAGCACGCCCGGCACGACGGCTCCCGCGCCGGCGAGGACGGCGTCGTGACGCCGCCGATCATCGGCATCCCGCTCGACGGCTCCCCCGGCGTGCTGGCGGTCGTCGACACCGACAAGGGCGCCCTCGACGGCGACCCGAAATGGGATCGCGCGGTCGGGCCGATGCAGTTCCTGCCCGCCACCTGGAAGCGGTACGGCGTCCGTGCGAGCGGTGACGGCGCCGCGCCGGATCCGCAGAACATCGACGACGCCGCGATGACGACCGCCCGGTACCTGTGCGCCCGGGGCGGCGACCTCGGCAAACCCGCCGGATGGTGGACCGCGGTGCTGACCTACAACAACTCCGCCGCGTACGGGCAGGAAGTGTTCAGCAACGCCGACGCCTACGGGAAGGCCGCGGTAACCCCGCGCAACTAGGTGACCAATTGCGTGAGGCCCTACGCGGGCAAGAGGCGCGTCACCAACTTGGTCAGCTGGTGCACGTTCCGGCATTCGTGCATCTCGACGACCTCCGCGTAGGCGTGCGCCTCGGAGTCACCGGTGGACCACAACGCCGTCCGCTCGGGATTGAGCCAGTAGGTATGCCTCGCGGCCGCGGCGATCCCGCGAACCGCCGCCAGGTTCGGGTCGCCTCCGTTGGTCCTGGCGTCCCCGAGGATGAGCATGGACGTCTTGGGCCCCACGGCATCCGAGTACCGCTCGACGAACTCGCCGAGCGCGTGCCCGTAATCGCTGTGCCCGTCCCAGCGGGTCAGTTCCGCGTCGGCGAGGATGCGCGCGCCGAGGTCCTCCGGATCGGCGGCACCGGTGTCGACGAGGTGGGTGATCTCGTCGCACGCGTCGATGAACGCGAACACCCGCACCTTGCTGAACTGGTCGCGCAAGGCCTGCACCAGCAGCATGGTGAAGTTCGCGAAACCGGCAACCGAGCCCGACATGTCGCACAGCAGCACGATTTCCGGCCTCCCTGGCCGGTGCCGCCGGTACGACGGACGCATCGGGACACCGCCGGTGGACAGCGAGCGTCGCAGCGTCCGGCGCAGGTCGATCTGCCCGCGCGCGTGCCGCCGTCGCCGGGCGGCCAGCCGGGTGGCGAGCTTGCGGGACAGGGGCTGCACGACACGGCGGAGTTCGGCGAGTTGCGCGCGGCTGGCGAGCAGGAAGTCGACGCGGTCGGCCGCGGGCGGGACGGCGTGCCGCGAAACCCGTTCCCTGCCACGGACTTCCGCCACCCTGCGGCGTGCTTCGGTCCGCACCAGTCCACGGAAGCCCTCGACCCGCCGCCGGACGTCGTCGCGGTCCAGCCTGTCAGTGAAATCGTTGGAAGCGCCCGCACGGATCGCTTCGAGCACGCGGACCACGAGGGTCTGCGGCTGGAGCCGTTCCAGGGTCTGGTGCGCCGACCAGCCGCCGGAGCCCGACGTGCCGCCGTACTCCCCCAGCATGTCGACGGCGAGCCCGGACAGTTGCGTCAGTTCCGTCTGATCGTTCGCCGCGAGCGCGGCGGCGAGCCGGTCCCGCAGCGCGGCCAGGTCTTCGACCGGGTCCTGCGAGGGCGCGCCGACGCCGAGCGGGAAGTAGACGTCGAACGTCGCGTCGAACACCGCGCGCTGGCCGCCGCGCCGGACGAGCGCCGCCGCGAGCCCTTCCCGCATCTGCTCGCGGGAAGCCAGGCCCAGCACTTCGAGTGCCGCGGCGGCGTCGACCGTCTCACTCGGACCCGCCGGGATCCCGTGTTCCCGCAACGCTTCCACGAACTCGACGAGCCTGCCCGGCACGCCGCTCACGAGTCGAGGACCTTGCCGAGCTCCAGCCGCGCGTCCGCCTTCACGACGTCTTCCTGGTGTTTGAGGATCACGCCGAGACTCGCGCGGACGACGTCCTCGCCGAGGCTGTCCGCGCCGAGCGCCAGCAGCGTGCGGGCCCAGTCGATGGTCTCCGCGACCGACGGCGCCTTCCGCAGTTCCATCGCCCGCAGCGCGGTGATGACCTTGACCAAGGACGCGGCGAGCGCGTCGTCGACGCCAGGCACCTTGAGCCGCACGATGCGCTGTTCCAGTGCCGCGTCGGGGAAATCGATGTGCAGGAACAGGCACCGGCGGCGCAGCGCCTCGGAAAGTTCGCGCGTCGCGTTGGAGGTCAGCACCACGAACGGCCGGCGCCCGGCGGTGATCGTGCCGAGTTCCGGGACGGTGATCTGGAAGTCGCCGAGCACCTCCAGCAGCAGGCCCTCGATCTCGACGTCGGCCTTGTCGGTCTCGTCGATGAGCAGGACGGTCGGCTCGTCGCCCTTGATCGCCGTCAGCAGCGGCCTGGCCAGCAGGAACTCTTCACCGAAGATGTCGTTGCGGGCTTCGTCCCACGTCTCGTCCTTGCCGGCGGTGATCCGGAGAAGCTGCTTCGCGTGGTTCCACTCGTACAGCGCACGCGACTCGTCGACGCCTTCGTAGCACTGCAACCGCACGAGCCGGGAGCCGCTCGCCTGCGCGACCGCCTTCGCCAGCTCGGTCTTGCCGACGCCCGCGGGGCCCTCGATCAGCAACGGCTTACCGAGGGCGTCCGCGAGGAACACCGTGGTGGCGACGGCCGCGGAGGCCAGGTAGCCGGTGTCGGCGAGCTTCGCCGTCACGTCTTCGACGGATGTGAAGTACCCGGTCCCAGCCACGCGGCCTCCCAGCTCGATCGCCTACCCGGCCGACTCTACGTCGCGGATCCGCTTGGGCAGCAGGAACCCGACCGCGAACGTGAGCATCACCATCACCGCGACCACCCAGAACGTCCGCTGCGCGGCGTCGGTCGGGTCGGCGGTCCCGGCGTCGAAGAACACCGTGCCCAGCAGCGCCATCCCCAGCGCGCCGCCGACCTGCTGGAGCGAGGTCAGCGCGCCCGACGCCGATCCGGCCTCCGACGGCTCCACTCCGGACAGTGCGATCTCGAAGTACGGCCCCATGATCAGCCCGGATCCGATCCCGACCACCAGCAACGCGGGGGCGATCAGCCACGGACCGGTTTCCGGGCCGAGGAGCAGCAGCAGCGCGACCACGCCCGCGGTCATGATCAGCGCGCCGGTGTGCAGCACCTTGCGGCCGTGCTTGCGCACCACCTGCACCAGACCCATCCCGACGATCATCCCCAGCGACATCGGCACCCCGGTCAGCCCGGCCTTGAGCGGCGAGAAACCGAGCCCGATCTGCAGGTACAGCGTGAAGACGAGCCCGAAGCCGGAGAACGCCGCGAAGTAGATCGTCCCGGTCGCCATCCCGGCGAGGAAGCTGCGCTTGCGGAACAGGCTGGGTTCGACCAGCGGGTCACCACCGCGACCGCTCTTGCGCTTCTCGAACCAGGCGAAGACACCGAACACCACGATCGCGGCGGCCATCATCGCGAACGTCCACAGCGGCCAGCCGTACTCACGACCCTGTACCAGCGGGAAGACGATCAGCAGTGCACCGGTCGTGGCGAGCAGCGCGCCGGGGATGTCGAGTTTGAGCGAACCACCGGGCCTGGACTCGGGAAGGAACTTGATCGCGGCGAGTACCGCCAGCGCGCCGATCGGCAGGTTGATCAGGAAGATCATCCGCCAGCCGGTCCCGAAGAGATCGGCGTCGACCAGCCAGCCCGCGAGGATCGGACCGCCGACCGCGGCGAGCCCCATCACCGGGCCGAACATGCCGAACGCGGACTGAAGCTCCTTTCCGGTGAACATCTCCTTCATCATGCCGAGGCCCTGCGGGATCATCGCGGCGCCGAACAGACCCTGCACCACCCTGGCGGTGATGATCATCTCGGGGCTCACCGCGATCGCGCAGAACAACGAGCCGACGACGAAGCCGATCGCGCCGATCAGGAACATGCGCTTGCGGCCGAAGATGTCGCCGAGCCGTCCGCCGGTGAGCAGGCCGGACACCATCGCGAGGGTGTAGGCGACGCCGAGCCACTGGATCATCGCCGTGCCGCCGACGAGCGAGGCCCGCATGACCGGTCCGGCGATGCTCGTGACCGTCATGTCGAGCAGTTCCATCACCGAACCGGTCAGGATCACGAACAGCGCGGGCCAGCGCCAGCGGTAGGACTTCTCCACGTTTTCCGTGGTCACACCGCTCGGGGTGTCCAGTGTCATCGTCATGGGAACAACGCTAAAGTCAATTCCGGCCACTTTCTGACCGGAATCGGAGCGAACCTGGATTCATGGCGAATACGAGTGCGCGGATGCTGCGGCTGCTGTCGCTGCTGCAGACACACCGCTTCTGGTCGGGGATCGAACTGAGCGACAAGCTCGAGGTGAGCGAGCGGACGCTGCGGCGTGACGTCGAACGCCTCCGCGAGCTGGGCTATCCGGTCAACGCGAGCCGCGGCGTCGCGGGCGGCTACCAGTTGCGGTCGGGCACGGTCATGCCGCCGCTGCTGCTGGACGACGAGGAGGCCGTGGCGATCGCGGTCGGCCTGCGGACGGCGGCGGGCGGTTCGGTGGAGGGCATCGAGGAGACCTCGGTCCGGGCGCTGACGAAGGTCGTCCAGGTGATGCCGCCCCGGCTGCGCAGACGTGTCGACGCGCTCCAGGCGTACACGACGCCGGCGGCCGTCACGGGTCCCCGGGTCAACGCGGCCAGCCTGACGGTGATCGCGCAGGCGTGCCGGGACGACGAGCGGCTGAAGTTCGACTACGCCGCACGCGGCGGCGAGGAGTCCGCGCGGCTGGTCGAGCCGCACCGGCTCGTCTCGCTCGGACGGCGCTGGTACCTGGTGGCGTGGGACCTCGACCGGGTGGATTGGCGCACTTTCCGTGTCGACCGGCTCAGTGAGCCGCGCACCACCGGCGCCCGCTACCGGCCACGGGAGATCCCCGGCGGGGACGCGGTCAAGTTCGTCGAGGCCCAGATCAAGGCCAGGCCGACCACGTACGAACTGGTGGTCCGGGTCGAGGCACCGAAGGCACGGGTCGAGGCGGCCGTGCGCTATATCGGTGGCGCGCTCGAAGCGATCGACGAGACGTCCTGCCGTCTGACGATGAACGTCGACACCTTCGACTGGCCCGTCCTGATCCTCGCCGCCATCGGGGTGCCCTTCGAGGTCGAGGGACCTGCGGCGTTCAAAGATCACCTGGGCGCCGTCGCCACCCTCTTCTCCCGCGCCTCCGGCGGCTAGCATCGGGCCCGTGAGCACCTATGTCGCGGCCGAGGGCCGATACGAGAGCATCCCCTACCGCCGTACCGGGCGCAGCGGCCTGAAGCTGCCCGCGATCTCGCTGGGCCTGTGGCACAACTTCGGCAACGACAAGCCGCTCGGCACGCAGCGGGACATCGCGCGGCGCGCGTTCGATCTGGGCATCACCCACTTCGACCTCGCCAACAACTACGGCCCGCCCTACGGTTCGGCCGAGGAGAACTTCGGCAGGCTGCTGGCTTCGGACTTCAAGCCGTACCGTGACGAACTGGTCGTCTCGACCAAGGCGGGCTACGACATGTGGCCGGGCCCGTACGGGGAATGGGGTTCGCGCAAGTACCTGCTGTCCTCTTTGGACCAGTCACTCGGCCGGATGGGCCTGGACTACGTCGACATCTTCTACTCGCACCGGTTCGACCCCGAGACGCCGCTCGAAGAGACCGTCGGTGCGCTCGACACCGCCGTCCGCTCCGGACGCGCTCTGTACGTCGGCATCTCGTCGTACTCGTCGGAGAAGACCGCCGAGGCCGCGCGGCTCCTGCGCGAACTGGGCACTCCGCTGCTGATCCACCAGCCGTCGTACTCGATGTTCAACCGCTGGCTCGAAGGCGACAAACTGCTCGACACGCTCGAAGCCGAAGGTGCGGGCTGCATCGCCTTCTCGCCACTGGCGCAGGGACTGCTGACCAGCCGCTACCTCGACGGCGTTCCCGAGAATTCCCGTGCGGCGCAAGGGAAGTCACTCAACCCGGACACGATCACCGAGAACACCGTCGGCAAGATCCGGGCACTGAACGAGATCGCCGAGCGACGCGGGCAGACGCTGGCGCAGCTCGCGCTCGCGTGGGGCCTGCGTGACCCGCGGATGACGTCGGTGCTGATCGGCGCGAGCAGCGTCGCCCAGCTGGAGGACAACGTCGGCGCGCTGAAGAACCTGCACTTCACCAACGAAGAGCTGGCCGAGATCGACCGCTACGCCACCGAGGCCGACATCAACCTCTGGAAGCGCTCGACCGACGCCGGATGACAAGAGGTAAGGCAAAAATGGCGTAGCTGCGCCTTCAATGAAGGGCTCCTTCGATGGCTTCAAGGGAGCCTGCCGCGCCTTGAGTGTCCACAAGAGACACCTGAGGTGGTGGTCGTGAGTGGCGATTCGGGTTAGAACCCGAATCGCCACTCACGACCCCCCACGCAAAGTACCCAAATTGACATCTCTGCCTGGTCGCCGTCCCTTATGGACGGTCAAGAGCGTGCCAGACTCCTTGGCGACCCCACTCCCCCGTCGACTCGATCACGCCACCTTTGCCTTACCCCTCGATGACACCCGTAATCGCGTTGCCCCACCCGGCCAGGGAGCCGAAACTGCGGGCATGACTTTCGAAGAGCTGCTCGCCGAGGGAGAGGCCGTCCCGGTCGAAGGCTGGGACTTCTCGTGGTTCGAAGGCCGGGCTACGGAGGAACGGCCGCCGTGGGGATACTCGCGGCTGCTCGGTGAGCGGATGGCGGCGGCGTCCGCCGGACTCGACCTGCAGACCGGCGGCGGTGAGGTGCTCGCGGGCATCCCGAAACCGCCGCCGGTCCTCGCCGCGACCGAAGGCTGGCCGCCGAACGTCGAGGTCGCCAGGAAGACCCTCGCGCCCTTGGGCGCCGAAGTGGTCGAGGCCGAGTACGACGCACCTTTGCCCTTCCCCGACGAGTCCTTCGACGTGGTGAGCAGCCGCCATCCGATCGCGAACCCGTGGCGGGAGATCGCGCGCGTCCTGCGGCCGGGCGGGATCTTCCTGTCGCAACAGATCGGCGCCGGAACCGTCCGCGAACTGAAGGAGTTCTTCCTCGGCCCGCAGGATTACGGCGGCTGGACCCCCGAGGTGCTGCGCACCGAGGCGGACGCCGTCGGGCTGCGGGTGGAGCGGCTCGAACCGGCGAAACTCCGGATGGAGTTCTTCGACCTCGCCGCGGTGGTGCACTTCCTGCGGAAGGTGATCTGGATCGTGCCGGGGTTCGAGGTGGAGAAGTACCGCGACCGGCTCGCGGAACTCCATCGGATGATCGAGACCGACGGGAAGTTCGTCGCGCACTCGCGGCGGGTGCTCGTGGAGGCCGTCAAACCCGGCCACACCTTCGAGTAACCACTCTCCACCGCCCGCCGCTTGACCAAATTTCAAAATCAGTCATAAACTAGCGGCGTGACCGAGGACCGGCAGGAACGCGCCGAACGTATTCTCGACGCCGCCGCGGACCTGCTCCTGCGGCACGGCTACCGGCGGGTGACCGTGGAGGACGTCGCCGAGCATGCCGACGTCGGCAAGGGAACCCTTTACCTGCACTGGAAAACCCGGGAACAGCTGTTCCTCGCGGTGATGCTGCGCGAGGCGGCGCGGTCCATCGAGAACCTGGCACAGGCGATCGAGGACGATCCCGACCTCACCCTGCTGCACCGGATGACCCGCACCCAGTTCCTCAACGTCGTGCGCAGGCCCCTGCTCCACGCGCCCTACCTCGCCGACTCCGGCGTACTGGGCAAGCTCGCGGCGAAGCTCCACGAAAACCAGGACCCCCGGCACCACGAGGCGTTCCTGGACTACCTGAAACTGCAAGCCGAGCACGGCCTGATCCGCATCGACATCGAGGTCGAAGACCTGGCGAAGGCTTATCTGGCCGTCCTGCACGGCTTCCTGCTCGCCCCGGCGGCGGATCCCGAAGCCGCCGCCGACCTGCTGGCCGACACCGTCGCCCACGCCTTCCAGCCGACGGCCACTCCGCCCGCCGCGAAGGTACGCGCGGCGGCACCGGGCGCCATCGCCCTCTTCCGCGCGACCGCGGAAATCGACCGCGCCAACCTCCGGCGCGCCTACTGACGGGAGCCGCGCATGCGGACCGGAATCCTCCTCGACGAAATCGGTGTCCCCTTCGGCGACGTCGTCGCGCAAGCGAAAGAAGCCGCCAGGCTGGGCTACGACGCGATCTGGCTCGCACAGCGCGGCGGCTGGGACGCCCTCACCGCGTTGACGGCGCTGGGCGCGGCCGCCCCCGGCCTCGCGCTGGGCACTTCGGTGCTCCCCACCTACCCGAGGCACCCGATTTCCTTGGCGGCGCAGGCTTTGACGCTACAAGCCGCCACGGGCGCGCCGGTCTCGCTCGGCGTCGGGCTGAGCCACCGGCCGATCATCGAAGACCAGTACGGCTACTCCTTCGACCGCCCTGTCCGGCATCTGCGCGAGTACCTTCAGGCGCTCTACCCGTTACTACACCACGAAAAGGCCGACGTGCACGGCGAGACGCTGACCGCTGTCGGCACCATCGAGGCGCCCGGCGCCGAGCCACCTTCGGTCGTCGTCGGCGCGCTGAGCCCGCTGTCGCTGAAGGTCAGCGGCGCCTACTCCGACGGCGTGGTGTCCACCTGGGCCGGGCCGCGCTCGCTGGCGGAGTACATCGTCCCGACGCTGACGAAAGCGGCGACGGAGGCCGGGCGTACGGCACCGCGCGTCATCACCGGGCAGCTGATCTCCGTCACCCACAACCCCGACGGGCCGCGGAACTGGGTCGCCGAGAACTACGGCATGGCGGCGAACATCCCGGCGTACCAAGCGATTTTCACCCGCGACCGGGTCGACGGCCCTGGCGGGACGGTACTCGCCGGCGACGAGGAGTTCGTCCGGGCACGGATCCGCGAACTCGAAGAGGCCGGTGCGACGGAGCTGATCCTGATGCCGGTGGGGACGCCCGAAGAGCAAGCGCGGACCCGGGAACTGCTCAGCCCCCCAAGCGCTCCAGGTGCCCGGCCGTCAGTTTGACCTCCGCCGCGGCGAAGTTCTCCTCCAGGTGCGCGATGTTCGCCGTCCCCGGGATCGGCAGGATCACCGGCGACCTGGCGAGCAGCCAGGCGAGCCCGACCTGCGCCGTGGTCACCCCCAGCTCCGCGGCGACGGCGGTGAGCCCGGAACCGGCCTCCGACGCGGCGCCGAGCACCGGACGCCAAGGCAGGAAAGCGATCCCGGCCGCCTCGCACGCGTCCAGCACCGCTTCGTACGAGCGGTCCGAGAGGCTGTAGCGGTTCTGCACGCTGGCGATGTCGACGATCTCGCGTGCCCGCGCGAGTTCGTCGACGGTGACCTCGGACAGCCCGATCCGGCCGATCTTGCCCTCGTCCCGCAGGTCCCGCAGCGCGCCGAGCTGATCGGCCAGCGGGGTCTCCGGATCGAGACGGTGCAGCTGCAGCAGCTCGATCCGTTCGACGCGCAACCGTCGCAGCCCCTCGTCGACCTGCACCCGCAGCGATTCCGGCCGCGCGTCGTACTTCCAGTCGTCCCCGGTCCGCACGACGCCGACCTTGGTGGTGACCACCAGATCGTCCGGGTACGGGTACAGCGCTTCCGCAAGGAGTTCCTCGTTGGCACCGCCGCCGTACAGATGCGCGGTGTCGATCAGGGTGATGCCCAGCTCCACGGCCCTTCGCGCCAAGGCGATGGACGCCTCACGCGCGGGGCCTGCTTCGGTCGGCAGGCGCATGGCGCCGAAACCGAGGCGGTGCACGGTCAGATCTCCGCCGATGGCGAATTCGTTCATCCGGGAAACCTAGCGCAGCGGATCCCTCGGCGAGGGCAGATGAGAGGTGTCCGGGAACATGTGGAGCGCACGCAGGGCAGCACCCAGCTCGGCGATGTCGGCCGGGTCCGTCAGCGAACGGCCCAGTTCCTCGGAAATCCGCTTCAGTCGATGCCGGATCGTGTTGGGGTGACAGAACATCCGCTCCGACGTCAGTTTCGTGGAGCCCTGGCATTCGAACCACGCGCGCAACGTCAGCAGCAGCACGTTCCGGTCGTCACCGGGCAGGTCGAGGATCGGCCGCAGCACGTGGTGCGCGAGCTGGACCGACGCCTCCGGCGCACTGGCGACGAGGCCGGCGAGCGGGGATTCGTTGAACTGCACCATTCCCGTCGTCCCCGGCAGCATGCTGGAGAGCGCGACCCTGGCGAGGTGCAGCGCGCGGGAGGTGTTCCCGAGGCCGGTGAACACCGGGCTGACCCCGATCCGGCCGATCTGGTTCTCCCGCAGCAACTCGACGATCAGCTGCGACGCCGACGGGTCCCGCATCGACACGACCCCGACCTGCAGGTCCGGCGTGAGCCGCCAGGCGGACGCGTGATGCCGGTCGCGGAGCCGGTTTTCGATCTGGGGCAACGGTTCGTGTCCGACGCGCGGGGTCTCCGCCGCGACGACCACATAGGTCCCGTCGAGCGAGAGTTCCAGCACGCGCGCGATGTCCCACAGCGTGCCCTCGGTGGCCGCGCCGCCGGCGAACAACGCCTCGACCAACGCGGAGCGTCTGCTTTGGTGCGCCAGCATGACTTCGGCCGTGGTGTCGCGATACGTCGTCGTCAGCGCCTCGGCGTAGTCGTCGATCAGCGCCCAGATGGCCGACGTCGCGGCGACGAGGCCGTGGAGGTCCTGATGCTCGCCCGAAGCGGTCAGTTCGACGAACCGGTTCCACACCTCGGTGAGCCCGATCCGGTAGGCCCGCAGCAGTTCCGGCAGCGGCGCGCCCTGCAACGCCCGCGCGCGCCCGGTCGCCCGCGCCTGCGTGAGGTCGGGTTCCTCGGTGCCGCGCAGGGTCCGCATGACGAACTCGAGGTTGTTCCGCACCGAGGTCCGCAGTTCGGCGAGGGTGACGAACTGCGCGTCGCGGTACACCGGCATCTCGGCACGGATCTGCGCGACGGTGCTCTCGATCAGCTGAGGCAGCTGTTTTTCGACCTCGAAGGCCAATTCGGCGACGACGGCGGCCGAGCCTTCGCGGAGCACAGTTCGGTAGTGCATGGACGTCCTCCGGGGCAGGGACTCCTCGTCGAATCCCTGGGGACGTCATCTAACACGACTTGCCCGGAGGTGGCCTGTCGAAGCCGGAAGGCTCCGCCGGTGCGGCGGAAAATCGGGATCCCCGCCGCACCGGCGGGATTTCACATCTTCGCGGCCGCGCTCTTGATGGCTTCGCGGATCCGGAAGTAGGTGCCGCACCGGCAAACGTTCTGGATCGCGTCGATCTCGGCGTCGGTCGGGTTTTTCGTCTTCTTCAGCAGCGCCACCGCGGCCATGATCTGCCCCGGCTGACAGTAGCCGCACTGCGCGACGTCCTGCTCCAGCCAGGCCTCCTGCACCGGGTGCAGGTCATCGCCGTCGGCGAGGCCTTCGATGGTGGTGACCTCCTTGCCAGAGCAGTCGGACACCGGCGTCACGCACGGATTGAACGCCTCGCCGTCGAGGTGGCTGGTGCAGGCCTTGCAGACGTTGATCCCGCAGCCGTACTTCGGGCCGCGGACGCCGAGTTTGTCCCGCAGGGCCCACAGCATGGGCAGATCCGCGGGCGCGTCGACGGTGACGGTCTTCCCGTTCACCGTGAAGGTGTAGTTGGGCATCGAAACTCCTTGGCGGGGAAGGAAAGTCAGCGGGGGAAGGGTTCGAAGTCGACCGGGAAGTTGATCGGGAAGCTGCGCGGTTTGATCCCGGTGGCCCGCGCGTAGGCGTTCCCGATCGCGCCGACCGGCGCCGGCACGCCGAGCTCCCCCGCGCCGCCGATCTCGCCCGTCTCCGGCATCACGTGGATCTTGACGTCCGTCGGCGAGTTCTTCTGCCGCGCGTAGTGGAACTGCGAGTAGCTGCCCTCCAGCGGCAGGCCCTTGTCGATGTGCAGACCCGCGGTCAGCGTCGTGGCGATGCCGTCGGTCAGGCCGCCGAGCATCTGCGCCTCGATGCCGCGCGGGTTGATCGGCTTGCCGACGTCGACCGCGATGGTCGCCTTGGTGACGCGCGGTTTCTTCGGGTCACGGGCGTCCATCTCGACGAGGCAGGCGGTGTACGACTTGTACTCGCCGTGCACGGCGACACCCTGCGCGAACCCCTTGGGCATCTTCTTGCCCCACTCGCCGAGTTCGGCGACCTTGTCCAGCACCGCGCGCTGCCGGTCGTTCTTGATGAACTCGCGCCGGAACTCGACCGGGTCCTTGCCGAGTTTCGCGGCGATCTCGTCGACCATGATCTCTTCCGCGCCGCGCGTGCTCGCGGAGTACACCGACCGCCAGGCACCGGTGTGGAAGTCCACCGGGACCTCGTTGAGCAGCTGCGTGGTGACGCCGAAGTTGTACGGCGACTTCACCGTCAGCAGGAACACCGTCTGCGCGAAGCTCAGGTTCCCGCCGACCGGCAGTTCCGCGGCGAAAGCGGTCAAAACCTCGCCGAGTCCGTGGCTCCAGTCGGTTTCCACGCTGGCGACGCGGTGCTCGAAGGTGAGCACCTGACCGAGGGCGAAGGTGGCGCGGATCTTGTGGTGGCTCGCGGCCCGCGCGCGGCCGTGGCGCATGTCGTCGATACGGCTCCACATCAGCCGCACCGGCCGCTTCATCGCCTTCGAGATCCGCGCGGCTTCGATCGCTCCGTCGGAGAACAGGCGGCGGCCGAACGATCCGCCCGCCTGCTGGACGTGCACGGTGACCTTGTTCTCCGGCAGTCCGAGTTCCTGCGCGATGTTCTGCTTCGCGAGGATCGGGACCTTCATCCCGGACCAGATGGTCGCGCTGTCCTCGCGGACGTCGGCGACCGCAGAGTTGGTCTCCAGCGGCGCGTGGCTGGCGAAGGCGAAGTCGAATTCGCCGTCGACGTACTGGGTCAGCAGCGGCGGCACGACGAACGGCAGCGCCGCGGCTTGCAGCTTCTTCTTGATCGTCGCGTTGTTCTCGCCGTCGACGGTGCCGGCGTTCCAGGTGACGTCGAGGGCGTTCTTGCCGTCGAGTGCCTGGCCGAAGGTCTCCGCCAGCACCGCGACCCCGGTCTTGATCACGGCGATGTCGATGATGCCGGGCATCGCGCGCACGGCGGCCTCGTTGTTGACCTTCTCGACCGTGCCGTTGATCGTCGGCGGGCGGCGGACCATCGCCGGTTTCGCACCGGGGATGTCCAGGTCGAGCGTGTACTTCAGCTGCCCGGTGACCATCGCGCGCGCGTCCTTGCGCGATTGCGGCGTGCCGACGAGCCGGTGCGCGGACTCCGCCTTCGGGGTCGCCGTGAGCTTCCCCAGATCGGCACGGGCGGCGGGCTTGGACAGCGCGCCGTAGTCCGCGCGGCGGCCGTCGGGCGCGATCACCGCACCATCCCTTGTGGACAGACGATCGGCCTTGGCCCCCCACTGCCGAGCCGCCGTCGCCACCAGCCGGGCGCGGGCGGCGGCCGCCGCGGTCCGCACCGGGGTGTAGAGCGAGCGCATCGTGTTGGAACCGCCGGTCAGCTGGTTGAACAGCAGTTCGGAGCGGGCGTCGGAGAGCACGACGTCGACGCGGTCGAGCGGCAGGTCCATCTCCTCGGCGACCAGCATCGCGTTGGCCGTGGTGATGCCCTGGCCGACCTCGGTCCGGGGCAGTTCCAGCCGGACGCTGCCGTCTTCGCGGACTTCGAGGACGAGAAGGTTGGCGGTGGGGGCGTTCGAAAGGATGAGGACGTCGCCGAGGTCGAGGATCTCGGCAGGACCGGGCGGAGTCGGGATGACGGCTTCGGCCTCTTCGGGCGCGAAGCCGTCGATGCCGATCTTCGTGGCGATCGTGAGCGTGGGCGCCGCGACGAGGAAGCTCAGGAACCGGCGGCGGCCGAGACCGCCGGGGTCCTGAGTCTCGCCTGGGGTTCCAGTGGTGGGACTGGCCATCGGGAAGATCCCTTCGAGAGCACGCGGAGAAGGCGGGGACCCTCGCGCGGCCTGGGGTCGGATGGCGACACGCTAGGCATCGGCATTCGGCCTAGTCAACGCGGAGTAGTCGAGTCAGCCCATCTGTGTGACGCGGTGACAGCGAAGTGCCCCAAATGTGTGGCGCGCCACAGCGAGCACTAGATGGAGTCGCGCTCCCGGCCCGCTTCGAGCAGGTCTTCGCGGGCACGCGCGATACGCGAGCGCACGGTGCCGACCGGGCAACCGCAGATCTCGGCCGCCTCGGCGTACGAGAGGCCCAGCACCTGGGTGAGGACGAGGACCTCGCGCCGCTCCGGGTCGAGCCCGTCGAGCAGCATCCGCAGCTCCACGAGGTCTTCGAACCCCGCGACACCCTCCGCCTGACGAGCGCCGCGACGCTCGGCGGTGGCTTCCCAGTCGACATCGGCGAGCTTCGGACGCGCCGATGCCGCCCGGATGCGGTCGACGACCACCCGGCGCGCGATCGACAGGAGCCAGGTCCGCGAAGAGGACCGGCCAGCGAACCGGCGCAGGCTGCCGAACGCGCGCAGGTACGTCTCCTGGGTGAGATCGTCGGCGGCGCTGACGTCGGCGAGGTGCGCCACGAAGCGCCAGACGTCCGCCTGGGTGGCCCGCACCCAGTCCTCGAGAGCCCGCCGGTCACCGCGGGCGGCGGCGAGGGCGAGCGCGGTCACCCGCTCGTCGTCGTGGTTGCGCGGCCCGGCCATACGAGAAACGTAGCAGCGTCCCGGGAACCCGGGCAGGCCCGCGCCCGACAAGTGAGACGTGAAGTGCGAGACCTGCCGCGAGGCCCTGTCGGCCCGGCTCGACGGCGAAACCGAACCCGCCCCGCCCGAGGTGGTCGATCGGCATGTGACGGGCTGCGCCGCCTGCCGGTCGTGGCTCTCGCGCGCCGAGCGGCTGCACCGCACGATGCTGCTGCGGCCCGCTCCGCCGGTCCCGGACCTCACCGCCGTCATCCTCGAGCGCACCCCCGCCCCGCCGAGGGAGGGCTGGCCCGCCAGGATCGCGCTCGGCATGGTCGCGATCGCGCAGCTCGGTCTCGCCTTCGCCCAGCTGCTGGGCGTCGACGACCACGGTGCGGGACACGGCACGGAATCCCTGGTCGGGCACCTTTCCCACGAAAGCAGCGCGTGGAACCTGGCCGTCGGTGTCGGACTCGGCTGGGCGGCCGTTCGCACGAAGGCGGCGGCCGGGCAACTACCGGCGCTGACCGGTTTCGTCGCGCTCCTCCTGGCGTTGTCGGCGGGCGACCTCGTCACCGGACAGGTCACCGCCGGACGCGTGCTCACCCACGGCCTGGTCGTCGCCGGACTGCTTTTGCTCTACGTGGTGAACCGCCAGCACCGTCTGCGCAACCGGCCCAGTCCGGCGACGACGGCCGACGGTTCGGGTTCCCACCTCGCGGAAACGGACCACGAGACCGGCGAAATCCCCGAGCGGCCCCGTCAGCACAGGGGATTCCGGCGTCCCGCGAGCCGCCACGTGGCGTGAACCTTCTGGTCTAGACCATTATCGGTCACTGGGAGCGCATGCCCGGATACCGGGTGAATCACCGGGTTTTCGCGCGCGGCGTGCGCGATTCGCGGCGCCGGCACGTTTATCGTCACCGGGAACCACCGAATGTAAACCTTCTTGCCCATTTCGGGCCGGACCCGGATAACTTTGGTGGAACACCTTGGTTCGACAGGAGGCGAAGCTCGTGGTTGGCGCAGAAAATCCGCCCGTCGGCACCCCCGCCGGGATGCGGAAGATCAATCAGCGCGCCGTACTGGACCTCCTGCGCCGCAGCGGCCCGGCGACGCGACCCCAAGTCGCCAAGGACACCGGTCTTTCGAAACCCACGGTGAGCCAAGCGTTACTGGCGCTCGAAGCGGCCGGTCTCGCCAGGGCGACCGGGCACACCTCGACCGGCACCGGCCGGTCCGCCGTCCTCTACGAAGCGGATCCCACGGCCGGGTACGTGCTGGGGGTCGACATCGGACGCGAACATCTCCGGGTCGCCGTCTCGGATCTCGGCCACACCGTGGTCGCCCGCCGTGACGAGCGGAACACGTCTCGTTCGGGCACCGCGCTCGTCAGCGCGGTGGGCGCCCTCGCGGCGGCGACGGTGCGCGAAGCGGGGCTCAGCCAGACCGACATCGTCGTGCGGGTCCTCGGCTCACCCGGCGTCGCGGATCCGGCGAAGCGCTGCTTCCGGCACGCGCCGAACCTGCCCGGCTGGGGCAAGGCCGGTCTGCTCGACGAACTAGAAGCCGCCCTCGGCCCGGACCTCATGGTCGAGAACGACGCGAACCTCACCGCCGTCGGCGAATGGGAACGCGGTGCCGCGCGCGGGGCGTCGGTGTTCGGCTGCATCACCATCGGCACCGGTGTCGGTATGGGCGTGATGGTCGACGGCCAGGTCTTCCGCGGCGCGACGGGCGCGGCCGGCGAAATCGGATACCTGCCGTACGGGCAGTCGGACGCGCCGGGCGAAGGCGAGGACGCCCCGCCGGTCCGCGGCCACCTCGAAGAGGCGACGGCGGCACAGTCCGTCGTCCGCGGCGCACGCGAACTCGGCCTCGGCACGGCGAAATCGGCCCGCGAGGTCTTCCGGCTCGCCCGCGACGGCGACGAACTCGCCCTGCGCGCCGTCGAGGCGGAGGCGGACAGGCTCGCGTACACCGTGGCGTCGGTGGCGGCAGTGATCGACCCCGAACTGATCGTGCTCGGCGGCGGGATCGGCACCGCGGCCGATCTGCTGCTCGACCCGATCGACCGCGCGCTGCGCTCGTTCACTCCCCTGGTGCCCGCGGTGGTCCAGGGCGAACTGGGCGACGACGGGGTGCTGACCGGCGCGATCAGCGTCGGGTTGCGCGCCGCCGAAGGCCTGGTCTTCGAACGCAAGGTCGGCGCGGCCTAGGCCTTACCTCAGCGGTAATCGACGGCGGCGGACCCGCGCGGAACGATGTCCGCATGACCACAGCCAAGAAGATCGTCCTCGACTGTTTCGAGAACCTGTTCGTACGCAAGGACTTCGCCGCGGCGGGCGCGAACGTGCACGCGGATTTCGTCACGCACAGCCCGGGTTTCCCCTCCGGCCGTGACGCTTTCGTCGAAGCGATGCGGAATTCACCGATGGCCGGCGCCGACGTCTCCGTGAAACGCGTGATCGCCGACGAGGATCACGTCGTCGTGCACCTGCACGTGGTCCCGCCGGGCGAGGAGCTCGGCACGGCCGTCGTCGACATCGTGCGTGTGGAGGACGGGCTCATCGTGGAGCACTGGGACGTCAAGCAGCCGGTTCCGCCCGCCGCCGAAATGTTCTAGGGCTTGATGATCAGGCAGGTGCTCGACGCGGTCGCGAGCACCTTGCCCTGCCCGTCGCGGATGTCGCCCTCGGCGAACGCGACGCGCGAACCGGCCTTCACGACCCAGCCGTGCGCGCGGATCTCCCCCACCGAACCGGAAATGGCACGCAGGTAGTTCACCTTCAGCTCCACAGAGGTGTACCCGACGCCGGCGGGCAGGGTCGAGTGCACCGCGCACGCCACCGCCGAATCCAGCAGGGTCGCCGCGACGCCGCCGTGCACGGTCCCGATCGGGTTGTACAGCGACTCGTCCGGTGTCGCGGCGAGGACGACGTCGCCTTCGGCCACGCTCACCCAGCGCATGCCGAAATGCGCCGAGATCGGCGGTGGCGGGATCCGGCCCTCGGCGATACCGGTCAGGTAGTCGAGCCCGGACAGCTCCCGGCCGAGCCGAGCGGTGGGCAGCGGATCCTGCCAGGTCACGGTCTTCTGCCTGGTCTGCCCGGTGACGTCGATGGTCATCCTGCCTCCTAAGACGATCGTCCTAGGCTTTCCTAAGACGGTCGTCCTAGTCAAGGGCTATGCTGAGCGACGTGTCCGACACCACCACCCGCGAGCGGATGATCTCGACCGCGATGACGCTCTTCCGCCGCGAGGGCTACCAGGCGACCTCGTGGCGGCGGCTGGTCGAGCAGGCCGGGACCCCGTGGGGGTCGGCGTACCACCATTTCCCCGGCGGCAAGGAACAACTCGCGGTCGCCGCGATCGAACTCGGCACCGCCGTCGTGGCGAAGACGGTCCGCCGCGCCTTCGAGCGCAACGAGACCGTCGAGGACGCCGTGAGCTGGTGGTACCGCAAGGCGGGCGAGGCATTGGCCGCCGACGACTACCGCGGCGGCTGCCCGCTCGCCACGATCACGCTGGAGATGGCCCACGCCTCGCCCGCGATCACCAAGGCGTGCCAGGACGCGTTCGCCGCCTGGCATGTGCTGCTGGTCGAATTGCTCGGCGGACGTGGTGTGAAGGACTCCGAAGACGTCGCCACGGCCATCATGAACAACCTCGAAGGAGCCCTTCTGGTCAGCCGGGTCCGCCGGTCCCCCGAACCGCTGGACCGGGCCGCGCGGCACGTCGCGCTCGTGGTCCGCGCCGCCTGAAAGAGCCGAGCGGGCACCGGCGAGCGCGGGTAGCGTTCGGAGGCATGATCGGTCTGCCCGGCTCCATCACGGCCTGCCTCTTCGACCTCGACGGCGTGCTGACCGGCACCGCGGCCCAGCATCGCGAAGCATGGAAACGCACGTTCGACGAATTCCTGCGCGCTCGCGACGGTGACGCGTTCTCCCCGTTCACCGACGCCGACTACGCGGCCTACGTCGACGGAATGCCGAGGGCCGACGGCGTCCGCACCTTCCTCACTTCGCGAGGTATCGAGCTGCCCGAGGGAAGCCCGGACGACGGCATCGGCGCCGCCACCGTCAACGGCGTCGGGAACCGCAAGAACCAGCTGGTCCTGAAGATCATCGACGAAGAGGGGGTCACTCCGTATCCCGGTTCCGTCCGATACCTCGAAGCGGCGAAGGCGGCCGGCTTGCGCATCGGCGTCGTCACCTCGTCGGCCAATGGCGCGAAGGTGCTCGACGCCGCCGACCTGACCAGGTTCGTCGAAGCGCGGATCGACGGGATCGTGATCACCGAAAGGAATCTGCGCGGCAAGCCCGCCCCCGATTCGTTCCTCGCCGGTGCCGAGGCGTTCGGTGTCGCCCCGGAGAACGCGGCCGTCTTCGAGGACGCCCTCGCGGGCGTGCAGGCGGGCAAGGAAGGCGGTTTCGGCTACGTGGTCGGGGTGAACCGCGCGCATCAGGCGGGCGAACTGCTCGCGCACGGTGCCGACGTCGTGGTGGACGACCTCGCCGAACTCCTGGAGGACCGCAAGTGACCGAATCGCTTTTCCGCGGTTACGAAGTCTCGCCATGGGAGCTTCGCTGGCACGGGATGGACGTCGACGCGTTGCAGCGCACCGAATCGGCGTTCGCGGTGTCCAATGGGCACATCGGCCTGCGCGGGACGCTGGAGGAGGCCGAGCCGCGTGGCCTGCCGGGCACCTACCTGAACGGTTTCTACGAGCAGCACGATCTTCCCTACGCGGAGACCGGCTACGGCTACCCCGAAGAGGGGCAGACCGTCGTCAACGTGACCGATGGCAAGATCATCCGGCTGCTGGTCGAGGACGAACCACTCGACATGCGGTACGGACAGGCGACGGAGCACGACCGCGTGCTCGACTTCCGGAAGGGCACCCTCGCGCGCCACACCGTCTGGTCGTCACCGACCGGCCGCCGGGTCAGGGTGAAGACCGAACGCCTGGTCTCCTTCACCCAGCGTGCCGTCGCCGCGATCCGGTACGAGGTCGAACCGCTCGACGACGAGCTCCAGCTGGTGGCGCAGTCGGATCTGCTGGCGAACGAACCGATCGAGTCCGACACTCGTGACCCGCGGGTCGCGGCGGCGCTGGAGTCGCCGCTGGTCTCGGAATACCACCACGCGGACGCGTACCACGCGGTGCTGGTGCATCAGACCCGGAAGTCCGGGTTGCGGATGGCCGCCGCGATGGACCACAAGATCGACGTCTCCGACGGCGTGCGCACGCATATCGAGGCCGAAGAGGATTTGGCACGGCTCACCATCGCCGTCGACGTGCCCAAGGGCGGACGGCTGCGGATCACCAAGTACCTCGCCTACGGCTGGTCCGCGCAACGTTCGGTGCCGGCCGTGCGAGCCCAGGTCGAGGCCGCGCTGGCCGGGGCCCGGCAGACCGGCTGGAAGGGCCTGCTCGCCGAGCAGAAGGAATTCCTCGACGACTTCTGGGAAACCTCGGACATCGAAATCGAGGGCGACCCGGAACTGCAGCAGGCCGTACGGTTCGCGCTCTTCCACCTCCTGCAGGCCGGGGCCCGTGGCGAGACGAGGGCCTTGGCGGGCAAGGGTTTGACCGGCCCGGGCTACGATGGCCACGCGTTCTGGGACACCGAGACCTTCGTGCTGCCCGTGCTCACCTACAGCATGCCGGACGCCGCCCGCGACGCACTGCGCTGGCGTCACTCCACTTTGGACAAAGCCCGGGAAAGGGCCGCACAGCTGGGTTTGCACGGCGCGGCGTTCCCTTGGCGGTCCATCAACGGCGCAGAATGTTCGGCGTACTGGCCGGCGGGTACCGCGGCGTTCCACGTCAGCGCGGACATCTCCGACGCCGTCGTGCGGTATCTCAACGCCACCGGCGACGACGAGTTCATGCGGACCTGCGGGGCGGAACTGCTCCTCGAAACCGCACGGATGTGGGCGTCACTGGGGCATTTCGACCGGCAGGGCCGGTTCCGGATCGACGGTGTCACCGGACCGGACGAGTACTCCGCGGTGGCGGACAACAACGTCTACACGAACCTGATGGCCCGCCGGAACCTGTTCTACGCCGCCGAAATCGTCGGCCAGCACGACGACGTTGCGCGGCGGTTCGACGTCAGCGAGGAGGAAGTCGCCTCGTGGCGCAAGGCTGCCGAGGCGATGCTGGTGCCCTACGACGGGGACCTCGGCGTCCATCCGCAGTCCGAAGGGTTCCTCGAGCACGACGAGTGGGATTTCGAGAGCACGGACCTGGACTTCTACCCACTCCTGCTGAACTTCCCGTATTTCGACCTGTACCGCAAGCAAGTCGTCAAACAGGCGGATCTGGTACTCGCGCTGCACCTGTGCGGGGATTCCTTCACCCCGGAGCAAAAGGCGCGCGACTTCGCCTACTACGAGGCTCGAACGGTGCGGGATTCCTCGCTGTCGGCGGGAACGCAGGCCGTGGTGGCCGCCGAGGTCGGGCATCTGGAACTGGCGTACGACTACCTCGCCGAAGCGGCGCTCACGGACCTGCACGACGTGCACAACAACGTCCGCAACGGTCTGCACCTGGCCTCGCTGGCGGGCGCGTGGCAGGGCACCGTCGCCGGGTTCGGCGGGCTGCGCGATCACGGCGGACGGCTGACCTTCGCGCCGCGGCTACCGTCGCAACTCCGGCGGATCGCGTTCCGGCTGACCTTCCGCGGCACCCGGTTCCAGGTCGAAATCGACGGCGAGGGCGCGACGTATCACGTGATCACCGGGGAGCCGCTGGAACTGGCACACCACGGCGAGACGTTCACGGTGACCGCCGTGCCGGTGCGGCTGCCGATCCCGGTGGTCGATCCGGGTCCGACGCCGATGCAGCCCGCGGGCCGCGCTCCGGTACGGAGGCGACCGAAGGACGGGTGACCGGGCCGCTCAGTCCGGCCACGGTTGCAATGAAGGGGCCTTTCATCGCAAATTTTGCAATGAAAGGCCCCTTCATTGCACGCGCGGCACCAAGTCAGTCCGGGGGTTCGATCGGCACTTCGCCGCTGCCCGGCACGCCGTCGACGTCCTTCGTGCCGTGCGGGCCGACGTCACGGTTGGGCGCGCTCGGCACGTCGGTCTTCGGCTGGATCCCGCGGAGGTCGTCGAGGTCTTCTTCGTCGTCCTGCCCGAAGTTCTTCTTGCTTTCCCTCATGTGTCCGGGGTACCCGCTCGCGGCCGGAAACGCCAGTTTTCAGGCGGCTTTCGCCGGTTTGCCCTCCAGCGTGACGAGCCCGTCGAGCATGCCGAGCAGCAGTCCGTCCCTGGTGGACCACGGGCAGATGGCGACCTGGCCACCGGAAAGCGTCAGCAGCGCCTCGGCGACGATCGCGCCCGCGAGTGCCTGATGCGAGCGTTGCCGCGAGATGCCCGGCAGTTCGGCGCGGCGTTTCGCGGGCAGCTTCGCCAGCCTCGGGATCCACGCGCGAAGGTCCTCGAGGTGCAGTTCCCTGGCACGGGACGGCCGGTCGCCGGCGAGCCGGGCGAGCTGCCGCAGCACCTTGGAGCAGCCGACAGCGCGATGGTCGCGGATCTGCGGCAGAACGTCCTGCATCGCGTCGCGGACCTCGTCGAGCACGTGCTCCCGCATCGCCCGCACGACCTTGGGCGACGGGCATTCGGTGGCGAACCAGTCCCGCGTCAGCGAACGCGCGCCGAGGGGCAGCGAGTGCGCGAACTCGGCTTCTTCGGCGCTTCCCGCGGCGAGTTCGACGGTCCCGCCGCCGATGTCGAGCACCAGCAGACCGCCGGCCGAAGCCCCGTACCACCGGCGCGCGCCGACGTATGCCAGCTCGGCCTCGCGGCGGCCGGTGAGGAACCGCAGCTCGACCCCGGTGGCCTTCGCGACGTCGCGGACGACCTGCTTCACGTTGGCCGCGTCGCGGATCGAAGAAGTGGCCAGCGGGAACACGTCCCCGACGCTGTGCTTGGCGGCCATGGTCATCCCCGCCTCGACCGCGGACGAGACGGCGTCGATACCGCGCCGGGTCAGGCTCCCGCCGTCGTCGAGTTCCCTGTCGAGCCGCAGTCGCGTCTGGTGGCTCAGCACGGGATCGAGCGGCGAGCCACCCTTGGCCAGAACCACCAGCCGTGCACTGAACGACCCGACGTCCAGGACCGCGGCGGACGGTTCCCCGATCTGCTTGCGCACGCGAGGCACCTCACCTTCATCGCGAACGTATTCCCCCGAGGTCTCGCTTCCACTCCTGATAATGGCGGATTTTCCCGCCGTTCAGGCGTGGTTTACGTTCTCTTTCCACCGGAAGGACGCTTTTTGACCACGAAGAAGATACACCGGCGCAGGTCAAGTATACCGTATCGATACAGGTGAGAGGTTCACCTCCCCCGCGTGCCTAGCCGATGAGTTCGCGCAGCTTCGAAACCTGCGCCACACGGGCTTCGCGGCCGGGCAGCAGCGGGTTGACGACCAGGGTGGTCGCGCCGGCCTCACGGAAGGCGGCCAGCCGCTCCTTGACGTAACCCTCCGGCCCGATCAGCGAGATCGCCTTGATCAGCTCCTTCGGCACCGCCGCGGCGGCTTCGTCCTTCTTGCCGTCCAGGTACAGGTCCTGGATGAGCTTCGCTTCGGCCTCGTAGCCGTACCGCTGAGCGAGACTGTTGTAGAAGTTCTTGCCGCGCGCGCCCATCCCGCCGATGTAGAGCGCCAGCATGCCGCGCAGGTGGTCCAGCATCCCGTCGACGTCGTCGCCGATCGCCAGCGCGGTGCCGACGAAGGTGTCCAGCTCGCCCAGCGACGGGTCGCGCTTCGCCTTGCCCTCGGCCAGAGACGCTCCCCAGACGTCGGCCGCCTTCTCCGGGTGGAAGAAGATCGGCTCCCAGCCCTCGGCGAGTTCGGCCGTGAGCGCGACGTTCTTCGGGCCGATCGAGGCCAGCAGGATCGGGATCCGCTCGCGCACCGGGTGGTTGATCAGCTTCAGCGGTTTGCCGAGGCCCGTGCCCTGCTCGGGTGGCAGCGGGATCGAGTAGTGCGTGCCGGAGTGCACCACCTTCTCCCGCCGCCACACCTGACGGCAGATGTCGATGATCTCGCGCGTGCGACCGAGCGGCGCGTCGTACTTCACGCCGTGGAAACCTTCGATGACCTGCGGACCGGACGCGCCGATGCCGAGGGTGAACCGGCCGTCGGAGACGAAGTCGAGCCCGGCGGCGGTCATCGCGGTCAGCGTCGGCGTCCGCGTGTAGATCTGGAAGATGCCGGACGCGATCTGGACCCGCTCGGTCTTCGCCGCGACGTAGCCGAGCTGGCTGACCGCGTCGAACGAATAGGCCTCGGGGACGAAGACGATGTCCAGTCCGGCCTTCTCCAGCTCGACGATGTCCGCCACGCTGTCGGCGAAACCACCGGCGTAGCTGATCGCGGTCCCGATCCTCATCGACATCTCCTCACAAGTTACTGAGCGTTCGCTTAGCTTAGACCGAGGGGTCCTGCGCGGCCACCCACTCCTTGACGACGTCGTCCAGCACCCGCAGCGGCAGGATCCCGTTGCTCAGCACGACCTCGTGGAAGCCCTTGATGTCGAACCGGTCGCCGAGCGCGGCCTCGGCCTCGGCACGGATCCGCTCGATCTCCAGCCGTCCCACCATGTACGACAGCGCCTGCCCGGGAACGGCGGCGTAGCGATCGATCTCGGCCTCGATCTCCACCCTCGCCATGGGCGTGTTCTCGGCGAGGAAGTCGACGGCCTGCTGACGGCTCCAGCCGAGCGCGTGCATCCCGGTGTCGACGACCAGCCGTCCGGCGCGCATCGAATCCTGGGTGAGCATGCCGAACCTGGTCAGATCGCTGGAGTACAGGCCCATCTCGTCGGCGAGGCGCTCCGAGTAGAGACCCCAGCCTTCGACGTAGGCGTTGACGTCGGCGTGGCCGCGCAACATCGGCAGGCCTTCGAGTTCGTGCGCGATGCAGATCTGGAAGTGGTGCCCAGGAACGGCTTCGTGGAAGGCGATCGCCTCGCTCGTGTGCTTCGGGCGCTGCTCGGCCTCGTGGGTGTTCGCGTAGTAGGTGCCCGGCCGCGATCCGTCGAGCGCCGCCTCGATGTAGTACGCCAGCGTGCCGCCGGGCGCCTCCGCCGGCGGGACCGGCTCGACCTGGCACCGCTGCTCGGGGACGGTCGAGAACCACTGCGGGGCAACGGCTTCGGCGCGGATGATGGCGTCACGCGCGGCGTCGAGCAGTTCGTCGCCGTCCCGCCAGCGCAGGGCCGGGTCGGTGCGCAGCCGCTCGAAGATCTCGTCGAGATCCTTGGTGCCGAAGATCTTGTCGCCCAGTTCGCGGTACTGGTCGGCCAGTTTCGCGATCATGTCGAGCCCGGTGTCGTGCAGATCCCGCGCGGTGCGCTCGGTGGAGGTGTGCGCCCGGATCAGCGCGGCGTACTTCTCCTGCCCGCCAGGGAGCGCGCAGAGACCCGGCTCGGTTTCGGGCTTCGCCACGGGACGCAGCTCGTCGGCGAGGAAGTCACGATACCGGGCGTAGGCGGGCCGGACGACCTCGGCCAGCAGCCGATCCCGTTCGGTTTCGTAGCCCTCCACGGAAACGGACGCGGTGAGCGCCAGCGGGTCACCCGCCTCGTCACCGAGATAGCGCTCCACGTAAGCGATCCCGCCTTCGACGAGAAACCCGGGCGGGACCAGCCCTTCGGCCGCCGCAGCGCGCTGGCGCACGATCAAGGCGTCCAGGTAGGTGCCCATGCCGTCCAGCCGCTTCAGGTAGCCGCGGACCTTTTCCTCGTCGTTCAGCGACAGCACCGCGAGTTCGTTGAGCATGAACAGCGCGGGCGAGGCCAGTCCGTCGCTGACCGAAAACTCGGCGGCCCGGGCGTCGATCACGTCGATCATCGCCTTCGCCTGCTGGATCACGACCTCGCGGGTGACCGCCTCGGCCGGGGAAAGTCCTTCGGTGACAAGGGCTTCGGCCCGCTCGGCGATGTCGGCCGCCGACGCGCGCTGCGCGGCCGCGGCCTCCGCGCTCGGATCGGGCAGCGCGCCGTGGTCGCCGGGCAGCCCGAGCAGGGACCGCCACAGCGGGAGCTCCTCGAACTTCAGCTCCATCAGCTCGTCGGCGAGACCGTTCGGGGTGTCGCCGTGCCCGGCGATCCAGTCGCGGACCACCCCGTCCAGCACCGAAAGCGGCAGCGCCCCGCCGCCGAGCACGACGTCGTGGAAGGCCTTGATGTCGAACCGGCTGCCCAGCGTCAGCTCGGCCCGCGCGCGGATGCGCTGGATCTCCAGCCGTCCCACCATGTACGACAGCGCCTGCCCTGGGAACGCGATGTATCGGTCCACTTCGGACTCGATCTCCACCAGCGCCATCGGCGTGTTCTCGGTGAGGAAGTCGATGGCCTGGCGGCGGCTCCAGCCCAGCGCGTGCAGCCCGGTGTCGACGACGAGCCGTCCGGCGCGCATCGAGTCCATGGTCAGCATGCCGAGCTTCGCGACGTCGTCGGAGTACAGGCCCATCTCGTCGGCGAGGCGCTCGGTGTACAGGCCCCAGCCCTCGGCGTACGCGGTGAAGTCGCCGATGCGGCGCAGCAGCGGGAGCTCGGTGAGTCCCTGCGCGAGGCTCAGCTGGAAGTGGTGGCCGGGGATGGCCTCGTGGAACGCCGTCGCCTCGGCCGCGTGCCGGAACCGCTCCTCCGCCTTGTGGGTGTTGGCGAAGTAGATGCCCGGCCGGGAGCCGTCGACCGCGGGCCACATGTAGTACGCGGCGGGCGCGCCGGGCGCGGATTCGGCGGGGACCGGCTCGACCGTCCACGGCTGCGGCGGGATCCGGCCGAACCACTTCGGCGCCTCGGCCTCGGCCCTGGTGATGGCCGCGCGGGCGGAGTCGAGCATCTCGTCGGCGCTGGACCACCGCAGTGCCGGGTCGCTGCGAAGCTTGGTGAAGATCTCGGCCAGGTCGCTGGTGCCGAAGACCCGGGAGCCGTACTCGCGGTACTCGGCGGCCAGGTTCGCGATCACGTCGAGCCCGGTCTGGTGCAGCTCACGCGGGGTGCGGACGGTCGTCGTGTGCATCTCGGCGAGCAGGGCGTAGATCCGCTCGCCGTCGGGCAGCCAGCAGACGCCGGGCTTGTCCTCGGGACGGCCGTGCGGCGCGATCTCCTTCGCGAGCACCTCGCGGTACTCGGCGATCGCGGGCCGGACGACGTCACGCAACAGGTCGGCGCGGCGGGTCTCGAAGTCTTCGTCCGGCGCGGGCTGGCGCAGCAGCGGATCGGCCGACGGATCGGCGAGGTGCCGGTCGAGGTACGCGACCGCGGCGTCGACGAGGTACGCGACCGGGACCAGGCCGCGGGCGACGCCGTCACGATGCCGCTGCGCGGCCTGCCGCAGGTACTCGGGGATCGCGGCGATGCGCCCGAGGTGCGCCTCCGCCTGCGCGCCCGTCCCGACCGACATCATCGGCAGCACGGTGAGCACCTCGGCGGCGGGCGAGATGAACAGGTCGCTGACGGTGAACTCGACGAACCGCGAGTCCAGCAGTGCGATCCTCGCCCGCGCCATCGCGATCAGGACGTCACGGGTGGTCTTCTCCTCCGCGCTCAGCCCCTCGGTGGTGAGCGCCTCGGCCCGCTCGGCGAGCCCGGCCAGCTGCGCGCGGAAGGCGTCTCCCGCGGCCTCGCCGAGATCGGTGAGCCCGGTCGATTCCGGGCGGAAGCCCTGCAAAGCGGGCATGACCGGCTCGGCGTCGAAGAGGGCTTCGACGAACTCGTCGGCGAGGGCGGAGACTTCGCTCATGTTTCTTCCCCAGTGATCGGTGGAGGCGGTATCCCCGACCCTAATGGAGACCGCGACCTACCGAAGCCGGGTTTTGCGGCACTCGGACGGCCTCTTCCCGCGGCGCCGGAGGCGAGGCGGTAGCGTTCCCGGACGTGGCCGTGACCGATCCCGTGGACATCCGCTTGCTCGCCGCCCTCGCGGACCTGGGCAAGGCGGCCGTACACGAACTCGCGGCCAAGGTCGGGATGGATCCGCGCGAGGTCGCGTACCGCCTGGTCGCCCTCTCCGGCAGCGGATTGCCGCTGCTCGTCGGCGTCGAGAGCGACCCGAACGGGCTACGGGCCGCCATCGCCGGGGCGCCGCCCTCCTGGGCTCAGCAGCCCCCGCAGCCCCCGCAGCCTCAACAACCACAGCCCCAGCGCCCGCCCGGTCACTCCGGGCCGCACAACATCCATGGCACGTCCTCGGGGCCGTACAACGTCCAGGGGACGCCGTCCGGTGCGTACAACGTGCACGGCACGCCGTCGGGCGCGTACAACGTCCATGGCACGCCGTCGGGGCGCTATCCCGGCCCGCCGTCGGCCCCGGTGCGCCAGCCGATGGCGCCGCCGCCGCGGCCACCCGCCCCGCCGCAGCAGCAGTTCGCCCCGCCCCCGATGGCGCCCGCCGACCCGGTGATGAGCACCTGGGGCGTGCCGCAGACCGCGTCCTGGGCCCGCGGCGACGAACAGCAGGTCACCCCGCAGGCGGCCCCGGAGGGCAAGAAGGGCCGGACCGGTGACGTGATGGAGACCCAGGGCCTGGAGGGCGAACAGCTCACCGTCCAGTTGCTCGAGGTCCAGGACCCGGCGGACTACCTGTTCAGCGCGGCGGGCTACTCGCTGGAGGCCGGCGAACGATCGGTCGTCGTGCACACCGAGATCACCAACCGCGGGAACATCCCGTTCGTGTCGCTTCCGGACAACTACCTCGAACTGCTCACCGCCGACGGCAAGCCGATCGCGAAGGCGCCGGTCTCGCTGACCTCGCGGCCGCCGCACAAGATCGGCGTCCGGCCCGGTGAGACCCTCGGCGGGCACACCGTCTACGTGCTGCCGGACGCCACCCGCGTGGTCGCCGTGCGCTGGTCACCCCGGCCGGAGCCGGACGAGCGCACGCTGACCTGGTCCATCGACGACTGATCCCCCGTCACAGAATCCCCACACGTCACAACGGCTGCGCGTGAAGGCCCCCTTCACGCGGCTCAGCCGAGGGAACTCGCCCTTCGCGCCACCCGGCCCACGGCCCCACCGGTCACATCGTGGCTAGTTTTCGTCCTGCAGGATCCGCAGCGCGGTGGCGAGGTCGTCCGGGTACTCCGATTCGAACTCGACCCAGCGCCCGTCGGACGGGTGGGCGAAGCCGAGCGTCTTCGCGTGCAGCCATTGCCGGGAAAGCCCGAGTTTACGCGCCAGCACCGGGTCGGCGCCGTAGGTCAGGTCGCCGACGCACGGGTGCTTGAGCGCCGAGAAGTGCACGCGGATCTGGTGCGTGCGGCCGGTCTCCAGTTTGATCTGCGCCAGCGACGCGGCGCGGAAGGCCTCGACGACCTCGTAGTGCGTGACGCTGGGCCGCCCGCCCTGGACGACCGCGAACTTGTAGTCGTGCCGGGGGTGCCGGTCGATCGGCGCGTCGATGGTGCCGCGCGTCGGATCGGGGTGGCCCTGCACGATGGCGTGGTAGCCCTTGTCGACGGTGCGTTCCTTGAACGCCCGCTTCAGCACGGTGTACGCGTGCTCGCTCTTCGCCACGACCATCACGCCGGTGGTGCCGGCGTCCAGCCGGTGCACGACGCCCTGGCGTTCGGCGGCGCCCGAGGTCGCGATCCGCAGCCCGGCGGCGGCGAGCCCGCCGACGACGGTCGGCCCGGTCCAGCCGGGGCTCGGGTGCACGGCGACGCCGACCGGCTTCGAGATCACCACGATGTCGTCATCGTCGTGCAGGATCTTCATGCCTTCGACGGGTTCCACGACGACCTCGATGGGCGAGGCCGGATCGGGCAGCGTCACTTCGAGCAGCCCGCCTGCGGTCAGCCGGTCCGACTTCCCGGCCTGCCTGCCGTCGAGCAGGATCTCGCCGGATTCGGCCAGTTCCGCCACGATCGTGCGGGAAAGTCCCAGCAGTTTCGCCAGCCCCGCGTCGACGCGCATGCCGTCGAGCCCATCGGGAACGGGCAACATCCGCGCGCTCATTCGCTCGCCGCTTTCTTCTTGTCTTTTGTGGATGTTCCGTCGTAGTCCTTGCCCAGCAAGGAAAGGATCACGATGAGCACGCCGCCGACACAGATCGCGGAGTCGGCGACGTTGAAGATCGCCCAGCCCTGCCCGTTCGGCGCGAACGCGGAGATCATGTCGACCACGTGTCCCTGCAGCGGGCCCGGCGCGCGGAAGATCCGGTCGGTGAGGTTGCCGAGCGCACCGGCCAGCACCAGGCCGAGACCGATCGCCCAGCCCACCGAGCGCAGCCGCCGGGACAGCCAGACGATGGCGATCACGACGGCGATCGCGACCAGCGCGAGCACCCAGGTGAGCCCGGTCGCCATCGAGAAGGCGGCGCCGGGGTTGCGTACCAGCTGGAAGTACACCAGCCCGCCGAGGAACTCGACCGGCTGCTTGCCCTCGAGCGTGGACACGGCGATCTGCTTGGTGAGGAGGTCGATCCCCCACAGCACCGCGGCGACGGCGAACACCACGGCGACGCGCTTCTTGGGCAGCGGCGGCGACGGTGGCGCGGTTTCGGGCTCTGTACTCACTCTCCCATTGTCCACTGAGCCTGCTCAGGCCTCCTCGGCGGCTGTCTTCGGCCTGCTCAGCAGGGCCGCGAACGCGCCGGCGAGCGCGACCAGCGACGACAGCACCAACGCGAGCTGCCCTCGCGCGAGCACGACCGCGCAGAGCACGAACGCCGCGGCCACGACGAGCACCAGCACGCTGCGCTCCAGCCAGGCGAGCCCGACCAGGCCGAGCGTCAGCAGAACCGCGCTCCGCGCGTCGCCGTCCATGTCGAGTTCCCAGTAGCCGACCAGATCCGCCAGCACGATGGCGACCAGCCCGCCGAGCGCGATCCCGGCGACCTTCCACCACCGAACGGTCTTCGCCCGGAACGCGTAGAACAGCACCGTGCCGAGGTAGACCGCGAGGACGGCGAACAGCCAGTTGTCCATCCTGCCCATGCCGACGACCGAAACCGCGGTCAGGGCCTCACGGCTCGTCTCCCCGCCGTGGACGGATCCGAACATGCCGCCGTTCGCGTACGGCGCATAGGCGAACCATCCCTCGGACCGGCGCGCGCCGACGGACAGGGCCACCACCGCCAGCTGGGCGAATCCCAGCAACGCCAGCGGAAACCAATAACGTGGTCGCTCGTTCCCCATGCGGGGTGAGGCTAGTGGGTCAGGCGCAGAACGGGGGCAGTTCCCGCGGATCGTTCTCCGGCACCCAGCGGCCCTCGGGCTTCTCGTACTGCCAGCGGGCGCCGCGGGCGACGATCTGGCGCAGCGCCAGCACGAGCCGGTCCACGTGTTCGGTGGTGCTGCCGAGGCCGAGGCTGACCCGGACGGCCTGCTGCCCGGTCGAACCGGCGGCGGAGATCAGCCGTTTGGTGGCGATGTGCGCGCAGAACGCGCCGTCCCGCACGCCGATGCCGTACTCCGCCGAAAGGACCGCGGCGAGCCAGCCCGGGTCGAACCCGTCGACGACGAAGCTGAGCGTGCCGACCCTGTCGACCGGCGCGTCGAACAGCCGCAGTTCGGCGAATCCGGGAACCGCGGCGAGACCGCGACGCAGCCGCGCCAGCAGTTCGTCCTCGTGGGCGACGATCGCGTCCCAGTTCCCGGCCAGTGTCTCGCAGGCGACACCGAGCGCGTAGACGCCGACGGTGTTGGGAGAACCGGCTTCGTGCCGCTCGGGGCCGGAATTCCAGACCACACCGAGGTTTTCGGAGTCACGGTTGACGAGCTTCGTCGCACCGCCACCGGCGAGGTACGGCTGGGCGGCGCGCAGCCAGTCGGCGCGGCCGATCAGCGCTCCGGCACCGAAAGGCGCGTACAACTTGTGGCCAGACAGCGCGACGTAGTCGACGTCCAGTTCACGCACCGAGATCTTCCGATGCGGGGCGAGCTGCGCCGCGTCGAGCGCGATCCGGGCGCCGTGCCGCCGCGCGACCGCGGCGATCTCCTTGACCGGCAACAGTTCCCCGGTCACGTTGGACGCGCCGGTGATGACCACCAGCCGCGGCCCCTGCGGGCAGTCCGCGAGTGCTTCGTCCACAGCGGACACCGCGGCGAGACGGGTGCGAGGGGTCTGGATCCGGCGGACGTTCGGGCCCCGCCACGGCAGCAGCGCGGCGTGGTGATCGGTGTCGAACACGACGACCGACGTGTGCTTCGGCAGGCTGCGCGCGAGAAGGTTGAAGGAATCGGTGGTGTTGCGGGTGAACACGACGGCGTCGGTCGACCGCGCGTCGACGAAGTCCCGCAGGATTCCGCGCGTGCGCTCGTAAAGCTTGGTGGAGATCTGCGAAGCGAACCCGGCGCCGCGGTGCACGCTGGCGTACCAGGGCAGGAATTCGTCGACGGCGGCCCGCACCTTGTCCAGACAAGGGGCGCTCGCCGCGTGGTCGAGGTTGGCGTATCCGATATGGTCATTGCCGCCGCCGGTCACCAGCGGGACCCGCAGCTCGGCACACGCGACCGTCGGGATTTCGTGTGTGGCAACGGTTTCCGCGACAGCGGCGGGAGTGTTCGTGCGTTCGAGAGCGAGAGTCATCGTCATCCTCCGGGCCAGGGGACCCGACGAGGATCCCGCGCTTGCCCGTCGCACCACGCGACGAGCCAGGTCCTCACCCGGGGCACCCCACCGCGGAAGGAGGGTTGCCGGTCAGCTAGCCGGGGCTTGACGCTGACACTCGTGACCTACGGACGAAGTTAGCGGACGGGCAGGCGATCGAGCCACCCCTCGTCCGCATCTTGAGACGCCGCTCACGTGCTCCGCAAGCGAGGAAACCCGCAATTCGGCACCTGATCGCGCTGGTTCGCGGCCCGGACCATCGCAACCAGGTGCCGAATTGCGGCAGGTCAGGCGCGGAATCGGCCGGGCAGCGGGACGATCGCGCGGGAGGACACCTCGGTCGCGGTCCCCGAGTACTGATCGGTGCCCGCGGTGAACTGCCAGCCGCCGAAGGTCTTGCCGTCGACGGCCTCGCCGTAGGCCGCCGCGACCTTGGTGGAGACCTCGTCGTAGGACATGCCGTTCCAGTTGCCCGCGCCGACGCCGAAGTCGCGCGAGTCGCCGCCCTGCGGGGCGGCCGCGGGCAGCGTCCACAGGGTGAAGTGCACGTGGGCGCCGGTGCTGCTGCCACCGCAGGGCAGCGCGTTACCGGTCCGGCCGAGTGCGTCGCCAGGGGCGACCTTCTGGCCGTCGGTGACCGCGATGCCTTCCAGGTGGTAGTACCCGGTCCGCCAGCCGCCGTCGTGGTCGACGGTCACCCAGTCGCCGCCGTCGCAGTGCTGGATCCGGACCGTGCCCGCCAGCGGGGCGCGAACGGTCCGGTCGCCGGGGCTGAAGTCGATGGCGTTCTTCACGCCGGAGGTCCCGTTGTCCGAGTGGATCCCCGCCGAGTAGACCGACTGGCCTGTTTCGAAGGGCAGCCCGAACACGGGAAACGCGCCGGCCGCTGTCGCCACCGGGGCGGTGAGAACCACCCCGACGAGTGCCGCGGCGACCCCCAGACCGGCGAACCGCACAGGAAGTTTCGTCACCTTGCGTACTCCTTACCCCGCGACACTCACCCATTCGATGGAGTCGATTGCCGGGAAAGTAATCCAAAAGGAGGACGCAAGGGAAGAATTATCTGAGATCAACCGACGAACAGCTGGTGCCGGGCCGTGACCTACTGGCCGGATTCGCCCTTCCACCTGGCGAGGCGTCCGGCGCGGTCGACGGCCCGCAGGCGCCGCTCGGCCGCGTCACGGACTTCGGCGGTGGTCACGACGAGTAACTGATCCCGTTCCTGGAGCCGGGTGTTCTTGTTGGGCGTGAAGCCGGCGCCGTCGCGGACGAGGAGGCTGATCGTCGCCCCGATGGGCAGCCGTAGTTCGGCCAGGTAGACGCCGTGCATCTTGGATCCGGCGTTGATCCGGACCTGCAGGAGTTCCGCGCCCATCTCGTCGAGCGGGGCGGAGTCGACGTCGATCTCGTGCGCTTCGGTGTGCTGGGCGAGTCCGAGCACGCGCGCGAGCGGGGTCAGCGTCGCGCCCTGGAGCAGCGTCAGCACGATGACCAGCACGAACACCGCGTCGACCAGCTCCTGCGCGCCGGGCACCCCCGACGACAGGGGGATCAGCGCGAGCACGATCGGGACCGCCCCGCGCAAGCCCGCCCAGGACAGGAACACCTGTTCTCGCCAAGGGATCTTGAACGGCAGTGCCGAGAGCACCACCGACAACGGACGGGCGAGCAACAACACGACCGCGCCCGCGACCAGGCCCTGGACCAGGCTTTCGAGGATCCTGCTCGGCGAGGCGAACAGGCCGAGCAGCACGAACAGCCCGATCTGCGCGAGCCAGCCGAGCCCCTCGGCGAAGGACAGCGTGTCCGACCGGTGCGGCAGCTTCGAGTTCCCCAGCACCAGTGCCGCGACGTAGGTGGCGAGCAGGCCCGACGCGTGGGCGAGCTGACCGCTCGAGTACGCCACGACGCAGACCGCGACCGTGGCCAGCGGGTACAGACCGGTGGCGGGAAGCGCCGCCCGGCGCAGCGCGAACGCCCCACCCCAGCCGAACGCGAGGCCGATCACCAGGCCGGCGGCCAGTTCGTAGACCACCAGCAGCGGCAGCGACCAGTCGACGGTCGCGCCCTCGGCCAGCACGACGACGGCGATGTAGGCCGGGGCGTCGTTGATCCCCGACTCGATCTCCAGCGCGCCGACCAGCCGTTTGCCGATCCCCGCCGATCTCAGCACGGAGAAGACCGCGGCGGCGTCGGTCGAGGCCAGCACCGCGCCCCACAGCAACGCCATCCGCCAGTCCAGGCCCAGCAACCAGTGCAGGGCCGCGCCGGTGACCGCGATACTCACCACGACGGCCACTGTGGACAGTGCGATTCCGATGCCCAGCGACGGTTTCACGGCCGTCCAGCGGGTGGTGAGGCCACCCTCGGAAAGGATCATCACCAGCGCGGCGAGGCCGAGTGACTGGGTGAGCTCGGGGTTGTCGTACTGGATGCCGAACCCGGCTTCGCCGAGCAGGACCCCCATCCCCAGGTACAGCAGCAGCGAGGGAAGGCCGACCCGGATCGACACCCGGACGGCGATCACGGCGACGAGGAGCACCGCACCACCGGTACCGAGAATGAGCGGGAGCTGCTCCATGTCGCCTCCCGTCCGGCCGCCGTGAGGGCTCCAGAATAGTGAGGCGGTGGTCGTCACTCGTTCGTGTACCGGCCGAAAAGCGTCCGGATAGCCTGTGTTACAGACTGTCCACTAGGGACTGCGCAGGGCCACCAGGTCGACACCGAGGTCCGCGAACGGTTTCTCCGCCGCGGGCAGGACTTTCACCGCGCGGTTGCCCTCACGGGACAACCAGCCGGCACTCACTGCGTGAGACAGTAGCGCCGCGGGGGCCCGGCCCGCCAAATGATCACGCCGGACCGTCCAATCCAGACAGTCGCGCAGTATCGGGCGGCGGCCGTCGGCGATCTCCACCCCGAGCCCGCCGAGCACCTCGCGTCCGCGACCGGTCAGCGTCAGGCCGTCGGCTTCGTCGATCAGCCCGCCGGCGAGCATCCCGTCCCGCAGCGCGACGCCGACCCTCCCGGCGAGGTGGTCGTAGCAGGTCCGGGCGAACTCCAGCCGTTTCACCCGCACCGACGAACGCAATCCCTTCACCGGGCGGTGCTCGGCATGCTGCGCCAGATGCTCGATCAGCTCCGCCACCCGGGGGTCGGCTATCCGGACGTAACTGTGCCGTCCCTGTTTCACCCGCACGACGAACCCGGCCTCGGTCAGCTTCGTCACGTGCTCGCTCGCCGTCGACGCGGCCACCTCGGCCGCGCCTGCCAGCTCCGTCACCGTCCAGGCGCGCCCGTCGAGCAGCGCGAGGCACATCGACGCGCGACTCGGATCGGCGAGCACGGCCGCGACCTCGGCCAGTGCGATCGTTTCCATGCGTTCACCGTAGAAGACCCACGCTTCGGCGAGGGCCGAAACGTCAGCCGGCCAGGAACTTCGCCGCCAGCTGCACCGCGGGCTTGGAGTCGTTGGCACCCTCGAGCATGACGGCGAAGGCGATGTCCCCGCGGTAGCCGACGAACCAGCCGTTGGCGTCGGCACCCGAACCGAACTGCGCCGTCCCCGTCTTGCCGAAGACCGCGCCGCTGCCCTTCAACGCCTTCGCGGTCCCTGTCGTGCAGACCTCGCGCATCATCGCGCGGACCTGGTTCAACACCCCGGCGGACGGAGCCTGGTAACCGGCGTTGACCTTGGTCTCCAGCCCCTGCCACAGCTTCGGCACCACCGGTTTCCCCGTGGCGACCGTCGCGGCCATGAGCGCCGCGCCCAGCGGGCTGACCTGCACCCTTCCCTGACCGATCCCGGCCTCGACCTGCTCGTCGCCGCTACCGGACGACTCCACCTTGCCGGTCTCGGTGGCCAGCCCCGGGATCTCGAAGTCGGCGTTGAGGCCGAACTGGCTCGCGGCCTTCGCGAGGCCGTCCGCGGGCAGTTGTCCGGCGAGCCGCCCGAAGGTCGTGTTGCACGACGCGGCGAACGCCGTCTTCAGCGACACCGTCCCCAGGTCGAACCCGTTGTCGTTCTTGAGCGTGCGGGTGCCGATCTGCTCGCTGCCCGGGCAGGCCACCGGCGAGTCGGCGGAAACCCCGCCCTGCTGCAACGCCGCGGCCGCCGTGGCGATCTTGAAGGCCGAACCCGGCGCGTAGAGACCGCTGAGCGCCTTCGGCTGGTTCCCGGCGGCGGCGTTCTGCGCGATCGCCAGCAGTTCGCCCGACGTCTTCATCGCGACGATGATCGCCGATCCGCCGAAGCCGTCGACGGCTTTCTGCGCGGCGGCCTGTGACGCCACGCTCAACGTCGAGACCAGCGGTTTTTCGGTCTCGGCAGCCTGTCCGAAGAGCGTTTCGACCGGTTTGCCGGAGGCGTCGACGCGCGACACCGTGACGGTGGCCGGAGTCCCGGTGCCGCCGTTCTGCTCGGAGGCGACCTTGGACAGCGCCCCCTGCAGGATCGGCGCGACACCGGCCGAGTCACCGCCGACGAGGGCCTTGCCGTCCCGGTCGGCCACGACCGGTTTGGCCGAAACCGGAGCGACGGAAAGCCGCTGCCCGGCTTCGAGCTTCGGGTGGATCGCCGACATCGCCCAGCGGACCACCCATTTCCCGCCGTTGCGCACCAGGTCCAGCTTGCCTTCGTACTTCCAGACACTGTTGCCCGCGAAGGTCCACGCGGCGTGGAAGGTGGCCGACGTCGAGGTCGCCTCGCCCGGCGTCGTCGGGACCTCGCCGAGTGACGTCTTGACGGACGCCCCGTTGAGCGTGTTGCGCGTCCCCGTCAGCGCGGCCGTGGCCGCCGCCGGATCGTCGACCGGGGCCGTGCTCAGGTCACCGAGGTCGAACAGCCGCAGGAACCGGGCGGCGACCTGCGCCGGGCTCTCCTGCACGTTCGCGGCCGACTCCCCTGGTCCGCTGTCGGCCGCGGGCGCCTGATCCTCCTTGACCAGCAACACCACCGCGGCCACCACGATGGCGACGACCGCCAGCACGGCGCCGATCAGGATCCCTCTTTTCCGGGCAGGACTCATGGATTCGCTCTCCCCCAGTGCGGCGCGCCCCTCGCGCGCCTCGGGCCAGCCTGCCGATTTCCCCAGGGGCAAGGCTGCCTTCGGGCGGGAAAGCGGCTGTTCCGAATCCGATTCGTGATCCCGGCGATCGGGACCTCCCGGATGCAATGAAAGGCCCCTTCATTGCAAAATTTGCAATGAAGGGGCCTTTCATGTCACTTGCGAGAGTCAGGCCTTGGCGACCGCCACGGTCACCTTGGTGCCCTCCCCGACCGTCCCGGCGGAGCCGTCGGCGACGGCGCCGTAGGCCACCGAAGTCGCCAGCGTCTCCGAAGCGATGAACTCCTCGTGCGTCTTCGCGGCCGTGACCACGTCTTCCGGCGCGTCGACCGTCAGCGCGATCCGGTCGGCGACGTCGAGCCCGGCGTCACGGCGAGCCTGCTGCACGACCCGGACCAGGTCGCGGGCGAGCCCCTCGGCCGCCAGTTCGCCGGTCACCTCGGTGTCGAGCAGCACCAGCCCGGCGCCACCCGGCAGTTCCGCCGCCGCGCCGCCGCCCTTGGCGACCAGACGCCGGTCGTACTCGCCTTCGACGAGTTCGATCCCGGCGGCCACGACGGCACCGCTCTCCGACGTCGTCCACTCGCCTGCCTTGACGGCCTTGATCACCGTCTGGACGTCCTTGCCCAGCCGCGGTCCGGCGGCACGCGCGTTCACCGCGACCTCGAAACCGCCGTGCGCGGCGACGTCCGTGGTCAGCTCGACGGACTTGACGTTGACCTCGTCGCGCAGGATGTCGGTGAACTCGCGCAGCGAGCCGGCCTCGTGCGCGGCGACGACCAGCTTGGCCAGCGGCAGCCGCACCCGCAGCTTGTTCGACTTCCGCAGCGAAAGCGCCGACGACGCCACCTGGCGGACCCGGTCCATCGCTGTCACCAGCGCCGCGTCGGCGGGCAGGTCGAGCGCGTTCGGCCAGTCGGTCAGGTGCACCGAGCGGCCGCCGGTCAGCCCGCGCCAGACGACCTCGGTGGTCAGCGGCAGCAGCGGCGCCACCACCCGCGACGTCACCTCCAGCACGGTGTGCAGGGTGTCGATCGCGTCCTGCTCGCCTGCCCAGAACCGGTCGCGCGACCGGCGCACGTACCAGTTCGTCAGCACTTCGAGGAAGTCACGGACGGTCGAGCAGGCGCCGGCGACGTCGTAGGTGTCGAGCGCGTGCTCGACGTCGGTCACCAGTTCGTGTGTCTTCGCCAGCACATACCGGTCGAGGACGTGCTTCGAATCCGTGCGCCACTGACCTTCCACGCCCTCGGCGTTCGCGTAGAGCGCGAGGAAGTAGTACGAGTTCCACAGCGGCAGCACGGCCTGGCGGACGGCGTCGCGGATGCCCTTGTCGGTGACGACCAGGTTCCCGCCGCGCAGGATCGGGCTCGCCATCAAATACCAGCGCATCGCGTCGGAGCCGTCGCGGTCGAAGACCTCGTTGACGTCCGGGTAGTTGCGCAGCGACTTGGACATCTTCTGGCCGTCCGAGCCGAGCACGATCCCGTGCGAGACGCAGGTGCGGAACGCCGGCCGGTCGAACAGCGCGGTCGCCAGCACATGCAGCAGGTAGAACCAGCCGCGGGTCTGGCCGATGTACTCGACGATGAAGTCGCCCGGGTAGTGGTGCTCGAACCACTCGGTGTTCTCGAACGGGTAATGCACCTGCGCGTACGGCATCGAACCCGAGTCGAACCAGACGTCGAACACGTCCTCGATCCGGCGCATGGTGGACTTCCCGGTCGGGTCGTCCGGGTTGGGCCGGGTCAGCTCGTCGATGAACGGCCGGTGCAAGTTCTCCAGCCGCACGCCGAAGTCGCGTTCGAGTTCGTCGAGCGAGCCGTAGACGTCCGTGCGCGGGTACGCCGGGTCGTCCGACTGCCACACCGGGATCGGCGTGCCGAAGTACCGGTTGCGGGAGACCGACCAGTCGCGGGCGTTCTCCAGCCACTTGCCGAACTGGCCGTCCTTGACGTTCTCCGGGTACCAGGTGATCTGCTGGTTCAGCTCGATCATCCGGTCCTTGAACTCGGTCACCGCGACGAACCACGACGAGACGGCGCGGTAGATCAGCGGGTTGCGGCAGCGCCAGCAGTGCGGATACGGGTGCTCGTAGGTCTCGTGGCGCAGCAGCACCGCGCCCTGACGGCCGGCGGATCCGGTGCCGTTCTTGAGATCCTTGATGATGTTCGGGTTGGCGTCGAACACCTGCTGGCCCGCGTAGTCCGAGACGGTGGCGTCGAACTTGCCCTGCGCGTCGACCGGGGTGACCGGCACGATGCCTGCCGCGTCGGTGACGGCCTTGTCCTCTTCACCGTAGGCGGGCGCGATGTGGACGACACCGGTGCCGTCCTCGGTGGTGACGTAGTCCGCGGACAGTACGCGGTGCGCGTTCTCGTGTCCGGTGAAAAACGGGAACGGTGGGGCGTAACGGGTTCCGAGCAGTTCGGTGCCGGTGTAGTGCCCGACGACGGCCGGCTCTTCGCCGAGCTCGCGAGCATACGAGGCGACACGTGCTTCGGCGAGCAGGAACCGCTTGCCGCCGGATTCCACCACGACGTAGCGCACGTCGGGGTGCACCGCGGTCGCGAGGTTGGACGGCAGCGTCCACGGGGTCGTCGTCCAGATCAGGAGGTACGTGCCGTCGAGCTCGTTGTCGTTGCCCTCCAAGCGGAAACCGACCGTGACGGCCGGGTCCTGGCGGCTGGCGTAGACGTCGTCGTCCATGCGCAGCTCATGGTTGGACAGCGGTGTCTCGTCGCGCCAGCAGTAGGGCAGGACCCGGTAGCCCTCGTAGACCAGGCCCTTGTCCCACAGCTGCTTGAACGCCCAGATGACCGATTCCATGTAGGACAGGTCGAGCGTTTTGTAGTCGTTGTCGAAGTCGACCCAGCGGGCCTGGCGGGTGACGTAGTCCTGCCATTCGCCGGTGTAGCGCAGCACGGACTCGCGGCAGGCCTCGTTGAAGACGTCGATGCCCATCGCGTCGATCTCGGACTTCTCGGTGATCCCGAGCTGGCGCATGGCCTCGAGTTCGGCGGGCAGGCCGTGGGTGTCCCAGCCGAAGCGGCGCTCGACGCGCTTACCCTTCATCGTCTGGTAACGCGGCACCAGGTCCTTCACGTACCCGGTGAGCAGGTGACCATAGTGCGGGAGACCGTTGGCGAACGGCGGGCCGTCGTAGAAGACGTACTCGTTCGAACCGTTGACGCCGGGGTCGCGGGCGTCGATCGAAGCCTGGAAGGTCCGATCGGATTCCCAGTACGCGAGGACGCGCTTTTCCGACTCGGGGAACGAAGGCTGGGACGGGACGCCGGTCTCGCCGTCCATCTGTGCCTTGGGATACATCTTCGGTGCTCCTCGCGGTTCGTCTCTCTCGTACGGGCTCGCGCCCACACGGGGACGAGACGGCCGTTTCCGGCGCGTTCCGCGGTACCACCCCGCTTGCCCGGCCGGTGGTGTTCCGGCTGGGCCGCTCATTCGACGGCTGTGACGGGCCGTACCCGTCCGGTTCTACTGAGGGCCTTGGCCCTGTTCTTCCGGAGGCTCCCCGGTGATGGCCGGATCGGTGCCAGTTGATTCAAGGGTAGCGCGCGGGGGCAACCGGGTTGTCCGGGGTGGGCTTATCGATACTGCGGACATGACGCGAGACGACTGGCTGGCCGGACAGACACGGACCTTCACCGCACTGCACGGCAAGCGGGTCGACAGGTGGACCGGCGTGGAGATGGCACTGCGGGAAGATGTGGCGGGAACCGGCCCGCAATTCGCCGACCCCGACGTTCCCTGCCTTCAGCTGTACTGGCTTCAAGCTTGGCTGGATGACGGCAGCGCGGTGGAGATCGACACCTGTCAAGACGACGATGGCTTCGGCCTCCACGGCCAATCGCCGGACAAAGCGTCCGACGACGGCCATTGGAACGGGATCTATCGCTGGCGGTCCTTTCCCGAGTTACCCACCGGTCCGGTCGATCACGTCGCCGTCTTCCACGAGCGGCATTTCCTGGCCGAAGTTCACTTCCGGATCGGAGCACGACCACTGGCGCTGGTCGCGGGTGAACTGGAGGAGACGCACGAGGGCGGGCTGATCTTCCAACGACTCGACGAATCGGTCCTCGCCTTCACCGATCTTGTCGCGGTCGACCGCGTCCCGTGGAACACGGCGCGACAAATCCACCTCGCAGCTTTCTGAGAGCGCGGACGTGTAGGTCGTTATACGGTCGACAGGTCGGCCTAGATCCTGAGGTGCATGGTGTTCCTCCTTGGTGTCCCGGTGGGGTCGAGGTAGGCGGGCGGGGTGAATTCGGGTAGTCCGTCTTGGGCGATCTGGACTTTCCATGTGCTGTGGTGGATGAGCCGGTGGTGTTTGGTGCACAGGAGTACGAGGTTGTCGATCTTCGTTTCGCCGTGGTGTCGCCAGAAAACAATGTGGTGGGCGGTGCAGCGGGGGACGGGCATGTCGCAGCCGGGGAAGGCGCAGCCACCGTCGCGGATCGTCAACGCGTATTTCTGGGCGAGTGAGACGGTGCGTTTGGATCGGCCGATGTCCAAGGGTTCGCCTGCGGTGCCGAGGACGCCGGGTCGCACACGGGCGTCGCAGGCGAGGATGCGGGCGTCGGTAGCGCTGATGGGCCCGACGTGGTCGAGGTGGGCTTCGCCGATGTCCCGGATCAAGTCGTCGTAGGACATAGTGACCAGGATGTGGGTGGCCTCGCCTGCTTGGCCGGGGAGGTTGCGGCTGGTGGTTTTGAGTCGGACGTAGTCGGTGAAGGCGTCGCCGTAGCGTTCGTCTTGGGTGCGGGAGTCCCGGATGCCGTCGATGGCTTTGTGGGGTTTGGCCATGGGATCCAAATCGGATTTGAGGCGGGCGTAGGTTTCGAGGTCGAGGGTGGCTTTCAGGCCGAGGGTGCCATCGCGGTGTTTGACGAACCGCATTTCCGGACGGACGTCCTTCGGATCCTCGTTACGGGGCTCTTTGCCGTCGGGGTCGAGTTCGTCCAGCAGGCGGCGTCCGGCGCGGGCGATCTGCCGCGGCCCGGCGTGACGAGCCAGGTCGACCAGGATCTTCTCCCCGGCCCGCACGTCCTCTTCGGGCACAGTTGAGGGGATGCGCGCGAGGGTGCGGATGATGGCGTCGATCTGCGAGCCGCCGATCGCGCCTTCGGCGGCGGCCGCGGCTGTCAGCGGCGCGAGGGGTGGCACGGTGCCGCCACCGACTTCGACGCCGGGATGCAGGGCCAAGACGCGGTTCGCGCGGGCAGTGGCTTCCTTGTCCGTCACGTGGAAGTCCTCGAAGATCAGCGCCGCCAACGTCGAATGACCGCTGCATCCGCGCACGCCGCGGGAATTGATTTCCGCGAGGATCGCGTTCTGTTCCGCATCGGCCCGTCGCTTGATGATTTCGAGTTCTTGTTTGCGGGCATGCAGCGTCGCGGTATCGACGCGCCACCACTCGGTGGACGTCCTCTGAGCTGCATCGTCGCTGGTCACGGCACTGACATTACTCCGAATCGAACATCTGTGCTAGCTCGAACGGCCCAACGACGAAAATAGCTGAAATAGCAGTCGCGAAGGAGCGTTAAAGCGGCGAAGCACTTAAGGACACGAAGGCGCCACAAACACTAGATAGCCTCAGAACACGAATTGCACTCACGACCACCCACCCCCACACCCAGGGCCCGAGTTGCCATCCCCGCCGTCGCCTCTAGGTTGACGGATATGTCGATCTTCGAGGCCCCGTGAGAGGGCCCGGACTCCTCGTCGTCCTGCTGGTGGTCCTCGGCGGGGTCAGTGGGCTGGGGTTCCTGCTGGGGCTGGGCAACGCGGCCGTTCTGGCGGCCCTCACCGCGCTCTTCTGTCTCATGGCGGCGGTCGGCGGGCCGCTTTGGGCGGATCTGCGGCTGTTGGCGTGGTTCGCGCCCTCGCTGATCCTCGCGGTCGGCGTGCCGCGGTTGCTGGGGGCGGTGTCGCAGTGGGCGGCGATCGGGCTGCTGGTGGTGATCGTGGTCGTCGCCGGGCTGTTGCCGGTACTCGGGGCGCGGTTCGTGACGGTCGGCCTCGGGCTCGGGATGGCGTCGCTGTTCGGGTACGGCTTCCAGTTGACGGGGACGGCGTCGGCGGGGCAAATCTTGGGTGCGCCCGCGCTCGCGGTGGGGGTCGTGGTGCTGTTGCGGGTCTTGATGGGCGCGAAGGATCCGGCCAAACCGACCCGTGACGCGCTGGCCGACGCGCTCGCGACGGGTTCGTCCGAAACGCAGGAACGGGCGGCGAGGCTCTGGCTCGCGGATCGGCCCCGCCGCTGGACCGGCAGAGTTCTCGGCGGCATGTTCCGGTATCGCGCGGTCGCCGGGTTGCTGGAGACCCGGCGGAAACGACTGAACAGCGAAGAAATCGGCGAAACGCTCAGCGCCGCCAAGGAAGAAGCCGCCAGACTCGCCGAGGCCGTCCGGAACACGACGGCACCGGACGAGGTCGAACCGTTGCGGCGCAAGGAACCCGTCGGACTTCCCGACGCCACGGCGAGGCTCGTCGAAAGGCTCTGGGACGCTCTCGAAACCATCCGGGCCGCGGCGGTCGAACGCGACGAGTCGCGTGTGGACGTTCCGAAAGGACTCCGGAAGGAGTTACGCCGGATCGAGCTGAGCGGCGCGTTTTCCTGGCAGTCGGCGCAGTTCCGGCACGCGCTCCGCTGCGGGCTCGGCGTCGGGCTGGCACTGGTGGTCGCGAGTTTCCGGCCCGGCGACCCGCTCACCGTGTCGTTCCTGCTCGGCACTTTCGCCATCATGCAACCGGAATGGCGGGACAGTCTCGGCAAGGCCTGGCAGCGGATCGGCGGCTCTCTCGGCGGCGCTGTCGTGCTCACGCTCGTTCTTTGGCTTCTGCCGCAAGGGTTTCTGCTGCCGATCGGGCTCGTCGCACTGCTCGGCGGGTTCTCGTTCATGCGGACCCGGCCGGCGGTGTTCAACGGCTGCATGGTCCTGATGTCGGTCGGCATGAACGCGACCACCAGACATCTCGACCCGCGTTACGTCCTCGTCGAGTACTTGCTTCTGATGGTCCTCGCCGGTGCCATCGCCCTGCTGTTCGGTTTCGCCGCGATCCCCGGCGTGCCGAAACCCGGCCCGGTGGAACGGTTCGAGAGCGCGGTCGGCGCCACTCGCGCGCTGCTCGGCTCGGTGGGGCGGAAACTGCGCGGCGAGGACGTCGACCCGCGGACGCTCGGCCGCGAGTTCCGTGCCGTCGCCGTCGCACACCACGGCCTGCGCTCCGCGGAGCCGGGCACGAAGGAACCCGCACCCGGCCAGCGGGACGCGCTGGAGAACGCCGCCGAAGCCTTGCGCGGCCTGTCCGTCACCGCGTCATCGCTCTTGCTGCGGCCGGGATCAGCCGGAGCGGCGGACGCTGTCGACGAAGCCGCCCGCACGCTCGGGACGGAAGAGGCGGCGGAGATCCGGGTGCCACGGGACGCGGACGAGGAACAGCCGATGGTGCTCGACATGATCGCCGCCGACGTCGTGGCGGTCGGCGAAGCGGCTCAGAAGCTCTAAGCCTTTTCGCGGTGCTGCCCGGCGATCTCGGCGTCGGGTGTGCACAGCGCGCACGGGGTGAACCCGAGCTGCCGCGCCTCGCCGATACCGAGCGGGATCGTGTCCCGTGTTTCGAGCCACGTGCACGACGTCACGTGATAGCGCGGGTACTCGTCGACGACGACGACCTCGGTCTCGAGTTCGGAGACGACCGCCACGTCCTCGGGGTCGCTGTCCTCCTCGCCGGGGTCACCGGTGCGCTGCGGCTCCTCAGCCTCTTCAGCGTCTCCCAGCTCACCGGCGGCCGGCATCAAGACGGTCTGCTCGACGTCCTCGGGTTTCTTTTCGTCAACCTCGGCGGACTCGTCGTCAGAGGCGTCTTCGGCCGAGTCTTCCGCCGCTTCTTCGGCGGGGGCATCGGCCGCACGCTTCTTCCGGCGGCGCAACAGGTCGAAGAGGAGCAGCAACCCCGCGACGACGGAGAGACCGATGGAGATCCAAGCCCACAGGGAGTTCGCGGTGATGAGCGCCGCGACGAGCAGCCCCAGAGCCGCCAGTACCAGTACCAGGACGATGTAGAGCACGGTGAATTACAACACGGGAGCCAAGCGAAACGGCCCCGACCCTCCGGAGAGTGCCGAGGCCGTTCCACTGTGTAGAAACAAACCGGGCAGAGATCAGCCCGCTTCGGCCCGAGGACCGAACGAGTAACCCTGTCCGCCACCGGAGGACGACGACTGCCCCGAGTTCGACGAGGACGCCGAGGCGGGAGCGGCCGAACCGCGGTCGTCGAGCTCACGCAGCTGGGACTCGAGGAACCCGCGCAGCCTCGTGCGGTACTCCCGCTCGATCGTGCGCAGCTCTTCGATCTTCTTGCCCAGCGAGCCCTTCTCCGCGTTCATGTTGTTCATGGTCTCGGTGTACTTGCGCTGAGCTTCGCGCTCCATGGTCGTCGCCTTGTCGCGCGCCTGGCGCTCCAAGGTCTCGGCACGGGTTCGCGCGTCGTTCAGCATGGTCTCGGCACGCGTGCGTGCCTCGTTCACCATCGAGTCCGACTTGGATCGCGCGTCCGACAGCAGCTGCTCGGACTTGGTCCGGGCTTCGGCGAGCATGCCGTCCGACTCGGTCTTGGCCTCGGCGGTGAGCCGGTCGGCCATTTCCTGTGCCAGCCCGAGCACCTTCGCGGCCTGGACGTTGGGCTCCCCGTTGTCCGGCACCATCGAATGGGCCTGGGTCTGCTCCATCGCCGACTGCGGCGGCGGCACCGGCGCCAGGCGGCGCGACGGCTCGTCGCGTACCTGTGGCGGCGGGCCGACGGCACCGGCCTTGGCGTTCTCGAGCTCACCACGGGTGGTCTCGAGCTCGTTGTCGAGCTGCTCGACCTGCTGCCGCAGCTCGTTGTTGTCCTCGATCAACCGGGCAAGCTCGGTCTCCACCAGGTCGAGGAACGCGTCCACCTCGTCCTCGTTGTAGCCCCTTTTGCCAATGGGCGGCTTGCTGAACGCGACGTTATGCACGTCAGCGGGGGTCAACGACATCAGATCACCTCACGCACTCCATGGCCTGCAGGTCCACCGGGGCTTCCCCGAAAATCACCCTGGCGTTGCCAGCTGCATCGCGAAGAACACAACCAACAGCAGCACCATAATCGATAAGTCCAGTCCGACGCCGCCGATTCGTACGGTCGGGATGATTCGTCTGAACAGACGAACCGGTGGGTCGGTCACTGTGTAGATGGTCTCGAGCGTTACCGCAACCCCTCCGGCAGGACGCCACTCGCGAGCGAAAGCACGCACGAGCTCGACGACGATCCGTGCCGTCAGCAGGAGCCAGAAAGCGAACAGCACGTACCAGACGACCAGCAACACAGCATTCACGTAACCACTCTGCCATGCCTCGCGTCAAAACACGCAGTTGACGGGCTCCAGATGCCGATGAGTCGACAAAATCACATCCGGCTGCGTTCAGCGGTCACCGGGTGATCAGCCGCGCAGGAATAATCCGCCTTCGGCAATCCGCCGACGGTCCTCCGCGGTGACGTCCACATCGGGCGGTGAGAGAAGGAACACCTTGTTGGTGACCTTGTCCATCGATCCGCGCAACGCGAAAGCGAGCCCCGCGGCGAAGTCGACGAGACGCTTCGCGTCCGCGTTCTCCATCTCCGTGAGGTTCATGATCACCGGGATGCCCTCCCGGTAGTGCTCCCCGATCGCCCGCGCTTCGGCGTAGCTCGTCGGGTGCAGCGTCGTGATCCGGCTCAACGGGTCACGCACCGCGGCCCGGACCGGCTCGGTGACCGGCCGCAGCCGCGCGACCGGTTCCGGCTGGCGGTCGATCGCCAATGCCCCGTGGACCGCAGGCTCCGGGCTGGGCACGGAGCGTGACCGAGGCCGCGGCGCGGGCTCGTCATAAGTGTCATCGACGTCCCGGTAACGTCCACCCCGTGACCGGGCCGGCGGCTCATCGTCGTAGTCGTACTCATCGTCGGCGTATTCCTTTGAGGCGTAGCCTCGCCGGTAGTCATCCTCGACGTCATAGCCGTCTTCGTCCGCGGGCACCATCCCGAAGTAGGCCTTCAGCTTCTGCAGCGCGCTCATGCCTCTCCCTAGCCTTAGCCGCGTCCCGCACCGTACTCCCCCGCCCTCGCCGCCACTCCCCGTAACGACGAGACGGTATTCCCTAGGGCGAGGCTAAACCGCGTCCACCGAGCAACGCGGTTCCGACACGCACACAGGTCGAGCCGTGCGCGATAGCCTGCTCGAGATCATTGCTCATTCCGGCGGAGATCTCACGGGCTTTTGGGTGCTCTTCCCGAAGACTCTCCGACGCGCGAGCGAGTTCCTCGAACGCCTCAGCGGGATCAATACCCAGCGGAGCCACGGCCATAAGCCCTCGGAGGCGAAGATCACCCACATGGGCTATCCGCTCCGCCAATTGGCGTAACTCGCTCAACCGAATGCCCCCGCGGTTCGGATCGTCATCGAGACTTACTTGAATGAGGACGTCCAACGGGTGCTCGCGTTGCCCGGAATCGAGGGCCGACCTGGTCGCCTTCGCGAGCGCGTCGGCGAGGCGTCCGGAGTCGACGGACTGGATCTCGTCCGCCCAGCGCACGACCGATTTGGCCTTGTTCCGCTGAAGGCTGCCGACCATATGCCAGCGGATCCGGGCGTCGGGACGGAGACCGGCGACCTCTTCGGCCTTCGCGCCCGCCTCCTGATCGCGGTTCTCGGCGACGTCGAGCGCGCCGAGGTCGGCGAGCAGCGCGGCGTCGAGCGCCGGGAAGGTCTTGGTGACCGCGAGCAGCTTGACCTCGTCGCGCGTCCGGCCGGCGGCCCTGCACGCGGCACCGATCCGCTCTTCCACTTCGGCAAGGGACGCGGCCAATTCCTCCCGACGGGTGTCACTCACGACGCGTCCAGCCAGGTGATCCCCGCGATCCGGCCGGTGGTGCCGTCGCGGCGGAAGCTGAAGAGTGTCTTGTCTTCGTTGGTGCAGCGCGGATCCACGCCGATCTTGCCGACGCCGAGGTCGGCCAGTTGCCGCCAGAGACCGGCGCGCAGGTCGAGCCCCGGCGTGCCCTTGCGGGTTTTGCAGGCACTGCCCGGCACGTGTTTTTCGACGTCGGCGGCCATGGCGACGGGGACTTCGTAGCAGTCGCCGCAAATAGCGGGGCCGAGCAGCCCTTCGATCCTGGCCGGTTCGGCGCCGAGCGAACGCATCGCCTCGATCGCGGCGGGGACGACGCCGACCCTGGCGCCGACGCGGCCCGCGTGGACGGCGGCGACGACACCGGCTTCGACGTCGGCGAGCATCAGGGGAACGCAGTCGGCGACGAGCACCACGAGCGCGAGACCGGGCTCGGCCGTCACGAGTGCGTCGGTCGCTTCGGCGGCGGAGGTTTCGGAACCGTCGACGACGGTGGCGGTGCGGCCGTGGACCTGTTCCATCCACGCCAGCCTGTCCTCGGCGAGGCCGAGTTCGGTGGCGAGACGTTTGCGGTTGGCGTAGACGTCACCCGCGTCGTCACCGACGTGATCACCGAGGTTGAAGGTGTCGAAAGGCGGCCGGGAGGCCCCGCCCGCCCTTGTCGTGACAATCCGCCGTACGCGCACGCGTTTCCTCCTAGACCTGAGTGAAGGCCCCCTCGACTGTAGTCAAGGAGGCCTTCACGGAACGTACTGGCGAACTAGCGCCGCATGAACGGCGGCACGTCGACCTCGTCGTCCGAAGGGTCGTCGTGCACCGGGGTGGCGCGGCCGGGCAGGCTGCCGTGGGTCGAGTTCGACCCGATCGGCGAGTAGCCGCGCGAGCCGCCGCCGGGCTGCGGAAGTCCGCCGCTCAGCGAGCCGTTGCCTTCGTTGCGGGAGGACGGCATCGGCGTGTGCGTGCGCGGCGGCGCGACCGGGTAGCCGTTCGAACCGGTCGACGGCACCGGCGTGGCACCCGAAGGCGGGCTTTGCACCGGAGTCGCCCCGCCGCCGTTGACCTGGCCGGCCTGCGCGGACGCGGTCGACGAGTTGGAGCGGGAGCCGAAGGTCGACGGGTCGAGCTTCTTGTGGGTCGGGGTGCCGGCGTCGAAACCGGCCGCGATCACGGTGACCCGGACCTCGTCGCCGAGCGAGTCGTCGATGATCGTCCCGAAGATGATGTTGGCGTCGGGGTGCGCGGATTCCTGCACCAGCGACGCCGCTTCGTTGATCTCGAACAGGCCGAGGTCCGACCCGCCCGCGATCGACAGCAGTGCGCCGTGGGCCCCGTCCATCGACGCTTCCAGCAGCGGCGAGTTGATCGCCTTCTCCGCGGCCTGGATCGCCCGGCCTTCACCGCGCGCCGAGCCGATGCCCATCAGCGCGGAACCCGCACCGGACATGACGCTCTTGACGTCGGCGAAGTCCAGGTTGATCAGACCCGGCGTGGTGATCAGGTCGGTGATGCCCTGGACACCCGAAAGCAGCACCTCGTCCGCCGAGCGGAAGGCGTCCATCAGCGAGACGCCGATGTCGCCCAGCTGGAGCAGCCGGTCGTTCGGGATGACGATGAGGGTGTCGCATTCGTTGCGCAGCTGCTGGATGCCGTCTTCGGCCTGCTTGCTGCGGCGCTTGCCCTCGAAGGTGAACGGGCGGGTGACGACGCCGATGGTCAGCGCGCCGAGTTTGCGGGCGATCTGGGCGACGACGGGCGCGCCACCGGTGCCGGTGCCACCGCCTTCACCCGCGGTCACGAACACCATGTCGGCGCCCTTGATGACCTCTTCGATCTCTTCGCGGTGGTCCTCGGCGGCCTTCTGCCCCACTTCGGGGGCGGCGCCGGCACCGAGGCCGCGGGTCAGTTCCCGGCCGATGTCGAGCTTGACGTCGGCGTCGGACATGAGCAGTGCCTGCGCGTCGGTGTTCACCGCGATGAACTCGACGCCCTTGAGGCCGACCTCGATCATGCGGTTCACGGCGTTCACTCCGCCGCCGCCGATACCGACGACCTTGATCACCGCAAGGTAGTTGTGCGGGGGCGTCATCGGAGCCGCCTTCCTGATCGTGTGTGCTCGTGCTGCCCGCCGGTCGCTGAGCCTGGGCCGAACCCTCGAGCTGAAGTTCAGATTGAGAGTTATGTCAACTGCCGACGTTGAAGCAGGACGGTATGCACCAGGCTGGCTCGAATCCAGTAGCCACGCCGTGTGTCGCAAAGGTGTTTTGCCACAACATGTTCGCGGGCGCAAGAGCGAGGCCCGGTCGCGGCGGCGAACGGCGGCCTGGTAAGAGCGGAGATCAAGTGGGCATGGACATGACCAAGACGACGTCCTTCGACGGCGTTCCGGTCGGTGATCCGCCGTCCTGTTCGACGCTGAGCGCGAACTTCTCGGCCCCGCCGAGTTCGTCGGCGACCAGCAGCGCACCGTCCTGACCACCGGGAATGAGCCCGGCGGGCTTGGGCGCGGTGCCCGGGAACATCAGCCACGCCTGATACGTCCGGCCCGGTTCGTTCTTCGGCAGCTGTGCCGCCATGAAGACGAGTTTGTCCTTCGAGCGCGACATCATCACGGTCCCGCCGCCCCCGCCGGTCGCTTCGGCGTGCCCGGTCCGGAGATCGGCCGCCGAAAGCACCTCGGCGACGGGCGCGTACCGCGCCGCGTACTGCGCCGCCTGTTCACGCGCGGCGGTCAGCTGGGTGTGGTTGTCGTAGGCGATGCCGCCGAACACGGCGGTGCCCGCCAGCCCGACGATCGCCGCCGCGGCGGCCGCGATCGCCCAGCGAGGGGCGCGGCGGCGGCCCTTGACGCGCTCCCCGGTCTCGAAGCGCGTCTTCGGCGGCTGCTGCCTGGTCGCCATCGCCTCCGCGAGCACCCGGCGCTTGAGTTCGGGCGGCGGGTCTTCGGCCAGCGCGGCACCGAGGCGGGTCGCGGTCATCTGCAATTCGAGGACCTCTTGAGCGCACGAAGCGCACTCCGCAAGGTGCCGCTGGAACTGGGCACGCTCCACTTCGGACAGCGCGTCGACGGCGTATGCGCCGGTGAGCGTGTGCATTTCGGGCATCGTCATGCCGTCACCCCCAAACAGTCCCGGAGCCTGATCAGGCCGTCCCGGAGCCGGGTCTTGATGGTCCCGTGCGGAGTCTGGAGCACTTCTGAGACCTCGCGATAGGTATAGCCCTGGTAGTAGGCGAGCAGCACGGATTCCCGTTGCAGCTCGGTCAAGGTCGTGAGACAGCGGCGCACCTGCGACCGTTCCCAGCGGGCCGCGACGGCCTCGGCCACCTCGTCGAAGGGCCGGGCGCGGGCGGCCTCGAAGGTCGCCTTGACCTCGCGATCCGAACTCGCGCGTGCCGAGCGGACGCGGTCGACGGCACGGCGGTGCGCGAGCGTCATGGCCCAGTTCAGCGCGCTCCCCCGCTCCGGGGAATAGCGCGTGGCCGTGCGCCACAGCTCCACCATGACCTCCTGGGTGACCTCTTCCGACTGCGCGGAGTCACGCAGGATCCGCCGCACCAGTCCGAGGACCGGGCCGGCGAGTTTGTCGTACAAGGCGTCGAAGGCCCGCTCGTCGCCCTTCGCGACCCGGACGAGCAGATCCTCGGCCGTCGGACCGGCCGGTTCGCCGTCCCCGGGGACGGGCGCCATCCGGCGCGGGCGTGCCGATTCATCCATCAAGGGTGCCTCCGGCCGTCTGCGGCGTCCGCCGGGTGATCGGCGCCTTCTTCAACCACAGTGTGACCCCGTGCCGCCGGATCAGCGCGGAGACCCGGTGCGGCATGAGCGGACGGGTGAGCAGCATATGCGCCAGCCACTTGGCGGTGGCCGGTCGCCGCACCCCGCGCAGCGACGCCGTCAGCGGCGTCTTCCCGTCCTGGCGGAGGGCGATCTTGACCGAGAGCAGTGACTCCGGCCTTGGCACCTCCATCCGGTACTCGCCGTCCATCGACTGGAACGGCGAGACGTAGAACTCCTTGTCCGCGAAGGCGTTCCCGGACTCGTCGGGGCGCAGGAGGTACGCGTGCCGACCGCCGTAGGTGTTGTGGACCTCGGCGACCACGCATTCGAGTTCCCCGTCGGGCCGGTGGCACCAGTACAAGGTGATGGGGTTGAAGTTGTGGCCGAACATCCGCGCGCCGGCGAGCATCAGCACCCGGCCGCCGTCGAGGTCGACGTCGCGAGCCGCGAGCCAACGGTCCAATTTGGACCGGATGCTGGAGGCGTCCTCGGGCGCGAAGTGGTCTCGTGAGTCGAAGCGGGCGAAGGGGCGCAGCCACCACGGCAGCTTCGGCGGCACGTCGAGGTCGACGAACCACAGATAGACGCGATGGGCGAACGAGAGCGGCGGATCGAGGCGCCGGACATGCGCCACCGTGGAGTCGTAGAGCACGGCCATGACGGTCACCAGCGCACCCCGAAGTTCTCGGCCGCGCGGACACCGGAAGCGCAGCCGTCCTCGTGGAACCCCCAGCCGTGATACGCCCCGGCGAAGGTGACCATGTCGTCGCCGAGTTCGGGAAGACGACGCTGGGCGGCCACGGATTCCGGCGTGTAGACGGGGTGTTCGTAGGTCATCTTGGCCAGCACCGAACCGGTGTCGGGGGCGGTGCGTGGGTTGAGCGTGACGACGTAGCCGGTCGGCTCGTCGAGCCGCATCAGGCGGTTCATGTCGTAGGACACCTGGACCGCGCCGTGGCCGGCGCCGCAGAACGGAGTGGCGTAGTTCCAGCCCGCCCGCGCCGATTCCGCCGTCGGGAGCACGCCGGTGTCGGTGTGCAACCACGCTTCGTTGCTGGAGTACCGGAACGAGCCGAGGACGGCACGTTCGGCCTCGGTCGGCGACGCGAGCAGCTTCAGCGCCTGGTCCGCGTGCGTGGCCAGGACGACTTTGTCGAGCTTGTGCCGCGTGTCGGCGTCGTCGCGGACCTCGATCCCCCGCGCGGTGCGTTTGACCGAGCGGACCGGCGTCGACAGGTGCACGGCGGTCAGCTGCTTGGCGGCCCGCTCGACGTATTCGCGGGAGCCGCCGTCGACGGTGCGCCAGCGCGGGGACCCGCCGACCGACAGCATCCCGTGGTTGCGCAGGAACTCGAACAGATAGCGCGCCGGGTAGCGGAGCGTGTCGGTCCGGTCGGCCGACCAGACGGTCGAGACGACCGGGAGCATGAAGTGGTCGACGAAGTACTTCGAGTACCCGCCGATCGCGAGGAACGCGCCGAGCGTGACGTCTCCGGCCTCGGGCGCTTCGAGGACGCGCTTCGCGTGCCGATGGAAGCGCTTGACGTCGGCGAGCATCCGCAGATAGCGCCCCCGGGTGACGTTGCGCGGCTGGGCGAACAGGCCCTTCATACCCTTCGCCCCGGCGTATTGGAGGCCGCAGCCGTCGCAGCGGATGCTCATCGACATCTCCGCGTCGCGGGTGGCGACGCCCAGTTCGGCGAACAGGCGGAGCAGGTTCGGATACGTGCGCTCGTTGTGCACGATGAACCCGGAGTCGACGCCGACGGTGCCGCCGTGCGCGCTCGGGACGTCGTGGGTGTGCGCGTGCCCGCCCAGCCTGTCGTCGGCTTCGAACAGCAGCACTTCGTAGCGGCGTTGGAGCAGATAGGCCGCCGTGAGACCGGCGACGCCGCTGCCGATGACTCCGATGCGTTGACCCTTGGTGTGCACGTGAGGCATTCGGAGCCGGATCGGGCGAGGATTGGATCGCGTGAACCGGTGCCACATCCGACCCATCCCTTTCCGGTCCGGGAGCGAATGACGACTATGCCGAACAGTCCCGCGTCCCGCCTAGCCCCGTTCGTCGAGCGGCTCCTCGGTTGCTCCCTGCCGGTCGGTCTCCGTACCTGGGATGGCGTACGCGCCGGTCCGCCGGATGCCCCGACCGTGGTACTCCGAAACCGGCGTGCGCTCCGCCGTCTCCTCTACGCCCCCGGCGAATTGGGGCTGGCGAGGGCCTACGTCTCCGGTGATCTCGATGTCGAAGGCGACCTCGCCGACGGATTCCGCCGGATCTGGGCGCTGACCCGATCGGGTGCCCTGCGCGGCGCCAGGCTGGGCCCGCGCGAATGGGCCGAGGCGCTGCGGATCGCGGTACGCCTCGGCGTCGTCGGGCCTCCGCCCGAACCGCCCGCCGAGGAGGCCCGGCTGTCCGGGAAACTGCACACGCTGCTCCGCGACAAGTCCGCGATCGCGCACCACTACGACCTGGGCAACGCCTTCTACCAGCTGCTGCTCGACGAATCGATGGCCTACTCGTCCGGATACTGGACCTCCGACGAGGACGGCTACGGCGTCGAGCAGGCCCAATGGGACAAACTCGAACTGATCTGCCGCAAGCTCGGCCTGCGCCCGGGGATGCGGCTGCTCGACGTCGGCTGCGGCTGGGGCTCGCTCCTGGTCCACGCGGCGAAACACCACGGGGTCCATGCCGTCGGGATCACCCTGTCGGCGGAACAGCTGCAGCACGTCCGCGGCCGCCTCGTCCAGCACGATCTGGAGGATCGCGTCGAGGTCCGCCGTCAGGACTATCGCGAGCTGGCAAGCGAACCGTTCGACGCGGTCGCGTCCATCGAGATGGGTGAACACGTCGGCGAGGAGAACTACCCCGAGTACACGCGGACGCTGTTCCGGATGCTCAAGCCCACCGGACGGCTGGTCCTGCAGCAGATGTCCCGCGGCGCCGTGGCGCCCGGCGGCGGCGCGTTCATCGAGCGCTATATCGCCCCCGACATGACGATGCGGCCGTTGAGCCGCACGCTCGGGCGTCTGGAGGCCGCAGGGTTCGAGATCCGCGACGTCCACGCCCTGCGCGAGCACTACGTGCGTACGGTCCGAGCATGGGAGAAGACCCTGGAAGGCAACTGGGACGACGTCGTCGCGCTGATCGGTGAGTCCGGTGCGCGGGTCTGGCGGCTGTACCTGGTCGGCGGGGCGCTCGCGTTCGAGGAGAACCGGATGGGTGTCGACCAGATCCTCGCGGTCCGCCCGTCCGACGAGGGCTTGAGCGCGATGCCTGCCACCCGGGAGTGGTCCTGATGCCCCTCGGCGGCACCCTCGCGGTGACGGCGGGCGCGACTCTGATGGCCTTCGTCGTCACCTTCGCCGTCGCGCGGTGGCGCAAGCGGTACGACACCGTCGACACGTTCTGGGGGCCGGGCTTCGCGCTCGTCGCGCTGGTGGCGGCCCCGCTCGGGGACGGGCCGGTGGCGCTGCGCGTGGTCGCCGCGCTGCTGACCACGATCTGGGGTGTACGCCTCGGCGTCCACCTCCACCTGCGCAACCACAAACTGCCCGAAGACCCGCGTTACGTGCGGATGGCGGAGAACGCCGGGGAGAATCCGGCGCTCAAGCTCTTCGTCCGCGTGTACCTGCTCCAGGCCGTGGTGCTCTGGTTCGTCTCGCTGCCGGTCCAGTTCGCGATGTACGGCGACTCGTTCGGGCCGGCGGCGTGGCTCGGTGTCGCGGTGTGGCTGATCGGCTTCGCGTTCGAGACGATCGGCGACGAGCAGCTGCGCCGCTTCAAGGCCGACCCGGACAACAAGGGCAAGGTGCTCGACAGCGGGCTGTGGCGCTACACGCGGCATCCCAACTACTTCGGTGACGCGTGCGTGTGGTGGGGCCTGTACCTGCTGGCGTGCTCGAGCTGGGTGGGGGCGGCGACGATCCTGTCGCCGATCGCGATGACGTACACCCTGGCCAAGGGCACCGGAAAGCCTTTGCTGGAGAAGGGTTTGCGGCGTTCCCGGCCGGGATACGCCACGTACGTCGAGCGGACCAGCGGATTCTTCCCGCTGCCCCCTCGCGGCGTCACTCCCCGGTGAGACCGTCGGTCAGCTCGCGCAACAGGTCGAGGTGGCCGGCGTGCCTGCCGGTCTCCTCGATCATGTGCGCGACCACGAACCGGACGTTGACCTGGCGATCGTCGCGGAAGGGGACCACGTCGTCCAGCCCCATCCCGGCGACGACCTTGCGGCTGCGTTCGCACTCGGCCTCGTAGGCGGCGATCAACTGGTCGATCGGGGTCTGCATGGCGACCCGGAATTCGGCGTCCGGATCGACCTCCAGCGCCTCCTTCCAGACATCTTCCTGTCCCTTGAGCACGACGGTGAACCAGTACTGCTCGACGAGGGTCAGGTGCCCGAGCAGACCGGCGACGGTGGTGAGTTCACTGGGGACGAGCGGCCGCCGGGCCTGCTCGTCGGTGAGGCCCGAGCACTTCCACACGACCGTGGCGCGGAGGAAGTCGAGGAAGCCGTTCAGCTGGGTGCGCTCGTCGCCGGTGAGCGGCGGTTCGGGACGCTTCGGTTCGTCGGTCATGGTGGTGCAGTCTGCCGGTTTCCTCCGATGATCCGCTAACGAGTTACCCCGGGACGCACTGTCCACCATCTGTCGCAGAGCCGTGGTCCATGTCCGAACGCCATCCCATCGTTCGAGTGAAACCAGCGGTAATTAGCGCCGAGGAAACATGACGACCACCCGCCCGTCATGTCAGGCTGATGCAGTTGTACCCATCGCCGGAGAACCGAGAAAGGTCACTGATGTCAGGCCCTCAGCTGAGCGCACTCGATGTCGCTTTCCTTTGCCTGGAAAGCGAAACGACACCTATGCACATGGGCGCGGTGGCCACCTTCCGCCCGCACGGGCAGGTGCACGCGCGTAAGCTGACCACGCTGCTCGCCGAGCGGGCGGCACGGCTTCCGAAGCTGCGTCAGCGCCCTCGCGCCGCGCTGTTCCCGCCCGGCGCCGCCACCTGGGCCGAGGACCCGGATTTCGTTGCCAGTGAACATATTTCACATCACCACCTGAGCTCCCTGTACGAACCGGACCCGCTCTCCGCCTACGCGTCGCGCTGGATGGGACGGCCGCTCGACACCGGAAAACCCTTGTGGGACCTGCATCTCGTCACCGGCCTGCCGGACGGCGAGTTCGCGTTGCTGCTGAAACTGCACCACGCGCTCACCGACGGGGCGGGCGCGTACGCCGTCGCCGCGGGCCTGCTCGACGAGGTCCCACGCGCGACGAGGCGTCCGCACAGCGGCTCCGGACCGCCCACGCCTCGCTCCCCTGTGGACGCCGTCAAGGAAGCCGTCGGCTCGACACTGGCCCAGGCCGGGATCGCCTCTTCGGTCGTCCGCGCGACCCGCTCGCCGCTGTCGCCGATCAGCGCGCCGCCGTCGACCGAACGACGGCTCGGCCTCGTCCGGCTGGACACCACCGAGATCCGGCGGATCCGCCGGGCCCACGGCGGGACGGCCAACGACGTCGTGCTGGCGATCCTCAGCGGCGCGCTGCGCGAATGGATGATCAACCGCGGCCAGCGCGCCGACGACCGGACGCTGCGGGCGCTCATCCCGGTCAGCGTGCGCGGACGATCCGCCGAGCAACTCGGCGGGAACAAGCTGTCCGGCTACCTCTGCGACCTGCCGGTCGGCCTCGACGACCCGCTGGAGCGGCTGCTGGCCGTCCAGCGCGAGATGAGCCGGAACAAGGCCGCGGGCCCGGCCCGGGGCCCCGGTGCGTTCCCGCTGCTCGCCGACCGGATGCCGCCGATGCTGCACCGGCTCGGCAGCAAGGCCGCCGGACTGGCCGCGCCGCTGCTGTTCGACCTCGTGATCACCACGGTGCCGGTGCCGCCCAACCGGCTCACCCTCGACGGCACGAAACTCGACGGCGTGTACCCGTTCGTGCCGCTGGCGCCGCGGCAGGCGATCGGGATCGCGGTGGCGACCTACCGCGACTCCGTCCACATCGGACTTCAGGCGAACGGGGCGGCGGTTTCGGACGTGGGTTCGCTGCGGGACGGGGTGCTCAAGTCGGCCGCGAGGCTGCTGGACACCGCCTAGCGCGTGCAATGAAAGGCCCCTTCATTGCAAAATTTGCAATGAAGGGGCCTTTCATGTCAGTCGAGAGAGGCGTCAGCCGCGCAGCATCTCCGCGACCAGGAACGCCAGCTCCAGCGACTGCTGCGTGTTCAGGCGCGGGTCGCACGCGGTCTCGTACCGGCCCGAGAGGTCCAGATCCGAGATCTCCTGCGCGCCGCCGAGGCATTCGGTGACGTCCTCACCGGTGAGCTCGACGTGGATGCCGCCCGGGTAGGTGCCGAGCTTGCGGTGCACCTCGAAGAAGCCCTGCACCTCGTCCACGATCCGGTCGAAGTGCCGGGTCTTGTAGCCCGTCGAAGCCTCGTGCGTGTTGCCGTGCATCGGGTCGCACTGCCAGATGACCTTGTGCCCGGACGCCTCGACCTTCTCGACGATCGCGGGCAGCACCTCGCGGACCTTGCCGTTGCCCATCCGGGCGATCAGCGTCAGCCTGCCGGGCTCGTTGCGCGGGTCGAGGCGGCGGACGTACTCGACGGCCTGTTCGGGCGTGGTCGTCGGGCCGATCTTGAGGCCGATCGGGTTGGCCAGCAGTTCGGCGAAGGCGATGTGCGCGCCGTCGAGCTGCCTGGTCCGCTCGCCAACCCACAGGAAGTGCGAGGACAGGTTGTACAGCTTGGGGTTCGCCGCGTCCGCGCGGTCCATCCGCAGCATGGAGCGCTCGTAGTCCAGCAGGAGCGCCTCGTGGCTGGCGAAGATCTCGGTGGACTGGAGCGACGCGTCGGTGACGCCGCAGGCCGACATGAACCGCAGGCCGCGGTCGATCTCCGCGGCCAGCGCCTCGTAGCGCTCGCTGGCGGGCGAGGACTTCACGAAGTCCTTGTTCCAGTCGTGCACCTGGTGCAGGTCCGCCATGCCGGCGCCGGTGAGCGCGCGGACGAGGTTCATCGCGGCGCCCGCGTTGGCGTAGGCGCGGATCATCCGGCCCGGGTCGGGCACGCGGAGTTCGGGCTTGGCGACGAGCGAGTTGATGATGTCGCCGCGGTACACCGGCAGGCCGAGCGCGTCGGTGGACGCCGAACGCGGCTTCGCGTACTGGCCCGCGATCCGGCCGACCTTCACCACCGGCAGGCTCGCGCCGTAGGTGAGGACGACGGCCATCTGCAGCAGGGTGCGCAGGTTGGCGCGGATGTGCGGCTCGGTGTTCGACTCGAACGTCTCCGCGCAGTCACCGCCCTGCAGCAGGAACGCCTCGCCGCGGGCGACCATGGCGAGCCGGTCGGAGAGCCGGTCGATCTCGGCGGGGACGGTGATCGGCGGCACACTCTCCAGCACGCCGCGGACGCGCTTCGTCAGCTCGGCGTCCGGCCATTCGGGCTGCTGCGCGGCGGGCCGGGAAAGCGCGTCGTCGAGCCGATCACGCAGCTCGGGAGGCAGAGGAGGCAGTTCGGGGAGCGTGTCGACGGGAACGTCCACTGTCCAGTTCACCGGACCAGGATATGCCGCGCCGAAAGCCGCCCGCCCACCGGGACGAAAGTCCCAAAAGGTGGACGGGCGGCGGGTTGATCAGGCGGCCTGCGCCTTGTTGTAGAGGTTCTGCGCGTCCGTGCCGAAGTACGGGCCGAACATGTAGCCGGGCAGGAAGTTGTAGCCGAAGCTGTTCACCGAGGCCTGGACGCCCGCGCCGGTCGCCTCGCTGAAGTTGAGGAACCACGGGCCGCCGCTCGAACCACCGGTCATGTTGCAGTTCATCCCGTGGTCCTTGGTGAGCAGGAAGTCGGTGAACGTGCTCCCGCTGCAGTAGATCAGCTTCGAGCCGTCGTACGGCGCCGCCGCCGGGTATCCGAAGGTGTACATCGACTGGTTGCGCGCCTGGTTGAACGCGATCCCCTGCGCGCCGACGACGTCGGTCAGCTTCTGCCCGTTGAGCGGGTTGACCACGGCCGCGCCGATGTCGTAGTTCATGTCCTCGCTCGCTTCCCACTGCGGAGTGGTCAGCGTGCTCTTCGCCGCCCAGGTGCCGTAGGGCGTGTTGCCGTTGTTGTAGCCGGGCGCGAAGGTCCAGTTGGTGTGCCAGGCGCCCTGGTACTTCACACAGTGCCCGGCGGTGATCACGACACTGCCGTTCGCGCTGGTGACCGCGTCACCGGAGCACGACGCGTTCCGCCCGCCCATGGTGAAGAACACCCGGCCGGCGGTCTGCACGACCTTGCCCGCCCCCGTCCACGCGCCGCCACCGTTGGGGATGCTCTGGATGATCGTGCTCTCCCCCTTCGCGACGTCCTTGAGCGAAAGGGGCGGGGCCTGGACCAGCTGCTCGATCGGCACCGCCGACCGCATCCGCTCGGGCGTCCAGTAGGCCGCCACCGCCTGCGCGTCGGCCGCTGCCTGATGATGGACCGGTCCGGCGTGAGCGGGACTCGCGACCGCGGTCAGCGCCGTCACCGCGAGCCCCATGAGCGCCGCCAGGATCCCCGTCCGGGAAGCCGTCCTCTGCATGGCGTACCACCTTTCACCACCGGTGAATTGCCGTATGACTTGCACGACATTTCGAAAGTATTTGTCCTGCTACCAGGCGTACAAGCGCCCGTTCGGCCGCATCCGTGGCGACATATCGGCCAATCGGCCTAGCGGCAGTGCGAATCGGCGGCCGGGAGGACGCCGTCCCGCAGATAGCGGACGACGGTGTCGTTCCCGCAGGCGTTCTCCTTGGTGAAGACGCCGTGCCCGCCGGCGTCGACGGTGACGAACTTCGCCCGCGCGCCCAGCGCCGACCGCATTTCGCGGGCGCCGACCAGCGGCGTCGCCGGGTCGCGGAGGTTCTGCACCAGCAGGATGTTCGACGGTCCGCGGTCGTGGATCCTCACCGAAGGCTCGCGGCGCTCCACCGGCCAGAACGCGCAGGGCGTGATGTTCGCCGCGGCCGGACCGAACATCGGATGCGTCACGCGGGCCCGTTCGACCGCCTTTTGGTAGTACCGCACGCTTTCCGGCCAGTCTGAGTCGTTGCACAGCACCTGGAGCTGGAGCGCGGCGTGGTTGTCACCGTCGAGCGGACCGCCCTGGGCCTTCACCGCCGGTGCGGACCATTGCTCGGCGAGACCGGGGAAGTTCGCGTCGTCGTACAGGGCTCCCCAAGTGTCGCTTCGGATTCCCGGGCGCTTTTCCACCAGCTCGAAGAACTTCGCCGTCACCTCGGCCTGTGTCCGCCCGAGGTGGTAGACGTCGTCCCGCACCGCCGCCCAAGCCGTGAAGTCGCCGAAACGGTCGTCGAAACCTTCCGCGAAGCGTTGGTGCGCCCGGACGTCCAGGCCGTTCGGGCCGGTAAGGCTGTCCAGCACGATCCGGTCGGTGCGCGCCGGGAACATCGAGGCGTAGGCAGCACCGAGATAACTCCCGTACGAGACGCCGTAATAGGAGATCTTCCGCTCACCCAGCGCCTCGCGGATCCGGTCCATATCGCGCGCGGTGTTGGCGGTGGTCATCCGCGGCAGGAGATCCGCCGTCTTCGACTCGGCGCATTGCTTCGCCACCACACGGGACTTCGCCGCCTTCTCGGCGACGTCACGCGGGCCGTCCGCGTACGGGCCGGTGAGGATGAACCGCTGTTCTTCGGTGAGGTCGCACGTCACCGGCGTGCTGTAGGTGGTGCCGCGCGGATCGAAACCGATGACGTCGTAACTGTCGAGCAAGCCGGACTGGCCCTGTCGCTGCGCGAGTTGCGCGGGCATCGCCAGGCCGGGGCTCCCCGGGCCGCCGGGGTTCATCAGCAGCACGCCACGGCGTTTCGACGAGGTGCTCGCCTTACGGGAGACGGTGAGTTCGATGGTGCGCCCGCCGGGGTCGGCGTAGTCCAGCGGCACCTCGAGTTTCGCGCATTCGAGGCCCGCGGTCGGTGAGGGCGTCATGCCGTAGTCCGGGCACGGTGACGTCCACTTCGGTGCCGGAGCCGCTTCGGCGGTCACCGGGACGGCCATGGTCAGTGGCAGGAAAGCCAGTATCGCCAACGTTTTTCTCATGCGGAAAAGCTTGGCCTGACCGGCCGCCCTACCGCGTCGGACCGTGGCCTGATCCCGGACCTCCACCTTGGGTGGGGGCGTGCCTTACGTTGGTCTTGGGGCTCGTGAGTGGTAAGGACGGTTATTGAGGGGTAAGGCAAACGTGGCGTGTCTCGGGGCGAGACGGTGGCTGGGTGACGCGACACCGCACTCGCGTGCTCAGACCCTGATCTCGCGTGTTCAGAGTCGTAACTCGCGTGTTCAGACTCCGCACTCCCGAGTTACGTCCCCAGGCCGCCGAGGTCACAGCCGTCCCACTGTCACCAGGGATCACATCCGACGGTAGCGAAAGACTCCTTCACTACCGTCAAAGTAGGCAACGAGGCCTCACTACCAGGAGAACGCCTACGCGGGAGCGACACCGACCCCGCGCCACAACACGTTCGACTTACCCCTCAAGAGAACCGTCCTTACCACTCACGAGCCCCGACGCTGTCCGGGCTCAGACCACCGCGAGCGGCAGCGCCGTCGGGTGCACCGGAGCGGGCAGGTCCGACGCGCCGGTGAGGTAGGCGTCCACCGCGCTCGCCACCGAGCGCCCCTCGGCGATGGCCCACACCACCAGCGAGGCACCGCGGTGCGCGTCGCCGCAGACGAAGACGCCAGGCGAGGAGGTCTGCCAGTCCACGCCGCACGAGAGCGTGCCGCGTTTGGTCAGCGACAGCCCGAGCCCGTCGAGCAGCGGCATGTGCTCGACACCCTCGAATCCGATCGCGAGCAGCACGAGGTCGGCGGGCAGTTCCTCGACCTCGTCGTTGACCGGGGTCACCATGCGCTTGCCGGTCTCGGGGTCCTTGACCACGCGGACCTGCCGGATCTCGACCGCGCGCACGTTGCCGTCGTCGTCTCCGATGAACCGGGTGACCGCGACGGCGAACTTGCGCTCGCCCGCCTCTTCGTGCGCGGGGTACGTGCGCAGGATGTACGGCCAGGTCGGCCACGGCGACCGCTCGTCGTCCCTTGTGGACGGTGGCGTCGGGTACTGATCCAGCTGGGTCACCGAAAGCGCGCCCTGACGGGTCGCGGTGCCGTACGAGTCGGCCCCGGTGTCACCGCCGCCGATGATGACCACGTGCTTGCCTGCCGCGTCCACCGCCGACGGGCCGTCGCCCTCGACGTACTTGTTCGCCGGGACCAGATGTTCCATCGCCAGGTGGATCCCGGACAGCTCGCGACCGGGCGTGGTCGTGTCGTCGCGGCCGCGCAGCGCGCCCACGGCGAGCACCACCGCGTCGTAGCCCGCGCGGAGTTCCTCGACGGTCAGATCGACGCCGACCTCGCAGCCGGTGACGAACTTCGTGCCCTCCTTGCGGAGTTGCGCGAGCCGCCGGTCGAGGACCTTCTTCTCCATCTTGAACTCGGGGATGCCGTACCGCAGCAGGCCGCCGAGCCGGTCGTCCCGTTCGTAGACGGTCACCTCGTGGCCGGCGCGGGTCAGCTGCTGCGCGGCGGCGAGCCCGGCCGGGCCGGAGCCGACGACCGCGACCCGCTGACCCGACGAGACCTCCGAGATCTGCGGCTGCACGTAGCCCGCTTCCCAGGACTGGTCGGCGATCGTCTGCTCGACGCGTTTGATCGCCACCGGGCCGCCGGACAGCGGCGAGACCGACAGGACACAGCCCGCCTCGCACGGCGCGGGACACAGCTTCCCGGTGAACTCGGGGAAGTTGTTGGTCGCGTGGAGCCGGTCGCTCGCCGCGGCCCAGTCGCCGCGGCGCACCAGGTCGTTCCACTCCGGGATCAGGTTGCCCAGCGGGCAGCCGGAACCACTGGAATGACAGAACGGGATGCCGCAGTCCATGCACCGCGTCGCCTGTTCGCGCACCTGTTCGTTGCGCTCGGCGGGCTCCACGTCGGCGTACACCTCGCCCCAGGTGGCGAGACGGTCGTCTTTGGACTTCTTCTTCGGCTCTTCGCGTTCGTATTTCAGGAAACCCGTCGGATCAGCCACGAGCGGCCTCCATGATCGCTTCGTCGACGTCGCGGCCCGCGGCACGCGCCGCCTTCGCCGCGTCAAGGACACGCTGGTAGTCGCGGGGCATCACCTTGGTGAACGCCGCCGAGCGACGGGGCCAGTCGCCGAGCAGCGACGCGGCCACGGCCGAGCGTGTGAGGTCGTAGTGCTTCTGCACGGTCTTCTTGAGCCAGGCGAGATCTTCCGAGGACGGGGCCAGCAGGTCGACCATTTCCTCGTTGACCTTGCCCCGGTCGAGGTCGAGCACGTAGGCCTCGCCGCCGGACATCCCCGCCGCGAGGTTGCGCCCGGTCGGGCCGAGCACCACGGCCTGCCCGCCGGTCATGTACTCGAAGGCGTGGTCGCCGACGCCCTCGGCGACGACCACGGCACCGGAGTTGCGCACGCAGAACCGTTCGCCGACCTGGCCGCGCAGGAACATCTCGCCGCCGGTGGCGCCGTAAGCAAGGGTGTTCCCGGCGATGGTCTGGCCTTCCGCGGCGAACTTCGCGTCTGGATGCGGGCGCACGATGATCCGCCCGCCGGAAAGGCCCTTGCCGACGTAGTCGTTCGCGTCGCCGACCATGTCGAGCGTGATGCCGCGCGGCAGGAACGCCCCGAGCGACTGTCCGGCGGAACCGGTCAGCATCACGTGGATCGTGTCCTCCGGCAGGCCCTCACCGCCGTAGCGGCGGGTGATCTCGGAGCCGAGCAGTGTGCCGACGGTCCGGTTCACGTTCCGCACCGGCAGTTCGAGCCGCACCGGATGCGCGTCCTCCAGCGCCGCCTCGGCGAGCTGGATCAGCGTCCGGTCGAGCGCGTGCTCCAGGCCGTGGTCCTGCGTCCGCGTGCGCCGCTTCGCCCCGCCGTACGGAGTCTCGGTCGGCATCTCGAAGATCGGCGAGAGGTCGAGGCCGGAGGCCTTCCAGTGCTCGATCGCGTCGTCGGTGTTGAGCATCTCGGCGTGCCCGATCGCCTCGTCGAGGGTGCGGAAACCCAGTGCCGCCAACGTTTCCCGGACCTCTTCGGCGACGAAGCGGAAGTAGTTGACGACGTGGTCGGCCTGGCCGGTGTACCGCTTGCGCAACTCCGGGCTCTGGGTCGCGACGCCGACCGGGCAGGTGTCGAGGTGGCAGACGCGCATCATGACGCAGCCTTCGACGATCAGCGGCGCCGTCGCGAAGCCGTACTCCTCCGCGCCGAGCAGCGCGGCGATGACGACGTCCTTGCCGGTCTTCATCGCGCCGTCGACCTGCACGGTGATCCGGTCGCGCAAACCGTTGAGCAGCAACGTCTGCTGCGTCTCGGCGAGCCCGATCTCCCACGGTGTCCCCGCGTGTTTGAGCGAGTTCATCGGGGAGGCGCCGGTGCCGCCGTCGTGGCCGGAGATCAGCACGACGTCGGCGTGCGCCTTCGACACACCCGCCGCGACCGTGCCGACGCCGAGCGAGGAAACCAGCTTCACGTGGATGCGGGCGTTCTCGTTGGCGTTCTTGAGATCGTGGATCAGCTGGGCGAGATCCTCGATCGAGTAGATGTCGTGGTGCGGCGGCGGCGAGATCAGCCCGACGCCGGGCGTCGAGTGCCGCGTGCGCGCGATCCACGGGTAGACCTTGTTCGGCGGCAACTGCCCGCCCTCACCCGGCTTCGCGCCCTGCGCCATCTTGATCTGGATGTCGTCGGCGTTGACAAGGTACTCGCTCGTGACACCGAACCGGCCGCTCGCGACCTGCTTGATCGCGCTGCGCCGCGCCGGATCGTAGAGCCGTTCGGGGTCTTCCCCGCCCTCACCGGTGTTGGAGCGGCCGCCGATGCGGTTCATCGCGATGGCGAGCGTTTCGTGTGCCTCGGCCGAAATCGAGCCGTAGGACATCGCGCCGGTGTTGAAACGTTTGAAGATCGCCTCGACGGGCTCGACCTCGTCCAGCGGGACGGGTTCGCGGGTACCCGCGCGGAAAGAGAACAGCCCGCGCAGCGCGCCGCCCTCGCGGTAGAGACGGTGCACCTCGTCGGAATACTGCTTGTACACCTCTTCCCGGCCGGTCTTCGTCGCGTGCTGCAACAGGAAGACGGTCTCGGGGGTGAACAGGTGCAGCTCGCCCTCGCGGCGGTACGCGTACTCGCCGCCGGTCTCGAGTCCGCGGTGGACCCGGTCGGTCGGGTTGTCCGGGTACGCGCGGCGATGACGGACGGCGACCTCTTCGGCAAGCACGCTCAGGCCGACACCGCCGAGCTTCGACGACGTCCCGGTGAAGTACTCGTCGAGAAGATCCTGGGCGAGGCCGAAGGATTCGAAGACCTGCGCCGCGGTGTACGCGCCGACGGTCGAGATGCCCATCTTGGACATGATCTTCAGGACGCCCTTCACGAGCGCCTTGACGTAGTTGCGGAGCGCGGTGGCGGGCTCGATCCCGGTGATGCCGCCGGTCGAGATCATGTCCTCGATGGTCTCGAAGGCCAGGTACGGGTTCACCGCGGCGGCGCCGTATCCGAGCAGCAACGCGATGTGGTGAACCTCGCGGGCATCGCCGGTCTCGACGACCAACGCGACGCGGAGCCTTTCCTTGGTACGCACCAGATGATGGTGGACCGCGGAGACCAGCAGCAGCGACGGGATCGGCGCCATGCGATGGTCGGAGTCACGGTCGGACAGCACGAGCGTGCGCGCGCCCGCCGCGATCGCTTCGGAGGCCTCACGCCGGACCCGTTCGATCGCGGACGCCAGCGCGTCGGCCCCACCGTCCACTTCGTACAGTCCGGAAAGGACACTGCACGCGAAGCCGGGGAGGTCGCCGTCGTCGTTGATGTGGATCAGCTTGGCGAGTTCGTCGTTGTCGATCACCGGATACGGCAGCTGCACGTGACGGCAGGAGGCCGGACCGGGGGCGAGCAGGTTCCGCTCGGGGCCCATGATCCGGCTCATCGAGGTGACGAGCTCTTCGCGGATCGCGTCCAGCGGCGGGTTGGTGACCTGCGCGAAGTTCTGCTTGAAGTAGTCGTAGAGCAGCCGCGAACGCTGCGACAGCACGGCGGGCGGGGTGTCGGACCCCATCGAACCGATCGGCTCGGCCGCCTTGACCACCATCGGCGCGAGCAGGATCTTCAGCTCTTCTTCGGTGTAGCCGAAGGAAAGCTGGCGCCGCAGCACGGAATCGTGGCTCTGCACGATGTGGTCGCGGTCGGGCAGGTCGGCGATCTGCAGCAGACCGGCGTGCAGCCAGCCCTCGTACGGGAGTTGCTTCGCCAGCTCCGACTTGACCTCTTCGTCGTCGACGATCCGGCCCGCCTCGGTGTCCACCAGGAACATGCGGCCGGGCTTGAGACGCCCCTTGGCCACGACGTCCTCGGGGGCCACGTCGAGCACCCCGGCCTCACTGGCCAGGACGACACGGTCGTCGGCGGTGCGCCACCAGCGGGCGGGACGCAGGCCGTTGCGGTCGAGCACCGCGCCGACGAGCGTGCCGTCGGTGAAGGTGACGCAGGCCGGTCCGTCCCACGGCTCCATGAGGCTCGCGTGGAACCGGTAGAACGCACGACGCTGTGCGTCCATCCCTGTGTGGTTCTCCCACGCCTCGGGGATCATCATCAGCACCGCGTGCGGCAGCGACCGCCCGCCGAGGTGCAGCAGCTCCAGCACCTCGTCGAACGAGGCGGAGTCCGACGCGTCGGCCGAGCAGATCGGGTACAGCCTGGTCAGATCGCCGGGGATGAGGTCCGATTCGAGCAGCGCCTCACGGGCGCGCATGCGGTTGCGGTTGCCCCGGATGGTGTTGATCTCGCCGTTGTGCGCGACGAACCGGAACGGATGCGCCAGCGGCCACGACGGGAAGGTGTTGGTGGAGAACCGGGAGTGCACGAGCGCGATCGCGCTGGTGAGCCGGGTGTCGGTCAGGTCGGCGAAGAAGAGCGGGAGCTGCTCGGGGGTCAGCATTCCCTTGTAGACGATGGTCCGCGAGGACAGCGACGGGAAGTAGGTGCCGCAGCCCGCGGTCACGCTCTCGTTCTCGACGCGTTTGCGGAGACAGAAGGCGAGGCGGTCCAGTTCGAGGCCGCCGGGGTGTCGGCCGCCGGTCTCGTGGGCGGCGACGAACAGCATCGTGAAATGCGGCATCACCGAACGCGCCGTCGGGCCGATGTCGGCACGATCGGCGTACACCGGGACCTCGCGCCAGCCGAGGACGTCGAGGCCCTCTTCGGTGGCGATCCGCTCGATCAGGGCGACGGCCTTGTTCCGCTCCTCGCCGTCCGAGGGCAGGAAACCGATCCCGGTCGCGTAGGTCTGGTGACCGTCGGCGTCCGCCTCGGGCAGGATGAAGTCCACTTCCGCGCGCAGCAGCTCGTCGGGGAGCTGCACCAGGATGCCCGCGCCGTCGCCACTGGTCGGCTCCGCGCCGGCGGCACCACGGTGGTCGAGGTTCGTCAGCGCGGACAGGCCGTCGGTGACGATGCCGTGCGAGCGCCGCCCGCGGACGTCGGCCACCATGGCCACACCGCAGGAGTCCTGTTCGGATTCGGGATCGTAAAGGCCCTGTTTGCCTGGAATGGCGGAGAAGATCATGAAGGGACCTCCTTCGTCGTCTGTGCTCAGCGGCCGGACGGGGCCGGCCGGGGGAATGCGCACGGGACGACGATGGCCCGTTCGTTAGCGCGACTTTAACACCTGTGAAACACGTCGGCATCAGTTCGGTGGGCGCGAAAGCCCCTCGATGGGTAACGATATGGACGCCCGGAACGACACAGTTCCTGATGAGGTCACAGTAGTTCGTTCCGCTAAGTATATGTCTTGTTCCGGGATGTCACGAGACGCGGTGACGCGACCCTAGTCACTCCGGACGGCTTCCGCATCCTGGAGCCCGGCTGAGCCGTCCGGCCCAATTCCGCCCGTCGCGGTAACTTGCCCGCCCCCTTGATCGACAAGCCGGTGGAATCATCACTTCACCAGGGGGATCGTTGATCAAAATCGCTCGAAGACCCGTCCTGCTCGGAGCCGCCACAGTGGCGTTCTCCGCACTGCTCACGGCCATGCCCGCATCGGCCACCACCGAGACCTCCGAGTCGTCTCAGGGTGTCCACACAGACGTGTCGTCGCCGACGAAGACCTTCACCACCACCGGGAAGGACGTTCCGGTGGGCGCGTGGCAGGACCGCGGGTTCCACGCTTCGAAGGCGTACTTCACCTTCGACCTACGCCCGTACCGGGGCGCCGTTGTCGGACACGCGGAGGCCTACGCGACCGAGACCGCCGCCAACGACTGCGCCAAGCCGCGCGCGACCGAAATGTGGGTCACCGACCCGGCGACGGCACCGACCTGGTTGCGTCAGCCGAAGGAACGCGTCAAGCTCCCAGGGCCCGGCGCACCGGCAGGCTGCCTGAGTGACCGCGTCGAATGGGACGCGGCGCAGGCCGTCTCGGCCGCGCTCGCCGCGGGCGCGGAGTCGGTGACCTTCACCCTGCGGATGCCGGACGATCGCCGGTTCGACCCGTCCTACGGCAGGCGCGTCGCGAACCGTCTACAGCTCCACCTCGACTACAACCGGCCTCCGTCGGCCCCGGCGAACCTGATGGTCGGCCACCGACCCTGTGGCACGGACCCGGTGTACACGCCGGACAACCCCGTCCAGATCACCGGCGTAGTGGACGATCCGGACCGGTCCCCGGTCGCCGCCAAGGTGACGATCTGGCCCGTCGACGATCCCGCGAACCGGCGGGAACTGGGTCCGGACTCCGCCACCACGGCACCGCACCACGCCTTGTTCCGGCTCCCTGCCGATTTCGTCACCGACGGCCGCGTGTACCAATGGACGATGCAGGGTGTCGACAGTGTCGACAGTGGGCTGACCGGCCCCGCCAGTGCGCCCTGTTCCTTCATCGCGGACCGGGTGGCCCCCTCCACCGGACCGGTCGTGACGTCCACGGACTACCCGAACGACGGCGCGCCCCACGGCTTCGTGGGGGTCCCCGGCAAGTTCACGATCGACGCCAAGGGCGATCAGGACGTCATCGGCTTCGCCACCGGCAACGGTTACGTCCCGGCGGACCGCCCCGGCGGCGTGGCCACCGTCCAGTACACGCCGGCGGAGCCGTTCGACGCCTTCAGGGTGTGGCCGGTCGACCGGGCGAGCAACTTCGGCCCGGGCACGCACTACGGCTTCTCGGCCCGGTCTTCGAAGCCGGGTGTCCGATTCGATGTCGTCGACGTCAACGCGGGCGAACCGGTGCGGCTCGACTTCACCCCCGGCGCGATGCCCGGCGTCGTCGAGTACGTCTACAACTTCGGCGCGGCCGGTGATGTCGTCGTTCCCGCCGGACCGGACGGCGCGGCGACGGTCACGGTCACCCCGGCCCGGCCTTGGGCCTCTCTGACCGTTTCGGGCCGGACCCGTGAAGGCTGGACGTCCGAGCGCTGGGACGGAATGGTGGAACTCGGGAACGGCACACCGACCGTCTCCAGCTCCACGTATCCGGCGGACCGGCCGGGCGGCGGCGTCGGCGTGCCCGGCGACTTCACCTTCACGTCGACGCGGCCGGGCGTCACGGGCTTCGTGTACACAGTGGACTACGGCGAGGCCGTCCCGGTACTCGCGCAGAACGGGACGGCGACGATTTCGCTCACTCCGGACAAGGCCGGCTACCACAACATCGAGGTGACCTCGACCAACGCGGACGGCAGTGCCAGCACTCCGCGACGGCACGTGTTCATCGTGAACGGCTAGCTCGCGTCGGGCCCTCTTCCCGGCGAAGCAGGGCCCGACACACTAGAACGTGTTACAGTTCCGCGCATGATCCTGGACCGTTTCCGGCTCACCGACCAGGTCGCCGTGGTCACCGGCGCCGGCCGCGGGATCGGCGCGGCGACGGCCGTGGCGCTCGCCGAAGCCGGCGCCGACGTAGTGATCTCGTCCCGCACCGAAACCCAGCTCGACGACGTCGCGGCCCTGGTCGCCGCCACCGGCCGACGCGCCCACGTGGCGCCCGCCGACCTGAGCGACCCGGCCGCCGCGGGCGAACTGGCGAGGATCGCGACGGCGGAGTTCGGGCGGCTCGACCTGGTGGTCAACAACGTCGGTGGCACTTATCCCCGGCCACTGCTGGAAACCACCGCCGAGTTCCTCGAAGAAGCCTTTCGCTTCAACGTCTCCACCGCGCACGCGCTGACCGTCGCGGCGGCACCGTCCTTACTGGAGTCGGGCGGATCGGTCGTCAACATCTCGTCGGTCATGGGCCGCGTGACCGGCCGGGGCTTCGCCGCGTACGGGACGGCGAAGGCCGCGCTGGCGCACTACACCCGCCTCGCGGCGGCCGACCTCGCGCCGAAGGTGCGGGTGAACGGGATCTCGGTCGGCTCGGTGGCCACCTCCGCGCTCGAAGTGGTGGTGGGCAACGACGAACTCCGTGGCCGGATGGAGGCCGCCACTCCCCTGCGCCGGATCGGCGAGGCCGAGGACATCGCGGCCACCGTCGTGTTCCTGGCGTCGCGGGCGGGCCGGTACGTCACCGGCAAGATCATCGAAGTCGATGGTGGATTGCAGGCCCCGAACCTGGAACTGGGCTTGCCCGATCTGTAGGAGGCGACGCCGTGCGCGTGGTCCAGTGGAGTACCGGGAACGTCGGCCGCCACGCGCTGGCCGGGATCGACGCCCGCCCCGACCTCGAACTCGCCGGGGTCTGGGTCTCGAGCGAGGACAAGGCCGGCGTGGACGCCGGGGAGCTGGCCGGACTCGACCGCCCGCTCGGTGTCTCCGCGACGACCGACGCGGACGCGCTCATCGCGCTGAAGCCGGACTGTGTCGTCTACACGGCGATGGCCGACGACCGGCTCGTAGAGGCCGTCGAGGACCTGAAACGCTTCCTGCGCGCGGGTATCAACGTGGTGTCCAGCAGCCCGGTGTTCCTCCAGTACCCCGAAGGCGTCGTCCCCCCGGAGATGATCGAGCCGATCCGGGAGGCAGCCCGCGAAGGCGGCGCTTCGCTGTGGGTCAACGGTGTCGACCCAGGTTTCGCCAACGACTGGCTACCGCTCGTGCTCACCGGCGTGTGCGAACGGATCGACGAGGTGCGCTGCCTGGAGATCCTCGACTACTCCACGTACGACAACGGCAAGGTTCTGTTCGACATCATGGGCTTCGGCCGCGAGATGGACGACCTGCCGCTGTTGTTGCAGCCCGGCGTGCTGTCGCTGGCCTGGGGCAGTGTCGTGCGGCAGCTCGCGGCGGGACTCGACGTCGAACTCGACTCCGTCGAGGAGGTCTACGACCGACTTCCGGCCCCGGAGACGTTCGAGATCGCTTCGGGGACGATCAAAGAGGGGACTGCGGCGGCGCTGCGGTTCGAAGTGCGCGGCATGCGCGGCGGGCGGGCGGTGTGCGTGCTGGAGCACGTCACGCGCCTGCGCGGCGACCTCGGGCCGGACTGGCCGCAGCCGACCGGGCAGGGCTGCTACCGCGTCCAGGTGACCGGAGAGCCGAACTACGTGGTGGACCTGCGCCTGGTCGGCACCGACGGCGACCACAACACGGCCGGGCTGAAGGCGACCGCGATGCGGCTGGTGAACGCGATCCCGGCGGTGGTGGCGGCTCCGCCGGGGCTGCTGACGGCGCTGGACCTGCCCTTGGTGACGGGACGGGGCCTGGTCTCCCCCTGACGTGCTGGGCCGTGAGGTCCGTGAAGGGGGCCTTCACGGACTTGGGGGCTGGGGCTGGGGCTGGTCGGGCGAGGCGTGAAGGTCGAGTTTCCTCGGCTGAGCCGAGGGAAGGGGGCCTTCACGTACTTCGACGGCGAGAGCGGAGCGCTACTTCTCCGCCTCGGGCTTCGGATCCTCGGTCGCCTTGTCGGCGGCCGAGTCCCGGACGGTGTCCGGAGCCGCGGCCACGTCGGCATGTTCTTCGGAAGGCTCCGGAGAAGCCTCTTCCCGTGGCACGTCCTTGCTCCACAGCGTTTCCGGCGCCTCCCTCGGCCCTCGCTTGGCGGCCAGGACGAAGTACGCGACCGCCGCGACGAACAGCAGGATCGAGGTCCACACGTTCACCCGCAGGCCGAGGATGTGGTTCGCGGTGTCGGTCCGCATCATCTCGATCCAGAACCGGCCGGCGGTGTACCCGGCGACGTAGAGCGCGAACACGCGGCCGTGGCCGAGGCGGAACTTCTTGTCCGCCCAGATGATCAGCAGCGCGACACCGAGGTTCCAGATCAGTTCGTAGAGGAACGTCGGGTGCACCGGGCTGTCCGGCAGCGGGACGTGCCCGATCGCGATGCCGTTCAGGAAGTCGTCCGGGTTGGTCGGGTTGTAGCGCTGGTAGATCTCCAGTCCCCACGGCAGATCGGTGTGCGCGCCGTAGAGTTCCTGGTTGAAGTAGTTGCCGAGCCGCCCGATGGCCTGTGCGATCACGATCCCGGGCGCGAGCGCGTCGGCCATCGCGGGCAGCGGGATGCCCCGTCGGCGGCAGGCGATCAGCGCGCCGACGACGCCGGTCGCGATGGCGCCCCAGATGCCGAGGCCGCCGTCCCAGATCTTCAGCGCGTTGATCGGGTTCTTGCCCTCGCCGAAGTACAGCTGGTTGTCGGTGATGACGTGGTACAACCGCCCGCCGACCAGGCCGAACGGCACGGCGAAGACGGCGACGTCGATGACGGTGCCCTTCGTGCCGCCGCGGTTCACCCAGCGCCGCTCGCCCAGCCAGATCGCCACGATGATGCCGGCGATGATGCAGAGCGCGTAGGCACGGATCGGGACCGGCCCGATATGCCAGACGCCCTGGTCGGGACTGGGGATGGTCGCGAGGAACGCTGCCGAGGCGGTATTCACGTCGGCCACCGTAGCGCTTCATCGACTTCTTGGGGGCGTCAGCCCTCGACGGCGGCCAAATAGCCCGCGATCAGCGCGGACGCGACGTGGCCGACCGCGGTGTCCGGCGGCAGGAACAGTTCGTCGTGCAGGCTCGGCGCGCCCGCGGTGTCGCCGAGGCCGACGAACATCATCAGCCCGCGCGTCGTCCCGCAGTAGTGCGCGAAGTCGTCGGCGCCGAACGACCGGAAATCGGTGTCGACGCCCGCCCCGGCGCGGACGAGCCGACGGTGCGCGTGCTGGGTGAGCCCGGCGTCGTTGTGCAGTACGGGTTCGCACGGGCTGATTTCGAGCTCCGCCCGGCAACCGTGTGCCTTCGCGGTGCCGTGGACGACCTCGGCGAGCCCCTCCAGCGCGAGATCGCGGTCGTCGGTGCGCATCAGCCGCAGCGAACCGGACAGGCGGGCCTCGTTCGGCACGACGTTCGCGGTCGCCCCCGCCGCGATCCGGCCGACCGAGCAGACCGCGCCGAACACCGGGTCGACCCGGCGGCTCGCGAGCTGCTGCAGGCTCACCACGATCTGGCTGAGCGCGAGGATCGGATCCCGCAGGAGGTGCGGGTATCCGGCGTGCCCGCCCTGGCCGCGGACGACGACCTCGAACTCGTCGGTGGAGGCGTTGACCGGCCCCGGCACCACCGACACCACTCCCGCCGCGAGCCGGGGCTGGACGTGCGCGCCGATGACGGCCTCGACGCCGTACTCGGTGAGCACGCCGGATTCGACGATGTCCAGCGCGCCGGACGGCGACGTCTCCTCACGCGGCTGCAGGAGCGCCAGCAGCGGCCGAGGTACCCCGACGACGGCCGCCGCGCGGCAAGTGGCGACGAGCGCGGCCATGTGCACGTCGTGCCCGCACGCGTGCATCAACGGCGTCTCCGAAGCCCACGGGACCCCGGTGCGCTCGGTGACCGGCAGCGCGTCCAGTTCGGTACGCAGCGCCACGGCCGGTCCCGGCCCGGTGCCCGGGAACAGCACCGCGCGTCCGGTCTTGGCGACCCGGACTCCTTCGTCGGCACCGAGCGCCTCGACGAGCATCCGTGCGGTGTCTTCTTCGTCCCCCGACGCGCGGGGATCGGCGTGCACCCGGTGCCGCAGCTCGATCGCGGAGGGCAGCTCCGCCTCGACGGCGGCCTCCCAGCGGTCCTGCAGTTCGTCCAGTTCCGTCATGTCCCCTCCAGCCCGTAAACCCGTTCGGCGTTGCGGTGCCCCACCAGCGCCGCTATCCGATGCGCGTCCACTTCGGACAGTACGTCCGCGGTGAGCCCCGCGTACAGGAAATCCGACAGTCCCTGCCGGAACAGCGCGGTGCCGAGGTGGTACAGCTCGGCCAGCCCGAACGCGTCCGTGGAGAACAGCAGCTTCCCGAACGGCACGATCTCCATTGTCTCCGCGATGATCGCGGGCGCACGATGACCGGCGTTGTGCGTCGCGAGTCCCACGTCGATGAACACGTGCTCGAACACCTGCGCCAGATACGCGGCGTTCCGGTGGAAGGGATAGTTGTGCAGCAGCATGATCGGCACCCCGCGTGACCGGGTGGCCCGCAGCAGCCCGGTGAGCAGCAGCGGATCGCAGCGGTGCAGGTCGACATCGGAGTCGCCGAAGCCCACGTGGAACTGGATCGGCAGGGCCAGGTCGACGCCGGTCCAGATCAGGAACCGGTGCAGCACCTCGTCCGCGAGCCGGACCGGTTCGCCCGCCTCGATCCGCGCGAGCCAGCGGCCGGCCGCTTCGGCGACTTCGGTGTCCGTCGGCCGCTCCCCCGACAGGTCGAGGCCGACCCGGTAGGCGGCAATGGACTTGAACCCGACGGCCGTCGTGGCGCGTTTCGCCAGTTCCCCGGCGAAGGCCGAGGCGAATCCGGCCGCGGTGGTGGATCCGATCACCGCTTCGGCGACCTGTTCGAGCCGGACGATGTCCCGCGCGCGGGCGCCGGACAGGGCCGCGAACTGCTCGGTCGTGGTCAGCGTGTCCGGCAGGAAGCCGCCGTCGAGCAGGAATTCGGTCGTGCCGGTGGCGCGCAGGAACCGCGCGTTGACCTCGGTGGCGCCCAGTTCGGCGCGGCGGGCCAGATAGACCTCGGCCGGGACGTGCGGCGGCAGGTCGAGCACGGGCGCGCAGCGGGCCCGGACCGCGAGCCCGATCAGCGAGTCGAACAACGTCGTGCCCAGCGACGAGACGGTGTCGGCCTCGGTGAGCAGTTGTTCGAACTCGATCCGGCCGAGATCGCCGGTGACGACGCCGTGGCAGTGGTGGTCCACCAGCGTCGTCCGGGCGACGAACGGCAGGATCGGGGTTCCCGGCATGAGCGCGTCCCTTCTCGTGGTCGGCGAGTGCGGCCCCACCCTATGACCGGATCCGGGCGTGGCAAGGGGCCCGGAATGGGGCCAGGATGAGGAACCATGGTGAACCGGGAAGCACTGACCGCCCGCGCGACCGCCCTCACCGCGGAGCTCCGGTCGCGAGGTGTCGAACTCGTGGCGCTGACCTTCGTGGACAACGCCGGGATCGCGCGGGTCAAGGCGGTCCCGTTGCGGAAACTGCCGTCGGCGGCCGCGTGGGGTGTCGGCGCTTCGAAGTCCTTCGACTTCTTCGGCTCGGACGACGTCATCATCGGCGGTGAGCCTTCCCTCGGCCCGGTCGGTGACCTGCGGCTGCATCCGGACCTCGACGCGCTGACCGTGCTCGCCGGGCAACCCGGCTGGGCCTGGGCGCCGGTGACGAAACTCGACCAGGAGGGCGAGCCACATCCGCAGGATCCTCGTGCCCTGCTGACGACGGCGGTGGACCGGCTCGCCGCACGCGGGTATCGGGCACGGATGAGTTTCGAGATCGAATGGGTGATCACCGGCGCCGACGCCACGGACGATCCGACGTCGGCCACCGCGGGCCCGGCGTACGGCTACGCGAGGCTTTCCGAGCACGCGGACTATCTCCGCGCCCTGGTGTCCACTTTGGACCAGCAGGGCGCCGGGGTGGAACAGATCCACCCCGAATACGCCGACGGCCAGTTCGAACTGTCCGTCGCCGCGGCCGATCCGGTACGCGCGGCCGACATCGCCGTCCTGACGAAGGAAACGATCCGCGCGCTCAGCCACCGGCACGGGCTGAAGGCGTCCTTCACCCCGAAGTTCGCGCCCGCCGGCGTCGGCAACGGCGGCCACGTGCATCTGAGCGTCTTGGACGGCGCACGGAACCTTTTCTCCGGCGGGGAAAGGGTTTTCGGGCTGACACCGGTCGCGGAGTCGTTCAGCGCGGGCATCCTGCGGCGGCTGCCCGCGCTGCTCGCGATCGGGGCACCGTCGGTCGTCAGCTATCTGAGGCTGGAGCCGCATCACTGGGCGGGCGTGTACACCGCGTGGGGACTGGAAAACCGGGAGACACCGCTGCGGCTCGTGCGCGGGGTCGCCGGGAACCGGGACTCGGCGGCGAACCTCGAGATCAAATGCTTCGATCTGACCGCGAATCCGTATCTGCTGGCGGCCGCCCTGCTGTTCGCCGGGCTGGCGGGCGTCGACGAGGAGGCGGCACTGCCGGAGCCGGTGGACGTCGATCCGGGAACGCTGACCGAGGCCGAACGCGCCGCGCGCGGGATCGAGCGGCTGCCTCAGCGGTTGGAGGAAGCCGTCATGGCCTTCGAGGCGGACAAGAAGCTGGCGGCCGCGTTCGGCGCGCCGCTCGCGACGACGCTCGTGGACGTGCGGCGGGCGGAGATCGAGCGGTTCGCGCTCGCGACCCCGGAGGAGATCACCTCAGCGCAGCGCTGGCGGCACTGAACCGGGGAATTCCGGTGAGCGGCCGGTCCAGGCGGTCGTGAGTGGCGATTCGGGTTATTGAGGGGTAAGGCAAAGGTGGCGGGTTGCGAAAGCCACTTTCGCAACGTTCAACGTTGCGAAAGTGGCTTTCGCAACGTCGGGTGTCCCACGGCCGCGAGCGAATCCCCGCGACCCGGCACCTTTGCGTCACCCCTCAAGAGAACCCGAATCGCCGCTCACGACGACCGTGAGGACTTAAGCGGGGGTGACGGTCTTCCGTACACCCGCGGCCAGTTCGGCCGAAAGCTCGCGAACCGCGTCCAGTCCGCTCGCGGCGGCGGTCACCAGCGCCGAGCCGACGATGACACCGTCGGCGAAACCGGCGACCTGCGCCGCCTGCTCGCCGGAACGGACGCCGAGCCCGACACCGATCGGCAGGTCCGTATGCGCGCGAGTCCGCGCGACCAGGTCCTCGGCGTGCACGCCGACCTGGTCACGGGCGCCTGTCACGCCCATCACCGCGGTGGCGTACACGAAGCCCGAAGCGGCCTCGACGGTCTTCGCGATCCGCTCCTCCGAGGAGGACGGCGCGACCAGGAAGATGCGGTCCAGCCCATGCTGCTCGGAGGCGGCCATCCACTCGTCGGCCTCGTCCGGGATCAGGTCCGGGGTGATCATGCCGAGCCCGCCCGCGGCGGCGAGGTCCCGCGCGAAGCGGTCGACGCCGTAGCGGTGCACCGGGTTCCAGTACGTCATCACGACGGCCTTGCCGCCGCGCGACGACACCGACTCGACGACCTCGAACAGGTGCTTGAGCTTGAAGCCGCCGGAAAGGGCGCTCACCGACGCGGCCTGGATGGTCGGGCCGTCCATGACCGGGTCCGAGTAGGGCACGCCCACCTCGACCAGGTCGGCACCGCCGTCGACCACCGCGGCCAGCAGGTCCTTCGACCCGTCGACCGTCGGGAAGCCCGCCGGGAGGTACCCGATCAGCGCTCCACGCCCCTCCGCGCGCGTCGCCGCGAAGAGTTCGGACAACCCGCTCATGCGTTCTCCACCAGGCCGAAGTACTTCGCGGCCGTGTCCATGTCCTTGTCGCCACGACCGGACAGGTTCACGATGATCAAGCCCTCGGGGCCGAGTTCGCGGCCGAGCACCAGCGCACCCGCCAGCGCGTGCGCCGACTCGATCGCCGGGATGATGCCCTCGGTGCGCGAAAGCAGCTTGAAGGCGTCCATCGCCTCGGCGTCGGTCACCGGCCGGTACTCGGCGCGGCCGCTGTCCTTGAGCCACGAGTGCTCCGGGCCGACGCCCGGGTAGTCGAGGCCCGCGGAGATCGAGTGCGACTCGACGGTCTGGCCGTCTTCGTCCTGCAGCAGGTACGTCATCGCGCCGTGCAGGCTGCCCGGTGTGCCCTTGGTCAGGGTGGCGCCGTGGCGGTTGCCCTCGATGCCCTCACCGCCGGGCTCGAGGCCGACGAGCCGGACTGCCGGGTCGTCGATGAAGCCGTGGAAGATGCCGATCGCGTTGGATCCGCCGCCGACGCAGGCCGCGACGGCGTCCGGCAGGCGTCCGGCCTGCTCCAGGATCTGGACGCGGGCCTCCTCGCCGATGATCTTGTGGAAGTTCCGCACCATCATCGGGAACGGGTACGGGCCCGCCGCAGTGCCGAACAGGTAATGCGTGGTGTCGGCGTTGGCGACCCAGTCGCGCAGCGCCTCGTTGATCGCGTCCTTGAGCGTGCGCGAACCGGTCTTCACCGGGATGACCTCGGCGCCGAGCAGCTTCATGCGGGCGACGTTCAGCGCCTGCCGCTCGGTGTCGACCTCGCCCATGTAGACGATGCATTCCAGGTCCAGCAGCGCGCAGGCGGTGGCGGTGGCCACGCCGTGCTGACCGGCCCCGGTCTCGGCGATGACCCGCTTCTTGCCCATCCGCTTGGTGAGCAGCGCCTGGCCGAGCACGTTGTTGATCTTGTGCGAACCGGTGTGGTTCAGATCCTCGCGCTTGAGGAAGATCCGGGCGCCGCCGGCGTGCTCACCGAAGCGCTTGGCCTCGGTGAGCAGCGACGGACGACCGGCGTAATCACGCAGCAGACGCCGGAACTCGTTGACGAAGTCCGGGTCGTTCCGCGCCTTGTCGTACTCGGCAGCGACCTCGTCGACGACGCCGATGAGAGCCTCTGGCATGAACCGGCCGCCGTACGGGCCGTAGTAGCCCCGGTCGTCCGGATCGTGCTTGCCGTGGGGTTCTTCGTGGTACTCAGTGGTCATCGAGAAGGCCTCGGGCAGGCAGGGTGCGATCCGGCGGTGACGAGCTTGACCAGCGCGCCCTTCGGGTCGCCCGAAGCGACGAGCCCTTCGCCCACGAGGACGGCGTCGGCGCCGTGACCCGCGTAGGACATCAGGTCGCCGGGACCGCGGACACCCGACTCGGCGATCTTGAAGACGTCCATCGGCAGGCCGGGGGCCAGCCGCGAGAAGACGTCACGATCGACCTCGAGGGTGTGCAGGTTGCGGGCGTTGACGCCGATCACCTTCGCGCCGGCTTCGAGGGCCTTGTCGGCCTCTTCGGCGTTGTGGATCTCGACCAGCGCGGTCATCCCGAGGGATTCCACCCGGTCCAGCAACGCGATCAAGGCGTTCTGCTCCAGCGCCGCCACGATCAGCAGGACCATGTCCGCGCCGTGCAGCCGCGCCTCGTGGACCTGGTACGGGCTGACGATGAAGTCCTTGCGCAGCACCGGGATGTCCACCGCCGCGCGGACCGCGTCGAGGTCGGCGAGCGAACCGCCGAACCGCCGCTGCTCGGTCAGCACGCTGATCACCCGGGCGCCGCCGTCGGCGTAGTCCTTCGCCAGCGCGGCCGGATCCGGGATCTCGGCCAGATCGCCCTTGGACGGGCTGCGCCGCTTCACCTCGGCGATGACGCCGATACCGGACTCGCGCAGGGCCGCGAGCACGTCACGTGGGGGCGCGACCTGGGTCGCGCGCTTCTTCAGTTCGTCGAACGGCAGAACCGCCTCGCGCTCGGCGAGATCGGCACGGACGCCGGCGACGATGTCTTCGAGCACGCTCACCGGAGTCCCTCACCGGCCGTCGTACTCACGGATTCCTTCGCAAGGTCGCTCACAAAAACCTTCCCCTTCCCGCCGAAACGATGCTAACCCCCGCACGGATACGGCCTGGTTCCGGGTATGTCCGTTGCTCCGAATGCCAACCGTGTCATCTTTCGCGGCGTAGATCTCGAAAACTCGCGTTTTCCGCGGCCATCACCGGGTCGCGGTGGGATCTTCGCCTTCGGACAGCGCCTCCCACAGCTCGGTCTCCGGATCCTTGGCGGCCTTCTTCTTCGCCCCCGGCGCCGAGTACTTCGCGCCGAGGCGAGGCATCCGGCCCGCGCCCTTGATGGCTGCCAACCCGCCCGCCGTCACGAGAATTCCCCCCAGGATCGCGAGACCGCGGGCTCCCAGCAGCTGGGCGACCGGGAGGCCGTCGGCGAATCCGCTGAAGGAACCGCCCACCACGCCGATCCACACCGCGGCGACACCGGCCACGGCGAGTACCACTCCGAGCACCCGGCGTGGCCAGCCGCCGGTGGCGATCAGCCCCGCCGTGCCGGCGAGCGCCAGCAATGCGAGCGGAATCAGCGCGACCGCACGTTGTGAACCGGTTTCCGTGTACAGCACCGTGCCGCGCACGGCGCCGTCGCGGAACTCCGCGAACCACACGAGCTGCGAAGAACCCCACAGCGCGACCGCGCCCAGCAGCAGGCCCACCACGGCGATCCACAGTGGACGCTTGGCCTTCTTCGACGGCAGAACGGTGCCTTCCGGGGCCTCAGACACGAGTGCTGTCACCCGCCGGGTCGAGTTCGTCCGCGGCGATCATCGTCTGCGCCGCCGCGACGGCGGAGAGCACGGTGCGGGCCTTGTTGAGCGACTCGTTGTCCTCGTAGTCGGCCACCGAGTCCGCGACGACTCCCCCGCCCGCCTGGACGTACGCGGTGCCGTCCTTCATCAGCGCGGTACGGATCGCGATCGCGGTGTCGGCATCCCCGGCGAAGTCGAGATACCCGACGACGCCGCCGTAGAGCGCCCTGCGGGTCGGCTCCAGCTCCTCGATCAGCTGCATCGCGCGGACCTTCGGCGCGCCCGAGAGCGTCCCTGCCGGGAAACAGGCGGTGACCGCGTCGAAGGCCGTCTTGTCGTCGAGGAGTTCGCCGGTGACCGTGGAGACGATGTGCATGACGTGGCTGTAGCGCTCGACGTCGAAGAAGTCGACGACGCGCACGGTGCCGGGCTTGCAGACCTTGCCGAGGTCGTTGCGGCCGAGATCGACGAGCATCAGATGCTCGGCGCGTTCCTTCTCATCCGCCAGCAGGTCCTTGGCCAGCTGCGCGTCCTCCTCCGGGTCGGCGCCGCGCCAGCGGGTGCCCGCGATCGGATGCGTGGTCGCCCGGCCGTCCCGGACGGTGACCAGCGACTCCGGGCTGGACCCGACGATGTCGAACCCGTCGAGGCGCAGCAGGTACATGTACGGGCTCGGATTGGACGTGCGCAGGACGCGGTAGACGTCGAGCGCGTCGGCCTGGGTCTCGATCTCGAATCGTTGCGACGGCACGATTTGGAACGCTTCGCCCGCCTTGATCGCCTCGACGGCCTTCTCGACGGCCGCGTGGAAGTCCGGCTTGGAGCGGCGGCGCGTGAATTCGGGCGCGGGCCGGTCGAAGACGGCGGCTGTGGCCGGGGCCGCGACGTGCAACTGCTTGGTCATCGCGTTCAAACGCGCGACGGCGTCGTCGTACGCCGCGTCGACACGCTCGGGCGAGTCGTCCCAGTTGACCGCGTTGGCGATCAGCGTGACGGTGCCCTCGTGATGGTCGAAGGCGGCCAGGTCGGTCGCCAGGAGCATGGTGAGCTCGGGGATGTCGAGGTCGCGCTCGGCGAGTTCGGGGAGCCGTTCGAGCCAGCGGACGGCGTCATAGCCGATGTAGCCGACCATGCCGCCGGTGAGCGGCGGCATCCCGGGCAGCTGCTCGGTGTGGAGCGCGGCGACGGTCTCGCGCAGCACGGTGAGCGGGTCGCCTTCGGTCGGCAGGCCGACCGGCGGGGTGCCCGTCCAGACCGCCTTGCCGTCACGCACGGTCAGCGCGGCGGGGCTGTCGACGCCGATGAACGACCATCGGCTCCAGGAAGCGCCGTTCTCCGCCGATTCGAAGAGGAACGTCCCCGGCCGGTCGGCGGCGAGCTTGCGGTAGACCCCGATGGGGGTCTCACCGTCGGCGAGCACGCGGCGGACAACGGGGATGACGCGACGGCCCTCGGCGAGTGCGCGGAACTCGTCGCGCGAAGGGCTGACCGAGCCGAGCCCCGACGGGCTGGCGTTTGCGGCGCTGACCATGCCGCTCATTGTGCTGCAACGGTCGGCGGGTCCTGGACCGGGGGCAAAATTCAAGTATTGTTGAATTTTGCGGCGGGTCCGTTCATGATGACGCCATGGCTGGAGAAGACACTACCGCTCGACGCCGGGGACGGCGGCCCGGCGGACAGGACACCCGCACCGCGCTGATCGAGGCGGCGCGTGTGGTGTTCGGGGAGAGCGGCTTCGACGGCGCGACCGTACGCGCGATCGCGACCCGGGCCGGGGTGGACGCGGCGATGGTCAACCACTGGTTCGGCAGCAAGGAAGGCCTCTTCGGGCAAGCCATCCTGGAGCTCCCCTTCGACCCGCGCGAACTGCTCGCCGAACTGACCGACGGCCCCGACGAGGAGTTCGGGCAGCGGATCGTGCGGACCTTCCTCACCCGATGGGACGGCGCGGGCGGCGACGTGTTCCAGGCCCTCGTCCGCAGCGTCGCCGGACACGAGCAGGCGGCACAGGTGCTGCGCGGGTTCTTCCAGAACTTCTTCACCAAGGTGATCGGCGACATCGGCTCGGGCGACATCGAACTGCGGACGACCCTGTGCGCGTCCCAGCTGGTCGGCATGGGCATGGTCCGGTACGTCGCGAAGTTCGAGCCGATGGCTTCGAGCGAGATCGAGCCGCTGGTGACCGCGATCGCGCCGACGATGCAGCGCTACCTGACCGGGAAGATCGACTGAGCCCTGCCGAGCGCGTGCCGGCCGCCGGATCACGCGTGTCGGCCATCCAGTCACGCGTGAGTCGGAGGCGGAACTCGCGGACCGATCAGTCCGTGTCCGGCTCGATCTCCTTGGCGGGGACGGTGTGGAGCCGGTCCTTGAAGAACCGTCCGCGCGGGAAGATCACGATCATGTCCGTTTCCTCGCCGCCGATGAAGACGGGCACCTTCTCGAGCCCCGTGAATCGGGGCGCGATCCGCAGGGACCGTCGTGTCTGGAGCAGCTTGTAGTCGTGCTCGAGATAGACGTCGATCTTGGGGAACAGCCAGCCGGGCCGCACGGTCGCCGCGGCCTCGCGCAAGCCGGTCTTCAAGGCCGAGCGATACCGGCTCCGCCAGAGCCAGGCGGCGTACAGGCAAGTCGGAATGCCCAAAAAGGCAGAGAAGGACAGCGGCGTCAGCAACTCGAACGGATTGTTGAAGACCACCCGCCCTTCGAACACGACGACCTTCTTGGGATCCCCTGACGCGTAGGCCAACGAGACCTTGTCCCCGATCTTGTACCCGTGCTTCGCCGAGACAGGCATCGCGATCGTGCGCGGCTCCGAACCGGCGGGATAGGTGAGCGTGATCTTGACGCTGTCCGGTTCGGTGTACCCCTCGACCTTTTGTACCGTGCCCTTCACGTGGATGCCGGTACTCGCCAGCTTCACGGATTCCTGCCGTAGCTGGTCGGTACCCATCTGGCAGGCGACGAAGAAAGCCAGCCACAGCACGGTGAACGCCAGCGCGCGCACCTTGAAGTGCGACAGTTTCCCGATCAGGGGGACGGCCACGTCGTCGTGGATCGTCGGCGCGGCGAAGTCTTCGGCGACATCATCGTCCGAAGTGGACCGAGGCCGCCCGGCGACGCGCGGGCGTCTTCTCGGGCGGTCGCCCTTGACCGATCTTCTCTTCCCTGCCCCCGGTTTCATCCGGTGAGAATAGCCGGGAACAGCGGCTTTCCCGGATAACGAGTTCACTGTCGCATCGAGGCAACCGCGGACCTCGGCCGAGCGTGCGAGTCATCAGGGCCCGGAAGCGCCGCCCCGGACGGCCAAGACCCGGATCACGCGATCCTTGTAGTCCCAGTAGCCGGCTGGCAGCAGCACGATCAACCGGTTCCCGGAACCGCCGACCTTGATCGGTTTCGCGGCGAGGCCCTGGTACTCGGCCACCCGTTTCGGCGAAGTGCGGACCTGTAATAGGGCCCTGGCTCCGTCGGGCAGTGCGGCCACCAGGTAAAGGCCGCCGGCCAGGCCCGCGACGGTCCCCATGCCGTCTCTCCACCCCGTCGACCGCACAGCCCGATACCGACTTCGCCAGATGATCAAGGAACAAAAGGCGTACACGATCGAACTCCCGCCGGCGAGGAGCGCCAACACGCTGGGGAAATCGAAGATCGTGTACGCCTCATCAGTGAGAACGGGGAGCAGACTCTGCACGAAGACTCCGACACCGAGCAGAACGACTCCGGCGAAACCGACCGCGGCGGCACGAGCCGACCGCGCCTGCAGCGCGGTGAACGGATCTCGGACCGGGAACGCCTCTTCGGCGTCCACCTCGCCGGACGTGGCCGAAGAGGAGGACCACAGCGTCACTCCGTGGGAGCGCGATCCGCGCCACCGTCTCAAACCGGTTCGGTCACGGCGGTCGTCTTCTTCACGCCCCAGTTCCATCTGCCGAGTGTATGGCCAGGAAAGCGGCATTCACCAACTCGGAAAGCGCGACCATGACCACTGCAGAAAGAGGCAACCGAAAGGCCGCGCGAAGCGTGCAAGTGAGCAGGAGGTCGGCCCGCGATCAGCGCGACGGCCTCTACTCGCTCTCGTCGGCCAGCAGCAGCCGTTCGTCGGTGTCGAAGCAGGTGTGCGTGCCGGTGTGACAGGCCGGGCCGGTCTGGTCGACGCGCAGGAGGACGGTATCGCCGTCGCAGTCGATCCGCACCTCGCGCACGTGCTGGATGTGGCCGGAGGTCTCGCCCTTGGCCCACAGTTCGTTGCGGCTGCGCGAGTAGTAGGTTCCGCGCCGCGTCGTGAGAGTGCGTTCCAGCGCCTCGTCGTTCATCCACGCCAGCATCAGCACGTCCGATGTGGAGTGTTCGACGACGACGGCGGCGATCAGCCCGTCGGCGTTGCGCTTCAAGCGGTCGGAGAGGGCGGGGTCAAGCGTCATTCGTGGCTCCGAGAAGGTGCCGTTTCACCGGCATCGAGTTGAGCAGGACCGCCGAGTAGACGTAACCGGCGAAGAGGATCCCGGACACTATCTTCACCCAGGAGAGCTCCGCCGCCAGCATGGAAAGCGCGTGCAGCAACGCGAACAGGAAGCTGACGCCGAAACCGGCGAACCGCGCCGAAGACATCCTCAGCACGAGCCCCGCCACGACGAGCCCGCCGAGGACCAGCGACGTCCCCGGCAGCAGGAACGTCCGCGCGGACGAGTACGGCGCGAACATGAGGATCCCGGCCATCGCGAGGTAGGCGAGAGCGAGCCCGATCAGCAGCGCGCAGACGACCTTGACCTCGGTGGCGGCCTTCCACTTGGTCGGCATCACCGGACCACGACTCCCCCGGCGCGCAGCGCGCCCTTGACCTCGCCGATCTTCAACTGTCCGAAGTGGAACACGCTGGCCGCGAGCACCGCGTCCGCACCGGCCTCGACGGCGGGCAGGAAGTGCTCGAGCGCGCCGGCGCCGCCGCTGGCGATCACCGGGACGCGGACCGCGCGGCGCACCTGGCGCAGGAGTTCGAGATCGAAACCGTTCTTGGTGCCGTCGGCGTCCATCGAGTTGAGCAGGATCTCGCCGACGCCCAGTTCTTCCCCGCGCGCGGCCCACTCGACGGCGTCGATCCCGGTGCCGCGGCGCCCGCCGTGCGTGGTCACCTCGAATCCGGACGGTGTCGGCTCGGTGCCCTCGGGCACCCGGCGCGCGTCCACCGACAGCACGACGCACTGCGCGCCGAACCGGCGGGACGCCTCGCGCAGGAACTCCGGCCGCGCGATGGCGGCGGTGTTGATGCTCACCTTGTCCGCGCCGGTGCGCAGCAGCCGGTTGACGTCGTCGTTCGTGCGCACGCCGCCACCGACGGTGAGCGGGATGAACACCTGCTCCGCGGTCCGGCGGACGACGTCGAAGGTGGTCTCACGGTCCCCGGAGGACGCCGTGACGTCGAGGAACGTGAGCTCGTCCGCGCCCTCGGCGTCGTACAGACGGGCGAGTTCGACGGGGTCGCCGGCGTCGCGCAGGTCGGCGAAGTTGACGCCCTTCACCACACGGCCCGCGTCGACGTCGAGACACGGGATGACCCTGACTGCGACTGACATGGGGACAAGCGTAGTCAAGAGCCGTTCTAAGCTCGCGGGATGGCACAAGCGGGGCGGCGGCCGGGACAGACCGAGACGCGGGAGGAGATCCTCGACGCGGCACGGCGCAGGTTCGCCGAACTGGGCTACGACGGGGCGACCGTCCGCGGCATCGCGGCCGACGCCGGGGTCAACGCGGCGCTGCTGCACCACTTCTTCGGTACCAAGCAACGGCTCTTCGCCGCGTCGATGAACCTGCCGGTCGACCCCGGCGAACTGGTCCCCCGGATCCTCGACGGCCCCGAAGACGAGATCGGTGAGCGTCTCGTCCGCGCGTTCCTCGGCCTCTGGCAGGCGCCGGAGGGCCGCGCGCCGTTCCTGGCGATGATCCGGTCCGCGACCACCAACGAACAGGTCGCGACCATGATGCGGCAGTTCCTGGAGCGGGCGGTGCTCGCGCGGGTCGCCGAGGCGCGCGGCGTGCCGAAAGTCCGGGTCGCCGGGATCGCCTCGCAGATGATCGGCTTCGCGCTGCTGCGTTACGTCATCGGGCTCCCGCCGCTGGTCGCCGCGTCGGAGGATGAGGTCGTCGCGATGCTGGCGCCGGTCGCGCAGTACTACCTGACCCCCGGCGCCGAGAAAGTTCGGCCCCCGATGCATCAGCCAGGTGGTCTCGCGCGTCACTAGAGGGAGACCACCGGCTGAGGGGGACATGTGCCTGCGACCTTCGACGAGTTCGTCGCGGATCGCCTGGACGGGCTCCTGCGCTACGCGACCGTCCTGACCGACGATCCGTACCTGGCGCAGGACATCGTGCAGGAGGTACTGCTGCGCGCCCAGCAACGCTGGCCGAAGATCGACTCGCCGCCGACGTACGTCCGCCGGATGGTGACCAACGAGTACCTCTCGTGGCGGAGGCGGCTGGCGGTCCGCCGGGTGGTGCCGTCGTCACCCGAGGTCCTCGACCTCGTCAGCCCGCCGGTCTCCGATCACGCCGTCATGTACGACGAACGCGACGCGATGCTGGACAGGCTCGCGAAGCTCCCGCGCAAACAACGCGCCGCGATCGTGCTCCGCTACTACGAGAACTATTCCGACGAGGAGATCGGCGCGGTACTCCGCTGCACGACGTCGACCGTGCGCAGCCAGATTTCGCGCGCGCTCGCGACGCTGCGGGAAACCGGTCCGTCCTCGTCCGTTCAGCCCACGGGAGCCCGCAAATGACCCGACTGAGTGAAGAACGCACCGAAGATCTGGTCCGGGAGAGCCTCGAACAGCTGGCGGCGCGGGCGCCCGACGGGGCCGAGATCCGCGAGGTGCTGGCCCAACGGCCGCGAAGCAGGCCGAAGATGGCCTTGGCACTGGTCGCGGCCGCGGTCGCGATCATCGCGCTCGGCGTGCCGTTGAGCCTGCGGGCCTACACCGCGGTCACACCCGCCTCGCCGCGCGACGCGGACTGGTCGGTGCTGCCGTACAGACCGGGTTGGCTGCCCGGCGGTTTCACGGAGATGAGCCGCTCCGCGAAGCCCTATCCCGCGCCTCAGACCAGGATGTGGAACGGCGGCGAGGCAGGCCAGATCAAGCTGACCACCACTCCGCTGGACGAGCGGCGCGGGCCGTGGACGATCGCCCCCGCCCCGAACCAGATCATCGTGCACGGCCGGGTCGGCATGGTCTCGGAGGTCGACGGCGACGCGACGATGCTGACCTGGTCACCCGACAACGCGTACGTGCTGAACCTGACCCTGCACGATGTGCGGGACCCACGCGGCGTCGGTCAGCGGATCGCGGACGAGATGGTCAGGGACGGCCGTGCCCGGGTTTCGGGCGAACTGCGGTTCGGCAGGTTGCCCGCCGATCTGGAGCTGTCCGGGGTGAACCTGCCCATGATGGTCGACGGTGGCATCACCGAACTCGAAGCCACCCGTGCCGGGCAGCCCACCGCTCCGGCGATCGTCACGGCGAGGCTCGGCGGCGAACGACCGGACGTGGGCGACGCCGCGCCCGTGCCGCTCAAGATCCGGGGCCTCGACGGTTTCGCCCTCCCCGCGCGGAACGGGCGGCTCGAGCAACTGGACGAAACGGTTGCCCTCCAGGTCGAAGGCGGGCGCTGGCTCACCGTGTCGGGCAAACGGGACCGGGCCACGCTGGCCGACATCGCCGAGGGCCTGCAGATCATCCCCGGCGACTACAGCTGGTTCGGGAAGCCGCCGGAATAGTGACGGGCGGGCGGCGGTTGTCGACGGCATGACGGACACCTACCGCTCCATCGCGTTCACCGAATACGGCGACTCCGGGGTCCTGCGCGTCCTCGAACGTGAGCTTCCCGAACCCGGCCCCGGCCAGGTCAGGGTCGCCGTCCGGGCCGCGGGCGTGAACCCGATGGACTGGAAGATCCGGTCAGGGCTGATGGCCGAGTTGTATCCCGCGAAGTTCCCCGCCGTCCCCGGCGGGGACATCTCGGGCGTGATCGACGCGGTCGGCGAGGGGGTTTCCGATTTCGCGGCCGGTGACGAGGTCCTCGGCAGGGGTATCGGCGGGTACGCGGAGTACGTCCTCGCGGATCCGGCGGGCCTGACCCGCAAGCCGGAGGCGCTGTCCTGGGAACTCGCCGCGGCGTTGCCCGTGGTCGTCGGTACCGCTTATCGCGCCCTCAACCTGCTGGATCTCCAGGAGGGCGAGACGCTGCTCATCGACGGCGCGGCGGGCGGTGTCGGCACCATCGCCGTCCAGCTCGCGGTCGCGCGCGGGCTCACTGTCGTCGGCACCGCGAGCGAAGCGAACCACGACTACCTGCGTTCGCTGGGCGCCGTCCCGGTGCAGTACGGCGAAGGGCTCGCAGAACGCGTACGCGACGTCGCGCCACAGGGCATCGACGCGTCCCTCGACGCCTCCGGACGCGGCTCGCTCGCCACCCTCGTCGAACTGACCGGCGGCCCGAAGCGCGTCGTCACCATCGCCGCGCCGGACGCGGCCGACCACGGCGTCCGCTTCACCTCCGGTTCCCCGGCCGAGCAGGTCCCCGGCGCGCTGGACGAAGGGGCAGCGCTGGCCGCCGAAGGCAAGCTCGACCTGCCGATCGCCAGGGTCTACCCGCTCGCCGAAGCGGCCGCGGCCCAGGACGAGAGCGAAGCGGGGCACGTCCGGGGCAAGCTCGTCCTGGTGCCGTGAGCCTTCCCGCGGCGGCGAGCTGGCTGCACCGGGATTCGAGGACCGGCTTCGAGGTCTCGTTCTTCCAGGGACACGAAGGCGGCTGGAGAATCGGCGGGGCGACGACGGCGGTCGAGGACGGGAAATCCTGGTTCGTCGAGTACTCGATCGCCGTCGACACCGCTTGGCACACCCGGCGAGCCGAGATCTCGGGCCGGTCGGCGACCGGCAGCCGGCGCACGGTGCTCGAATCCGGCGGCGACGGGCGATGGCGGGTGGACGGCGTCCCGGACCCACGTCTCGACGGCTGTTTCGACGTGGACCTCGAGTCCTCGTCGATGACGAACACGCTGCCGGTGCACCGGCTCGGCCTCGCGCCGCACGCCGCCGCCGAGGCACCCGCCGTGTACGTCCGGGCGGACGACCTCGCCGTGGAACGGCTCGAACAGCGCTACGAGCGGATCGCCGACCGCGAATTCGCCTATACGGCACCGGTTTTCGATTTCTCCTGCGTACTGCGCTACGACGAACACCTGCTCGTCGTCGACTACCCGGGCATCGCCGTCAGGCAGTCCTGAAACACGCGCCCCTTGACTCGCGCTTCTCAACGGGCGCAGAATTAATCACATGGCTAATTCAGCGATCTCCGTGACGGGACTGAGGGTCGTCCGCGGCGGCCGCGAGGTCGTCAAGGACATCGCGTTCCAGACGCCGCGTGGCCGCATCACCGGCTTACTGGGGCCGAGCGGCTGCGGCAAGACGACGCTGATGCGTTCGATCGTCGGCGTGCAGATCGTCGACGGCGGCGAGGTCACCGTGCTCGGCCATCCCGCGGGCAGCCCGCCGCTACGGCGGCTCATCGGCTACGCCACCCAGAACCCGGCCATCTACGCCGACCTCACCATCGCGGAAGCGTTGCGCTACTTCGCATCCGTCCTTCGCGCGCCGATGTCCGATGTGGACAGGGTGATCGCCGAAGTCGGACTGGCCGACCACGCGGGCAAGCTGGTCGGCTCACTGTCGGGCGGCCAGCACAACCGCGCCAACCTCGCCGTCGCACTGCTCGGGAAACCCGAACTGCTCGTCCTCGACGAACCCACCGTCGGCCTCGATCCCGTGCTCCGCGACGAACTCTGGGCGCTCTTCCGCCGTCTCGCCGACGGCGGGGCGACACTTCTCGTGTCCAGCCACGTCATGGACGAGGCGGCGCGATGCGACCGTCTGCTGCTCATGCGCGAAGGCCGGATCCTCGCCGACGACACCCCGGCCGGCCTGCGCGAACGCACCAGGACGACCGATCTGGAGCAGGCGTTCCTGCGGCTCGTCCGGGAGACGGAGATGACCTCGTGAGCCCCACGCTGACGCTCGCCACGGCCCGCCGCATCCTCCTGCAGCTACGGCACGATCCGCGCACCGTCGCGATGTTGATCGTCGTCCCGTCGCTGCTGATGGTGCTGCTGCGGTTCGTCTTCAACTCCGAAGCGGTGTTCAGCCGCGTCGCCCCGGCGCTGCTCGGCGTCTTCCCGTTCCTGATCATGTTCCTGATCACCTCGATCACCACCCTGCGCGAGCGCACCACGGCCACCCTGGAACGGCTGATGACTCTGCCGATCGGCAGGCTGGACCTGCTTTTCGGCTACGCGATCGCGTTCGGTTCGATCGCGATCGTCCAAGTCGGCCTCGCGGCCGGGATCTCGCTCGCCTGGCTGGGCCTCGACATCGCGGGGTCGATCGGGATGCTGCTGCTCATCGCCGTCCTCGACGCGCTCCTCGGGATGGCGCTCGGCCTGTTCGTGAGCGCGTTCGCGCGGACGGAATTCCAGGCGGTGCAGTTCATGCCGCTGTTCGTCCTGCCGCAGATCCTGCTGTGCGGACTGTTCGTGCCGCGCGGCCAGATGGGCCGGCTGCTGAACTGGCTCTCGGACGTCATGCCGCTTTCGTACGCCGTCGAAGCGCTGACGCGGGTCACCACCTCGGGCACCGTGGACGCGACGCTGATCCGGAACCTGATCATCGTCGGGGCGTGCGCCCTGGCCGCGCTGGTCCTCGGCGCGGCGACGTTGCGACGCCGGACGCCCTAGACTTCCCGCATGGGATCGGAGTTCGAGCGGATCGCCGCCGAGAAGTACGTCGTCCTGACCACCTTCCGCAAGAACGGCACCCCGGTACCGACCCCGGTCTGGGCGGCGGGCGACAGCGGCGAACTGGTGCTCTGGTCCGAGCGGAAAGCGGGCAAGGTCAAGCGCATCCGCAACAGTGGCCGCGTCGAGATCCAGGCCTGCGACTTCCGCGGCAACAACACCCACGGCGACATCGTCCCGGGCGAGGCGCGGCTGCTGGACCTCGACGAAACCGAACGCGTGCGCAAGGTGATCGCACGCAAGTACGGCATCACCGGGCGGGTGACGATGTTCTTCAGCAGGCTGCGGGGGCCGAAGGACCGGACCGTGGGAATCGCGATCAAGCTGGCGGAATGACCTCGGTTTCGTGAGTGGTAAGGACGGCTCCTTCGGTCTTTCGATGGGCCTGGCGTCGAGCTCTTGTGTCGTGAAGGGCCCCTTTGAGACCTTCAACGCCTCAAAGGGGCCCTTCACGTACGTGGGGAAGGTGTGAAGGTCGAGTTTCCTCGGCTGGGTCGAGGGAAGGGGGCCTTCACGCGGCATCGTTGTGGCTCACGAGGCCTGCGCCTGCAACGCCCGCAGTCCCGCCGCCATCGCCGCCGAGTCGTGGTCCGGTCCGCACCCCTCCACCAGGATCAGGTCGCCGGGGATGTGGTCCGCGCGCAGGTGCAGGATCTCCCGGTACGCGGGCGAGTCGTACCACTCCCGAGCGGCGTCGAGGCTCGGGAACTCGATCATCACCAACGCCCCGGGCCACTCCCCCTCGACGACCTGCACCTCGGCTCCGTGCACGAGGAACCGGCCGCCGAAAGGATCGAGCGTGGCCTGGATCCGTTCCATGTACTCGAAGACCTCTTCGGCCAGCACGGCGGCGGGGCGCAGGTGGGCGAGTCCGTAGGCGGTCATGATTCCCTCCAGGTTTGGTGTCTTGGAAGGAATCCTGACCGAACGAGCGGGTGGCGTCGATTACCCGGGAGGTAAAGCTCAGAACTCCGCGACGGCGGCGAGCGCCTCGGGCAGCGTGAAGGCGCCGGCGTAGAGCGCCTTGCCGACGATGGAGCCCTCGACACCGTCGCGGGCCAGCGCGGCCAGCGCGCGGAGATCGTCCACACTGGACACGCCGCCGGAGGCGATGACCGGCGCGTCGGTGCGGGCGGCGACTTCGCGGAGCAGGTCGATGTTCGGGCCCTGGAGGGTGCCGTCCTTGCTCACGTCGGTGACGACGTAGCGCTGCGCGCCGTCGCGGTCGAGCCGGTCGAGGACCTCCCAGAGGTCGCCGCCGTCCTGCGTCCAGCCGCGGGCGGACAGCCGGTGCCCGGCCTCGGTGATCCGCACGTCCAGCCCGATGGCGACGCGGTCGCCGTAGGAGGAGACGACCTTCGCGGTCCACTCCGGGTCCTCGAGCGCCGCGGTGCCGAGGTTGACCCGGCGGGCGCCGGTGGCCAGCGCGGCCTCCAGCGAGGCGTCGTCGCGGATGCCCCCGGACAGCTCCACCTGGACGTCCAGCTTCGCCACGACGTCGGCGAGCAGTTCACGGTTGGAGCCCTTGCCGAAGGCGGCGTCGAGGTCCACCAGATGGATCCACTCCGCACCGTCACGCTGCCAGGCGAGCGCCGCCTCCAGCGGGCTGCCATAGGAGGTTTCGGTGCCGGCCTCGCCCTGGACGAGTCGCACGGCCTGGCCATCGGCCACATCAACGGCGGGAAGGAGCGTGAAAGTCACGCGCCCACTCTAAGCGAGGGCGTTCAGCCAGTTGCGCAGCAGGTGCGCCCCGGCGTCCCCGGACTTCTCCGGGTGGAACTGCGTCGCCCACAGCGGCCCGTTCTCGACCGCGGCGACGAAGTCCTGACCGTGGTTCGCCCAGGTCACCTTGGGTTGCTGCCCGGCGAGGCCGGAGTCCAGTTCCCAGGTCCGCGCGGCGTAGGAGTGCACGAAGTAGAAGCGCGTGTCCGCGTCGAGACCGGCGAACAGTTGCGAGTCCTCCGGGGCGCGGACGGTGTTCCAGCCCATATGCGGCAGGACGTCGGCCTCCAGTTTGTCGACCGTGCCCGGCCACTCACCGGCACCCTCGGCCTCGACGCCGTGTTCGACCCCGCGTTCGAACAGGATCTGCATGCCGACGCAGATGCCCAGCACCGGACGGCCGCCGGCGAGGCGCTTGCCGATGATCTTCTCCCCCGACACCGAGCGAAGCCCCTCCATGCAGGCGGAGAAGGCGCCGACACCGGGAACGACCAGGCCGTCGGCCTCGAGCGCGGCATGGGGGTCGGCGGTGACCTCGACGTCGGCGCCGGCGCGCTGGACGGCGCGTTCGGCGGACCGGAGGTTGCCGGACCCGTAGTCCAGGATCACCACGCGAGGATTAGCCACCCGTCCAGGTTAGCGGACCGGTTTTTCCGCGGATTCCCCGTTTCGACCTTCACTCTTCTGGGTAATAGCGACTCCGAGTGAAGGGTCGGCGCTGGACCGCCCTGCACGGATGGAGGAACGATGCAGGACGCCGACGACCTGACCTGCCTGCTTCGCGCTTGGCGCGAAGACATCGAAAGTGTGCCTTTTCCTACCTTCGCGGAGCTGCTGATCCCGGCGCAGAAGCGGCGCTCCGCCCCCACCCGGACGGTCACCGCATCGGTTCAGGTGACGAAGACCACCGGATGGCGGGATCGCTGACACTCGACTCCGGTCAGGTGTGTGGTTTTCTTTTTGAGAAGACGCCCCACCGAGCCGACCAGGAGTGACCGCATGAGCAGCAGCCCGGATCCGCGCGACTTCCTCGATCTCGACGCCGAGCTCTCCGCCGAGGACCGGGCCATGCGTGACGCCGTGCGCGCCTACGCGCAGGACCAGCTCTTGCCGAACGTCGCCGAGTGGTACGAGACGGGCGCCCTGCCCGCCGCCGACCTCGCCAAGGGATTCGGGCAGCTCGGGCTGCTCGGCATGCATCTGGAGGGTTACGGCTGCGCCGGGACCAGCGCCGTCGCCTACGGCATCGCCTGCCGCGAACTGGAGGCCGTCGACTCCGGGCTGCGCAGCTTCGTCTCGGTGCAGGGTTCGCTGGCGATGTACGCGATCCACAAATGGGGCACCGAGGAGCACAGGCAGGAATGGCTGCCGCGGATGGCCGCGGGCGAGGCGCTCGGCTGCTTCGGCCTGACCGAGCCGGACGCGGGCAGCGACCCCGGCAGCATGCGGACGCGCGCCGTGCGCGACGGCTCGGACTGGATGCTGAGCGGTACGAAGATGTGGATCACCAACGGGACCGTGGCCGACGTCGCGGTCGTCTGGGCGCAGACCGACGAAGGCGTGCGCGGTTTCGTCGTCCCCACGGACACGCCGGGCTTCACCGCGAACGAGGTCAAGCACAAGCTGTCGTTGCGGGCCTCGCTGACCGCGGAGCTCGTGCTCGACGGCGTCCGCCTGCCGGAGTCGGCGGCGTTCCCCGAGGTCCGGGGGCTGCGCGGGCCGCTGTCCTGTCTGAACGAAGCGCGCTACGGGATCCTGTTCGGTGTCGTCGGCGCCGCTCGTTCCTGCTACGAATCCGCGCTGGAGTACACGCTGAGCCGGGAACAGTTCGGCAAGCCGCTGGCCGGGTTCCAGCTCACCCAGCGCAAGCTCGCCGACCTCGTCGTCGAGGTCAACCGCGCCGGACTGGTCGCGCTGCGGATCGGGCGGCTCAAGGACGCCGGCACGCTGCACCACAACCACGTCAGCTTCGGCAAGCTCGCCAACGTCCGCTCCGCCTTGGAGGTCGCGAGGACCGCGCGCGCCATGCTCGGCGCCAACGGGATCTCGCTGGAGTACCCGGTGATGCGGCATATGTCGAACCTCGAAACCGTGCTGACCTACGAGGGCACCGAAGAGATGCACGCGCTCTCGCTCGGCCAGTCGGTCACCGGGCTCGCCGCCTTCCGCTGACCTCCGCGCCTGTTCAGAGGAGTTCCGCGAGTCCGGCCGGGTACAGGATCGCCTTGCCGCTCGCCACGTCGGCCATCGGCAGCCAGTGCACGCGCGCGCCGTCGTCGAGCACCACGCCGACTTCGTCGCGCTCGTAGAACGCCTTGTCCGTCAAGTCGGCGGTGAACAGGAACACGATCTCGTGCCCTGGCCTGCCTTCGTAGACGTGCACGTTCTCCAGCACGGCGATCTGCTCGACCGAGGTCAGCTCCGCCGCGAGTTCCTCCTGGAATTCGCGGTGCAGCGCCTCGGCGGCGGTCTCCCCGAACTCGATCCCGCCGCCGAGCGGGCGGTGGTAGGTCTCGCCTTTGGCGTGGTCGCGGCCTTCGAACACGAGAAGGTCTTCGCCGCGGCGGATCACCCCGAGCGCGAGCGCGCGGATCTTCGTCATCCTGCTGACGCTAGCGGAGGAATTCCTTGACGGACAAGGTGATCGAGCCGGCGTCGAGGCCGTGCGCGAGGTCGTGATCGGCCATTTCGCCGTAGATCCGCACCTCCGCGTCGCGCCGGACGCCGAGTGAGAGCAGCCGATGCGACGTTTCGGGCAAAGCGTCCGACACCGCGTGCGCCGATGTCCCCGCGAGGTACGGCTCGATCAGCACGATGTCGGTGCTCCCCGTGGCCTCGACGGCCGAGCGCAGCCCGGCGGCGTCGAACGGCCGGACGGTCGAGGTGTAGAGCACGGTCAGGTCGAGATCGGCGGTCGCTTCCAGTGCCCTGTCGAGCATCGGCCCGACGGCCACCACCACACCCCGGCCGCCTTCCCGCAGCGTTTGCATGCCCGCGCCCAGATGCGGTTTCTCGTTCTCCTGCGCGGAAAGCCGGAGGTACACCCGCCCGTTGCCGGGGATGGACTCGAGCAGCAGCCGCCGGGCTTCCTCGGGATGCCCCGGCACGTGCACGGTCCAGCCAGGCAGCGTGTCGATGAGGGCGACGTCGCCGGGCGCCTGATGCGTCCGCCCGGCGGTCGGCATGTCGTAGGACGCGCCCGAGGACACAAGCACGGCGCCGACGTCCTGATGCCCGAGGTCCAGTTTGACCTGTTCGAACGCCCGCTCGACGAGGAAGGACGAGAAGGTGTGGACGATCGGGCGCATCCCGGCCAGCGCCAGCCCGCCCGCGGTGCTCATCATCAGCTGTTCGCGGATGCCGACGTTGAGCACCCGGTCGGGATGTTTCCGGGCGGCGAAGGCGAGTTGCGCCGCGGAGATGTCGGCGAGCACGACAGCGACGTTCGGATCGGTGTCGAGGACCTCGGCGGTGGCGTGGAGGAACGTTTCGCGCATGTCCACGGGTTCAGGCCTTTCGCTCGACGGTCGCGACCACGGCGAGCGGCCGGTCCGGATGGGGTGTGGTGAAGGCTTCGTAGAGCGCTTCGTGATCGCGGCCGTCGACGGTACGGGTGGTCCAGCCCTCGACCTCGAACCGGCGCGCGAGCCCGCCGGGCCAGCCGTGCGTGGCCGAGGAGTTGTCGATGACGACGGCGGTCAGCTGTGGCATGCCGATGCGGCCCGCGATCGCGATGGCCTCGGCGTTGGAGCCCTCGTCGAGTTCCGCGTCGCCGACGAGGGTGACGACCTTGGCGTCGCGGAATCCCTTGGCGCGCAGGCCGAACACGGTACCGATGGCCAGCGGGAGCCCGTGTCCGAGCGAACCGCTGGAGATCTCGGCTCCGGGAAGCCGCGCCCGATCGGGATGGTGGCCGAGCCGGGACTCGGCCGAAGTCCAGTCGGCGAGTTCGTCCTCCCGGATGAAGCCCTTCTTCGTCAGCACGGCGTAGTAGGCCATCGGGCCGTGCCCCTTCGACAGCAGGAAGCGGTCCCGGCCCGGGTCACGGAGGGTCTCCGGGGTGATGTCGAGCACACGGTCGTAGAGCACCCACAAGACGTCCACAGTGGACTCCGCGGCCGCCTGGTGCTTCTCGTCCCCGGTCATCAACGAGATCAGCCTCGGCAGATCCTCGTAGCCGGTCTTGGTGTCAGTGGTCATGAACCGAGGTTGCAACCTCGACTTAGGTCGAAGTCAAGGCTAGCCTGGCGACGTGACGAGACTGGCTGAACACCTGAGCATCGGGCAGGTCGCCGACCGCAGCGGCGTGCCCCATACGGCTTTGCGTTTCTACGAGGACAAAGGGCTGATCAGCTCGGAGCGTTCGGCGGGCAACCAACGACGGTATCCGCGTTCGGTACTGCGCCGGATCGCCTTCATCCGTGCCGCGCAGCGGGTCGGCCTCAGCCTGGACGACATCAGCGCGGCACTGGAGACCCTACCCAGGGACCACGCCCCCACCAAAGCCGACTGGGCCCGCCTCTCGCGAGGATGGCAGGACGAACTCGACGCGCGGATCGACGCTTTGCAGCGCCTGCGCGACAGGCTGACCGGTTGCGTCGGCTGTGGGTGCCTTTCCCTGCGCAGCTGCGGGCTGTACAACGCCGACGACCAGATGTCCCGATTCGGCCCCGGCGCGGGGAAACTGCGCCCGGCCTCCGAGGGCGGCATCTGAATTCCGTTGCCACGCGGGGGCCGGATATGCGTCACTGGGACGCGAAATGGACAAGAAACACCTCATCCGAGCCTCGAAACGGCTCTCACGGCATCTTCGGCACGCTCCCGGCGACATCGGGATCACCCTGACCCCCGACGGCTGGGTCGAAGTCGACACGCTCTTGGCCGCCTTGCGGCGCAACGGCTTGAACCTCACCCGCGCCGAGCTCGACGAAGTGGTCGAGGGCAACGACAAACGACGCTTCGCCTTCGATGACGACGGCCTGCGGATCCGCGCCAGCCAGGGGCACAGCGTCGCCGTCGACCTCGCGCTGCCCGCCGCCATCCCGCCGGACGTGCTCTATCACGGCACGGTTTCCCGGTTCCTCGACGCGATCATGTACGAGGGACTCCGGCCGATGAAGCGGCATGCCGTGCACCTCTCGGCGACCGTGGACACCGCGCGGACCGTCGGGGCGCGGCGCGGCGCCCCGGTCCTGCTCGCCGTGGACGCACGGCGGATGTCCGCCGCCGGACACGAATTCCAGGTGAGCGCGAACGGCGTCTGGCTCACCGCCGCCGTTCCGCCGGAGTTCCTGCGCCGTCTCCCCTAGACCAGGCCGTTGGCCCGCAGGAGCCCCAGCGTGCCCACGGTGAACATCCCGTTCCACTCCAGCGCGGCGGCGGGCGAATAGCTCGTGTAGTCGACCCGCCAGCCGCCGTCGTCGTGCTGCCCGCCCGCCACCCGCCGCAGGTCCGCTTCGACGACGTCGGACCGGAAGAGCTTCCGCGCCAGGCTGCCGGGTTCCGGCGCGAAGTCGAGCGGGCGCATGGCCTCACCCTCGATCCCGCCGCCGACGGCGAGCACGCCGTCGTCCGGGACGAACCGGCCGAGTTTCCCGACCAGTCGCGTGTCGCCGAGCGCGTCCACCAGCTTCATCGCGAAGGCGAGCACGAGCGCGTGCGGCGCCTCGTCAAGCTTCTCGATCTCCTCGATGCAGTAGCGCGTGGCCTTCGCGAGCCAGGGATGCGCGGCGACCGCGGGATCGTGCGCCGCGACGCGCAGCGCGGTGACCGCGACGATCGCGGTGATCTGCAGCGAGGAGACCGACGGATCCGCGCTCGCCCAGAACGGCGCGCTGCCGAAGGGATCCGGCATCGGCAACGCGAACGGGATCCCGCCGTCGGGCAGGGAGATCGAGGCGAGCCAGTCGCAGAGTTCGGCCGCGCGCGGACTGGTCGCCGGGCCGATGTCGGCGAAGACTTCGAAAGCGTGCAGCGCGCCACCGGGCTGGCTGGTCGCCGAGCGGCAGTCGGGTTCGAGCCCGTGGCCGTAGCCGCCGTCGGGATTGCGGTACCCCTCCAGCGCGGCGAGCGCCGCCGCCGGGTCGCCATCGCGGAAGAGGACCTCGAAACGCCGCCTGTCCAGCAGCCGCGCCTGGGTGGCCATGAACGTGGCCGCCGTCTTCAGATCGATGTTCATGCCGACAGCGTCGCGCGGATCGCGGCTGCTGTCTTGAACACATCGGTCACGAGCGGCGGCGCGGGCGGTTGTAGAGCTTGCGGCCGACGCTGAGGAGCGTTTCGCGCAGCGTCTCGTCGTCGAGGGAGGCGACCTCCGGCGAGCCGCCGGCGAGGGCGATACCGGCAAGGAGCACCTGCGCCGTGACCATCCCCAGCACGTCCGGCTCCGGGCCGACCAGGATCTCCAGCAGCCGGTTCTTGAAGCTTTCCGAGCGGTGGACGGATTTTTCGATCGCCCGCGCGATGCCGGGGTCGCTGGAGAACAGGGCGACCAACGCCCGGTGGCGCACCACGAGGTCGACGAAGCCGTCCAGCAGATGGTCGATCTGCGCGCCGCGCGTGCGCTGGGCGCGGGCGTCGTCGACGATGCCCTCCAGCTCGCGCAGCACGGGTTCGGCGACGGATTCGGTGATCTCCGCCTTCGTCTTGAAGTGGTAGTAGACGGCCGCCTTGGTGACCCCCAGGGCGTCCGCGATCATCTGCAGCGAGGTGCCTTCCACGCCGTGTTCGGTGAACAACCCCAACGCCGTGCGCAGTAGCCGCGTGCGGGTGTCCTCCGCCTGGACGACGTCCATGTTCCCTCCTCGTTCAGCCGTCGGAGGTTACGTCAAGCGAGCCCGCCGAGCCAAACGAGTACTAGCCGTGCGGCTAGTCACACACTTGCCGATCGGCTTGTAGCGCCCTAGCCGATCGGCTAGCTTGGAATGAACCTGAACGAGTGAACGGGAGACTTTCGTGGCCAGCTTCCTGTACCGACTGGGCCGGTTCTCGTTCCGGCGCCGGGCACTGGTGACGGCGGTGTGGGCCGTCCTCCTGGTGGCCCTCGGCGCGGGTGCGCTGACCCTGTCCGGCCAGCTTTCGAACTCGGTGACCATCCCCGGCACCGAGTCGCAGAAGGCGATCGACCAGCTCGCCGACCGATTCCCCGAAGCCGCCGCCGGCGGCGCGACCGCACGTGTCGTCATCTCGACGCCCGGTGACATCACCGACGCCGGCGGACAGGCGGCGATCGCGCGTCTCGTCACCGGACTCAAGGACGCGCCGAAGGTCGCCGGCGTGATCGACCCGCTGCAGCAGCAGGCGATTTCGCCCGACAAGCACGTGGCACTGGCCCAGGTCAGCTACCGCGTGCCGGGCTTCGAGCTCACCGACGCCGACCGCGACGGCCTGATGGCCGCGGCGGATTCCGCCAAGGCCGCCGGGTACACGGTGGAGTTCGGCGGTGACGCCGTCCAGGCGATGCCCGCCACGAACGCCACCGAAGGCCTCGGTGTCGCGGTCGCCGCCGTCGTCCTGATCATCACCTTCGGCTCGCTGCTCGCGGCCGGGATCCCGCTGCTGACCGCGCTGATCAGCGTCGGCATCGGCATGGCGGGTATCACGACGGCGTCCGGTTTCCTCGAACTGAACACGAACACGCCGGTGCTCGCGCTGATGATCGGCCTCGCCGTCGGCATCGACTACGCGCTCTTCATCGTTTCCCGTTATCGGCACGAACTGACGATCGGCCGAGATCCGGAGGAAGCCGCCGGACGCGCCACCGGTACGGCGGGCTCCGCGGTGGTGTTCGCCGGGCTGACCGTGATCATCGCGCTGGCGGGCCTGACCGTCGTCGGCATCCCGTTCCTCGGCGAGATGGGCATCGCCGCGGCGATCACCGTCGCCATCGCGGTCGTCATCGCGCTGACCCTGCTGCCCGCCATCCTCGGCTTCGCGGGCGGCAAACTGGCGGGCGGCAAGATCCGCTTGCGCCGCAAGGAAAACGCGACGACACACGGCGAGCGCTGGGCACGTTTCGTGGCCCGGCACCGGATCCCGGTGCTGATCGCCGCGATCGCCGGGCTCGCGATCGTCGCCGTCCCGGCCGCGAGCATGCAGCTCGGCCTGCCGAACGACAGCACCGCCGCGCCGGACACCACCCAGCGCAAGGCCTACGACACCGTCGCCCGTAGCTTCGGCGAAGGCGCGAACGGGCCGCTCGTGATCGTCGTCGACCTCGCGGGCAGCACCGACCGCCAGGCCGCGCTCCAGCAGGCGGCCGCGGATATCGGCGGCCTCCCCGAACGCCCGATCGTCACGCCGCCGAAGGTCAACCGAGCCGGTGACCTGGCGCTGCTGACCGTCATCCCGAAGAGCGGCCCGAGCAGCACCGCGACCGAAGACCTCGTCAGCGACATCCGCGGCCTGAACCCGAAACTGGGCACGGCCACCGGCGCGTCGCTGGCGGTGACCGGCCAGACCGCGGCCAACATCGACGTCTCGGAGAAACTCGCCGACGCGATGCTGCCCTATCTCGCGCTGATCGTCGGACTCGCGTTCCTGTTGCTGATGCTGGTGTTCCGGTCGATCGTGGTCCCGCTGAAGGCGACGCTGGGCTTCCTCGGCTCCGTGGTCGCGACGTTCGGTGCCGTGGTGGCGGTGTTCCAGTGGGGCTGGCTCACCGACCTGCTCGGGGTGAAGACGACCGGGCCGATCATGAGCATGCTGCCGATCCTGCTGATCGGTGTGCTGTTCGGGCTCGCGATGGACTACCAGGTATTCCTGGTGACGCGGATGCGGGAGGAATACGTCCACGGCGCCGACCCGCAGCAGGCGATGGTCACCGGCTTCCGGCACGGCTCCCGCGTCGTGGTCGCCGCCGCGCTGATCATGATCAGCGTGTTCGCCGGATTCGTCCTCGCGGAGTCTTCGCTGATCCAGTCGATCGGGTTCGCGCTGGCCTTCGGGGTCCTCGTCGACGCGTTCGTGATCCGGATGACCATCGTGCCGGCGCTGATGTCCCTGCTCGGACGCGGTGCCTGGTGGCTGCCGAAGTGGCTGGACCGGGTGCTGCCGGACGTCGACGTCGAAGGCGAGAAGCTCGCGAAGCAGCTGGACGCTCCTGACGAGCGAGAGCTGGTCGACGCCTCGAAGTAGCCGCCGTTGAAGGTTGCGAAAGCCACTTTCGCAACCTTCAACGTTGCGAAAGTGGCTTTCGCAACCTGCCACCTTCGCCTTACCCCTCAATAAGTACGTGAAGGCCCCCTTCACGAACTCAAGCGAGCGCCGCGCGGGCCTCTCCCAGCGCGAAGCCGAGCAGGTTCAGGCCGCGCCAGCGTTCCGCGTTCTCGACCTGCGGATGGTCAGTGGCGAGCCCGATCCCCCAGATGGCGTCGAGCGGACTGGCCTCGACCAGCACACGGTTCTTGGTTCCCAGCAGGAAGTCGCGCAGGTCCGGGTGCTGCCCGAACTTCGCGATCGTTCCGTCGAGGACGATGCCGTAGCGTTCGTCTTCCCAGCGGCCCTGCACGAATCCCCGCACTTCGCGGCCCAGCGCCTTGGCCTCACGCGGATGCCGGGCGCCGAGGATTCGCGCCGCGCCCTCGGCGTCGTCGAACAGAACGGCTTTGCGCCACATCATGTAATGCTCGGCCGTCGAGAAGGTTTCGCCGTCGGCGGTGAACCGGGCGGGCCACCACTGGCTGAAGCATTCCGGCCCGATCGTGCCGTGACGCCGGGGCCGATGGCCCCAGAAGAACAGGAACTTGACGCGGCTCCCCGATCGCTGGAGCCGGACGACCTCGGCGACCGAGCGCGGGTTTCCGGACATGCCGGACAGCATGCTCGCCGTCGTCGCGGCGCGCAGCCGAATTACCGGGCCGAGCTCAGGCGAGCCAGGCGATGGCGCCGCCGATGGCCAGCAGCGCGCCGATCCCCAGCACGACGGCCATGAACTTGACGCTCTTCCAGGTCGCGTAGACGCCGCCGATCAGGAAGCCGCCGAGCGCGAACAGCAGCACAGCGATGGTCGTGTTACTCACGACCGCCACCCTGCCACACGTCCGCCACCGCGACCGCGCCGGGCCGGGCCTTGCCCTCACGACCGGACGCGGCTAACGTACAACCACATGGTTGTACTTCTGAAGGAGAGCGAGGAGTCGCTCAACCAGCTCTTCCGCGCCTTGGCCGACGGCACGCGCCGCGACATCCTGGCGCGGGCGATCGCGGAGGCGCCGTCGGTGTCCGATCTCGCCGCGCGGTACGAGATGAGTTTCGCCGCCGTGCAAAAGCACGTCGCGGTACTGGAGCGCGCGGGTCTCGTGCGCAAACGTGCCAACGGTCGTGAGCAGCTGGTCTCGACCGACCGCACGCGGCTCCAGCGCGCCGGTGAACTTCTCGACTCCTACGAAGTCCTTTGGCGCCGGCGTGTGGCGCAGCTCGACGATGTCCTGCGGGAAGGAAACTGACGATGCCGATCACCTCGGTCACCAAAGATCCCGAACAGCTCAGCCTCACCCTCGTGGCGGACTTCCCCGTTCCCCGAAAACGCCTTTGGGAGGCTTGGGCCGATCCACGGCAACTCGAGCGTTTTTGGGGGCCACCTTTCGCGCCCGCCACCTTCACCCATCACGATTTCCGGGTCGGCGGCCGCGCCGAGTACTTCCTGTCCGGGCCGAACGGGGAGAAATGGGCCAACTCGTGGAAGTTCACCGCGGTGCACCCCATCGACTCGTTCGAGGCGGAAGACGGTGAAGACAACGCCGCGGACGAGGACATGCCGTCCTCGATGACGTTCACTTTCGAGACGACGCCGACCGGATCACGCCTGATCCACGTGACCCGGTTTTCCAGCGTCGAAGCCATGGAGAAGACGATCCCGGGGATGGAAGAAGGCTTCCGCGCCGCGATGCCCCAGCTCGACGCACTACTGGAGGCGTGATGAGAAAGCTCAAGATCATCGAACACGTCACGCTCGACGGCGTGATCCAGCACTCCGCCGACGAGAACGACTTCCCGTACAGCGGCTGGAACATGCCGTATCGGACGCCCGAAGGCCGCGAAGCCATCATGGCCGCGCACACCGAAAGCTTCGACCTGCTGCTCGGCCGTCGCACCTACGACCTCTGGTCGGAGTACTGGCCGGATGCGCCGAGCGATCCGCTCGCGGACCGGCTCAAGGCGGCGACGAAGTACGTCGTCACCCACCGGCCGGAAAGCCTGAAATGGGGGCCGTTCGAAGGGCTCGGCCCGGACATCGCCGAGGACGTCCACCGGATCAAGGCTCAAGACGGCCCGGACCTCGTCCTCTCGGGCAGCTCCACGCTGACGTCGATACTGCTCGAACACGGCCTCGCGGACGAAGTCGTGCTGGCCGTCTACCCGCTCCTTTTGGGCACGGGCAAGCGCTTCTTCGCGGCCGGAACCCCGGCACAGACCTTGGAGTTCGCCGGCACCACCGCGACCCCGTCCGGCGTACTCCTCAACACCTACAACGCAATTCGTCACCTGAATGCGACATTCGCGCATCCAGGTGACGAATTGCGACAGGACTAGAGGACGCCCTTCGTGGACGGGATGCCGCCCGCCCGCGGGTCCGGCTCGGTGGCGGCACGCAGTGCACGCGCGACGGCCTTGTACTCGGCCTCCGCGATGTGGTGCGGGTCGCGGCCGTGCAGCACCCGCACGTGCAACGCGATCTGCGCGTGGAACGACAGCGAGTCGAACACGTGCCGCGTCAGCACGAACGGGTAGTTCCCGCCGATGGTGAAGCTGTTGAACTGCTCCGGCTCGCCGAGGTGCACGCAGTACGGGCGTCCGGAGACGTCGATCGCGGCGTGCGCGAGGGTTTCGTCCATCGGGATCCACGCGTCGCCGAAGCGGCGGATCCCGCTCTTGTCGCCGAGCGCCTGCCGCAGCGCCTGGCCGAGCACGATCGCGGTGTCCTCGACGGTGTGGTGCGCGTCGATGTGTACGTCACCGGTCGCCTGCACCTTGAGGTCGAGCGAGCCGTGCACGCCGAACGCGGTGAGCATGTGGTCGTAGAACGGGACACCGGTGTCGATCTCCACCTGTCCCGTGCCGTCCAGGTCGAGCTGGACCGAAATGGACGATTCCTTGGTGGTGCGATCCACCTTGCCGACGCGACTCATCGCGGCACCTCCTTGCTGGCCTCGAGAAAGGCGTCGTTCTCTTCCGGCGTCCCGATGGTCACCCGCAGGTGCCCCTCGATGCCGACGTCCCTGATCAGCACGCCGTTGTCCAAATAGGACTTCCAGGTCGCGGGCGCGTCCGTGAACCGTCCGAAGAGGACGAAGTTCGCGTCGCTCGGGACCGGCGTGAATCCCAAGCCCAGCAACGCTTCCACCACCCGGTCGCGTTCGGCCGCGAGTTTGGCGACCGAGGCGAGCGTGGCGTCCGCGTGCCGCAGCGCGGCCCGTGCGGCGGCCTGCGTGAGCTTCGAGAGGTGGTACGGCAGCCGCACCAGCTGCAGCGCGTCGACGATCGCGGGCGCGGCCGCGAGATACCCGAGCCGTCCGCCCGCGAAGGCGAACGCCTTGCTCATCGTGCGCGACACGATCAGCTTCGCCGGGTACTCCTCGAGAAGCTCGATGGCGCTCGGCTGCGACGAGAACTCCGCGTACGCCTCGTCGACCACCACGATGCCCGGCGCCGCTTCGAGCAGGCCGCGCAGCTCCCCGAACGGGATCGACCCGCCGGTCGGGTTGTTCGGGCTGGTCACGAAGACGATGTCCGGACGGCGTTCCCGCACCAGCGCGGCCGCCTTCTCGGTGTCGAGCGTGAAATCGTCGCGGCGCGGCACCGGCAGCCAGTCGGTGCGGGTGCCTGCCGAGATGATCGGGTGCATCGAGTACGAGGGTTCGAAGCCCAGCGCCGAGCGGCCGGGGCCGCCGAAGGCCTGCAGGATCTGCTGGAGGATCTCGTTGGATCCGTTGGCGGCCCACACGTTCGACTCCGACACCAGCACGCCGGTGGACACCGCGAGGTAGTCCGCGAGGTCCTGGCGCAGCGCGACGGCGTCGCGATCCGGGTAACGGTGCAGCGAAGCGGCTTCGGCGCGGACGACCTCGGCGACGTCGGCCACCAGCGCGTCCGGCGGCGGGTACGGGTTTTCGTTGGTGTTGAGCCGGATCGGCACGTCGAGCTGCGGCGCGCCGTACGGGGTCTTGCCCCGCAGGTCCTCCCGCAACGGGAGCGCGTCGAGCGTGATCTCCTCGCCGATGCTCATGCCCGCTCCCCTTCGAACCGCGCCGTGATGGCCTCGCCGTGCGCGGGCAGGTCTTCGGCGTTCGCCAGCGCGACGACGCGACCGGCGATCTCGCGCAGCGCGTCCTGGCTGTAGTCGACGACGTGCACGCCCTTGAGGAAGCTCTGCACCGAAAGGCCGGACGAGTGCCGCGCGAACCCACCGGTGGGCAGGACGTGGTTCGACCCGGCGCAGTAGTCGCCGAGCGAGACGGGCGCGTACGCACCGACGAAGATCGCGCCCGCGTTGCGCACGCGGGCCGCCACCGAACGCGCGTCCGCGGTCTGGATCTCCAGGTGTTCCGCGGCATACGCGTCGACGACGCGGATCCCGTCGTCCATGGTGGACACGAGGATGATGCCGGACTGCTTGCCGCTCAAGGCCTCAGTCACCCGCTCGGAGTGCTTGGTCGCGGCCACGCGGCCGGTCAGTTCCTTGTCGACGGCGTCCGCGAGCCCCTCGGACGTGGTGACCAGCACGCTCGCGGCGAGCGGGTCGTGCTCGGCCTGGCTGATCAGGTCGGCGGCGACGTGCACCGGGTCGGCGGTCTCGTCGGCGGGGATCGCGATCTCGGTCGGGCCTGCCTCCGAGTCGATGCCGATGATGCCGCGCAGCATGCGCTTCGCCGCGGTGAGGTAGATGTTGCCCGGCCCGGTGACGATGTCGACCGGCTCCAGCGTCGTGCCGTCGGTGTCGGTGCCGCCGTACGCGAGCAACGCGACGGCCTGCGCGCCACCGACGGCCCACACCTCGTCGACGCCGAGCAGCTCGGCCGCGGCCAGGATCGTCGGGTGCGGGAGCCCGCCGAACGCGGCCTGCGGCGGCGAGCACAGCACGAGCGTGCCGACGCCGGCGATCTGCGCCGGGACGACGTTCATCACCACGGTCGAGGGGTACACGGCCAGCCCGCCCGGCGCGTACAGCCCGACGCGCTCCACCGGGATCCAGCGCTCGGTGACGGTGCCGCCGTCGACGACCTCGGTCGTGACGTCCTGACGGCGCTGATCACCGTGGACCTTCCGTGCGCGGACGATCGACTCCTCCAGCGCCTCCCGGACCGCCGGATCCAGGTTCTCGAGCGCGCTGGTGAGCTCCGCGGCGGCGACACGCACACCGCCGGGACGGACCTTGTCGAACTTCTCGGTGTACTCGAGAACCGCCTCGACGCCGCGATCGCGGACCGCCTCGACCACCGGCCGTACGTGATGCAGCGCCGCGTCCACGTCGTACTCGGCACGCGGGAGCGTGCTCCTGAGTTCGGCAACGGACGGGACCTGTCCACGCAGGTCGGTACGGTTCAGCATGGGTCAAGGGTACGAGGTGGCCCGATCGCCGCGAGCAGGCACACTGGGGTGGTGACCAGCGATCCCACGATGAGGGAGGCGGCCGTGCCGCGAATCGGGTTGTGCCAGCTCACGGCCGCCGAGGATCCCGAAACGAACCTGAAGCCGATTCGCGAAGGCGTGGCGGCCGCGGCGGCCGACGGCGCGCGGATCGTGGTGTTCCCCGAAGCGGCGATGGCGCGCTTCGGTATCCCGCTCGGACCGGTGGCGCAACCTTTGGACGGACCGTGGGCGTCCACTGTGGCGTCCATCGCCGACGAGCACGGTGTGGTGGTCGTCGCGGGCATGTTCACGCCGTCGCCCGACGGGCGCGTGAGCAACACCCTGCTGGTCACCGGCGCCGGACAGCACTTCGGTTACGACAAGATCCATCTGTACGACGCCTTCGGGTTCGCCGAATCCGACACGGTCGTCCCCGGCACCGCGCCCGCCACCTTCGAGGTCGACGGGGTCACGTTCGGCCTCGCGACCTGTTACGACATCCGCTTCCCGGAGCTGTTCCGGAAGCTGGCCGACGACGGCGCCGACATCGTCCTCGTGCCGACGTCCTGGGGCGCGGGCGAGGGCAAACGCGAGCAGTGGGAAGTGCTGGTGCGCGCCCGCGCGCTCGACTCCGGCTGCTGGGTCCTCGGCTGCGGGCAGGCCGATCCGGCCACGACCTCCACGCCGGTGAACCCGAAGGCGCCGACCGGCATCGGCTACTCCACCGTGTCCGACGGGTTCGGCCGCGTCCACACGCAGCTGGGCCCCGGGCCGGAACTGGTGGTCGTCGAACTGGATCCCGCGGTCAGCGGGAAGGCGCGGGCGGCGACGGGCGTTCTGGCGAACCGTCGCCTCTAGCGTTCACGGAGCGTTCGAAGAAGGATTCGAGCACGACGATCGTCTGCGTCCCGGTGACGCCCTCGATGGCGTACAGCCTGCGTAGTGATGCCTGGAGTTCCTCCGTGGTCGGCGTGCGCACCTTCACCAGCAGCGAGGCCGGGCCCGCGATGATGTGCGCCTCCACGACCTCCGGCAACGCCTCCAGCGCGGCCTTGGTCGGCGAGTCGCCCATCCACGAGCCCGCCTCGATCAGCACGAACGCCATCACCCCGCGACCGACCGCCGCCGGATCGACGTCGACGGTCGTGCGCCGGATGACGCCCTGTTCGCGTAGTTTGCGGACCCGCTCGTGCGCGGCGCCCGCCGACAGCCCGACCGCCTTGCCGAGCGCGGCGTACGCCTGAGTCGCGTCCTGCTGCAACTCCGTGAGCAGTATGCGATCCACGTCATCCATGGGTTGACCGTATCAGGTTCAGCGGTTCATGATGACCGCGATATCTCATTCGGAGTACTGGGGTTTTCATGGACATGGTCAAGGCACACTTCGAAGTCCTCGACGAGCGGTTCGCCCGCGTCAACGGCGACGAGTGGATGCGGCGTCTGCACACGGGCTGCCGGTGGACCGAGGGGCCCGCCTACTTCCCGGCGGGCCGGTACCTGGTGTTCAGCGACATCCCGAACGACCGCGTCCTCCGATGGGACGAGACCACGGGTGCGGTCGGCGTGTTCCGGGAGCCCGCCGGATTCCACAACGGGCACACCGTCGACCGCCAGGGCAGGCTCGTCAGCTGTGAACAGGGCAACCGCCGGGTGACACGCACCGAACACGACGGCACGACCACCGTCCTCGCGGAGACCTATCAGGGCAAGAGGTTCAACAGCCCGAACGACGTCGTCGAGTCCTCCGACGGCGCGATCTGGTTCACCGACCCCAGTTACGGGATCGACAGCGACTACGAAGGCCATCAGGCGGAAAGCGAGATCGGCGCCTGCCACGTCTACCGCGCCGACCCGGTGGACGGTTCCGTGCGGATCGTCGCGGACGATTTCTCGCGTCCGAACGGGCTCGCGTTCTCGTGGGACGAATCGCGGCTCTACATCGTGGACACGCGCCAGAACCCCAGCCACATCAGGGTTTTCTCGGTGGCAGACGGGCGGCTCTCCGGCGGCGAGGTCTTCGCGACCTGCGACGCCGGTGGTTTCGACGGCGTGCGCCTGGACGCCGCGGGCCGGGTCTGGGCCGCCGCGCACGACGGCCTGCACTGCTTCGCGCCCGACGGCACGCGGATCGGGAAGCTGCGGGTGCCGGAGGTCTGTTCGAATCTGACCTTCGGCGGACCGCGGCGGAACGATCTGTTCATCACCGCGTCCAGTTCGGTCTACACGCTGCGGGTGAACTTCTCCGGCCCGCGGCTCTAGTGGCCGTGTGGTCCAGTGGGTCGTGAGTGGCGATTCGGGTTAGAACCCGAATCGCCACTCACGACCCACTGGACCGGCCACCTACCGCAGCAGCCCTTCCCGGATCGCCACCCGCACGAACCCGGCCCGCCGTCGTTCCCCGGTCTTGTCCCGGATCCGGTCGAGGTAGGACCGCACCGTCCGCACGCTGATGTTCAGGATCTCGGCCACGTCGACGTCCCGTTCGCCGGCCGCGACCAGCCGCAGGACCTGCTTCTCCCGTTCGGACAGGACGATCTTGGGCCCGGCGTGGCGGTCCTCGCTGTCCTGGATGATCATTCCGGCCAGCGTCGGCGACACGTACGCGTTGTCGTCGGCGATGGTGCGGATGGCGCGCAGGAGTTCGTCGCCGTCGACGTCCTTGGACAGGAAGCCCTTGGCACCGGCCTGCATCGCGCCCAGCACCTCGGGCTGCTCGGCGTGTGCGGACACCACGAGCACCTTGTGCCCCATCTGTCCCACCTCGAGTACCGCGGCGGCGTCCTGGACACCGCGCAGCTTGAGGTCGAGGACGACGACGCTGCCGGGAGCCTGCTCCTGGACGGCGAACCGCGCGACGGAGTCGGCGACGGCGCCCAGCTCGATGTCGGGCGCTTCGGTGAGGACACGCGCGACGGCGTCCCGGTACAGCGGATGATCTTCGATCACCCCGACGTTGATCGGCATGATGCGTTTCGGCTGCTGCTCGTCTGCGTTCACCGGCGTCCTTCGAATCCGCCCGCGTCGGCGCGGGGCACGACCGGCCGAGACGGGCCGGGCACCTCCGGCGGAGACGCGAGCCCGAGCTGGATGGCCTTGCGGACCAGACCGGCCCGCCTTCTCTCTCCGAGTTTGTCACGGATCCGGTCCAGATAACCGCGAACCGTCCGGACTCCGATACCGAGGATGCGGGCGATGTCGACGTCGCGTTCGCCCGCCGCGACCAGCCGCAGGACCTGCTTCTCGCGCGCGGAAAGCGCGACGTCCGGAGCAGGCACGGGACGGTCGGCGTTGTCCTTGATGATCATTCCGGCCACCACCGCGGAAACGTAGGCACGGCCCTGCGCGACCGTCCTGATCGCGATCAGCAGCTCGTCGACGTCGACGTCCTTGGACAGGAATCCCTTGGCACCGGCGGCGATCGCGCCGAGCACCTGCTCGGGTTCCGCCTGCGCGGACACCACGAGCACGTGATGCCCCAGTTCGCACACCTGGAGCACGGCCGCCGCGCCGGCGATCCCCGGCAGGCCGAGGTCGAGCAGCACCACGCTGCCTGGCGGCTGCGGATGGACGTGGAACCTGGCGACCGAATCGACCACCGCGCCCAGTTCGATCCCTTCGGCTTCGGTGAGGACCCGGACCACGGCGTGCCGGTACAACGGATGGTCTTCGATCACCGCGACGTCGACCCGGTCGGTCTCCGGCCTGTCTTCAGTCATCTGCACGTTCCCGCTCACCCCGTCCCACCTGCCGCGGACACCGCACGGCCCGCCTGCGCCGGATCCAGCGCGGGTCCGCGTGGCACCAGCGCCAGTAATCCATTCGGAACCGGCTGCCGTTCGGCCTGGCCGTATCCGAGGGAAGCGAGTGCCTCACTGCTCGCCACCGGGTACTTCAAGCCCGTGTCGGTCACGACGTAAACCGTGCCGGAACCGGATTCCGCCACCACCGCGCCTCCCGACGGAGGCACGAAAACCGCGTCGGCGACCAACGCGTCCGTCCGCGCCGTCACCGGGATCGCCTTCGCACCTTGCGGCAACGGGACCTGTGCGGAGATAACGATTCGAGAACCCTGCGCGCATAACGTCACGGACTGTCCGGTAACGGGCGCTTTTCGCGGGATCCGGTCCGGATACTCCGCGGGATCGGCCCCGCCGGCCCTCGCCGTGCCGACCTTCGGCACCGAGGCGACGTCGGCCGCGCGCACCGCGACGGGCGCCGGGACGCCGGTGTAGGCGTCCGCGTTCTGCGGCGTGTTGATCAGCAGGCTCGCCTGGGTCTGGCCGATCGGTTCGAGTCCTTCGGCGTGGACGACGTAGTACGACGTCGCGTCGCCCGGTGTCGCCATCGCGTCGACGACGCCGAGTACCGAACCGACCTTCGTCTCGGTGCCGCCGACCTTCGGGCCGGGCCGTCCGGCGTCTTCGACCGCGCGGTAGGCCAGATCGCGTCCGGCGGCGACGGTGCCGATCCACCGGGACGACACCGCGATCGCCGGGTAGGTGTCGAACTGCAACGCCGTGGCGGCTTCCGGGGTGAGCTTGTAGCGGCGTCCCGCCGTCACGAGGTAACGCTCCCCCTCGGGGACGCGGACCACGACGGCCTGGTCCCTCGGCAGGTCGACCCCGGCGGCGGGCGCGCCGAGGAGCACCGTCGTCTCCGGTTCGGCCGACGCCGGCGCGTCCTGGGTGGTCCGCGTGCAGCTCGTCCACGGGGTGTTCACCAGCGCGGCCGCCGCGGGCAGCGAATCGGGCGCGCCCGGAATGCCGATCTGCGAACCGCGCGGTGCCTTCGCGAGCTTGTCGGAAGGGACGGTCACGGTGGCCTCGCCGTTGCCGCCGGCCATCAACCGCGCGGAGGCGTAATTGAGCACTGGATGCAGCGCGCCGTCCTGGCCGAGGATGTAGCGCGCGCCGGTGCTCTCCTCGACGATCACCTTGCCGCCCGCCAGCCAGTCCTTGCCGCCGGAGGGGTTCAGCAGGCCGATCACGCCGAACACCGCGGTGACCAGCAGCGCGACGCCGAGGCCGCACAGGGTTCCGATGACCAGCCTGCGGCTCGGGGCGACCGGATGGTTGGCGTCAGCCGAGACGAGTGCCGAAACCAGTCTCCTGCGGAGGAATTGGTAGGCCTGGATCTGGTCCCGCTGCGTCCACACGCTCCCCGTCCCCCGCCGTTCGTGCCCACCCGTTCGAGGGTGCTCACGTTAGGTCTGGGCCCGGTTCGCGGTGAGGGTATTTTTTACGCCCCTCCCCCGCGCGGGGCGCGGCTACCGTCGGGCGCGTGCACGGAGGAGGGGAATTCCTTGTCGGTTGAAGCCCCGGCCCGCCCGGTCCCGGACCAGGCTCCAGCGCGCGGTGTCGCGGGCGCGGCGCCGCTGCCCTGGCTGCTGCCGATCCGCCCGCTGCAGGCGGCGCTCTGGGAGATCGCCGGGATCGCGATCCTCCTGGCCTTCACCATGGACGGGATCCTCCCGGCGGCACAGATCAGCATCACCTCCGTCGCCGGCCTCCTCGTGCTGGCGACGTCAGTCCGCTTCGCCGGACGTCACCTCGCGGGCTGGCTGCTCACCTGGGCCGGCTACCGGCTGAAACGCCGGGACAAGAACGAGATCCCCGATCCGCTGCACCGGCTCGCCGGTCCCGCCCGGGTACGCCAGCACGTCGACCGCGCGGGCAACCGCTTCGGTGTCGCCGAGGTCAGCGACGGCTGGAGCGCCATCGTGCGGCTCACCCCCGGCGCCATGGCACCCGGGCCGGACACCCTCGTCGCCATCCTGCGCGAGGCCTTCGCGGGGACCGGGATCCCTTTGTCCAGCGCGCAACTGCTGACCTGGACCGTCCCCAATGGACAGTCCGTGCTCCGCGTCCGCTGGCTCACCGTCCGGTACCGGCCCGAGAACGCGCCGATCGCGGCGCTCGCCCGCGGCGGCGGGGAACTCGGCGCACTGCGGAGCACCGCCTGCGCGGCGTTGAGACTGATGGGCGCGCTGGCCGAAGCCGGATTCGAGAGCACCGTGCTCGAAGCCGGTGAAGTGGCGGAAGAACTGCGCGTCGCGCTCGGCCACGGCCAGGGCGCGCCGGTGAACGGCTGGCGTTCCTGGGACTGGGGCGGCGCGTCGCAGGTCTGTTACCGGCCACGGTCCGAGCGGAATCTCGCGCGGACGCTGGATCTTCACGTCCCCGGATCGGCGTTCACCGCGACTTCGTACACGCTCCACCGGACACCTGGCGGACGGGAGAAGTCCGAAGTGACCATCCGGGTCGGCGGACGACCGGGGGCGGAGACCGTGCGGCCGAGCGGGGTCGCGGTGATCCCGCTGCACGGACGGCACGCGGCGGCGGTCCGGCGGACCCTGCCGCTGGCGCTGGAGAACTGAGGGGACGGTCCGTGGAGGACTCCTTTCTTCTCTGAGGGTAGGGAAGGAGTCCCCACGGACGTAACGCGCACACCGCATTTCGGCACCTGGTTGCGATCCTTGCGCGCGCAAGGATCGCAACCAGGTGCCGAAATGCGGAGAAGAGATCAGCCTCGTACGGCCTCGTAGACGCCCGCGATCATGCCGACGAACGGGATCAGCGAGAGCAGCACCAGGAACTCCACGATGTCGAGAGTCCTTGCCCAGTAAGGAGAACGACGTCCCTTCGCGACACGCGTCGCGTAGGTGAGACAGACGCCCGCCGCGACGACGACGGCACAGCCCGCGGCGAAGACGAACGAACGCGGCCCGCTCGCGGCGAGCCAGAAACCGGCCGCCGCCAAGGCCGCCGCGCCGAATCCGATGAGCACCACCCGCTGCGAACGGCCAGCGAAGGCGCGCGAGCGCAGCATCAGCGCCAGACCCAGCAGCGCGCACAAGCCCGCTTCCCAAGCCCCGCCGGAAGACGACAGGACCACCGAAGCCGAGACCACGACGAGTCCGAGCGCGACGAGCAGCCCAGTCAGCAGCGCCTGCGCGTAAGTCGTCCCGCCGACCATGTCCTCGCCGAGCGAAGGGTCCTCGTCGGCACGGAACGCGTCCATGTCGTCGGGCACCCTGGGCAGCGGCAGCCTGCCGAGCCGCAGCGCCATCATCGGCGCGACCGCGGCCGGCGCCGTCGCCACGACGGCGACCACGGCGGCCGCCGAAACCGGGCGGACGTCGGCCAGCAGGACGATGGCTGTGGTGATCGCGCCGAGCCCGGCCGACACGGTCACCGCGACGAACCACGGCAGCCGGTCCGCCACCGAAACGGCCGCGATCACGCCATAGACGGTCACCACCGCGAGCCCGGCCGCCAGCGGTCCGGCCGACAGCGAGAACAGCGGATGCGGCGGCAGGATCGACATCCCGGCCAGCAACGCCGCGCCGACCCCGGCGAGCGCGCCGGCCGCGCCGGCCTCCGCGTCGCCGTACGCTCGGCTCAACGCGCCCCCGCCCAGCACCAGTACCAGCGCGAGCAGTCCGGTGCCGATCGGCGCCAGCACACTGCCGGACGCCGCCGCCTGCACCAGCAGTCCACCGGCGAGCAGCAGCACCACGGACGCGACGATGCCCGCCTTGCGCGCCACCGAGGGACCCCACCGCCCGGTACCCGACTCGGCGACGCCGGCGATCGAATCGACGACGTCGTCGAACAGCAGCGGACCCCGCGGGCGTTCCCGCGGGGTCAGGTGGAGGACTTCCCCGTCGCGCACTTGCGCCGCGGCGACCGTGAGCCCGAGCGCGAGCGGAGCGCCGCCGAGCCGGGAGAGCACCCATCCGGGATGCTCGGCCGACGCCTGCCCCGAAGCACCCGCGAGCCGCACGAGCTGCGGGACGAGTTCGGCGAACGTGCTCTGCTGCGGCAGCGCCACGTCGACACGCGCCCGCGGTGTCACCACCGTGACGCGCCGGGTGGAGCCCGCGATCGCGGCCGTCATGCTTCGATCGACTTGGCGGACTCGATGACGGGCGCGAATTTGGCGTTGCTGGCCTCGGCCAGCTTCTGGAGCCCGTTGTTGACCGCCTCCAGCACGATCTCCGAGATGTTGCGCGCGTCGTACTGACGCAGTGCGCGCGGGTCGATGTCGATCGAGGTGAAGCGGCCGTCTCCGCGCAGCACGACGGTGACTTCGTTCTGCCGCGAGTGCGCCTTGACCTCCATCGCCTCGACCGAACGCTGGATGCGCTGCACCTCTTCGGTCTGCTTGCGGACCTGGTCCAGCAACTCGTCCATGTCCGGCATGGCGTAGGGGTCGGTGGTCACGAGTCTTCTCCTTCATCTGCGGTGGAATCCCGCCGGACGTGGACGCTGCCCACGAACCGCCGGAAGTCGTCGCCGAGGCCGCGGGCCGCCTCGGGTGTCGCGGTGCAGGCGATCTGGAGGATCAGCCGCTCGGCCGGGCTCGCCCCCGGCACGGTCAGCTGCACCTGCGTCTGTACTAGATCCTGTCCTTCGCCGGTGCGGATGCGCAGCACCTGCGTCACCCCCGGCGCGACCGGAGTGCCGATCTCCTTGCGCCGCACCACTTCGAGGGCGGCCATCGACCGGCCGAGGCGTTCGACGGCCTCGTCGGCGATGTCGGTGATCCGCGCCTGGTCCGGCCGTTGCCCGACGCTCAGGGTGATGTTGGGGGTGAACTCGCCGTCCGTCGCGGAGTGCACCGCCACGAAGACCGCGCCGTCGGCGCCGACGGACGCCGGCTCGACGGGCACCCAGCCCTCGGGGATGTCGAAGCCGAGCGGGAGGGAAACCCGTTCCTCCGTGCTCATCCCGCTCACCACGTGCCCACGTAGGTGATCGCGTCGTCCCATGCCTCGCCGACGGCGTCCGCCGCCTCGCCCGCCGCGCCGCTCACCGCGTCGACGGCCGCGCCGCCGTACTCGCCGACGGTGTCCGCGATCTTCGGCAGGTCGATGTCGATCTTCGCGCCGATCCCGGCGCCGAGACCGAGCGCGACACCGGCCTTGAAGTCGACCTTGATGTGTCCCGCGTCGTAAACGGCCTGGCCGTCGAGCTGCGCGCCGAGTCCATATTGGAGGGTGCCGCTCGCGCCGACGCCCACCCCGGCCACGTCGGCCGCGAGCTCGCCTTCGATCTTGCCGCCGACGAAAGCGTTGGCGTGCACGCCGACACCGTGCGCGCCCGCCTGGAGGGAACCGTTCACCTCACCGCCGACGAACGCGGTCCCCTTGGCGCTGCCCGAAGCGACGCCCCATTCACCCTTGCGTTCGAGTTCTTCCTTGAACGCGGCCAATTCGGCGTGCCCGGACGCCTTGAAGTCCCAGCCCTGCGAGGAGACCTTGGCGTCCCACCCCGGCGTGAAGCCGTCCTGCTCCTGCTTCCACTTGGCGTAGGTGATCTCGGTGTTGCCCCAAGCCTTGTCGCGCAGGCCTTCCGGCTTCGGCCTGCCGAAGGGCGTGTCACCCGCGCGCGGGGCGCGCGTGCCTTCGAGACCGTCCCAGGTGAGCTTCTTCCAGCCGGAATTGCCGAACCACGACGGATGCGAGCGCGGGCGCCTGCGGCCGTCGAGCGCGTCTCCGTTGAGCCAGTACAACGGGCCGCGGCCCCATTTGCCCAGTTCGTGCTCGATCCGGCCGGTGCCCTCCGGCGGGAACAGCCGCGCGAGTTCCTCGCTCAGTTCGTCCGCGATCTCCTGTGCCGCCTGCGCGGCGCGTTCGCCGAGCTGCCGGGCGGCGGAGATGAACGCGTTGACCGCGTTCGCGTTCGCCGTCCGCGCCTGACTGGTGAGCTGCGCGGCGTACTGGTCGAACTGCGCGAGGATCGAGTCCACACAGGACTTCGCGCCCTGCAGGGCCTGCGCGCCTCCCCGCAGCCGGTTCGACTGGTCGCCCAGTTTCGTGCCGAGCTCGCCGAGTTCCTGGCTCAAGTTCGCGGCGGAGGTGGAGAACGCGACGTACGCGTCACCTTCCCAGGACGCGTTGAGCGCCTTGGCCGCCTTGCCGATCTCCTCCGCCCGGCCCGAAACCGTCGACGCCCGCTCGCCGCACCGCTGGCTCGCCGCGTTCAGCGCGGCGGGATCACCGGTGACCCGCCGCTGGTACTCGACCACGAGCCGCCGGTAATTCGACAGGATCGAGCTGACGACGCCCGACGCGTCGACCACACCGCTCCCCCACACGGCTACCTGCCCTTCGCCGGTGAGTCAGCTCCCGCATCGATATCGATGTGCTGCTCGAAGTGCTTGCCGCCGTAGTTCATGTCGATGTCGATATCGATGTCCTGCCCGCCCGGCGCCTGCACGGTGGACTTGCCGGTGCTCAGGTCGGTGGTGATGGTGACCGTGTTCCCAGAGCCCGCGCCCGCCCCCGGGTACGAGCCTCCGGAACCCGCGCCCCCACCGGAGGGTCTGTCCACCGGGATCCAGGCGTCCGCGCCACCCGGCCAGTTGCCCTGGGAACCGTTGCCGCCCAGCGCGGGCGGCCGGTACTGGGTGAACGGCGGCGTCTCGCCCGGCGTCGTGCCACCGCCGGAAGCGCCTCCGCCGGAGCCACCGACGGCGGCCTGTCCCGAACCGCTGGCGACCGAGCCCGGTGCCTGCGGGTTGGTGATCGGGGTGCCCGAGACCGCCGAGTTGCCCGCGGCGCCGTTGTCACCGGCGTCGTTGTGCCCGAACAGCTTCTGGACTTCGCCGATGATGGTGGCGATCTGGGTGATCTGGTTGGCGAGGTCGACCACGCCGAGCGCCTTCAGCAGCGCGCCGATCGCGGTGATGAACGCGCGCAGCGAAGCACTGGTGGCGGTGGAAAGCGCGACAGCGGCGCCGTAGGTCCACGGATTCGACATCAGACCGGCGACCGTCGGGTTCACCGCCGACACCACCGCTTTGTAGGCGGTCTGCGCGGTCTTGATCAGCGTCCCGGCGACGCCGAGCAGTTCGGCGCCCTTCTGCACGACCTGGATGATCTTGGTCAGCGAGTTCAGGGAGTCGGTGATCTTCTTCAGCGCGGAGTCCGACGCGCCGCCGGACCAGATCTTGCCCAGCTGCTCGGCGGCCTTCGTCACCTCGTTGTACATGGTGAGGAACTCGTTGGCCTTCTTGAGCACCTCGAGTACGTGCTTGGCGATCTGCTCCGGCTGCCCGGTGAGGATCTGCGGCAGGATGGTGATCGGCCCGCCCGAGGACGCCGTGGCGTCCATCGCGCTGGAATTCGGATAAGTCAGCATGGTCGCTCCTCAGGCCGGAAGTCAGACGGAAGCCGGGCGGTAGACACTGACCTTCGCCAGGCCGTTGATGTCCGCTTCGACGATTCCGTGGTTGTAGAGCAGCCCGCCCTCTCCGGCGATGGCGATGATCGGCTTGCGATCGGAGAACAGGAGCGGTTCGACCACGACGACGTCACCGCTGTGCACCCCGCCGGGTACGTCGCCGAAGTTGCGCGCCGTACCGGCGTAGACCTCGATGACCCCGACCCGTGCCTGGTTGTCGGCGTCGCCGGCCAGCCAGTCGTTGAAGTCCGAGACGCCGTGGAACCGCGTGTCGGTGATCGGGTGGTCGCCGAGCTGCCCCAGCCGCGCGTCCCCCAGGTAGCGCAGCACGTTGCCGACCGAAGACGGCTCGCCCTCGCCGCCGGCGCTGTCGTTGATGGCCAGCGTCGCCAGTTCGGAGGCGTGCGAATTCCCCCAGATCGACGACGACGTCGATCCGGCGCCGCCGCCGGGACGGCCGCCGTAGCCGCCCGCGACCGCCTCGTCCGCGGCCTGGTAGGCGTCGGCACTGCTCTTGATGAAGCCGTTGATCTGCTGCAGCAGTTGCAGGAGGGTGCGGACCGCGACCACCTGCTGGCTCTGCATGGCCGTGTTGGCCGCGGCCACCGCGCTGCCGAAGGTGGCGAACGACATCGGCTGCAGGACGGTGCGTTCGAGGTCGCCGACGACATTGATGCCCTGCATGATGATGCCGCCGAGGTTCCCGACCGCCGAGCGCATGGCCTCGGGCTCCGCCCGGTACTCGCCCGTGCCGACCATGGCTCTCCTTCTCTCGTTTCCCCCACGTCTGCGACTGTTCGAGCAGCGTAAGTTCGCCACCAGACGCGAGCGGACGGCAAAAGTACCCACCGCGAGGGCGGCACGAGTGGCCAGAATGATCGGCAGGATTACCCACAAGCGGCCAGAAAGACCCTGATGAGCGCCACTCGCGACCGCCTGCCGGCCCTGGGCGAGCAGCCCGGTGAAATCGTCCTGCAGTCCCCGCCGATGCTGCCGAAGGGCTCGTCCGGCGGAGCCATGCAGCTGCTGATGTTCATGCCGATGATGCTGGGCATGGGCGCCATGTCGTTCGTCTACATCGGACGCGACGGCGGGGTGATGACCTACATCTTCGGCGCCTTGTTCCTCACCGCGATGGTGGGCATGGTCGTGATGTCGCTCGGCCGCGGCGGTGCGCAGAAGAAGGCGCAGATCAACGAGGAACGCCGGGACTACCAGCGGTATCTGACCGGCCTTCGCGGCCAGGTGCGGGAGATCGCGGACAACCAGCGTGCGGCGATGGCGGCGTTGCAGCCCGACCCCGCCGATCTGTGGGCGTACATCGAGACGGGGAAGCTGTGGGATCGCCGCCGGTCCGACCCGCAGTTCGGGCAGGTGCGCGTCGGGACGGGCCCGCAGCGGCTCGCGACGCCGTTGAAGGCGCCGCAGACCGTGCCGCTGGAAGACCTCGACCCGGTGTGCTCGACGAACCTCAAGCACTTCATCCGGACCTATTCGACGGTCGACGGACTCCCGGTCGCGGTCTCGCTGCGGTCGTTCGCGCAGGTCAGCCTGTCCGGCCGCCGGCCGGACACGCTCGGGACCGCGCGGGCGCTGCTGACCCAGCTCGCGACCTTCCACTCTCCCGGCGACCTGCGGATCGCGCTCTGCGTCAACGACGACCGGCTGCACGACTGGGAATGGGCGAAGTGGCTGCCGCACGTGGCCTCCACCGCCGCCGACGCCGCCGGTCCGCGACGGCTCGTCGACGCCGACTCCGGAAAACTCGCCGACCTCCTCGGCCCCGACCTCGGCGACCGGCCCGCGTTCACCCGGCGGCCGGATTCCCGGCTGGACCTGCCCCAGATCGTCGTCATCGTGGACGGCGGGCACACCCTCGGCGACTCGCGGCTCGTCGCCGAAGAGGGCAGGCTCGGCGTCACCGTGGTGGACATCGGCACCGAGCAGCCGCGATCCGTGTCGTCGGAACGGCTGCTGAGCCTGCACATGAGCCCGGAGCAGCTCGGGATGGTCGTCGGTGACGGCACGGAGCAGCGGCTCGGTTTCCTCGGCATGCCGGACACCTTGGACCGCGGGGCCGCCGAGGCGCTGGCACGGATGCTGACTCCGCTGTTCCAAGGGGCGGCGGTGGTCAGCGAGGCGCCGATGTCGGCGACGTTCGGGCTGGCCGGGCTGCTCGGCATCGGCGACCCGCGCGACACCGACACGGCCGTCACCTGGGCGCCGCGATCCGCGCGCGACCGGCTGCGGATCCCGCTGGGCGTCAACCCCGATGGCAGGCCGGTCGACCTCGACCTGAAGGAATCGGCAGAAGGCGGGATGGGGCCGCACGGGCTGGTCATCGGCGCGACCGGATCCGGCAAGAGCGAGCTTCTGCGGACACTGGTCACCGCGCTCGCCGTCACGCATTCGTCGGAGAAGCTGAACCTCGCGCTGATCGACTTCAAGGGTGGCGCGACCTTCGCCGGGATGACCGGGCTGCCGCACACCTGTGCCGTCATCACCAACCTGTCCGACGATCTCGCGCTGGTCGACCGCATGGCGGACGCGCTGAACGGCGAACTGTTGCGGCGTCAGGAACTCCTGCACGCGGCCGGGAACTACGCGTCGGTGCGGGACTACGAAAAGGCCAGGGAATCCGGTGCCAACCTGCGGCCGCTGCCGTCGCTGCTGGTGATCATCGACGAATTCAGCGAGCTGCTGTCTTCGCGGCCGGAGTTCATCGACCTGTTCGTCGCGATCGGACGGCTGGGGCGGAGTCTCGGGATCCACCTGCTGCTGGCTTCGCAGCGGCTGGAGGAGGGACGGCTTCGCGGGCTCGATTCGCATCTGTCGTACCGGATCGGTCTGCGGACCTTCTCCGCGTCGGAAAGCCGCGCGGTGCTGGGCGTCGCGGACGCCTATCAGCTGCCGCCCGTGCCGGGTTCGGCGTATCTGAAGTCCGACAACGACACCCTCATCCGGCTCAAGGCCGCGTACGTCTCGGGGGAACTGCCGCCGCGCAGCAAGATCGTGCGCAAGGACGGCCAGAGTCTCGGCCTGATGCCGTTCACGCTGGCGCCGGTGGAGATCCCGGTGACCGTCGAGGCCGAGGAGCCGGTCGAAAAGGGCACCGGCGAGACGATCATCGGCGCGATGATCTCGCGGCTCGAAGGCAAAGGCCCGGAGGCACACCAGATCTGGCTTCCGCCGCTGGCCGAACCGCCGACCTTGGATCAGCTGCTGCCGCCGCTCGGCGAAGATCCGGCACGCGGTCTGTGCCCGCTGGGCTGGGGCGGCAACGGCAAGCTGATGATCCCGGTCGCCTTGGTGGACAAGCCCTTCGAACAGCGGCGCGACATGCTGTGGGCAGATTTCTCCGGTGCCGCCGGGCACGCGCTGATCGTCGGGGCACCGCAGAGCGGCAAGAGCACGCTGATGCGTGACATCGCCGCGATGCTCGCGCTCACCCATACTCCGGAAGAGGTCCAGCTGTTCGTGCTGGACATGGGCGGTGGCGCGCTGGCGCCGATCGCCGGGCTGCCCCACGTGTCCGGCTACGCGACCAGGCGCGACGCCCAGCGTTGCCGCCGCGTGGTGGCGGAACTGACGACCCTGCTCGAACAGCGCGAGGAGTTCTTCTCCGCCAACGGGATCGAGTCGATCACGACGTTCCGCCAGCGGCGTTCGGAGTTCCGGGAGAGCACGGAAGGCCGCGAATTCGGCGACGTCTTCCTGTTCGTGGACAACTGGACCACGATCCGCCAGGAATACGAACAGCTGGAGGAACAGATCACCAGCCTGGCGTCGCGCGGGCTCGGCTTCGGCATCCACGTCGTCGTCTCGATCAACCAGTGGATGGGCATGCGGGCGCCCCTGCGCGACGCGATCGGCACCAAATTCGAACTGCGGCTCGGCGAACCCGCGGACTCGCTGATCGACCGCAAGATCGCGCAGAACGTCCCCGCCGACCGGCCGGGGCGCGGGCTGACCGCGGACAAACTGCATTTCCTCGCGGCACTGCCGCGGATCGACTCGGATCAGCGGCCGGATACCGTCGGTGCCGGTGGCCTGGATCTGAACCGCCGGATTTCCGCCGCCTGGAAGGGAAAACCGGCGCCGTCCGTACGACTGCTGCCCCCGGAGGTCCCGCTCGACTCGCTCGAGGCCGGGCCACGCAAGCAGGTCACGCTCGGCATCGCGGAATCGAATCTGCGGCCGGTGTACCTCGACTTCGCCACCGAACCGCACTTCCTGGCCTTCGGTGACGTGGAATCCGGCAAGAGCTCGCTCCTGCGCGCGATCGCGCAGGGCATCGTGTCGAAGTACTCGGCGGACGAGGCCGCGATCGTCGTCGCCGATTATCGGCGAGGGATGCTGGGTGCGGTGCCGGAGTCGCACCTGCTCGGCTACGCGGGCTCCGAAACCGTGCTGACCGGGCTGATCGAGCAGTGTCAGCAGGCCATGCGAAACCGGCTCCCCGGCGCGGACGTCACGCCGGAACAGCTGCGAAACCGGTCTTGGTGGCGGGGCCCGGAGCTGTTCGTGCTCGTCGACGACTATGAAATGGTCGCCACCGTGGGCCGGAACCCGTTGCTGCCGCTCCTGGAATTCCTGCCGCAGGCACGGGACATCGGGCTCCACCTCGTCATCGCGCGCGGGAGCGGCGGGGCCGGGCGTTCGCTGTTCGAGCCTGTGCTGCAACGGATCCGTGAGCTGGGCTCCCCAGGCTTGGTGATGTCCGGGTCGCGGGACGAAGGGGCGCTGCTCGGAGAGGTCAAACCGGGGCCGCAGCCTGCCGGGCGGGGTGTGCTGGTCTCGCGGCGGCATGGGACGGGGCTGGTTCAGGTGGCCTGGACGAAGCCTGTGGAGGACTAAGGGGTCCGCCTGTCGGGATGGTTGGGCCCATGGCACTGGATCTGTCCGCTGTCCACGCCGCCGCCGCGGCCCAGCGCGAGCGCGTCACGCCGGGCATCGACGACATGCGCGCGTACCGGGCGAGCCAGGTGAAGGAGCGTTCACACCGTGAGGTGCTGGGGCCGCTGTGGCCGGCATCCGGACCAGTGGAGCGATCGAGCGCATCGCCGCCTGGGGCGCCTCCGACACGCCGGAAATGGCCTTCAGCATCACCAAAAGCGTCGTATCGACCGTCGCCGGGATCGCCTTCGACAAGGGGCTGATCTCCGACCCGCACCGGCCCGTGGCCGACACTCTCGACCTGCCGGAGCTGGCCGAGAGCACGATCACCTGGCATCACCTGCTGCAACAGACCAGTGAATGGGACGGTGAGCTCTGGGGCAAACCAGCCTGGCTGGACGGTCGTCGCCGCGGAGGCACGCCGGGTTCGCGCTGGGAGTACAACGACGTTCGTGTCAACCTGCTCTGTTTGGCCCTCACCCACCTTTTCGCCCGCCCGCTGCCCGCGGTGCTCGACGAGCACGTCCTCGGCCCGCTCGGCGCGTCCAGTACGTGGTCCTGGCACGGCTACCGCGACTCGATGACGACCATCGACGGCGAGACCGTCCCGGTGGTCAGCGGTGGTGCCCACTGGGGAGGCGGACTCCGGATCTCCGCCGGCGACCGGCCGGTTCGCCCGCGGCAACGCCGATCAGCATCTGCTCTGGATCGACCCCGATCGTGATCTCGTCATCGTTTCCCGTTGGGGACAACGGGTCGAGGAACTCGTGCGCGCTGTTTCGGATGCCGTTCCTGTGGCGAGGTGACTTCTGCTTAGCTTGAGAGCTAAGACGAACCAAGTCCGGAGCGTCATTTTTCCTTATCTCCCAATATATTTGACGCACTCCATCCCTGAGTCATCAACCAGTGGAATTCGAACTTGTGTTCGAGTATGATCTTGGTCATGACCACATCCTTTGCTTTCAATCCGAAAGCCGCTCGTCTTCTCGATGCCGCTTACGACGAGGAAGTCGTGCTCCGGCGGGCGCAGGGGCGTCAGGTGCGTGCGAT
>NZ_QHHX01000006.1:0-625403 GCF_003947485.1 Amycolatopsis sp. WAC 01416 | reverse complement strand
ATCGCACGCACCTGACGCCCCTGCGCCCGCCGGAGCACGACTTCCTCGTCGTAAGCGGCATCGAGAAGACGAGCGGCTTTCGGATTGAAAGCAAAGGATGTGGTCATGACCAAGATCATACTCGAACTAATGTTCGACAGCCAGCGTGTCCCGACCTTGAATGTCAATTGGTCAGTGAGCCTTTGTTCGAGGGCTGAGGACAGACGCCGAACCCCACCGCGAGCCGGGCATCGGTGTCACCGTCGCGCAGATGCACCAGCAACGCCTCCTGCCGCGGAGTCGGCTTGCGTCAGGGAGACCCGCTCCGCTTCCGATGGCCGCGGATGACCTTGACCACATAACGAACCAGAGCGACAGTGTCCAGTTCGCCCGCTGCCACGCTGAATGTGGATCGCGAAAGCGAGAGCCGAGTTCGACCCACCAAACTCAACAGAACACCACAGCACCTATCACCGCCCACCTCATTCACCAGCCTCGAGCATCCCCCTGAGCGCCGAGGCGAGAAGGGCGACGGCGCGGTCCTCGTCTTCGGCCAGGTTCCGCAGGACGTCCCGTACGAGGGCGGGCGGCATCTCGGCGAGGGCCTGGGTCAGGCGCATCCGCGTCGCGGAGTCCGCGGTGGGGGCGGCGAGCTCGTCGGCCAGCGCGCTCATGATCCGGTCCGCGCGGCCCGCGTCGCGCGCCAAGCTTCCGAGAACCTCGGCCGCCTCGACGTCGAGAGTGCCCTCGACCACCATGCGGACGAGGGCCGGCACGGCCGCGGACCCACCACGCGCACCGACGGCCAGCGCGGCACGGCCGCGGACCGTCTCGTCCGAGTCTCCGAGCGCCTCCGCCAGTACCGCGGTCGCCTCGTCGCCGGGCATCCCGGCGAGCGCCAGGATCGCGCGACGCCGGACGTCGACGTTCTCCGAACGCGCGCCGGCCGCCAGGCTCGCCACACCGTCACCGCCCGCCCTCGCCAGGGCCCACCGCAGAGCACCGGCGACGTTCAGATCGGCTTCACCGAGCACCGCCTCCGCCAGTAGTTCTGTGGGCACCGGCAGGTCCTCGGCCGGCACCAGGACGGTCTGCTGGCGTCGCGCGGCATGGGGTGAGTTGAGCCCGTGCAGCAGCTCGACGATGCGCAGGACACCCTCCCAGCCCAACGGCGCCGAGGCGTCGACCGCACGAAGTCGTTCGAGAAGCTCCTGTTCCCGCTTCAGCCGTTCCTCGGTCCGCCGGATGAGGTCGCCGACCAGATCGGACGGCTCGAAGGCGGGGTCCTCCAGGGCACGCCCGATCTGGCGCAGCGACAGGCCGAGAGACCGCAGGGCTTCCACATGGAAGATCCGGCGGATGTCCCCGTCGGAATACTCACGGTAGCCACCGACGGTGCGACCGGTCGGCCGCACCAGCCCGAGGGAGTCGTAATGCCGGAGCATCCGGCTGCTCACCCCCGAGCGGCGCGCCACCTCACCGATCAGCATTCACGCTCCCCCTGCTCGTTCCGGACCGAGCGCGACGACCCGTTTCGCCTCGTCGATGGCCGGATCGAAGTCGGCGTCCGGGTCGCGCAGGAGCCGCTCCGTGGCGCGGGCGTGCGCGCGCACCTCCGGGTCGGCACTCGCCAGGCCCGTCCGCAGGGCGGGTTCGATCTCGTCACCGAGCGCGACGAGTGCCCTGCTGAGACTCAGCCGCACCTTCCGGTCGCCGCGGCCGAACTGCGCGGCCAGGTCCACGGCCAGCCGTTTCCGCTCCCCGTCGGGGACGAGGACGACGGCGGCACGCCACGCGCTCCGCGCGACCTCGTCGTCGGCGTCGTGCAGCAGCGACCGGGTGATCGCGGGCCACGCGGTGACGTCCCCGATCTTGGACAGCGTGTGCAACGCCTGGCTCCGCGCCTGCGGGACGTCGGAACCGAGCTCCGTCAGGAGCGCCGGCATCGTGTTCTCCGCCGGGAGCCGGGTCAATGCCCAGGTCAGCATGTCCCGCACGAAGAAGTCCGGCTCGACCGCGCACCGTGCCATGAGCGCGTCGACGAACCGGGCGTCCGGGTGCGTCCCGGCCGCCAGGGCCGCCTGGAGCCGCGTCGACGAGCTTTCGGAGCTCAAGGCGTCGAGCAGCCGTGTGTCCGGTGTAGTCCGTTGTGTCGTGTCGATGACGATCACCTCCTGCCCACCAGTGAAGACCTTGTCACAATGTCAAGGTCAAGTGCGAGCCCGGTGCGGGGTAGGGCCAGCCCCCGCAGGGACCCACCGGCGCACCGCATTCACCCTGGCCCACCCCATGGACCAGACTCATGACGGTGACCGCAAACCTCCGCACAGGCAGCGATTTCGCCCGCCTGTCCCGCCGCGTCAGCGAAGCGGGCCTTCTCGACCGCCGTCCCGGCTACTACGTCTTCCGCATCGGACTGGTGGCCACCCTCTTCGTCGCCGGCTGGATCGCCTTCTTCGCGATCGGGGATTCCTGGTGGCAGCTGGGGATCGCCGTCTTCCAGGCGGTGATGTTCGGCCAGATCGCCCTGCTGTCGCATGACCTGGCACATCGCCAGGTGTTCCGGACCCGCCGCCCGGCCGAGATCGCCGGCCGCATCGCGGGGAACCTCGGCGTCGGTATGAGCTACGGCTGGTGGATGGACAAGCACACCCGCCACCACGCGAACCCGAACCACGAGGGCCTCGACCCCGACGTCGATCCGGACATCCTCGTGTGGTCGAAGGACCAGGCGCGGGCCAGCAAGGGCATCCCCCGGTTCATCGGCCGCTACCAGGCGTTCCTGTTCTTCCCGCTGCTCACCCTCGAAGGCCTGAACCTGCACGTCTCCGGTATCCGCGCGGTTTCGAAGCCGGGCATCCGGGCCCGCTGGCTCGAAGCTGCGTTGCTGCTGACGCATTTCGCGCTCTACTTCAGCGCGCTGCTCGTGGTCCTCTCCCCCGCCAAGGCGCTCGTCTTCTTCATCGTCCACAAAGCACTGTGGGGCGTCTACATGGGATCGATCTTCGCGCCCAACCACAAGGGGATGCCGATCCTGTCCGGGGACACCGAACTCGACTTCCTCCGCAAGCAGGTGCTCACGTCACGCAACGTCCGCGGCGGCCGGATCGTCGACGTCGCGCTCGGCGGGCTCAACTACCAGATCGAGCACCATCTCTTCCCGAGTATGCCGTCACCGCACCTGCGCCGCGCCCGGCCCATCGTCCAGGAGTACTGCGCCGAGCTCGGTGTTCCGTACCACGAGACGGGGCTCGCCGAGTCCTACAAGCTCGCGTTGCGCAGCCTGCACGAAGCGGGCGAGCCGATCAGAGCCAATCGTCAGGACGCGGCCAGGGCATGAGCGCCGCGAGTTCGTCCGCGACCGGCTCGGTCACCGTGTACCGCCCACGATGGAACAGCAGCGGACGATCGTCCGAAGGTTCCCCGAGCGCGGTGACCCTGCCGACGACGACGTAGTGGTCACCCGCCTCGTGCACGGTTTCGAGCGTGCAGTCGATCCACGTCAACGCCCCTGTCAGCAAAGGGGAACCGGACGGGGCGGGGGTCCAGTCGATCGACGCGAACTTGTCCGCTCCCCGCGCGCCGAACACGGCGCTGACGTCCTGCTGGTCCTCGGCGAGCACGTTGACGGCGAACCGGCCGGACTCGGCGAGGACCGCCCAGGTCCGGGAAGTCTTGGCGGGACAGAAGAGCACCAGCGGCGGATCGAGGGAAAGCGCCGCGAACGACTGGCACGCGAAGCCCACCGGGGCCCGGCCGTCGTGCCCGGTCACCACCGCGACGCCGGTGCAGAAGTGCCCGAGCACCGTCCGGAACCGCGCCGGATCGATCTCCGCGCCGAGGTCCGTCACCGGGGTCACGACTGCCCCGGCGGGCGCGCGCCGACTGAAAAGTCGTGTCCCCACAAGGAAACCGCCGTACTCTCTCGGGCGATCCAGCTTTCGTCGTCCACTTGACGCCCCTCGCAGCCGTATTCGACGTCGAATCCGCCGGGGGTCTTCATGTAGAACGAGAGCATCAGATCGTTGACGTGCCGCCCGAGGGTGGCCGACATCGGCACCTTCCGGCGGATGGCCCGGTCGAGGCAGAGGCCGACGTCGTCGGTGTTCTCCACTTCGACCATGAGGTGCACGATGCCGCTGGGAGTCGGCATCGGGAGGAACGCGAGGCTGTGGTGACGCGGATTACAGCCGAAGAACCGCAGCCAAGCCGGAGCGCCGTCGGCGGGCCTGCCGACCATCTGCGGCGGCAGTTTCATCGAGTCCCGTAACCGGAATCCGAGCACGTCACGGTAGAACCGCAGAGAAGCGTCATCGTCGTGTGTGGACAGTACGACGTGTCCGAGGCCTTGCTCGCCGGTGACGAACTTGTGGCCGTACGGGCTGACCACGCGCCGGTGTTGCAACGCGACACCGTGGAACACTTCGAGCGTGTTGCCGGAAGGGTCCTCAAAGGACACCAGGCCGTCGACCCGGCGATCGGCCAGCTGATCCGGGGCGCCTTCCTTGTACGGCACCGAATGCGCGTCGAGCGATGCCCGGATCTCGTCGAGTTCGCCGGCGTTGGCGACCTCCCAGCCCGCCACGGCGAGCCGGTCGTGCTCACCGGGGAAGATCACGAGCCGCGCGGGGAAGTCGTCCATGCGCAGGTAAAGCGCTTCCGGATTCGTGCCGGAACCCTCGACCATGCCGAGGACCTTCAGCCCGTATTCGCGCCACGCGGCCATGTCGGTGGCTTCGATGCGAAGGTAGGCGAGCGAACGGATACCCATCAGGAGGCTCCCAGGAAGTCGAGTGCCAGCCGGTTGAACTCGTCGAACTTCTCCAGCTGCGCCCAGTGGCCGCAGCCACCGAACACGTGCAGCTGGGCACGCGGGATCGTCTTGAGCGCGAGCAGGGCGCCGTCGAGCGGGTTGACCCGGTCTTCCCTGCCCCAGATGAGCAGCACGCGTTGGCGCAGGCGATGCGCCTCACGCCACAGCATGCCCTCTTCGTAGGTGTCGGGCTGGGCGAACGACTTGCCCATCGCCTTCATCGCCGCCAGGGACTCCGGCGCGCTCGCGGCGGCGAACCGTTCGTCGGGCTGTTCGTCGGTGATCAGGGACTGGTCGTGCACCATGATCCGCAGGAAGGCTTCGAGCTTCTCGCGGCTCGGACCCGGCGGTGCGCTGAACCGGCCGAGGTTCTTGATGCCCTCGGTGGGATCGGGCGCGAACAGGTTCAAGCTCAGGCCGCCAGGCCCCATCAGGACAAGGCGGCCGGCGCGCTTCGGATGGTTGAGCGCGAGGCGCACCGAGGCGCCGCCGCCGAGCGAGTTCCCGACGAAATGGGCGCGTTCGATGCCGAGTTCGTCCATCAAGCCGACCACGGCGTCCGCGCTGTGGCGGAAGTACTGCGGATGCTCGGCCGGTTTGTCCGACCGGCCGAACCCGGGCTGGTCGATCGCCAGCGTCCGGTAGTTCTTGCCGAAGACCGGCAGGTTGCGGCCGAAGTTGCTCCACGCCGACGCGCCGGGCCCACCGCCGTGCAGCAGGATCACCGTCTCCGGATGTTCCGCGCCCGCCTCGTGGTAGTGCAGCTTGAGTCCATCTTGGACGGTGACGTACTTGCCTTCGGTCATCAGACCATCGCATTCTCGACGGGCAGCCCGAAGGCGCCGGTTCCGAACATGACGTAGGCGCGCTCGGCGTCGTTCGCCGCGTGCACCCGGCCGGCGTGGGCGTCGCGCCAGAACCGCTGGATCGGGGTTCCGGCTTGCAAGGCCCGGCCACCGGAGTTCTCGAAAAGCCTGTCGATCGCGAAGATCGCGCGTTCCGTGCCGCGGACCTGGTCACGGCGCACTCGCAGCCGGGTGGGGAACGGCAGCTTCTCCCCCTTGCACGCCAGCTGGTACAGCTCGTCGATGTTGTGCGTCAGCTGGAGCCAGGCCGCGTCGATCTCGCTCGCCGCCTCGGCGATCCGCACCTTGGCGAACGGGTCCTCTTTGGACTGTTCGCCCGCGTACGCCGCGCGGACGCGCTTGCCCTGGTACTCGACGTGCGCGTCGTAGGCGCCTTGCGCCATCCCGATGATCGGCGCGGTGATCGTGCTCGGATGCACCGATCCGTAGGGGAGCTTGTACAGCGGCCCCGGATTGATCTCCTGTCCGGGCGTCTTGCACTTCGACGTCGCGATGAAACTGAGCGCACGGTGCTTCGGCACGAAGACGTCGTTCACGATGATGTCGTTGGACCCGGTGCCGCGCAGGCCCACGGTGTCCCAGACGTCCTCGATCGTGTAGTCGGAGATCGGCACCAGATAAGTGCAGAAGTCGACCGGTTTGCCATCCTTGAACACCGGGCCGCCCAGCAGCACCCAGGTCGCGTGGTCGCAGCCGGAGGAGAAACTCCAGCGCCCGCTGAGCCGGTAGCCGCCGTCGACGACGTCCGCCTTGCCCATCGGCGCGTACGACGACGAGATCCGGACGTCGGTGTCGTCGCCCCAGACGTCCTGCTGTGCCTGCGCCTCGAACAGGCCGAGGTGCCACGGGTGGACGCCGAGGATGGAGGCGACCCAGCCCGTGGACCCGCACGCGCTCGCGACGAGTTTGACCGCGGTGTAGAAGCTCACCGGGTCGGCTTCGAGACCACCGAACGTCTTCGGCTGCAGGAGTTTGAAGAACCCGGTCTCCTGCAAGGATTTGACGGACTCCTCGGGAACGCGCCTGGCGTCCTCCGCCTCCTGCGCCCGCTCCCGCAGGACCGGCAGCAGCTCCCGGATCCCCGCGATCACGTCCTGCGCGGCGTGCTCGCTCATATGCGTTCCCTCTCTCGCCATACTCGGTGAACCGAGTCCAAGACTAGAACACGTTCTCGTTTTTGTCGACCGAACCCCGGTCGAGCGCACTGTGCAGTCCGGCACGCCGACCGGAAAACACGCAGTCGGCCAGCGACAGACCGCTCACATAGGACCTAGAACAGATTCCCACCGCGGTCCGCCCCGCCGCGTACAGCCCGCGGATCGGAGTGCCGCCGGCGGAGCGCACCGCCCCGGTCTCCTCGTCCACGACCAGGCCGCCCAGCGTCAGCATCGGGCACGGATAGCCGAGGTTCGGCTTGATCGAAACGTCGATCATCGAGTACGGCGCCTGATCCAGCGGCCGCGCGAACTCCGCCGGTTTGCCCGTCGGGTCCGCGCCGGACCGTGCGGCCTCGACACTGGCGGCCAGCCCGCCGGGGTCGACGCCCGCCTTGCGCGCGACCTCGTCGAGCGAACCGGCGACGACGCGTTGCCGCAGCAGATACCGCACCTGAAGTCCTTGGAACCATTGACTTTGCCCGCGTGCTTCCCGCTGGACCTGCCGGACGATGGCGTCGTCGACCAGCAGCCAGCCACGCCCTTCGTGTCCGGTGATCATGCGTTCGCCGACGGCCGCGCCGTACCGGGATTCGTCGATGATCCGGCCGCCCGTCTCGTCCACGAGCAGGCCACCCAGGAACGCCGACGGCGGCGTGATGAACCGCCAGGCCGAGATCCGGCCGAGTTCGGCGGTCGCCCCGCCGGCCTCGACCCCCATCCGGATACCGGATCCGTCGTCGGCCGACGTCCCGAGCGCCAGCCCGCCGCGATACGCGGGGGCGTGCTCACGCACCATCTCGCGGTTCGCGATGAACCCGCCCGCCGCGAGGACGACCCCGCGCGAGGCGGAGATCCGCAGCTCACGGCCGTAGCGACGCTCGATCCGCTCCACCCGCCGGTGCAGCGACTTCCGCAGTGACGGCACGTAGATCCCCGGTTTCGCGGCATACGCCGACAGCCTCCGGTGTGCGGCCCGCACGCGAGCGGGCGCGTCCCGCAGGGTGGACACGACGACGCCGGTCACAGCACCGTCGGCGTCCACGATCAGGTTTCGGGCGGCGGTCTGCGGCAGCACCTGGATCCCGCGGCTCCGGACGGCCTCCATGAGCCGTTTCATCAGCAGTTTTCCCGACGTACCCGGCCCTTTGACGCGATGTCCGCGCGGCGCGGGCTTGGCGGCGTCGCGGAAACCGCCCGCCGCCTCGCTGCCCGAGTAGTACAGATAGTGCTTGTCGCTCGGGTAAGACGTCTTGTACGGGCACAGGCTCCCCTCGAAGGGGACACCGTTGCCCTCCAGCCAGGTCACCATCTCCGTACTGCCCGCGCAAAACCGCCGCAGGGTCTCCTCGGAGACGACGTCGCCGACCTCGAGCCGCAGGTAGTCGTACATCGCGTCGACACTGTCGTCGACGCCCGCGTCCCGCTGCTGCGCCGTCCCGCCACCGGCATAGACGACACCACCGCTGACCGCGCTCGCGCCACCACCGGAAAACCGGTCCAGCACAAGCACCCGAGCACCGGCGTCGGCGGCCTCGATCGCCGCACAGGCGCCTGCCGCTCCGAAGCCCACGATCACCACATCCGCGACGAGGGAGTCCATGACCCCACCCTAGAACTAGAACACGTTCTCGTCTATGGTGACTGGAGCAGCGCGGATGCTGCTACATGCTTCCTACAACGTGTTCCAGGTGAGGGGCGTATGGACTACGACGTGATCGTGGTCGGCAGTGGTGCCGCCGGGATGACCGCCGCACTGTCCGCGGCCCACCGGGGACTCGAGGTCCTGGTCGTGGAGAAGGCCGCCCACTTCGGCGGCTCGACGGCGCGCTCCGGCGGCGGCGTCTGGATCCCCGGCAACCACGCGCTGCGGGCGGCGGGGATCTCCGAACCCCCGGAGCGGGCGCACGAATACCTCGAAGCGATCGTCGGTGACGTCGTCCCCGCCGAACTCCGGTCGGCCTTCCTCGACCGCGGCCCCGAGGTCCTGTCCTTCGTCTGCGACAAGACGCCGTTGCGCTTCCGCTGGGTCCGCGGCTACTCGGACTACCACCCGGAGGCCCCCGGCGGGCGCGCCGGCGGACGGTCGGTCGAACCGGCCGCGCTCGACGGCAACCTGCTCGGACCGGAGCTGGCGAAGCTGGAGCCACCGTACAGCGCTCCCCCGCTCGGCGCCCCGATCACCCAGGCGGACTACCGGTGGCTGAGCCTGCTCGCCCGGCATCCGCGCGGCATCCTCCGTGTACTGAGTCTTGGCGGCCGCTGGCTCACGGGCCGGATCCGCCGTCAGCGGCTGCTTTCCATGGGGCAAGCGCTTGCGGCCGGTCTCCGTGAAGGTCTGCGGCGAGCGGATGTCCCTGTCTGGCTGAATACGCCGCTGGTGGACCTCGAGATCGAAGGCGACCGGGTGACCGGCGTCGTGGTCCGCCATGAGGGTGCGGAGAAGACGATCCGCGCGCGGCTCGGCGTCGTCCTCGGCGCGGGCGGGTTCGAGCGCAACGAAGAGATGCGGGTCAAGTACCAGCGCGCGCCCATCGGTACGGAGTGGACCGTCGGCGCCGAGGCCAACACCGGCGACGCCATCGACGCCGGGCTCAAACTCGGCGCGGCCGTCGACCTGATGGACGACGCGTGGTGGGGTCCGTCCATCCCGCTGACCGGCGGCCCGTGGTTCGCGCTCGCCGAACGGTCGCGGCCGGGCTGCCTGATGGTCAACGCGCGCGGCGAACGCTTCGTCAACGAGTCGGCGCCGTACGTCGAGGCCGTGCACGCGATGTACGGCGAAGGTGACGGTCCCGGCGCGAACATCCCGACCTGGCTGGTGTTCGACCAGCGCAACCGCAACCGGTACATGTTCACCGGCCTCGGCCCGCGCCAGCCGCTGCCCGGCCGCTGGTTCAAAGCGGGCATCGCGGTCAAAGCGAGCACGATCGCGAAACTCGCCGAGCGGATCGAGGTCCCGGCCGACGCGCTGGAGGCCACCGTCCGGCGGTTCAACGGCTTCGCGAAAAGCGGCGTGGACGAAGACTTCCACCGCGGACGCAGCGCGTACGACCACTACTACGGCGACCCGCGGAACAAACCCAACCCGAGCCTGGGCCCGCTGGACGTCGCGCCGTACTACGCGGTGAAGATCGTGCCCGGCGACCTGGGCACCAAGGGCGGTTTGAGGACCGACCGGCACGCGCGCGTCCTGCGCGAGGACGGGGCGGTGATCGACGGACTTTACGCGGCGGGCAACACGAGCGCGGCGGTGATGGGCCGCACCTACGCCGGCCCCGGCGCGACGATCGGCCCGGCGATGGTGTTCGGCTACCTTGCGGCCGAGCATCTCGCGCAGCAAGATCACACCAAAGCGGGAGGCAGCCGATGACGACGGAATCCGTACGGCAGATCGACGCGGGCGCGCCCCCTTCGCGGTTCGCGCGCGGCTGGCACTGTCTCGGCCTGGCCGAGCCGTTCCGCGACGGGAAACCGCACGCCATCACGGCGTTCGGGACGAAACTGGTGGTCTTCGCCGATTCGTCCGGCAAGCTGAACGTGCTCGACGGGTACTGCCGTCACATGGGCGGCGACCTCACCCAAGGCGAGGTCAAGGGCGACGAGATCGCCTGCCCGTTCCACGACTGGCGCTGGAACGGCAACGGCAAATGCGTCTCGATCCCCTACGCCAAGCGGGTTCCGCTGCGGGCGCGGACCAAGTCGTGGACCGTGCTGGAGGAGAACAAGCAGCTGTTCGTCTGGCACGACCCGGAGGGCAACCCGCCGCCCGAGGACGTCGTCATCCCGCGGATCGAAGGCGTGTTCAACGGCGAGTGGAGCAACTGGACCTGGGACTCGGTGCTGATCGAGGGCTCCAACTGCCGCGAGATCATCGACAACATGGTCGACATGGCGCACTTCTTCTACATCCACTACGCCTTCCCGACCTACTTCAAGAACGTGTTCGAAGGCCACATCGCCACGCAGTACCTGAACACGAAGGGCCGTCCGGACAAGGGAATGGCGTCCAACTACGGCGGCGAGGAGAACCTGCTGCGGTCGGAGGCGTCGTACTTCGGGCCGTCGTACATGATCAACACGCTGCTCAACACGTACCAGGGTTTCGAGATCGAGAACGTGCTGATCAACTGCCACTACCCGGTCACCGAGAACTCGTTCGTGCTGCAGTGGGGCGTGAGCGTGAAGAAGTTCGAGGGCGTCTCGGACGAGCACGCGGACAAGATCGCCGGGAAGTTCGCCAAGGGCATCGGCGTCGGCTTCCTGCAGGACGTGGAGATCTGGCGCAACAAGACGCGGATCGACAACCCGTTGCTGTGCGAGGAGGACGGGCCGGTCTACCAGCTGCGCCGCTGGTACGACCAGTTCTATGTGGACGCCGCAGACGTAACCGAGGACATGACGCGGCGGTTCGAGTTCGAAGTGGACACCAGCCGCGCCAACGAGGTCTGGGCGGCGGAGGTGGCCGAGAACCTGGCGCGGCAGCAGTCGGAAGAGGCCGGGGTGTGAAGCCGGAAACCGTCGAGTTCCTCACCGCCGGGCTGCGGCCGCTGAGCTGCCGCGCGTGCGGAACGTGCGTGCTGGTCAAGAAGAACAGCATGCAGCACACCAGTATCCAGTGGACGAGCGACGCGTCCCGGAGCTGCCCGGTGTTCGCCGAGCAGAAGGCGTCGGGCGCGCAGACGGCGTTGCTCGACACCTGCGGCAATCTCAGCGAAAGCATCGACGCCGCGTTGAAGGACGGCCTGCTGGAGGTGCCCGAATGAGCGGCCCCGTCACCGTGACCGTGGCCGAGGTGATCACCGAGACTGCCGACGCGCGCTCGATCGTGTTCGAGATCCCGGCCGAGCACGTCTCCGTTTTCGCTTACATCCCAGGGCAGTTCCTCACCGTGCGCGTGCCGAGCGAGCGAACCGGGTCGGTGGCCCGCTGCTACTCGCTCTCCAGCGCGCCGCACGAGAACCGGGTGCAGGTCACCGTCAAACGCACCGCCGACGGCTACGGGTCGAACTGGCTCTGCGACAACCTCCAGCCCGGTCAGGAGGTCCAGGTCCTTCCGCCGGCCGGGGTGTTCAGCCCCGCGTCGCTCGACGAGGACTTCCTGCTGCTCGCGGGCGGCAGCGGCATCACACCGGTGATGTCGATCCTCAAGTCCGCGCTGGAACACGGAACCGGCAAAGTGGTGCTGCTGTACGCCAATCGCGACGAGCGGTCGGTGATCTTCGCGCGGGAACTCGCGGACCTCGCCGCTCGATACCAGGACCGGCTGGTCGTCATGCACTGGCTGGAAAGCCTGCAAGGACTTCCGACCGAGGCACACCTTCGCGCCTTGGTGGCGCCGTACACCGCGCACGAGGCGTTCATCTGCGGTCCTGGCCCGTTCATGGACGCCGCGCGCACGGTGCTCAAGGACCTCGGACTGCCGCGCAAGCGGATCCACCTGGAGCGCTTCCTGTCTTTGGGCGGGAACCCGTTCGAGGTGGCCGAGCCCGTCGCCGTCGAAGAGGCCGAGACCCCCGCGGCGGTCGAAGTCACCCTCGACGGGGAGACGAAGAAGCTCACCTGGCCGCGCCGGACTAAACTGCTGGACCTGTTGCTGGAAAAGGGTTTCGACGCGCCGTACTCGTGCCGCGAGGGCCAGTGCAGTGCCTGCGCTTGCCGAGTCACCTCCGGTGAGGTGAAGATGCTGAACAACGAGGTCCTCGACGGCGACGACATCGCCGATGGCATCGTGCTGGCGTGCCAGTCCCTTCCACTGACCGACGAGGTCACCGTCACCTACGAGTAGGAGTTCCGCCTCCAGTCACGTGTGTTACGCCTCCAATCACGCGAGATCGGCCTCCGATCACGGGTGTTCCGCCTTCGATCACGAACCAACCACAGCATCTGAGGAGTTCCCGTGCCCATCGATCCCTCGGTCGCGATCGGCGCCGACCTCGGCGAGGTGAGTTTCGCCTGGACCGCGTCGGACGTGCAGCTCTACCACCTGGCGCTCGGCGCGGGCGCGGATCCGACGAGCCCGCGGGAACTGCGCTACACGTACGAGGACGGCCTCCAGGTGCTGCCGACGTTCGCCACCGTGGCGGCGAACCTGCGCGTGTTCGAACCGCCCGCGGTCTCGTTCCCCGGTGTCGAGGTCGATCTCGGGAAAGTGTTGCACGGCAAGCAGGAAGTGATCGCGCACCGGCCGATTCCGACATCGGGCAAGGCGGTGGCGCGCACGCGGATCGTGGACGTCTTCGACAAGGGCAAGGCGGCCGTGATCGTGAACGAGACGGTCGCCACCGACTCGGACGGCACTCCATTGTGGACACTCCGGTCGAGCATCTTCGCCCGTGGCGAAGGGGGTTTCGGCGGCGAACGCGGCCCGTCCGACCGCGTCGAACTCCCGCCGCGCGAACCGGACGCGGTCATCGACACGCCGACGTCGCCGCAGCAGGCGCTGCTCTACCGGCTCTGCGGCGACCGCAACCCCCTGCACGCCGACCCCGGGTTCGCCGCGGCGGCCGGGTTCGACAAGCCGATCCTGCACGGCCTGTGCACCTACGGCGTCATCGCGAAGGCCGTCACCGACGAGTTCCTCGACGGCGACGCCTCCCGCGTCGCGTCGTTCTCGGCCAAGTTCGCCGGCGTCGTCTTCCCCGGCGAACCGCTGCGGACCCGCGTCTGGCGCGAGCCCGCCGGGCTGATGATCACCACCACGGCACCGGATCGGGGCGAAGCACCCGTCCTTTCCGACACTTTCTTGACCACGACAGACTGAATCATCGTTCCCGCAGGTAGCGGCTCTGGCTAGACTCGGGCAGGTGCGCCCCTTGATCTCGGACCCGTATGCCGAACTCGGCCGGGACTACGCGCGATCAAGACGCCCGGATCCCCGTATCGCCGCCGCCGTCACCGCCGCCCTCGGTGACGCGCGCTCGGTGGTGAACGTCGGGGCCGGAGCCGGTTCCTACGAGCCGGAAGACCGCGACGTGGTGGCCGTCGAGCCCTCGCGGCGGATGATCGCGCAGCGTCCGGCCGCCGCGGCCCCCGCCGTCCAGGCGTGCGCGGAAGAGCTGCCGTTCCCCGACGACGCCTTCGACGTGGCCCTCGCGGTGCTCACCGTGCACCACTGGGCGGAGGTGACCGCCGGGCTGGCCGAGTTGCGGCGCGTGTCCCGCCGCCAGGTGATCGTGACCTGGGATCAGGCGGTGTTCGCGCGGTTCTGGCTGGTGCGGGACTACCTGCCGGAGATCGCCGAACACGAGAGCAGGCTCGCCTGCCTCGACCGGGTCGTCGAGGAGCTGGGCGCGGCGGGCGTGACACCCACGGTGGACCCGCTGCCGGTGCCCTCGGACTGCGTCGACGGGTTCCTCGGCGCGTATTGGCGCAGGCCGGAGGCGTACCTGTCCGAACGCGTGCGCGCGGGGATGTCCGGGGTGGCGCTGCTGGACCAGAACGTCGTCGCGACGGCGGTCGAGCGCCTGCGTGCCGATCTCGCCGACGGACATTGGCATCGGCACCACGTCGCCCTGCTCGGCCGGACGGAACTGGACCTGGGATACCGGCTCGTCACGGCCTGATCGAGGCCGGACGGCGAGGGGCCTGGACGACCAGGCGGCGCCCTGCCGACGCCGACCGCGGACGCGGGTTCTTCCAGGTGATTCAGTACACAGTGGACACTCTCGCGGCGTGGACGGCGGTCGACCCCGGGTGCGGGGCGTGGTATTCATGGCTCTCGTGACGACTGCGACGGGGAGCGGCATGACGGCGGAGTACTTCGTGGTCCGTGGCCAGGTGGAGAAGGGCGATCAGCGGGGCCGGGAACTGGGCTTCCCGACCGCCAACATCGCGCTGCGCGACCAAGACGGCCAAGTCGGCGACGGAGTGTGGGCGGGCTGGGCCGAACGCGCCGACGGCACCCGGATCGCGGCGGCGGTCTCGGTCGGCAGGCGGCCGACCTACTACGGCGCGGACGGCTACCGGCTCGTCGAGGCGCATCTGCTGGAGTTCAGCGGCGACCTCTACGGCGAGGTGCTGACCGTGTGGCTGGGCCACCACCTGCGAGAACAGGAGGCGTACCCGTCGTCCGAGGCGCTGATCGTCGCGCTCAACAAGGACATCGCCGACGCCGCGAAGTGGGCCGCGGACAACCCTGCCGACGGCCTGCCGGCCGCGGGCACCGCCGAGGCGGGGGTCGTGCGCCGCATCCCCCGCAATTAGTCACCTGGTTGCGCTCGCCGACCGCGCAAGCAGGTGACTGATTGCGCGGTCAGACGGCGGCGCCGAGCAGCATGTAACCCATCCCCAGCCCCATGACGACCCGGCACACCCGCCGCGACGTCTGGGCGGAGCCGCCGTCGCCCCGCGCCGCCGAAAAGCCGGCACGCACCGCGTCCGCGGCGAAGTACGCGGCCACGACACCGAAGACCAGCGAAAGCCACAGCGCCGAAGCGCCGCCGGGGCCGGACATCACCAGCCACGGACCGTGGGTGACGTCGCTGTGCGGCATGAACGTCACCATGAACAGCATCGCGGTGGCGGAGACGGCGTGGTGCCCGCACGCGGCGTGCCCGGATCGCCGTCCCTTCCACCACGCGACGGCGAACCAGCCCGCGGTCAGGGCCAGGACCGCCTGCCAGCCCGCCGCGGGGATCGGGCCGCCGACCGGGGACAGCATCGCGACCATGGCGACGACGAGCAGCAGTTCGGCCAGGTCACCGTTGCGGATCGCCGCGCCCTGCGTGCCGTAGTCCAGTCGGACGAGTCTCAGCACGCACGGCAGGACCAGCGCGGCGAACACCGCGGTGAGTGTCCAAGCGACGATTCCGGACATGGCACCTCCTCCGGCGGTGGTCCCTTTCACCGTCGCAGGTACCGCTCTAGTACACCATCGGACATTGAGGTGATCTCAGCCCGTGGTCAAGACCAATCCGCTCGTAGGTACGCCGGTGCCGGCGGTCACCAGCACGCGTGCGGCCCCGTCGACCTGGTTGACGGCGTCGCCCCGCAGCTGCCGGACACCTTCGGCGATCCCGTTCATCCCGTGGATGTAGGCCTCCCCGAGCTGTCCGCCGTGCGGGTTGAGCGGGAGTTTCCCGTCCAGTTCCAGGGTGCCGCCGCCGATGAAGTCCTTGGCCTCGCCCTTCCCGCAGAAGCCGAGTTCTTCCAGCTGCATCAGGACATAAGGGGTGAAGTGGTCGTACAGCACAGCGAGGTCCATGTCGCCGGGTCCCAGCCCGGACTGCGCCCACAGCTGCCGTCCCACGACACCCATTTCGGGCAGCGCCGGGAGGTCGTCGCGGTAGTAGCTGGTCATCACGTACTGGTCCGGCCCGCTGCCCTGCGCGGCCGCCGCGATCACGGCGGGCCGGTGCGGCAGGTCGCGCGCCCGCTCGGCGCTGGTGACCACGAGCGCGACGCCACCGTCGCTCTCCTGGCAGCAGTCCAGCAGGTGCAACGGTTCGGCGACCCAGCGGGACGCCTGGTGGTCTTCGAGCGTGATCGGCTTGCCGTGGAACCAGGCCTTCGGGTTCGTCGCCGCGCGGGCGCGGTCGATGACGGCCACCCGGCCGAAGTCCTCGCTGGTCGCGCCGTACTCGTGCATGTAGCGCCGGGCGAGCATGGCGACGGTCGCGGCCGGGGTCGCGATGCCCATCGGGTAGTGGAACGCGTTGTCGACACCGGAGGAGTTCACCTGGCCTGCCGCCGCCGAGGACACCTGCCCGAACCGCATCCCGGACCGTTCGTTGAAGGCCCGGTACGCGACGACGACGACCGCGACGCCGGTCGCGACGGCCATCGCCGCCTGCTGCACGGTCGCGGCCGCCGCCCCGCCGCCGTAGTGGATCCGGCTGAAGAACTTGAGTTCGGGGATGCCGAGCTCACGCGCCACGGCGATCTCGCTGTTGCCGTCCATGGTGAACGACACCAGACCGTCCACATCGGACGGCGCGAGCCCGGCGTCCTTCAACGCGCTCGAAACCGCTTCGGCCGCCAGCCGCAGCTCGCTGCGACCCGAGTCCTTGGAGAACTCCGTGGCGCCGATCCCGGCGATGGCCGCCCGTCCGGACAGGGTCATCACTCGCCTCCCAACGTGAGCGCCACGGTGCCCACCACGTGTTCGCCGAGACTGTCCACACCGGACACCGCGACCACCACGTCGTCGCCGTCCCGTTCCGTGACCCTGCCGGTGAAGGTCAGGGTGTCGTAGGCGTAACAGGGCACGCCGAGCCGGATCTTGATCGACCGCACGAACGCCTCCGGGCCCGCCCAGTCGGTCACGAAGCGTTGCACCAGGCCGGTGTCGGTGAGGATGTTGAGGAAGGTGTCCTTCGATCCGCGCCGCTCGGCGGCGTCGCGATCGTGGTGGACGTCCTGGAAATCCCGCGTCGCCAGCGCGGTGCTCACCACGAAGGTCGGGGTGGCCTCGATCTTCAGCGGCGGCAACTCGGTGCCGACCGAACAGTCCTTCATCGCGCGACCCTCCAAGCGGGCAACGTCAGTTCCTCGTCGATCTTCACGAAGGCGGCCTCCACCGGGAGTCCGATGTGGACGGACTCGGGATCGGCGTCGAGCAGCTCGGCCATCACCCGGACGCCTTCCGCCAGCTCGACGAGCGCGACCACGAACGGCAGCTCCTTGCCGGGAACCTTCGGATGGTGGTGCACCACGTAGCTGTAGACCGTTCCGCGGCCGCACGCGACGACGTAGTCCGGCTTGACGTCGAGATCACCGTCCGGCGGCATCGGGCCGGGCGGATGCCGCAGGGTCTCGCCCCACCGCTGGATCCGCAGTTCCCCTTCACGAAGTCCGTCCCAGAAGAACTCGGTGTCCTTGCTGATCACCGGTCGCAGTACCGGGGCGGCCGCCTTGACGGGCCCATCGCCCGGCGGTCGGAACTTCAGCACCCGGAACACCATGTCCGCGACGGCCTCGTCGCCGACGTACCAGGTGGTCTTCGTCGTCACGAACCAGCCTTCGCCGAGCGCGGTGCGTTTCGGCCCGACGACGCTCTCGAGTTTCGCGGTCGCTTCTACCCGTTCACCGTGCCGGAGGTAGCGGAAGTAGTTCTGCTCGGAGTTGGTCGCGACGACCGAGGTGAACCCGGCTTCGTCGAGCACCTCCATCATCGCGCCGAGCGGATCGTCCGACGCCCTCGTCCAGTGCAGGCCGCCCATCGTCCACACCTGCGCCATCGCGGGTGGCGCGACGAGTCCCTTGTGGACACTCCGGGCGGCGAACTCCTCGTCGAAATACACCGGATTGCGGTCGCCGATGGCTTCGACCCAGTTGTTCACCATCGCCTGGTTGACCGCGTCACGGGCGGCCCTCGGCGCGGATTCCCCACGCGCGGCGATACGTTCGGCGGCTTCCTGGATGCTCATCGCGGCACCCTCGGCAGGCCGAGTCCGGCGGTGGCGATCAGCTCGCGCTGGATCTCGCTGACACCGCCGCCGAAGGTCAGCACCAGATTGCGTTTGGCCACCACGTCCAGCCACTGCGCCAGTTCCGCGGTTTCGGCGTCGGCCTGATCGCCGTGTCGCGCCACGATCTCCTCCAGTCTCCTGGTCAGCCGCTGGATGCGTTCGGAGCCGACGATCTTGGTGGCCGACGCGTCGGCCACCGCCACCGGTCCGGTCGCCGACGACGCCGCGACCTGCCAGTTCAGCAGTTCGTTGATCCGGGCGGTCGCCAGGGTTTCCGCGAGGACGGCCCGGACGTCGGGCAGCTGGAGCAACGGCGTGCCGTCCGGGGCCTTCCTGACCGCCGCCCACTCGCGGACGCGGTCGTGGAGCCCGCCGATCCGCCCGGCGGGGCCGAGCATGACGCGTTCGTGGTTCAGCTGTGTGGTGATCAGCCGCCAGCCCTCGTTCTCCTTGCCCACCAGCATGTCCGCCGGCACCCGGACGTCCGAATAGTAGGTGGCGTTCACGTGGTGCGCGCCGTCGCAGGTGATGATCGGCGTCCACGAATAGCCCGGATCGCGGGTGTCCATGATGAGGATCGAGATCCCCTTGTGCCGGGGCGCGTCGGGCGCGGTCCGCACGGCGAGCCAGATGTAGTCGGCATCGTGCCCGCCGGTGGTGAAGATCTTCTGGCCGTTGACGACGTACTCGTCACCTTCGCGCACCGCCGTCGTGCGCAACGCCGCGAGGTCCGTTCCCGCGTCGGGTTCGGTGTAGCCGATGGCGAAATGCACCTCGCCCGCGAGGATCTTGGGCAGGAACAAGGACTTCTGCGCCTCGGTGCCGAACGCCTGCAACGTCGGCCCGACGGTCTGCAAGGTCACCGACGGCAGCTGGACGTCGGCCCGGGAGGCCTCGTCGACGAAGATGTGCTGCTCGATCTCGCCGAAACCCCGGCCGCCGTACTGTTCCGGCCAGCCGACGCCGAGCCGGCCGTCACGGCCCATCCGCCGGACGATCTCGCGGTACACCGGTCCGTGCCGCTCCCGCAGCATCGCTCGCCGTTCGTCGGCACTCACGAGCCCGGCGAAGTACTTTCGCAGTTCGGAGCGCAATTCGTGTTGCGCCGCGGTCAGTTCGATCAGCATCGGTTCACCCCGCCACCAGTTCGCCCAGTCCGGCCAGCCGATGAGCGGCGCCGCCGAGCGTTCGTCCCAGATCCTTGACCGCCGACGAGAACCGGTGCAGCGGATACGTTTCGTCCACGCCGATCCCGCCGTGCAGGTGGTGGCAGACGGCCAGCGCCTCGGGCGCCTCCGCCGCCAGCCAGTACGCCGCGATGTCGAGTTCCGCCTCGGCGTCGAGCCCCGCCGCGAGCCGCCAGACCGCCGACCGCGCGGCCAGCTGGACCGTCCTCGACGCGACGTAGACGTCCGCGATCTGTTGCGCCACCGCCTGGAACGCCGCCAGCGGGCGCCCGAACTGTTCGCGTTCGCCGATGTGTTTCGTGGTCAGCGCCAGCGCGCCGTCGAGCAACCCGTCGCCGAACGCCACGGCACCCGCGAGCGCGAACCGGTGCAGGGTCGCGATCGACTCGCCGGGCCCGGGCCCGTTGAGGAGATCGGCGTCGGTGACGGTCACGGCGTCCAGCGTCATCGTGTAGTCCGGTGTGCCGGAAGAGGTTCTCGTCGGCGTCAGCGTCACGCCGTCCGCGTGAGGATCGACGAGGAAGACACCGGTGCCGCCGGGCAGCGAGGCAGGCGTCAGGATCCGGGTCGCCTCCGCGGCGAACGGCACGCCGACCTTGACCCCGCTCAGCCGCCAGTCCCCCGCCGATTCCGCGACGGTCGCGGGCCGGGTGGTGAACGGCGCGGAAGGTTCGCTCAGCGCAGCGGTGAGCACGGCTTCGCCCGCGGCGACCGGCGGGAGCAGCGACGCGCGCTGGTCCGGGCCGCCGAGCGCCGTGACCGGCAGGACACCGAACGCCAGCGACGCCAGCGCGGGCGTCGGCGAGGCGACCCGGCCGAGTTCGGTCAGCACCAAGGCGACTTCGGCGACGCCGAGTCCGTCACCGCCGAGTTCGGCAGGCAGCGCCAGCGCGAGCAGACCGGCGTCCGCGAGCGCGCGCCACGTGTCGGCGGGCTCGCGATCCTTGCCGAGCACGCGCGCGGCCAGCGCGGTGACCTCGGTCTGCGTCTCGTCGAACTGGAAGTCCACACTGGCTCCTCACCGGGGCGAACGGGCACAATATTGAAACCTGTTCTAGTCTTAACCGGAAGGAGGCGTGACGGCAAGGGGTGCGGATCTAGGAGATGGCTTTCAGCAGTTCCGCGAGCGCGTCGGGGAAGTGGTCGGCGAGCGGCCACAGGTCACCGGTGAGTTCGCGCGCGCCGAGCAGACCGACGTCGACCCGGCCCGCGTTGGACAGCACGGTGACGTTGAGCCCGGCGCCGTGGAACACCGGGCCGAGCGGGTAGAGCCCGGTGATCCGGCAGCCCAGCAGGTACAGCGGCATCGGCGGACCGGGCACATTGGAGACCACCAGGTTGTGCACCACCGGATGCCGTTCGGCCAGGCGCAGCGCGGAATACGCGCGCACCGCGAGGCCGAACATGGTCGCCGCCGAGAACTGCGCCCAGTCCTGGAGCATGTCGGCGTCGATGTCGTGGTGATGGTCCTTCGAGTGCCGGTTCGACTCCGCGAGCATGAACACCCGCGCGGCGGGATCCTCCAGATGGGTGGGCAGCGACGCGAAGAACGCCGAGACCTTGTTGGTGCCGTGCTCGCGTTCGGTGCGGGCGTGCACGGAGACCGGCACGGTCGCCACCAGCGGATCTTCCGGCAGTTCGCCCCGGTCTCGCAGGAACCGCCGCAGCGCACCGGAAACCACGGCGAGGACGACGTCGTTGACGGTCACCCCGAAGGCGTTCTTGACCCGTTTGACCTCGTCGAGGTCGAGAGAGGCGTAGGCGACGCTGCGATGCGCGGTGATCGTCCCGTTGAACGACGTGCGCGGCGCGGTGAACGGGACCGGCATTCCCTTGCCCTGCAACGCTTTACCCAGCCAGCTCGGGACGAGCTCAAGCAGGTCGGGGAGCAGTTTCACCAGCTCGGCGGGGCGTTTCACGAACGACGTCAGCCCGGCACCGAGCAGCGCGCGCCTGCCGGGAACGTCTCCGTTGCGGCGTTCGTCGTACGCGACCTCCGGCGGCGGGGCGTCCGCTTCGAGGCCGGCGAGAGAAGTGATCAGGCTGGCGCCGCCGACCCCGTCGACACTGGCGTGGTGCATCTTCAGCAAGACCGCGATCCCGCCGTCCGCCAGGCCTTCGATCACGTACAACTGCCAGAGCGGCTGCGCGCGGTCGAGTCGTTGTCCCGCGATGTGGGCGCAGAGTTCGGCCAGCTCCCGCCGGTCTCCGGGAGCGGGTACGCCGATCCGGTGAACGTGGGCTTCGAGGTCGAAGTCCTCGTCCTCGACCCAGACCGGATGCGTCAGATTCCAGAGTGGATTGTGCAATTTGCGCCGGAACGCCGGGATCAGGTCGACCCGTTCGGCCAGTCTCTCCTTGAAGCGTTCGAAATCGTAGCCACCGGGCATGGTCGAACCGTCCAAGGTGAGCAGTCCGCACACGTGCAGCACCTGGGCCGGTGTCTCCAAGTAGAGGAAACTCGCGTCCAGACCACTCAATCTCCGCATAAGAATCACCTTAAGTGAACTTTGCAACCGGTTCTAGGCTGTCACCCGGCGGTAGGATCGGTGCCCATGCAGCCGAGTTTCGTCGTCCGCCAGGCACTCCAGCTCGCGCTCACCGCGAACGCGCTGAAGCCGCCGAGAGGTGCCAGGACGGCGGTTCCGGCGTTCTTCGCGGGCTGGCTCACCGGGGAGCTCGCCCCGCATCTGCTCGCGCTCACCGCGGCCGACGCGGCGGCGCATGTCGCCCGGCACCGGGGCGGTTCGAGCAAGGCCGGACTCGCGCTCGCGGCAGCGTCGGCGGCCGGGCTCGGCACGCTGATCGCGCAGTCCCAGCGAGCCCGGGGCGAGATCGAAACCGCGCTGACCGAAGGCATCGGCACGGCCTACACCGACGAACTCGAGCATCCGCCGAGCCCGACCGACCTCGCGACACCGTGGGGACAGCTGGCCATGCCGTTCCGGATGCGCGACCCGGACGTCCGGCGGACCCGCGACGTCGCCTACGCGCCCGGCGGGAAGCGGTTCCTGCTCGACGTCTACGCCCCGCGCGAACCGGTCACCGGCGCGCCGATCCTGCTGCAGGTGCACGGCGGCGCGTGGGTGATCGGCAACAAGGACCAGCAGGGCCTGCCGTTGATGCTGCACATGGCCAAACGCGGCTGGATCTGCGTCGCGATCAACTACCCGCTCTCCCCCGCCGCCCGCTGGCCCGCGCATATCGTCGCGGCGAAACGCGCGCTGGCCTGGATCCGGGACAACGCCGAGTCCTACGGCGGCGACCCGTCGTTCGTCGCCGTCACCGGCGGTTCCGCGGGCGGGCATCTCGCCGCGCTGCTGGCACTGACCGCGAACGATCCCGCGTTGCAGCCCGGCTTCGCCGAGGCCGACACGAGCATCCAGGCGTGCGCCCCGCACTACGGCGTGTACGACTTCGCCGCGACCAGCGGGCGGCGCTCCAGCCAGACCCGGCTCAAGACGCTGATCGCCCGGCACGTCTTCGAGGCGGACCGGGACCCGGTGAACTACCTCGACGACTACATCGCGGCGTCACCGCTGGACCGCATCACCGAGGACGCGCCGCCGTTCTTCGTCATCCACGGCGTCCACGACTCGCTGGTGCCGGTGGGCGAGGCCCGCGAATTCGTGCGGCGTCTCCGGGAGAAGTCCCAGCGTGAAGTCGCGTACGCGGAGATCTCGGGCGCGCAGCACGCCTTCGACGTCTTCCCCTCGATCCGCAGCGCGCACGTGGTCCGCGGGGTGGAGCGGTTCCTGGAGTGGAGCTACCGCACCTGGCGGCGGTCCAGCGGGCCCTGTCCGTGAAGGACTCCTTGAGGGACTCTGGGTCCCTCAAGGAGTCCTTCACGGACTCGGCACACACGACCACCCCGCCCCAAAGTCTGTCCAGGTGGCTCGCGGTCAGGGCGGGTAGATCACATCCGTCGGCCGCGTGGACGGCGGGCCGTCGACCCGCCAGCCCTCGCCGTCGCGCACGAAGCGGTACCACCGTTCGTCACGGCCGTAGCGCAGCTGCAAGTCACCCTGGGTGATCCGGTTCCGCCAGGTCTTCGGCTTTCCCGGCAACCCCGATTCCGCGAGATCCGCTGTGGCCTGCGCGAGCGGCGCCTGCCCCGGCCGCCAGGGCTCCCGCACCACCGCCATCCCGCCCCGGCCCGCCTCGCGCCAGGCCTGCGCCCAGACGGCCAGATCCCGCACCGGGACTCCCGCAGCCTCGGCGAGCTCGGCGACCACGTGAGGATCGCCGGGCGCCGCGCGCCGGGCGAGGTCCTCCTCGAATGACAGCTCCACTTCGCGTTCGGGCCCCATCACCAGCAGTTCCCAGGCCCGCGCGGCGGCATCCGCGGCCAGTTCGACGAACATGTCGCCGCTCCAGCCCGTGCGGTGCGGCGGATCGAGGTCGAGGACCGCGGGCGGTCCGACCGTGCCGGGAACGGCCGGTCGCGGCGGGAGCGCGGCGATCCGCCGGGTATAGGCACGTTTCGGATCCACCCCGGGTGCGGCGGGGGCACGCATCCGTTTACCCGGCTCGCTCGCGGGAGCACGGCGGGACCGCAGTTCCGCGAGCACGGCCTCCCTCGGCCTACCTCTGAGCAGGAACAGCACGAACGGATCGACATCGACCTCGTCCGCGACCAGGTAGTACACCGCGGCGACATGTTTGCACGGGTTCGCGCTGTCGGGACAGGAGCATTTCGGCCGCAGATCGCCGGGGCCAGGGAGCAGATCCGCGCCGGCGGCCCGCGCGTCCTCGGCCAGCTCGCCGGGCAGTTCGCCGTCGAGGAGGGCCGCGACGTGCCCGAGACGGGAACCGACCATGCGGAGCAGGCTCTCCCACTGCGCCTCGGTGAACGCCCGCATGCGGATGGTCACCCGGTACGGCACCGCCCGGCTGCCCTGTACCCACGCGGTCACCTCGCCGGCGCCGACCGCGAGTTTGCTGACCGTGCCTTTGCGCGCGTACGTGCGCCCGCGCGGCAGCCTGTTCGGATCGAGCTTGGCGCGCTCCTCCAGGGCTTCGACCCAAGCCTTGCCCCACCACGTGTTGCCGAAGGTGCGCCGCTTCCGCCCTGTCGCGCTGGGCATCAGGTCTCCCCGAGGCGGACGAGGTCGGCGAGTTCGTCGTCGGACAGTTCGGTGATCCAGTTCTCGCCCGCGCCGATGACCGCGTCGGCCAGCCCGCGTTTGGTCTCCAGCACCGTGGCGATGCGCTCTTCGAGCGTGCCCTCGGCGATCAGCCGGTGCACCTGGACCGGCCTGTCCTGCCCGATCCGGTACGCGCGGTCGGTGGCCTGGTCCTCGACCGCCGGATTCCACCAGCGGTCGTAGTGGATCACGTGGGTCGCCTTGGTCAGGTTGAGCCCGACCCCGCCCGCCTTGAGCGACAACAGGAACACCGGCACCTCGCCCGCCTGGAACCGGGCGACCATGTCCTCCCGGACCTTGGGCGTGCTCGACCCGGACAGCAGCATCGTCGGCAGCCCGCGTTCGGCAAGGCGTTTCTCCAGCAGGCGGCACAACTGGACGTACTGGCTGAACACGAGCACGCTGTCACCCTCGTCGAGGATGACGTCGAGCAACTCCTCGAACGCGGCGAGCTTGCCGGACCGGCCGTGCAGCACCCCGGGTTCCTTGAGGTACTGCGCCGGGTGGTTGCAGATCTGCTTGAGCTCGGTGAGCAGTTTGAGCACCTGCCCGCGCCGGGCCACCCCGTCCAGCTCGCGGATCATCGCGAGGTTCTCCCGCACCACGGCCTCGTACAGCGTCGTCTGCTCGGCGGTGAGCGGGACGAACCGGTCGGTCTCGGTCTTGCGCGGCAGTTCGGGCGCGATGTCCGGGTCGGTCTTCTTGCGGCGCAACAGGAACGGCCGGACGGTCGTGGCGAGCCGCTCGGTGGCGGCGACGTCACGGTCGCGTTCGATCGGGCGGGCGACCTTGCGGCGGAACCCGTCGAGCGAGCCGAGCAGACCCGGTGTCGTCCAGTCCATGATGGACCACAGCTCGGTGAGCCGGTTCTCCATCGGCGTGCCGGTCAGCGCGACCTTCGCGGCGGCCGGGATCTTCCGCAATTCCTTGGCGGTGACCGAAAGCGGGTTCTTGACGTGTTGCGCCTCGTCCGCGGCGATCATCCCCCAGTCCACTTCGGACAGTGTCTCGCGATCCCGGCGAAGAACGCCGTACGTGGCGAGCACGACCTCGTCCGGCGCGACCTCGTCGAGATGCCGTCCGCCGCCGTGGAACCGGCGCACCGGGATATGCGGCGCGAACCGGGCGAACTCGCGTTCCCAGTTGCCGAGCAACGACGTCGGGCACAGGACGAGCGTGGGACCTTCCCCGCGCGGGCGGCGGTGCAGATGCAGGGAGATGAGCTGGATCGTCTTGCCGAGCCCCATGTCGTCGGCCAGGCAGGCGCCGAGGCCCAGCCCGGTCATCGTCGACAGCCACGCCAGGCCCGCCTTTTGATACGGCCGCAGGGTGGCCTTCAGGTCCGCGGGTTGCTCGATCGGTTCCGCGGCGCTGTCACGGATTCGCTGGAGCAGCCCGGTGAGCGCCGACGGAGCGGTGAACTCGACTTTCTCGCCGTCCAGTTCCAGTTCGCCGGTGAGCGCCGCGACCAGTGCCTCGGCCCCGGACAGCTTTTTCGCGCGATGGGCGCGCACCTTCGCGATCAGGCGTGCGTCGACCTTGACCCATTTGCCCCGCAGCCGCACCAAGGGCCGTTTCGCCTCCGCGAGCGCGGTGACCTCGGCGTCGGTGAGGTCCTCGTCGCCGAGGCTCAGCCGCCAGCGGAACTGCAGGAGACTCTTGAGCGTGAACTCGGGCCCGGTGACACTGCCCGGGACCTGGGTCGCGCTCGCCTTCGCCTTGAGCTCGCCCGCGAAGAGATCCTTCGGCCATTGCACCTCGATGCCGGCGCCGCCCAGCGCCGCGTCCCCGTGGGTCAGCAGGTCGACGACCTCGTCGTACTCCAGCATCAGCCCGGTCGGCGCGGCGGACCGGAGCATGCGGCCGAGCGGCGCCCATGCCCTGGCGCCCCGGCGCAGGCCGAGCAGCAACTGGGTCTCGACCTGCTCACCCATCCGTTCCAGCACCGCTTCGGGCGCGTCCCAGAGCGTCGCCGCCTCGACGATCAGGCTCGGGTCTGCGGCGCTCCGCACGGCGAGGACCGCGGCGAACGTGGGCTCTTCCTCGGGGCTCTCGGGCTCGTTCACCTCCATGCGCAGGACGAGATGCGCGCCCTGCGCCTGCCGGGCACTCAGCTCCGCGAGCCACGCGGCACCGTCCGGACCGACCAGCGTCGGCTCGGCCGAAGCGAACGCGGGCCCACCCGCCGCGACACTCGCGGCGGGCGTGCGGACCAGCACATCCGCCGTGGCGTCCCAGAACGCGCGGATCAACGACTCCGGCGAATGCAGCCGGATCCGTTTCAGCCCGGACAACGGCAGCGCGTGCGCCTCGGGAGGCAGCGCGGCGGCGAGCCCGCGCAACATCTCCTCGTCGGCGACGTCGAGCGGGCCGACCCGCCACGAATCCACCCCGCCGGGTGAGGCCGCGGGCAGCAACCTCCCGCGGGCGATGAGGTTCACCCCGGCTTCGGCGACGGCCGACCACGCGGCGATGGCCGCGCTCAGGTCTCCCTCGGCGGTCAGGAGTCGCGGAATCGCGCGTGACAACGGGACGAGTGCCGCGTCGACCTTCGTGCGCCGGAAGACCTTCCCCACCGGCAGCACGAGTTCGATCGCGGTGTCACCCGCTACGCCGTCTCCCCAGAGCGCCAGCACGCCGTCCCGCGGGGGATCCGAGGGGACGAAGGTGGCTTGGGTTCCTGTGTCGAACTCCACGACCCGCACGTTAGAGCACGGGACCGACAGCCGGCCTGCGGCGGGTGCTGTGAACGGTCCGTTCCTTGCAAATTTTGCCAGGAACGGACCGTTCACAGCACGACAAAGTGCCGTGACAGGAACTTTCAGGACCGAGGCAGCCCCAGCAACCGCTCGGCCGTCAGCGACAGCAGCACCTGCGTCGTACCGCCCGCGATACTGAGGCACCGCGTCAGCAGGAACTCGTGCTGCGCGGGGTCACCGGCGACGAGCGCGTTCTCCGCCAACGCCTCCAGCGCGAACTCCGCCACCGCCTGCCGATGCCGCACTCCCAGCAGTTTGCGCACGCTCGACTCGGCGCCCGGATCCTGGCCGTCGAGCCGCCGCAGCGTCGCCCGCAGGTCCAGGACCGAACACGCGCTGCCGTCGGCGATCAGCGCACCGAGCCGCTCCCGATCGGCGTCGTCGCCCAGCGTGGCGAGCAGATTTTCGACACCCTCCCCCACCGCGGATCCGCTCCCGAGGGCCACCCGTTCGTTCGCCAGCGTCGTCCGCGCGAGCCGCCAGCCGCCGTCGACCTCCCCGACCACCATGTCGTCCGGGACGAAGACGTCGTCGAGGAACACCTCGTTGAAGACGGCGTCGCCGGTGATCTCGCGCAGCGGACGCGTACTGATCCCGCCCGCGGTCATGTCGACGAGGAAGTAGGTGATCCCCTTGTGTTTCGGGGCTTCCGGGTCGGTGCGCGCCAGGCAGATCGCCCAGTCGGCTTCGCGCGCGAGCGAGGTCCACACCTTCTGGCCGTTGAGCAGCCAGCCGCCGTCGACACGGCGGGCCGTCGTGCGGAGCGACGCGAGATCCGAGCCCGCCTCGGGCTCGCTGAACAGCTGGCACCAGGTGATCTCGCCGCGCAAAGTGGGCGCGGCGAACCGTTCGCGCTGTTCCTCGGAGCCGTGTTCCAGCAGTGTCGGGACCGCCCAGGCGCCGATGACCAGATCGGGACGGCGGATGCCCGCGTCGGCGAGGGCTGCGTCGATCCGCAGTTGCTCGGCGGCGGTCGCGCCTCTGCCGTATGGCGCGGGCCAATGCGGGGCCAGCAGTCCCGAATCGGCCAGCGCGACGCGTCTTGCCTGCTCGGGTGAAGCGGCGATTTCGCCTACCAGGTCACGAAGTCCGGTGTCTTCGCCGACGTCGATACTCAACGTCCGGCGGTCGCCGCGCAGCGCGAGTTCGGCGGCACGACGTCGCCAGCGGGCGGAACCGCCCAGCCATTGCCGCAGTGCCACGGCGCGCCGCAGGTAGAAGTGCGCGTCATGCTCCCAGGTGAAGCCGATGCCGCCGAGGACCTGGATGCAGTCTTTCGCGTTGGCCACGGCCGCGTCGAGCGCGTAGGCCGCCGCCGTGGCGGCCGCGAGGGTGTGCTGCGCCGGGTCTTCGGCCGCCCTCGCCGCGTCCCACGCGAGCGCGTCGGTGGCTTCGGCCCGGCACAGCATTTCCGCGCACAGATGCTTGATCGCCTGGAACGACCCGATGGGACGGCCGAACTGCTCTCGCACCTTCGCGTACTCGACGGCGGTCCGAAGACACCATCGGGCGATCCCCGCGGCTTCGGCGGCACCGAGAGTGGCGGCGTAGGAATCCACCGGCAGAGCCTCGAAAACCGCTTCGGGCCGGACCTTCGCGCATCGGATACGGCCGACGGGCCGGGACACGTCGAAGGGCTCGCAGTGGTCGATGTCCATTCCGGACGTCCCGGGTGGAATGAGCGCGGAGACGCCCCCGTCGGAGACCAGCGTCCATGCCGACGGGTGAACGTCGAGAGCCGGCCCCGACTCGCCGTCGACGACCGGACCCGAGATGCGGAAACCCCGGCCCAGCACCACCGCCATCCGTTCGGTCCCGTCCGCGAGACCGGGCAGGATCTCCTTGGCGGCTTGGGGAACCGTCGCGAGCAGCGCGCCGCCCAACGCCGTCCCGAGGACAGGTCCTGGCACGAGTGCTTCGGCTGCTTCGGCGAGCCCTGCGGCCAGGTCGGCGACCGTACCTCCGGCGCCGCCGACGTCTTCGGGAATCGCCACGCCGAACAGGCCGAGTTCCGCCAGTCCTGGTGGCGGCTCGGTGATCCGGCCATTGCGGACGGCGTCGACGGGGCGGGCGGAAGCCGCCCAGGCCCGGATCGACGCGGCCAGCGCCGCCTGTTCCTCGGTGAGCGCGATCGACACGGGTGAGACCTCCTGCTCGGACCTACCCGCGAGTGTAGAACGTGTTACAGTTTCTTGCCCAGTGGGTCACGTCTTGAACAGTTCGTCCGCTTAGGTACGCTACGCGGGGAAAGTGGAACAAGTTCCGTTCGATGAAGGGGGACGTGGCGATGCCAGGGAAGGCCAAGGCACCCACGAGCGCGAAGGCGCGAAGCGGCAACGGTCTCTCCGCGCTGGGCGGCGAGGAACTGGGCTCCGCGGCGCAACGCGACCGGCGGCGCCGCATCATCGACGCGACCCTGACCCTCGCCGCGAAAGGCGGGTACGACGCGGTCCAGATGCGGGCGGTCGCCGAGAAGGCGGACGTCGCACTCGGCACGCTGTACCGCTATTTCCCGTCGAAGATCCACCTGCTGGTTTCCGGGCTGGCCAGGGAATTCGAACGCGCGCAGGAGAAACTCGACCGCGCGGCCATCCCCGGCGAAACCTCGAGCGAGCGGCTGATGTTCGTCCTCGGCCGCAACACCCGGCTGATGCAGCGGGACCCGCACCTGACCGAGGCCATGGTCCGCGCGTTCATGTTCGCCGACACGACCGCGGCCGCCGAGGTCGAACAGGTCGGACGGCTGATGGAGAACATGTTCGCCAAGGCCATGGGCATCGAGGACCCGACCGAGGCCGACCGTGACATCTTCCACGTCATCGCCGACGTCTGGATGGCGAACCTGGTCGCGTGGGTGACGCGGCGCGCTTCGGCGGCCGACGTCGCGAACCGGCTGGAGCTGTCGGTGCACCTGCTGCTGGACAAGAACGTCTGACCCTGCCCACTCATGCCATGAAAGGTCCTTTCCTTGCGAAATTTGCAAGGAAAGGACCTTTCATGGCGCGCGTCAGGCGGTCAGCTTCGGCAGCACGTCCCGCCCGAAGGTCTCGATGAACTCGTCCTGGTTCCGGCCCACGTTGTGGATGTAGATCCGGTTGAAGCCGGCGTCGACGTACTTCTGCAGCGCCGCGCGATGCACGTCCGGATCGGACGAGACGACCATGCGCCCCTCGAAATCCTCACGCCGCACCAGCTTCGCCATCTGCGCGAAATCGAACGGCGAGCGGATGTCGGCCTTCGGGAACTTCATGCCACCGTTGGGCCATTGGTCCATCGCGTTGGCCCACGCCGTCTCGTCGTCCTCGGCCCACGACAAATGCACCTGCAGCAGCTTCGGCATCGCGTCCGGATCCTTGCCCGCCTTCCGCGCGCCGGTACCGAAGTTGTCGAGGATCCCCGCCAGCTTCTCGATCGACGCGCCCGGCGTGATCAGCCCGTCCGCGAGCTCACCGGTCTTACGCGAGGTATACGGACCCGCCGACGCGATATAGATCGGCGGCGGCTCATCCGGCAACGTCCACAGCCGGGTCGTGTGCAACTTGAAGAACTCGCCACTATGCTTGACGTCCTTGCCGGTGAACAACTTCCGGATGACCTCAAGCGCCTCGAACATCCGCCGCACCCGCTCGGGCGCCTCCGGCCAGTAACCGCCGATGACATGCTCGTTGAGCGCCTCACCAGACCCGATACCAAGCCAGGTCCGCCCCGGATACGTCGCCTCCAGCGTCGCCGCGGCCTGCGCGACCATCGACGGATGCAACCGGAACGACGGGCAGGTCACACCCGGCCCGAGGTCACCGGTGGTGTTCTCCGCCAACGACGCGAGCACACTCCACACGAAGGATGCTTCACCCTGTTGAGGGACCCACGGCTGGAAGTGGTCGGCGGCCATCTGGCCAGAGAATCCGTGCTGCTCGGCCAACGCCGCCAGCCGGATCGACTCGCGCGGCGAAAACTGCTCGAGTGCCGCGGCCAAGCCGATTTGTACCTCAGTCACGCCTGCTGCCCCTTTCGAAAGCTCTCGGCGACCTTCGCGTACTGGTCGAGTCGTTCCAGTGTCGCCGCTTCGGGCTCTGTCGGCAGGAAGAGCGTGGCCTCGTCGACGCCACCGTCGACCAGCCTGCCCAGCGCGTCCTCCTCCGGGGTGGCGCCGAAGGCCGAGAACTTGAGGTCACCACGGCCCTGGTCGGCCAGCCACTGACGAGCCCGGCGAAGCTCCTCCGGCGGGGTGTGGGCGTGCGGCAGCCAGCCGTCGCCGTACTTGGCGATCCGCTGCATCGCCTTCTCCCCCGCGCCACCGATGTAGATCGGCGGATGCGGCTTCTGCACCGGCTTGGGCCACGCGAAGATCGGGTCGAAGTCGACGAACTCGCCGTGGAACTCGGCCTCGTCCTTGGTCCAGATCTCCTTCAGCGCGGCCAGTTGCTCGTCCACGAGCACACCCCGGGTGCGCGGATCCGTGCCGTGATTGCGCATTTCCTCCCGGTTCCAGCCGACGCCGACCCCGAAGACGAACCGGCCTCGCGAAACCAGGTCGAGCGAAGCGACCTCTTTCGCCGTGTGGATGACGTCGCGCTGCTGCAGCAACGCGACGCCCGTCCCGAGTTTCAGGTTCGACGTGGCCCCGGCCGCCGCCGTCAGCGCGACGAACGGGTCCAGGGTCCGGTAGTACACGCGCGGCAGCTCGCCACCGCCCGGATACGGCGATTCACGGCTGACCGGGATGTGGGAATGCTCCGCGATGTGGAGCGAGCTGAACCCGCGCTCTTCGACGGCCGCGCCGAGGACGTCCGGCCTGATGCCTTCATCGGTGATGAAGGTGGCGATTCCGATCTCCATGTTCAGCAACTACCCGAACACGCGCCGCGATATTCCCGCCGCTAGACGTTGCGCCGGTACTGGCCCCCCACTTCGAAGAACGCCTCGGTGATCTGGCCGAGCGAGCACACCCGCGCGGCGTCCATCAGCACGCCGAACAGGTTGCCGCCGCGGGTCGCGGCCTCGCGCAGCGTCTTGAGCGCGACCTGAGCCTCGGCGTGGTGGCGGCGCTGGAAGTCCTCGAGCCGCTCCAGCTGCGACCGCTTCTCGTCCTCGGTCGCCCGCGCGAGTTCGACCTCGACGTCGTCCTCCCCGGCGTTCGGGTTGCGGAAGGTGTTGACGCCGATGATCGGCAGCGTGCCGTCGTGCTTCTGGCGTTCGTAGAGGATCGACTCGTCCTGGATCTTGCCGCGCTGGTAGCCGGTCTCCATCGCGCCCAGCACGCCGCCGCGTTCGGAAATGCGGTCGAACTCCAGCAGGACGGCCTCTTCGACCAGGTCGGTCAGCTCGTCGATGATGAACGAACCCTGCAACGGGTTCTCGTTCTTCGACAGGCCCCACTCCTTGTTGATGATCATCTGGATGGCCATCGCACGCCGAACCGAGCTCTCCGACGGCGTCGTGATCGCCTCGTCGAAGGCGTTGGTGTGCAAGGAGTTCGCGTTGTCGTATAGCGCGCACAGCGCCTGCAGCGTGGTGCGGATGTCGTTGAAGCTCATCTCCTGCGCGTGCAGCGACCGGCCGGAGGTCTGCACGTGGTACTTGAGCTTCTGCGAGCGTTCGTTGGCGCCGTAGCGCTCCCGCATCGCGACCGCCCAGATCCGGCGCGCGACCCGGCCCAGCACCGAGTACTCGGCGTCCATGCCGTTGGAGAAGAAGAACGACAGGTTCGGTGCGAAGTCGTCGATGCTCATTCCACGCGCGAGGTAGCTCTCGACGTAGGTGAAACCGTTCGACAGCGTGAACGCCAGCTGCGAGATCGGGTTCGCCCCGGCCTCGGCGATGTGGTAGCCGGAGATCGACACCGAGTAGAAGTTCCGGACGCCGTGCTCGATGAACCATTCCTGGATGTCGGCCATCATGCGCAGGCTGAACTCGGTGGAGAAGATGCAGGTGTTCTGCCCCTGGTCCTCCTTGAGGATGTCCGCCTGCACGGTGCCGCGAACGTTGCGCAGCGCCCATTCGCGCAGTTCGGCGGCCTCGGCTTCGGACGGCTCGCGGCCGTGCTCGGCCTTGAACGCCGTCATCCGCTGGTCGATCGCGGTGTTGAGGAAGAACGCGAGGATCGTCGGCGCCGGGCCGTTGATCGTCATCGACACCGAAGTGCTCGGCGAAGTCAGGTCGAAGCCGCCGTAGAGCACCTCCATGTCTTCGAGGGTCGCGATGGAGACACCCGAGGTGCCGACCTTGCCGTAGATGTCGGGACGGGTGTGCGGGTCGTGCCCGTAGAGCGTCACGGAGTCGAAGGCGGTCGAAAGACGCTTCGCCTCGGAGTCTGCGGAAAGGAGTTTGAACCGCTTGTTGGTGCGGAACGGGTCGCCCTCGCCCGCGAACATCCGCGCCGGGTCCTCACCCTCGCGCTTGAACGGGAAAACGCCGGCGGTGTAAGGGAAGTATCCGGGAAGGTGCTCGCGGCGCAGGAACGACAGCAGCTCGCCGGACTCGGTGTAGCGCGGCAGCGCCACGCGCGGGATCCGGTTGCCGGACAGCGTGTCGCGCCAGAGCTGGGTGCGCAGTTCCTTGTCGCGGATCTTCACGACTAGTTCGTCGGCACGGTAGGACTCGGCCAGTTCCTGGAAGCGGTCGAGCAGATTCGTCGTTTCACCGTCCACATCGGACTCGGCGGCGGCGAGCAGGCCGTCGAGCGCGTCGGTGCTCGCGTCGACGGCGGCCAGCGCCTCCTTGGCGACGGCGAGGTGCTCACGTTTGCGCAGCGCGGCGACCTGCTGCCCGGTCTTCGTGTGATAGCCGCGGAGGGTCTCGGAGATCTCGGCGAGATAGCGCGACCGGTTGGCCGGGATGATCGTGCTGGCGTCGGTGGACACCTTGCCCTCGACCTTCGGGAGCACGCCTGCCGAGACGGTCAGGCCACGCTCGGCGAGGGTGTCGCGCAGGTGCTGGTAGAGCGCGGTGACGCCGTCGTCGTTGAACTTCGCGGCGCTGGTGCCGTAGACCGGCATGTCCTCGGGCGAGGAGCTGAACGCCTCGCGGTTGCGGACGAGCTGGCGCGCGACGTCGCGGCGGGCGTCCTCGGCGCCGCGGCGCTCGAACTTGTTGATCGCCACCGCGTCGGCGAAGTCGAGCATGTCGATCTTCTCCAGCTGCGACGCCGCGCCGAACTCCGGCGTCATGACGTACAGCGACTGGTCCACGTAGTCGACGATGCCGGCGTCACCCTGGCCGATACCCGGCGTCTCGACGATCACCAGATCGAAGCCGGCGGCCTTGCAGGCGAGGATCGACTCGGAGAGACCGGTCGGGATCTCGCCGCTGGTGGTGCGGGTGGCCAGCGAACGGAAGTAGACCGGGCTGCCGTCGAGGCAGTTCATCCGGATGCGGTCGCCGAGCAGCGCTCCCCCGCCCTTGCGGCGCGACGGGTCGACGGCGAGCACGGCGATGCGGAGCTTGTCCTCCTGGTCCAGCCGGAACCGGCGGATCAGTTCGTCGGTGAGCGACGACTTGCCGGAACCACCCGTACCGGTGATCCCCAGGACCGGCACCGTCCGCGACTTGGCGGCCTCGGTGATCTTGTCGAGCGCGTCCTGCGGCAGTGCCTCGCGCTGAAGCTGCGTGATGACCCGGGACAGCGCCGGGATGTCACCCGAAAGCAGTTTGTCCAGCGAACCGGGCGACTGCGCGGACAGATCCGTGTCGCAGGCCTTGATCATCAGGTTGATCATGCCGGGGAGGCCCATTTCGTAGCCGTCCTCCGGCGAGAAGATCCGCGCGACGCCCCGCGAGTGCAGCAGGTCGATCTCCTCGCGGACGATGACCCCGCCACCGCCGCCGAACACCTTGATGTGCCCCGCGCCGCGCTCGTTGAGCAGCTCGACCAGATAGCTGAAGTACTCGACGTGCCCGCCCTGGTAGGCGCTGATGGCCACGCCCTGGACGTCCTCGGCGATGGCCGCCGTGGCGACTTCGTCGACCGACCGGTTGTGCCCGAGGTGCACGACCTCCGCGCCCTGCGACTGCAGGATGCGCCGCATGATGTTGATGGACGCGTCGTGCCCGTCGAAGAGGCTCGACGCCGTCACGAAGCGAACGGGGTTCACGGGCCGGTGCAGGTCGCTGGTCATCCCTCCAAAATACTTGGACTTCCGACTATTTTAAACCCATCCACTCGCGTGACGGCGCTCTCACTCGTCCTTGACATCCCGGCTGACACCACTATATTCAACCGCTAGGTTAATCAACCGACTGATTGAGCAGCGATGACCACTGATCAGCTCAGCGCCACGTTCGCCGCGCTGGCGGACCCCATCCGCCGCGCCATCCTGGCGCGCCTGGCCGGCGGCGAGGCCACCGTGAACGAGCTGGCGGAGCCCTTCCCCGTGAGCCTTCAGGCCATCTCGAAGCACTTGAAGGTCCTTGAGCGTGCGGGCCTGATCAGCCGCGGCAAGACGGCTCAATGGCGGCCCTGCCGCCTCGAGGCGGGGCCACTCGGCGACATCTCGGACTGGGTCGAGCGATACCGCCGGTTCTGGGACGACGGTTTCGACCGTCTCGACGAGCACCTGACCGAACTCCAGAAAGGCAAGCCGAATGAGTGAGAAGGAGCTGACCATCACCCGCGTCTTCGACGCGCCACGGGAACTGGTGTTCCAGGCGTGGACGGTTCCTGAGCAGTTCGCGAACTGGATGGGCCCCAAGGGGTTCACCGCCTCCGGCGTGCAGATGGACCTCGCCGAGGGCGGCGCCTGGCGAGCGACCATCGGCAACGACGAAGGTGTCGAGCACACCTCGACCGGGGTCTACCGCGAGGTCTCCGCGCCCGAACGGCTGGTGTTCACCTTCTCCTGGGCGTCCTCACCCGAGGAGACGACGCTGGTGACGATCGATTTCACCGATCTCGGCGACAAGACCGAAATGACCTTCCACCAGGGCGAATTCAGCTCCGAGGAAACCCGCGACGACCACCGCGCCGGGTGGTCCGAAACCTTCGAAGACCTCACCGCACACCTGATCCGACAGGAGACGAACCGATGACCCCGACCCTCCCCGAAGTCGTGTCGCGCGAAGAATGGCAGGCCGCGCGGGACGCCTTGATGATCAAGGAAAAGGAACTCACCAAAGCCACCGACGCGATCAACGCCGAACGCCGGCGGCTGCCCATGGTCCGCTTCGACGGCAAGTACGAGTTCGAAGGCCCGGACGGCCGGGTCTCGCTGCTGGACCTGTTCGCAGGACGCCGCCAGCTGATCGTCTACCACTTCATGCTGAATCCCGGCCAGAAGGCGGGCTGCGTCGGCTGTTCGATGGTCATCGACCACGTCGGCCCCCTCGCCCACCTCCACGACCGCGACACGACGTTCACCGCGGTCTCGCCCGCCACGCTTCCCGAGATCGAGAAGTACAAGGAGCGGATGGGCTGGACGATCCCGTGGGTCTCGACGACGGGTGATGACTTCAACCCCGACTGCGGTCTCGACGGCGGTTTCGGCATCAGCGTCTTCCTGCGCGAGGGCGACGAGGTCTTCCGCACCTACTTCACCTCCGGCAGGGGCGCCGAGCAGTTCGTGAGCACCTTCCGTTACCTCGACCTGACACCGTTCGGGCGACAGGAGGCATGGGAGGAGTCCGGCCGCGGGACCGACGGGCCGGGCCACTGGTGGAAACGGCACGACGAGTACTGAGCACTTAGTCATCTGGATGCGGTCAGACGCATTCAGATGACTAAATGCGTGGGGCATGTCGAGAACCCCGCGCCCGCTCCGACTCCTCGGTGTCCGGCGCCCGGAAGGCGGGTGCCACACCGAAGGGATCAAGCCATGCGCAAGCTCGTCTACGCCGTCCACACCTCACTCGACGGCCGCATCGAAGGCCCGGACGGCGAGTTCGACTGGGCCGAGATGGGCCCGGAGCTGTCCGCCCACTCCCAGGAACTGGTCGACCGCGCCGACACCTTCGCCTACGGACGGCGGGTCTGGGACATGATGTCGTCGTACTGGCCGCAGGCGGAAGAGATCTCGGACCACCCCCACGACCTGCGGTTCGCCCCGATCTGGCGGCAGACGCCGAAGATCGTCTTCTCCAGGACACTGGAGAAAGCGGACTGGAACACCGAGATCGTCGCCGGTGATCTCACCGAATGCGTGACCGGACTCAAGGCCAGGCCCGGCAAGGATCTGCTGCTGATGGGCGGGGCCGAACTGGCCACCGCGCTCGCCGACCGCGGCCTGATCGACGAGTTCCACGTCATCGTGCACCCGGTGGTGCTCGGCGGCGGCAAGCAGGTGTTCGCGGGCGGAGTGCGCACTGACCTGCGACTGACCGGCACCCGTACCTTCGACGGGCGCTCGGTACTGCTGACCTACGAAGCGCGGTGAAACCGGGCGGCGGCCCCTACGCTGCCGCCGTCAGGTTCACCTCGCGTTGCTCGCACGCAAGGCGATCCACTGCCGCATCGCGTACTCGACCAGCGTGATCAACGTCTGCTTGGTCGACTCCCGCTCCCGGGCGTCACAGCGGACGATCGGGATGTTGGGGTCGATCGACAGCGCTTCACGCACGTCGTTGATGTCGTGCTCGAGGACGCCGTCGAAGGTGTTCACCCCGACGATGTAGGGCAGGCCCCGGTCCTCGAAGAAGTCGATCGGCGCGAACGAATCGGCCAGCCGTCGCGTGTCGGCCAGCACCACGGCGCCGATCGCGCCGCGGACGAGGTCGTCCCACATGAACCAGAACCGCTGCTGCCCGGGCGTGCCGAACAGGTAGAGGATCAGGTCCGCGTCGAGGGAGACCCGGCCGAAGTCCATCGCGACCGTGGTGGTCGACTTGTTGGGCGTCTGGTCGAGGTTGTCGATCCCCCGACTGGCGTCCGTCATCATCGCCTCGGTGGTGAGCGGGACGATCTCCGACACCGAACCGACGAAGGTCGTCTTACCCGCACCGAAGCCACCCGCCACGACGATCTTCGCGGATGTCATGGTCGGGGGCGCGGTTTCCCGCGGTGCCTTAAAGCCGACGGAGTCCACTCAAAACCCTTTCCATCAACACCAGATGTGCCTCGGCGCCGTCATTACCCGAAATCGTCTTGTGCACGCTGACCAGTCCCGCGTCCGCCGCGTCGCTGATCAGCACGCGTGCCACACCCAGCGGTACGCGCAGGGTCGCCGCGATCTCGGCGACCGAACGCGGGGTGCGGCACTCTTCGATGATCGAAACGCACTCGATCTGGTCCGCGGCGACCGCGGCGAGGCTACCCGCGGCGACATGGTCCTTGGTGGAGATGAGCGTCTCCAGCTCGAGAGCGTAGTTCGCCTTGGTCCGGCCCCCGGTGAGGGCATAGGGACGGACGATCGCCGTCTCTTCGAGCGGCGACGGCGACTGCTCGAAGACGGCGGGCATGATGAACTCGCCGCTGGGTGGACCCGGGTCGAAAAGACCACCTGGTCTCGGCCCGACGGCGCCTGCGCCGCTGTCGGGTGGAGAGGCAAGTGAGGTCACGCGGTCTCCTTGATCGGTCGGCTGCGGGACTGCCGATTCCCCGGCGGAGTGGGCTCCGCCCGGCTGGGAATCCTGGGCTTGCTTGTTCTTCTTGCGCTTCCGACGACCACGGCCCGAATCCAGGGTGAACCCGTTCAGGACATCGGCGAAGGTGCCGTCGTCCCGTGAACCGGCAGCATGGGCAGCCCCCGCGTGCGGAGGCTGGTGTTCACCCGTCCCCGGCGGTTCGCCGAAGGATCCGGATCCGGTGCTCATCGGGACATCATCCCACCGGTTCGCCGATCAGCGACCCACCGGCGCCCTGCAATTGAGCGCGGAGTTCCGGGGTGAGGATCTGGCCGACACGGTCGACGAGCATCGTCATCTCGTAGGCGACCTGTCCGATGTCGCAGTTCGGGGCGGCGAGGATGGCCAGACAGGAGCCGTCGCTGATGGACATCAGCACCATGATGCCGAGTTCCATCTCGACGACGGTCTCGTTGACCGCGCCCGCCTCGAAGCACCGGGCGGCGCCCTGGGTCAGGCTCACCAGCCCGGACGCGACGGCGGCCAGCTGGTCGGCCCGGTCCAGCGGGAGCCTGCTGGACGCGGTGAGCAGGAGGCCGTCCGCCGACACGACCACGGCGTGCGCCACTCCGGGCACCCGCTCGGCGAAGTCATTCACCAGCCACCCGAACTGGTTCTGCTGGGGCTGGGCCGGGTTCGGCGAGGTCATTCACCCTCCAGGGTTTCGTGGTTGGCTTCGGTCGCCTGGGCCGTGCGGTGCCGTCCGCGCTGGATGCCCTGCTGGAAACTGCTCAGGCGACCGCGCACGTCGTGCGCGTCTCGCTGTGGTCGGGGGGTGACCGCCCCGGCAGGCGGTCCCGCGCTGCCCGGGAGCAGTTGCTCCCCGCGGCGGCGCCTGGGTAATCCTGCCGAAGTCATCTTCGAGGGGACAGACTGGGACACCGCTTGGGCTGCTTTCCAGCCTTCGTCGGAGCCGAAGTTCCAGGCGTCCGTCTGCTCGGTGGCGGCGACCGGTTCCGGTTCCGGTTCCACTGCCTGCGGTTTCCGGCTCGGCAGCGCGGCGGGCGGGGCCGCCGGACGCGAGGCCGTCTCCGCTGCCTTCGCCGTCTCCGCTGCCTTCGCGGGCTCGGAGGCCTTCGGCGGCTCGGGTGCCGCTGCCGGCTCGGGGGTCGCGTCCGGCTGAGTGGCGAGGGCCTCGGCGGGCGTGGCCTTGTCCGCCGCCTCCTTGCGCCCCCGCTTGACGCCCTGCTGGAAGCTGCTCAGCCTGCCGCGCACGTTCGCCGGGTCGCGGACCGGCAGCTCCGACTTGGCGGCGGGTTCGGCGCCCGGGACCGACGGCGCCGCGCTGCCCGGCAGGAGCTGCTCGCCCTTGCGGCGGCGGGGCAACCCGGCCTGGGTGAAGGTCGACGGAGCGTTCTGGGAGACCTCCTGCACCGTGCGGAAGGCCTTGTCGCTGGCGAAGTCCCAGGTGCGGGACTCCTGCTCGGCGGTGGGAGCGGACTCGGCCGTCTTCTTCTCTTCGGGTTCCTTCGCCCCCGGCTTCTCCTTCTTCGCCGCGGGTTTGGCCGCGGGCTTTTCCGGAGCGGGCGAACGGAACCACGCCGAGAGCATCTCGTCGAAGATCGGCGTCGTCTCCGACGCGGTGGGCGCGGGCGCGGCCGGGGGCGGCGTGGTCGCCTGGTTCCACCATTCGCTCAGCGTGGTGCTGTTCTTGGCCTCGAACAGTTCCTTGCCGCTGGGCAGCTCGCCTTCCACCGAGGCGGGCTTCTCCGCCTCTTTCGCGACGGGCTTGGGCTCCGCGGCGGGCTCCGGCTCGGGACGACGGGGCTCCGGCGCCGGCGGGCGGGCGGGCGGCGGTGCCGTCTCGTCCTTGGGGATCGGGCTGAACAGCGCCGTTCCCGAGATCTCCAGATCCGACGGCGGCCGCTGGTCCTGGGTGTGGCTGTGCCCGTTCAAGCCGGGTTTGGTGTGGCCCGCCAGATCGTTCGCCGACGGCCAGCGCTCGCCGCCCTGCGACGGCACGTTCGGCGTTCCCGGCCGCGAGCCGTTCGTGGGGCGTTGGCGGCGGGGCAGGCCGCCCGCCTGCTGCGGCGGCAGCGGCGCGAGGCGCTGGGTGATCGGGCCGGTGGCGGGACCGGGGTCCCCGCCGGGCGGGACCATCACGAGATCCGCCGGGACCGAGACGGTGGCGCGCACGCCGACGATGTCCTTGCCGCCGTGCAGCGAGACGCCGATGCGGTGCCTGTTGGCCAGCCGCCCGACCACGAACAGGCCCATCCGGCGTGAGGTGGTGAGGTCGACGTTGGGGGCCTCGGTGAGCCGGGCGTTGGCCTCGGCGACCTCGGCCTCGTTCATCCCGATGCCCTTGTCGAGGATGTCGATGCCGAATGAACCGTCCTCGACGAGCCTGGTCGCGACGGTCACCTGGGTTTCCGGTGCGGAGAACGCCGTGGCGTTGTCCAGCAGTTCGGCGATCAGGCGCATCAGATCGTTGGCCGCGTACCCGACCAGCCGCACCGGCGGCGGGTTCTGCACGGTGACCCGCTGGTACTGCTCGATCTCGGACACGGCCGCGCGCACCACGTCGGTGGCGGAGACCGGCTGGCCGGACCGCCTGCCGGGCTCGGCGCCGGAGAGGACCATCAGGTTCTCGTTGTTGCGGCGCATGCGGGTGGCGAGGTGGTCGAGCTGGAAGAGCGTGGCCAGCTGGTCGGCGTCCTCTTCGTCGCGCTCCAGCCGCTCGATCAGCTGTAGCTGGCGCTGCACGAGACTTTGGCTGCGGCGGGAGAGGTTGACGAACACGTTGCTGTAACCGGTGCGCATCGAGGCCTGCTCGGTGGCCAGGCGCAGCGCCTGGTGGTGCACCTTGTCGAAGGCCCTGGCGACCTCGCCGATCTCGTCGTCGCTGCCGACCGGGACCGGCCGCACGTCGGTGCCCTGCGAGCGGCCTTCCTGGATGTTGCGGACCGCGTCGGGCAGCTGCTTCTCGGCGACGTCGAGAGCGCTGGCACGCAACACTTTCAGCGAGCGCAGCAGCTGGCGCGTGATGAGGAAGACGACGGCGACGGCGAGCACCATCGCGCCGAACAGCAGGACCGCGAGCAGACCCGCGCCGCTGCTGGCGTCGTCGACCAGTTCGGCCGAGACCGCGCTGGTCTCACCGCCGAACTTGTTCGCGACCTCACCGACCTTGGTGATCACCGCGGTCGAGGCGTCGGTCCAGCCCTGCGCGGACATCGAGCGGAACGCCTGCGCGGACGGGGTTCCCTGTTCACCGAGCGCGGTTTTCGCGAGCCTGTCACGGTTTTCCATCGCCTCGTCGGTGACGACGCCGCTGAACTCCTGGCGCTGCTGCTCCGAAGCGGCGGCACGGAAGTCGGTGAACCGGTCGGCCAGCCTCAGTTCGGCGGTGCGCAACCGGTCGAGTTCGCTCGGCGCGAGACTCGACCGGGCGATGCCGAAGGAGACCAGCGCCTGGCTCAGCGACAGTTGTTCCTTCATCACGGCCAGGTCGTGCAGTGCCGTGGGAGTGCCGCCGAGGACATCCTGGCCCGCACCCGCCGCCAGCGCGGTGTCGAGGGCCAGCAGCGCGGTGGTGACATCGGTGTACTCACCGATCGCCTGGACGGGGTCGAGCTGTCCGGAGGAGGCCCGCTGCCGGATGTCGGGCAGCCTGTCGAGCTGGGCGGCGGCCGCTTCCCGCGCCTGACGGAGCGACGGCTCGTTCTCCACCGCGCGGGTGGCGGCGGCGCCGTAGAGAGGAATGGCGGTGTCGACGTCCGCGCGGGCCGACCCGAGCTCCAGTGTCCCGCCGACGGTGCCCGCCGTCAGCCCGGCGGCGGACTGGGTGCGTTCGCGGCCGAGGCCGTCGACGAGCGCGCGGATGTGCCCGCTCAACGCGACGAGCCGGTCCAGCCGCTGGTAGCCGTCGGACCGGCCGACCTGGCCGGCGATGGTCGCGATGCCCAGTGCGAGCGCGATGAGGATCGGCACCAGCGTCACGGCCGACAGCTTCACCGGCAGGCTCCAGTCCCGCCAGCGCACGAGCGTGCGCCAGCCGGTGGCCCACCGAGATGGCCGGGGAGTGCGTCCCAGCAGCTCCCCGACAGGCACTTGGCCTTCTCCTGCAACGGTCACGTAGGTGACTCCCTGTCCGGCGTCCTGGCACGGTCTGAGGCGTCCGTTCCCGCGAGACGTCCACTCGCGGGGAACTCGACCCCGGACTGACCCTGTGATCGATCGCGACGTGAGGGACCCCGTCCGGCGATCCAGGTGTCCCCAGGAACACCGGTCCGCTTCGGGAGGTCTTGCACCTGCACGTGCAGGTCGCAACCTGCGAAGTGCATGGTCGTCGAGATCAACTTTTCTTTGCCAATCGGTCACAGCGGGTCAGCCGGGCCAAAGAATCGTACACCAATCCGGGTGCCGTCAATTCCGTTCAGCATACGGGGGCTGACCAGCGAAAAGTGTGTTCACGGACGATCTACGGGGCCCGGAAACCGCCTGCGCGTCACAAAAGAGGGAATTCCGGTTACCGCTTGCACGGATACACAGGGTGCCCTTATCACCCGTTCAGCCTACGTACGGTAGCCGCGTCGCCCGGTCGAACTACTTTCCGTGCCCCCAACGGGTGGGTCAAGCCCAAATATGTGCCCGATGTTGTGGCCTTGCCACCCAAGCCGGTTCGTTGTCGCCCGACATGGTGATTTCTTTCGAGACACCCGGTGAAGCGGGGGATCTTCCCCGGTCCGGGATGGCGGGCACGGTATCGGAACCGATCGCGGGCCGGTAGCGAAACTACGATCTGTCACCAAAACGAGGGACAGAGCGTGGTCACCGTCCATCGTTTGCCGCAGTGGGCCGTTCGGGCGACGACCCCGCGTGACAACTCTACTCACTATTACGAGTGATAAAGCCGGTTCATTCCGGCCGAAACGATTTCCGGAAACACTAATACGAGGTAAAACCGAATACCGGGCTCTTGCCTTCGCGGAACAGGGGTCGCCTATTCAGAGCGCGTGAAGCCGTAGTTAGTATGTGCGCTCCCGTACCGCGCCACGGATGCAAGCCCCGGAGGAACCCATGCCCGACGTCGCGCGTCCTTACGCGGCGAGCAACGCCCTGGAGGACACCGGGCAGATGCCCGCGCTGTTCGTCCGCGAGCGCCAGCCCACTCCCCCGCCACCGCCGCGCGCCACCGGCCCCGACTTCGACCGGATCCAGCACGGCAAGGAGTTCGTCGCGCTGCGCAAGACCTTCCGCCGGTTCGTGTTCCCGATGAGCCTGCTGTTCTTCACCTGGTACATGACATTCGTGCTGCTGGCGGCCTACGCGCACGACTTCATGAGCCGGAAGGTGTGGGGCGAGGTCAACGTCGGCATCCTGCTCGGGCTCGGCCAGTTCGCCAGCACGATCCTGATCACCATCGCCTACCTGAAGTTCGCGAACAAGCGGCTCGACCCCAAGGTCGAGGCGCTGCGGGCCGCCGTCGGGGCGGGTGAGCGATGAGCATCCCCGACAACGACCCGGTGCTGAACATCGCGGTGTTCGCGCTGTTCGTCGCGATCACCCTGTACGTGGTGTACCGCGTCAGCACGCGCAACTCGTCCACTTCGGACTACTACGCCGCGGGCAGCGCCTTCACCGGACGGCAGAACGGCATCGCCCTTTCGGGTGACTTCCTGTCGGCGGCGTCGTTCCTCGGTATCGCCGGGGCGATCGCGATCCACGGCTACGACGGCTTCCTGTACTCGATCGGGTTCCTCGTCGCGTGGATGGTCGATCTGCTGCTGATCGCGGAGCTGCTGCGCAACACCGGCCGCTTCACCATGGGCGACGTGCTCAGCTTCCGGATGAAGCAGCGCCCGGTCCGCGCCGCTGCCGCGACGTCGACGCTGGTGATCTCCTTCTTCTACATGCTCGCGCAGATGGCGGGCGGCGTCGGGCTGGTGGCGCTGCTGCTGGACATCCACGGCGGCATCGGCCAGGCGCTGGTGATCGGCGTCGTCGGTGTCGTCATGGTGCTGTACGTGCTGGTCGGCGGGATGAAGGGCACCACGTGGGTGCAGATCATCAAGGCGACCATCCTGCTGCTGACCGGCGCGCTGATCACCGTGTTCCTGTTCGGCAAGTTCGGTTTCAGCTTCTCGAACCTGCTCTCGGCCGCCGCCGACAACAGCCCGCTCGGTGACGAACTGCTGCAGCCCGGCGGCTCGTACGGCAAGAGCGAGGTCACGAAGCTCGACTTCGTCTCGCTGGCGCTGGCGCTGGTCCTCGGTGCCGCCGCGCTGCCGCACGTGCTGATGCGCTTCTACACCGTGCCGAACTCGCGCGAGGCGCGGCGCTCGGTGGTCTGGGCGACCGCCTGCATGACCCTGTTCTATCTCTGCACGCTGGTCATCGGCTTCGGCGCGGCCGCGCTGGTCGGCCCGGAGGTGATCAAGAACGCGCCCGGCGGGGAGAACTCGGCGGCGCCGCTGCTCGCACTGAACATCGGCGGCACCGTCCTGCTCGGCGTCGTCTCGGCGGTGGCCTTCGCGACCATCCTCGCCGTCGTCGCCGGGCTGACGATCACCGCGTCCGCCTCCTTCGCCCACGACGTCTACGCCAACATCTTCAAGAACGGCAAGGCGGAACCGGCCTCGGAGGTCCGTGTCGCCCGGCTGACCGCGGTCGCCGTCGGGGCGTTCGCGATCGTCGGCGGCATCCTGGCGAACGGGCAGAACATCGCGTTCCTGGTGGCGCTGGCGTTCGCCGTCGCGGCGTCGGCGAACCTCTCGACGCTGCTGTACTCGCTGTTCTGGAAACGCTTCAACACCACCGGCACGCTGTGGGGCATCTACGGCGGGCTGATCGCGAGCCTGGTGCTCGTGTTCTTCTCACCGGTGATGTCCGGGGCCGCGGACTCGATCATCAAGAGCGTCGACTTCCACTGGTTCCCGCTGAAGAACCCGGGCCTGGTGTCGATCCCGTTCTCGTTCCTGTGCGGGTTCGTTGGCACCTTCGTCGGCCGCTCGAAGGCCGATCCGGTCAAGCACGCGGAGATGGAGGTGCGGTCCCTCACCGGGATCGGCTCCTGACTCCGGCCCCGCGCGTGCCATGAAGGACGCTTTCATAGCAAATTTTGCTATGAAAGCGTCCTTCATGGCGTCCGGAGCCCGTCCAGCACGATCGTGAGAAGCCGCTTCGTGTCCTCCTCCGAAGCCTTGCTCGCCGCCGAACCCAGGCCGTGGCCGAGCCGCAGGATGTCGACGCCGGTGACGTCGGACCGGAGCACGCCCTCGTCCTGCGCCGCCTTCACGATCGTGTCGGCGGCGGCCCGCAACCGCGACTGACACCAGCCGAAGACTTCGGAGCCCGCGTCGACGGACGCCTTCAGTGTCATCGCGAGCCCGTGCTTCTCGACGACGTAGATGACGTGCGTGGCCAGCCATGTCTCGAGCGCCTTGCCCGGTGGCAACTCGTCGAGCAGGTCGTAGGCCTGCTGCGCCAATCCGTCGATCTCGTCGCGGTAGACGGCCTCGATCAGTTTGTCGCGCGTCGGGAAGTGCCGGTACAGCGTGCCCGCGCCGACGCCGGCGCGTTTGGCGATGTCGTCGGCGGGCACGTCCACACCGTCGGCGGTGAACGCTTCTTTCGCCACGGCCACGATGCGCTCGTAGTTGCGCCGCGCGTCCGCGCGCATGGGGCGGGCCGGCTCGGCCGTGACCATCTGCACCTCCTCGGGCGACGAAAACGGAGAGGTTCTCCGAATTCACTTGCGTATGCGGAGAGTGTCTCCATATCATCGCTCACGACCTCAAGTGGAGAGTCTCTCCGCTTCATCTCGTTACGTCTTTGGAGTATTCCTTGACCGAGCGAACCCTGCGTGCCGAGCCTAGGCCGGAGACGGCCGGGGCCCCACCACCTCCACACCGGCTGGTCCTCCCCATCATCCTGACCTGCCAGCTCATGCTCATCCTCGACGCGACGGTGATGAACGTCGCGCTCCCCCGCATCCAGTCCGAACTCGGCTTCACCGACACTGGCCTGTCCTGGGTGATGACGGCGTACAGCCTGGTGTTCGGCGGCTTGCTGCTGCTCGGCGGCCGGGCAGGCGACCTGTTCGGGCGCCGCCGGATGTTCGTCGTCGGCGCGGCCGTGTTCACCGCCGCCTCCCTGCTCGGCGGCCTCGCCGGCTCGGCGGAACTGCTGATCGCCGCGCTGATCGCGCAGGGCGTCGGCGCCGCGCTCGCCGGGCCGAGCACGCTGGCACTGATCACCAGCACGTTCACCGAAGCCAAGGCACGGGTACGCGCGCTGGCGTTGTTCTCGGCGATGTCCAGCAGCGGTTTCGCGATCGGCCTGCTGCTCGGCGGGCTGCTGACCGAATGGATCTCGTGGCGCGCGGCGCTGTACATCAACGTCCCGTTCGGGCTCGCGATCGTCCTGCTCGCCTCGCGCTACGTCGCCGACCCTCCTCGGCGACACGCCCGGCTGGACCTTCCCGGCGCGTTCACCGGCACCTTCGGCGTCGGCTCGCTGGTGTTCGCCTTCACCCACGCCGCTTCGCACGGTTGGGGCGACCTGATCACCCTCGGCGCTCTCGCCACGGGGCTGGCGCTGCTGGCCGCGTTCCTCACCATCGAGACCAGGGTGAGCGAACCGCTGATCCCGTTGCGACTGTTCGCCGAACGCGACCGCGCGGCGGCCTACGTCAACTTCTTCCTCGGGCCGATGGCCATGATGTCCATGTTCTTTTTTCTGACCCAGTTCCTGCAGGACATCGCGGGCTTCGCCGCGCTGGAGACCGGCTTCGCGTTCCTGCCGATGGCGGTCTGCATGTTCGGGCTCAGCAGGCTGATCCCGAAGCTGCTCCCCCGGTTCGGGCCGAAACCGCTCGCGCTGACCGGGACCGCGCTGATGACCGGCGGGGTCGTCTGGCTGACCACGCTCACCACGGACAGCGGCTACTTTTCCCATCTGCTCGGCCCGATGCTGCTGATGGGCGTCGGCGCGGGGCTGGCGTTCTCCCCGCTCAGCGTGATCATCATGGCGACGGTCCCCACCGACGACGCGGGAGCCGCGGGCGGCGCCTTGCAGACGTTGCAGCAGGTCGGGGCGACCTTGGGGCTGGCGATCCTGATCACCGTATTCGGCGCGGTGACGCGGACGCCGTCCGGCACTCCGACGGAGACCACCGTCGACGGGATGACCGCGGCCTTCACCGCCGCCGCCGTGGTGACGGCGGTGTCCTTCCTGGTGGCGCTGACCTTCCGGCGCCGGGCTTAGAGCTTCGCGCCCGCCTGGACCTTGTGCGTGACCTTGCGCTCCATCACGAAGGAGAAGAACGGGATGCAGCCGGCGATCAGCACGAGGAGGGTGCCCTTCATCGACCAGCGGGCCTTGATCGCGAGGTCGACCGCGAGCAGCAGGTAGACCAGGTAGAGCCCACCGTGGACCATGGGGATCATCTTCACGAACTGGGGCAGCTCCACGCGGAAGACGTACTGCAGCAGCATCTCGACGACCAGGCCGAGCAGGGCCACACCGGTGGCGTACGCCGCGACGCGGAAGCGGATCAGCGGTCCGCCCAGCGAAACCGGGCGGGCCGGGGCGGCGTCGTCAGTTCGGGTGGTCATAGGGTCTCGAACCTCTCTGGGGAACTACTTGTCGCGGGCGTTGAGTTCGCGAAGGTACCTGTTGTACGCGGCGAGCTCGTCGTCCTCGGGGGGCGGCGGCGCCGGGGCACGCCGCTGCCGGGGCGCGGGCACCTCGGGGACGGCGGGCTCGGCCACCGTTTCCTGGGCGTCGGCCTCGGCGGCCTGACGGCGGAGCTTGCGGATCCGCCAGAACATGAACGCGGGGAACAGCCCGAACAGCGGCCACTGCAACACATAGCCGAGGTTCTGGAACGTCCCGCTCGCCGAGGAGAACCGCTCCCACTGCCACCAGGCGAGCCCGCAGCACAGCGCCAGGCTCACCAGGCAGACGCCGGCGATGCCGAGACGGCGCAGGGTGGCGGACGATGCGGACACGCATCGACGCTAGCACTGGTCGCGGTGGGAAACTTCGCCGACCTGGGCGCTCGGGACCTTGGTCCCGGCCGCGACCTCGCACGCGGCGAGGACGGTTATCGAGGGGTGGGCGACGCTGTCGTGAGGTCACGCCTGTGAGACCGGGGCGTGTCGCGAAAGCCACTTTCGCGACGCTGGATGTCCCGAAAGTGGCTTTCGCGACATGATCGCCCGACGGTCGTGAGCGTTATCCACTCACGAGCGGCCCGCAGCGACAGCCTTCGCGTAGTCGTCCGCCAGCCCGAAGACCTTCTGCGCGTACTCGGTCGAGTTGTTGTACGACAGGATCCCCTGCCACCAGCCCGAGGCGGCCGACATGTCGCGGTTGTTCACACACAGGTAGCGCGCCGCCGCCAGCGTCGCGTCGTCGATCTGCTGCGGGTCGCCGACGCCGTCGCGGTTGCCGTCGGCGGCGTAGCGGCGCCAGGTGCTGGGGATGAACTGCATCGGGCCGACCGCGCGGTCGACGGCCGCGTCGCCGTCGAACTGGCCTCGGTCGGTGTCGCCGATCGCCTTCACGCCGGGCGACCCGTCGAGCGGCACGCCGATGATCGGCTTCGAGGGCCGTCCGTCCTGGCCGAGGACGGCGCCGCCGTACTGGCCGTGGTTCGACTCGATCCGGCCGATGCCCGCCAGGGTCGCCCACGAGATCTTGCAGTTGGGCTGCATCTGGCGCATAGCCAGTTCGGCGTTGCCGTAGGCGAACAGCGCCCTGGCCGGGATGCCTGTTGCCTGTGACGCCCGCTCGGTCCAGCCGGTCAGCGGGTCCTTGCCCGGCTTCGGCTGCGCCTGCTGCGGCGCGGTCTGCTGGGTGGCGCCGCCCGCGAGGGTGGCGTTGACCGGGGCGACCGAGCCGGGTTTGACGTCGGCGGCCTTGACCTGCAGCGCGGGGATCTCCATCGTCGTGGGGCTCGCGACCGGGGCGGATGCCTTGGTCACCAGCCAGATCCCGCCCCCGGCGAGGCCGAGCACGGCCAGCACGATCACCAGCCTGCCGAGTACGGCGGCGCCCACCCCGCGGCGTGGCGGAGCGGGCGTGGCCGGGTCTGCGACGAGCTCGTCGTTTTCCGGGGTGGTGCGCACGAAGCGGGTCCTCCAGCGTGGGCGGCGATCACGACCGATGCTCGAACAACGAGCCCGCGCAGGTTAGCGTTACGCGCTGGTCGAGATCGCCCCTGCCACGCCGGTTCACCCGCGCGTGCGAGAAGTTCTCATCAGGCGGACTTCTGCTGCCTCGCCAGCCGCGCCACGCACCAGGCCGGGGCGCTGCCGCGGCGAAGGTGCTGCAAGACGGTCATCGGGCCGAGACGGCGGCTCAGGTCGGACGGGGCGAGCCCGGCCGCGCGGTAGTCGAGGGCGCGCTGGTCGAGCGGGCTGATGCCGGCGTCCCACCAGGCTTCGGCCTCGGCGACGCCGCCGACCATCTGCCACCAGCCGGCGGCCGCGACGAGCAGGTCCTGCGGGACCTCCGGGAGCCGGCTGCGCATGGCGTCGAGGTAGCCGGGGTCTGCGGCCTCGACCGGCGCCCAGCGCGCCTGACCGGACTGCTGACGCTGGCCGGGAATTCCGGGAGCCTGCCGCGGCACGTCCGCCAGCCACGCCGACGCGATGCGGTCGGCCTCCTGCTCCTCGGGGGTCTGCTCGCGTTCCGCGGCCCACTGCCGGATCAACGCATCGACTCCGGGATCTCCGGTCATCCCTGCCTCCTCATGATTCCCCGACTGACAAGTCCTGACTTACTTGCCCGGCTGAAAGTTCCGCTGCCCTGGGGCTCGCACCTGCGGAAACTCCTCACTCAGGAGGCCGGCTCCGGCGCCTGGAGGACCAACCGATCACGCAATGTGAGCACCGTAGGGGCGCGGAGGTCTTTTCCGCCAGAGCTTCCAGGGCACGAATTCGTCGACCAGCGGGTTTTCGGGGGCAATCCACCCGGATGGTCGAGTCGCTCGACCGAAACCGGAGGCGGGTGACTCTGTGTGATAACCGCTGGTGGCCGCGCACGGTGATCACCGGCGTCACCAAGGACACCGGTGATCACCGCGGCGGGTCAGGAGAAGAGACTCCGGACGAACGTGACGATGGCTTCGGCACCGGACCGCAGCCAGCCGAGCGCGGTGTGGACGGCGTCGGCGGATTGGGTCGGCCTGCTGATCAGAAAGAAGAGCACGAGCGCGACAACGGCGATCACAACGAATTTCTTCAAGCCGGGCGACATGGCTCCATCCCATCACACCGTAGTGTCCAGACGATGACTCCGCGCGCACTGCGGACTTTGTCACCACTTTAAGGAGATCGGGGCCCTGTTGCCCACCTGGATTCGCCTGAGGGAGCGATCGATGAGCGAAAACGTTCTCGTACACCGGGACGGACCCGTGACGACGATCACGCTGAACCGGCCAGGGTCCCGCAACGCGGTGGACGGACCGACCGCGGCCGCGCTGGCGGACGCGTTCCGCGCCTTCGACGCCGACGACGAGGCCGCGGTCGCCGTCCTCACCGGTTCGGGTGACGCCTTCTGCGCCGGAGCCGATCTGAAGGCCGTCGGCACCGGCCGCACCAACTCGCTCAGCCCGGCGGGTGACGGGCCGATGGGGCCGTCGCGGATGACGCTGTCGAAGCCGGTGATCGCCGCGGTCCGCGGGCACGCCGTCGCGGGCGGCCTCGAACTGGCGCTGTGGTGCGACCTGCGGGTCGCCGACAGCACGGCCGTCTTCGGCGTGTTCTGCCGCCGCTGGGGTGTCCCGCTGATCGACGGCGGCACGGTGCGCCTCCCCCGGCTGATCGGGCATTCGCGGGCGATGGACCTGATCCTCACCGGCAGGCCGGTCGACGCCGACGAGGCGCTCGCGATCGGGCTTGCGAACCGGGTCGTCCCCGACGGCGAGGCGCTGGCTGCCGCGCAAGCGCTGGCGCGCGAACTGGCCGCGTTCCCTCAGGCGTGCCTGCGCGCGGACCGCAAGTCCGCGTACGGCCAGTACGGGCTCACCGAAGGCGAAGCGATGCGCGCCGAGTTCTCGAACGCGCTGATCGGCGGCGGGCTCGCCGAAGAAGCCGTCAAGGGCGCGAGCCGGTTCAGCGACGGCGCGGGGCGTCACGGCAGTTTCGAGGGCGATCAGTCCTAAAGTCTGTCGGATGACAGAAACCGGAGTCGCGCTCAGACCGGTGTACGAAGACGACCTGCCGATGCTCGAAACACTGACGAACGATCCGCTGGCCGCGGGGGCGTTCGAGTGGCACGGCTGGCACGATCCGCATTTCCTGCGCCGCCGCTGGGCGGAGACCGGCATGCTCGCGGCGGACAACGGGATGCTGATGGTCGACCTCGACGGGCAGCGGCTCGGTTTCGTCTCCTGGCACAAGACCAGGTCCGGGGCGACGTCGTACTGCTGGAACGCCGGGCTCGTGCTGATCCCCGAGGCCCGCGGACACGGCTACGGCACCGAGGCCCAGCGGTTGCTGGCGCGCTACCTCTTCGCGCATACGCAGATGAACCGCGTCGAGGCGTCGACGGAAGCGGGCAACGTCGCCGAGCAGCGCTCGCTGACGAAGGCAGGCTTCACCCGCGAAGGCGTGCTCCGCGGCTACGCGTTCCGGGACGGGGCCTGGCGCGATCACATTCTCTATTCGATGCTGCGATCGGACCTTGGCCCCGCCCCGGAACACCTCTAGGCGATCGCCCCGGCGGCCTTGAGCCGTTCGATCCCGTCGGCGTCCACGACGCGTTCGGCGAGGACCCCGGCGGTGTCGCCGCCCTTGGGCCGCGGCGGTTCCGGCGTCTCGGCAGGCGTGCGGTCGAACCTCGGCGCCGGCGCGGGCTGCATCATGCCGCCGACGTCGACGAAGGTCTTGCGCGCGACGTTGTGCGGATGCGACGGCGCCTCCCTCGGCGAGAGCACCGCCGTCAGGCACGCGTCGGTGCCTTCGGCCTTCGCGACCAGCTCGTCGCGAGTGTGCTTCGCGACGGCCTCGGCGACGATCTTGCGCAGCTTCGGCCACTCGTTCTTGTCGACGTGGACCGGCGTCTCCTCGGGATCGAGGCCGAGCACCTTCACCAGATCGCCCCAGAACCGCATCTCGATCGCGCCGATGGCGACGTACTTGCCGTCAGCGGTCTCGTAGGTGTCGTAGAACGGCGCGCCGCCGTCGAGCATGTTCTCGCCGCGCCCGCCCGGCCACAGCCCGGAATCCAGCAGTCCGTGCAGGCTGGTGGTCAGCAGCGCCGCACCGTCCACCATGGACGCGTCGACGACCTGTCCCTTGCCGGACGACTGGCGTTCGAACAGCGCCGCCAGCACGCCCATGGCGAGCAGGAGGCCACCGCCGCCGAAGTCGCCGACGAGGTTGAGCGGCACCACCGGCCGCTGTCCGGCGTGCCCGATGGGTTCGAGCGCGCCGGAGATGCCGATGTAGTTGATGTCGTGCCCGGCGACGGTCGCCAGCGGGCCGTCCTGGCCGTAGCCGGTCATCCGGCCGTAGACCAGCCGCGGATTGCGGGCGTGGACCTGTTCCGGTCCGATGCCCATCCGCTCGGCGACGCCGGGGCGGAAGCCCTCGATGAGCACGTCGGCGTCGTCGGCGAGTTTCAGCACCAGTTCGACGCCCTCGGGGGTCTTGGTGTTGATGCCGATCGAGCGCCTGCCCCGCGCGAGCGGATCGTTCGGGAACCCGATGACGTCGTTGCCCGGTGTCGCCCGGTCGATCCGGACGACCTCCGCGCCGAGATCGGCGAGGATCGTGCAGGCGAACGGCGCCGGGGCGAGCCCGGCCAGTTCGACGACCTTGAGCCCGCTCAGTGGCCCAGCCTTCATCGCCACGTCCTTTCCTGGTACGGCAACGGGTTTCACAGCGTGCGGGAGATGATTTCCTTCATGATCTCGCTGGTGCCGCCGAAGATACGGGAGATCCGGATGTCGGCCCACGCGCGCGCGATCGGGTACTCGGTCATGTAGCCGTAGCCGCCGAAGAGCTGCAGGCAGTCGTCGACGACCTTGTTGACCCGTTCGGTGGTCCACAGCTTCGCCATCGCCGCGCCCTGCACGTCGAGTTCCTTGCGCAGATGCCGTTCGATGCACTGGTCGAGGAACGCGCGGGACACGGCGGCCTCGGTCGCGGCCTCGGCGAGCTTGAACTTCGTGTTCTGGAAGTTGTAGACCGGGCGGCCGAAGGCCTGGCGATCCTTGGTGTAGGCGATGGTCTGGTCGATCGCGGCCTCCATCCCGGCCACCGCGGTGACGGCGATGATCAGCCGTTCCTGCGGCAGCTGCTGCATCAGCTGGATGAAGCCGAGGCCTTCCTGGCCACCGAGGAGGTTGGCGGCGGGCACCCGGACGTCGTCGAAGTTCAGCTCCGCGGTGTCCTGCCCCTTGAGGCCGATCTTGTCGAGGACGCGGCCACGGCTGAAGCCTGGGGTGTCGGTCTCGACGGCGATCAGCGAGACCCCCTGCGCGCCCGCGTCCGGGTCGGTCTTCACCGCGACGACGACGAGGTCGGCGTGGAAACCGTTGGTGATGAACGTCTTCGCGCCGTTGATCACGTAGTGGTCGCCGTCGCGGACCGCGCGGGTCTTGATGTTCTGCAGATCCGAACCCGTGCCGGGTTCGGTCATCGCGACCGCGCCGACCATCTCGCCGGAGGCGAACTTCGGCAGCCACGCCTTCTTCTGCTCTTCGCCCGCGTACTCCAGGATGTAGTGCGCGACGATTCCATTGTGGACGGTGACGCCCCATGCGCTGTCGCCGGATCGGGCCTGCTCTTCGTAGAGCACGGCCTCGTGGGCGAACGTGCCGCCGCCACCGCCGTACTCCTCCGGGATGGACAGCGCCAGCAGGCCGACCTCGCCCGCCTTCGTCCACAGCTCGCGGTCGACCTTCTTCTCGGCCGCCCAGCGCTCCTGGTTCGGTACGAGTTCCTTCTGGCAGAAGGTCCGGGCGAGGTCCCGGAGGTCTTCGAGCTCCGTCGTGCTCCACGAACTCTTCTGGATCTGCAAGGGCACGGCCAACGCCTCCTGATCGGACCTGGAAAACATGACGCTTAGGATGTAAGTTCCAAGCGGAATGTACATCCGTACCGAGCTGCACGTAAAGGGGGCCGGATCCGGTGAGCGTGCTCGGCAGGACCCACCGCACCCAGGCCGAGCGGCGTGAGCAGACGCGCACCGCCCTGCTCGACGCGACCATCGACTGCCTGGTCGACCTCGGTTACGCGCGCACGTCGGTCCAGGAGATCTGTGTCCGCGCGGGCGTCTCGAAGGGCGCCGTGCAGCATCACTTCTCCGCGAAGGCCGAACTCATGGCGGCCGCCGTCGAACATCTGACGGAGAAGCTGCGCGGACGGCTCGCGACGTCGATTTCGGCGCTTCCCGGTGGCGCCTCGGGCGTCGCGGCGGCGATCGATCTGCTGTGGGAGGGCTACTCGGGCACGCTGTCCACGGCCGCCACGGAGCTGTGGGTCGCGGCGCGCACCGACCCCGAACTCCGCGAGGCGATCCGCCCGGTCGACAGGGCGCTGGGCCGCTCGACACTGGAGCACATCACCGCGGTCGCCGGGGACCTGCCGAAGGAGCGCGCGGAGATCCTGTTCTGGCTGACCGTGAACCTCACCCGCGGGCTGGCGCTGGACGCCGAACTCGGCGGCGATCCGAAGCGGCGGCGGCAGTTGCTCGACGAATGGAAACGGGTCGCGGTGATGTTGTACGAGGACACCTCCGCCTAGCACGCGCGAAAGGCACTTGACCAGAGCACAGCTGACACTTATCCCGTCGGCCGATTCATGGTGGAATTCCTTGCTGGACAACAAAACCGGCGGAGGAGTCGACCATGAACGCGCCGCAGCAGCAGCCGTACCAACCGACTGGCCCGTTCGGCGCAGGGCAGCCCTCGCGACCGCCGTCCGACGTGCGGCTCCCCCGGCTCTTCGCCGCGATGATGGGAGTTTTCGCCGGCCTGCTGGTCCTCCTCGCGACCTTTCTCCCGCAGTCGACGTACGAACAGGTCTCCGAAGGCAAGACGGTGTCGAAGTTCGCCGAGACCGGGTGGACGCGGAGCTTCGCCATCGAGCCGTCGGCGGAGGAGAAGGAGTTCTACGACAAGACGCATGTCGCCCGCTACGGCATCCCGCTGTCCGCCGCCGCATTGACGCTGTTCGCCGGCGCCGCAGTCGGTTTCGCCTCGTACCGGCGGAGTTCGGGGTCGCCCGCCGCGACGACGTCGAGGACGCTGCTGGTCGCCGGCGGGGCGGGGACCGCGATCGGCGTCTGGATGCTCGGCATGGACATCTCGGCGAGCCTGAGCTTCGGGCAGGACACCGGCCGCTTCGTCTCGCGCTACGGCACCGGGAGCGGATTCTGGATCCTGCTCGCGGGCGGGCTCGTGGCGTTGCTCACGATCGGACTGGCGGTCGTGGCCAACCGGCGTGAACCGGCGCCTCCCCCGCAGGCCCCGTACCCGGCCACCTACGCCCCTTACGCTCCTGGCGTCCCTCAGCAGCAGTATCCGCAGGCCTACGAGCCGCCGTCGCCCCCGACACCACCCGCGGGATCCGCCTTGCAGCAGCAGGACATCCTGCGCCCGTCGCCGGACAATCCGCCGCGACCCGACAATATGTGAAACTGATTCATATCAGCGGTGGACAGTCTCCATACCGGCAGTATGCTGTACTCGTCGGTAACACCTGGGCTCTGCGTGGCGCCTTCCGGCTCCACGCCGCATGGAACGGAGACGGCATGACGAGCACGACACCGGCGAGTGCGGGCCAGCACACCGAAGGACCGTCCACCATCGGCGGCGTTCCCGGCGCCCCGGCCATGGCCAGGGCGGAACGGCTCGTGCGGCGGGTCGTCGGCGGGGAGGACTCGGCGCCGGTCCAGATGCGGGCGCCGTTCACCGGGCAGCCGATCGCGACGCTGCCCCAGGCCACCGACGCCGACGTCCGCGCCGTGTTCGACCAGGCGCGGGAAGCGCAGCGCGCGTGGGCCGAACGGCCGGTCGAAGACCGCCAGCGCATCCTGATCCGCCTGCACGACCTGGTCCTGAAGCGGCAGGAAGAGGCGCTCGACCTCGTGCAGATCGAGGCGGGCAAAGCCCGGATGGACGCCTTCGACGAGGTCAGTGCCACCGCGCTCGTGGCCGCCTATTACGGCAAGCACAGCGCGAAGTTCCTTTCGCCGCGCCGCGCCGCCGGGCTGATCCCGGTGCTGACGAAGGTCGGCGAGATCCGGCACCCCAAGGGGGTCGTCGGGATCATCTCGCCGTGGAACTACCCCCTCGCGCTGACCGCGATGGACGTCCTGCCCGCGCTCGCGGCGGGCAACGCCGTCGTGCAGAAGCCGGACAACCAGACCGCGCTCTCGGCACTGTGGCTGCAGGAGATCGCCGAGGAGGCCGGGCTGCCCGCCGGCGTCTGGCAGATCGTGCTCGGCCGCGGCTCGCGGATCGGCGACGCACTCGTCGAGGAGTCGGATTACCTGTGCTTCACCGGATCCACGCCCACGGGTAAGGGCCTCGCCGCGAAGGTGGCGGAGCGGCTGACGAGCTACTCGCTCGAACTCGGCGGCAAGAACCCGATGATCGTGCTGCCCGACGCGGACATCGCCAAGACCGCGACCGGCGCGGTGACCGCGTGCTTCTCCTCCGCGGGGCAGCTGTGTGTTTCGGTCGAGCGGATCTACGTCCACGAGTCGATCCGCGAGGAGTTCACGCGGGCCTTCGTCGCCAAGACGGCCGCGCTCCGGCTCGGAGGCGCACTGGACTACCAGGCGCAGATGGGATCTTTGACCTCCGAAGCCCAGCTGGAGACTGTGTCGGCGCACGTCGAGGACGCCCGGTCCAAGGGCGCGAAGGTGCTCACCGGTGGCAAAGCCCGGCCCGACCTCGGCCCGCTGTTCTACGAGCCGACCGTGCTCACCGATGTCACCGAGGACGTCAAGCTGTTCGCCGAGGAGACCTTCGGGCCGGTCGTGTCGATCTACGGCTACACCGACGTCACCGACGCGATCGAGCGCGCCAACGACACGAAGTTCGGGCTGAACGCGAGCGTGTGGTCGCGTAACGGCCGCGCGGGCTGGGAGGTCGCGGCGCGGCTGAAGGCCGGGACCGTCAACGTCAACGAAGGCTTCGCGGCGACCTTCGGGACCGTGGGGCTGCCGATGGGCGGGATGAAGGAGTCCGGTGTCGGGCGGCGCAACGGTGCCGAAGGGCTGCTCAAGTACACCGAGGCCCAGGCGATCGCGGTGCAGCGCGGGATGCCGTTGCGTCCCGGCCGCGGAATCCCGCCGAAGCTGTGGGCGCGAGGGCTGAGCGCCGGCCTGAAGGTGCTTCGCCGCCTCCCGCGCCGCTGACCCCTCCGCAATTCGGCACCTGATTGCGATCGTTGCGTGTGCAAGGACCGCGACCAGGTGCCGAATTGCGGGTCAGGAAGAGGTCGGGGCGGCGAGCAGGCCCCGGTCGTAGGCGATCGCGACCGCACCGTCCCGGCGGCTCGCGCCGAGTTTCGCCATCACGCGCGAAAGGTGGACGCTCACCGTCTTCTCGCTGATGTACAGCTCTTCGCCGACCTGCCGGTTGGTCCGGCCGAGCGCGACGCGTTCCAGTACGTCGCGTTCGCGGTCGGTGAGCGGGTCGACGACGTCACGTCGCGGGGCCGCGGCCTCGCCGGGAAGCTCGACACGCGCCCGGTGGCTGAGCTCGCGGACGGCTTCGCGCAGCGGGCAGGCGCCCAGCCGGTCGGCCACCGTGTGCGCGGCCAGCAGCTCCGACGTCGCGAGTGCGGTGTCACCGTCGGAGGCCAGCAAGGACTTCGCGTGCTGCAGGCGGCATATCGCCTGCTCGTATACCGCGCCGTACCCGAACGCCTCGACCGCCTTCGCCCACAGCGCCGGATCTCCCGCACCGCGCAGGCAGCCGCCGAGCGCCTCCAGCCGCGCGAGCCACGCCAGCGCCTCCGGGCCCAGCGACACCGAACGCGGGACGCCGTGTTCGGCGCAGTGGCGGCCGTGGGCGAGCATCTCCTCACCCGCTTTCACCGCCGCCTCGACCGTCGCGAGATCGCCGCGCACCCGGGCTTCGGCGGCCTGCGCGACGGCGGCCGCGACGCCGTGCACGCTGATCCGGATCCCGCCGAGGATCGCGGGCTCGACCTCTTCGAGCCAGCCGATCAGCTCCTGCGCCTGCCGCACCGCGCCCGCGTGGTCCCCGCGCCAGGACGCGAGCTGGATGGCGGCGTCACCCGCCGCGAGCGCGATGGAGATGTCCGTGCTCCAGTGCTGGCGCAGGCTGGGCAGGATCTTGTCCGCGTCCGCGAACCGGCCCCTGCCGACGACGAACTGCGCCCAGATACTCAGGAACCGCCCGGCGACGACACTCGAAACGCCGCGGCCCGCGCGGCCGGCGTCGTCGTCTTCCGGCCAGTCCCCGCTGACGTACCGCAGCGTGAGGTGCTTCGTCCGCAGCTCGATCCCGAAGGAACTCCAGGTCAGCCCGGTCTCCTTGGCCCGCTTGATGCCCTTGGCGTAGTACTTCAGCGCGGAGTGGATCTCGGCCCTGTCGTCGTAGCTCAGCCCGAGGAAGTGCAGTGCCCGCAGTTCGCCGTTGAGCGCGCCGGAATCCCTGGCCTTCCGCTCGGCCTGGCGCAACCGCTCCCGCGCCTCCTCGACGTCACCCGCCGAATCGGCCAGCGTCCCGAGCGAGACCAGCGCGGCCGCCTCCGCCCCGCCCGCGCCGACGGCCCTGGCGTCGGCGACCGCGGCCAGCGCGCACTGCAGTGCCTCGTCGTGCCTGTCGATCAGCCGCAGGATGCCCGCCCGGGTGGCGAGCACCCAGGCCCGCGCGGAACTCGCCTCGGTGTGTTCGACCAGCTCCCAGGCCTTGTCGATCGCCTCGACGACCTCGTCGAGCGTGCCGTCGACCGAAAGCAGTGCCTCGGCGTGCCGTCGCCAGACCTTGGCGGCGCGCTCGTTGCCGGTGTCCGGGCCGAGGGCCTCGGTGGCGGATCGCGAATAGGCGACCGCCCGCTCCGGCTCGCCCGACGTGCTCGCGAAGTACGAAGCCTCGTGCAGCAACCGGAGCTCGTCGACGTCCGACGGCCGGTCCGCCGCGGGCACCGCGTCCCAAATGGACAGTGCCTGTTCGACGTGGCGCAGCGCGGAACCGGGCGCGCCCAGCTTCTCCGCCTCGTCCATCGCGCGCAGCAACGCGGCCAGCGCGGTGACGAAGTCCTTGCTCTCCAGGCTGTGGTGCGCGAGCCGGGCGTCCTGGCCGCGCCCCTGCGTCCGGTTGCGGATGCGCGACGCGTACGCCGCGTGCATGCGCACCCGCTCCCCCGGCAGCAGATCGCCGTAGACCGCTTCCTGCAACAGCGCGTGCCGGAAGGTGTAGAAACCGTTCTCGATCACCAACACGTGATGCTGCACCGCTTCGCGCAGTGCCTCGTCGAGTTCGAGTTCGTCCAGACCGGAGATCTCGGCGAGCGCGGCGTGCGCCACCGCGTCCTTGGCGACCGAGACCACACGCAGCACACGGCGGGTGATCTGGGAAAGCTGTTCCACCCGGGCGAGCAGCACTTCGGCAAGCCCGGCGGGGAGTTCACGGCAGTCCTTCGCCGACGCGAGCAACTCCTCGACGAAGAACGGATTGCCCTCGGAGCGGGCGACGATGTCGGCGATCATGTCCTGGGCGATCGGCTCGTCGGCCAGCGCCTCGACGAAGGCGCGCGCGTCCTCGGCGCCGAACGGTTTGACCTCGACGCGTTCGACCGCGCCGAGGCGCACCACCTCCGACAGCACGGCCCGGAGCGGATGCCGCCGGTGGACGTCCTCCTCGCGGTAGCTCGCCACCACCAGCAGCCGCTGGGTGCGCAACCTCGTCAGCAGGAAGGACAGCAGGTTCCGGGTGGAGCCGTCGGCCCAGTGCAGATCCTCCAGCAGGATCACCACGGGCCGGCGCTGCGCGATGACGGTCAGCACCCCCAGTACCGCGTCGAACAGCTGGAGCTGGCCGAGGTCCTGCTCGGGCCGGAGCCGTTGCGTCGACACCCGTTCGCTCGCGGTGAGCTGACCGTCTTCGATGGCGGGGTAGTCCTCCGCCTGCTGCATCTGCGGGAGCAGCCTGCCCAGCGCCGGCCGGGCCCGGACCGCGGCGGTGACCGCGGGATCGGACGTCGTCGCCAGCGGCGCGAGCGCCTCGGCGAACGGAAGATAAGGAAGACCGCCCTCATGGACGTCGATACAGCGCCCGGTGAGCACCAGGGCGCCCGTGCCCGTGGCGAACTCGCCCAGCGCGGTCAGTAGACGGGTCTTGCCGACGCCGGCGTCACCGGAGAGCAGCACCGCGCCGGCCTCGGCCCGTTCTGCACGGGCGAAGGCGGCGCGGAGCTGCCGCATCTCCTGAGTGCGGGCGACGATCGGGATTCCGGAGCCAAGACGGGGCACGAGGTGCATTCTTGCCTACCGGGCCGACAACTTCGCCTGTGTTTTAGCCGAGAGCTTCATCGCACTCGGCCTCTACCGGGTGATCTCGCCGCTGCGGGCGGGCGCCTGTCGCGCCTCGCGCCGCTGCTGGGCGGGCACCCGGACTTCGGCGCGGTGCGCGCGGATCCGCTTGCCTGCCCGGCGGGCCCGGTCGACCCATACGCTGCGGCCCGCTCGCTGGAGCTCTTCGCGCCGGTACTCGACCTCGGCCAGTACTCCGGTGAGCAGAGCGTCGTTCGTGTTCATCACTGTTTCCCCTTAGGAACTCACTGCCTTGTTGGTAGTGATGAGATTCGTCCTGAGGGGTGCCCTGCGGCATCGGGTGATCACCTACACCCGGACGTGATTCGACCCCTTACGCCGGCCCATCCCCTGCTCGGGCGGCGTAAGGGGTCGAGTTTCAGTGGTTCTGGGCGTGACCCGGGCCACTCGGGCGCACGGCGCCGAGCAGCCCCCGCCAAGCCTGCGGCGAGAGGCGGAAGGCACCTCCCTCGGGGTCCTTGGAGTCCCTCAGGGCGGCACCGGAACCGGTGAAGGCGACCTCTACGCAGTCGTTGCCGCCGCCACTGTGGCTGCTCTTGAACCACCGGGCCTGGGAAAGATCATCGTTGGGCGTCATGCTCCCCACTCCTTACTCGTTTCCGGGGACGTCGAGCGCTCCGAGTCCCGTCACTGCGGTTTCTCCGGAAGGGCCGCCCGTTCGGCGAACCTTCCGGCGGCCTCGGCGATCACCTCGACCGAGTCGTCCGGCTTCAACGCGGCGGCACGCAGATGGTCGAACATCAACGCGTATCGCCGGACGTCCGGGGGTTCCTCCAGGTAGAGCCCGCTGGAGGTGCTGTCGACGTAGACCACGTCGGTGTCGGCCAGTTCGGGGAAGCCCATGATGAGGAACGGACCCTCCATCCCGGGATGGGCACCCGCGCCGAACGGCACGATCTGGACGGTCACGTTCGGCTGCGCCGCCATCGTGACCATCCGGTACAGCTGTTCCGCCATCACCTCGGCGCCGTCGACCGTGCGATGCAGGACCGCTTCGTCCATGACGGCCCAGTACTCGGGCGGCGAAGGATCCGTCAGCAGCTCCTGCCGCGCCATCCTCGCCGCCACCCTGCGTCTGATCTCGGCGTCTTCGGCGTCGGGCCGCATCGCCCTGATCACGGCCTTGGCGTAGCGCTCGGTCTGCAACAGTCCCGGCACCAGCAGCGCCTGGAACGCACGCAGTGAACTCGCGTCCGCCTCCAAGCCGACGAAAGTGCCGGTGAACACCTCGTTATACGCATGCCACCAGCCGCGTTTGCGGGCTTCCCTGGCCAGCTGGACGAGCGCTTCCTGCTCGTCACCCGCGATGCCGTACAGCTCGAGCATGTCGCGCGCGTCGCGTGGGGTGACGCCGACGTGCCCGGTCTCGATCCGGCTGACCTTCGACGCCGAGCATTCGAGCTTCTCGCTCACCTCGTCGATGGTGAGATCCGCCGCCTCGCGCAATCGCCTCAGCTCGCTCGCCAGCCGTCGGCGGCGCACGGTGGGCCCCTGACCCCTCGTCATCACGGCACCTCCACAAGCTGTCCGAGCACCATCGATCGCGACACGGCGAGGAGAACAGTGTTCAGTAACGCCGCACGAAGCACATCTAACCAGCCCGAGACACATTCGGTGAGATGGTCACACCACCATTTTCCGACCCGGCCGGGTTTTCATCCTGCAATTTGCAGATTGCCGTTGTAGGTTGAGCATTGTGCAACGCGGTACGCCCGCCTTCACCGGCGGCAGCGGACCCTTCGCGGCACGGGCGCGGGGCCGCGAGCTGCACCGATGGGTTCCGGAAGGACACCCGTCGAGGCCGGATTCACCCCCGGAGCAGGGCCGGAGCCGTCCCCCGATCGGTTCCGGCCCTCCCTTTATGTCCACCATTCCGTAATGCTCTGGCTCCAGATGTTAATGCGTTTCGTCATTCCCTCTAAAGAGTGGACAAGACGCCTCTCCGATGCGGAACGTCACCGTTCACACCACCCGGAGAAGGCCTTCCTGCACGACGGTCGCGATATGCGTTCCGTCCGCGGCGAAGAACCGGCCGGTCGCCAGACCACGGGCACCCGACGCCGTCGGCGACGCGCTGTCGTAGAGAAACCACTCGTCGGCCCGGAACGGGCGGTGGAACCAGAGCGCGTGGTCGAGGCTCGCGCCGATCACCTTGTCGAGGTCCCAGTAGACGCCATGGCGCGCGAGGACCGAATCCAGGAGCGTCATGTCGGAGGCGTAGGTCAGGACGCAGACGTGCAGCAACTGCTGATCCGGGAGCTTGCCGTCGGCCCGCATCCAGACCTGGTTCCTGGCAGGGCGCTCGCCCGATTTCCTGGTCACCCACGGCGGGTCGTTGACGTACCGCAGGTCGATCGGGCGCGGCCGGTCGAGATGGCCCATGAAGTAACCCTCGGCGCGCTCCTGCAACGTCGGGAGCGACTCGGGGTCCGGGACGTCCGGCATGTCCTCGGAGTGCTCGATGCCGCCCTCGTCCTTCTGGAACGAGGCGGACAGGGAGAAGATCGCCTTGCCGTGCTGGATGCCGACGACGCGGCGGGTGGTGAACGAACGGCCGTCGCGGATCCGGTCGACCTCGTAGACGATCGGGACGCTCGGGTCGCCGCCGCGGATGAAGTACGCGTGCAGCGAGTGGACCTTCCGCTCCTCGGGGACCGTGCGGCCCGCGGCGACCAGCGCCTGCCCGGCGACCTGTCCGCCGAACACCCGCACCGGCGAGTGAGCGGGCGAGACCCCGCGGAAGATGTTCTCCTCGATCTTCTCCAAGTCCAGCAACGCGACCAGCCGGTCGAGCACGGGCTGTCCGCCCACTCCGCCGGCGTTGTCGAATCCGGCCGCGGCTTCCCTGGCCATCTCAGTCATGTCCTGAACTTTAGGCCGTAAGGGTGTCCCGGTCCCGGGTGAGGCGGGACGTTTGTCGCGAAGGCCACCTTCGGTACAGGTGGTCGTGAGTGGCGATTCGGGTTCTAACCCGAATCGCCACTCACGACCACCCCAGCCACGGCACAGTCGCGGCCTGGCAATACCGCGGAAGGTCAGGCGTGGTCGTCCTCGCCGAGGCGGTGCACCCGGATGAGGTTGGTCGAGCCGACGGTCCCGGGCGGGGAACCGGCCACGATGACCACCAGGTCGCCCTTGGCGTACTTGCCCATTTCGAGCATCGCGTGGTCGACCTGCTGGATCATCTGGTCGGTGGAGCCCACCTTCGGCACGATCCGCGTCGTGGTGCCCCAGGTCATCGCGAGCTGGCTGCGGACGCTTTCCTCCGGCGTGAACGCCAGCAGCGGCAGCCGCGTGTGCAGCCGCGCGAGCCGGCGGACGGTGTCACCGGACTGGGTGAAGGCGACCAGTGCCTTGGCGTTCAGCCGCTCACCGATGTCACGGGCCGCGTAGGAGATGACGCCACGCTTGGTGCGCGGGACGTGCGAGAGCGGCGGCACGACCGGCGAGTCGGTCTCGACGGCCTCGATGATCCGGCCCATGGTCTGGACGACCTCGATGGCGTAGCGGCCGACGCTGGTCTCACCCGACAGCATGAGGGCGTCCGCGCCGTCGAGCACCGCGTTGGCGACGTCCGAGGCCTCGGCGCGGGTCGGGCGGGAGCTGTTGATCATCGACTCGAGCATCTGCGTCGCGACGATGACCGGCTTCGCGTTCTCTCGGGCGATCTGGATGGTGCGCTTCTGCACCAGCGGGACCTGCTCCAGCGGGAGTTCCACGCCGAGGTCACCACGGGCGATCATCACCGCGTCGAAGGCCAGCACGATGGCTTCGAGGTTGTAGACCGCTTCGGGCTTCTCGATCTTCGCGACCACCGGGAGGCGTCCCTTGCCGACGCGGTCCATCACCTGGTGGACCAGGTCGATGTCGGCGGGCGAGCGGACGAAGGACAGCGCGATGAAGTCCACGCCGAGTTCGAGCGCGAACTCGAGGTCTTCGATGTCCTTTTCGGACAGCGCCGGCACGGACACGTCCATCCCCGGCAGGGAAACGCCCTTGTTGTTGCTGACGGGGCCGCCTTCGGTGACCTCGCAGACGACGTCCGGGCCCTCGACCTGCTTGACGACGAGGCCGACCTTGCCGTCGTCCACGAGGAGACGGTCGCCGGGCTTCGCGTCGTCGGCGAGTCCTTTGTAGGTGGTCGAGACGCGGTCGTGCGTACCCGCGACGTCCTCGACGGTGATGCGCACGACGTCGCCGTTGTGCCACTCGACCGGACCGCCCGCGAAGGTGCCGAGACGGATCTTCGGCCCCTGGAGGTCGGCGAGGATGCCCACGGCGCGGCCGGATTCGGCGGCGGCGGTGCGGATGAGGTCGTAGACCTGCTTGTGGTCGCTGTGCGTCCCGTGGCTGAAGTTCATCCTCGCGACGTCCATCCCGGCGTCGACGAGTTGCCGCATCTTCTCCGGCGTAGCGGTCGCGGGGCCCAGGGTACAAACGATCTTCGCGCGTCGGCTCACGTTCGTACAGCGTAGTCCCTCATCGCGGATACGTCTGTACCGATACCGAAAGTTCAAGAAAAGTGTCAGTTCACCTGGGATGGACAACCGCCGATCAGGGTTCGCTGGTTATCGTCGCGGCTTCTCGCTCGGCCCGACCCGGTCACGGGCCCACTCGTTGAACGCGCGGACCTGCCGCCATGCCTTTCGCACCCGGTCGAGCGTGCCCCGTTCGTGCAGGACGTCGTCCGGTTCCCAGCCGCGGACGGCGTACACCGAGCGGTACCTCAGCAGGTCGATGCGGGGATGGTCCTCGGCGAACCCTCGCGGCTTCGACTTGAGCCTGTCCCCCTTGACCTCCCAGCCCGCCTTCTCCAGCTTCGCGAGGATCTTGGCCAGTTCGGCGCCGCGCAGTTCGGTGTCGACGGCCTTGCGGAAGCGGGCGAGCTGATCGGACTCGAAGTGGAAGCAGCCGCCGCCGACACGCAGCCCGGCCGGGCCGACCTCGACGTAGTACGCGCCGCCGCCGCGGCCCTGCTCGATCACCGCGCCGCAGTGGGTCTTGTACGGCGTCTTGTCCTTGGCGAACCGGACGTCGCGATACGGGCGGAACACCTTTCCCTCGCCGAAGCCGTCACCGAACTCCGGCACCAGCTCGGCGAGCAGCGCCTCCATCGGCGCGCGGACGTCGGCCTTGTAGGTGGCGAGGTTCGCGTCCCAATAGGACTTGGAGTTGTCCGCCTCGAGACCGTCGTAGAAGTCGATGGCGTACTCGCCGAAACCCTCGAAACCCATGCGGTGACGTTAATCCCCACCCCCGACAGAAGCGCGTGAAGGCCCCCTTCCCTCGGCTGAGCCGAGGAAAGGGGGCCTTCACGCGCGCCCGAGAGGGGCTTACTTGGCCAGAGCGGTGATCAGCTCGCCGTCGGTCGTGTCACCGGACAGCTCCCAGAAGAAGGCGCCGCCGAGACCCTGGTTCTTGGCGTAGGTGACCTTGCCGCCGATGGTCGCCGGGGTGTCGTAGCTCCACCAGTCGCTGCCGCACTTGGCGTAGGCGGTGCCCGCGACGGTGCCGGTGGCCGGGCACGTGTTCTTCAGGACCTTGTAGTCCTGGATACCCGGCTCGGTGCCCGCCGCCGGGCCGGTCGCGGTGCCACCGGGGGCGTCCTGCGTGACACCGGTCCAGCCGCGGCCGTAGAAACCGATACCCAGCAGCAGTTTGCCCGCCGGAACGCCCTTGCTCTTCAGCTTCTGGATCGCCGCGTCGGAGTGGAAGCCGGCGGTCGGGATACCCGCGTAGTCGTTCAGCGGCGAATGCGGCGCGGTCGGACCCTGCGCGGCCCAGGCGCCGAAGTAGTCGTAGGTCATGACGTTGTACCAGTCGAAGTACTGCGAAGCGCCGCCGTAGTCCGCGGCGTCGATCTTGCCGCCGTCGGTGCCGTCCGCGGTGATCGCGGCGGTGACGAGCTTCGAGCCGAACTTCTCCCGCAGGGCCTGCGCGAGGTTCTTGATGGCCGCCGGGCCGCTGGTGTCACAGGAGAGACCGCAGGCGTTCGGGTACTCCCAGTCGATGTCGATGCCGTCGAAGACGCCGGCCCAGCGCGGGTCGTTGACGAGGTTGTAGCAGGACTCCGCGAACTTGGCGGGGTTCTTCGCCGCCTCGCCGAAGCCGCCGGACCAGGTCCAGCCGCCGAAGGACCACAGCACCTTGAGGTTCGGGTGCTTGGCCTTGAGCTTCTTCAGCTGGTTGAAGTTTCCGCGCAGCGCGCCGTTGTCCCAGCTGTCGGCGACCCCGTCGACACTGCCGGCGGCGTCGTAGAACTTGCTGGTCGCCGCTTCCGCGTCGCCGATCGCGCAGCCACCGTTCGTCACATTGCCGAACGAGTAGTTGATATGGGTCAGCTTGCTCGCCGAACCGGAGGTGTCGATGTTCTTCACATGGTAGTTCCGCTGGTAGACGCCCCATTCGGCGAAGTACCCGAGTACCTTGCCGACCGAGGCGTCCTGCGCTTCGGGGGCGGCGGTCGCCTGCTGCGCCGGTGCGGCGACGGCCAGCGCGCCCAGCGCGACGGCCGCGGCACCCACGATCGCGGTGATCCTGCTCAGACGGGGCATGCGTTCTCCCTTCAACGTCACCATCGGTGACGAGAGGACTGCGGCGGGACACGCACAAGTTAAGTGGACTAGACCACTTCGTCAATGGTTCAGACCGCGACTTTCGGATGGACATTTTCGAACATTCCTTGACGGAAATATGCCGCACGGGGCACATTTCCCGGATGATGCAGACTTTCGAGATCCTCGCCGAGCCGCGGCGGAGAACCATCCTGGACCTCTTGCGCGACGGCGAACGGTCGGTCAACGAGCTGGTCGAGGTCCTCGAATTGAGCCAACCGGCCGTATCGAAGCACCTGCGTGTCCTACGCGAGGCGGGTCTGGTCACCGTCCGCGTCGCCGCCCAGCGCCGCTGCTACCGGCTCCGCCCGGAGCCGCTCGCGGAAGTCGACGCGTGGCTCGCGCCGTACCGCCGGTTCTGGGAAGGAAGGATCGACGAGCTCGAGCGGCACCTCGACGAAGACAGTCAGTGAATAGGTAACGGCTCGAACGGGATTCCGCGGTCGGCCGCGCGCCGCGTCCCCCAGTGGTAGAGCGCCTGGAGTGCGGGGCGTAACCGCTCCCCTTCCTCGGTGAGCCGGTACTCGACGTGCGGCACCCGGCCTTCCCGGCTCTCACGGAGCACGAGGCCGTCCGCCTCCAGCTCGCGCAGGTGCTGGGTCAGCATCTTCTCGCTGACGCCCGGCATCCGGCGCCGCAGTTCGCCGTACCGGTGCACCCCTTCCTTCAGATGCGACAGGATCACCGGCTTCCACTTGCCGCCGATGACGTCGACGGCGAGCTCGACCGCGCAGTGGTATCGCTTCATCGCCACTCCCGTTGGTACGCACCGAAAAGTAAGCGGTTGTCCGGAGCGGTCGGAGGATGGTTGCCTTGCCCGACCGGGAGATCATCGCCGCTGGGAGGACCCTACGTGACCGAGACGCCGACGTTGTACGAATGGGCTGGCGGGCTGGACGCCCTGCGACGGCTGACCGCCGTCTTCTACGGCCATGTGCTGAAGGACCCCTTGCTGGAGCCCGTTTTCCGCCACATGGACCCCGGCCATCCCGAGCACGTGGCGGTCTGGCTCGCCGAGGTGTTCGGCGGCCCCGAGACCTACAGCCACGACCACGGCGGCCACCGGCACATGGTCGGACGGCATCTCGGGCGGGCCATCACCGAAGAGCAGCGCCGCCGCTGGGTGAACCTGCTCTTCGACGCCGCCGACGAGGCAGGGCTGCCCGCCGACCCCGAGTTCCGCTCCGCGTTCGCCGCCTACGTCGAATGGGGCAGCAGGCTCGCGGTGATGTTCTCGGAGCCCGGCCGCGAGGTCACCGTCCCCGAGCCGATGCCGAAGTGGGACTGGGGCAACCGACCGCCCTGGCAGCCGCCGTCGGACTGAGTGCGGTCATAGTGGGGCGGTCGGGAAAGGAGGCCGCCGTGATCCGGGTCGACGGCCGGACCCTGCGCTGCGCGGACGTCGTGACCGCCGCGGGCACCGAGGGACCGCTGGGCATTGACGTTTCCATCGCCGCGCTGCGCGGCGCCGAAAGCGCGTGGAAACTCGCCGAGGAGCTGAGCACGCGGCGGATCGTCTACGGCCGCACCACCGGCGTCGGCGCCAACAAGGAGGACCCGGTCGGCGAGGGCGAGTCGCCGGATCACGGGCTGCGGCTGCTGCGCAGTCACGCCGGCGGCAGCGGCGACGTCATGTCCCCCGCCCAGACCAGGGCGATGATGCTGATCCGGCTCAACCAGCTGCTGGCCGGACGTTCCGGGCTCAGCCCGGAGCTGATCGGGGCGCTGGCCGCCGCGGTGCGGACCGGGTCGCTGCCGCTGGTGCACCGGCTCGGCGCGATCGGCACCGGCGACCTCGCCCCGCTCGCGGAGACCGCGCTCGCCCTCACCGGCGAACGGCCGTGGCTGACCGGCGGTGTGCCGCCGGTACCCGTGCAGGCCGGTGACGCGCTCGCGTTCATGAGCAGCAACGCCGCCACCCTGGCCGAAGCGACCCTCGCGGCGATGCGGCTCGACACGCTGACGCGGGCGAGTCACGTTGTCGCGGCACTGACCTACATCGCGCTCGACGGGAACCCGGAGGCGTACGCGACTCCTGTGCACGAGGCGCGTCCGCACGCCGGGCAGGTCGCGTGCGCGGCGGAGATGCGGCGACTGCTCGGGATGGAGGGCACGCCCAAACCCGGCAGGCGCATCCAGGACCCGTTCGGGCTCCGCGCTTTCCCGCAGGTCCAGGGGCCGGCACTGGACGCGATCCACTACCTGCGCGACGTGCTCGCGGTGGAGATCAACGCCAGCACCGAGAACCCGATGATCTCGACGGTGCACCAGGACGCCTACCACCACGCGCATTTCCACACCGCGTACGTCTCGACCGCACTCGACCAGGTGCGCGCGACCGTCCACCAGGTCGCGGAGCTGTCGGTGGCCCGCCTCGGCGACCTGGTGGAACCGGAGTTCACCGGGCTGCGGCCGTTCCTCGCGGCCGGGCCGTCGGGCAGTTCGGGCGTGATGATCCTGGAGTACGTCGCCCACGACGCGCTCACCGAACTGCGGCAGGCCGCGCTCCCGGCGACGCTGGGCACCGCCGTCGTCTCGCGCGGGATCGAAGACCACGCGAGCTTCTCCACCCAGGCCGCGCGGGCGGCGACCGCGGCCGGGACGGCGTATCAGCAGGTGCTGGCGTGCGAGCTGGTCGCGGCCGTCCGGGCGCTGCGGATGCGGAAGGCCGAACTCGTCTCCCTGCCCGCGCGGGACGCCTACGAGACCGCCGCCTCCGTGCTCGACCCGAGCGTCGAGGACCGGCCGCTCACCGAAGACATCGCGCGCGCCGTCTCGCTTTTGGACACCTTCGCGCTCATCTGACCCTCCGATGTCGAGAACCGCCGGACGGCGTCGTCCCTGGGGCAGCACACCCCCACAGCGAGGAGATCACCATGGCCATCCGGCAGCTGGACCACGTCGGCGTCATCGTCAGCGACCTCACGGCCGCCGTCGCGTTCTTCGTCGAGTTCGGCCTCGAACTGGAAGGCAAGATGACGATGGAGAGCGACCTGGCGGACCGCATCACCGCGGTCGGGCAGGCCAAATCGGAGATCGCGATGGTGCGCGTCCCCGGCGGCGACGGGCGGCTCGAACTCATCCAGTACCTCACGCCCGAGTCCCACCCCGGTGACTCGCACGCTCCGGCCAACACGCTCGGCCTGCGCCACCTCGCCTTCCAGGTCGACGACATCGAAGGCGTCCTCGACCGGGTGCGGCCCCACGGAGGCACACTCGTGGGCGAAGTCGTGAACTACGAGGACAGCTTCCGGCTCTGCTACCTTCGCGGCCCCGACGGGATCATCATCGAGCTGGCCGAGAAGATCGGCTGACACCTCAGCAGCAACAGCCCCGCCGGGCGAGCGACCGGATCCGGGGACTCGTCGAGGGCCGGTTCGCGGCGGCCTCGACGGCGGCGAGCATCCGCCCTCGCTCCGCGTGGTCGAGTACGCGGCCGCGAGTGATCACGGTGTCGATCTTCGCGACGTTGCGGATGTCGGCGGCCGGGTTCGCGTCCAGCAGCACGAGATCCGCCTCCTTCCCCGCCGCCACGGTGCCCGAAGTCCTTTCCCTGCCGAGGAACTTCGCGGCGTCGCCGGTGACGGTCTTCAACGCCCGCAACGGCGAGAGCCCGGCCTCGACCAGGAAGGCGAGCTCCTCGTGCAGTCCGCTGCCGGGGAAGGTGTACGGATTGAGGCAGTCGGTGCCGCCGATGAGCCCGACGCCCGCTTCGTGCGCGACGCCGACCAGCCGCAGCGTCTCCTGGTAGTACCGCTCCTGAAGGGCGATCTCCGACGGCGTCTTCGGTGCGAACAGTTCGATGCCCTTGACCCAACTCTCGCGCAGGTCCGCGGGGATGTATTTCAGCCGGGGGTCGTGCTGGTGGGTTTCGGCGGGCTGGGTGACCACCCGGTTGATCGTCAGCGTCGGCGAGTGCCAGGTGCCGTTGCGCCGCAGCCCGCCGAAGTAGGCCCGCGCCACGCCGGGGTCGTACGTGGTGACCGAATCGAACTCCAGTTGCCGCGCCAGGTTGAAGAAGGCGCGCGGCGCCGCGGGATCGTAGGGCGTCGTTTTCAGCCTGGCGAGGATCTCGTCGCGCCGGGACGAACAGTGGACGGACACCCCGAAGAAATGCTCGAAGCTGTGCTGGCCGAGGTCGCTCGCCTCGAGGTGCGACAGCTTGTACGGCCAATGCCCGGAGAACCTCAGGCCCTGGTGGCGGGCCTCGTCCGCGATCGCTCGCACGGCGTCGGGCCCGAGGTAGGAGTAGGTCTTCACGAACTCGGCGCCGGCGGCCTTCTCCGCGCGGACGGCGGCCCGCGCCTCGGCCGCCGTCGTCACCTGGAGCACCGGCGGGCCGAGGAGCGTGACCGGCCCGTCGACGATCCCGCTCGCCAGTACGAACCGCGGGCCGAGCAGCTCCCCGCGTTCGATCTTGTCCCTGGTCGCGCGGTTCTCCGCGTACCCCCACATCTCGCGGGCGCCCGTGACGCCGTGGACGAGGTGCAGCGGCGGGACGATCTCTTCGAGATCCGCGCCATGGGTGTGCATATCCCACAGACCCGGGATGAGGTACTTGCCGCGGCCGTCGATCACCCGCGCGCCACCGGTTTCCGGAACCTGGCCGGAGGCGCCGACCCAGGCGATCCGGTCGCCGACGAGCACGACCGAGACGTCACGCCGCGGCGCCGAACCCGTGCCGTCGATCAGCGTGACCCGGTCGATGACGACGATCTCGCGCGTGTCCGCGGCGGCCGTGCCGGGCAGCAGCCCGGCGAGCGCCACCCCGGTCCCGCCGGCGGCCAGCCATCTCAGGAACTCGCGCCTGCTGGATCCCGCTCCCGCCATGAGAACCGCCGCCTTTCCACCCAGATCCCCCAGGCGGCCGATTCAACTCGCCGCGATGGAGGCGCCGCAAGGAAAGCGAAGGCCCCTTACCCGAGCTCAGCACAAAGTAAGGGGCCTTCTCCTGAAACACGGCTCAGCCGAAGAAGACCTCGGCCTCTTCGTACCGCTCGACCGGGACGGTCTTCAGCTCGGCGGTCGCCTCGGAGAGCTTGACGCGGACGATGTCGGTGCCGCGCAGCGCCGTCATCACGCCGAAATCACCGTCGGCGACGGCGTCGACGGCGTTGAGCCCGAACCGGGTGGCGAGCACGCGGTCGTACGCCGTCGGGGTGCCGCCGCGCTGGACGTGCCCGAGCACGACCGCACGGGACTCCTTGCCGGTGCGGGCGGCGATCTCGTCGGCCAGCCAGGTGCCGATGCCGCCGAGCCGGACGTGCCCGAAGGCGTCCTTCTCACCGGTCAGCAGCTTCTCCTCGCCGCCCTCGGGCAGCGCGCCCTCGGCGACCACGATGATCGGCGCGTACTCCTTCTCGAAGCGGCGCTCGACCCACGAGACGACCTGGTCGACGTTGAAGTGCCGCTCCGGCACCAGGATCACGCTCGCGCCCCCGGCGAGACCGGAGTGCAGCGCGATCCAGCCCGCGTGCCTGCCCATGACCTCGACGACCAGGGCGCGGTGGTGCGACTCGGCCGTGGTGTGCAGCCGGTCGATGGCCTCGGTGGCGATCGAGACGGCCGTGTCGAAGCCGAACGTGTAGTCGGTGGCGCCGAGGTCGTTGTCGATCGTCTTGGGCACCCCGACGACGCCGACACCGTCGTCCGTGAGCCGCTTCGCGACACCGAGGGTGTCTTCGCCGCCGATCGCGATCAGCGCGTCGACCTGCTGCTCGGCGAGCACGGCCTTGATCTTGTCGACCCCGCCCTCGACCTTGTACGGGTTGGTCCGCGACGAACGCAGGATCGTGCCGCCGCGGGTCAGGATGTCCTCGACGTCGTTCAGGCCGAGCGGGCGGCTGTCCCCGGTGAGGGGACCGTTCCAGCCGTTGCGGAACCCGACGATGTCCCAGCCGTGTACCTCGATGCCCTTGCGCACCACAGCGCGGATCACCGCGTTGAGCCCCGGGCAGTCGCCACCGCCGGTCAGCACACCGACACGCATGAGAAGCCTCCGTCTTGTGTTCCGTAGAGATGACAGTCACATGTCCCGCCGCCAGCGTAGCGGGAGTTCTCTGGATCGGTGCAGGGCGGACCACCTCGGGAATCGGTCCACGTCCGCGATGTGCTAGCTTGGCGCCGTGCAGCGCTATTTCTGGTTTACGAAGCCGGCCCCGGGTGGGCACGGCGGCGTGAACCTGCGCTGACCTCCACCCCGAGCCGGAATCACACCGGCTCGGCGAGTTCCCGCGGGTCGGTATCCCTTTCGAAAGGAACCAGACCCGCGATGTCTCCCTCCGCTGACACCCTGATCGCCCTCGACGGGCACCGCACGGCGGCCATCGACCCGCTGCTCTCGCCCGCGATGCTGCGGCACGAACATCCGATGACGGCGGAAATCGCCGATACCGTCCTAGCCGGGCGGGCCTCGGCCGTCGACATCCTCGACGGCCGGGACGACCGGCTCCTCGTCGTCGTCGGGCCCTGCTCGGTGCACGACACGGACGCCGCGCTCGACTACGCCCGCCGCCTCGCCGCCAAGGCCGAAGAACACCGCCGCGACCTGCACATCGTCATGCGGGTCTACTTCGAGAAGCCGCGGACCACGCTCGGCTGGAAAGGCCTGATCAACGACCCCGGCCTCGACGGCACCTACGAGGTCAACCACGGTCTCCGGATGGCGCGCAAACTGCTGCTCGACATCTCGGCGCTCGGACTGCCGGTCGGCTGCGAATTCCTCGACCCGATCACCCCGCAGTTCATCTCCGACACCGTGACCTGGGGTTCCATCGGCGCGCGGACCGCGGCGAGCCAGGTGCACCGGCAGCTGTGCAGCGCGCTGTCGATGCCGGTGGGGATCAAGAACTCGACCGAGGGCGACGTACAGGTCGCCGTCGACGCCACCCGCGCGGCCGGCGCGAGCCACGTCTTCGCCGGGATCAACCCCGACGGGCTCGCCGCGCTGATCACCACCGCGGGCAACGAGGACTGTCACGTGATCCTGCGCGGCACTTCCGCCGGCCCGAACTACGACCCCGCGACGGTGGCCGACACGCTGGCGCGGCTCGCGAAGTCGGGGCTGCCGGAGCGCGTGATCATCGACGCGAGCCACGGCAACAGCGCGAAGGACCATGTGCGCCAGGCCTCGGTCGTCCGCGAACTCGCCGGGCGGATCGGCGCCGGTGAGCGGGGTATCGCGGGGCTGATGCTGGAGAGCTTCCTGGTGGCGGGGCGACAGGACCTGACGCTGGGCTCGGCTTCGTCGCTGACCTACGGGCAGTCGATCACGGACGCCTGCCTCGGCTGGGAGACGACCGCCGAACTGCTGGACACGCTCGCGGAGGCGGTGGACTCGCGCCGCTGAAGGGTCCCAGCGGCTGCAATGAAGGGGCCTTTCATTGCAAAATTTGCAATGAAAGGCCCCTTCATTGCACGGCACGGGGGGTGGAAGGCCGGGGCTTATGCCGCGAAGGGAGCTTTCGTCGCATGGCACGCGGGGATGGCGTCCTTCGCGTCAGGGACGTCAGGCCCAATCCGTAGTGAAGGCCTCCTTCCCTACCTTGAGGGTAGTGAAGGAGGCCTTCACGGATTCTGGACCGGCCGCTCCGCCACTCCAGCCCCAGCAGCCACACCAGTCACAAGCGCCGCGCGTGAGGACCACCCAAGTACATGAAGGACCCCATCCTTGCGCCTAGGTACAGGAAGGGGTCCTTCACGTACTTCAGGCAAGGGACCTACCGGTGCCAGTAAGACTCGATGATCTGCCACCGCTGGTAGTTGTGCCGCGCGTCGGCCAGCGCGTCGTGCTGGTCGTCCGGGGCGGCGGGCAGCTTCGGCTTGCCCGCGTCCTCCCAGCGTTGCCGCAGATCACGCGTGAAGCGCGGCAGTTGGCGCGGCAGCGCGGGCATCGGACCCCACAGTTGCGCCAGCGCGACGTGGTCGTAGGCGGCGAACCAGGCCCACAGTTCGATCCCGCCTGGCGGCTTGCCGAAGAACTCGAGCAGGTCCGTGCGGATCTTCTCGCGGCTGCGCCACGCCGGGTCTGCGGGCGACGGGAGTTTCGGGAGCACGTGGTCGCGGACCCAGGGGCCCGCCTTGCCGGGATCGAAATCGGTCGAGACCGCGTAGAACTCGCGGCCTCTTTCGTCCACGACACCGATCGACACCAGATCGATGGTCACGCCGTCCTCAATGAATTCGGTGTCGTAGAAAAAGCGCACCGGAGAACCCTAGTGGGGCCTCAGCCGACCTTGGTGTCCGGGATACGGGCGACGTCGTGGGCGGACGGCTGCGCGGGCACCTTCGGGCGGATTCCCGCCTCCTCGGCGGCGAGCAGTTCCTTCGCCTTGGCGGCGTAGATGTCGACGTACTCCTGGCCGGAGAGCTCCATGAGGGCGTACATGATCTCGTCGGTGATGGACCGCTCGATGAACCTGTCGCCGGCGAGGCCTTCGTAGCGCGAGAAGTCGAGCGGCTTGCCGAAGCGGATCTCAAGGCGGCGCGGCCACCACATCTTCGAGCCGATCGGGTTCACCTTGTCGGTACCGATCATGGCCACCGGGACCACGACGCCGCCGGACTCCAGCGCGATCCGCGCGACGCCGGTCTTGCCCTTGTACAGACGGCCGTCCGGGGAGCGGGTGCCTTCGGGGTAGATGCCGAGGAGGTGGCCTTCGCGGACCAGCCGGGTCGCGGTGTCGAGCGCGGCCTGCGCGGCGTTGCCGCCGGAACGGTCGATCGGGAACTGGCCGACGCCGGTGAAGAACCACTTCTTCAGCAGGCCCTTGAAGCCTTTTTCGGTGAAATACTCCGATTTGGCCGGGAAGGTCACCTTGCGCTTGACGCGCAGCGGCATGAAGAAGGAGTCGGCCACCGCGAGGTGGTTGCCCGCGAGGATCGCGCCACCGTCTTCGGGGATGTTCTCCGCGCCGACGACTTTGGTGGGCCACAGCGCCTTGAGCAGTGGCCCGATAAACACGTGTTTCATGAGCCAGTACAGCACTGCGAAAACTCCTCCTAGCAGCTCAACCCCTGCGCCCGATGGTCAAGACTACGAATCGCGCACTCCTGGCACAACGAAGTCCACCCGGTTACCCGCGGCCAGCGACGGATCTCACACCCGATCCGGCCTGATTCCGGCAGTGGCCGGGGGCCCACAAGCCGCTCCGGTCGTGCGAACATAGTAGACCTACCCAGCTCTCACGGAAGGCGATCGCATGGCCGTCCTCGCCGGCGCGGAACCGTTCGCTCACACCGGTTCGTCCGAAGCAGGGTTCCTGCTGTGCCACGGGTTCACCGGCACCCCCGCGAGTATGCGGCCCTGGGGCGACCATCTGGCCGAGGCCGGTTACACGGTGCGTTGCCCGCTGCTCCCCGGGCACGGGACCCGGTGGCAGGACATGAACCGGACAGGCTGGGAAGACTGGTACGGCGCGGTCCGCGAAGAGCTGCTGGCGCTCTTCTCGACCTGCGACACGGTGTTCGTCGCCGGGATGTCGATGGGCGGGACACTGACGCTGCGGCTGGCCGAGGAGTTCGGCGACCGGATCGCCGGCATCGTGCTGGTGAACCCGTCGGTGCTGACCCTGCGGTGGGACGCCAAACTGCTGCCCGTCCTGTCGCGGATCCTGCCGTCGGTGCCGGGCGTGGCCAACGACATCGCGAAGCCGGGCGAGACGGAGCTGGCCTACTCGCGGACGCCTGTGCGCGCGGCGGCGAGCCTGGCGAAGCTGTGGAAGCTCACCCGCGAGGATCTGCGCAAGGTGACCCAGCCCGTGCTCCTCCTCCACTCGGCCGTCGACCACATCGTGGAGCCGGTCAACTCCCAGGTGATCCTCGACGGGATCGGCAGCGACGACGTGACCGAGGTGGTGCTGGAGAACAGCTTCCACGTCGCCACGCAAGACCACGACGCGGGCCTGATCTTCACGCGTACGGTGGACTTCGCCCGGTCCGTGCGCCGGGCGGGACAGGTGGACGCCGGATGAGCAGAGGCAAGGACGGGCCGGAGGACGTCGACGCGACGTTCGCCGAGATCGTGGCCGACCTCCGTGCGGAGGGCGTCGGGCTGTTCCCGGAAGACGACCTGGGGAAGACGGCCGGGAAGACGGCGGAAAAGCCGGCGGAGAAGGCACCCCGGCCCGAACAGTCGGACGCCGAATCCGAAGCGGGCTGGCGAGGCGGCGGCACCAGCTGGGACAAGACGCTCTTCGAGGACGATCCCGCCGGGCCGGGCGAGGACGAGGGTCACTTCGTGCCGCCCGAGCCGCCTCCCCTGCCGCGTCCGCGCAAGGGCGCCTTCATCGTCCTGCTGTTCTTCGTGCTCGGCCTGCTGCTCCTGATCGCGCCCAATCTGATCGGCATGGGCACGCGGCTCGGCACCCCGCTCGGCATCCTCGCCCTCGCGACCGCGATCGCCCTGCTCCTGCTGCGGGTTCGCCAGGGGCCGCCGCCCGGCGCGGATCCGCACAACGGCGCGCAGGTCTGAACTGCCGGACAATTCCGATCATGAAGATCGACTTCACTCCCTCGCGCCGGTCGACGGTCGGCGCGGAATGGGAGCTCGCCCTCGTCGACCGGCGGACCGGTGAGCTCTCGTCGGTCGCGGAGCAGGTGCTCGACGCCGTCCGGCCCGACGGCGAGGAGGAGCACCCGAAGATCAAGCAGGAGCTGCTGCTCAACACCATCGAGGTGATCAGCGGGATCTGCGACACGATCGCCGAGGTCAAGGCCGATCTGAACGAGTCGCTGGACGTCGTCCATTCGGTCCTCGACCCGCTGGGCGTCGAGCTGTTCTCGGCCGGGTCGCATCCGTTCTCGACGTGGTACCAGCAGAAGGTCACCGACAAGGAGCGCTACGCCAAGCTCATCGACCGGACCCAGTGGTGGGGGCGGCAGATGCTGATCTACGGCGTCCACGTGCACGTCGGCGTCGACCATCGCGACAAGGCCCTGCCGATCCTGGACGCGCTGCTCAACTACGCGCCGCACCTGCAAGCGCTTTCGGCGTCTTCGCCGTACTGGGGCGCGGAAGACACCGGCTACGCGTCGAACCGCGCGCTGATGTTCCAGCAGCTGCCGACGGCCGGGCTGCCGTTCCAGTTCCGGAAGTGGACCGAGCTGGAGAGCTACGTCGACGACATGTTCACCACGGGCGTGATCGACCACTTCTCCGAGATCCGCTGGGACGTCCGGCCCGCCCCGCATTTCGGGACGATCGAGATGCGGGTGTGCGACGGATTGCCGACGCTGGAGGAGGTCGGCGCGATCGCGGCGCTGACGCAATGTCTCGTCGACGATTTCACTTCCCGGCTCGAAGACGGCGAGATCCTGCCGACGCTGCCGCCTTGGCACGTCCAGGAGAACAAGTGGCGCGCGGCGCGCTACGGCGTCGACGCGATCATCATCCTCGACGCGGCGGGCAACGAACGGCTCGTCACCGACGACACCTACGACCTGCTGGAGCGGCTCGAACCGGTCGCCCGGCGCCTGGACTGCGTCGACGAACTGCGGTCGGTGGAGACGATCCTGGCCTACGGGCCCAGCTACCTGCGTCAGCGCGCGGTGGCGAAGCACTACAACGGCAGCCTTCGCGCCGTCGTCGCTTCGCTCATCGCCGAAATGCGGGACGGAAAGATCGCACGCCCCTGACTGACCCCGCAATTCGGCACCTAATTGCGATCGAGATGCCCCAGGAGGGTGCTCGGGCCGAAGGTCGAAGCGCCAAGCGCCTCGACGCGGGAACGCAGCTCGCGATCGGCGGTCACCACGACGACGTGGTCTTCCGGGCCCGCCTCCCTGGCCTCCCGCGCGACGGCCACGATCTGGGAGTCCCCGTCGGACTCGGCGTCGACGACCTCGACGCCGGGCACGGCCGCGACTCCCCGCGCCTTCCCCTCGACGACCAGCACGACCCTCGGCCACCACGACCATTCGCCGCCACCCGGGAGCGCCGGATCGGCGAGCCCGGTTCCGGCCAGGGTCGCGAGCTTGTCCCGCAACCGTTCCGCGGCGCCACGCCGGTCGCGCCACCAGCCGTCCGGCCGCGACCCGACCACGTTCGCGCCGTCGACCACCAGTACCAGTTCGCGATCCAAGTGTTCCTTCAATCCCGGCCACGCCACCGCGAAATCGCGGTGCAGCCGGAAGTCCGCGACCTCGCCCGCCCGGACCCACCGCAGTTCCGCGCTCTCCGCGTTCTTCACCCTGGCCGAAAGCGCGCCGATCGGCGCGGCCAGGATCGTGGTGTAGCGCCAGTTCCCGTGGTCGACGTGCGACGCGGCCAGCGCGCGGACGCCCGACGGCGGGATGTCGGCCTCTTCGTGCGCCTCGCGGGTGGCGGCCTCGCGCGGGCTCTCCCCCGCCTCGACCGCGCCCCCTGGCAGCGCCCACGTACGCCCGTGATGCACCCACCAAGCCCGGCGTTGCAGCAGGACACCGCGCGCGGGATCGGACAGCAGCAGCCCGGCGGCGCCGTTCAAACCCCAGTGGAGATGCCCGAAGTCGCATTTCACGAAGCCGTTGCCGTCTTGCCGGGTCACGGCTTCAGCCTGTCACACCGACTTCGGCGCCGGGAGCCTTCGCCGCGTCGACGGCGAGCGCCGCCGCGCCGACGATCGTGCTGTCGTCCCCGTGGTGCGCGGTGCGGATGCGGGCCAGCGGCCGGTGCCCGGCGCCGGTGATCTTGCCCGCGTACTGTTCCCGCGCCTCGTCGAGGAACAGCGGCGCCGATTCGGACACCCCGCCGCCGATCACGATGATCTCCGGGTCGAAGACATCCGCGACCAGCGCCAGTCCTTCGGCGAGCCACTTGCCCAGTTCGGTCATCGCGCGCTGGGCGATCGGGTCGCCGTCGCGGGCGGCACCGGCGACCCGGCGGCCGGTGACCGAACCGGGGTCTCCCCTGGTCTCCCGCGCCAGCACGGTCGACCGGCCGGGGTGCCGGGCGAGCAGTTCCACCGCGGTCGCGGCGAGCGCGGTCCCGCTGCAGTACCGCTCCCAGCAGCCGTACTTGCCGCACGGGCAGGGCCGCCCGCCGGGAACGACCGTGAGATGCCCGAGTTCGGGGGCGACGCCGTACGCGCCCCGGTAGATCTTGCCGTCGAGCAGCAGACCCGCGCCGATCCCGGTACCGAGCGCGATCAGCGCGGCCACCTGGGCGCCGCGGGCGGCCCCGAACCGGTACTCGCCGATCGCCGCGGCGTTCACGTCGTGTTCCAGGGTCACCGGCAGGCCGACGCGTTTCTCGATCCGTTCGGCGACCGGCGCGGCACGCCAGGACAGATGCGGCGCGAACATCACCGTCCGCCGGTCCTTGGCGACGAACCCGGCGACCGCGAGCCCGACACCGGAGACGTCGTGCCGGTTGCGGAGGTCTTCGATCACACCGGCGATGGCGTCTTCGAGCGCGTCCTCCCCGCTGGGCGTGCCGACCCTGGCGGTGTCCATCAGCGAGCCGTGCTCGTCCACCACGCCGGCGCGCACACTCGTGCCCCCGACGTCCACCCCTACCGTCAGCAACTCAGTTCTCCCGGTCCGGCTGCCAAGCGTCGCGCCTGGTCACCGTGATGTGCTGGACCCGCGAAGCTCCCACCGGCGCATCTTCCCGCGCCGGCTCCTTCCGCGCAGGCTGGAACCCCGGCATGTGCACCCCGCCCTCGGGCTCCCAGCGATCGGCGAGCACCGCCCGCAGCAACGCGACGAGCTGCGCGGCCTGCTCCATCAGCCGTGCCACGAACTCGGGCCGTTCCCCGCGGAAGACGCCGACGACCGCGCAGAGCGGGCACCAGCCGCCGTCGGTGTCGTGTTCCGAGCAGCCGTGCCCGGCGGAGATCAGGCCCTCCAGCCACGGCGCCGCGTGCTCGACGACGAGTTCGACCAGCAGCCGGATCTCTTCGGCCAGTTCGAGGCCGTCGGCCTTCGTGTGTTCGCTGTACTCGCTCACCCGGGTCCCCGGTTCCCGGCCAGGCTCACGACCAGGCCGTGCGCGTCGGATTCCGCACCGGTGATCCGGCACGGGCGCAGCATCTCCGGCAGCGCGATCAGCCGCCGGAAACCGTCCACGGTGACGGCGAGATCATCGTCCACTCTGGCCAGGTCCACTTCGGAGTCACGGTGCAGCGGCACCGCGATCCGTAGCTGATAGCCACCGTCCGATTCGGACACCTGCAGCAGTGGGGTGACACCTTTTTCGTCGCCCGTCAGGGGATCCAGCCCCTGATAGAGCTCGTACGCGATTTCCTGCAACGCCTCGAGCCCCACCGGCTCGACGGCGCGGTGCTCGACGGGCTTCACCTGTCCGGACCCGAAACCGGCGTCGGCGAGCTCGGCGAGGACGGCGTTCTGCTGGGTGCGCCTGGTCCGCATCCACGAGGCCGCGGCGCCGCGCCAGAACCCGGGCGCGGGCATCAGCCGGTTGACGATCAGGCCGTCGACCAGGATCCCGCGCAGGGCAAGGGAACTGAGGGTGCGGCGGGCTTCCGCGACGACCACGCGCTCCGGCGTCAGCACGAGCCGTACGGTGGTGGTGGCCGGGTCGGTGAGCAGGGTGCGCAGCGAGTCCAGATGCGCGCCGAGCCGCCGCACCGCGGCCGCCGTCCGCCGCGCGCCCGGTTTGAACATCCTCGACAGATAGCCGGAGACGGCTTCGGGCAAAGCCAGCAGGCGCAGCGTTTCCGCGGTCGGTCCACAGTCGACGACGACCGTCTCCCAGGGACCGTGTTCGGCGAGGCGCTGGACTTCGGTGAGCGCGAGGAGTTCGTCCACGCCGGGCACCACGGTGAGTTCTTCGGCGTCGAGCGAGCCGAGGCCCGCCCCCGCGAGCGCGGTCTGCAACTCCTGCCGGAGTTCGCGCCAGGTGCTGTCGACGAGGCCGCGGGTGTCGATTTGGGCGGCATGCAAAAGGGTGTCCACTTCGGACGGTTCGCCGCCGAGAGCGCGGCCGAAGGCGTCACCGAGGGAATGGGCCGGGTCGGTCGAGACCACGAGCGTCTTCCTGCCCCGCCCGGCCAGTGCGGCCGCCGTCGCCGCGGCCAGCGTGGTCTTGCCGACACCCCCCTTGCCGGTGAAAAGCAGGATCCGCATGCCTACCCTTCGACTCAGGATGCTTCAGCGCGCTTCTTGAGCTCCTTGAGCGCGGTGTCCATGACCATCTTCTCGGCCTTGCGGCGCAGCAGCCCGATCATCGGCAGCGCCAGCTCGACGGACAGCGTATACGTGACCTTGGTGCGGCCGGCGCCCAGCGCTTCGAGGGCGTAGCGGCCGTTCTGGGCCTTCTGCATCTGCCCCTTGACCAGGTGCCAGCTGACTCCGTTGCCGTCGGCGTCCCAGTCGTACTCGAGGGTGTAGACGTCCTTGATCGGCCCGGCGTCGAGGGTGAGTTTCACCTGCTTGGCGCGGCCGTTGTCATCCTCGCCGAGTACCTCGGTCTCCCGGACGGCCTTGGCCCATTCCGGGTACGCGGGGAAGTCGGCGATGACGGCCATCACCCGCGCGGGCTCGGCGTCGACCTCGATGGACTGCGTGGACTGCTCGGCCATGGTCCAAACTGTAGCCGCAGCCGAGGGTCACCAGCGCAGCACGTACGGCTGTGCCGTCTCTTTGAAGTGACCGACGTTACGGCATTCGGTCCTGCCGAGCCTCGTCCGCGGCGTCAGCGGCTGGTGGACGTGCCCGAACACCGACCAGCGCGGCCGCTGCTCGCGGATGAGACCGACCAGCGCCGCCGACCCGATCTCGGACCGCCGCGCGATCACGTCGTAGGTCAGTTCCGGGAGGGCGGGCGGGATGTGGGTGCACAGGACGTCGACGTTCTCCAGCGCGCCGACCGCGACGTCGTACTCCTCGCGGGTGCGCAGGTACGGCCGCCAGAAACCGTTGCGGCGCGGGACCACGTTCGGCGGGAGGAGCGCGCCACCGACGAACCCGAAGCGCAGGCCGCCGAACTCGGCGACCTCGCCGTCGAGGACGGTGATGCCGTCGCCGGCGAACTCCGGCCACAGCGACGGGTCGTCGACGTTGCCGGGGGTCGCGAACGTCGGCGCGGTCAAAGCGCCGAACAGGACGGCGTACTGGTCCTGGATCGCCTCACCGACGGCGGCGGCGGGATCGGCCAAAGTGGCCCACAACGATCGCGAGAAGGCAACGGTCTCATCACGAGTGCCCTCACGCCGAAGCCTCGCGAACTCACCGACCTTCTCGGCGCCGAACAGCGCGCCCATGATGCCCTTGTCGTGCTCGCGGTAGTCGACGAAGTCCAGCAGGTCGCCCAGCACGATCAGCGCGTCGGCGCCGTCGCCCGCGCGTTTGAGCGCGTCGGCGTTGCCGTGCACGTCCGACACCACGTGAACCCGCATGCTCTCCCCTACTCGACCCGGGGACCGACCCCGGGCTCGCGCCCGTCCTCGAGGACCTCTTTGAGCCCGAGCGCGATCGCCTTGGCCGCACGGGCCCTGCGATCGAACTCCCGCCGCAGGTCACGGGCCTGGAGCACAAGAGGCTCCCCGTCCGGACCGGCGGGAGTGGCGCGCAGGAAGTAGTGCAGCAAAGTGCCGTCGAGCACCGGCTCGAGCCAGACCTCCATGGTACCGATCAAGGCACCGCGCACGGTCCAGCGCAATCCTTGGTCGCCACGGTCGGTGTAGACCTCCAGAACGAGGTCCGGCCAGTAACGTGACCAAGATCGCGGATCGGCGAAAGCGGCGGCCACGGTGGAGGGCGGGACCACGAGGAAGGTCTCGTCGACGATGTCGAGAGCTGGCGGCGCCTGGTTCACAGCGGCAGAATGTCATGCCCTGGGTATGGCCGATTCGTCAGCATGGTCTTAAGGTGCACGGCACGCTAAGTTGACTGGCGGGTAACACCGGTCACACCACTTGCACGCGAACACGGAGGTTCCTCGTGCGCGAATACAGCGCCCCCGCCGCCAATCCGGTGACCGACGACGAGAATCTCGCCGACGTCGTCTGGGCGAACGCGGAGCGGTTCTCCGATGTCGTGAGTTTCCGCCGCCAGGTCGACGGTACCTGGTTGGACATCACCGCCAAAGACTTCGCCGCCCAGGTTCTGGCCGTGGCCAAGGGAATGGCACAGGCGGGCATCGCCCCGGGCGACCGGATCGGGCTCATGTCCAAGACCCGGTACGAATGGACCCTGATCGACTTCGCGATCTGGGCCGACGGCGCGGTCACCGTCCCGATCTACGACACCTCCTCGGCAGAGCAGGTGCACTGGATCCTCTCGGACTCGGCGGCGAAGGGCGTGTTCGTCGAGACCGACGAACACCTCGCGACGCTCGAATCCGTCAAGGGACGCCTCGACACGCTCGAGCACACCTGGCAGATCGAGGCAGGCGCCGTCGACCAGCTCACCGAGCAGGGCGCCGCGCTCGGCGACGACGACCTGCACGAGCGCCGCCGCACGGTGAAGGCGGGCGACCTGGCCACGATCGTGTACACCTCGGGCACGACCGGCCGTCCCAAGGGCGTCGAGCTGACCCACCGGAACCTCCTCGCCGAGATCCGCGCCGACATCGCCGCGTTCCCGCAGCTGATGGAGCAGGGCAACTCGCTGCTGGTGTTCCTGCCGCTCGCACACGTCCTCGCCCGCGCCATCGCGGTGACCGCGCTCAGCGCGCGAGTGACCCTCGGGCACACCTCGGACGTCAAGGACCTCGTCGCCGACCTCGGCACCTTCCGGCCGACGTTCGTCGTCGCCGTGCCGCGGGTGTTCGAGAAGGTCTACAACGGCGCGAAGCAGAAGGCGCACGGCGACGGCAAGGGCAAGATCTTCGACGCCGCCGAAGCCACCGCCGTCGCGTACAGCCAGGCTCAGGACACCGGCGGCGCAGGGCTGGGCCTCAAGGTCAAGCACGCGCTGTTCGACAAGCTCGTCTTCAGCAAGCTGCGCGCGGCCCTCGGCGGCCGGTGTGTCGCCGCGGTGTCCGGGGGTGCCCCGCTCGGCGTGCGGCTGGCGCACTTCTTCCGCGGTATCGGCGTCCCGGTGTTCGAGGGCTACGGCCTGACCGAGACGTCCGCCGCGGCCTGCGTCGGCACCCAGGACGGCTTCCGCGTCGGCACCGTGGGACGCCCGGTCGCCGGCACTTCGGTGCGGATCGCCGACGACGGCGAAATCCTGCTGAAGGGCGACGTCGTCTTCGGCGGCTACTTCAACAACGCCCAAGCGACCGCCGAAGCGCTCGAAGACGGCTGGTTCCACACCGGTGACCTCGGCGAACTGGACCGCGACGGATTCCTCAAGATCACCGGGCGCAAGAAGGAGATCATCGTCACCGCGGGCGGTAAGAACGTCGCCCCGTCCGGGCTCGAGGACACCATCAAGGCCAGCCCGCTGATCAGCCAGGCGATGGTGGTCGGCGACCAGCGGCCGTTCATCGGCGCGCTGATCACCATCGACGAGGAGTACTTCCCGTCGTGGAAATCGCAGCACGGTAAGCCTGCCGACGCCTCCGTGTCCGACCTGGCCGGCGACGCCGAGCTGCGCGCCGAGGTCCAACAGGCCGTCGATCAGGCCAACAGCGCGGTTTCGCAGGCCGAGGCGATCAAGAAGTTCACGATCCTCTCGAAGGACTTCACCGAGGCCGGTGGCGAGATCACGCCGAGCCTGAAGCTGAAGCGCAACATCGTGAACAAGAACTACGCGACCGACATCGAAGCGCTGTACAAGAAGTAGCTCTTCGCGCGTGAGGGCCTCCTTGCCTACCGTGAGGGTAGGCAAGGAGGCCCTCACGGACGAACGAGGTGTGGCTGGGTAGGTTCGGGGCTGAGCCGACGTTGCGAAAGCCACTTTCGCAACGTTGAAGGTTGCGAAAGTGGCTTTCGCAACGCCCGCGCGGGCCGGTGAGCGGGCCGCGGCAGGTGTCCAGGCGCGTCACCACCGCAAGTAGGTGACTAATTGCGGGTGATCGTCGCGTCCCACTCGATGTGGTGCTGGTACAGCCAGTTCCGGTCCCGGTCGGACGTCGTCCCCGAAGACACCGCCGCGCTGCCGGCCACCAGTTTCTCCACCCGCGCCCGCCGCAGCCGCTCGTAGGCCATGAAAGCCGTTGGCGCGTCAGGAAGATCTCGTAGGCACTGCGCCAGCACGACACTGTCCTCCAGTGCCATCGACGCTCCCTGCCCCTCGGCGGGCGAGGCCGCGTGCGCGGCGTCGCCGACGAGCACCATCGACGCGTTGAACCACACCGGCGTCGAGGGGACGTCGTAGGAGTGGCCACCGAAGACGTCGTCCCCCGTCGACTGGATGATTTCCGCGGCAGGCAACGGTTCCCCGTCGAAGGCGGCGAAAGCCGCCGAGCGCCACTCAGCCGCCGAAAGACCGGTGCGGACGCCTTCGGCCGTGGGAAGCCGCGCGAACCAGTACGTCGAGCCGTCGGGTGTGCTCGTGTAGCCGAAGGAGGCGTGCAGGCTTTGAATCATCCGATAGAGAGACGGCGCCTGCGGGATGTTCGTGTCGGTCGTGTAGCCGTAGACGACGTCGAGGCCGGTCGAGCGCGGAGGCGGGCACGCCGGGTCGATGATGGTCCGGACGACCGACCGCAGCCCGTCGGCGCCGATCAGGATGTCCCCCTCGGCGACGGACCCGTCCTCGAAGCGAGCGACTCCCGGCGAGGCGGAAACCAGCCGCTTCCCGCGTTCTAAGGTGATCCCGCGCGAGATCGCTTCCTCTTGCAGCGCACGGTAAAGGGACGCACGCGTCAAGGTGCGCGGCCCGGCGAGACCGTCAGTGCCGTCTAGGTCGAACGACCGCCGCTCGACGGTCTTCCCGTCCGGCGTCACGAGTTCCAGCCCGACGGCGGCGAAGGAGTTGTCGATCACCGGAGCCTCGGCGCCGATCGCGCGCAGGGCGTCCATGCCGTTGTGCATGATCGTCAGGAACGCGCCCGCGTCCTCGCCGCCGGACGGGTACGCCTCGTGAACGCTCGCTTCGATCCCGGCCAGCCGCAACGCCATCGCGGTCACCGTGCCCGAGACGCCGCCGCCGATGATCACAGCCTTCACCGCGAACCCCCTCCGTCGTGTCGCCGTCACCCGACGGTACCGGGAAACGGCGACACGACAGCGGGGATCACGCGCCGCCGCTGGCGACGATGTCGCCGTTGACCCCCTTGGGGAAGAACCCGCCCTCCTTCACCGGACCGGGGTTCAGGTAGACGATGTTCAGCACCCTGTCGGCGCCGCGGCCGAAGCAGATGCCGTTGTTGTCGGCGGGGACGATGTTGGCCTGGTTGCCCAGCAGGATGCCCTGGTCGTCGACGCCGGGGCCGTCGAGCGCGTCGCGGGCGTTGGAGATCTTGGCCGCCGCGTCGCCGAGGTCCCGGTCGAACAGCGACGTCCGGATGGTGGCGGCGTGGTAGGCCTCGGCGGCCAGGATCCCGGCGGCCGCGTCCAGGAACGTCTTGTTGGTGATCAGCGGCGCGGCCCCCTTGTAGGCCGTGACGCCGACGTCTTCGAACAGGTACGCCGCGAGCAGGAAGTTCTTCTCGTTGGCGAACGGGTCGAACTGCTGGTATTCGCTGATCAGCCCGGCCGCCTTGGCCGCGGCGGTAAAGCTGTCCTTGAGGTCGATCTCGGGCCGCGACACCGCCGCCTCGCCCAGCGCGCCGCGCAGGAACTTGACGTGCGCGACCTCGTCGCCGGCGATCTCCTTCGCGAACTGGTGCAGCGTCTTGTCGTGGAACATCACCTTCTTGCCGCCGACCACGCCACCCTGGGCGCCGACGCCGCCGGTGAGATCGTCCGGCAGCCCGCGGCCGTGGACGGCGAAGGAGTAGAACTCGGCTTCGAGGTACTCCAGGTTGAGCGCGAAGTTGAGCACGGCCGCGTCACTGGGGGCTTCCGCAACGGCAGCGGCCTCACCCGTCGCCGAAGCGGACGAAGTGGCCTGCACCCCGAGGTAGGTCGCGCCGACCACACCGAGCCCCGCCGCGCCGGCGGCCTTCAGGAACCGGCGGCGATCCGTGCGGTTCTCGGCGCTGCGCGAGATCAGGGTACGAACGAAGGGCTTTCCGAACACGAGTGATTCCTCTCGTCTTTGCGGTGCACACCCACCCACTCGGACGTTCGGAACCACCCGTGACCCGGATTGGAAAAGATCTCGGAATTATTTCTTCGTCGCCGCGGCAAGGCGAACGGCGACCGTGCCACGCCACGCTCTCGGGCGAGAGAAGCGCAGATCAGGGGGTCTCGTGAGTGCTAAGGACGGTTAGAACGAACCCTCTCTTAGACACCTGCACGTGGCCTGCGGCTTTGCTCGCGTGAAGTACATGAAGGCCCCCATCCTTGCGCCAGGCGCAAGGATGGGGGCCTTCATGTACTGGGGAAGGTGTGAAGGTCGAGTTTCCTCGGCTGAGCCGAGGGAAGGCCAGAACCGTCCTTAACACTCACGAGGTCCAGTACTGGCGACGTCACGTGACTGACTTACTTCTTCGTCGCCGCGGCAAGGCGGACGCAGACGGCGAGCCCGCGGATGGCCTCTTCGACTTCGGCCGGCTCAGGGTACGTCGGCGCGATGCGGATGACGGCGTCCTCGGGGTCGTCGCCGTACGGGTGGGTCGCGCCGGCCGGGGTCAGGGCGATACCCGCCTCCTTGGCCAGCCGCACGACCTCCTTGGCGGTCCCCGACGGCACGGTCAGCGAGATGAAGTACCCGCCGGTCGGCTTGGTCCAGGACGCCAGGCCCGATTCGCCCAGTTCCTTGGTGAGGATCTCGTCGACGGCCGCGAACTTCGGCCCGATGAGCTCGGCGTGCTTGCGCATGTGCTCGCGGACGCCGTCCTCGTCGCGCAGGAACTGCGCGTGGCGGAGCTGGTTGACCTTGTCCGGGCCGATGGTCCGCTTGCCGATGAGGCCGGTCCACCAGGCCAGGTTGGCCTCGGAGGCGCCGAAGAAGCCGACGCCGCCACCCGCGTAGGTGACCTTCGAGGTGGAGCCGAAGACGAACACGCGGTCGGCGTTGCCCGCCTCGGTGGCCAGCGCGAGCAGGTCCGCCAGCTGCGCCTCTTCGTCGGTGAGGTGGTGCACGGCGTAGGCGTTGTCCCAGAAGATCCGGAAGTCCGGGGCGGCCGTGACCATCGTCGCCAGGCGGCGCACGGTGTCGTCGCTGTAGGTGACGCCGGTCGGGTTGCTGTACTTCGGCACGCACCAGATGCCCTTGATCGCGGCGTCCTCGGCGACGAGACGCTCGACGAAGCCCATGTTCGGGCCGGTCTCGGTGAGCGGCACCTGGATCAGCTCGATCCCGAAGCGCTCGGCCAGCGCGAAGTGGCGGTCGTAGCCCGGCACGGGGCACAGGAACTTGACGCTCGGCTCGTCGGCCCATCGGCGCTCGGCGCCGGGGAGCTTGCTGAGGAAGGCCTGCACGATCGAGTCGTGCATGAGCTCCAGGCTGGAGTTGCCCGCGGCCAGCAGCTGCTCGGCCGGGACCTGCAGCGGCCCGGCGAAGATGCGGCGGAGCTCGGGCAGGCCCTTGAGTCCGCCGTAGTTGCGGACGTCCGTGCCGTCCTCGGCCTTGCGCACGTCTCCGGGCAGGGCGAGCAAGCCGTCGGCGAGGTCCAGCTGGCGGGGGGACGGCTTGCCGCGGGTGATGTCCAGGGAGAGGCCACGGTCGACGAGGGCCGCGTAGTCGCGGCGGGCGCTCTCGACATCGACAGGTGCAGTGGTCATGCCTAACGCTAAACCCGGCGGTGATCCGGCGTGAGACGAGGGTGGCTTCCGGCCCGCGCGCCCAAGATCCGATAACGGTTCCGGCGCGTTTTTCACCATTCGTAACGAGGACAAATCCTCTGGTGACGCGACCGTTGTTTCCCACATTCTCGGTAGCACGAGGAAAAGGGGAGAGAAATGGGAACGATGAATCGGGCGGCGGTGACGCTGATGGCGGCGGGCGCGTTGGCCGCGTGCGCGGTACCCCAGCAGGGAACGCCGGCTCCGGCCGTCGTGGTGGCCGCTCCGCCGACCACGATCGTGATCCAGCCGCCCGCGGTCGCGGCCCCGCCTCGGACGGTTTATGTCGCACCGCCGGCGACACAGACGGTCCATCCCGCGCCGGCGGTTCCCGTGGCGGATGCGGTGATCGCGTACTACGACGCGCTCAACCGGCGTGATTTCGCCACCGCGTGGAATCTCGGCGGGCAGCGGCTGGCGAAAGGCGGCACTTATGCCTCCTACGTCAAGGGATTCGCGACGACTTCCTGGGCAGCCCTCACCGTGACGGGCGTGAGCGGGAACACCGTGCATGTCCATCTTTCGGCACGCCAGACCGATGGTTCACTGCGTACATTTTCCGGTTCTTACACCGTTTCCGGCGCTGCGATCTCCGGGGCGAACATGAAACGCCTCTCCTGACACCGCGATTCGTCACCTGGTTGCGGTGGTCGCGCGCGCGACCACCGCAACCAGGTGACGAATCGCGGCCGTCACAGCGGGGTCAGCTGTGAGATCTTCCACCGGCCGTCGACGCGCTGCGCGGTGACCGAAAGCTGGGACACCGTCGACTGCGGTGCACCGCCGCCGGCGGCGATCGTCTGCTGGTCGAGGAACAACAGGACTTCGGCCTGGTCTCCGCGCAGGGTCCGGACACCGAGCGATCGGACCGTCGTGGTGCGCACGAGCTTCTGCTCTTCGGCCCGTTTCCGCGCCGAAGCGAACTGGTCCCGGTACTGCCCGGTCGCCTCGCCGGTGAGCACGTCGGCCGCGGCCCGTTCGGTCCGCGCGAGGTTGCTGTAGTCGTAGGAGAAGACCGCCTTGACCCCGGCGCCGACCTGGTCCGCGACCTCGGCTGTGGCGGCCTGGTCCACCAGTGCCGCGTTGCCGTCCGAGCCCAGCGAGGACGCCTGGAGGCCGAACCACACCGCACAGCCGGTGGCCAGCACGATGAGCGCGATCAGGATCCGCGGGGTGCGCCCGGTCACGAGCCCGCCGCCTGTACCGCGCTGACCTTCCAGCCGTCCTCGACGCGCTGGTAGTCCACGGTCAGCCTGCTCACCTTGGGCGCGGCCGATCCGCCGCCGGTGCTGACCCGCACGTCCAGCACGGCCATCAGCCGTGCCGTCCCGGCGACGGCGTCGAGTTCGGTGACCGCGGCCTGTTTGAGCTTGGCCGTGGCGACGGTCTTGCTGGTGGTCGCGCGGTCGATCTGGACCTTCCGGTCGCCGGTGAGATCCTTGCCGAGGCGTCCGGTGGTGACGCCCAGCCAGCGGTCGACGTCCTGGGCGCCGCTGCGGTAGTCGATCGTGTTGAGCACTTCGAGCTGGCCGGACGCGGCGGCCAGCACGGCTTCACGTTCCCGGCCGCGGGCAAGGCCGTCGTCCCGGGCGGCGCTCCACCACGACCAGCCGAACCAGGCGGCGGTGAGGAGCGCGACGACAGTGCCGACAGCGAGAGCACGGGTGAGCATTACTTGCCGCCCAGCAACGCGCCCAGTCCGCCCGGCGCGGATCCGGTGAGCAGGCTCAGCACGCCCGGCAGCTGAGCGGATTCCGCCGCCTGCGGGGTCTGCTTCGGACGCTCAGGGACCGCGGGCGGCTTCCCGGCGTACGGAGCGTTCTGCGAGCCTCGCACGCCCGTGGGACTTCCCGGCGGCTCGGCACAGTAGGCCTGCGTGTTCACCGGGGCCTCGGTGGTGTCGTTGGCGGGGCGCTGTTTCGTGCCCTCGTAGCCCTTGGTGCACGAGACCGGATCGAAGAAGTTGAACACGACGCCGAGGTGACCGGTGCCGTCCGGCGACGTCGACCGCGAGAAGGCCGAGATGATCGGGTACGCGACGAGGAGTTCCTCGATCGCGTCGGTGCGAGCGGAGGTGATCTGGGCGGTGGTGAGCGTGTTCGCGAACAGCACCCCGAGGTCGGTCCCGGAAACCGCGAGCACGTCGCTGATCTGGCGGCTCAGCTTGGGTGCTTCGTCGATCACCCGCCGCAGATCCGGATCGGACGTCTTCAGCTGCGCCGCGATCGTCTTGAGCCCGCTGGAGAACTGGGTGATGTTGTCCGCCTGCCGCCGCTGGGTGTCCAGCACCGTGCGCGAGTTGGCGAGCAGGCCCTGGGTGTCGGGCAGGTACTGCGTCGCCGTCGCGGTGAGGGAACCGGTGCTGTTCAGCAGCTGCCTCAGATCCGGACCGGCGTTGGCGAACGCCTCGTAGGTCTCGTCGACGACGGTCTTCAACGATTCCGGCTTCACACTCGACACCAGCTTGTCCAAATTGGACAGCACGGTGTCCGGCGCGAGCGGGATCGAGGTTTTGTCCCGTTCGATGACCGATCCCTCGGCCAGGTACGGCCCGTTTTCGTGCATGGGCAACAGATCGACGTACTGCTCCCCCACCGCCGACCGGTTCGCGACCGCGGCCTTGGTGTCCGCGGGGATCTTCGGCGCACCCTCGTCGATGTCGAGGCCGAGGTCGATGCCGTGCTCGGTGAGCGTCATCGAGGCGACCTTGCCGACCGCGACCCCGCGATAGGAGACCTCGGCGTTGACGAAGATCCCGCCGGAGTCTGCGAGCTGGGCGGTGACGAGGTAGCCGCGGGTGCCGAACAGCCGGTCCAGCCCGGCGTACTTGCCGCCCGCGTAGACGACCGAGACCACCGCGATGACGACGAACACCGCCATCTTGATCTTGGTCTTGCGCGTGATCACCGGCCACCTCCCAGCAGCGGTCCGAGGATCCCGCCGAGCACCCCACCGAGCACGTCCCCTTGGGGCGTCCGGGGAGCCTGCGGGAGATCGCCGGCGGGCAGGGGCAGCACCGGCGGCGCGGCACCATTGTTGAACGGGATCGCGCCGGGGGTGCCGGTGCCTTGAGTGCCGGGCAGCTGGATGATCGGCTGCGACGAGTTGTTCATGTTCTCCAGGAACGTGTCCAGATTCAGGTCGATCTTCGCTTCGACGTTCGCGTAGTCACCCTTGATCACGTTGCCCGCGTAGTCCGGGAACGGATAGGTGAGCAGGATCCGCAGCGCCGTCGGCAGGTCCTGGCCCGCCTCGGTGAGCTTCTTCAGCGTCGGCTGCAACGCGCGCAGGTTCGCCACCAGCGTGTCCTTGCTCGCCTTGATCGTTTCGGTCGCCACCCCGGACAGCGTGTTCAGCGACTGCAGCATGCCGACGAGCTGATCCCGTTGCTCGGTCACGACCTTGAGCCCCGGCGAAAGATTGTCGAGCGCGTTCGTGAGGTTCTGCGTCTGGCCGACCAGGGTTTTGGACAGCTTGTCGAGACCGTCGATGGCGCGCAGGATCTCGCCCTTGTGCCCGTCGAGTTCGGTGGCCAGCTTGTCCACTTGGGACAGCAATGAGCGCACCTCGGCCTCGTTGCCGGTGAGCGCCTCGTTGAGTTCGTGGCTGATCTTCTGGATCTGCTCGACCCCGCCGCCGTTGAGCAGCAAGGAAAGCGCGCCGAGGACCTCTTCGACCTCGGGGTTGCGGTTCGTGCGGTCCAGCGGGATCTTCGCGCCCTCGGCGAGGGCGCCTTCCGGTTTTTCGGGGGCGTGCAGGTCGACGAACTTCTCCCCCAGCAGACTCGACTGCCGCAGCTCGGCACGAGCGTTCGCGGGCAGCGCGATGTCGCCGTTGACGACCATGCTCACCCACGCCGATCGCGTGTCCGGCGCGAGGTCGATCTTCTCGACCCGGCCGGCCGGGACGTCGTTGACCTTCACACTCGCCTGCGGCACGAGGTCGAGCACGTCGGAGAACTGCGCGGAAAGCCGGTACGGATGGTCGCCGAGATCCGCGCCACCCGGCAAGGGAGTGTTGTACAGCCCGGAGAAACCACCGTCGCTGCATCCGGCCAGCACCAGGACGCCCGCCATCACCCCCGCGATCTTCTGCCGTTGCCGCCTCATTTCGGGAGCCCCTTGGTCATGACGTCGACGAGCGGGAGAGGCAGCGGTGGCAGCTCACCGCTCTGCAGTGAGGCCAGCACCTGCGGCACCGACGGGAGTTTCAGCGTGCCGTCGAGGACGGGCGCGAGCTGTTTGCAGATGTTGCCCAGGGCGTCCGGGATCGGCTTCGGCGTGCTCGCGCTGATCAGGCGGCACACGGTCAGGATCGGCGGATGCGTCAGCTCGTTCAGGTTGTCCCGCACCGCGATCGTGCCGGACGCCGCGTCGTAGGAGTTGATGAAGTTGGTCGCCCCGGTCGGCGCGATGTCGATCACCTCGGCGAGCGAGGCCCGCTGGTCCACGAGCACCTTCGTCAGGCCCGCCAGTTTGTCCACATTGGACGAAAGCAGGTCCTTGTTCTCCGCGACGAACTTCTCGACGTCGCCCATCGCCGTCGCCAGTGAGTTCAGCGCGGCGCCAACGTCGGCGGAATCCGCGGCCAGGAAGCCGCTGACGTCCGCGGCCCGGCGGTAGAACTCGTTGAGCTGCTTGTCGCTTTCGGCCAGCGCGCCGGTGAACGAGTTCAGGTTCTGCACCGTGGTGAACAGGTCGCCTTTGGAGCTGTCCAGGGTCTTGGCCAGTTCGGACAGCCGCGTCACCGTGGTGTTGAGGTTCTTCCCGTTACCGGCGAGGTTCGCCGCCGCGGTGTCGAGCACGTCGGACAGCGCGCCGTTCTTGTTGGCACCGTTGGGTCCGAGGCTGGTCGAGAGCTTGTCGAGACTGGTGTAGAGGTCGTCGAGTTCCGCCGGCGTCGCCGTCTTCTCCTTGGCGATCACCGTGTCCGAGGCCATTTCGGGGCCGCTCTCGTACGCCGGGGTCAGCTGGACGTACCGGTCGCTGACCAGGCTCGGCGCGACGACGACGGCGCCCGCGTCGGCCGGGATCGGGGTGTCGCCGTCGATCCGCATGTCGACCCGGACCGCCTCACCCTGTGGCGTGACGCCGGTGATCTCCCCGACCTTCACCCCGAGCACCCGCACCGACGAACCCGCGTAGAGCCCGACCGTCTTCCCGAAGTAGGCGCTGATCCGCGTCCCGCCGGGTTCCTTGAACACCAGCCACAGTCCCGCGGTGAGGAGCAGCACGAGGACGCAGGCGGACGCGACCCAGCGGTAAAGCGTGCGGTGCTGAGCGCTCATCGTCCGCCCACCCCCTGGTTCGGCGCCGCGATCGGCGGCGTGCAGCCCTCCGGGTTGACCTGGAACGCGCCCGCGATGATCGTCGGCGGCAGCAGCCCGCACAGGTACCCCTCGAACCAGCGCCCGTTGCCGGTCGCGTTGGCGCCGACGCGGGCGAACGGCGCCATCAGCGCGAGGCTGCGGCTGAGGTTGTCCTGGTTGCGCTGCAGGATGTCGGTGACCTTGCCGAGTTTCTCGAGGGTCGGCTTCAGCTGTTGCCGGTTGTCGGCGACGAGACCGGACAGCTGCGCGGAGACCTGTTGCGTGCCCTTGAGCAACGTACTGATCGCGTCCTTCCGGTTCTGCAGTTCGGCGAGCAGGAGGTTGCCGTCGTCGAGGATCCGTTTCAGCTGGGCGTTGCGGTCGGACAGCGTCTTGGACACCTTGCTCGTGTTGGCCAGCAACGTCTTCAGGTCACCGTCGCGTGAGGACACCGTCTTGGACAAGGAGGACAGGCCGCTCAGCGCGTCCTTGAGATACTGCGGGCTGTCCTTGAGCGCGTCGGAAAGGACAGTGAAACTCGACGCCAGCTGCGCGGTGTCGATCTCGCCGACGGTGCCCGACAGCTCCTGGAACGCGTCCTGCAGTTCGAACGGCGTCCGCGTGCGGTCGAGCCCGATGGTGGTGTTCGGATCCTGGTTCGCCTTGCCCTTCGGGGTCAGCGCGAGGAACTTCTCCCCCAGCAGGGTCTTGATCTCGATCGAGGCGGCGGTCGCGTCGCCGACCCTGACATCCTTGACCCGGAACTTCACCAGCACCTTCTTGCCTGCCAGCTCCACGGAGCTGACCTGGCCGACCTTGACCCCGGCGACCTGGACCTCGTTGTCCGGCGCCAACCCCGCCGACTCGCCGAAGTACGCGGAGTACGTCGTCCCGCTGCCGAACAACGGGATCCGGTCGGAGAAGTACGTCGTCGCCGTGATCAGCACGATCAGGATGAGCGTCACGCCGCCGACCAGGGCCTGGTTGCGTTCCTTGAGCGGTTTCACGGCCCGCACCTCTCCGGTCGCTGCGTGCCGGGCAGCGGCGTGATCGGCAGTTCGATGTTGAGCGACTTGATGCCGATGCTGCCGGAGATCCCGCACAGGTAGTAGTTGAACCAGCTGCCGTAACTCAGCGTCCTGGTGAACTTCTGCAGGTTGCCCGGCAGCACCTGCAGGAGATGGTCGATCAGTTGTTCCGAGTCGCCGAGGTTCTGCGACAGCGCGCCGAGCTGCGCGACGTCTTCCTTGAGCGCCGGCCGCGCGTCGGCGAGCAGCCCGGTGGTGGCGACGGTGAGGTCGCCCAGCGCCTTGACCGCCTCCCCGATCGGCTGCCGCTGCTCGGCCAGCCCGGTGACGAGCCGCTGGGTCTGGTCGATCAGCTCGCCCAGCTCCGGCGACCGCTTCTCGACCGTGCCGAGCACGGTGTTGAGGTTCGCGATGACGTCACCGATGATCTTGTCCTTGCCCGCGATGGCCGACGTGACCGACGCGGTGTGCGCGAGCAGACTGGTGATCGTGCCGCCCTCACCCTGGAATACCTGGATGATCTCGTAGGACAGTTTGTTGACGTCCTCGGGGTTCAGCGCGCGGAAGAGCGGTTTGAACCCGTTGAACAGCACGGTCAGGTTCAGCGCCGGTTTGGTGCGCTCGGGCGGGATGACCCCGCCGCGCGGCAACGACTTCTCGTCCCCGATATCCGTGCCGAGCGAGAGATACCGCTGGCCGACCAGGTTGCGGTACTTGATGGTCGCGGTCACCGACGCGGGCAGCCGATGCGAGGTCTGGACGTCGAAATGGACCTGGGCGAAGCTGCGGTCGCCTTCCTCGACCTCGATCCTGGCGACCTGCCCGACCTTGACGCCGACGATGCGGACGTCGTCGCCCTCCTTGAGCCCGGACGCGTCGGTGAACTTGGCCGTGTAGCCGGAGGTCTCGCCGAAGTTGGTGTTCGCGATGGTGGCACCGAGGATCGCGGTGAGCAGTACCGTCACCACCGCGAAGATGAGGATCTTGACCAGATCCGGGACGAAGGACCTCATCGGAGTTCCACCTCCCTCGCGGATCCGGTGATTGCCGTGGCTCCGCTGGCGCGCCGAGCGTGTTGCGAAAGCCACTTTCGCAACGTTGAAGGTTGCGAAAGTGGCTTTCGCAACGTCGGCTGAGCAGCCGAGTACCTCATCGGAGTTCCACCTCCGCCCCGCGGTACAGCGGCCCCACCAGCAGGCTGCCCCAGTTCGGCACCTGGTCCGGTGTCGTGCCCATGGCGGGCGACACGAGCAGGTCGATCAGCCGCTGTTCGTCCGGTGTGTTCACCACCGAGCCACCCGCGCTCCCACCAGAGGGCAGGGTGCCGTCGGGATCCCGCGGTGGCGCGGGTTTCGAGGACCCGTCGTCGATGGCGCCGTCCGGCGGGTACTGCGGCCAGCGTCCCGGCGGCGGCACCTGCGGATAGCAGCGCGGGCCGCGTTTGTCGTCGTACTTCGGCTCGTCGACACCGGGCAGGTACTTGCCCCTGCTCGGTGTGAACTCGATGGTCACCCGGCTGACCTCGGGATGCGCGGTGCCCTTGCCGAACGCGAGTTCCGCGCGCGGCACCGATTCGGCCAGCTGCTTGAGCAGGCACGGATACTCCGGCGCGTACTTCGCGAGGACGTCCAACGTGGGCTGCAGGTTGGTGGTGAGCCGGATCAGGTTGTCCTGATTCACTTTCAGGAAGCTCGTCAGGTCGATCGAAGCGGCGGTCACCGTCGAGTAGACGTCGGCGAGACCGCGCTGGCTCTCGACCAGGGTCTTGCTCGTGGTGGTCAGATCCGACAGCGCGGCCAGCAGATCCGGCGCGGCCTTGTCGTAGATCGCGGTCGCGTCGGCCAGCCCGGTGATGTCGGCCTTGAGATCGGGCAGCGACGGGTTCACCTTGCCGAGATAGTCCGAAAGCCCGGCCAGCGTCGTGCCGAGCTGTTTCCCCTGACCGTCCAAAGCGGACGCGACGGCGTTGAGCGTGCTGGCCATCTTCTCCGGCTGTACGGCCTGCAGCAGCGGCATCACGTTGCCCAGCACGGTTTCCAGCTCGATGGCGCTGCTGCTGCGGTCCTGCGGGATGACGTCGCCCTCGGCGATGTGCCGCTGGGGTTTCTCGGGTACCTGCAAAGCGACATACCGCTCACCGAACAGTGTCTTCGGCAGCAGGCGCGCGGACACGTTCGACGGGATGACCGAAGTCTTGTCCGGTTGCAGCGCCAGTTCCATCGTCGCGCGATCACCGTGCGCCCGGATCGTCCGTACCTCGCCGACGACCATCCCGCGCACCTTGACGTCCGCGCCTTCGCGCATCTGGTTGCCGATGCGGTCGGTCTCCAGGTTCACCAGGGTCACCTTGGTGAAGGCCTTCTGGTAGAAGGCGATGGTGGTGACGAAGAACAGCACGACCACCACGAGGAAGATCAGTCCCAGCACCTGGTGCCGGAGCCGCTGCAGCAGAATCCTCCTGTTCACCCGGAAATCCTCACCGTCGTCGTGGCACCCCAGATCGCGAGGCTGAGGAAGAAGTCGAGTACCGAGATCAGCACGATCGACGTCCGCACCGCGCGCCCGACCGCGACGCCGACCCCGGCGGGCCCACCGGTGGCGGTGTAGCCGTAGTAGCAATGGGACAGGATGACGAGCACGCTGAAGATGATCACCTTGAGGAACGACCAGAGCACGTCCTCGGGCGGCAGGAACAGCGTGAAGTAGTGGTCGTAGGTGCCCGCGGACTGGCCGTAGAGCCAGATGGTGATCTGCCGCGAGGCGAGATAGGACGAAAGCAGGCCTACGGCGTAGAGCGGGATGACCGCGGTGACGCCGGCGATCACCCGCGTCGTCACCAGGTACGGCAGGCTCGGCACGCCCATCACTTCGAGCGCGTCGATCTCCTCGGAGATCTTCATCGCGCCCAGTTGCGCGGTGAACCCGCAGCCGACGGTGGCCGAGAGCGCGAGCCCGGCCGAGAGCGGCGCGACCTCGCGGGTGTTGAAGTAGGCCGAGATGAACCCGGTCAGCGCGGCGGTGCCGAGCTGGTTCAGCGCCGAGTAGCCCTGCATGCCGACGATGAGACCGGTGAACAGCGTCATCCCGATCATCACGCCCAGCGTCCCGCCGATCACCGCGAGCGCGCCGGTGCCGAAGCTGACTTCGGTCAGCAGGCGGAAGATCTCGCGGCCGTAGCGCCGGATCGTGCGCGGGGTCCATGCCAGCGCGCGGAAGTAGAACGACAGCTGGCCGCCGAAGCCTTCCAGCATCGCGCCGGGACGCGCGATGATCTCGAGCGTCCGATCCGAAACAGCGGGTTCGCCTGCCATGTCACATCGCCTTCGGCGGCACGATCCGCAGGTAGATCGCGGTCAGCACGACGTTGATCAGGAACAGCAGCAGGAACGTGATGACCACGGCCTGGTTCACCGCGTCGCCGACGCCCTTCGGCCCGCCCGCCGGGTTCAGCCCGCGGAACGCCGCGACCACCCCGGCGACGAAACCGTAGAGCAGCGCCTTGATCTCGCTGATCCACAGGTCCGGCACCTGGGCGAGCGCGTTGAAGCTGGCGAGGTACGCGCCGGGGGTGCCGCCCTGCATGACGACGTTGAAGAAATAGCCGCCGAGCACCCCGACGACGCTGACCAAACCGTTCAGCAGTACCGAAACCACGATGGCCGCGAGGACGCGGGGGACGATCAGGCGCTGGATCGGGTTGACCCCGAGTACCTCCATGGCGTCGATCTCTTCGCGGATCTTGCGGGCGCCGATGTCCGCGCAGACCGCGCTGCCGCCCGCGCCAGCCACGAGCAGCGCGGTGATCAGCGGGCTCGCCTGCTGCACGATCGCGAGCGCGCTCGCCGCGCCGGTGAACGACTGCGCGCCGATCTGCTGCGTCAGCGAGCCCAGCTGCAAGGCGATGACGGCGCCGAACGGGATCGCCACCAACGCCGTCGGCAGGATGGTGACACTGGCGAAGAACCAGCACTGCTGGATCCACTCGCGGAACTGGAACGGGCGTTTGAAGATCGCGCGCAGGACTTCCCACGACAAGGTCGCGAGCCTGCCGACCTGGATGAGCGCACCCGTACCCGGGACGGACACCGATGCGTTCACAGAACCTCCCAGTAGCCTGCCCCGAGTCTTACTCCACCTGTCAACGCCCCATTGCGTTAGCGGTGTTCACTTTGCTCTCGGCACCTCCACGCTAGAACTTGAGTGCGTGCGTAGCGGTCGCACCGCCATCGGCGACGAACTCCGCGCCCGTGCTGTACGAACTTTCGTCACTGGCCAGGAACAACACGAGTTTCGCGATGTCCTCCGGTTGCCCGACGCGGCCGAGGGCGACTTTCTTGCCCACCCACGACATGTCGACTTTCTGCCCACCCGCGGCGGCGGCGACCATCGGGGTGTCGATCGCGCCGGGGTGGACCGAATTGACCCGGATGTTCTTCGCGCCGAGTTCGAGCGCCGCGACCTTGGTCATCCCGCGGATCGCGAACTTGCTCGCGGTGTAGGCGACGAGGAACGGCATCCCGGCGAGGCCTTCCACTGAGGACACGTTGACGATGGAGCCGCCTCCGGCCCCGGTCATCGGTTCAACGACCGAACGCATCCCGAGAAACGCCCCGATCTGGTTGACCCGGATGACGCGTTCGTAGTCGGCGAGCGTGGTCTTGCCCAGTTCCGAGAAATGCAGGATGCCCGCGTTGTTGACCAGCACGGTCGGCGGGCCGAACTCCGAGCGGGTGCGCTCGATCGCGGCGTCCCATTCGGCCTCGTCGCCGACGTCGAGATGCTGGTAGACGGCGGACTCGCCCAGATCGGCGGCGAGTTTCTTGCCGTCGAGGTCGTTGATGTCGGCGATCACCACACGCGCGCCCTCGGCCACGAACAGCCGCGCGGCCGCTTCGCCCTGCCCACGGGCACCGCCGGTGATCAGGGCTACCTTGCCGTCGAGCCTGCCCATCCCATCATCTCCTCTGTTCACGGCAGCGACATGATCTCGGAGGCGGCGAACATGCGTTCCTGGTCGCGGTCGGCGAAGTAGCCACCCACGTTGGCCGCGAGTTCTTCGGTGGTCCAGGTGCCGTTGACGGTGTCGAACCGCTGTTCCACCGACGGCGGCCGCATCAGCGCGACCATCCCGCCGTAGACGAGGAAGACCTGACCGTTGATCCGGTCGGCTTCCGGCGAGCAGAGGAAGGACACGAACGGCGCGACGTGGTCGACCGAAAGCGGGTCGATCCCCTCCGGCGCGTCGGCTCCGAAGACGGCTTCGGTCATCGCGGTGCGGGCGCGCGGGCAGATCGCGTTGGCGCGGACGCCGTAGCGGGAAAGACCGCGGGCGGTCGAGACGGTGAGCGCGGCGATGCCCGCCTTCGCGGCGCCGTAGTTCGGCTGGCCGGGCGCACCGAGCAGGAACGACTCCGACGCGGTGTTGACCACCCGGCCGTACACCGGGGCTCCGTCTACTTTGGACTTGTCGCGCCAGTACGCCCCGGCATTGCGGGAAAGCAGGAAGTGCCCGCGAAGGTGGACCCGGAGCACCGTGTCCCATTCCTCGTCGGACATCGAGAACAGCATCCGGTCGCGCAGCACGCCCGCGTTGTTGACCAGGACGTGCAGACCGCCGAAGTGGTCGACGGCGGCGGTGAGCAGTGCGTCCGCGGTCGAGGACTCCGAGACGTCGCCGGTGACCGCGACGGCCTTGCCGCCTTCGGCCTCGATCTCGTCGGCGACCGCCTGCGCCGCGGCCGACACGTCGTTGACCACCACCGACGCCCCCGCGGCGGCCAGCGCCAGCGCCTCGGCCCGGCCGAGTCCCGCGCCGGCCCCGGTCACGATGGCCGTCTTGCCGTCCAAACTCACTCCGGGCCTCCAGCCTTTCAACGCACAGCCTCTCCGCACACACTAGAATCTGTTCTCGCCGTATGCAAGCGTCAAATAAACGGCGCTAACCACGTATGAGCAGGGCGTTTTTCGGGCAGCTCGCCACAGCTTGAGTAACACGTTCTACTTGATTATGCGGAACTTCGGCCGACGCGAGGACAAGCTCCTCGTCGTCGTCGAGATCGAAGACCTCCGGCGCGAAGCCGACACAGATCGCGTTCGCCTCGCAGAGCGACCGATCGACGTCGATCTCCATATTCCCTCCTCGCCGTCACACCTGGTACAACTAGAACAGGTTCTACCCTACCGCCGCGAGCGGCCATGGCACCAGTAACGAGCACCGACGGCAGAGGTGACGGATGCGGATCGACTACACGCCGGAGCAGCGCGCACTGGCCGGGGAACTACGGGAGTATTTCGCCGGGCTGATGACCCCCGAACGCCGCGAAGCCCTGGCCGGTGACGGCGGCGAGTACGGCGACGCCGTGGTGTACAAGGAAATCGTCCGGGACCTCGGCAGTTCGGGCTGGCTCGCGATCGGCTGGCCCCGCGAGTACGGCGGGCAGGACCGGCCGATGCTCGACCAGCTCATCTTCACCGACGAGGCGGCCGCCGCGGGGGTGCCCGTCCCGTTCCTCACGGTGAACACCGTCGGGCCGACCATCATGCGTTACGGCACCGAAGAACAGAAGGCGTTCTACCTGCCGAAGATCGCCGCCGGCGAGCTGCACTTCGCGATCGGCTACTCCGAACCGGGCGCCGGGACGGACCTGGCGGCGCTGCGCACCCGCGCGATCCGCGACGGCGACGACTACGTCATCAACGGCCAGAAGATGTGGACGAGCCTGATCGAGTACGCCGACTACATCTGGCTGGCCGCCCGCACCGACCCCGAGGCCCACCGGCACAAGGGCCTGAGCATGCTGATCGTGCCGACGTCGGCGCCGGGCTTCTCGTGGACGAAGGTGCACACGGTCGCCGGACCGGGCACGAGCGCGACCTACTACGACGACGTGCGCGTGCCGGTGACGTCCCGGGTCGCCGGGGAGAACGAGGGCTGGCCGCTCATCACGAACCAGCTCAACCACGAACGGGTCGCGCTGACCTCGGCCGCGCCGATCCAGACGTCGCTGCGAGAGGTGCGGACCTGGGCGCAGACCACGAAACTGCCCGACGGCTCCCGCGTCATCGACCAGCCGTGGGTGCGGCTGCATCTGGCGCGGGTCCACACGCACGCCGAGTACCTGAAACTGCGGAACTGGCGGATCGCCTGGGCGGCCGCGACCGGCGACCTCGGCCCGGCGGAGGCGTCGGCGACCAAGGTGTTCGGCACGGAGTTCGCGACCGAGGCGTACCGGCTGATGATGGAGATCCTCGGCGCGGGCGCCGTCGTCCGCGAGGGCTCCCCCGGCGCCCTGCTGCGCGGCCGGATCGAGCGGCTGCACCGGTCTTCGCTGATCCTCACCTTCGGCGGCGGCGCCAACGAGATCCAGCGGGACATGATCGCCGCGACCGCCCTCGGCCTGCCCGTCACGCGCTAGGAGGCACCCATGGACTTCACGCTCACCGAAGCACAGCAGGATCTCGCCTCGCTCACGAACCGGATCCTGACGGACAAGGTCACCCCCGACGTGCTGGGACCGCACGGTTCCGGCGGCTTCGACGCTCCACTGTGGACTTCACTGGCCCAGGCGGGGGTGCTCGACGCCGCCCTGCCGCAGTCGGTCGGCGGTGGCGGGTTCGGCTTGCTGGAGCAGTGTTCCGTACTGGCCGAGATCGGCCGCGCGGTCGCGCCCGTGCCGTATCTGACGTCGGTCGTCCTCGGCGCCGCGGCGGTGGCCCGGTTCGGGGACGGGCGGCTCGCGGAGCGCTGGGTCGTCCCGGTCCTGCGCGGCGACCACGTCCTCGCGGTGGCGCTGCCGGATTACGGTGTGCCCTGCGGTTTCACCGCCGAGGCCGACGGCGACGGCTGGCGGCTGACCGGTGCCCAGACGGCGGTGCCTTCGGGTGCTTTCGCGCACGGGTTCCTCGTCGAAGCCGCCATCGACGGCGGACGGCAGGTGTTCCTGCTCGACCGGGACGCGGTGACCGTCTCCCCGCAGCGGACCGTCGACCACGCCGACGCGGCACTCGTCGAACTGTCCGGCGCGAAAGCCGCGACCTCACTGGGCGACATCGGCGAATGGCTGCGGCTGCGGGCCACGATCGGCATCTGCGCCCAGCAGCTCGGCGTCGTCGAACGGGCGCTGGAACTGACCGCGGCGTACGCGCGGGAGCGCAAGCAGTTCGGCCATCTCATCGGGAGTTTCCAGGCGGTGCGGCAGCGGCTCGCCGACGCTTACGTCGACGTCGAAGCCGTCCGGCTGACGTTGTGGCAGGCCGCCTGGCGGCTGAGCGAAGGCCTTCCGGCGGCCGAAGAGGTCGCGACGGCGAAGTTCTGGGCGGCCGAAGCCGGGCATCGGGTCGCGCACACCGCCGTGCACATCCACGGCGGGGTCGGCATCGACGTCGACCACACGCTGCATCGTTACTTCGTCGCGGCGAAGCGGCTCGAGTTCACGCTGGGCGGCGCGACCGCGCAACTGCGCGGACTCGGCGACCTGCTGGCCGCGGATCCGGCATGACCCCCACGGTCACGGAACTCCTGCTCGCGCGGGCGGAGGACCGCTCGACCGGCCTGCTGTTCGAAGACCGGCGCTGGACCTGGGCCGAGCACGTCCGGGCCTGCGCCGGATACGCCACCTCGCTCGCCGGGCTCCTGCGGCCCGGCGGGCATTTCGGGCTGCTGGCGGACAACGTCCCCGAGTTCTCGTTCCTGCTCGGCGGCGCGGCGCTATCGGGGCACGTGCTGGTCGGCCTGAACCCGACGCGCCGGGGCGCGGCGCTGGCCCGCGACGTCGCGCTGGCCGACTGCGAGCTGGTGTTCGCCGAGGAAAAGTACCTGCCGCTCCTGTCCGAGGCCGGCGTCCCGGTGCTGCCGCTGAGCGAGCTCGAGCCGGCGCGGGAGGCCGTCGTCCCCGTGGCCGCGAAGCCCGAAGACCTGCTCATGCTGATCTTCACCTCCGGCACCAGCGGCGACCCGAAGGCCGTCCGGTGCACACACGGGAAGATCGCCTACCCCGGCGAGATGCTGGCGACGCGGTTCGGTCTGTCCACAGAGGACGCCGTGTACGTGTCGATGCCGATGTTCCACTCCAACGCCATCATGGCGGGCTGGTCGGTCGGGCTCGCCGCGGGCGCGGGGATAGCGTTGCGGCGGCGGTTCTCCGCTTCGGGCTTCCTGCCGGACGTGCGGAAGTTCGGTGCGACGTACGCCAACTACGTCGGCAAGCCACTGTCCTATGTGCTCACCACTTCCGAGCGGGACGACGACGCCGAAAACCCGCTGAAACTCGTCTACGGCAACGAAGGAGCGGAAGCCGACCTCGCCGCTTTCGGCAAACGCTTCGGCTGCCACGTCGTCGACGCGTTCGGCTCGACCGAGGGCGGCGTGAACTTCGGCCGGGACGCCACCACCCCGGCCGGCTCACTCGGCCGACTGCTCGACGGCGTCGCCGTCCTTGATCCGGGGACCGGGAAACCCTGTCCCCCGGCGGAATTCGACGCGGGCGGGAGGATACTCAACGCCGCCGAGGCGGTCGGCGAACTGGTCAACACCGGCGGCGCCGGCTTCTTCGCCGGTTACTACGGCGATCCGGCCGCCGAGGCCGAGCGGATGCGCGACGGGATGTACCACACCGGAGACCTGGCATATCTCGACGCGGATGGTTATTGCTACTTCGCGGGACGACTCGGCGACTGGCTCCGCGTCGACGGCGAGAACCTCGGTACCGCGCCGATCGAACGCGCGCTCCTCCGCCATCCTTCGGTCAGCGAGGCGGCCGTGTACGGGGTGCCGGATCCGAGGGTGGGCGACCGGGTGATGGCCGCCTTGGTCTGCCGGACGCCGATCGACGCGGCCGAGTTCGCCGCTTTTGTTGCCGCGCAACGCGATCTCGGGCAGAAGCAGTGGCCCCGGTTCGTGCGAATGGTCGAGGAACTGCCGCGGACGGCGACGCACAAAGTGCTCAAACGGGCGCTGGCGGCGGACGGGACCTCGGGAGCCTGGGAGGTGCGGTACCGGGACTAGACGCGCTTGGTCACCCGGCCGAGACTGAAACCCAAGGCCATCCGCGAGGTGGTGCCGAACCGGTCGTGCAGCTCGGACACGATCGTGCGCACGGTCCTGCTGCTCATGCCAAGGCGGTTGGCGACCTGATGGTCCGTGGCTCCCTCCACCAGCAGGTCCGCGACCTGCCGCTGCCGTCCCTTGAGACAGGCGCCCCGTCCGGGCCCGCCACCGAGCGGCCGCGACTCCGACCAGAGGACCCCGAAGAACTGACCGCAGGGACCGACGAGCGGGGGACGCAGCACCAGCGCGCCCGCGTGCAGGCTCACCTCGTCGAGCGGCACGACCGCGTACCGGGCGTCGAAGACCAGCATGTGCCGCAGCACTCCGCCGTACACCCTGATTTCGGTCTGCCTGGCCTTTTCGTGGTGCCGCACCAGCTCACCGCCCGCCAGCCGCGAGTCGACCACCAGCCGCCTGCGTCCCGGACTGAAGAGCATCGACTCCAGCAGCGCCGGGTCGCAGACGCCGGCCCGGCCGCCGTTGGAAAGAATTCCGGACACGAGTTTGGTGGTTTCACAAAACCGGTCGATACGCCTGAGCGTATCGCATCGTCCCGACAGCACCTCCACGAATTCCATTTGCCGACTCAATTGGCCACCGGCCAGTCGGTTGTAGATCATCTGAGCATCATCACCCGCCCATCCGAATAACCCATCCGACATCCCAGCGATCCATTCTCAAGAGCGCCCGGAAGATGCGACAGGGCCATCCGGGGGACGAGATGTCCACCATCGGGGACTATCCGGCGGAAGCCGCTTCGGCCGGTCGGCTTCCGGCAGACCGATCATCGGACAACTGATTCTCGACGAGCCGCCGGTACAGCGGGCAGGACACGGCGAGCTCGTCGTGCGTGCCGTCACCGGCGACCCTGCCCTCGTCGAGCACCAGTATCCGGTCGGCCCGGCGGACGGTGGCCAGCCGGTGCGCGATGATCAGCAGCGCGCATTCACGTCCGGCCCGCTCCAGCGCCATGGCCAGCGCGAGCTCGTTGATCTGGTCGAGATGCGCACTCGGCTCGTCGAGAAGCAGCAGGTCAGGCCGGGTGAGCAGAGCGCGGGCGATGGCGACCCGCTGCCGCTCACCGCCGGAGAGCATGTTCCCGCGTTCACCGACCTGGGTGTCGAGCCCGTCGGGCAGGCCGGCGACGAGCCCGGCCAGGTTGACCATGTCCAGCACTCGCGCGAGTTCCCCCGCGTCGGCGTCCGGTGCCGCGTACACGAGGTTTTCCCGCAGCGTGCCGTGCAGGATGGGCACGTTCTGGTCGACCAGTGCCAGCCGGGAACGGCAGTCGGAGAGTGACATTCCGTTCAGGTCGACGCCATTCAGCAGTACCGTTCCGGAAAAGGGCTGATAAAAACGCTCGGCCAGCGAGAAAATTGTCGACTTTCCCGCCCCCGACTTTCCGACCAACGCCACACTCGTACACGGTTCGACCCGGAACGAAACATCGTCCAGCACCGTCCTTTTCCCGTAGGAGAATCGGACGTCGCGAAATTCCAGCACCGGCGCGGACCGCCCGGGGAGTATCGGTGAGCGGCTTACCGTGTCGCTTTCGACGGGCAAGAGGGAGGCCTCGTGCACCCGCTGCAGCGCGCCCATGCCGCGCTGGACGAGGCCGATTCCCTGGAGCAGGGAGATGAGCGGCACCACCAGATAGGTCGCGTACAACAGGAACGCCACCAGCTCGCCCAGCGAGGTCGCGTTCGCCGCCACCCGCGCCCCGCCGATGAGCAGCACCAGCAGAAGCGAGCCGCGGATGGCCAGTTCGACGGCCGGGGTCATCACCGAGGTCAGCTTGGCCGCCTGCACCCCCGCGGCGAAGGCCGACTCGGCCCGTTCGCCGATCCGCCGCTCCTCTCGCGGCTCCGCCCGGTTCGCGCGCACCATCCGGATCGCGCCCAGCGCGCGTTCGAGGTCCGCGGCCATCTCACCGACGCCGCGTTGCGTCCGCTCGCCGGCCGCGCGGAGCCTGCCGAGCAACGCGGCCACCACGACGGCGGCGACCGACACGGTCGCCGCCACCAGGCCGAACAGCACCGGGTCGAGCAGCAGCATCAGCACCGCCGTGCCCAGTCCGGTCAACCCGCCCGCGACGAGCTGGACCGACGCGGTCGACACCACGTCGCGCAGCACGGTGGTGTCGACGCTGAGCCGGGAGATCAGGTCGCCGAGCCGATGGTCCTCGTAGGCGGGCATCCGCAGCCGCAGCAGGCGCGCGATCATCCGTCTGCGCACGCTGAGCACCACGCGTTCACCCGATCGCTCCAGCATGAACAAGCCGAGCCCGTCCACGGCGGCCTGGACGAGGAAAAGCCCGGCTATGCCCGCGATGAACCACCAGGAGAGTGGCCGCGTGCCCACCGAGTCGATCCCGTGCCGGACCAGCAACGGCTGGAGCATCCCCAGTCCGGACGCCGACACGGTGAGCACGATGGCCAGTGTCAGCACCCTCCGGTGGCCCGCGGTCAGCCGCAGCAGATCCCGGAAGCCCGCCCGATCGCTCATCGGACCCGATCCGGCGGTCCGACCGCGACGAGCCTCGCGAAATACCCGGCGGAGACCCCTTCGCCGACAGGCTGCCCGTCCACCTCGACCCAGGCGTGCGCACCGAACGGCGGCCGCGCCCGGACGCCGACGCACCACGTCGGCCAAACACCACGCAGCCTGCACAGCAGCGTGACCGCCAGCGACCTGGGCAGGCAGCCTTTCGGACCGAGGCAGACCAGGCTGACCGCGAGCACCGCCTCCCTCGCGGCCTCCGCCTGCTCGCGGGTGGCGGGCCGGGCGCCGCGGCGGAGTACGCCGAACACCAGCCGGATCCGGTGGGGCGGCAGCATCGCGATCAGCCTGGCCACGGCGACCGCCTGCCGCGCGGCGAGCCGCCGCCCGAACGGCAGTGATCGCGGCCTGCTGAGCGCGCTCGGGGTGGTCACGGTGTCACCAGGCCCGCCGCGCGCAGACCCTCCACCAGCGCGGTCACGTCCTGCTCGGCACGCTCACGCGAGACGTCGTACTCCTCGATGAGCGCGCCGGCCGCCTCGTCGCTGCCACCGCCTTCGAGCAGCGTCCGCACGACGATCCGGCCACTCGGGTTGAGCTGGAAATACCGGCCCTTGCGCTCGTCGAGCAGCACTGACCCATAGTCGGTGTCCACAATGGACACGTTGGGGCGGAACGCGAGGCTCATTTCTCCTCCAGAGAGAGCAAGGGCTTCGAGAACGTGCGCAGCCAGACCTCGCAGCCGATGGTCGGATACAGGATGCTGTCGCGAAGTTCCGGTGTATCGGGCCGCGATGCCAAGGCGCCCAAGCGATTCCGGTCGACGAGGCCGAGCTCGGCCAGCCGCGGGTCCGCCCACAGCTCGCGCAGGTCGCCGCGGCAGGCCCGCAGACCCGCCGCGGCGTCCATCGACGCCTGCGCCTTGCTGGTGCGGGCCAGGCATTCGCCGGGTACCACGCCGCGCATGGCTTCGGTGAGCACCGGTTTGTACGCCCACGGCGTCACCCGGTCGTCCGGCCTGATCGACAGACAGGCCTCGATCACCCGGTCGTCGAGGAAGGGCGACTGGATCGGCAGCCCGGCCCGCGCGCTCATCTGCTCCCATTGCCGGATGATCCGCGTGCAGGACAGGATCTGCTCCAGGTCCGCGTGCTCGCCCCTGGTCCTGCCGAGCGGCTCCGCGGTGAGCGCCGCGTCGCGGATCGCCACGCTCGCCAGCTCTTTCGCCTCCGGCGTCACCCAGTCGAACAATCGGGGCGGAGTGCTCCAGCCCAGCGCCGCGGTCACCGGTGCGGTCTTCGGCGCGCGGACGTCGGCCGCGGCGTCCGAGAGCCACCGGCGGTACGAACGGGAATCGGCCAGCGCGCGGACCATGCCACCGAGCGGCCAGGTGAACAACGCGCGGAAACCCCGGAGCGCGCCCAGTGCGAACAACGGGCGTCGCCGCAGAATCGTGTGATAGTGCGCTTCTGAGCACCAAGCGACGTGATCGCCGCCGATGCCGGTCAGCCGGACCCTGCTGCCCTTGGCCGCCAGCGGCGCCAGATCGCTGAGCAGCCTGGCCCTGTCCATCATCCCGATGGTCGGTTCGTCGAGCGGATCGTCGATTTCGAGCAGGCCCGCATAGACCAGCGGAGACGCGGCGACGTCCCACACCACATGCTCGACCTCGGGCAGATGCGCCGCCGCGCGCGTCGCCCAGGTGAGGTCGTCGTCGGCCGGGTCGAGTCCGGGCCAGGTGCTCGCCACGATCTTCGCGTCGCCGCGTGCGGCGAGGAAGGTCACCGAGGTCGAGTCCAGGCCACCGGAAAGATCACAGGCGACCACGCCACCGGCGGCCGTGCGCGCGTCGACCGCGGCGGTGAGCGCTTCCCGCACCAGCGGCGCGCCTTCCGCGAGCGAGCGTTCCGGGCGCGGCGGATCCCACCACCGCACCGTGCGGGCGGCGAGGCCGTCCGGCGCGAGCACGAGCGCGCTGCCCGGCTCCACCCCGTGCACCCCGCGCCACATCGGCTTGTGCAGCAACGGATGCGGGACCGGGAACAGCAGCCGGACCGCGAGCATCCGCTCGTCGATGTCCGCGCCGGCCGCGTGGGCGAGGATGTCCGCGCGGTCGGCAGCGACCACTACGCCGCCGATCCTGGTGTGGTGGACCAGCCGCAGCCCGGACGCGGTGCCCTGCACCCGGCAGTGCCCGTCCACCGAGGCCACCAGGTGGAAGCTGCCGGGCAGTTTCGCCGCCAGCGCGCCGAGCCCGCCGGGATCGCGCAGCCGCGCGGCCGCGATGGTCAGCTCCTTCTCGGTGACCGGGCACCAGCCGATCACCGCCAGCCTGGTCCGCCCAGCCGAGGCCACGACGATCCCGTCGTCCGGCCACCGGCCGGTCAGCCACGGCCGCCCCGACGCGTGGGCGAGCGTCCGGGACCCAGGTGCGTGCAACCGCGGGGCCACGGCGAGAGCGGCTTCGTGGTCGGGAAAGACCGCGAAGTACTCCTCGCCGTGACCCAGCGTGTCAACGACTTGACGCATCGACGCAGACGGTCAGCGCGTTCAGTTCTTGCTGAGGATCAGCCGGTCGTTGCCCGACGACTGCAGCAGGCCGGTGACCTCTTCGAACTCGCCGGCCTCGATCAGCATGGGGGTCTCGTATTCCTTCATGGCACTCACCTCTCGTCGGATTTCCTTCGGTCCGGGCGTGCACGCGCCATCACCGAACGTAACAAGGTGCTCGCCGGTTCTACAGCGAACGAAGCTTCCGGAACCGGCAATTGCCACAAGCGGCACTCGAGGTGCGATCGAGGAGACCCGGGGCCGATCCCAGGGTCGGCACCGGTGATCTTCCCGATGTCCCGGGACCGGCCAACTCCCTACGTTCGGTGCCATGGAACGAATCACGCGCCGGATCGGCGTACTCGCCACCGCGCTCGCCCTGCCCGCCGTCCTCCTCACGCCGTCCGCGTCGGCGGCACCCGTCCGCTTGAGCCTTCCCGTGCCGACAGGCCCGTACGCGGTCGGCATCACCGATCTTCACTTGGTCGACCACTCCCGCCAGGACCCGTGGGTTCCGGGCGTGACGCGGGAATTGATGGTCACCGTGCGGTACCCGGCCCTGCCGACGGGACCGAAAGCGCCGTACATGGCGCCGGGTGTCGCGAAGGTGGTGGCCGAGGGCGACGCCGTCAAGCTGGGCATCGCCGCGGATCGGCTCGACTACCGCTTCCCCACCCACTCCCGGACCGGTGCCCCCGCGGTCGGCGGCAAACGGCCTGTCGTGCTGTATTCGCCCGGGGGCACCTTGTCGCGTTCGCACGGCACCACGCAGATGGAACAGCTCGCGAGCGAGGGTTACGTCGTGGTGGCCATCGACCACACCCACGAGGCCGAGGCCGTCGAGTTCCCCGATGGCCGCGTCGCGAAGAAGGCCTTGCCGCCGTCGAGCATCGAGGTGTCGAAGCGCCTGATCGAGACCCGCGTCCAGGACACCCGCTTCGTCCTCGACTCACTCCACCTGACCCGGGTCGGCATGTTCGGCCACTCCGCCGGCGGGTTCACCGCGGGCGAGACGATGGTGACCGATCGGCGCGTCGTCGCCGGGGCGAACCTGGACGGCAGCATGGCCCATTCGCAGTCGCAGCGGATCTTCGGCCGCGTCGCCGACGAGGGGCTGGACCGGCCGTTCCTGCTGATGAGCGCGGGTGACCACAGCGCCGCGTCGGACGCGTCCTGGCAGGAGTTCCTCCGCAACCAGCGCGGCTGGACCGGCGAGTCGCGGTTGCCGGACGGCGAGCACTTCAGCTTCACCGACTACCAGACCTTGTTGCCACAGCTGGGCAACGCCCCGGCCGCGTTCATCGGCACCGTCGACCCGGCGCGGAGTGTCGCCGCGCAACGCGCGTGGCTCTCGGCGTTCTTCGGCAAGAACCTGCGTCACCGGAGCAGCGACACGACCAGTGTGTCCTTGAGCCAGGCTTCGTAGTCGTCGTGACTCCACCCAGCCTCGGTGACGAGGCTGGCGTGGACGTCTGCGCTCATCAGGGCCACGGCGATGTCCGCGGCCCTGGGCACCACGGCGCGGCCGCCGGTCCGGACCCGGTCGATGACCAGCTCGACACCGAGCCGGTTGCGCCGGGCGCCTTCCGCCTGTGTCGCGGCGATGTCCGGGTCCACGGCCGCGCCGGAACCCAGCATCGTGACGATGTCGCCACAGCGCTCCCGAACCTGCCGCGCGACCGTGGCCAGCAGGCCGAGCAGCGCGACCGGGTCCTCGGTCCGCCCCGCCTCGGCGACGAGGTCGGGAATCCCGGCCTCGTCGTGGAGGAGGTCGACGAGGCCGCCGAGAACACCGGCTTTCGAGCCGAAGTGGGCGTAGATGGTCTGCGGGGACACCCCGGCTTCCTGGGCGATGAGGCGGATCGGCGTCCGCGCGTACCCGCGTTCGGCGAACAGCCCGCGGGCCGCCGTCAGGATCGTGCGCAGCGTCAGAGCCTCACGACGGTCGCGCAACCGGACGATGCCGGGAAGGTCCGCGGGCATGTATGCTCCTCGAAAGTTGGAACGTTGTTCTAACTTATGGATCGCTGTTACAAGAGAGGATAGCGATGACCACCGAGGAGATCATCACCGCGCTGGAACGCGCCTGGAACGCGGGCGACGGCGAGGCGTGGGCCGCGAACTTCGCCGAGGACGCGGACTTCGTCGACGTCGTCGGCCGGATCCAGCGCGGGCGGGCGACGATCGCGCGCGAGAGCCAGAACATCTTCGACACCATCTACCGGGGCAGCACATTGGAGATCCGGCAGGTGTCGAGCCGCCCGCTCGGCGGCGGGTTCGACCTCGTACACACCGCGACCAAACTGTCCATCCCCGCCGGTCCCATGGCCGGGGAGGCGCAGGCGGTCCAGACGAAGCTCATCCACGACGGGCGAATCGTCGCGTTCCACAACACCATCCGGGGAGACATCGCGGCGTTCGCTCGCCACGACGCGGACCTCGGCGCCCGCTCGCCCCAAGAGTGGGATTCCTGACCGGCGCCGTTCCCGGCAGACTGACGGCGTGACGCGCCTGAGGAAGCATTGGCTCTGGCCGCTCGTGATCAGCGTGCTCGCGCTCGGCGCCTTCGCCGGACTCGGCCTGCTGACCCGGGCGGTGCTCGGCTCGCGAGGCAACCGGGCGCTGGCCGACACCGGCGGGTTCGGTGTGTGGTCGATGCTCATCGGGGCGTCGGTGGTGTTGTTCGCCTTCCTGTTCGCGCATTCGATCCACCTCACGGCCTGGCGTCGCCTTGCCGGGGTCGCGGTCTGGAAACCGGCGCTGGCGTACGGGATCTTCGCGGCGATCCTTTTCGCTTTCCAGTGGAAGGCCGGTTCGCCGATCGGCGAACTCAAACCCACGACGGCGATCGGGGTGTCGCGGACCCTGCTCGCCCTCGGCCTGATCGCGGCGGCGCCCGCGGTGCTGGGCCTGTGGCTCAACCACACACGCCTCCGCCGCATCTCGCGGGTGTTCGACGGCGAGACCAGGGAGCAGGCCGTCGACGTGCTCGGCGAACTCCTCGAATGCAAGCGCGCCAACGGTGCCTGTCTCGCGGTGCTGGCGCTCATCGTGTCCACGGCGGTCATCGACGCCGGGGCCCAGCGCCGGGCGTTCCTCGCGACAGGCACCCCGAAAGAGGCGTTCCCACCGGAAAGCGTGCTGCTCTACGGCGCGTTGTTCACCGCGATCTCGCTCCTGCTCTACGTCCCGGTGTTCCTCGCGTGGAAGACCCGGTGCCTGCGGCTGGTCGACGAGATCTACCCGCTGCCGCCCGACGCGCGGCCCGGCGAGGACTGGCTCGCCGGACGCGCCCGGCTGACGCAGGTTCTCGGCACCGACACCACGGTGGGCAAGACCGTCACGGCGGCGTTCGGGATCCTCGCGCCGCTGGCGGCGAGCGTCCTCAGCATCGTGCTGCCCGGGCTCAAGTAGGGGCGTTGATCGGCCGCAGCCGTCGCGGCCCGGTGTCGGGACGGGAAGGCGGCGGGCCAAGCACGATGCGGGCGTTGGCGACGAACGCGCCGCCTGGCGAGGCCAGGATCGGGTCGAGCGTCATCGAACGGACCTCGGGGTTGTCCTCCGCGAGCGCCGCGACACGCAGCACGATGTCCTGGAGCGCGGCCAGATCCGCCGGTTCGTCGCCGCGGTACCCGGTGAGCAGCGGTGACGTCCGCGGCTCACGCAGCAACGTGGCGGCGTCGACGTCGGTGAGCGGGACCGCGCGGTAGGCCCTGTCCCCCAGCAGCGTGCTGACCAGCCCGGAGAGACCGAACGACACGAGCGTGCCGAACGACGGATCGTCCTGCAGCCCGACCACACACGAAATGCCCTTGGGCGCCATCCGCTGGACGTAGACCTCGTCGTCATGGGAGATCTCGCGCAGATCGGCGTACGCCCGGCGCACTCCGTCCACAGAGGACAGATCGAGCCGCACACCCGCGAGGTCCGGCCTGCCGCGCAGCCGTTCGTCGACGGCCTTGAGGGTGACCGGGAAGCCCAGCTCCTCAGCCGCCTTCACCGCCTCGTCCGCGGACGAGGCGACCCGGAACGGGACGACGTCGATGCCGTAGCAGCCCAGGAACCGGACCACGTCGTCGTCGGACAGCAGCGTCGTCTTGCCTTCCTCGTCCGCCAGCAGTTCGGAGACGATCACCTGCGCCTGCTCGGCGTGCAGGCCCGCGGGGCGCACCAGATTGCCCTGCGGCCGCTGCCGCCAGGCGGCATAGCGCACGACCCGCGCGAGCGCGTTCACCGCCCGTTCGGGGCTGGGGTACGACGGGACCGAACCTCGCGTCGGCACGCCGTCCTCGGACAACACGGCCAGCTCGTCCGGCACCCCCTCGACGGCGAGGAAGGTCGACACGATCGGCTTGTTCTTGTCCAGCTCGACGACGGCCTCCCGCAGCGCGCGGGCGTAGGCCGTACCCGGGATCGCGAGCGGCGGCACGAAGACCACGACGAGCGCGTCGGTCTCCGGCGAGTTGAGTGCTTCGCGCACGGCGTCGGCGAATTCCTCCGGGCTCGCCTGCGGTCCGACGTCGACCGGATCGACGGCCAGCCGGAGCCCGTGCGCCCGGGCGGTGTCGGCGGCGAGCAGCCCGATGGCGCTGGAGTTGCCCACGATGGCGACCCGCGGCCCGGCGGGCAACGGCTGATGCGCGAAGACCAGCGCGGTATCGAAGAGTTGCGCGAGCGTGTCGACGCGGACGACGCCAGCCTGCTCGAACAGGGCCTGGACACTGGACTCGTCGACCTCCGCCGAAGTCGCGGCGAGCTGCGGGCGGACGGCGTGCCTGCCGGATTTCACCGCCACCACCGGCTTCGTCCGCGCCAACCGCCGCGCGAGCCGGGCGAACTTGCGCGGGTTGCCGAACGATTCCAGGTACAGCAGGACGAGGTCGGTCGCCGGATCGGTCTCCCAGTACTGGAGCAGGTCGTTGCCGGAGACGTCGGCCCGGTTCCCCGCCGAGACGAACGTCGAAAGCCCGAGACCGCGCGCTTCCGCGTCGGCGAGGATGGCGGTGCCCAGCGCGCCGGACTGGCAGAAGAACCCGGTGCGGCCGCGCGCGGGCAGGCGGGGCGCGAGGGTGGCGTTGAGCCGGACCGAGGAGTCGGTGTTGAGCACGCCCAGCGCGTTCGGGCCGACGACCCGCATACCGTGCGCCCTGGCCTCCCCGACCAGTCTCAGTTCGGCGTGCAGCCCGTGCGGACCGGCCTCGGCGAACCCGCCCGAGACGATCAGGAGGGTCTTGACCCCCTTGGCCAGCGCACCGTCCAAAACGGACTCGACGGCTTCGGCGGGCACGGCGACCACCGCGAGGTCGACGTCCTCGGGAATGTCCACGACGGACGGATAGGCCCGCACGCCGCGGACGGACTTGTGCTCCGGGTTGACCGGGTAGACCGTGCCGGCGAAGTCGGCGCTGAGCAGGTTCGTGAGGGCGACGTAGCCGATCTTCGTCGGATCGGTGGACGCGCCGATCACCGCGACCGACTTCGGATGCAGCAGGTTGTGCACGCTGCGCGCCTCGGCGGCCTGCTCACGGGAGCGGGCGACCGCGAGCGACTCCTCGGTCGGGTCGATGTCGAACTCCAAGTGCAGCACGCCTTCTTCGATCTCGCGGCTGACCTGGTAGCCCGCGTCGCGGAACACGCGGACCATCGCCGCGTTCTCGGCGAGCACTTCGGCGACGAAGCGGCGAAGCCCGCATTCCTTGGCGGCGGCGGCCAGATGCTCCAGGAGGATCGACCCGAGCCCGCGGCCCTGATGGGCGTCGTCGACGACGAACGCGACCTCGGCCGACGGTCCGTGTTCGAGCCGTTCGTAGCGGCCGACCGCGACGATGTCGTCGCCCAGCAGCGCGACGAAGGCGACCCTGTCGTGGTGGTCGACGACGGAGAACCGTTCGAGGTCCCGCTGCGGGATCCGCGGATAGGCGCCGAAGTACCGGAAGTACCGGGTGCGTTCGGACAACCGCCCGTGGAAGGCGACGAGCCCGTCGGCGTCACTCGGGATCACCGGGCGCAGGTGCACGGTGCCGCCGTCGGAGAGCAGGACGTCGGCCTCCCACTCCCTCGGGAAGTCGTAGGGGTCGCGTTTGGTGTCCTCACTGGCCATGTCAGTCCCTCGGATCGTCCGGATCGAGGCCGTGCAGCGGGAAGATCGCCCGGCGGGTGTCGCGGATGGCGATGTCGACCGGCTCGTCCGCCCCGTCTCCCCACGGGACGTACGCGGTGTCGCGGTCGTCGGACATGCCGGGCGGGATCTCGGCTTTCGGCGCCGCCCTGGAGATCGACGCGACCCAGTTCGGCGGCAGGGCCGTCGCCGGATCGACGTCGCGGTCGAGCACGGTGGCGAGCAGATGGGTCCAGGACCGCGGCACCACCCGGATCAGCTGGTAGCCACCGCCGCCCACGGCGAGCCAGCGGCCGCCCGCGTGCGCTTCGGACAGTTCACGCAGCCGCCGGTAGATGGCGCGATGGCCGTCCACGGAGAGCGAGAGGTCCGCCAGCGGGTCTTCCTCGTGGGAGTCGACGCCGCATTGGGTGACGAGGATCTGCGGCCGGAACTGTTCCAGCAGCGACGGCACCACCGCCTCGAACGCCCGCAGCCAGCCGCCGTCGCGGGTGCCCGGCGGCAGCGGCAGGTTGACCGCGGTGCCCTCGGCCCCGCCCTTGCCGATCTCCGCCGAGTAGCCCGTGCCAGGCCACAACGTGAACGGATGCTGGTGCAGGGAAACGGTCAGCACCCGGGGGTCGTCGTAGAACGCCTCCTGTACGCCGTCGCCGTGGTGGACATCGGTGTCGACGTAGGCGATGCGGTCGAATCCGTGGTCCAGCAGCCACGAGATCGCCACCGAACAGTCGTTGTAGACGCAGAAACCCGACGCCTTGCCGGGCATCGCGTGATGCAGGCCGCCTGCGATGTTCACCGCCCTGGTGGCCTCGCCCTCGGCGATCTTGCGCGCCGCCAGCAGCGTCGAGCCGACGACGAGCGCGGAAGCCTCGTGCATACCGGTGAACACCGGGTTGTCCTCGGTACCGAGCCCGTGCGCGAAATCGGCTCCGGTCATCGGCGCCTGCCGGACGGCCTCGATGTACTCGCCGAGGTGCACCCGGCGGAGCTCGTCTTCGCCCGCCGGGCCGGGGACGAGCAGTTCGACCCCGTCGAGCACGCCGAGTTCGGTGGCGAGCCGGATGGTCAGTTCGAGCCGGACCGGGTTGAACGGATGCTCGCCGCCGAGGTCGTAACCCAGCAGCGAGGAGTCCCATACGACGGCCGGTGCTCGCATGGTCGGAACTCTAGTGCCCTGACGCGGCTCACGCGTCGTTCCGGACCCGCCCGCGGGTCAGCCGGGCAGATCGCCGGTGGCCACCGGACGCTCCGGATCGCGTGACCAATGCGACCACGAACCCGCGTACAGCGCCGCGGGCTCCGGGTGACCGGCGACCTCGAGCGCGAGTACGACGGACGAGGCGGTGACCCCCGATCCACAGTAGACACCGACCGGGTTCTCCGGGGCCACGCCGAGACCTTCGAACCGCTCGGCCAGTTCCGAGGCATCACGCCAGCGGCCGTCCTCCGCGAGATGCCCGGAGAAGGGCGCGTTGACCGCGCCGGGGATGTGCCCGGCGCGCGGGTCGATCGGCTCGGTCTCCCCCGCGTACCTCGGCCTCGCCCGCGCGTCGAAGAGCAGCCCGTCCCTGGCGAGGGCGGCGGCCTCGTCGGCGTCGAGCACCGGCATGCCACCGGGCTTCACGACGATGTCGCCCCCCGCGGGCGAGGGGACCTCGCCGGTGAGCGGGCGCTCTTCCTCGGCCCAGGCGGCGAACCCGCCGTCGAGCACGGCGACCTCGGTGTGTCCGGCCCAGCGCAGCAGCCACCACGCCCTGGCCGCGACCGAACCGTCGGAGTCGTCGTAGACCACGACCGGGTGCCCGGCGCGGACCCCGGCCGCCCGCAGGTGCCGTTGCAGTGTCGCCGGTTCCGGCAGCGGATGGCGGCCGCCGTCACCCGGCTCCCCGGCGAGCGCCGTGTCGAGGTCGACGTACACCGCGCCCGGGAGATGCGCCTCACGGTAGGAATCGGCACCGGGCGGGCCGGCGAGCCGCCAGCGGACGTCGAGGATCACGGAACGTGCCGGTTCCGGCCCGGAGAGCTGCGCGGCTAGTTCGCCGGTGGTGATCATGGGGCGCATACGACCATCTTTCCGTGCCTCACGGCTCCACGCCCAGCTTGGGGGGACTTTTCCCGCCTCGGCGCTTGTTCTCCCCACGCCTGCGTCGCTGTCGGTGCCAGCGACTACGATGAGCAACGCGGACGAAGGGGACAGCGTGAACGATCTCATCGACACCACAGAGATGTACTTGCGTACGATCTACGAGCTCGAAGAAGAAGGTGTCGTCCCGCTGCGGGCCCGGATCGCGGAGCGGCTGCAGCAGAGCGGCCCGACCGTGAGCCAGACCGTCGCCAGGATGGAGCGCGACGGACTGGTCGTGGTCGCGGACGACAGGCACCTGCAGCTGACCGAACACGGTCGCGAGCTCGCCATCGCGGTCATGCGCAAGCATCGCCTGGCCGAGCGCCTCCTGGTCGATGTCATCGGCCTGGAGTGGGAGCACGTCCACAACGAGGCCTGCCGCTGGGAACACGTGATGAGCGAGGCCGTCGAGCGCAAGCTGGTCAAGCTGCTCGACCACCCCACCACGTCGCCCTACGGCAACCCGATCCCGGGGCTGGACAAGCTCGGCGACGGTGATCCCGCCCCGCCCGCCGAGGCCGACCTGGTGCGGCTCGACGAGTTCGCCCGCATGGGTGGCGGCGAGGTCGAGATCCGCCGTATCGCCGAGCACGTGCAGCTGGACGAGGCGCTGATGACGGAGCTCAAATCCGTCGGCATCGTGCCCGGCAGCCGGGTCAAGGTCGGCAAGGCGGCACCCGGCGGGACCATAGAGGTCACCGGCGGGGACAACACCGCGCAGGTTCCCGTGTCGGCGCTGCACGCCGTGCTGGCGCAGGCCAGGTGAGCGCCGCGTCCGACGCCGCGGAGACCTTCCAGGCCCTCCACGGCCGGGCTCCGGCGGGCGTCTGGTCCGCACCCGGCCGGGTGAACCTGATCGGTGAGCACACCGACTACAACGACGGTTTCGTGCTGCCCTTCGCCCTCCCGCACCGGCTCGCCGCCGCGGCGGCCCCGCGCGAGGACGGCGTGCTGACCGTGGCCACCCTCGGCTCGGACGGCAGGGTTCAGGAATCCGGCCCGCTCACGATCGCCGATCTGCGGCCCGGCTCGGTCGACGGGTGGGCCGCGTACCCGGCGGGAGTCGCGTGGGTGCTGCGTGACCAGGGCCTCGGCGGCGGCGCGGACGTGGCGATCGCGGGGGACGTGCCCTCGGGGGCGGGCCTGTCTTCCTCCCACGCGCTCGAATGCGCGGTGGCGCTCGCCCTCCTGGGGCTGGCGGGCATCACTCCCGGGGCAGGCGCGGGTTCGCCGAGCCTGCACGAGGTGGCCCGCTGGGTGCAACGTTCGGAGAACGACTTCGTCGGTGCGCCGACCGGTCTGCTCGACCAGACCGCTTCCCTGTGCTGCACCGAATCGAACGTGCTGTTCCTCGACGTCCGCTCCGGTGAGATGGAGCAGGTGCCGTTCCCGCTGGAGGAATCCGGCGTCCGAATCCTGATCATGGACACCCGCACGAAGCACTCGCACGCCGAGGGCGGCTACGGCGAACGCCGGCGGGGCTGCGAGCGCGCCGCGGAACTGCTCGAGGTGAAGGCCCTCAGGGACATCGACGTGGACGGGCTGGACGCCGCCCTCGACAAGCTGCCGTCCGAACTCGTGCCGCTGGTGCGCCACGTGGTGACGGAGAACCAGCGCGTCCTCGACACCGTGGAGCTCCTGCGGGCGGGCCGGATCACCGAGATCGGTCCTCAGCTGGACGCCTCGCACGTCAGCATGCGCGACGACTACCGGATCTCCACCCGGGAACTCGACCTCGCCGTCGATTCGGCCCGTGAAGCCGGGGCGCTCGGCGCGCGGATGACCGGCGGCGGCTTCGGCGGCTCGGCGATCGCACTGGTCCGCGAGTCCGATGTGGACTCGGTGGGCCGGGCGGTGAAGGCCGCGTACGAAGCGGCGGATCTGCGCCACCCCAGGCTGTTCACCGCGGTGCCGTCGCGCGGCGCCGGCCGCGACGAGCTCTAGCCCGGGGTCGGCCCCGGGAAAGCCGCTTCGGCGTGATTCGCGTGCTTGAAGGCGGAACACGGTGAGGCCGGATTTCGTCGAGCACACCCGTACCCCCGGGCGAACCTCGTCGCCGGGGGCGAGGACACTGGGCCGCGACCGCATCCGCAGCAGAAAGGCGCGAACGTGACCGACGAACCGACCAAGACCCTGAAGCTGATGGTGACGGGCGGAGCCGGTTATGTGGGCAGTGTCTGCGCGGCCCGCCTCATCGAGGCCGGGCACGACGTCACCGTGGTCGACGACCTCTCCACCGGGCACGCCGACGCGGTGCACCCGGACGCCACCTTCGTCGAGGGCGACGCCGCCGAGGTCGCTCAGCGCCTTCTCGGCGACGGCTTCGACGGTGTCCTCCACTTCGCCGCCAAGTCGCTGGTCGGCGAGTCGATGACGGATCCGGCGAAGTACTGGGAAGGCAACGTCCTGACCTCGCTTCGCCTGCTGGAAGCGATGCGCGACCACGGCACGAAGCGGCTGGTGTTCTCCTCCACCGCGGCCACCTACGGCGAACCGGAGTCCTCCCCCATCCCGGAGACGGCGCCGACGCGGCCGACCAACACCTACGGCGCGACGAAGCTGGCCATCGACCACGCGATCACGTCGTTCTCGCGCGCCCACGGCATCGCCGCCGTCAGCCTGCGCTACTTCAACGTCGCCGGCGCCTACGGCTCCTTCGGCGAGCGGCACGCCACCGAAACCCATCTGATCCCCCTCGTGCTCCAGGTCGCCACCGGGGACCGCGAGCGGATCCAGATCTTCGGTGACGACTACCCGACCGCCGACGGCACCGCCATCCGCGACTACATCCACGTGGTCGACCTCGCCGACGCGCACCTGCTGGCCCTGCGCCACGCGGCCGACGGCGAGCACCGCGTCTACAACCTCGGCAGCGGCACCGGTTTCTCCGTGCTCGAGGTGATCGAGGCGTGCCGCCGCACCACCGGTCACGAGATCCCCGCCGCGGTCGCGCCGCGCCGGGCGGGCGATCCGTCGGTGCTGGTGGCCTCCAGCGAGCGGGCGAACGACGAACTCGGCTGGAAGCCCGAGCGCACCGACCTCGACGGCATCGTGGCCGATGCCTGGGCGTTCACCCGGTCCCGCCAGACCGCCTGAGGCGGATCTCGGGAGTTCCGTCGTCCCGCTGTCGCAGGACCACCCTGGCCACTTCGGACGGCTGCACCATCGCGTGCAGAGCCCTGGTCAGCAACTTCGTCAGCCCGTGTTCGGGGTCGGTTTCGCCGGCCCTGACCAGGGCGATCCCGGCGGTCGCCAGGTCGCCGCGGGCGTAGGCGGCGTGCGCTTTCAGCGCCAGCGCCTCGGCGGCTTCCGGCGCCGGGAGTTCCCGGGCCAGCGTGAGCCAGAGCTCCTCCGCCGTGCGGGCTAGGGGTGACTCCGCGGGGGCGGCGGTGAGCATGCAGGCGCCCCGGACCTCGACCAGGGAAAGGGCCCAGGCCAGCCGGACGGCCTGGTCGTCGGTGATCGTGAGGTCGCCGTCGTCGGCGCGGGCGAGCGCGGCGTTCACCTCGCCGACTCCCGCCCCGACGAGATCTCCGCCTCGCCATGGCGGATCGGCCATTCTCGTGAGGAGATCGGCACGTCTGGCGAGTGTCTCCGGCGCGACGGGGTCGAAGAGGCGCTCGACTTCTTCCCGGCTCGCGTGCGTGATCTGCCCGGCACCGGTGACGATCGCGGCGGCCACCGAGTCGCGCGGATCCGGCAGGCGACCGCCACAGGTTCTGTCCCGGTAACAGCCCCACCGCACGTCGGCGGCGATACGCGGAGCCCACACCGAATGCTTCAGCGAGATGTCGTACTCGGCCAGCGAAGCTTCCAGGCGCCGGATGAACCGGCGTCGCGGTGGCCGGCCCGCCTTGTTCAAGGTGCCACCGCCGACCACCGCCACGGTGGCACCGGTGTGGCGGGTCACGGCGAGCCTGATCGCCAGGTCACGCGCCTGGTCGTGTTCCAGGCCCGGGGGTGGCAGGTCCACGCGCATGACGAGGCCTTGTTGCTTGCGTCCCGGGCCGCGCAGGCCGAAGACGACGACGGAATCCTCGGGATGGAAGCCGAGGAGGTACGGGATCGCGGCGAGCAGGTCCGCCGGATCCGTCAGATCGACCGTGGTACTGCCGGTCGGGGTGGATGTGGTCATGCCCCCACCCTGCGGCGGGAATGGGGCCGCTGGGTGGGGGCGGGACACATCTGTGGACAGCCGGGGCCGTTGTGGACAACCGCCGCGGGACGGGGTCGCGGGGACGCCGATCCTGTCGGTGGGATGGTCTACAGTGCCCGGCCCCGCGGGGTCAGCCGCAGTGTTCGAACGGGCTCTCGTAGGCGTTCGACCCGACCGAGCCGCCCCACTTGACGCAGGTCGAGGCGGCCGTCTTCTTCACCGGTCCGGCGTAGTAGGTGAAGCTGCCGGAGTCGGTCACGCGAGCGGACCCCTGGACTTCGAGGAACGCCGACACCGGCGACGCGGTGCCGAGGGAAACCGCCTTCAACGTGGTGACGCAGTTGGCCTTGGTAGAGGCGTTGTAGAGCAGGTACGCCGTTCCCGCGCTGTTCGCGAGCCCTTGCGAATCGACGACCGAGAATCCGCTGCCGCACACCTCGGTGGCGTCGTACGGGTTGCCGCCGCACGAGTTCTTGCTGGTGAAGTTGGTGTGGCCGTAGTACGGCACCGCGACCCCGTGCAGCACCGCCTTCTGCGCCACCCCGTTGAGCCGCTGTTCGAAGTGCAGGTGCGGACCGGTCACCCCGCCGGTCGCCCCGGCCGTGCCGATCTGCTTGCCGACGCTGACGGCCTGGCCGACCGAGACGGACTGGGTCGACAGGTGGGCGTACCGGGTCCGCCAGCCGCCACCGTGGTCGATCTCGACCCAGCGCCCGTAGCTCGTGCTGCCTTCGTTGGCGACCCTGGTGATGGTGCCGCCCGCCGACGCCAGCACCGGCATCCCGGTGATCCCCGACTTCTGGAAGTCGACCGAGTTCGCCGGGCTGTGCCCGCTGAACGTCGCCGCCGTGACCGTGACACCGCATTTGAAGGGGACCTGGAAGTTCGGGGCGGCCGACGCCTGCGTCGTACCGGCGAGGGTCAGGCCGAGCGCGGGCAGAACGGCGGCCGCGGCGAGCACTGCGAAACGGCGCAACCTGGACATGGAGACCTCCATCAGGTGGGGAAGCCGGACAGGCCGAAGCAAAGCCGGGAGAAATACATTTTCCGTACAAGCCCGAGGTCGGGTGGGTGTTTTCCACCCGGAACGCCGGATGCCACGTCCCGCCGGCCCTCCATCGCGGCGTCACCACGGCACATCGATGACGTAGTGAAGGCCTCCTTCCCTACCCTCAGGGTAAGGAAGGAGGCCTTCACGGAAGTGGGCTCGCTCAGCCGAAAGCGGCTCGCAGCGCGGGCTTGCCCCCCGCCACCGGCAGCACCAGCGAGGTCCGGTTCAGCTCGACCGAGACACCGGCGCCGGGCTTGGGCCGGAGCGTGTAGTCGTGGTCGCTGGAGGCCACCAGGAACTCGATCTTGTGCCCGGCAGCGAGCAGGTAGTCCTTCGCGACCAGCTCGACCTCGACCTTGTAGTTCTCACCAGGGGTGATCGGCTCGGTGCGGGCGGGGTCGCGCCGGTTCTGCGGGTCGGTCCAGCCGCGGGTGATCACCTTCGCCGTCCCGTCCGGAGCGCGGTCGAGGAGCACCGCGGTCACGTTCGCGGCCGGCTTGTCGAAGGACAGCGACAGGTCGGTCTTCACAGTTCCGGAGAGACGCACGGGCTGCTTCGCCGCGGTGGTCGCGTAGAGCAGCCGGTTGCCCGACGACGTCGCGGCGGCGAGCTGCTCGATGGTCTTGCTCGCGTCGTCCGCCAGCGTCTCGACCGCGGCCTTGCCCGGAACGGGGTTGCGCGTGTCGAGCTTGCCCTTCGAGGAACCACCGGGCCACGGGTAGAGCTTCACGTCCTGGGTGCCGGGCAGCGGCCACTCCGGCTCGTCCACCCACGTCTTGTCCTCACGCTGGATGGTGGCCTTCGGCTCGCGCTCGATGCCGTTGTCCACGTCGTAGAGGTAGTGCGACATCCACTTGTTCAGGGTGGCGAGCCAGACGTCGCGGCGAAGGCTGTACGGGTCGGCGTGCCCGGCCTGGTGCAGCCAGATCTTGTGCTCGACCCCGTGCCGCTTGAGCATTTCGTACCAGCGGGTGCCCTGGTCGGTCTTGACGTTCCAGTCGCCGAAGCCGTGCACCACGAGCACCGAAGCGCGCACCTTGTTCACGTCGTTGCGGTAGTTGCGCACGTCCCAGAAGCGGCTGTAGTCACCGGTCACCCGGTCCTGGTCGACCGCGATGCTGTCGATCAGCGGGCGGCAGACGGCGCGATCCTGGCGGGTGTAGACGTAATCCGCGAGCACGTCCGCGTCCTCGCCCTGGAAACCGCCGGCCGCGACGACGGCGCCGTCGTTGCGGTAGTAGTCGTACCAGCTGGAGATCGCCGCGATCGGGACGATCGTCTCCAGCCCCTCGACGCCCGTGCTGGCCACGGCGTTGGGCAGCGTCCCGTTGTAGGAGACGCCCATCATGCCGGTCTTGCCGGTGCTCCAGTCCGCGACGGCGGCCTTGCCCGCCGCGTCACGGGCCGTCGCACGGCCGTTCAGCCAGTCCACAATGGACTTCGCGCCGATGGTCTCGTTGACGTCGCCGGTGCTCGGGCAGCCGGTGGACTGGCCGCTGCCGAGCGACTCCCCGTACACCACGGCGAAACCGCGGGCGGTGAAGTAGTCCTGGTACCGCCAGCCGATCGGCGCCGGGTTCGGGCCGACGGTCTTGGTCGCGATCCGCGGGCCCGCGGCGGGCCGCTTCGCGCCGGGCACGTACAGCTCGACGTCGACGTTGTGGTTCGCGACGTCGTTTCCGCCCGCGTAATACGGGCTGGCCTGGTAGACGACCGGGACCTTCATGCCCTGCTGTGTCGCACGGGGCCGCACCACCTCCGCGTGCACGAGGTCGTCCTTGCCGTCGCCGTCGCTGTCGACCGGCGCGGTGACCCAGACGTTCTCCCGGATGACGTCGGCCGGGTCGAACACCGGTTGCGCCTGGCCGCCGGAGAAGACCGGCGCCGGTGGCGCGTCGGCTTGGGCAGGCAGCGCGGTCGCCGGAAGAACCAGGACGGCGGTGAACAAGGCGGCGAGTCTGGCGACTCTCACGTGACCCCCAAGGGCGGGCGGGCAAGACGCAGCTGAGGTTTCCGGCCACCCGAACGGGTGTCAAGAGACTAACGTCGGGGGCATGCCGAGCACCCTGGAAGCACCGATCGTCGCCGTCACCGTCTACCCGCACCACGCCCGGATCACGAGGCGGGCTTCGGCGGGCCTGGACGGGGAAACGCGCTTCGCTTTCGCGGGCCTGCCGTGGAACCTGGACACCGATTCGGTCCGTGTCACCGGGACCGGTCCGGCGGTCATCGCCGGGGTCGACGTCGCCGTCGAGCGTCATCCCGCCCCCGCGGACGTTTCCCTGCGCGCGCTGACCGAGCGACGGCGGGCCGATCAGGCGGTGGTGGACGAGGTCGCGGACGCTGTCGCCGCGGAGACCACGAAGGTCGATCTGCTGACCGGGGTGGCGAAGCGGAGTGGCGGCAGTTTCGCGAAGGCGCTCGCGGCGGGTACGGCGGAGCCGCCCCGGGTCGCCGAAGTCACCGAGGCGCTCGGCGCGCAACTCGCCGAGGCACTGGGGAAGCGCCGCGAACTCGGCATCCGCCTCGCCCGGCTCCGTGACGACCTCAAGGCGCTGGACCGGGAGATCGAGGCGAAACAAGGCATGTCCGAAGTGGACAGTGCGACGGTCACGGTCGAAGTCGAGAGCCAGGAGGACGGCGCGGAGATCGGCCTCGAACTGTCCTATGTGGTCGCGAACGCGAGCTGGGAGCCCGGCTACGACGTCCGCGTCCGCGGTGAAGACGTCTCGGTGACCTGGTACGGGCGGATCACCCAGCACACCGGGGAGGACTGGCCGGAATGCGAGCTGGCCCTGTCCACCGCGCGGCCGGCGAACACGGTGGAGGTACCGGAACTCGAACCGTGGTTCCTCGACCGCGTCCGGCCGGTCCAGCCGTTGATGGCGCGCGCCGCGTACGGCAGTGCCTCGCCCGCGGGCGGTGGGATCCCGGAGTCGGTGGGCATGGCCGCCCCCGCGGCGCCGCCGATGGCGATGCGGACCGCGTCCGTCGAACAGGGCACCACCGCGGTCACCTACCGGCCGGGACGTCCGGTGGCGGTGCCGTCGGGAGCGCAGGGTCACCGCACGACGCTCGCGCAGCTGGAGCTGACGGCGAAACTGGGTTATGTCACCGCTCCGGCGGTGTCAGGCGAGGCGTACCTGCGGGCGGCCGTGGTCAACACCTCGGAGCACACGCTGCGGCCTGGGAAGGCGTCGGTTTTCCACGAGACGGAGTTCGTCGGCACCACACGGCTGGACGTCTGGGCGCCGGGTGAGGAACTCGAACTCGCCCTCGGCGTGGACGACCGGATCCGGGTCGACCGGGAACTCGCGCACCGCTCGGCGAGCAAGGCGACGCTGTCCGGCGCCCGGAAACGGGAGGCCGCCTACACCACGACGATCGTCAACCACAGCCCGCGCGAAGCCGTCGTGACCGTGCTGGACCAGGCACCGGTCTCCCGGGACGACGCGATCACCGTCCGCGACGTGCGCACCGTGCCGGAGCCGGTGGAGCGGACCGAACTGGGCGAGTTCACCTGGCGGCTGACGCTCGCTCCGGGCGCGAAGGGTGTCGTGACGCTCGGGTACCGGGTGGACGTCGCGAAGGGTGTCGAGCTGTCGGGGTGGCGAGAGTAGCCGTCCCCGCTGCAATGAAGGGGCCTTTCATAGCAAAATTTGCTATGAAAGGCCCCTTCATTGCGCTTGGCAAGCCCGGCTCAGCCCTGCGAGATGTACGCCTCCAGCTGTTCCTGACTCTTCTCCAGCTGTTCCATCCGGGTCTTCACGACGTCGCCGATGCTCACGATCCCCGCCAGCCTGCCGTCCACCACGACCGGGACGTGCCGGATGCGGCGTTCGGTCATCAGGACGGACAGCTGATCGACCGAGTCCTCGGGAGTGCAGCTGGCGACCATCTTCGTCATGATCGCGGCGACCGATCCGTCGAGCAGCTGGGGTCCGCGCTCGTTGAGCCGCCGCACCACGTCCCGTTCGGAGACGATGCCGACGATCCCGCCCTCGGCGTCGACGACCACGAGGGCGCCGACGTTGTGCTCCGCGAGTCTCTCGAGCAGTTCGGTTACGTTCGTCTCCGGCGAGACGGTCGCGACGGCCGCCCCCTTGTTCCGCAACAGATCGGAAATCCGCATACGCGCTCCTCCCGGATGGGTGACCTGAGTCACTCCAGGTTATGGCCTCACCGCCCTGCGCGAAAGTCCGGAGAGTCCGGTTCCATCCCCAATCTGGTCGCGAGCGCGGCGTAGGCCTGGACGATCCCGGCGCCGTACGGGTCGTCGCCGAGCGCGCCGAGGGTGCCCCGCCCGAGCTCCCACTGGGCCTTCGCGGACTCGTGATCACCGAGTTTGCGGTAGTCCTCGGCGAGGTTCAGGTGCAGCGACGGGTAGAAACCGCGCACGGCCAGCGTCGCGTGGTACTCCTTGGCGCGTTCGTCGGTGAGCGAATCGGCCGCCGCGAGCGCGCGGAGATCCCAGGCGAGTTCGTCGGCAGGGTCGTCGCAGACGTCGGCCATGTAGTGCGCGAGCGCGCACCGGTGCAGCGGGTCGCCGTCCTCGCCGATCCGCTCCCACAGCGCCGCGAACCTCTCGCGCGCGCCGACGCGATCACCGGAGATGTGCAGCTGGAGGCCGGTGTTGATCTCCGCCATCACGTCGTCGGTCATTTGACGTCCGAGGCCGGGGCCGCCCAGGTGTTGCACGCCGACGTCGTCTTCCCGGAGAAGCCTGCCTTCGCCCATTTCAGCTGGTTACGGCGGCTGCCGTGGGTGTCGCTGTCGTCGGCGCGGCCGTAGTCGTCGAGGGCCGCGTTGGCCAGCGACCTGCTGATCGAACCGCGTCCGGCGGCCGCCGCGAGGGCGAGCGCGCCGAAGCAGTTCGCCTGCAGTTCGATGCGGCGGACCAGTTCCTTGTCCGCCGGCGCGTTCTCCTCCGGCGACGACATCTTCTCCGCGGCCGCCGACAGGATCCCGCTGGACCGCTGGACGTGGTGCCCGTACTCGTGGGCCATCGTCGCGAGGTGACGGGACCGTTCGAGGCCCGCGTCGCCCAGCATCCACTCGGTCGGCGCGTAGATCGTGGTGTCGCCGCCGCAGTAGTAGGCGACGGCCTCGTTCTCGCCCGGCGCCTTCCCGCAGGCGCTGGTCTCGGGCAGCGTCACCTGCACGGTCACCGTCAGCGCGGGCTCGTTCGCCTGGTCCAAGGCGGGTTTCCAGGCTTCGGCCAAGCACGTCACGAATGTCTTGTAATAGGTCTCCAGCTTCGCGGGCTCGCGGCTGATCCCGGGCAGGCGGCAGGTGACCGCGCCGAGCGCGACACCGTCGGCCAGCAGCGGGTTCGTCTCCAGTTCCCGGACCTCCTTGGGCGCGGGTTTCGCGTTCCCTGCCGGAGCCTTGGCGCCTTCCGAGGTGTACTGGCCGGACACCGGGAAGGCCTGGCCGTCGATCTTCCGCGGCCCGCCCGCCATCGCCATCCCGGTGGTGGTCAGGGCGGCGACGATGAGCAGACCGACCACGGCGGCCCCCGTGTTGCGGGGGCTTTCGGGACGACCCGGCGAGGGCGCGAACGGTCTGGGTACCTCGTCGGTGCCGGTCATGGTGTCCCCCAAACGTGCGAGCCCACAGCATACGGAATGCCACACCTGGTGGCGCCGGGACGGAACACCCGGCGAGACTGTCAGCATGAGTGACGAGGACCCGTACCTGTGGCTGGAAGACGTGACCGGCGAAGAAGCGCTGGACTGGGTGCGAGCCCACAACGCCGAAGCTCTGGAGGAACTGGCGGGCGGCGAACGGTTCGCCGGGATCCGTGACGAGGTCCGCGAGGTCCTCGACGCCGACGACCGGATTCCCTACATCCGGCGCCGCGGCGAATACCTGTACAACTTCTGGCAGGACTCGGCCAACCCCCGCGGCCTGTGGCGCCGCACCACCCTGGAGCAGTACCGGCTCGACACGCCGGAGTGGGAGCTCCTGCTCGACGTCGACGCGCTGGCCGAGGCCGACGGCGAGAACTGGGTGTGGCAGGGCGCGGCCGTCCTCCGGCCGGGTTACCAGCGCGCGCTGGTCGAACTGTCGCGGGGCGGCGCCGACGCGACCGTGGTCCGCGAGTTCGACCTCGCCGAGCGACGCTTCGTCGAAGACGGGTTCTTCGTGCCCGAGGCCAAGACCCGGATCGGCTGGATCGACCGCGACCGCGTCTACATCGGCACCGACTTCGGGACCGGGACGCTGACCAGTTCGGGCTATCCGAGGCTGGCGAAGGAATGGCGGCGCGGCACCCCGCTCGAAGAGGCGACGGTGGTCTTCGAGGGCAAGCCCGACGACGTCTCGGTGTCCGCCCACCACGACCCGACCGAGGGCTGGGAACGCGACTTCGTCTACCGCTCGATCGACTTCTACCGCACGGAAAGGTATCTCCGGACGCCTGGCGGGCTCGAACGCATCGAGGTCCCCGAAGACGCGCAGACGTCTTCACACCGCGAGTGGCTGCTGATCCGGCTTCGCTCGGACTGGACCGTCGAGGGCACGACGTACCCCTCCGGCACCCTGCTCGCCTCCGGGTTCGACGCGTTCATGGCGGGTGAGCGCACCTTCACAACCCTTTTCACCCCGGACGCGCACACGTCGCTGGAGTACTGGGCCTGGACGCACAACCACCTGTTGCTCTCGACGCTGTCTGACGTCCGGACGGAACTGCGCGTGCTCACGCCGTCCGACGGCTGGAGCTCGCAGCCGCTCGCCGGCGCCCCGGAACTGGGCACCGCGCAGATCACCGGCACGGACCCCGACGTCAGCGACGAATACCTGCTCGACTCCAGCGGCTACACCCAGCCGTCGACACTGAACTACGGGCACGTCGGTGGCGAGGTCGAGGTCCTCAAGCGCGCCCCCTCGTTCTTCGACAGCGAGGGCATGACGGTCTCGCAGTACTTCGCGACCTCCGAAGACGGCACGAAGATCCCGTACTTCGTCGTACGCCCCTCCGGCGCTGAAGGCGGCCCGACGCTGCTGACCGGCTACGGCGGCTTCGAGGTCTCGCTGACCCCCGGCTACAGCGGTGTCATCGGCCGCGGCTGGCTCTCGCGCGGCGGCACCTACGTCGTCGCGAACATCCGAGGCGGCGGCGAGTACGGGCCGGACTGGCACACCTCGGTGACCAAAGCCAAGCGGTACAAGGTCTACGAAGACTTTTCGGCCGTCGCCGCCGACCTCGTCGAACGCGGCATCAGCGAGCCTGCCCGCCTCGGCATCCAGGGCGGCAGCAACGGCGGGCTGCTGATGGGCGTCATGCTGACGCGCTACCCGCGGCTGTTCGGCGCGATCGTGAGCCAAGTGCCGCTGCTGGACATGAAGCGCTATCACAAACTCCTCGCGGGCGCGTCGTGGATGGCCGAGTACGGCGACCCCGACGACCCGGCGGAATGGGACTTCATCGGGAAGTACTCGCCGTACCAGAACGTGCGCGGCGAAGGCGAGTACCCGCCGGTCCTGTTCGTCACGTCCACCCGGGACGACCGGGTGCATCCCGCCCACGCGCGCAAGATGGTCGCGCGGATGCGGGAGCAGGGACACGACGTGCGGTACCACGAGAACATCGAGGGCGGTCACGGCGCGGCGGCCGACAACGAGCAACTGGCGTTCAAATGGGCGCTGATGCTCGAATTCCTGTGGGAGAAGCTGGCCTGACCCGCCGGGAAGGGGACTTCCCGGCGAGAAAGTCCCCTTCCCGAGGTCACTCCGCCACCTTCGCCAGCACCACCCCTCCGACGATCAGCGCCATCGCCGCGAACCGCCCGAAGCTGAGCGGGTCCTTGTGGATCACGATGCCGAACACGATCGCGCCCACCGCGCCGATGCCGGTGAACACGGCGTACGCGGTCCCCACCGGGAGCGAGTCCATCGCCTTCGACAGCAGGTAGACCGCGGCGACGCCGAGCACGAAGCACAGCACGGTCGGCCAGAACCGGGTGAAGTTCTCCGTCGGCTTGATGCTCTGCGACCAGGCGACCTCGACGACTCCGGCCAGGAGCAGGATTCCCCAGCCCATCAAGCTTCCCTTCCGGCCGAGGCCAGCTTTTCGGCGCCAAGGAGCGCCTGTTCCCGCGACGCGATCCGGTCGGGATCACGCGGGCTCAGCCGCGGGTCGACGAGAGCGTTCGTGAGTTCGGAATGCAGGAACGTGACGTCGCGGACGTCGTAGTGACCGGCGAAGAAGTCACGCAGGTAGCGCTCGTGATGGTCGACCGGCTCCCGCGGAGTGCCGGGCAGGTACGTGCCACCACGCGCTCCCGCGACCACGAAAGCCTTGCCCGCCAAGGACATCTTCGGGAACGTCACCTGGTCGATCCACAGTTTGAGCGTCGCGGGGACCGAGAAGTTGTACATCGGCGCCCCGATCAGCACGACGGCGACGACGAGCAGTTCGGCCAGGAGCGGCTCGATGATCGCCCAGGCCTCGCGCTGCTCCGGTGTCTTCACCACCGAGGCGTAGCCGTCCGGATCGGTGATCCCGTTCCGGAGGAGCGCGTCGCAGATCTCGGTCCATGCCTGGCCGATCGGCGGCACCGGATCGGCGGCCACGTCGCGATAGGTGTAGCCGGCGCCCGGGTTCGCGGCAAGCCAGGTCTCGGCGAAACGAGCACTCAGCTCGCGGGAGAACGACGCGCTGCGGGCACTGGAGTCGAGGTGGAGAAGGTGGCTCATCGGGGCCTCCCGGACCAGGAAGTGGACACGACGTCCACTTGCTTCGACGGGTACAAGTGGACGCCGTGTCCGGATATTCCCTAGGCTGCGGACATGCCGACGGAAGACCTGCTCGCGGACAACTCGGGACGGGAACGCTCGGACGCCGCCCGCAACCGCGCGAAGATCCTGAAGGCCGCCGAAGAGCTCTTCGCCGCACGTCCGGCCTCGGACGTCACCATGGAGGACATCGCCAAAGCGGCCGGAGTCGGCCGGGCGACGCTGTACCGCCGCTATCCGGACCGCTCGGCGATCGCCGTCGCCCTGCTGGACGAACACGAGCGGGAGCTCCAGGAGCGACTGCTCACCGGCCCTCCCCCGCTGGGCCCTGGCGCGCCGCCCGCCGAGCGGCTGGCCGCGTTCTACGCGGCGATGATCGGACTACTCGCGCGGCACGCGCATCTCGTCCTCGGCACCGAGGTCGGGCATTCGCGGTTCACCAGCGGGCCGTACCGGCTGTGGCGCACGCACGTCCGTCTCCTCGCCGAGGAGGCGAACTCGAAGGATCCCGACGCGCTCGCCGACATCCTGCTGGCACCGCTGGCCGCGGACGTGTTCCTCCACCAAACAGGCGAACTCGGCCTGAGCGCCGAACGGATCACCGACGCACTGGCCGAGCAGGCACGGCGAGCGCTGGCCTGATCAGCCGGCGAGGCCGTCGGCGACGAGCTTCATCACGGCCTGCCAGTGCTCACGCTGAGCGGCGCGTTCTTCCGGCCCGGCGAGCCGCTCCTGATGGAAGACCACGACCGTCTTGTCCGGCCCCGCCGGACGGAGCCCCACCTGGACCGTGCTCTCGTGGTCCCAGTCCTTCGGCCGCCAGGTGAGGCGGATCTTCTCCTGCTCGCGGTAGCCGCGAACCTCACCGACAGTGCCCTCCGCCGTCTCGTACGGCGCACCCTTCTCCGACCCCAGCCGCACGTCGCCCAGCCAGGCCGCGAGGCCCGGACCCGAGAGGTACTCCCAAACCTGCGCCAGCGGATACGCCATCGTCTTGGACACGCCGATCTCCCAGCCCGCGTCCTTCGTCTTCCCGATCATCACGCCTCCGCCGTAACCATCTTACCTGGTTTCCGAAACCGACTATAGTGGTTACATGACTCCGGGAACAAGACTGCTCGTCAGCGCCCAGGGTGAGCGCTATCGGTTCGATCCGGGCAGCCTCAGCCTCGAACTCATGCTGACCGGCGGTCCCGGCCCGTACGAGCGCTACGAGAGCGCGCATACTCCGTCCGATCTGGCCGAGTGGTTCACCGGCTCCCGGCTGGCACTGACCGCTCCCCTGACCGACGTCCGGATCAAGCCCGCCGAACTCGCCGCGCTCAAGGAACTCCGCGACACGCTCTACCGCGTCGCGCCCGCCCTCGCCCGTGGCGAAACGCCGTCGGACGAAGACCTCGCCTTGCTGAACAGCGCGACCGAGGCGACCCCGAGGCCTCTCGTCGACCCGAAGACCCGGCGGCTCGCCTGGGCGCCACCCGTCACCGGGAAGCAACTCCTCGGCGCCGTCGCCCGCGACGCCATCGGACTCGTCGCGGGCGAACGGTCCGGCCGGGTCCGCGAATGTTCCGCGGACGACTGCCACCTGCTGTTCTTCGACACCTCGCGCTCGGGCAACCGCCGCTGGTGCTCGATGGAACGCTGCGGCAACCGCGCCAAGATCCGGGCCTACCGCGCGCGGACCGAGACCGCCTGATCGCTAGGATTCCCGGCGATGCAAGGTGAGGCGAAACTGGAACAGCGCGTCGTGGAGACGGCGGAGAAACTGCTGTCCAAACGGAAATCGGTGACCGCGCTCGACATCCTGAGCGGCATCGGCTGGCTGCCGGAGAACGTGCTCAAAAGCTGGCAGCAGGGACGGATCCCCGATCTGTCCACGGCCTTGCCGGTGAGCGCGGAGAAACTGAACTTCGCCCTCGGCGCACTTCAAGGATGGGCGAAGGAAAAGGCCCTCGAAAGCTCCGAGATCGAGCATGTCGGCGCGACCCGCGACCGAGCTGTCCTCCGGGTGACTTCGGGCGAACTGGCCGGCCTCGAACCGCTGTTCCGGACGCAGTGGCTCATGCCGGGACTGTCCGAAGCGAAACGTGCGCAAGTCCTCGCCCGCCAACAGAAGGCGCCGGATCTCGTCGTCTCCGTGGCGCTGAAGGACTGGACGTGCGCCGACTGCGGCGGCACCGGCGACCTGCTGTTCATGGAGAACGAGAAGCCGCTCTGCCTCGACTGCGCCGACCTCGGTCACCTGGTCTTCCTGCCCTCGGGGGACACCGCGCTGACCCGCCGGGCCAAGAAGGCGAGCCGGCTTTCCGCCGTCGTCGTCCGTTTCAACCGGTCGAGGAAGCGGAGTGAGCGGCAAGGGCTCCTGGTCGAAGACGCGGCGTTGCGCGCCGCCGAAGAACAGTGCCTCGCGGACGAGGACGTCCGGGAACGACGCCGCGGACGGGATCGTGAGCGGCGCGCCGAGGAAGACGTCGAGTTCACCGCCCGGTTCCACACCGCGATCACGGAGATGTTCCCCTGCTGCCCGCCGGAACGAGCGCGCGCCATCGCCGAACACGCAGGCCGGCGCGGCAGCGGCCGGGTGGGCCGCTCCGCCGCCGGCCGGGAACTGGCCGAACGAGCGGTGTTCCTCGCCGTCGTCGCCTCGATCCGGCACCTGGACACCGAGTACGACGACCTCCTCATGGCAGGCGTGGAACGGCAGACCGCCCGCGACCGCATCCACTCCGCCATCGAAGCCGTGCTGGAACGCTGGCGAGCCTGACCGCTGTCACGTTCCGGGCGCGGGCCTCGTCCAGTGGGCATGTCCACCGCATATCTCACCCTCGCCATCCTGACGATCGTGATCAACGCCGGGATCGCCGCCGCCGACTTCGCGCGGATCCCGTTCGTCCTGAAGAACTCCGCCGAGGTCAACGTGCCTCAGTCCTGGATCCCGCCACTGGCTTCGCTGAAAGCCGCGGGCGCGGCCGGGCTGCTGCTCGGCCTGCTCGGGGTGCCGTACATCGGGACCGCGGCGGCCGCCGGGCTCGTGCTGTTCTACGTCGGCGCCGTCCTCACCCATGTGCGCGCCCGCGTCCTCTACAACATCGCCTTCCCCGCCGGGTTCCTCGCGCTGGCGGTGGCGACCTTCGTCCTCGATCTCGCTCAGACCAGGTAGGGAGCGAAGTGTTCGGCGACGACGTCCGCGACCGCCTCGGCGTCTGCTGAGCCGTCGATTTCCAGCACCCGGACGCCGAGGCTCTTCGCCGCGCGGACGGCGTCTTCGGCGACAAGACGGTCTCGCTCGATTCGGTTGCGTTGCGCGCGCTCGGGATCGCTGACCCGGTGCGCCACCGCGACGGCCCGCGGCAGCACGCGAAGCTGATGCTCGCGGAAACCGTCGGTGGGCACCATCACGATCATCCGCCGCGGTGAATCCAGGAGGGGCGTGACCAGTTCCGGGCGCAAACCCCAGCCCTCGGCGAGGATCGGGCGACCGGAGACCAACGCGCGCAGATCGTCCAGAGCCCATTCGAACCGCAACGGGAAGCCGGCGATCGTGTCGGCGGCCATCCGTTCGGGAGTGGGGTCGACCCAGACGGCGTCCGGGTCGGGATCCGCCGCGGGCAAACCGTTGCGGAGGCGGTGGGCCACGCGCCGGTCCTCGTGCGCGCGGGCGTCGTGGAAGTCGTAGTGATACACGGTGATGCCGTGACGACGCGCGAGAAGCCGGGACACGGTGGACTTTCCCGCCCACTGGCCGCCGCAGATCCAGAGCGCCCGTTTGAGCGTGCCGAACGGGTCGACGATTCCACTATCAGCTGTCATCAGAGCCTCCGGGCGTCGACGGCGAGTAAGGACCCCTTCGTGAGCAGAACGAACCTTGAAGGCGCTTGCTCGCGAAGGCCTCGGATCCGCTGGGTTATCCGGACGCGCTCGCTCACCGTTCCGGCCAAGTCGATCCGGAACAACAACCCGCCCTCGTCGGCGATCACGAACCCTCCGTCCGCGGAAGCGACCGAGGGGACGAACCGCCGATCGTGCCGGATCCTCCACTGCTCGGCGCCGTCCGACGCGTCGACCACTGTGTAGCCACCACGCCGCTCGGCCAGCCAGAGCAAGCCGCCACACAGGTCCACCGCTCTGGACGCGAGAGCGCGCTCGGAACGGACCACTGTCTCGGCTTTCGTCTCGGACAGGGCGATACGAACGACCAAGCGGTCACCGCACCGCACGAGGACGCCACCGTCGTCGTCCACACGAAAGGCCGGCCCGGTGTCGGGCCCGACCAATGGCTCCGGCAAGGGCCAGGTGACCAGTTCCCGGCCGTCACCTCGATCGATCAAACGTACGGAGTCGCCGCTCGGCTTTCCGAGGAGGAAACCGGCCTCGGTCGCTGCCGGACGGACCGTGCTTCCGCACTCTCTCGCCCGCCAACGCAAAGCACCGGTGCGGAGGTCCACCGCGGACAGTGGCGTATAGCCGCGCCAGCCGCCCACGAGCACGAGCTCTTCGTCTACGACGACATGACCGGCGAACGAGCCCGGCTCCGCCTGCCAGACGTCTTCGCCGGTTTCGACGTCCAGGCAGACCAGCCTGCTGCTGTTCTGCGGAACCACCAAGCAATACGGTTCGTCGATCACGATCGCACGCGGCCATGTCCCGACCGGGACATCCCAACGCACCGAGCCGCCGGCAGGCTCCAGGCCGACCAATCGCGTACTTCGCTCGTGCACGACCAGGTGGCGTGCGGTGGCCGCCATCGCGGACGGCGAACCGGCTTGATGCAGCGGCCGTTCCCAGCGGACATCGAACACGAGACCAGTTCAGCAGCGGACGGGCCACCGCACAACCGGGTTCACCGGCGCCTGCTCCGGCGAACGACGTCGGTCGTCCGCCGAAGCAGGCATCGGGATCAGCTACAGCCGGAGGTCGCTCCGCAGCCTTCACAGGCGTAGCAGGAACCGGCGGGCCGCATCTTGGTGCCGCAGGTCATGCAGAGCGGCGCGTCGGAAGCGGTGCCGAGGTTCAGCTCCACCAGTTCCGCCGTCGAATGCGCCACCTTGGCGGGAGCGCCGGTCGACGAGTCCACAGTGGACCGAAGGGCGTCGAGGTCGACGTTCTCCTGTTCCGCGGCAGGAGCGGCGCCGTAGCTCGCCTCGACCTGTGCCGAACGCTCGTCGGCGGTGAAGATGCCGAGCTGCGAACGCTTCTCGTACGGCAGGTAGTCCAGCGCCAGCCTGCGGAACAGGTAGTCCATGACACTGGTGGCGATCCGGATGTCCGGGTCGTCGGTCATGCCAGCGGGCTCGAAGCGCAGGTTGGAGAACTTCGAAACGTAGAACTCCAGAGGGATCCCGTGCTGAAGGCCGACCGAGATCGACATCGAGAACGCGTCCATCACGCCCGACAGTGTCGAACCCTGCTTGCCGAGCTTCACGAAGATCTCGCCGAGCCCGTCGTCCGGATACGAACCGGCGTGCAGGTAGCCCTCGGCGCCACCGACGGTGAACGACACCGTCTGGCTCGGACGCTTCTTCGGCAGGCGCTTGCGGACCGGCCGGTACTCGACGACCTTTTCGGCCTCGGGGGCGGCCTTCTCCTTCTTACCGGTGGACAGCGGCTGGCCGACCTTGCAGTTGTCGCGGTAGATCGCGAGCGCCTTGAGGCCGTACTTCCAGCCCTGGAAGTAGATCTCCTCGACCTCTTCGACGGTCGCCGACTCCGGCATGTTGACCGTCTTGGAGATCGCGCCGGACAGGAACGGCTGCACCGCGGCCATCATCCGGACGTGCCCCATCGGCGCGATGGACCGCTCCCCCACCGCGCAGTCGAACACCTCGTAGTGCTCCTGGCGGAGGCCGGGAGCGTCGACGACGTGGCCGTGCTGGGCGATGTACTCGACGATCGCTTCGATCTGTTCGCCCTGGTAGCCGAGCGCGGAAAGAGCGCGCGGGACGGTCTGGTTGACGATCTGCATCGAACCGCCGCCGACCAGCTTCTTGAACTTGACCAGCGAGAAGTCCGGCTCGATGCCGGTCGTGTCGCAGTCCATCATGAAGCCGATGGTGCCGGTGGGGGCGAGCACCGAGGCCTGCGCGTTGCGCCAGCCGCCTGCCTCGCCCAGTTCGATGCCGCGCTTCCATTCCTGGGTCGCGAGCGCGCGGACCGCGGCGTCGTTCGCGTGGTAGGTCCGCACCAGTTCGTTGGCGGCGGCATGCTTGCGCATGACCCGCTGGTGCGCCTCGGCGTTGCGCGCGTAGCCCTCGTACGGCCCGACGACCGCGGCGAGTTCGGCGGAACGGCGGTACGAAACGCCGGTCATCAGCGAGGTGATCGCGGCGGCGAGCGCGCGGCCGCCGTCGGAGTCGTACGCGTGCCCGAGCGCCATCAGCAGCGCGCCGAGGTTCGCGTAGCCGATGCCCAGCTGACGGAACTTACGGGTGGTGTCGCCGATCGCCTCGGTCGGGAAGTCGGCGAAGCAGATCGAGATGTCCATGGCGGTGATGACCAGCTCGACGGCCTTCGCGAACAGCGGCGCGTCGAAACCGCCGTCCTCGGTGGCGAACTTGAGCAGGTTCAGCGAGGCCAGGTTGCAGCTGGAGTTGTCCAGGTGCATGTACTCCGAACACGGGTTGGACGCGGTGATCCGGCCTGATTCGGGGCAGGTGTGCCAGTCGTTGATCGTGTCGTCGTACTGCAGCCCCGGATCGGCGCATTCCCAAGCGGCCTGCGCGATGGTGCGGAACAGCTTCTTGGCGTCGACGCGGTCGATGACCTCACCGCTCGTCCTGGACCGCAGGCCGAAGTCGCCCTGGGTCTCGACGGCCTGCATGAACTCGTCGGAGACACGGACCGAGTTGTTCGCGTTCTGGTACTGCACGGAGGTGATGTCCGAACCGGAGAGGTCCATGTCGAACCCGGCGTCGCGGAGGACCTTGATCTTCTCCTCTTCGCGGGCCTTGGTCTGCACGAACTCCTCGACGTCCGGGTGGTCGACGTCGAGGACGACCATCTTCGCCGCGCGACGGGTGGCCCCACCGGATTTGATGGTGCCCGCGGACGCGTCGGCGCCGCGCATGAAGGAGACCGGACCGGACGCGGTGCCGCCGGAGGACAGCAGCTCACGCGAAGAACGGATGCGGGAGAGGTTCAGCCCGGCACCGGAGCCACCCTTGAAGATCAGGCCCTCTTCGCGGTACCAGTTGAGGATCGACTCCATGGTGTCGTCGACCGAAAGGATGAAACACGCCGAGACCTGCTGCTTCGACGTCGTGCCGACGTTGAACCACACCGGCGAGTTGAAGCTGAACACCTGGTGCAGCAGCATCCAGGTCAGCTCGTGCTCGAAGACCTCGGCGTCGGCGGAGGTCGCGAAGTAGCCGTGTTCGCGACCCGCGTTGACGTAGGAGTGGACGACGCGGTCGATCAGCTGCTTGAGGCTCTGCTCGCGCTGGGCCGAGCCGACGGCGCCACGGAAGTACTTGCTGGTGACGATGTTCGTCGCGTTGACCGACCAGAAGCCGGGGAACTCGACACCGCGTTGCTCGAAGTTGACCGTGCCGTCGCGCCAGTTCGTCATCACGACGTCCCGGTTCTCCCAGGTGACCTGGTCGTACGGGTGGACGCCCTCGGTGGTGAAGACCCGGCGCACGGTGAGCCCGCCCGCCTGCTTCTTCTTCCCACTCGTCCGCGCTGTGGCCGGGTTGCCTGTTCCCACGGTCTCGGTCATGGGTTTTTCCCTCACTCCCACGCGGGAGGCGGCTTCAGCCGTCTTTCGCGTCTTGATCGCTCTCGTCCGGTGTGGCAGCCATGGCCTCACGGAGGTCCGAGATCTCCTTCTCGAAGTCCTCGACCGAGGAGAAGGAGCGGTAGACACTGGCGAACCGGAGATAGGCGACGCCGTCGAGTTCGCGCAGGGGGCCCAGGATCGCCAGGCCGACCTCGTGACTCGGGATCTCCGCCAGCCCCGCCGACCGGATCGATTCCTCGACCCGCTGCGCCAGCTGCTGCAGCGCGTCGTCGTCGACCGGCCTGCCCTGACAGGCGCGGCGCACCCCCCGGACCACCTTGTCCCGGCTGAACTGCTCGGTGACCCCGGATCGTTTGACGACGGCGAGCACCATCGTCTCCGAGGTGGTGAAGCGACGACCGCAGGCGGCGCACGAGCGCCTCCGCCGGATCGCTTGACCCTCATCCACCTCTCGGGAGTCGACGACCCGAGAGTCCGCATGCCGGCAGAACGGGCACCTCATCCGCCGATCACCTTCCCCTCCGCGCCGGCCGGTCCCGAGTGGACATCCGCCCCCGTCGCCACGCAACGACGGGAAAGATCGACATGTGGATCGATCTGTGGACATCCGGTGGGTGAACACCGGCCAGCTGTGGACAACTGGTACCGAGTCTACCCCAAGCTATGGACCAACTACAGCCATGTAACTACTACATATAGCGGTGGAGACTAGATCGCAGGTCGGACGCACGCAAGCGCGGCGGCCAGGTCGATCAGACACGAACGGGGAGCTCACCCACAGCGGGTGAGAGCGGCCCTCCTGATCACCTCCCACCCTCCGCGACCTCGGCCGCGACCGGGACCGCGCGCGGCAGCCCGGGCACGAGAACAGCGTTTTCCAGGGAGTTGAGCTCCTTGATCTTGGCCACGACCGCGCCGGTGTCACTGCCTGGCGCGAATCGCGTCGCGAGATCCGTCAGCGTCTCCCCCGTCGAAACGGACACCGTGATGGTCCGTTCGGGTACCGCGGCCCCCGGAACACCGGCCAAGAACAGACCCGATCCGGTGATGACGCCGGCGACGAGCAAGGCCATCGCGACGAGCGACGGCCACCTGAGCGGAAGCCGCCTCGGCGCCGGGCACGCCGGGGAGGCGGTGGCGACGCCGGGGCGACGGCCCGCCACGACCCGCGCCCTGGTTGGCGGACGCAAAGGTTCGGCACGCCTGCCCCGAACCACCCGAACGGGCCTGGTCAACCCTGCCGGAACGGGCCCGGGGGAACTGGGCCGCGCCAGTCCTCGATCGGCCAGAATCGACATAGGAACCTCCTCGCAAGTCCTGCTGCGCTCGGCGCCGGGCCGCGACCCGGCGATCAAGGTCGAACAGGCGTTCTATCGAACGCCCGTGCGAATGTGTACCACCTCCCACCGACAAAAATCGAGCGACACGGCGTGTCCATCGAACAGATGTTTGAAATCGTCGTCCCGGCGGGCTAACGTCGTTGACCAGGGCGTCTGCTGCGCGGACGCCGCCGGTGCCGTGGGCGGGAAGATCGTCCGCCACCGGCGAAGACACGCGAAGTCGGTCCGGGCGACCGGACGTACTGGGAGGCGACGCAGGAGATGAAGGAGCGATACGGTGGCTAAGGAGAGCAAGGCAGGGAACGCGCCTAGGGGCTCGGGTAAGGTGCGCGCCTTGCCCGAGGTCTACGAGGTGGACGAGACCCTGACCGTGCGGCAGCAGCAGGTGCTCGACGTGATCAAGCTGTGGGTGAGCCGGTTCGGCTACCCGCCGAGTGTGCGTGAGATCGGCGAGGCGGTCGGTTTGACCTCCACCTCTTCGGTGTCGCACCAGTTGCAGGCCCTGCAGCGCAAGGGTTATCTGCGACGCGACCCGAACCGTCCGCGTGCGGTGGGCGTGCTCGCCGCGACGGACGACAACCCGATGGGCATCGACGTCGAGCAGCCGCAGGCGGCCGCGAAGGCCGCGTACGTGCCGCTCGTCGGCCGGATCGCCGCCGGTGGGCCGGTGCTGGCGGAGCAGGCGATCGAAGACGTCTTCCCGCTGCCTCGGGAAATCGTCGGTGAGGGTGAGCTCTTCCTGCTCAGCGTCACCGGCGACTCGATGATCAACGCCGCCATCACCGACGGGGACTGGGTCGTCGTACGCCAGCAGCCCACGGCCGACCCCGGCGAGATCGTGGCCGCGATGATCGACGGCGAGGCGACGGTCAAGACGTTCAAGCGCAAGGACGGCCACATCTGGCTGATGCCGCACAACGAGGCGTACGAACCCATCCCGGGTGACGACGCCACGATCCTCGGCAAGGTCGTCGCCGTTCTTCGCAGGCTGTAGCCCGGAGCCGGAGCAAGTCGGGATCCCGGGTCGCGGAGACCCGGGTCAGGCTCGGCAAGCTTCGGTCAGGCTCGCCGTTTGCGGAGCCTGCCGACCAGCAGGAAGCCGCCGATCACGACGATCGCGGCGATACCGACCTGCACGTAGGGGAAGTCGGTTCCCTGGCCCGTGCCACCGGCCGTCCCACCCGACGTGCTGCCCTCGGATTTGGCCGCGTCCACGGCGAGCGCAGCCGCGCCCTTCACCGCACGGATCTGCTCTCCGACGCCCTCCCCGCCGGACAACAAGGTCCCGTCCGGATCGAAGGTGAGCGCCTCCCCCTGTTTCTCGTTCGGCAGCGGCACCCGCACGGGCTCGCGCTGCAGCGCGCTCTTCAGGTCTCCGTCGGTGACGGCGTAGAGATAGGCGTCGGTGTAGGTGCGCAACGCGACCACCGAGCCGTCGGCCATCGACGCCGCGCCGGTCACCGTCATCGAACCGATCGATCCGGCCGGCCCGCCCTGCGTCGAGGTCTCCTTGATCTGCAGCGAGCCCACGTTCTCCAGCGGAGTCGGACCGGGACTGGCGAGCGGCCCTGTCGGCCGGTACACCTTGGAGCTGCCGAAGAGGTCCTTGGTGATCAGGTACGGCGTGCCCGAACGGTCCATGATCAGCGCTTCGACGTCGTGCTGCCCGTCGGGATAGGTGAGCCGGTGCAACGTCGCCTTGCCTTGCGGGGTCAGCGAGATCAGCGCGACCGTGTCCCGCCGCTTGCGGTTGTCGCCAGTGTCGGAAAGCCAGAAGGTGCCGTCCGCGGTGCGGGCGAGATCCTCGGGGTCGTACGGGTCCGTGGCGGCCGAGATGACCTTCTGGACCTTGCAATCGCGGCCGAGGACGAAAACCTGCGTCTTGGTGCCGCCGTCGTTGAGGGCGTAGAGGTGCTCGCCGTCGGAAACGAGGCCGGAAAGCTCGCTGAGCCGGGAATCGCTGTTCTTGCACACCGGCTGCGGAGCCGGAACCTCCTGCGCCACGGCGGGTGTCGTCCCGCCGATGAACGCCGCCAGCACGGCCACCGCCGCGACAATCCCCCGCACATCCACCTCCGTACCGTGGAACCCCTGAAGCCCCACAGTACGGAGACGTCCGGGACGGCGCGCAGTTCGGTCGGAACGCCGAGATAGGGCGGAATGTCGCGAAGGCCACTTTCAGGGGCGAGCGCGGTGCCCCGTGGTCTTGGACCCCCACAAGTACATGAAGGGGTCCTTCACGGACCGCCCTAACCGTCCTCACTACTCGCGAGCATCGAACTCGTCCAGCCATGCCCGGAAGTCGGCCGGGCCGTGCAGGTGGCTCGACGGTGAGGTCATCAGGTCGGCGCCGAACAACCGGTCGAGTGTTCGCCGAACCAGATCGTCCTCGACCGGAAAGCCGTCGTCAACGAGCCAGGGACGCGCCCAGTCGTTGGCTTGTGCCCGCGTGATCGCACCATCGACGAGGGCCTGGAGCACGTCGCGAACCTCAGCACGGGTCGGCACAGACACGGATCCACCACCAGCGTCAGAAGTCAAAGTGAAGGCCCCCTTCACCGCGCCCTAACGCAATGAAGGAGGCCTTCACGTACCTGCTTGCTTACAGAGCCGAGCCGTTCGTCTGGAAGTCGCTCAGTGCCGCGGCCAGTTCGGGCCTGCCGCGGACGACCAGGCGCGTACCGGTCTCGACGTGCTCTTCCTCCAGCACCTCGCCGTCGGCGTGGGCGCGGGAGACGAGTTCGCCTCGCGAGTACGGGATCAGCACCTCGACCACGATCTCCGGCCTCGGCAGCCGCTCCGCGATCACCTCGGCCAGCTCCGTGATCCCGGTGCCGGTCCGCGCCGACACCTGCACCGATCCGGCCATCTGGTGCCGCAACCGGGCCAGCGACACCTCGTCGGCGGCATCGGCCTTGTTGATCACCAGCAGCTCCGGCGGGAGCGGCTCGGAACGGCGCTTCGTGATCTCGGCGAGCACTTCGCGCACCGCGTTGACCTGCTCTTCCGGCGTCGGGTCGGCACCGTCCACGACGTGGACGAGCAGATCGGCGCCGGCCGCCTCTTCCAGCGTCGACCGGAACGCGTCCACCAGCTGGTGCGGCAGGTGCCGGACGAAACCGACGGTGTCGGTCAGCGTGTAGGTGCGGCCGTCAGGGGTCTGCGCCCGCCGGGTCGTCGGATCCAGCGTGGCGAACAGCGCGTCCTCGACCAGCACCCCGGCGCCGGTCAGCGCGTTGAGCAGGCTCGACTTGCCGGCGTTGGTGTAGCCGACGATCGCGACACTCGGCACCTCGTTGGCCACCCGGCGACCGCGTTTGGTCTCGCGGATGGTGTCCATCGCGGCGATCTCGCGGCGCAGCTTCGACACGCGCTTGCTGATCCGCCGTCGGTCGGTTTCGAGCTTCGTCTCACCAGGACCGCGCAGACCGACACCACCGTTGGCGCCGCCCGCCCGGCCACCGGCCTGCCGGGACAGCGCCGCACCCCACCCGCGAAGCCGCGGGATCAGGTACTGCAGCTGGGCCAGCTCGACCTGTGCCTTGCCCTCCTTGGAGCGGGCGTGCTGCGCGAAGATGTCGAGGATCAGGGCGGTGCGGTCGATGACCTTCACCTTGACCTTCTCCTCCAGCTGGCGCAGCTGGCCTGGCGAAAGCTCGCCGTCGCAGATCACCGTGTCGGCGCCGGTGGCCGCCACGATCTCACGCAGTTCCTTGACCTTGCCCGAGCCGATGTAGGTGGCGGGATCCGGGCGGATCCGCCGCTGCACCAGGCCTTCCAGCACCTCGGAGCCCGCCGTTTCGGCGAGCCGGGCGAGTTCGGCGAGCGAGGCCTCGGACTGGAGGGCGCTGCCCTCGGTCCACACACCGACCAGAACGACGCGCTCCAGGCGCAACTGCCGGTATTCGACCTCGGTGACGTCCGCGAGTTCGGTGGACAGGCCCGCTACCCGGCGGAGCGAGGCGCGGTCCTCGAGCTCCAGTTCGCCGGTCGATGGGTCCATGTCGTCGTTCAGATCGTTGTGTGTCAGTTCTGTCATCGTGCCTCCATGGTCCCACGTTTCGGCGGCGGGACCGAATTCATTACCTGCTGGGATACTTCGACAAGTAGATGGCCGTGCGTTTCGCTTCCGGGTCGGCCGGCCGGGAGATGAAGTCGTCGACAAGCGCCATGAGCCGGGCTTCGAACTCCGCGATCTGCTCGTCCGGCACCTGGACGACCAGGCGCGTCTGCTGCACCTCGTCGAATCCCACGTCGGCGATCTCGGCCAGGTAGGCCTCGAAGATCGCCTGATCGATCCCCCTGTCGCGGGAATCAAGATGCCAGGACAACCCGGTCGAGCGATACGGAATTTCTTTCGCGCCTCGCGTGCCTCGTCTCGGCGCGAGCGCTTCGAGGAACCCGGTGTCGACGAGCTTGCGCACGTGGTGCAGCGTCGTCGCGGGGTCGCGATCGAGCCGTTCGGCGAGTTCCTTGTTGGTCAGCGCCTCTGAATATGTCAACCGGATGATGCGCAGCCTTATTCCGGAGGCCATGGCGGCGATCTCGGCCTCGGTGGCGGCGCGTCGTGGAGTGGGCACGGAGACAGCCTAGAGCCGAAAGTGATTGACACTTTCCAATCACTCGGGCCAAGGTGGCGTCGTGCGCAGAGATTCCCTCTTCTTCCATGCGGATTTCCGGCGGCTCTGGGCGGGCGATACGGCCAGCCAAGTGGGCGCCTTCGCCGGTCACACCGTGATTCCCCTGCTCGCGGCCACCGTGCTGGCCGCGACGCCGTTCCAGATGGGGCTGCTGACCGCGGCCGAGACGATCGCGTTCCTGATCATCGGACTGCCTGCCGGGGTGTGGGTGGATCGCCTGCGGCGGCGGGCGCTGATGCTGCGGGCCGATTTCGTCCGCGCCGCGCTGCTGCTCACGATTCCGCTCGCCTGGTGGGCGGGGGTCCTGTCGCTGACGCAACTGATCGTGGTCGCCACGCTCGTCGGCGTCGCGACGGTGTTCTTCGACGTCGCGTACCAGTCGTATCTGCCGTCACTGGTCGGCCGGGAACATCTGCTGGAAGGCAACGCGAAACTCCAGGCCAGCCAGTCGGTGGCGTTCCTGACCGGACCCGGCATCGGCGGTGGGCTGGTCCAGCTCGCGGGCGCCGCGAACGCCGTGCTGATGACCGGGGTGGGCTTCCTGACCTCCGCGCTGTGCCTGCTGCGGATCCGCACCGTCGAAGAGGTTCCCGAGCAGCATGAAGACGCGAAGCTGCTCCCCCAGATCGTCGAAGGGCTGCGGTTCGTGTTCACCGACGCGGCCCTGCGCTCGATCGTCGCCTGCACCGCGACCGCCAATCTGTTCAACGGTGCCTTCACCGCGGTGGAGATCCTGTTCCTGAACCGGGAATTGGGCCTGTCGCCGGCGGCCGTCGGTCTCGTCCTGGCGACCGGCGGCGTTGGCGGGATCCTCGGGGCGATCCTGGCCGGGGCCATCACCCGGCGGATCGGGCAGGCGCGGTCGATCTGGCTCGTCCCGCTGCTGACCTGGCCGTTCCAGCTGCTGCTCCCGCTCGCCGCGCCGGGCTGGCGGATCGTGTTGTTCCCCCTCGCGCTGGCGATCGCCGGATTCGGGATCATCGTCTACAACGTCGCGCAGGTGTCCTACCGGCAAGCCGTGTGCCCGGACCGGCTGCTCGGCCGGATGAACGCCAGTGTGCGGTTCGTCGTCTGGGGGATGCTGCCGCTCGGTGCGCTGATCGGCGGCGTACTCGGTGAGGCGATCGGGATCCGCGGCACGCTCTGGTTCGTCGCGGTCGGCGAAGCGGCCGCGGTGTTGTGGGTGGTCTTCTCGCCGATCCGGAAGCTTCGTGATCTGCCACGCGAACCGATCGCGGTGGGCTAGACGAGCCCGGCCCACCAAGCTTCGTCGAGTTCGCCACGCGCGACGATCTCCGCCGGTCCGGTCAGTGTGGACCCGCCGCGGCGCACCTCGACCACCACGCGGCCGCCGGGGATGTCGACGCTCGCTTCGCCGGTGTCGGTGCCAGCGAGGTGCAGGGCGGCGGCGACCGCGGCGACCGTGCCGGTGCCGCAGGACCGTGTCTCGCCGACGCCGCGTTCGTGGACGCGCATCTTCAGCGCGTCCTCGCCCAGCAGGTTGATGAACTCGAGGTTCACGCCTTCCGGGAACACGTCGGAGTCGAAGTCGGGCTGGTCGCGCAGGTCGAGCAGGTCGACGTCGTCCTCGACGACCGACACCAGATGCGGGTTGCCGACGTTCACCGCGACACCGGAGAACGGCTTCCCGGCGACCACGGTGACCGAGGTGCCGGTGATGGTCGCCGGCCCCATCTGCACGGTCACCGAACCGTCCGCGTGCATCCGGACCGGCCTGTCGCCGGCGCGGGTGCCGATGACGAAGTCGCGCTCGGTCACCAGCCCGGAGTCGACCAGGTGGCGCACGAAGACCCGGACGCCGTTGCCGCACATCTCCGCGATGGAACCGTCGGCGTTGCGGTAGTCCATGAACCATTCGCCGCCGGACTCGACATCCAGTGCGGACGAACGCACGATCCGGAGCACACCGTCGGCCCCGAGACCGCGCTGACGGTCGCACAGCGCAGCCACTCGCGCTTCGGTCAGCTCGAGGCGGCCGTCGGGGTCGGGAAGCAGCACGAAATCGTTCTGTGTGCCGTGTCCCTTAAGGAATTCGATGCCGCCCATGGCCCCAAGGCTACTGGGCCGTCACCTCGAGGACGCGTTCGGCCAGCCGCTCCGAACCGCCGTCGAACCACTGGATGCGCTTGTCCCGCCGGAACCAGGACCGTTGCCTGCGCACGAACCTCCGGGTGGCCTGCGCGGTGGCCTCGACGGCGGCCTGGAAGTCGCCGTCGCCGTCGATCGCGGCGATCACCTGCTGGTAGCCCAACGCCCTCGAAGCGGTGAGCCCGTCACGGAGTCCTTGGCCCAGCAACGTCCGGACCTCGTCGACGAGCCCGGTTTCGAACATGATCTCCACGCGGCGGTCGACGCGGGCGTCGAGTTCGGCGGGTTCGCGGTCGATGCCGATCAGGACCGTGTCGTAGCGGGCGGGCCCGGGTTTCGGCAGGTTCGCCGAGAACGGTTCCCCGGTGATCTCGATGACCTCCAGCGCGCGCACGATCCGGCGGGTGTTGGTCGGCAGGATGGCCGTGGCGGCGACGGGATCGAGTCCGCTGAGCCGGGCGTGCATCGCGGCGACGCCGATTTCGTCGGCTTCGGCGGTCAGCCGGGCACGCACGTCCGGATCGGTGCCCGGGAACTTGAGGTCGTCGAGCACGGCTTGGACGTAGAGACCGGACCCGCCGGTGAGGATCGGCACGCGTCCGGCGTCGAGCAGTTCTTCGACGCGGGCGCGCGCGTCGCGCTGGTACGCGGCGACGGACGCCGTCTCGGTGACGTCGAGGACGTCCAGCAGATGGTGCGGCACACCTCGACGCTCCTCGAGGGTCGCCTTGGCGGTCCCGATGTCCATCCCGCGATACAGCTGCAGCGCGTCCGCGTTGACCACCTCACCCCCGAGGGTGAGGGCCAGTTCGACCGCCAGCGCGGTCTTCCCGGTCGCCGTTGGCCCGACGACCGCGACCGGCCGGATCACGCGTGCTCCCAGACCGCGACGTGGTAGGCGACGCCGAACGGCGCGGCCGAATAGAGGACCTCGGCGGTCCAATCGTCGTCCGCCGCGAGACCGGCGAGGACCTGCCACGGCGCGCGGCCGCCCGCCCCGAGTTCCGCGGCGAAGTCCGGATCGAGCCCGGCCAGCGACTCGGCATCGGCCTTGGCCAGCGCGTCGCGGATGCCTGCGTCGAAGCCTTCCGCCCGCTCGTCCTCGCCACCGGGGGAACGCGGGCCGTGCCTGCTCGAACCGTCGCCGAGGACGAGCACCGCGGCGTGCTCCCGCAGCTCACGGCCCAGCTGTTCGCACTGGCCGGACGGGGCGGCGGGATCGACGAGGTGGACCCGGACGGACGACGCGCCGCCCTGCTCGCGCAGCCAGCCGGCCACGAGCGCGGGCAACGGCAACTCGGTTTCGGACGCTGTCACCCGGCTGAGTGACACTCCGACGTCGACGCCGAATCCGCGGAAGGAGCCACTCGCGTGTTCCGGCACTTCGGACGCGCCCGAGGCCGCACCGATGACGACCCAGTCCGGCGAAGCGCTGGTCAGCCGCCTCGCGGCCTCAAGACAGGCTTCGCGCAGCTCGGCGCATTCGTCCGCCGCTCCGGCGGCCAGTTCGGGAATGAGCAGTGGGGGTTGCGGGAGCACGGCGACACGGCGGATCACGGCCGCCGACGTTACCTTCCCCGCCTTCGGGGACCGGCAACCGACCGACACGGAGGGTCCACCGGAAGTAGGATCACTGCCCTCTGGTGGTTCATCCGGTTCCACGGTGGCCGCTGAACTGCTTGAATGCCGCAAGGGGTTGATGCCCCCGAAGCAAGACGGCAACGCATTACCCGGCCCCGTCGCTAGACGGGGCGCCCGCGCCAGCGGGCGTACAGGCGATAAGGAGCCTGCGATGGCCCAGGAGAACACGTCCACCGGTACCCCGGCACCGCACCCGGTACCGCACGCGCTCGGTGGCGGGCACCCCGCACCCCCCGTGCCGCCCGCCGAGCCCAGCCCGTCCGCTTGGGGCAGGGTCGACGACGAAGGAACGGTGTACGTCAACACGCCCGACGGCGAACGCGCGGTCGGGGTCTGGCAGGCCGGGAGCCCGGACGAGGGTCTGCTCCACTACGCGCGCCGCTTCGACGACCTGCGCACCGAGGTCGAGCTGCTGGAGACGCGACTGGAGTCCGGCGCGGGCGATCCGAAGCACGCGCTGGCCACGGCCACCCAGCTGCGCGACGGTCTCGCCGAAGCCGCCGTCGTCGGCGACATCGCCGCGCTGGGCGGCCGCATCGAGCAGGTCATCGCGCACGCCGAAAAAGCACTGGCCGCGGCCAAGCAGGAGCGTGAAGAGGCCCGCGCGGCCGCCGTCCTGCGCAAGCAGGCCCTCGCCGACGAAGCCGAGAAACTCGCCGCGGAGTCGACCCAGTGGAAGGCCGCCGGCGACCGGCTGCGCGCCATCCTGGACGAGTGGAAGACCGTCAAGGGCGTCGACCGCAAGACCGACGACGAGCTGTGGAAGCGGTTCTCCAAGGCCCGTGAGGCGTTCAACCGCCGCCGTGGCTCGCACTTCGCCGAGCTCGACAAGCAGCGCGCGGGCGCCAAGAACCGCAAGGAAGAGCTGATCGCGGAGGCCGAGGCGCTCTCGGAATCCTCGGACTGGGGCGAGACGGCGGGCCGCTACAAGGACCTGATGACCGAGTGGAAGGCCGCCGGCCGCGCGCCCAAGGACAGCGACGAGGCGCTCTGGCAGCGTTTCCGCGCGGCGCAGGACAAGTTCTTCGCACGGCGGTCCTCGGTGTTCTCCGAGCGGGACGCCGAGTTCGCGACCAACGCGCAGCAGAAGGAACAGCTGCTCGTCGAGGCCGAGAAGATCGACCCCGCGGCGAACCTCGAAGCGGCGAAGCAGCACATGCGGCGCATCCAGGACCAGTGGGACGAGATCGGCAAGGTCCCGCGCGAGCGGATCCGCGAGCTGGACGGCCGCCTGAAGGCCGTGCAAGACGCGATCAAGTCGGCCGAGGACAGCAAGTGGCGGCGGACCGACCCCGAGGCGCAGGCCAGGGCGGCGCAGTTCCGCGAACGGGTCGAGCAGTTCGAGTCGCAGGCGGCGAAGGCCCGTGCGGCCGGCGACGAGCGTCGCGCGAAGAAGGCGGACGAGCAGGCCGCGCAATGGCGTGAGTGGCTCGAAGCGGCGGAAGCGGCTATCGCGGACCGGTAGGCAGGTCCCGCTAGGGAGCCTTCGCCGACCCCCACCGCACACGCGTGCAATGAAGGGGCCTTTCATAGCAAAATTTGCTATGAAAGGCCCCTTCATTGCACTGGATGTCCCGAGCGCGTCGCAGGGGCCTTCGCGCATCACTCCACTGTGGAGGGACATATCGCTCGTTAGTGCGTATTCGGGCGCTCTCCGCGCCCAGCCGTGGTCGACTTCGATCATGAACCAGACACTGATTCCCCCAGTACGCCGGGCGTTCGCCGCCCTGGCGATCAGTTGTGCTCTGGTGGCCGGGCTCGCCCCGGCCGCATCGGCGATCGGCTCTCCCGCACCGGTCCCTGCCTCTTCCGAAGCAGGCAAGAAGAAGGTCAAGCTCGACGCCTCGCTCAGCAAGAAGCAGGTCAAGGTCAACGAAAAGGTCACCCTCAAGGGAAAGCTGCAGGTCGACGGTGCCCGTACGGACGGGACCGACAGCCTCGAAGCGATCATCGTGCAGCAGCTTCAAGGAAGTGTCTGGGTGAACATCGCCGACACGACCTGCCGGCCCAACTCGACGTTCTCCCTGAAGCTGAGCTTCTCTTTCAGCGCGGTGATCACGCTGCGGGCGTACCACCCCGAAACGACGCTTTACGCGAGCGCGTACACGTCCAGCAACCTCACCTTGCGCGTCGGCTAGCTCCGCGAGAAGGCGGCACGCATCCAGTAGACGGCCAGCGCGACGGTGGCGAACCAGGCGAGGATCATCCCGAAGCCCGGGCCGCCACCGGCCGCGCCGGTCGCGTGCGAGGACTGCTGGGACCAGATCGCGAGCATCCCGTCGACGGAGGCGAACCAGCCGCCCGCGGCGCAGACCCAGGCCAGCCACCAGCGCCGGGTCACCAGCGTGACGGCGGAGGCGAACACGCCGATCCCGGTGGACGTCGCGGCGAACAGCTGCGGGATCCCGCCGCCCTTGCCGAGCAGCACCTCCCAGCCGGCGTGCTCGCCGACCCAGGGCAGCAGCTGGGCGACCAGCAGCACGAACGCGAGCACGGCGATGGAGAATCCGCGCCTGCCCAGCTCGATCGTCTTGGCGGCCCGCTCGCCGACCTCGTCGATTTCGGCCGCGAGTTCGTCGATCTTCGGTTCGGTCACAGCGCACACCCGCTCACCGGTTCCGGCGTGACGGCCGGGGCACCGAAACCCGGCAGGCCCAGCGTCACGCCGTTGGTCTTCGGCCGGAGCCCGGCCTCGGAGTTGTCGCCCGCCTTGGTGCGGCGGTGCGACAGCAGATCGCCGTCGGCGACGAGGTGGTGCGGAGCGCCGTAGGTCACCACGGTCTCGACGACGTCGCCGGGACGCACGGAGCGGTCCACCAGCGGTCCCGTCGGCGCGAAGTGGACGAGCCTGCCGTCACGGGCACGGCCGCTCATCCGGTGCGTTTCGGAGTCCTTGCGTCCCTCACCGGAGGCGACCAGCAACTCGACGCGGCGGCCGACGATCTTCTTGTTCTCTTCCCAGGAGATGTCGTTCTGCAGCTTCACGAGCCGTTCGTAGCGCTCCTGCACGACCTCCTTCGGCAGCTGCCCGTCCATCTCGGCGGCGGGCGTGCCCGGCCGGATCGAGTACTGGAAGGTGAACGCGCTGGAGAACCGCGCCTGCGCGACGACGTCGAGCGTGGCCTGGAAGTCTTCCTCGGTCTCGCCGGGGAAACCGACGATGATGTCGGTGGTGATCGCGGCGTCGGGCATCGACTCGCGCACGCGGTCGAGGATCTTGAGGTAGCGCGCCGAACGGTAGGACCGCTTCATTTCGCGCAGCACCTTGTCCGAACCGGACTGGAGCGGCATGTGCAGCTGGTGGCACACGTTCGGCGTCTCGGCCATCGCGTCGATGACGTCCTCGGTGAACGCGGCGGGATGCGGCGAGGTGAAGCGGACGCGCTCCAGGCCCTCCACCGAACCGCAGGCGCGCAACAGCTTCCCGAACGCGAGCCGGTCGCCGAATTCGACGCCGTAGGAGTTCACGTTCTGGCCGAGCAAGGTCACTTCGAGCACGCCTTCGGCGACGAGCGCCTCGACCTCGGCCAGGATCTCGCCGGGACGGCGGTCGCGTTCCTTGCCGCGCAGCGCCGGGACGATGCAGAAGGTGCAGGTGTTGTTGCAGCCGACCGAAATCGACACCCAGCCCGCGTACGCCGAGTCGCGCTTCGCCGGGAGCGTCGAAGGGAAGGTCTCGAGCGATTCGAGGATCTCGACCTCGGCCTCGGCGTTGTGCCGCGCGCGCTCCAGCAGCGTCGGCAGCGCGCCGATGTTGTGCGTGCCGAACACGACGTCGACCCAGGGCGCGCGTTTGACGATCTCGCCGCGGTCCTTCTGCGCTAGGCAGCCGCCGACGGCGATCTGCATGCCCGGCTTCGCGGTCTTCTGCGGCCGGATATGCCCCAGGGTGCCGTACAGCTTGTTGTCCGCGTTCTCCCGCACCGCGCAGGTGTTGAACACGATCAGGTCGGGTGTGGCTTCGCCGTCACCCGGAACGTAGCCGGCGTCCTCGAGCTGCCCGGCAAGACGTTCGGAGTCATGCACGTTCATCTGGCAGCCGAAGGTGCGGATCTGGTAAGTGCGCGCGCTCATCTCGCCTTCGAGGGTACGCGGGCGGGGTTCCATGGCACGATCGACCCTCATGAGGAGACCAGGGGTGCTGGCGGCGGTGATCGCCGTGGTCTGCGCCCTGGTCGCCGGGTGCGGACCGGATCTGTCCGGGACGCGGGTGCGGATCGCCGCGGGGCTCAACGGCGGCGTGTACGACAAGCTCGCCGAGGCGCTGGCCGACGCGTGGGCCGCTCAGCTGGACACCGAACGGCCCGAGATCCTGGAGACCGAGGGGTCCCCGGACAACATCGGCCGGATCCGCGCGGGGAAGGCCGACGTCGCGTTCGTGGCCGCCGACGTCGCCACCGAGAACACGGCCGGGGTGGCCGCGCTGGCCCGCGTGCACGACGACTACCTGCACGTCATCGTCCGCGCCGACTCGTCGGTCAAGTCGTTCGCCCAGCTGCGCGGGCGCAAGGTCGCGATCGGTTCGCCGGACTCCGGTGTCGAGTTCCTTTCGAAGCAGTTGCTGAAGGCCTCGGGCCTGACCGGCGCGATCGACCAGCGCAACCTCGGCATCAACGAAGCGCTGCCCGCCCTGGAGACCGGTCAGATCGACGCCGTCATCTGGTCCGGCGGGGTGCCGACACCGTCGATCACGGAGCGGGTGCGGACGGTCGGCCTGCGGCTGCTCGACATCACCGACCTCGCGGACGCCCTGCGGGCCACCAGTCCCGTGTACCGCACGGCGACCATCCCGGTGACGGCCTACAACCTGTCGGAGCCGGTGACCACGCTGGTGCTGCCGAACTTCCTCGTGGTGCCCGCTTCGATGTCCGACGACGTCGCCGAGGCGCTGGTGCGTGGGCTGTTCGACGCACGGGATCAGCTGGTCAAGGCGGCCGGTGCGGCGCTGTCGATCGACGTCCATCCCGCCATCGAGACCTCTCCCCTGCCACTGCACCCCGGCGCGCTGCGCTATTTCAGAGCACTCAAGGATTAGCGACCGGCAGGGTCACGGTCACTTCGAGACCACCGCCGTCGGGTGAGCCCAGCCGCAGCGAGCCGTCCGAGCGGGCCATGATCTCGGTGACGATCGCCAGGCCGAGACCGGAGCCGGGCACGTTCTGATGCGCGGTGCTGCGCCAGAACCGGTCCGCCGCGCGTTCCAGTTCGTCGTCGCGCAGGCCGGGCCCGTGGTCGCGGACGGCGATGTCGACCTTCCCGTCCGTGACGGTGACGGTGACGCGGACCTCCGTACCCGGCTCGGTGAACTTGAGCGCGTTGTCCAGCAGCGCGTCCAGCACCACTTCGAGCCCCCGCGCGGGGGTGAGCACCCGCAAGCCGCCGCCCAGCCCGGAGGCGGCCAGCGACACGTCCCGCGTCGCGCCGACCACGGCCCAGTCGGCGACCCGGGCCCCCACGACCTCGTCGAGGCCGACCGGCACCAGTTCGCCGCCCGAAGCCTCGGCACGGGCCAGCGAAAGGAGTTCGTCGAGGATCTGGTTGAGCCGCCGCGCGTCCACGACGGCGGCTTCGAGGTCCGCCGCGGCCAGGTCGTCGTCGACGTGGCCGTCGAGGTTGCCGAGCCTGATCTTCAACGCCGTCAACGGGTTCCGCAGCTGGTGGGAGGCGTCGGCGACGAACGCGCGCTGCGCCGTGAGCGCCTCGTCGACACTGGCGGCCATCCGGTCGAAGGACCGTTCGAGCTGGCGCAGTTCCGGCGGCCCTCCCGACTCCCCCACCCGCTCGACCTCGCGGCCGCTGACCACCGCGGCGACCAGCGCGCCGGTGGCATCGTCGAGCCGCCGCACCGGGCGCAGGATCCAGCGCACCACCGGTACCGCGACCAGCAGCGCGAGCCCGAACGCCAGCACCGCGCCCGCCGCGATGAGCAGCCACCACCACACCAGTTCGGTCCGCGCCTTCTCGGTCGAGGACAGGGTGATCACCGCACCCCGCACCTCGCCGTCGATCAGGATCGGCTCGGCCAGCACCAGCGGTTCGGTGTTCCACGGCATCAGCAGCGCCCCTGGCTCGGAACGCCGCCCCGCCAGCGCCTGCTGCAGATGCGAGGCGATCACGGGATCCCTGAGGTCGATCCGGGCGGCCTGCCCGGGGGCGCCGAGCGCGCTGGCCACGGACTCGCCGTCCTGATCGGCGATAACCACCGGCACCTCGTAGACCTCGGTGTAGCGGCGGAGTTCGTCCTCGATCAGGTCCGGCCGGTTCTCCACCAGCGGACGCTGGGCCAGCGACGCGAACCGGGAGGTGTCGGTGAGCCGGTCGAGGAAGAGGTCGAGCTGCACACTGGCCGCCACGCTGAGCGCGAGCGGGATGCCGAGGCCGAACACGAGTGCCGCGACCAGCGTCAGCACGATCGCCTGGAGCCGGACGCGCACCGGCTCAGGCCTCTTCGGCCGGGCCGTAGGCGCCGCCGAGGCGGTACCCGACGCCGCGCACGGTCTCGATCAGCGCGGGCCTGCCCAGTTTGGTCCGCAGCGTGGCGACGTGGACGTCGAGCGAGCGGCTCTCCGCCGGGCCTCGATGGCCCCAGACCTCGGTCAGCACGTGCTCGCGCGAGCACACCGCGCCACGAGCGGAGACGACCAGCGCTAGTACCTGGAACTCCTTGCGGGACAAGGAAACCGGCTGCCCGTCGACCTGCACCTCATGGCGCCCGATATCCACCGAGACATCACCCGCCCGGATGACGCCGGGCGGTTCGGCCGCGGCAGGCCGTTCACCGCGGCGACGGCGCACGGCCTCGACACGGGCGACCAGTTCGTCGACGTCGTAGGGCTTCACCAGATAGTCGTCCGCGCCGGACCGCAGACCCTGGATCCGGTCGTCGACCTCACCCCGCGCCGAAACCACGATCACCGCCACGTCGCTGACCGCGCGGATCCGGCGGCACAGGACGATCCCGTCGACGTCGGGGAGCCCGAGGTCGAGCAGCACGACGTCGACCTCGTGCACCAGATCGAGCACCCCGGCGCCGGAGGCCAGGCGTTTGATCGTCAGGCCGCGCCGGGTCAGTGCGGGCGTCAAGGCACCCGCGACCCGGTCGTCGTCCTCCACCAGCAGTACCCGCACCCGTGTTTCCCTTTCACGCCGTCACCGCCACCGCGACGACTGAAGAACGACTCTATGGGGTGAGTCACGTTCCGCGCTGCCCGTGTCACTGCGCCGTCCGGCCCAGTGAGCACACCGACGCGGGCGGTAATGGTCACGATGCGTCACAGATCTGTTGTGACCCCGGTTACGAGCCATCCCTGCCTTGTCTAGGCTGATCAGGGCCGGACGGCGGCGGACCGGGGCCGTCCGGTGGCTTGGGAACGATACGGACTTGAAACCCTAAGTATTGGTCAAGCCGCCTTTACAAGCGGTCCGACGGGAGTAGGTTTCCGCCATCGCGTGGTGCCTGACCCCGCAGTCCCCTGCAAACGAACGCTCCTGGAGGCCAGATGACCGCGGAGGTGGCGGCGCCGATGATCAAGGCGGCCGCCGTTAACAAGTACTTCGGCGACCTGCACGTGCTCAAGGAGATCAACCTCGAGGTGCCGCGTGGGCAGGTCGTGGTCGTGCTCGGGCCGTCCGGGTCTGGCAAGTCGACACTGTGCCGGGCGATCAACCGGCTGGAACCCATCAACTCCGGCGAGATCGCGGTGGACGGCGTTCCGCTGCCCGCCGAAGGAAAGGCGCTGGCCGCACTGCGCGCCGACGTCGGCATGGTGTTCCAGTCGTTCAACCTGTTCGCGCACAAGACGATCGTCGAGAACGTCATGCTCGCGCCGATGAAGGTCCGCAAGGTCAACTCGGCGGAGGCCCGCAAGACCGCGATGGAACTGCTCGAACGCGTCGGCATCGCGAACCAGGCCGACAAGTACCCGGCGCAGCTTTCCGGCGGGCAGCAGCAGCGGGTGGCGATCGCCCGCGCGCTGGCCATGCGCCCCAAGGTGATGCTGTTCGACGAGCCGACCTCGGCGCTGGACCCGGAGATGGTCCAGGAGGTCCTCGACGTGATGACCACGCTCGCGAAGGACGGGATGACGATGCTCGTCGTCACCCACGAGATGGGCTTCGCGCGGCGTGCCGCGAACAGGGTGGTGTTCATGTCCGACGGCGAGATCGTCGAAGACTCCACCCCGGACGAGTTCTTCACCAAGCCCAAGACCGACCGGGCGAAGGACTTCCTCGGCAAGATCCTTACCCACTAAGGACTTCCCCGCCGGCCGGTATCGGCTGGACAAGATTCGGAAGGAAACTGAGAACAATGCGGTTGAACCGAGTTCTGCGAATGAGCGCGGCCGTCGTGGCGGCCGGTCTCGCCCTCTCCGCCTGTGGCGGCGGTGGGTCGGACGCCGGCAGCGGCTCCAGCGGCGCCAAGAACGTGGTGGCGAAGGCCAAGAGCGACAAGAAGCTGACCATCGGCATCAAGTTCGACCAGCCCGGCCTCGGCCAGAAGCAGGGCGACGGCACCTACGCCGGATTCGACGTCGACGTGGCGAAGTACATCGCCAAGGAGCTCGGCGTCGAAGAGTCGGGGATCACCTGGAAGGAAGCGCAGTCCGCGCAGCGCGAGGACCTGATCAAGAAGGGTGAGGTCGACTTCATCGTCGCCACCTACTCGATCACCGACAAGCGCAAGAACGAGGTCTCCTTCGCGGGCCCGTACTTCATCGCCCACCAGGACTTGCTGGTCCGGGCGGACAACACCGACATCACCGGCCCGGAGTCGCTGACCGGCAACAAGAAGCTCTGCTCGGTCAAGGGTTCGACCCCGGCGCAGAACGTCAAGGAGAAGTACGCCAAGGAAGTTCAGCTCGAAGAGCGCGGAAAGTACACCGACTGCGTGACCTCGCTGCTCAACAAGACCGTCGACGCGATGACCACCGACGACGTCATCCTCGGCGGCTACGCCGCGCAGCAGCCCGGCAAGCTGAAGCTGGTCGGCAAGGGCTTCACCGACGAGAAGTACGGCGTCGGCCTGAAGAAGGACGACGCCGAGAGCATCACCGCGATCAACAACGCGATCAAGAAGATGCAGCAGGACGGCGCGTGGAAGGCCGCTCTGGAGAAGAACGTCGGCCCGTCGGGCTACAAGATCCCCGAGCCCCCGGCCATCTCCTGACACCCGGCTCGCTGAGCCGCTGAACCAAAGGAATCGAACGGTGCGCCGTGTACCGCGGCGCACCGTTCCCATACCGAGGCTGGGTTGAGCACCTTGTTCGATTTCCTCGACAATCCCAATTACGACTTGCTCGGCGCCTTCTGGATGACGATCAAGCTCACCTTCTTCTCCGCGATCGGTTCCCTGATCTGGGGCACCATCCTGGTGGGGATGCGGGTGAGCCCCGTTCCGATCATGCGGGCGTTCGGCACCGCCTACGTCAACATCTTCCGGAACACCCCGCTGACGGTGATCATCGTCTTCACATCGCTGGGACTGTCCTCCACCCTGGGACTCAACCTGGCCTCGTCGGAGTCGACGACGTCGTTGGAGGACAACGCCTTCCGGCTCGCGATCCTCGGCTTCGTCGCCTACACCGCCACGTTCGTCTGTGAATCACTGCGGTCCGGCATCAACACCGTTCCGGTCGGCCAGGCGGAAGCGGCCCGTGCGCTGGGGCTCGGCTTCGTCCAGGTGCTGACACTGATCGTGCTGCCACAGGCATTCCGGTCGGTGATCGCGCCGCTGGCGAACGTCATGATCGCACTGCTGAAGAACACCACGGTCGCGGCGATCATCGGTGTCGCCGAGGCGTCGCTGCTGATGTCGGACATGATCGAGAACGAGTCCGACTCGCTGCTCCTGGTCTTCCTGGTCTTCGCCGTCGGTTTCGTCGTCCTGGTCCTCCCCCTCGGCCTGCTGCTGGGCTGGGTCGCCAAGAAGGTCGAGGTCAAGCGATGAGCACGCAGACCGTTCTCTATGACATCCCCGGACCGAAGGCGCGGGCACGGAACTGGCTCTACAGCGTCCTTTTCGTCCTCGTCCTGGCGTTGGTCCTCTATTACATCTACGTAGGCTTCGACGAGAAGAACCAGTGGGCCGGCGCGCTGTGGGAGCCCTTCGTCAAGGGCTCGACCTGGACCGAATTCATCCTGCCCGGTCTGCTCAACACCCTGAAGGCCGCGGCGCTGTCGATTGTGATCGCGCTGCCGATCGGTGCGCTGCTGGGCATCGGCCGGCTGTCGGAGCACAAGTGGATCCGGGTCCCGGTCGGCGCGGTCGTCGAGTTCTTCCGGGCGATCCCGGTGCTGCTGCTGATGGTCTTCGCCGCGGCGTTCTATGCTTTCTACACCGACATCGACGCCGAGATCCGCCCTCTCTTCGCCGCGGTGACCGGTCTGGTGCTCTACAACGGTTCGGTCATGGCCGAGGTCTTCCGTGCGGGCATCCTGTCGCTGCCCAAGGGCCAAGGCGAGGCCGCGTCCGCGCTGGGCATGCGCAAGACCCAGATCATGATGACCGTCCTGCTGCCGCAGGCGGTCACCCTGATGCTGCCCGCGCTGGTGAGCCAGCTGGTGGTCATCCTCAAGGACACCGCGCTGGCTGGTCAGCTGACCATCGGCTTCAACGAGCTGATCCGGAGTACCGGGCCGCTCACCGGTCTCTACGGCAACACGATCCCGACGCTGATCATCGTCGCGATCATCTTCATCGTGCTGAACCTGGTCTTGAGCTGGTTCGCGTCGTGGCTGGAGAACAAGCTGGCACGACGGAAGAAGGCCCCCAAGGGCGCCAAGCCGGTGCACTCCGCGCCGTCCAGCGTTGTCATGCAGCGCGACGACGCGAGCGGTGGAGCGCTGTAGCGGCAATAAGTAGGTGAAGGCCCCCTTTCTCGCGTTAGACGCGAGAAAGGGGGCCTTCACGTTTTAGGCACCTGATCACCCTTCAACCATTGAGTGACAGTTGATCACTCGCTTGGAGGTAGGGCCGCGGACAACAGGTGACCACATTCCGAAGATCAGTGATTTTCCATCGCTTGACCTTAGGCGAAATCTCTTCACTGAAGGGAGGAAAACTGTCCGTACTGTCGGCCGTCGTGCTTACGTTGACCGGCGCGCTTCCGGCGAATGCCACAGCGGCCGACAGCGTCTCCGTGCAAGGCGGGCTGTCACTGGTCTGCGATCGAGGCACTGTGGAAGAGCTATCGCGTAGGCGGCTACTGCGCGGAAGCCACCGGATCGGCGACCGGCACGGTCGCGATCGAGAACATCGACGGAAGCATCCTCACGTTCGCCGTGAAATCGCAACCGAACACCATTACCGGCACCGAGTGGGTCAGCGGATTGGTTCCGATCCGGGGCGTGTTCAACGGCAACGGGGCCACGACGGTGACACCGTGGCACAGCAGCGTCCAGGAACTACCTCGGCAGGACGTCGACGCGGGATAGGCCTCTTGGTCCTGTCAGGACGGTGCCGCGTCGGCTAGCGTCGGCCGTATGGCGGACCAGGCCGCGACACTGCTCGAAGCACTGCCGGACCTGGCGGGCAGGTCGGTCCTGGTCGTCGGGTGCGGCGATGGCCGCTATCCGCGCTTGTTCCGCGGGAAGGGCGCGCGCCGCGTGGTCGGCGTCGACGCGGACCAGGTCCTGATCGCTGCCGCCCAGCGCGAAGAGGAACGCGACCCCGTCGGGATCTCCTACGAAGTCCACCAGCTCTCCCGACTGCCGGTGATGGGTGCCTTCGACATCGTCCTGGCTTTCCTGGACTCTTCCGATCATCTCGGCCGCCTCGCCGCCGGCTTGGCGATGGGCGGGCTGCTCGTGGCCGTCGCCACCAACGGGCTCACCTTGGAAGAAGGCTTGCGCGACAACGGCTTCCAGGACATCGTGCTGCATCGCCACGAAAGCGGCGACGTGTACAGCGCCCGCAAGGTGACCTGAGTCGCGCACCCTGGTGTCGAGCCAGGCTGGCCGGGGCTATGAATCCCGGCCGGTCGCCGGACCGTGCGCGTCTGGCGGTATGGGACACACGGACCCCACACCGCCGCACCGGTACGACGGAACAGGTTTCCCCGCCGTGCCGGGGCGTAGCGCGTGTGGGAGTCGAACCCACGTCACCGGGGTGAAAACCCGGTATCCATTCCGCTGGACCAACGCGCCTTGGCCTGGAACACAGTCCGGCACGCACGCGCACCGGACTGCTTCGTTCCAGAAATCAGGGTTCACCGAAAGAAAAGCCGCCCGGTTCGGTTTCCCGAAGGGCGGCTCCGCAGCTGCGACGTCCTGCTAGGACGACGGCGGGGAGCCGTGTTTCTCTTCCATACCAAGGGCCATGGCGTAACAACGTCGCGTCATGCGTCCTCCTTGGTGGTGTGCGGTAAGTGTGCGACAAGCGGGTGAGTGGGGGCAAACAAATTAAGGCTCGTGAGTGGTAAGGAGGGTTAGAGTGAACCTACATTTGTTGACCTACTTGTGACCTGCGGGGTTCTGGTTGGATCGCTGGTCAGCTCCGCCCACGTGGGCGGAGCTGTACCCCTTCAGCAAGTAGGATCCTGCGGGTTTGGTTGTAGCTCATGCCGTGTTTCGCGGCTAGCTGCCGGATCGAGCGACCATCGCGGTAAGCATTAGCCAAACCGGGCGGGGCCGGTGGTAGGAGAATCTTCGGAGGTCGCAAGATCACTTCGGAGTTCAGCAGCAGAGTACGGACCTTCCGATAGCCGAGGGTGTAGATCCTCGCCGGGGTCGGTGTCCTGCTGGTCATGTTCGTGGTGTGGCGGTTCAGCGCCCGGAAGGCACGGCGAGCTGCTGACGCGGCCAGGGCAGGCGCCCGGGTGGTCTCGCTCGCCGGACGCGTCCTGTTCACGGGCGCCGCGTTTGTGGGCGTTCAGTGGCTGGTGATCACCCACCCCGGCAATCCGACGCTGCTGCTCGTGGTGCTCGCAGTGCCGGACTTGATCGCGGCACACGTGCTGATTCGGGCGCTCACGGTGACGTCGCTGGACACCTCACCCCGTGGCGGTGGTCGCCGATGAACGCTGACGACAAGACCATGAACGGCACGTCTGCCTTAGCTCGCAAGGATTCACGGGAGATCGAACATGTCGGTCCAGTGCTCGACGCTGAACTGATCGATGACACGTTGCCGCAGCCTCGCGGCCGGACGGTCCGGCGCCGGTTGGTGCGGTGGTGGCTGCATTCGCCTCGGGTGCCGTTGTGGCTGAAGAGCAAGCCGCAGGCGGTACAGGCTGCGAAGGACGCGGTTGTGGCGGTGCTGAAGTCGCCGTGGCGGTACCTCCGCGCGGTCGTACGCGGTCTCGTGGCCGGTGCCCGGTGGTGGCGCACCTGGGTCACGGTGCGGGACTACCGCACGGCGGCAGAAGAGTCGGACAAGCTCGCCGACAAGTTCACGGATATCCGTGAACTGACCTTGTTCCGCTGGAAGGTCACCGGCGCCGTGCTCGCCGTGGCGGCCGTCGCGGTCGCGATCGTCCATCTCGTGTACGGGAGCGATCCACTGTGGATAGCCGGGGCCGCCGCATCGGTGGCGCTGGCGATCCTCGGTCGCCGTAAGGACGGCAGCCCGGGCCGTAAACCGGCGCTGGCGGGGCCGCGCGCTGACCTGGACGATGGACCCGCAAGTCCTGGTGGACGCGTTCCGGGACGCGAAGCTGATCGGGAAGGACGAGAGCCTGCGCTTGGTCGAGCGAGCGCACCGGATCGGCGACGGCTGGGCGATCACCGTTGATCTCCCGGCCACGCGCAAGGCGGCCGACGTGGTGAAGAACCGCGAAGCGCTCGCCTCCGCGCTGGCGGTCGATGAGGTACAGCTCATCGTGGAACGTGTCCGGGGCAACGGCGGGCACGCCGGGCGAGTGTCCATGTGGGTCGCGGATGAGGACCCGTACGCGTCCCCTCCGTTGCGGACACCCCTTCTCGGTGCGACGCGGTGGGATGCGTGGCGGGCGGTGCCGTTCGGTCGTGACGCACGGGATCGACGGATTGATCTGCCGTTGGTGTGGACGTCGCTTCTGATCGGTGCCATTCCTAGGCAGGGCAAGACATTCGCGGCACGCCTCGCCGCAGCAGGCTTGATCCTGGACGCATGGGTCCGGCTGTATGTGGCGGACTTCAAGGGAGGAAAGGACTGGGACGCCGCCGGTCAATTGGCATATCGGTTCATGTCAGGCGACGAACCCGAACACGTCCTGTCGCTAGTGGACTGGCTCGTCGAGCTGGTCGCGGAGGTCCAAGGCCGATACCGGCGGATGCGGGATCTTGACGACCTGACATGCCCGGAATCCAAGGTCACCCCGGACATGTCCCGGGACAAAGCCCTGAACATGCCGATCACAGCGATCATCATCGATGAAGTTCAGCTACCACTAGAGGACCGGACACCTGTTGTCGTGCAAGGAAAGAAGGTTCCTGCGGGCGAGTACATCGGCGAGTTGCTGACCTGGCTGGCGAAGAAAGGACCAGCCGCCGGAATCGTACTTATACTCGCCACTCAACGGCCGGACTCCAAAACCATCCCGTCCGGTCTACGAGCGGTACTCGGCTCACGGTTCGCCCTGCGGGTGATGGACTGGCGCGACTCCAACATCGTGCTCGGAGAGCAGATGAACACCCGGGGCTACGACTCCAGCCGTCTCCTCCCGTCACACAAAGGCGTAGGCATCCTCCGGCCGGACGGAGACACCGCCGCCGGGGCCGACGTGCTCGCAATGACGGTCCGCACCTACTACATGCCGAACGAGGATTGGCAGGCCATCTGCCAGCAAGGCCGCGCCCTGCGCGAAGCAGCCGGGACGCTGACCGGACACGCGACAGGGCAGGACACCACACCCGCGCTCGATCACGCCGCCGTCGTTCGCGCGATCGGCGCAGGGGCCACCACCACGCGGACGCCGGAACAGGCCGACGTCACGGAGGTGCCGGAACCGCTCGCGTCCGTCGTCGCCTACCTGGGTGACGACCTGGACGACGGCGGCAGGGACTTCGTGCCCACGTCAGAACTAGCCGATGCCCTGACCGTGGAACCCGCCACGTTTGGACAACAGATGGGCGAGTTCGGGTGCCGACCGGAACGTAGCCGGGTGCCGGGGCAGGACGGAAAGGTCAGGCAGGTACGCGGCTACTTTACCGCTGATATCCGCGCCGCCGTTAGCCGTATGCAAGTGGGCGAGGTGGCGCCAGATGACGGCTGATAGGGCACCCGAGACAACCTCGACTGATGATGAATCAGCCACCTACTGGCAGGAAGTGTGTGCGGCCATGCCACCAATGTCTGCCGCCGATATTGCGGCAGTCGCACATATTCTTCGAGAGATTTCGGACCGTCGCCAACAGGGCACAACTCCTCGACCTAGCCGTCGGATAAATTTGGTTTCACGGCAAGATAGAAGTCTTAGTCTGTCATATGAGAATGGATACCCCTTGACGAAAGCCGCATATTCGACTATTCCTTCGGAATAGAAAGCACTCTTTCAATGAAATCTTTCAGGTATTCATCGACTGGAGCTGATCGATTGGATATGCTAATTGATTGACTACCAGACTCCTTCCCGTCGACATTAGTTGCAGTTGCAGTCCATTGAACTTCGATTTCGCGCACCTCGGGATCGGTGACAAAAAGTACCAGTGGATCAAGGGTTACAGAACTGTCAGGCCTCAAAGTTATTGGCGAAAATGAGACTTCGCAAGTTTCGCCGACTTCAATCAATACATCTGCATCTTGGATGAATAGAGATTTGGGCACACCTGCGTATTTGTGAGGCGAGGCAAGAAGGTCGAAGCTGGAGAGACGTTTGACCCGATACGGGCCATATGGTCGCGGACGCCTGGGGGGCACCGGGTCCGGCTTGCGAAAGTCTGACTCAACCCCAGCGTTTGCCCCTCGAATAGTCAGGGTTACCGCAACGTTCTCGAACACTTTTTCCGTATCGTTCTTTAATGTAAAATGCACACTTCCTAGCGAGTGTTCGACAAATTCCCAGATCAGGTGATTCTGGGCCGCCTCCAGAAGGCCTGAATAGTATATCGCTACTTCTTGGCGAAACGCTTCGGGGCTTCGCTCTTCTGGTTCCACGCTATAGCCGAACGAGAATGCTGACGAAATAGTTTCACGCAGAGACGTGAGCGCCTCGTCTGCCTCGGCGAGTTTCTCAAGCTCGCCAGCGGTCATTTCTTCTCCGGAGGCGCGTTTGGCAAGTAGGCGCTCAGCCTCCCTGACCGTTAGGCCTTTTCCTCTCGCCTTGAAATCGCTAATTTTGCGGACTCTCGTACCTGACCTCAATTCACCAGGCGTTGGCGAGGCGAGAGTATGTCGCATTGAATCTAGTAGCTTTACTACCTCCCTGCGAGCCATTGACTCAATTACGCTTTTGGAATCAATTAACCGAGTGATGCCCGCGTCGGGCACAAGGGGGTCAATTGATACCTTGATTCGACTTTTTTGCGAGGTTTGCCACTGTTGAAATTGAGGGATTGCAATCGCGGTTGCGGCAAATACAACTCCGACTACAATGAAGACCACAAGAGGAATGCCCGAAAGCGACTTGCTCATTGCGGTTACAAAGAAGACCCCGCCTGCCGATAAGCACGCGGTCGTGACAAGGAGCCATCTGGGCACCTTCAGGGCAATGTCCTTCATAGCTATCGAGAGTACGTGACTCAGCTCACGACAGCGAAGGGCGCCGCTCGACCGGGTTCTGGCGTGACGCATGAGGGCGCATAGCCGTAATCTGACGCAGCACCCACCGTTGCGATCAAGTGGATACGCAGTGTTACATGAGGAGGGCCCCTTGTTCGCTCAGAATCCTGTGGAACTTTCTGCGTTTGGCTCGATTGGGCGCAGCCGCGTACGATCGAACGTCCTACGGCCGGTCGTTATCGCAGGATTGAGGACCAGCTTCCAGTCACCTACCGCACGGTGAAGCATGGCTCGCCGCTCGGGTACACCGCCTGCGTCCCATTCAGCGCCGACAGAGGCTTTACTCTGGACTGCCACTGGCCCGTCCAACTGCCCGCCAGAGAGTTGTTCACGTTCGGCGGCGTACTTCGCAGGGTCGGCCACTAAAGGTGCATTTGCTCGGTCGAATGCTGTCAAGCTCATTTCTCGTCGTCCCAACCGCTCCGACAATGCTTCTTGAACCTTGTCGCACTCAGCGATCAACGCGTCGAGTTCCGCCAGGCGTGAGCCGACCTAGGCATAGGCGGCACTGATCGCCGCCGCGAACCGGGGATCAGACAACCGTGTCATCACGAATTGGCGTAGCTCGATATCGATCAGTCGCGCGTCTGCCGCAACCTTCCCGCAGCCTCGGCGCGACGTCAGGCAAGCATATTGCCGCCGCTTCTCTTCGGTGCCTTTGTACACGCCCGAATGCGGGCGACCATAGAGCAGGTTGCCGCACCGGCCGCATCTCACGATCCCCGAGCCCACGTAGCGGTCACCCGCGATCCGCCCGCGCCGACGCCCGGCGAACAAAGCCCGCAGTCGTTCAAAGTCGTCCGGCTCAATGACCGGTTCGCCGTCCATGCGCCCCACGATGTCGCCGTCGTGCTCGATCAGCCCGGCATTGCGCGGCCGTAGCATCACCTCTTTGACCGTCTGGCCGATGAAATCCCGGCCGGTCGAAGTATGCAGTCCATCCGCGTTCCACTTACGTGCAAGTTTCGCGCAATCAGTCGCTCCTGCCAGCAACGGCGCTACTGCGTGTGCGATCGCCGCTCGCTCCGCCACTACCTGCGCCGCCGGGACCTCTACCCTGTCACCCTTCACAGGGCTACCGCCGAGCGCGCGACGTTCCAGCCCAGGAAACCCAAACGGCCTCGGTCCGGGATGAGCCACGCCCTTCCTGCGAAGCACGTCGAACCGACGCTGAGTGCGACGCTGAGTATCGTCCGACGAACGGGCTGCATGTGCGACCTCAATCCGCAGAATGAACCGGTCGTTCGGATCCGACAGGTCCCGTGCTCCGTGCGCAGACGCGACCGTGTATCCGGAGTCGCCGAGTTCGATCAGTCGTTCAAGGTCCTTCGGCTGGCGGAACAACCGGTCGACGTGCCATACGCAAACTCCGTCCGATTCGCCAGATTCTAGCCGTGCTAGCAGCCGTTCCCAGCCTGGCCGCCTGGCGCCCTTACGCCAGGCCGACATACCGTCGTCAAGGTCGAGACCCAGCACGCCACCCATACGTTCGATCACCTTGCCGTTGTCGGCATGCTGGGTCTCGATCTTCTCTAGTTCGCCCGTTTCCGGCACACGTGATAACCGTGCGTACGAGTCGTACACCGGCCGCCGCGCCGTCTCACCAGCGGTAATGTTCTCGTAAGCACTCATACGGACGACAGTAGGTCAACAAATAAGGGTTCGCTAGAACCCTCCTTACCACTCACGAAAGGTGACTACTTGTCCCGCCGGAACAGCTTGTTCCCCAGCCATACGATGGGGTCGTACTTCCGGTCCGCGACGCGTTCCTTCATCGGGATCAGCGCGTTGTCGGTGATGTGGATGCCCTCCGGGCACACGTCCGAGCAGCACTTGGTGATGTTGCAGTAGCCGAGCCCGTGTTCCTCCTGCGCCTCGTCACGCCGGTCGGCGACGTCGAGAGGGTGCATCTCGAGTTCGGCGATCCGCATCAGGTACCGAGGCCCGGCGAAGGACTCCTTGTTCTCCTCGTGGTCACGCACCACGTGACAGGTGTTCTGGCACAGGAAGCACTCGATGCACTTGCGGAACTCCTGCGAGCGCTCGACGTCCACCTGCTGCATCCGGTACTCCCCCGGCTTCAGCTCCGGCGGCGGAGTGAACGAGGGGATCTCGCGGGCTTTGGTGTAGTTGAACGACACATCGGTCACCAGGTCGCGGATCACCGGGAACGTCCGCATCGGCGTCACGGTGATGACCTCGTCCTCGGTGAAGGTCGACATCCGGGTCATGCACAGCAGCCGCGGCTTGCCGTTGATCTCCGCCGAGCACGAACCGCATTTGCCGGCCTTGCAGTTCCACCGCACCGCCAGATCCGAGGCCTGGGTGGCCTGCAACCGGTGGATGATGTCGAGGACGACCTCGCCCTCGTTGACTTCGACGCTGTAGTCCTTCAGCTCACCGGAGTCGGCGTCGCCGCGCCACACCCGGAAACTCGCCTTGTAGCTCATGCCGGGCTCCCGGGGTGCGAGGCCAGTTCTTCGTCGGTGTAATACTTCCCCAGCTCGGAGAGTTCGAACAGTTCCAGCAGATCCTGACGCAGCGAAATCTGTTCCTTGACCTCGATGCCGACTTCCGGCACCACCGGGTTGTCGCCCGGCGTGGCCGAGCAGACCAGGAGTTTGTTGCGCCACTGGGCGTCCATGCCCGGGTGGTCGTCGCGGGTGTGCCCGCCCCGGCTCTCGGTCCGCAGCAGCGCGGCACGGGCGACGCATTCGCTGACCATCAGCATGTTGCGCAGGTCGACGGCGAGATGCCAGCCGGGGTTGAACTGCCGGTGCCCTTCGACGGTGACCCGCTTGATCCGCTCGCGCAGTTCCCCGAGCTTCTCCAGCGCCCGCTCGATCTCCTCCGACTTCCGGATGATGCCGACGAGGTCGTTCATCGACTGCTGCAGTTCGGTGTGCAGGCTGTACGGGTTTTCCTCGACGCCGTCACCCGGCGGGTCGAACGGCGCGAGCGCCATCGCCGCGGCGGCGTCCACATCGGACTGGCTGACCTTGGGGCGATCCTTCAGCTCCGACACGTAGGACGCGGCACCGAGTCCCGCGCGGCGGCCGAAGACGAGCAGATCCGAGAGCGAGTTGCCGCCGAGCCGGTTCGAACCGTGCATCCCGCCCGAGCACTCGCCCGCGGCGAACAGCCCCGGCACGCTCGACGACGCGGTGTCCGGATCGACCTCGATCCCGCCCATCACGTAGTGACAGGTAGGGCCGACCTCCATCGGTTCCTTCGTGATGTCGACGTCGGCGAGTTCCTTGAACTGGTGGTACATCGACGGCAGCCGTTTGCGGATCTCCTCCGCGGGCAGCCTGCTGGCGATGTCGAGGAAGACCCCGCCGTGCGGCGACCCCCGGCCCTCCTTGACCTCGGTGTTGATCGCGCGCGCGACCTCGTCCCGCGGCAGCAGGTCCGGGGTGCGGCGGTTCTTCTCCTGGTCGGTGTACCAGCGGTCGGCTTCTTCCTCGCTGTCCGCGTACTGCCCCTTGAACACGTCGGGGACGTAGGAGAACATGAACCGCTTGTCCTCGGTGTTCTTGAGAACCCCGCCGTCACCGCGGACGCCTTCGGTGACCAGGATCCCCTTCACACTCGGCGGCCAGACCATGCCCGTCGGGTGGAACTGGACGAACTCCATGTTGATGAGCGTCGCCCCGGCCCGCAGTGCCAGCGCGTGCCCGTCACCGGTGTACTCCCACGAGTTCGAGGTGACCTTGAACGACTTCCCGATGCCGCCGGTGGCCAGCACCACCGCCGGGGACTCGAACAGGATGAACCGGCCGCTCTCGCGCCAGTACCCGAAGGCACCCGAGATCCGGCCGTCGTCGGTCAGCAGCTCGGTGATCGTGCATTCGGCGAAGACCTTGATCCTCGCCTCGTAGTCGCCGGTCTCCTTGAAGTCCTCTTGTTGCAGCGAAACGATTTTCTGCTGCATCGTGCGGATCAGTTCGAGTCCGGTGCGGTCGCCGACGTGCGCCAGCCGCGGGTACGTGTGCCCGCCGAAGTTGCGCTGACTGATCCGGCCGTCGGCGGTGCGGTCGAACAACGCGCCGTAGGTCTCCAGTTCCCAGACCCGGTCCGGCGCCTCCTTCGCGTGGAGCTCGGCCATCCGCCAGTTGTTGAGGAACTTCCCGCCGCGCATGGTGTCGCGGAAGTGCACCTGCCAGTTGTCGTTCGAGTTCGCGTTGCCCATCGACGCCGCGCAGCCGCCTTCGGCCATCACCGTATGCGCCTTGCCGAACAGCGATTTGCACACCACCGCGACGCTGAAGCCGCGTTCACGGGCTTCGATGACCGCGCGGAGACCTGCGCCGCCGGCCCCGATCACCACCACGTCGTAGTTGAGCCGTTCGACCTCGGTCATAGAAAGAGCCACCTCAAAGCTTGTCGCCGGGGACGGGAGATTCCCGCGCCGCTAGTTGATGAACCGCAGATCCGAAATCGCACCGCTGGCCACGAGCATCACGTAGAGATCGGTCAGCACCAGCGTGCCGAGCGTCGTCCACGCCAGCGCCATGTGCCGGGTGTTGAGCTTCGTGATCTGCGTCCAGATCCAGTAGCGGACCGGATGTTTCGAGAAGTGCTTGAGCCTGCCGCCGGTCACGTGACGACACGAGTGACAGGACAACGTGTAGGCCCACAACAGGATCACGTTGCCGAGCAGCACGATGTTGCCGAGCCCGAAACCGAAACCGCCGGTCTTGCCGTGGAACGCGGTGATCGCGTCGTAGGTGTTGACCAGCGAGACGACCACGGCCACGTAGAAGAAGTAGCGGTGGACGTTCTGCAGGATCAACGGCAAGCGGGTCTCACCGGTGTACTTCGCGTGCGGTTCGGCGACCGCGCACGCGGGCGGCGAGAACCAGACCGCGCGGTAGTACGCCTTGCGGTAGTAGTAGCAGGTCAGCCGGAAGCCGAGCAGGAACGGCAGGACGAGGAAGCCGAGCGGGATGAAGCCCGGCAGTTCGCCGAACCACGCCCCGAAATGCCGGGAGCCTTCGACGCAGGATTCCGAGACGCAGGGCGAGTAGAACGGCGTCAGGTAGTGGTACTCGGGCACCCAGTACGCGGTGCGCACGAACGACCTGATCGTCGCGTAGATGATGAAGGCGGAGAGGCCGAGGACGGTCAGCAGCGGGGAAAGCCACCACCGGTCGGTGCGCAGCGTTTTCTCGGTGATCCGGGCCCGCGACGGTGCGCGGACCCCCGTACCCCGTCCGGCCTCGTTGCCGGCGGGGGCGCTCACCGCTGGTCGCGCTTGTAGCCGCCGACGCCTTCGTCATCGGCGCCTTGCCACAGCGCCGGGTCGTAAGGCGTGTCGGGAACCTGGACACGATCGGCGGCCTTCGCCTGCGCGGGCACCGCGTTCGGGGTCGTGTCGAGATCGGTCGCGTCGATGTCGAGCCGCTCGACGTCGTTCGCCAGGCGTCGTACCGCCGAGGCGTCGCCGTATCGGGATCGCAGCGCGCCGACGCACTGCCTCAACTGACCGATGGCTCGCCGAAGCTCGGCGATCTCTGTGGTGGACATCGGTACCTCCCGATGGTCGGTTCGGTTGGCCGCTTGAGCCTTCGAAGGCAAGCGATCCTCGCCGTCTCGACTCTGCCGCGCGTTGTGCAATGTGACAAGTAGCACAGTGGAACCTAGTGACGTGATGGAGGTCACGCGAGTCGATCTTCTGTATCGATTTTGATTCGAGCTTTCCCCCGAGGTACTGTGGCCACTGTCACGACCCAGCGGCGTCAGCGTTGCCGTCCCGCGGACCACCACGACCAGTGATCCGGAGCCGGACAATGAGCACCGCCCCGAACGTCCATCCCATCATCGCCGAAGTCACCGAACGCATCGCGGCCCGCAGCGCCGAAACCCGCGCCGCGTACCTCGAGCGTGTCGCCGCCTCCCACGAAGAAGGGCCGATGCGGCGCGGCCTCGACTGCAGCAACCTCGCCCACGGCTTCGCCGCGATGGAAGGCGTCGACAAAGCGGCCTTGCGCGCCGTGCGGGCCCCGGGCGTCGCGATCGTCTCGTCCTACAACGACATGCTTTCGGCGCACCAGCCGATGCAGGAGTACCCCGCGATGCTCAAGGGCTCGGTCCGTCAGGCGGGCGGGGTGGCGCAGTTCGCCGGCGGCGTGCCCGCGATGTGCGACGGCGTCACCCAGGGCCGTCCCGGGATGGAGCTGTCGCTGTTCAGCCGCGAGGTGATCGCGATGTCGACCGCGATCGCGCTCTCCCACGACATGTTCGACGCGGCGCTGCTGCTCGGCGTCTGCGACAAGATCGTGCCGGGCCTGCTGATCGGGGCGCTGTCCTTCGGGCACCTCCCGGCGATCCTGGTGCCCGCCGGGCCGATGAACTCCGGCCTGCCGAACAAGGAGAAGGCGCGCGTGCGCCAGCTCTACGCCGAGGGCAAGGCCACCCGCGAAGACCTTCTGGACGCCGAAGCGGCTTCGTACCACTCGGCGGGAACGTGCACCTTCTACGGCACGGCCAACTCGAACCAGATGGTCGTCGAGGTGATGGGCCTGCACCTGCCGGGCGCCAGCTTCGTCCAGCCGAACTCTCCGCTGCGGAAGGCGCTCACCGAAGAGGCCGGACGCCGCGTGGTGAAGCTTTCGCGGGGCGAGGAGTACACGCCTATCTCCGGTGTGATCGACGAGAAGGCCGTCGTCAACGGCGTCATCGCGCTGCTCGCCACGGGCGGTTCGACCAACCACACGATGCATCTCGTCGCGATCGCCGCGGCCGCGGGCATCCAGCTGACCTGGGACGACTTCTCCGACCTGTCGGCGGTGATCCCGCTCCTGGCGCGCGTGTATCCGAACGGCAGCGCCGACATCAACCACTTCCACGCCGCCGGGGGCATCCAGTTCCTGGTCGGCACGCTGCTCGACGCAGGGCTGCTGCACGAGGACGTCCGGACCGTCGCCGGACCGGGTCTGCACCGGTACCGGCAGGAGCCGATCCTCTCCGAGGGCGAACTGGTCTGGCGTGACGTCCCGGCGCGCAGCCTCGACGAGGACGTCCTGCGTCCCGTATGGCGGCCGTTCGCTTCCGACGGCGGGCTTCGCATGGTCGCGGGCAACCTCGGCCGCGCGGTGATCAAGGTGTCGGCGGTGGCGCCCGAGCACCGGATCGTCCAGGCCCCGGCTCGGGTGTTCACCGACCAGAAGTCCTTCAAGGACGCTTTCGAGGCCGGCGAGCTGAACCGCGACGTGGTCGTGGTCATCCGGCAGCAGGGCCCGCAGGCCAACGGGATGCCGGAACTGCACGGCCTCACCCCGGCGCTGGGGGTGCTGATGGACCGCGGGCACCAGGTGGCGTTGCTCACCGACGGCCGGATGTCGGGCGCGTCCGGGAAGATCCCGGCGGCGATCCAGGTGACCCCGGAAGCCGCCGCGGGCGGCCCGATCGCGCGGATCGCCGACGGCGACGTCATCCGTCTCGACGCCAAGGCCGGGACGCTCGACGTCTTCGTGGGTGACGAAGAACTCGCCCGCCGTGAACTGGTGGACTCCCCGCCTTCGGAGGCATCCTGGACCGGCACCGGCCGGGAGCTGTTCGCGGCGCTGCGCCGCGCGGTCGGCCCCGCCGATCAAGGCGCGAGCGTGTTCGGACCGCTCACGCCGGAACACTTCGGCGCTCCGGCGCACACGTTGACCCCTGTGGAGGTAACCCAGTGACCACCGGCGCCGACCTGCTCGGCCTGTCCCCCGTGATGCCCGTCGTCGTGCTCGACGACGCCGCCGACGCCGTGCCCACCGCCCGGGCCTTGCTCGCGGGCGGGATCGGCGTGATCGAGCTGACCCTGCGCACCCCGGCGGCGCTCGCCTCCATCGAGCGGATCGCCGCGGAGGTCCCGGAGATCGTCATCGGCGCCGGGACGGTCACCGCCCCCGAACACGCCAAGCAGGCGGCCGCCGCCGGCGCGAAGTTCCTGGTGACCCCGGGCTGCACCGACTCGGTCCTCGACGCGGCGTTCGACACCGGGCTCCCGTTCCTGCCGGGCGCGAGCACGGTTTCGGAGGCGATGCGGCTGGCCGAACGCGGGCTGACCGCGCTGAAGTTCTTCCCCGCCGAGGCCAGCGGCGGCGTGGCGTACCTGAAGTCGATCGGCGGGCCGCTGCCAGGGCTGCGGTTCTGCCCCACCGGCGGGATCACCGTGAAGACCGCGCCGGACTATCTCGCACTGTCCAATGTGGGCTGCATCGGCGGTTCGTGGCTGACCCCGAAGGACGCCTTGGCGGCCAAGGACTTCGGGAAGATCGAGGCTTTCGCGGCGGAGGCGTCGAAGCTCTGATCCGTGTCGTGAAGGCCACCTTCGCGAAGGTGGCCTTCACTGCTTTCAGAGCGGGAGCTGGTACTGGATGAACCCGCGGTTGACCGCGACCTGGTCGTACAGGCGACGCGCGGTGACGTTGGATTCCTTGGTGTGCCAGTAAACCCTGTCGCAATCGCGGTCGCGCGCCCAGTCCGCGACGGCCTCGATCAGCGCCCGCGCGACCCCCTTGCCCCGGGCTTCCGGCGCGGTGAACAGGTCTTGCAGGTAACAGACGCCGGTGAGCGCGGAAGTGCTGGGATGCACCAGGAAGTGCGTGATCCCGACGAGCTCGCCACCCACGCGGGCCCCGAGCGCGTGCATCCGCTCCCCCGTTCGGAATTCGCGCCAGGCGCGGTCGTAGACCTCTTGGGGCGCAACACGTTCGTAGAAGGCGATGTACGCGCGGAACAGGTTTTCCCAGGCTTCGCGGTCTTCGGGTTTCAGTGGAGCGATGGTGATCATGTGGTCCTCCCAGTGATCACCCGAGCGTAGGGTTTCGCCGCCATCTCGCGTGTGGCCAATCACGCGGTAAAACGAGCTGCCACTCGCGGTATGGGGTTGGCTTGGCGGGAAGGACGTTGCGAAAGTGGCTTTCGCAACAACTTCCCGCGGGCTATCTACCGGGTATCGCAGGCGATGGCTTGCTTCACCAGGGCGGCGATGCGCTTCTTCACCGCGGGGGTGGCGCCGGTCAGCGCGAAGGCCGTCGCCCACATCTCGCCGTCGTCCAGTTGCGCGGCCTCGTTGAAGCCGAGGGTCGCGTAGCGCGTCTTGAACTTGGCCGCTGCTTGGAAGAAGCAGACGATCTTGCCGTCCAGTGCGTAGGCGGGCTGGCCGTACCAGAGCTTCGGCGTGAGTGTCGGGGCGTTCGCCTTCACCACGGTGTAGACCAGTTCGGCGAGCACCCGGTCCTCATCGGGCATCTCGGCGATCTTCGCCAGCACGTCCTGCTCCGCCGCCGCCGCTTTGTCAGCGGCCGAACCGCGGCGCGCGGCCTTCTTCATGTCCTGGGCGTGTTCCTTCATCGCGGCCTTCTCTTCGGCCGTGAATCCTTCGTACCTGGTGGTCATGGTGGTTTCTCCTTGGTAGGCGGCGAGCGGGGGCATCCGGTAGTGGCACATCAGGACTGGTCGGCGAGAGCGGTGGTCTCCCAGGTGAACCCGTCCGGATCGGTGAGCGGGGCGGCACCGCAGATCGCGATGCGGTGCGAGCCGGCGCCTTCGGGCGACACGCCCGCGTCCTTGGCCAGCGCCTTGCGCCGGTACAGGGCCAGCTTCACGGGGCTCGAACCGGCCTCGAACTCGACGTACACGCGGCCGAAGCTCTTCCCCACGGTGAGGCCGTGCTCGACGTAGAACTTCTTGCTCGCGGCCACGTCGGCGACGCCCAGCAGCAACACGATGTCGTCGAACTCACGGGCGGCCGGCCCGGTGTTCTTCTTCGCCGAGGTGGCGATCTTCCAGATCGCGCCGTCCGGCGCCTGGACGACACCGCCGTAACCCCACAGCGATTTCGTGGCGGGCTTGATCACGGTCGCCCCGGCGGCGACGGCGGCGGCGATGAGCGCGTCGGCGTTGGCGGGCTGGGACACCGTGAGGGAAAGGGTGTAGCCGCGGAAGCCGGTGGACGGCTCCTCCGAAGCCCGCAGGCGCAGCTCGGAGCCGAGCCCGAAGGCGGTGGCGTAGAAGCGTTCGGCGGCCTCGGTGTCGGCCACTTCGAGGGTGATGGCGTCGATGAAGTTCATGCCGGTAACGCTATTTCCGAGCAGGCATCCAGCGCTTCTCGATTCCTGATCGGTCGCGACGACGCTGGTCAGAGCCTTGCTTCGGCTGATCGCGGGACCGCGGTCCGTGAAGGCACCTTCCCCAGTACATGAAGGACCCCTTCACTGCGCCAGGCGCAAGGAAGGGGTCCTTCATGTACCTCAAGCGGGACAAGAAAACTCCGGTACCAAGCCGGTCAAGTCTCGTGAGTGGCGATTCGGGTTCTAACCCGAATCGCCACTCACGACCACCGGAACGCGAAACACCGACCGGCGGGCAAGCGGGCCCGCACGGCCGGTGAGCGGCTCAGGTGAAAGTGACTCAGGTGAAAGTGACTCAGTCGAGGGCGGCGTCGTCCAGTAGCGCCGACTCGGCGCCGAACTCGCGGAGTTCGTCGCGGATCACGGTGTAGGCCAGCCCCTGGGGATAGCCCTTGCGGGCGAGGAAGCCCAGCAGGCGGCGGATCGCCGCCTGCTCGTCGACGTTGCCCAGGGAGCGCATGCGCTTCCGTACCAGCTCTCGGGCGCGCTGCTCCTCTGCCTCTCGGTCCACCTCGTCGGCGGCCTGGACGGCGATATCCCCATCGATTCCTTTGCGTTTGAGTTCGGCTACGAGGGCGTTCCGTGCCAGGCCCATGTTGGCATGACGGGAACGAACCCACATCTCGGCGAACTCGGCGTCGTTGATGAGCCCTGCCTGGTCCAGCTTACCGAGCAGGGTTTCCGTCGTCTCCTCGTCGAAGCCCTTGCGCTTGAGGGCCTGACGCAGTTCCTCCGCGGAGCGCGGGCGCGCGGCCAGGAGATCGAAGCAGATCTCCTTGGCCTTCTTCCTCCGCTCGTCCGGCGGTAGCTCCGCCGGATCCACTTTGGGCGGACGCATTCAGCTACCACTCCTCAGAAGTCCCACAACGAATCGGCATCCGAGCCCCGGAAGGCACGGAGGAGGGATCAGGGCGAGCGCACCTCGCCCAATCCCCTCGTTCCCTAGAAGTCGACCGGCGCGGGGGCGGCTTCGGCGTCGACAACGGCGCCGATGCCGAGCTTCTCCTTGATGCGCTTCTCGACCTCGTTGGCGATGTCCGGGTTCTCGAGCAGGAACTTGCGCGCGTTCTCCTTGCCCTGGCCCAGCTGGTCGCCCTCGTAGGTGTACCAGGCGCCGGACTTGCGCAGGATGCCCTGGTCGACACCCATGTCGATCAGTGAGCCCTCGCGGGAGATGCCCTTCCCGTACAGGATGTCGAACTCGGCCTGCTTGAAGGGCGGCGCGACCTTGTTCTTCACGACCTTGACGCGGGTGCGGTTGCCGACGGGCTCGCCGCCGTCCTTGAGCGTCTCGATCCGGCGGACGTCCAGACGGACCGACGCGTAGAACTTCAGCGCCTTACCACCGGTCGTGGTCTCCGGGGAGCCGAACATGACGCCGATCTTCTCGCGCAGCTGGTTGATGAAGATCGCGGTGGTGCCGGAGTTGCTCATCGCACCGGTCATCTTCCGCAGCGCCTGGCTCATCAGCCGGGCCTGGAGACCGACGTGGCTGTCCCCCATCTCGCCCTCGATCTCGGCGCGCGGCACGAGCGCGGCGACCGAGTCGATGACCAGGATGTCGAGCGCGCCGGAGCGGATCAGCATGTCCGCGATCTCGAGCGCCTGCTCACCGGTGTCCGGCTGGGAGACCAGCAGCGCGTCGGTGTCGACGCCGAGCTTCTGGGCGTAATCCGGGTCCAGCGCGTGCTCCGCGTCGATGAACGCGGCGATGCCGCCGTTCCGCTGCGCGTTGGCGACCGCGTGCAGCGCGACGGTGGTCTTACCGGAGGACTCCGGACCGTAGATCTCGATGACCCGGCCACGGGGCAGGCCACCGATCCCGAGCGCGACGTCGAGCGCGATGGCACCGGTGGGGATGACCTCGATCGGCACACGGCCCTCTTCACCGAGGCGCATGACCGAGCCCTTGCCGTACTGCTTGTCGATCTGGGCGAGGGCCAGTTCGAGCGCCTTGTCCTTGTCGGGTGCTGCTGGTGCCATGGAGTCCACCTCGTTGGTTGAGCCGGTAAGGCTTGTTTCAGTTCTGAGCTGTCGGGTCCGACGCTACGGGCGACCACCGACAATTCCAGGCCTCGCGCCCAAGCTGTGGATCGCTGACCCCGTTGTGGACAACACCATAGACGAACACGTGTTCGAGGCCGTTGCCGACACGCCGTCGCGCTAGAGTTCTTGTCCCTTTGCCGAGGTCAGCGCCGCTCCGGCGGGATCTCGAAGGCGTCGCAGACCGCCCGCCAGACGTCTTTGGCCGAGGTTCCCGCGTCGAGGGCCTGTTCGACGGTCTGCCCCCCGAGTTCACCGAAGACGTGATCCCTGGAGAGGGTTTCCGCACGTCCGGGACCGAATTCGTCGGCCATCAGCCGCCGGAAGACCGTGATACGCATCGGGTGAAGTCTAGCCCGCCTCGGGCACGAAACGCGTGAAGGCCCCCTCCCCTCGGCTGAGTTCCGCGAAGGCCTGGGCAAGGGTGCGCCCGATGTGGCATTGGAGGCGCTGAGCGTCCCCAATGCCACATCGGGCGCACCGAACGGAGCCAGAAGGGCGGGGGATCACTCGCCCGGCTGGACGCTCTTTTCGAAGTAGTCGGCCAGTTCGCCCGGCGTCGGGTTCTGTCCTTCGGCCGGGACCTGGTAGATGAAGCCGACCAGCGGCCGGTCGGTCACGGTGAACACCAGTACGGCGGCGTTCCGCCCGGCGGCCGAGGAGTACTGGCCTTCCAGGGCGTTGCCGACCCATTTGGCCTCGGTGCGGTCCCCACCGGCCGATTTGAGCAGTCCGTCGGTGTAGGCCTTGAGCTTGTCCGCGGAGTCGCTCTGCAGATAGGTCACCTGGGTCCCGGCGCGGCCGGGGGCGGAACAGGTCGACGTCACGCCGAGGTCTTCGGCCGGTTTCGCCGGCCCGTTGCCCATGCCGGGTTTGCAGTCGCCGGTGTCGGCGATCTTCCCGGCGAGCTGACGCAGGCAGCCGGTGAGGCCCTTGTCGTCGGCCGCGCCGGGCACCTTGCACTCGTCGGCGGTGTAGGTGGTCGCCGACGAGGACGTCAGGAAGTAGGTGAGCCCGGCGGCGATCAGCACGACGACGGCCGCGATGGCGCCGATGACGAGCGGCTTCTTCTTGCTCGCGGGCGCCTTGTCCCCGGCGGCCTGCCCGGCCAGCGAGTACGTCGGGAAGTTCGCCGGCGCGGGCTGCTGCACCTGCTGCGGGCCGCTGTTCGGGTAGCCCGACTGCGGGAAACCGCCGGATTGACCGGGGCCCCCTCCCGCGTAGCCGGGGATCGACGCGACCTGCTGCGGCGGCGGCGCGTACGGACCCGAAACGCCTGGGTGCGCGCCGGTTCCCGCCGCGACCTGTCCTTCGACGCCCTGCGTACGCGAGCTGATGCCGTCGGAAGCGACGTGCTGGGCGCCGAGCGCGACCGCGGTCTCCGGCTGGTCGAGGCTGCCGGGGACGACGCCGAGCTTCTCCGCGATCAGGCTGCCGACCAGCGGGAGACGGCTCGAACCGCCGACGAGGTAGATGCCGGCGAGCCGGTCCGGGGTCATCCCGGCGGAGCGGACCACGCGCGCCATCAGCTCGACACTGCGCAGCATCGACGGCCGCACCAGCGCTTCGAGTTCGCCTCGCGTGACGAGGACGTCCTCGAACGGCTCCGGCATCGGGACCTCGGTCTGCGGATGCCGCGAGAGGGCCTCCTTCGCCGCCTTCACGTCCTCCTGCAGCGCGCGTCGCGTACGCCGGTCCGGAGTGGACTCGGGCCGCAGGACCCGCTGCCAGCGCTGGGGATCCTTGTGCGAGACCTCACGTCCGACGTGCACCAGCAGCGCCTGGTCGACGTCGAGGCCGCCGAGGTCGGGAAGGCCGTCTTCGGCGACGACGGTGAAGCCGCCGTTCGGGGTCGCGCCGACGATCGCGACGTCGACGATGCGCTCGCCGAGGTCGTACACGGCGAGCGCCTGCCCCGGCGCGAGCGTCTTGCCGGGGAACGACGCGAAGTGCGCGGCCGCGGCGACGGGCTCGGGGACGAGCACCAGGTTGCCGCCCATCCCGGCGAGCCGGGCGGCGGACAGGAGCACGTTGCGGCGGGTCTGGCCCCACTGCGCGGGGTGGGTGAGCCGGACCTCGTCGGGCAGCTCGCCGCCGAGCTGGCGGGTGGTCTCGTCGAGGACGCGGCGCAGGATCGCGGCCAGCACTTCGGTGACCGGGATGACGTCGGTGCCGAGCAGGAGCGTCTGCTCGTCGATGCGGCGTTTGGGGTTGGGCTCGAAGCGCGTCGGGTCCAGCCGGGCCCGGCGTTCGGCGTCCCGGCCGACCATGATCGTGCCGTCCTCGGTGGCGAACACCGCGGACGGCATGTTGGCCGAACCGTCGACCTCGACCACCCGCGGCGGCCTCCCGTGCGCCGAAAGGACGGCCACGGTGTTGGACGTCCCGAGGTCCACCGACAGGATCCGCACAGCACTTACCCCTTCACAGACGAACGGCGACCGCCCCAGCACTGATCCGGTCGCGCTGGCCGTGATGCTCCCATGAGCGAGGTCACCGTACGTGCGGAACCCGCCGAACTCATCCCCGACCGGGTGCCGTGTCACAGGCCTCGGAGCGAAACTGTCGGTGGTCCGGCGCACTATGGAGGGCGTGGCAGACGTACTCGACCTCTTCTCCCCCGCGACCAGGGACTGGTTCACCGGGGCCTTCGCCGCGCCCACCCGGGCGCAGGAGGGGGCGTGGCGTGCCGCGCACGCGAAGGAACATGCGCTGGTCGTGGCGCCCACGGGCTCCGGCAAGACGCTCTCGGCGTTCCTCTGGGCGCTGGACAGGCTGTCGGTCGAGCCGCCGCCGTCCGAGCCGCGGAAACGCTGCCGCGTCCTCTACGTCTCGCCGCTGAAGGCGCTGGCGGTCGACGTCCAGCGCAACCTGCGGGCACCGCTGGCCGGCATCTCGCAGGCGTCGCGGCGGCTCGGGCTGCCGGTGCCGGACATCGGCGTCGGGATGCGGACGGGCGACACCACCGCCGCCGAGCGGCGCTCGTTCGGCAAGACCCCGCCGGACGTGCTGGTCACCACACCGGAGTCGCTGTTCCTCATCCTCACTTCCTCCGCGCGTGACTCGCTGCGCGGCGTGGAGACGGTGATCATCGACGAGGTGCACGCGGTCGCGGGCGGCAAACGCGGCGCACATCTGGCCTTGTCGCTGGAGCGGCTCGACGCTCTTCTCGAGAAGCCCGCCCAGCGGATCGGGTTGTCGGCGACGGTCCGGCCGATCGACGAGGTCGCCTCGTTCCTGGCGGGCGGCAGGCCGGTCACCATCGTCCAGCCGAAGCTCGCGAAGACGATCGAGGTCCGCGTCGAGGTCCCTGTCGAGGACATGTCCAATCTCGACGGTCCACAAGGGCCGAAGCAGAACGAAGACCTCGATGCGGGACTCGCCCGGCTCCCCGGCTCGCTCGAGGACATCGACGGCGCGCCGCGGCGGCCGTCGATCTGGCCCGCGGTGGAGGAGCGGGTCCTCGAACTGATCCAGGCACACCGGTCGACGATCGTGTTCGCCAACTCGCGGCGGCTCACCGAGCGGATGACCGCGCGGCTCAACGAACTCGTGGCGGAACAGTCCGAACTGGAGCCGGATCAGCGGTATCCGGCCGAGGCGATCGGCCAGTCCGGGCTCACCACCGGCGCGGCGCCGGTGATCGCGCGGGCGCACCACGGCTCGATGTCACGCGAGCAGCGCACCCACGTCGAAGAGGAGCTCAAGACCGGCCGTCTCGCCTGCGTCGTGGCGACGTCGTCCTTGGAGCTCGGCATCGACATGGGCGCGGTCGATCTCGTCGTGCAGATCGAGGCACCGCCGACGGTCGCTTCGGGGCTCCAGCGGGTGGGCCGGGCCGGGCACCAGGTCGGCGCGGTGTCGAGCGGCGTGATGTTCCCGAAGTTCCGGGGCGACCTCGTCTCCTGCGCGGTGGTCGCGGAACGGATGGCGTCCGGGTCGATCGAGGCGGTGCGGTATCCGCGGAACCCGCTGGACGTCCTCGCGCAGCAGATCGTGGCGATGGTGGCGCTCGAATCGTGGACCGTCGACGAACTCGCCGCCCTCGCCCGCCGCGCGGCGCCGTTCGCGTCCCTGCCGGACGACGCGTTGCTGGCCGTGCTCGACATGCTCGCCGGCCGGTACCCCAGCGAGGAGTTCGGGGAGCTGCGCGCCCGGATCACCTGGGACAGGGTCAGCGGCGAACTGCACGGCCGTCCGGGTTCGCAGCGGCTGGCGGTGACCTCCGGCGGCACGATCCCCGATCGCGGCCTGTTCACCGTGATGACGCCGGGCGGCGACGACAAACCCGGGTCGCGGGTGGGTGAGCTCGACGAGGAGATGGTCTACGAATCCCGCGTCGGGGACACGATCCTGCTCGGCACCTCTTCCTGGCGGGTCACCGACATCACCCACGACCGCGTGATCGTGGTGCCCGCGCCGGGTGAGCCGGCGCGGATGCCGTTCTGGAAGGGCGACGCCCCGGGCCGCCCACTGGAACTGGGGCGGGCGCTGGGCGCGTTCGTCCGCGAACTGTCCACTTCGGAACCTTCGGTGGCCAGGGAACGCGCCGCAGTCGCCGGGCTGGACGAGTACGCGTGCGACAACCTGCTGGCCTATCTGGAAGAACAGAAGTCCGCCACGCGCCATGTGCCGAACGACAAGACCGTGCTGCTGGAACGCTTCCGCGACGAACTCGGTGACTGGCGGGTCATCCTGCACTCACCGTTCGGCGCTCAGGTCAACGCGCCGTGGGCGCTCGCGATCGCGGCCCGGCTGCGCGAGAACCGCGGGGTCGACGCCCAGGTGGCGCATTCCGACGACGGCATCGTGCTGCGGCTGCCGGAAGCCTTGGACTCCGAAGGCTCGGAAATCACCATCGGCGTCGAAGACGTGCTGCTCGATCCGGAGGAGGTCGAGCAGCTGATCGTCGCCGAGGTCGGCGGCTCGGCGTTGTTCGCCGCCCGGTTCCGGGAATGCGCGGCGCGGTCGCTGCTGCTCCCCCGCCGGGATCCGCGCCGCCGCACGCCGCTGTGGCAGCAGCGGCAGCGCGCGTCGCAACTGCTTTCGGTCGCGGCCAAGTACGAGCGGTTCCCCGTCGTGCTGGAGGCGATGCGGGAAGTCCTGCAGGACGTGTACGACGTCGGCGGGCTGCGCGAACTGATGACCGACGTCCGGTCGCGGAAGGTCAAGCTGGTCGAGGTCGAGACCCCGTCGGCGTCCCCGTTCGCGCGCAGCCTGCTCTTCGGCTACGTCGGGATGTTCCTGTACGAGACCGACGCCCCGCTCGCGGAACGGCGCGCGGCGGCGCTGGCGCTGGATTCGACACTCCTGGCCGAGCTGCTCGGCACCGAGGCGATCCGGGAGCTGCTGGACGCCGAGGTCGTCGCCGAAGTCGAGCGTTCGCTGCAACGCCTCGAGCCCGACAGGCATGCCCGCAATGCCGAGGAAGCCGCGGATCTGTTGCGGTTCCTCGGGGATCTCTCGATCGAGGAGGCCGCCGCGCGCGGTATCCAGCGGGAGTGGCTGGAGGAACTGGAGGCCGCGCGGCGAGTGCTCCGGGTCCGCATCGGCGGCGGCGAACGTTTCATCGCCATCGAGGACGCGGGCCGGGTGCGGGACGCGCTGGGTACCGCGCTGCCGGTCGGCGTGCCGGAGGCGTTCACCGAACCGGTCGACGATCCCGTCGGCGACCTGCTGTCGCGCTATTCGCGCAGCCGCGGCCCGTTCAGCGCCCGTCAGGCCGCCGAGCGGTTCGGGCTCGGGACGGCCGTCGTCACCGGAGTCTTGGACAGGCTGACCGCGCAAGGCAGGCTGGTCCGGGGCGAGCTGAGCCCGGTCGGGCATCCGGAGACCCACGGCGTCGGAATGGAATTCTGCGACGCGTCGGTGCTGCGCAGGCTCAGGCGGGCGTCGCTGGCCCGGCTGCGGGCCGAGGTCGAGCCGGTCGAACCGGCGGCGCTGGGCCGGTTCCTGCCGTCGTGGCACGGCATCGGCGCGCGCGTACGGTCGGCGCCGACGGCGGACGACGTGCTGTCCGTGGTCGAGCAGCTGGCCGGCGCCCCGCTCCCGGCGAGCGCCGTCGAATCGCTGATCCTGCCGAGCAGGCTGCCCGGCTACACCCCCTCGCTGCTGGACGAACTCACCACGGCGGGCGAGGTCACCTGGTGTGGCTGCGGTTCCCTGTCCGGCGGGGACGGCTGGCTGGCGCTCGCCCCCACCGACGTCGCCGATCTGCTGCTGCCCGACCTCGACGACGATCTGCCCTCCGGGCCGCTACACCAGGCCATTCTGTCCACTTTGGAGGGTGGGGCGCAGTTCTTCCGCCAGCTCGTGGACCGGGCGTCGCCGTTGGTCGAAACCCCGCCCAACGACGGTGAAGTCGTCGCCGCGCTGTGGGATCTCGTCTGGGCCGGGCTGGTCACCGGGGACACGCTGGGCCCGTTGCGGGCGCAGGTCTCCGGTTCCGGCGCGGCGCACAAGCCACGGCGGCAAGCTCCTCGTGGCCGGTACGCGCGGCTTCGTGCCGGGCGGCCGGCGATGCCTTCGCGCACCGGTCCGCCGACGGTCGCGGGGCGCTGGGCGCTGACTCCGGACCGCGCGCCGGATCCGACGAGGCGTGCGCTCGCGCGGACGGAGGCGTTCCTGGAACGGCACGGCGTCCTCACCAGGGGCGCGCTCGACACCGAGCGCGTGACGGGCGGGTTTTCCGGGATCTACAAGGTTTTGCGCGGCATGGAGGATTCGGGCCAGGTCGTCCGTGGTTACGTGGTCGAAGGGCTCGGCGCGGCGCAGTTCGCGGCGAAGGGCGCGGTCGACAGGCTGCGCGCGCAGTCCGGGAACCAGCGCACCACCACGGAAGGCGCCGTCGTACTCGCCGCCGCCGACCCGGCCCAGCCCTACGGCGCCGCGTTGCCGTGGCCTGCCGCGACGGGCGACCCGAAGCACCGTCCGGCAAGGAAGGCGGGCGCGCTGGCGGTGCTCGTGGACGGCGTCCCGGCGATGTACGTCGAACGCGGCGGCCGGTCGCTGCTGAGTTTCACCGAGGATCAGGAGACGTTGCGGTCGGCCGCGCGGGCGTTGTCCACGGCGGTGCGGGAGGGCTGGCTGGGTCAGCTCGCGGTGCAGAAGGCCGACGGCGAAGTGGCACTCACCTCGGAGCTTTCCAGCGTCCTCCAGGAGGCGGGATTCCGGGCGACTCCCAAGGGACTGCGCCTGCGGGCCTAGAATCACGGCTCAGACCTGCGGAGAAGGACGTTCGAACATGGTGATGCGCGACCTGCGCTACTTCGGGGATCCCGTGCTCAAGACCGTATGCGACCCGGTCACGACATTCGACAAGAAGATCGAGTCGCTGGTGACCGATCTGATGGACGGGGTGAAACCGGCCGGACGCGCCGGGCTCGCTGCGCCGCAGATCGGGGTCGGCCTGCGGGTGTTCAGTTACGACGTCGGCGGTCTGAGCGGATACGTGATCAACCCGGAGATCGTCGAGCTGTCCGAAGAGACGCATGAGATCGGCGAGGGCTGCCTGTCCGTTCCGGAACTGTGGTTCCCGGTCGTCCGCGCGAAGCACGCGGTGGTGCGAGGCGTCGACCTGCGCAACGAGCCCGTCGAGGTCGAAGGCTTCGAGGTGCTCGCCCAGTGCCTGCAGCACGAGACCGACCACCTCGACGGCAAGCTCTACCTGGATCGGCTCACTCCCGAACGCAAGAAGCGCGCGCTGGGCGAGGCCCGCGGCAAAGACTGGTTCTGGAACCGCAATTAGTCACCTGGTTGCGATCGTTTCTCTCGCAACCAGGTGACTAATTGCGGGGGTTGGGGAGCGTGAGGCGCAGGGTGCCGGAGTCGCCGGGGGCACGTTCGGGGCGGAGCCCCGCGCGGGCGGCGGTGCGGTAGAGGGAATCGTCGCCGGGCAGGCAGACGGCGGCGAGTTCGCGCTCCCCCTTGGCTGCGGCGAGGACGGCGAGCCTGGTCAGCAAGGCGGTGCCGATGCCTTGGCGCTGCCAGGAATCCTCGACCAGGAGCGAGACTTCGGCCGCGCCGGCGTCGGCCGACGGGATCAGCTGGCCGAGACCGATCACGTCCCGGCCGCAGACCGCGAGCAGGCTGATCCCCCGCGGCGGCATCAGGAGCCGGTGCAGCCAACGGCGCGGCACGGCGCGCATCCCTGTGTGGTAGCGGTGGAAAAGCGTCGTCATCGAGCATCTCTGGTGCAGCGCGGACACCGCTTCGGCGTCACCGGGGACACCCTTCCGAAGGACGATCGCGGCGCCGTCGGCCCGGTCGAGCACGACCGGACCGGTCACGTTGTCGCGGACGGCGGTCATCAGCCCGGTCAGCGCGACCGCGCGGCTCAGTTCCAGTTCGACGAACGGCGACCACCGGCGGCGCGCGACGAACGCGGTGCCGTCGCCCGCCGGGAACACCGCCCGATGCCCGCCCTCCGTGCGGGCAGGGTTCGCCTCGATCGACGGGACCTTCGTGACGACGTCGGCCGCGAGCACGCCGCGAAGGACCTCTGCGAGGCCGCTGGGCTCCTCGACGGCTCTCTTGGCCGCGGCGAACGTGGCGGTGGCCGGATCGACCAGTTCGGCCAGATCCGCGTCGATGACGGCGGAGCATTCGCATCCTTCGTCGCGGATCGCGTCGACGAGCAGTTGCCGCGGCAGACCGGTGGCCGGCCGCAGGACGATCTCGTCGAGCAGGCCGCCGGGGACCGGGAGCACCGACAACCCGAGGATGTTGCACTCGAGGTCGGCCAGCCGGATCGCGATCCTGGCCAGGGTGCCCGGCCGGTCGTCCACGCGGATCCGGACCCGCCAGGCCGACGCGGTCGTTGTCTCTTCACCGGGGTGAAGCCGGGCGGGCCGGACTCGATAGGTCTCCATGACCTCCACGGTCCCGGCCGGTTGTTGCCTGCCAACGGCGCGGGTGTTTCGCTCAGGTCAGCGTTCGACGCCACCGCGCAACCCCGGCGAAACAACTACCGGGGTGCGAGCACGCTGAACTCGTTGCCCTCCGGATCCACCATGGCCACGGCACCTTGCCTCGCCGAACCCTGTCCTGTCGCGCCGAGCTCCCTGAGACGCCGGACTTCGGCCGTCCGGCTCTTACCTCGCCGTGGCGCGATCTCGAACCGCAGCCTGTTCTTGTGCTGTTTCTCCTCTTTCGTGGCGAGGAACTCGACCCACGGGCCGCGGCCGCCCGGCGGCCGCAGACCCACGATCGTCTTCTCGCGGACGCCGATCTCCCAGCCAAGGGCGGCCGCCCAGAACCGCGCGAGCCGCTCCGGGTCGAGAGCGTCGGTGACGACCGAAGCGATCGCGCCGGAACCCTCGTACTGCTCGCGCGGTTCGAGGACGCAGAACTCGTTGCCCTCGGGGTCCGCGAGCACCACCCACGGCACCCGCTTCTCCGCCGGCGGGCCCTGGCCGATGTCGATGTGCCGTGCGCCGAGGGACAGCGCACGGTCCACCAGCTCGGCCTGGTGCCCTGGCGAACGGCTCGTCAGATCCAGGTGCAGCCGGTTCTTGCCCCGTTTGGGGACCGCCTCGGAGCGGAACGCCGGTTGAAACGGGGCGTCCCAGCTGAACAGCCCTTCCCAGAAACCCGCCAGATCTCTGGGAAGGGCCGAGTCGAAGACCAGGTTCACCAGCTGCGATGCCACACCCGTGAACCTAGACGGCACCACCGACACTTCTGTGTCTTGTGGGTGAACCCGCGTCTGTGTCCCGTAGGTGAACCCGCGTCCGCGATCGACGTCGGCAGGGCGCTCGCCGGTCATGCACGTCCCGATGAGCGGGCAGGGCGCCCTGCCACCGCGATCGCGGGGCCTTCGGCCGGGGCGGGTTCACGCGTTCGGTCGTTCTTCAGGCACATTTTCGGCTCCGCCGACTGGCGCTGACCGGTTTGGCTTCCCCACCGACCGGTCATCGAGTCGCGAGCCGCAAAAGGGCCCAAAGTTGTCCCGCCATGTCCTGGTCTCCGCTGACCGTCACCGCCGTCGGACCCGCCCGGCCCCAGAGCCAGCGGTAGATCTTGTCCGGATGCCCGGTGATCAGATCGTCCGCGCGCCGGGCCTCCTCGGCGGAGCATCGCCAGGCGACCGTTTCCGTGGGCCCGGCTCTGGCGATCCAGTGGTGGCCCGCGGTGCGCACGCCGACCGATCCGGTCCTGGTGCCGGACAAGCCCAGCAACGGCAGCCGCTGGCCGAACCACAGCACCAGCGCCTCGTCGATCCCGTCGAGTGCCACGTCTTCGGGGATCGCCGACACTTCCCGGCCGGCGGCGCTCTCCGCGTCGATCCGGTGGATCGTCGTCTCGTGCGCCATCCGCCGCCGCCAGAACCCGTAGCTGCGGTCCGCCGGCCACCAGGTCGGCGCCGCTGCCTCCGGATCGTGCGCGGACAATTCGGCGACGAGCTCGTCCCGGCCCTCGCGGAAGTACTCCTCCAGCGACTGCGTCGGCCCCGGCTTGCGCTGCCAGTGTTCGGGACGCCGTCCGTCGATGATCCAGCGGCGGGTGACCCGGTACACGCTGCCCACGTGCCTGAGGACCTCACCGAGCGTCCAGCCGGGGCAGGTCGGAACCGGAGCGTCGGCGGACGCGGTGTGCGCCACCTGGGCCATCAGCTCGGTTTCGGCGCCGAGCACCTCCAGGAACCTGCCCTGGTCGATCATGGCCTGCCCGGCCATCGGGCACCCCCTCTCCATGGTGACTCAGGCGACATGCGCCGAATCACCCATCGGCAGCCCGTGCACCACCCGTCGGACGAGTTCCAGGAACACCGTGGCGGCCCGCGTCAGCTCGTCCGCCAGTTCGACGGTGACCTTGCCGGTGATCCCCGCCTGCGCGGCGGCCCGCGTCGCGGAGTTGGCCGCGAAGAACGCCGCCCACTCCTTCAATTCGGGCGCGACGGAGTCGAGCAGCACCCAGCCGCTCGCCGGCCGGGCCCGGCCCCGGTGCGGACGGCCGCGGGCCTCCAGTACCGCCGCCGCGCCCCGCAGCGCGGCGAGATACGCCCCGATGAACCGCTCCGCGGGATCGTTTTCCCGCTCCGCCTCGGCGAGACCCCGCCTCGCCTGCGCGTACAAGGAGACCGCCGCGGGTGGTGCCGGCGGGCGCAACGACATCGGCAGGGCGGGCTGCGCGGTGCCCCCCGGCCTCTCGGCTTCGTCAGGGGACACGACCGAAACGGACATGACGACCCTCCTCCTGTACGTGAGCGCCGGCCGGTGCCCGGCGCCGAGGCGCTTCCCCCGCCCCCGCGCCGGGCACCTACCGGTGCGCGCTCACCGAATGTCGAACGTCTGTTCGAACAAGACCAATGTAACCCCGAAGTGCCCATTTCTTCAACCCCGTGCCGGGGCGATCGCCGCATGTGGTGCGGGACACCGGATCGGTCACGTGATCTCATAGGCTCATGAGCACCATCGACCAGTCCGGGCATCCCTCGGTGGCCAAGGTCGCGGCCGCGCTCGCCGAGGCGGGTCAGCAGGACGCCGCGGACGGGATCCGGATCCTCCCCGCCGAAGTCCGCACGGCCGCGCAAGCCGCCGAAGCGCTCGGTGTCGAGGTCGGCGCGATCGCGAACAGCCTCGTGTTCCGCAGCCGCACCGGCGGGACCGAAACGGCCCTGCTCGCCCTGACCTCGGGCGCGCACCGCGCCGACACCGGCATCCTCGCCTCGCTGACCGGCGCCGACGAGATCGGCAAGGCGGACGCGGATTTCGTCCGCGCGCACACCGGGCAGCCGATCGGCGGCGTCGCCCCGGTCGGTCACCCGAAAGCGTTGACCACCCTCGTCGACACCGCGTTGCGCGCCCACGACGTCGTCTGGGCCGCCGCCGGACACCCGAAGTCGGTGTACCCCACGACGTTCGCCCGCCTCGTCGCGCTGACCGGGGGCACTCCCGCGGACGTCGCGGGCGCCGGGCAGGATGGGCGCCCGTGACCGCGATGTCCTCGGAATGCACCCGCTACGTCCAGCTGTCCGCGGACGAGTTCCGCGCCCGGCTCCCCGAGGCGCTGACCATCTACGTCAACGCCATGCGCTACCCCGAAGGCACGGCCGAGCAACGCGCGCCGATGTGGCTCACGCACGCGTTACGCGAAGGCTGGCGCTGCATGGCCGCGCTCGACGCGGACGGCGTCCTGCTCGGGCTCGCCTACGGCTACAAGGGCCGCGGCGGCCAGTGGTGGCACGAACAGGTCCGCCACGGCCTGACCCGCCGTGAGGGCCAGGCCGCCGCCGAGCACTGGATGTCCGACTACTTCGAGCTCACCGAGATCCACGTGAGCCCCGAAAACCAGGGGAAGCGGATCGGCGAGGACCTCCTGCGGCGGCTGCTCGACGGCGTGCCCAACGCCCACGTCCTCCTTTCCACGCCGGAAGGCACCAGCCGGGCCTGGAACCTGTACCGGCGCGTCGGCTTCGTCGATGTGCTGCGGGACTACCACTTCGCCGGGGATCCGCGGGCGTTCGCGATCCTCGGGCGGACGCTGCCGCTCTAAGGTTTCGTGTAGGCGACGGCGAGCGCGGCGATGAGCACCGCCGCGCCGCACCAGCCCACGGCGCCGAGCCGTTCACCGAGCAGGGCCATCGACAGCAGCGCGGCGGTCAACGGTTCCAGCAGGGCGGACAGCGCGGCCAGTACGGGATGCGCGCCTTCGAGGCCCCGGAAGTACGCGGCGTACGCCAGCGCCGTGGGCACGACACCGAAGTAGACGACGAGCGCGACCACGTCGGCCTGGACCGGCACGGCCATCCCGAACCACAACGCGGCGGGCGTGAGCGCGGCGCCGCCGATCAGGCAGCCGAACGCCGTGGTGGGCAAGGGATCCAGCCCCTCGACGCGGGTCGCGGTCACGAGTGTCAGCGCGGCGAACCCGGCCGCGGCGAGCAAGGCGAACAGCACTCCGGCGGCGTTGACCTCTTCTCCGGGCGTCCACTGCAACAGCGCCAGCCCGATGAGGGATCCGACCAGCGACACCGCTGTCCACCGCGTGGGGAGTTTCCTGGTCCTGACGACCGTCGCGACGGCGAGCAGAACGGGCGCGCTGCCGATGGTGGTCATCGTCGCGACGCTCACGGAACTCAACGAGACCGCGACGAAATAGCTGGTCTGGAAAAGGGCGAACAAGCCGCCGACCGTCAGGAGGCGACGGCGGACCTGTGTCGTGCGGGGAAGGTCGCGGAGGCCCCCGGTGAGCCAGAGGTAGCCGGTGGCGATCACGCCGCCGATGAGCAGCCGGTACGCGGCGACGCTCAGTGGATGGAGCCCCGCGCGGGAGGCGAGCAGGGATCCGGCGAGGCCGCCGGTCCCCCAGAGGATACCGGCGAGGACGAGCGCGGCCGACGATCGGGCGCGCGTGGGTACGGCTACGGACATGGGGAACGCTCCTGCGTCTTTGTCGGGTCAGCGGACGGCGACGACGCGGGGTGCTTCAGTGCAGCACGGATCGGCCGGGCGGCTGGAACGCCGCGCGGCCGGAGACACCCCGCTCAGGAGGCGGGGGGTGGGGTGACGAGAAAGATCCGGTGCACGCGAGGGAACGTATCAAGGCTTCGGTGGTGGGGGCACGTGAATTGCGGCACGCGGCGGGCCACGGTGGTCGTGAGTGGCGATTCGGGCGCGGTGAAGGTCGGGTTTCCTCGGGTGAGCCGAGGGAAGGGGTCCTTCACGCGCCATCGCTGAGGCTCTTGGTGTCGCGCAAGTCCGTGAAGGGCCCCTTGAGGGACTCTGGGTCCCTCAAGGGGCCCTTCACGGACTTGCGGCCAGATTCCTTCGGACAGGGTGGGAGCACACATCCGGAGGGCCCCTCCGAATGCAATGAAGGAGCCTTTCATTGCGAAATTTGCAATGAAAGGCTCCTTCATTGCGCGCGCGAGGGCCGAAGGAGCGTGGCTCAGTCCAGTGCGGCCAGCATCTCCCGCAGCGTGTCCAGCCCCATCCCGCCGAGCGCCAGCGCCCGCGTGTGGAACTGCTTGATGTCGAAGGCGTCCCCCTGCCGGGCACGGGCCTCGTCACGCGCGGCGAGCCACAGGCGTTCGCCGAGTTTGTACGACGGCGCCTGCCCTGGCCAGCCCAGGTAGCGGTCGATCTCGTCGTGCACGTGGGCCGGATCGGTGACGGTGCGGGTGAGCATGAACTCCAGGCCCAGCTCGGGCGTCCACCGCTCCCCCTCGTGGAAGCCGGTGCCCGCCGGGATCTCCAGTTCCAGGTGCATGCCGATGTCGACGAGCACGCGCGCGGCGCGGAACAGCTGTTCGGAGAGCATGCCGAGCAGGTCGCCGTCGTCGGCGAGGAAGCCGAGGTCCTGCATCAGCCGCTCGGAGTACAGCGCCCAGCCTTCGGCGTGCCCGGAGGTGAACGCCAGCAGCCGCTGGTACTTGTTCAGCGAGTCGGACTGGTCGACCGCGGTCGCGATCTGCAGGTGGTGGCCCGGCGCGCCCTCGTGGTAGACGGTGCTGACCTCACGCCAGGTGACGAACTGGTCCCGGCCCTGCGGCAGCGACCACCACATGCGGCCGGGACGCGCGAAGTCCTCGCTCGGGGCGGTGTAGTACGCGCCGACGGTGCCGCCGGGCGGGGCGATCTTGCACTCCAGTTCCATCACCCGGTCGGTGATGTCGAAGTGCTTGCCGCGCAACGACTTCAGCGCGTTGTCGGACAAGTTTTGCATCCAGGCCTGGAATTCGGCCCGGCCGCGGACGACGTACTTGGGGTCGGCGTCGAGGACGGCGGCCGCCTCGGCGAGGGTGGCGCCCGGTTTGATCCGGCCGGCGACCTCGCGCATTTCCGCTTCGATGCGGGTGAATTCGGCCCAGCCCCAGGCGTAGGCCTCGTCCAGGTCGAGGGTGGCTCCGGTGAACAGCCGGGACCACAGTTTGTAGACCTCGGCGCCGACGGCGTCCTTGACCGGCGCCAGCGGGGCGAGTTCGGCGCGGAGGAAACCGGCGAACTCCGCGTACGCCTCCTGAGCGGCGTGAGCGGCGTGGCCGAGCTCGGCACGCAGCTTCTCGTCGACGTCCTTCGCTCCCGAGATCAGCGTCTCGAAGAAACCGGCGTCGTCCTTCAACCCCGCCCAGGTTTCGGCCTGTTCGGCGACCTTGCCGACCTGCCGCAACGCCGACACCCGGCCGGCGTTCGCGGCCGCGAGCAGCGAAGCGCGGAGACCGTCGAGCGCTTCGGGTACCTTCGCCATCCGGGCGGCGATCGTCGCCCAGTGCTCCGCGGTGTCGGTGGGCATGAGGTCGAAGACCATGCGCAGTTCCTGCACGGGGCTTTCGATCACGTTCAGCGCCGCGACGTCGAGACCGGCATCGTGGATCTCCAGCTGCAACCCGATCCGCTCGGTGAACACCGCCTTGGCCGCGCCCTCGCCGTCGTCGGCGGGTTCGGCCGCTTCGATCTCGGCCAGCGCGCGCGTGGCGATCGCCGCCCTGGCCGCGTGTCCGGCAGGCGAGTAGTCGGTCAGTTGGTCGTCGTATCCGGAGATGCCGAACGTCGTCGCGGCGACCGGGTCGGCCGCGGCGTACTCGTCGACGTACCGGTCACAGATCTGGTGCACACTTTGCGCGGTCGAAGCCATGACCGGCACGCTACCGGGACAGCGGGCGACTTCGGTACGGAGTTACGCCCGGGCCGGGACCAGCCCGAGCCTGCTGACCACCTCACGCGTGGCCTTGGACCGGTTGAACGTGTAGAAGTGCAGGTCAGGGACGCCTTCGGCGATGAGCCGCTCACACAGTTCGGTCACCGCGTCGATCCCTTCCGCGCGGAAGGCCTTCGGGTCGTCGGCCAGCGGTTCGAGCCGGTCCAGCAGCCGCCGCGGCGCCGGCGCGCCGGACAGCTTGATCGACGTGTGCAGCGTCCGCGGCGTGGTCAGCGGCATGATGCCGGGGATGACCAGCGCCTCGCAGCCGGTGGCCGCCACCCGGTCACGCAGGCGGAGGAAGTCTTCCGGCTCGAAGAACAGCTGCGCGATCGCGAAATCGGCGCCCGCGCGCAGCTTGCGCACGAGGTACTCGGTGTCGGCCTCGAGGTTCGCCGACCTCGGGTGGCCGTACGGGAACGCCGAGACGCCGACGCAGAAGTCGCCGAGCGAACGCACCAGTTCGACGAGTTCCTCGGCGTAGTTGAGCCCGTCCGGATGCGGGACCCAGTCGCCGTAGACGTCGCCCGGCGGGTCGCCACGCAGCGCGAGGATGTTCCGCACGCCGACGGCGGCGTACCAGCCGATGACGTTGCGCAGTTCCGCGACCGAGTGGTTCACGGCGGTGAGGTGCGCCATCGGCACCAGCGTGGTTTCGGTGGCGACGCGGGCGATACTGCGGATCGTGCCGTCCCGGCTGGAGCCGCCCGCGCCGTAGGTGATCGACATGTACGCCGGGTCCAGCGGTTCGAGTTCCCGGATCGACTTCCACAGCACCGCCTCGTCGGCCGCGTCGCGAGGCGGGAAGAACTCGATGGAGAACACGGGTCCATCACCCTGCAACCGCTCGACCACCGACGTCATACCGCCATGTTAAGGGGGAGGTCCGCTGGCTGGGAGCCCCCTCTCAGGCTGTGGGCATGCGACCTCGGCCACTCGCGAGCGGTTGCCGTGTGGCGCCGGCCTGGGGAGACTCGGTGACGAGCACAGGGAGCCGCCATGAGCGCCGAAACCGACACCAGCTGGGACGAGGACGTCCGCGTCGCGGTCTACCGCGCGTTCGCCGAACACGGGAGGCCGCCGACGGCGCCGGAACTGGCCGACGCCGCCCACGGATCGCTCGCGGTGGCGAAACAGGCGCTGCACCGGCTCGCGGAGCGGCGGCACCTCGTGCTCGACGACTGCGAGCACGTCGTGATGGCGCATCCGTTCGCGGCGATCCCGCTGGGTTTCTCGGTGATGGGTGAGCGGACGCTGTGGTGGGGCGGCTGCGCGTGGGACGCGTTCGCGATCCCGCATCTGGTCAAGGCCGAACCCGAGGTGCTGGTGTCCACGCGCTGCCGGGGCTGCGGCGAACCGCGGGCCCTGCTCGTGAACGACCAGGTGCCACCGAAGGGCGATCTGGTCGCTCATTTCCTCGTCCCGGCGGCCCGGATGTGGGACGACGTGGTGCACACCTGCGGGAACCAGCGCCTGTTCTGCGGCGAGTCCTGTGTGGACGCTTGGCTGGCGGAAACGGGGCAGGACAAGGGCTACGTCATGGACCTCGCGACGTTGTGGCGGCTCGCGGCAGGCTGGTACGACGGCAGGCTCGACCACGGCTACACCCGCCGGGATCCGGCCGCCGCGGCCGCGTACTTCGAACAGGCCGGGCTGAGCGGACCGTTCTGGACCTAGACCAGGAACCGGAGCGCCGCGGTGACGACGACCCCGCAGAGGATCGCGGCGAGCACCGGGACGCGCAGCAGGTAGGTCACCGCGATCGCGGCCAGTCCCGCGCACAGCGTCCAGTCGACCGCGGACCAGGCCGGACCGGTCACGTCGGTCAGCACCAGACCGGCCAGCAGCGCGGGCGCCAGCAACGCGATCACGCCTGCCGAACGCGGCGGCAGCGTCCGGTCGCCGAGCAGGACCGGGCCCGCCGCCTTGAACCCGATGCTGACCAGCGCGACGGCGACGATGGCGATCCAGAGCGTCATCGCCGCGTCCCCAGGCCCAGCAGCGCGGCGGCCGACGCGCCGATCAGCGCGAGCCCGACCGGGACGAACAGCACCAAGATCCCGGCAAGGCAAGCGGCGAGCGCCGCGGTCCGGACCGCCTCGCGGGAACGGCGCAGTTCGTCGATGAGCAGGACCAGGAAGAAACCGGGGAACACGATGTCGAGCCCGAACCGCGCGACGACGTCCGGCGGCGGCGCGGCGAGGACGCCGAGCACCGTCCCCAGCACCCACGCGGGCAGCTGGACAAGGGTGCAGCCGATGAGTTTTTCGCGATCGAAACGCCCTTCGCCGAGGTGCGCGGCCACCCACGAACCGTCGACGACGGCCTGGCCCTCCCACGCGCGGCGCAGTCGTCCTCCGCGCAGATCCGCGGCGACGGCGGCGCCCATCGGCAGGAACCGGGCGTTGATCAGGGCCGCGGCACCGACCGCGACGGCGATGTTGCCGCCGCCCGCGAGCGCGGTGGCCATCGCGAACTGGGCCGAGCCGGAGAACACGAGGATCGACGCGGCGATCGGGGCCGCGATCCCCCAGCCCAGAGTCTGGCTGTACGCGCCGAAGGTGACGCCGAGGACGAAGGTCGCGACACCCAGCCCGAGCCCGACACGGGCGCCGGCCAGGTAGTTCCGCCGGCGCGTCGACATCTCCGTCATGACCCGAGCCTAACAAGCTAAACTACCTTTGACCATTAGGAGGATTCGTGGACGGCCACTGGGACGGGTACGACAGCATCGGCGGGAGCGCGCCGTTGGACCTGGTCAACACCGTTTCCTGGCGCCGCGATCCGGCCCGGCGGGAAGACCGGCTTTCGACCCCGGAACGGCTGTCCGAGTGGGTCGTCCTGGTCGGTGCGGGCACCGAACGGCTGGAGATCTCCGAGGCCGTCCTGGAGACGGTGAAGGCCTTCCGCGAGACGCTGTACCGCGTGCTCGTGTCGGATCCGCCGGACGTCACGGCGCTGCGAAAGCCCCTGATCGAGGCATACCGGCACGCCTCGCTCCCCCGGTCCTTGCCGCTGCGCTGGGTGGTGCCGCTGGAGAGCGACGGCGCGCTGCCGTACTTCCTCGCGCTGGCGGCCGAGGACCTGCTCCGGACCGGGGATCTGGAGCGGATCCGGGAGTGCGAGGGGCCCGGCTGCGGCTGGGTCTTCACCGACCACACGCGCAACCGGTCGCGGCGCTGGTGCAGTTCGTCGGACTGCGGCAACCGGGCGCGGGCGAAACGGCACTACGACAAGACCCGCAATTAGTCACCTACTTGCGGTAGTCGGTAGCACGAGGACCGCAAGTAGGTGACGAATCGCAACGGCGGGCCACGTCTCGTTCGCCACATTCCACGGCACCCGACTGGGTCATGAAGACATCCTTCCCGGAGGATGTGCGCATGGACACGTCCGCCTACGACGCCGATCTGCCCGCCAACGTCGAGCGGGCCCTGGCCGGATTCCTCGAGCGCGCCGGTGCCGAAATCCGCCGCACCGAACCGGTCGTCGGGGTCGGGATCGACGCGCTGGCCGGATTCGTGCTGGGCGGCGGCAAACGGCTGCGCCCGACGTTCGCCTGGTGGGGCTGGCGCGGCGCCGGCGGCGATCCGGCGGGGCCGGACGTCGAAGGGGTGCTGCAGGCGGTGGCGAGCCTGGAGCTGATCCAGGCGTGTGCGCTGATCCACGACGACCTCATCGACTCCTCCGATTCGCGCCGCGGTTCACCGACCGTGCACATCGCGGGCGCGAAGCTCCACGCCGACAGCGGCTGGCTGGGTTCGCCGAGCACCTTCGGGCTCGCGACCGCCGTCCTGGTCGGTGACCTCGCGCTGGCCTGGGCCGACGACATGTTCGGCGAGGCACCACTTCCGCCCGCCGTCCTCGCGGCGGCACGGCCGGCGTGGCGCGCGATGCGCACCGAAGTACTCGCCGGGCAGTACCTCGACGTCCGCACGCAGGCCACCGGCGACGCCACCCCCGAGGCGGCACTGCACATCTGCAAGCTCAAGACAGCCGCGTACACCGTCCAGCGCCCGCTGCACCTCGGTGCCGCGCTCGGCGGCGCCGACGACGCCCTGATCGCGACGCTGCGCGAGTTCGGCGACGACGTCGGCGTGGCGTTCCAGCTGCGGGACGACCTGCTCGGCGTGTTCGGCGACCCGTCGGTCACCGGCAAACCCGCGGGCGACGACCTGCGTGAGGGCAAGCGGACGCTGCTGGTCGCGCTGGGTCTCCAGCGCGCGGCCGAGCAGGGCAAGGACGCGGCGGCGAAGATCATCTCCGACGCCATCGGCGACGCCCACCTGTCCGAAGACGCCGTCGAGACCGTGCGCGAAGCACTGCGGGACGTCGGTGCGGTCGACGCGGTGGAACGCCGCATCGACGAGCTCACCGACTCCGCGATGGCGGCGCTCGACCGCGCCCACCTGGCCGAGCCCGCTCCCGCCGCGCTGACCGGGCTGGTCGTCAAGGCGACCCAGCGGACGTACTGATGCGCACTGTCACCGGTCCGAGTGACCACGTGGTGGTGATCGGTGGCGGGCTCGCCGGGCTGTCGGCGACGCTGCACCTGCTCGGCGCCGGCCGCCGGGTGACCCTGCTGGAGCAGGACAAAAGCCCCGGGGGCCGGGCGGGGCAGGCGGATTTCGGCGGCAACACCGTCGACACCGGCGCCAGTGTGCTGACCATGCCCGAACTGCTCGACGAGGCCTTTTCCGCGGTCGGCGAATCCCTTTCGGACAACCTGACGCTGACGCGCCTCGACCCGGCCTACCGCGCGAAGTTCGCCGACGGCAGCACGATCGCCGTGCACACCGAGGCGGCGGCGATGGAGGCCGAGATCCGCGCGGCCGCCGGTCCCGCCGAAGCCGAGGGCTACCGCCGGTTGCGGCGCTGGCTGACCGAGCTTTACGCGGTGCAGAAGGACCATTTCATCGGCGCGAACTTCGACTCGCCGCTCGATCTCGTACGCCCGGAGCTGGCGAAGCTGGCCGCACTGGGCGGTTTCGGACGGCTGGGCCCGAAGATCGGCGGATTCCTGCGCGACGACCGCGTGCGCCGTCTGTTCTCCTTCCAGGCCCTCTACGCGGGGCTCGATCCGGCGCGCGCGATCGGCGCGTACGGCGTCATCTCCTACATGGACACCGTCGGCGGGGTCTACTACCCGGCGGGCGGGATGGGTGAGATCGCGCGAGCGATGGCGAACGCGGCCGGACGCGCCGGCGCGGAAGTGCGGTTCGGCACCGAAGCCGCTTGGCTGGAAAGGGTTTCCTCGCGGGTGCGCGCGGTACGGACCCGCTCGGGCGAGCGGATCCCGTGCGACACCGTGGTTCTCGCGACCGAGCTCGGTACCGCGTACCGGCTGCTCGGCGCCCGTCCCCGTCGGCCGCTGCCGCTGCGGTACTCGCCGTCGGCCGTCGTGCTCCACGGGCACGCGCCGAAAACGTGGCCGGACTTGGGCCACCACACCATCTTCTTCGGCCACGCCTGGGAAAAGACGTTCTCGGAGATCATCCGCGAAGGCAAGCTGATGAGCGACCCGTCGCTGCTGGTGACCCGGCCGACGGCGACCGAACCGGGACTGGCCCCCGGCGGCGATCAGGTGATCTCGGTGCTCGCCCCGGCGCCGAACCTGCGCCGCGGCAAGATCGACTGGCGCCGGGTCGGCCCCGCCTATCGTGAGGAACTCCTGCGTACGCTGGAAAAGCGCGGCCTGACCGGATTCGCGGACGGCTTCACCGTCGACGAGACGATCACCCCGGCGGGCTGGGCGGAACGCGGGCTCACCGCGGGCACCCCGTTCTCGCTCGCGCACACCTTCGCCCAGACCGGCCCGTTCCGGCCGGGGAACCTCATACGAGCGGCGGAAAACGTCGTACTGGCGGGCTGCGGGACCACACCCGGCGTCGGCATCCCACCGGTGGTGATCTCCGGCAGGCTGGCGGCGGGAAGGATCACCGGCCGATGAACGAACTCGACGCCGCGGGCATCACCGGCCCGGCGTTGCGGGCCGCGTACACCGAATGCCGGCGCATCAACGCGCACCACGGCCGCACCTTCTTCCTCGCGACCCGGCTGCTGCCGCCACGGACGCGGCCGTTCGCGCACGCGCTGTACGGCTTCGCGCGGATGGCGGACGAACTGGTCGACAATCCCGCGCCCGGCACCGATCCCGCGGCCGCGCTGGACGAGGTCGCCGTCATGGTCGCGCGGATCTTCGACGGTGAAACACCGGCCGATCCGGTCCTGACCGCGCTCGCCGACACCGTGCGCCGCCACGACCTGGACCGCGAGTTGTTCGACGCGTTCCTGCGGTCCATGGCGATGGACCTCAAGATCACCGAGTACGCGACCTACGCCGACCTCCAGGGGTACGTCCACGGTTCGGCCGAGGTGATCGGCCTGCAGATGCTGCCCGTCTTCGGCACCGTCGTCCCGGTCGCGGAAGCCGAACCCGGCGCCGCCGCGCTGGGCGAGGCGTTCCAGCTGACCAACTTCCTGCGCGACATCGGCGAGGACCTCGACCGCGGGAGGCTGTACCTGCCCACCAGGGAACTGGCCGCGTTCGGCGTCGACCGCGAACTGCTCGAATGGTCCCGTGCGCGCGGGCTGCCCGACCGGCGGGTGCGGCGAGCGCTCGCGGTCGCGGTGGCGCGCAACCGGGCGGTGTACCGCCGCGCCGAAGCGGGCATCCCGTTGCTGCGCGAGGAATCCCGCGACTGCGTGCGGACCGCCCTCGTCCTCTACGAAGGCATTCTGGACGAGATCGAGGCCCTCGGTCACGACGTGCTGAACACCCGCGCGGTCGTCCCTCGCCGCCGTCGGCTGAAAGTCGCGCTGCCGAGGATACTGGCGAGCGCGTGGAGCAACTCCAGGCTTAGGGTGCGAACATGACCACTGCTTCGAACAGGAAGATCCGGATCGGCGTCCAGCTGCAGCCGCAGCACGCCGAGTACAAGGCGATCCGCCGGGCGGCTTCGGAGGCCGAAGACCTCGGTGTGGACATCGTGTTCAACTGGGACCATTTCTACCCGCTCTACGGTGAGCCCGAGGGTCTGCACTACGAGTGCTGGACCATGCTGGGCGCCTGGGCGGAGTCCACCTCGCGGGTCGAGATCGGCGCGCTCGTGACGTGCAACAGCTACCGCAACCCCGAACTGCTGGCCGACATGGCCCGCACCGTCGACAACATCTCCGACGGACGGCTGATCCTCGGCATCGGCTCCGGCTGGTTCGAGAAGGACTACGACGAATACGGCTACGAGTTCGGCACCGCGGGCGGGCGGCTCGACAACCTCGCCGAGGCGCTCCCGCGGATCGAGAGCAGGCTGGGCAAGCTGAACCCGCAACCGGTCCGGGACATCCCGGTGCTGATCGGTGGCGGCGGCGAGAAGAAGACGCTGCGCCTGGTCGCGAAGCACGCCGACATCTGGCACGGCTTCGGCGACCCGGAGGTCGTCGAGCGCAAGGTCAAGATCCTCGACCAGCACTGCGCCGACGTCGGCCGGGACCCGAAGGAGATCGAGCGTTCGGTCGCCGTCGAAGGCGAGCCCGAGGAGCTGGGCCCGAAGCTGCTGGAGCTGGGCGTCTCACTGTTCACCGTCGCGACCGGCGGGCCGGACTACAACCTCGACAAGCTGCGGTCCTGGATCGCTTGGCGGGACAAGCAGCAGTCCTGACCCGCTTTCGCGCGCCATGAAAGGTCCTTTCCTTGCAAAATTTGCAAGGAAAGGACCTTTCATGGCGTTCGGGACCGGTCGCGCCGGTGCGCAGCGACCCGCTCCCGAGTCGCGCACCGCGTCGAGCAGTACCGCCGCGGGCTCCCCCCACCCAAATGCGCGAACGGCTTCCCACAGCCCGAAGCCGCGCACAGCCCACCCGGCGGCGCCTGACGGTCCGAAAGCAACGCCGCCAACGCCAGCGCGGACGACGTCACCAGCCACGCGCCCCATGGCCCGTCGTCGTCGGCGTCCACGTGCAGATGCCAGCCGAACCCGTCGGCGTGATCGGTCAGCCGCGGCGGATGCGCGTAGCGAGCCAGCAGCCGGTTGAGTACCTCGGCCGCCTCTCCCGCATCCCGCGCCGCGAATACCTCTCGCAACTCCGCGGCCGCTTCGCGCAGCGAAGCCACATCCGAAGGCGCCATGTCGACCGAGGTCTCGCCGTGCGCCTCCAGAACGGCGCGAACCGACGCGACCGAGGGGTCCGGCGCGAGCAGGACCGCCAGCAGATCCACCGCCCGCCGCGCCGCCGCCCGCGCCGAACGGCCGGGCAGGAAATCCCGCTGCGCTGAAGTCATACCCCACTGTAACGTCTCGCTCATGAGAGGCCGTTACAGTCTCGCCGTCTATTTGACCGGCGCGACGGTCGCCAGGACCGGGGACGAACTGTCCGGACCGGCGTTGCTCCTGCTCGGCATGAGCGTCGACGGCTCGGCCGCCACCGGGTCCGCGCTGCTCGCGGGTCTGACGGTCTCCGCGGCGGCGGGAGGGCCGCTGCTCGGGGCGCTGCTCGACCGGAGTCCACAGCCGGGACGGCTGCTGGCGTGGGCGCTGCTCGCCTACGCGGGCGGACTCGGCGCGGTACTCGCGCTGGTCGAACTCCCGGCGGCGATCGCGGTCGCCGTCGCGGTGGGGCTGCTCAACCCCGCTTTGGCGGGCGGCTGGACGGCGCAGCTGCCGAACGTCCGCGGCATGACACCGCTGGCGAGGGCGAGCACCCTGGACGCGATGACGTTCACCGCCGCGAGCCTCGCCGGGCCGGGGCTCGCCGGGCTCGTGGCCGCGTACGCCGGCGCTCCGGCCGCGGTCGCCGTCGCGATCACGCTGGTCGCCGCCGCCTTCCCCGCCGCATGGTCGCTCCCCGCGGCCGAAGCGAAGCCCGCGACACCGATCCGCCGTCAACTCGCCGACGGGTTCACGGTCCTCTTCCGCAACCGCGCGCTGCTGCGGGCCACCGCGACGTCCACGGTGTCCTTCGTCGGCATCGGGGTCGCCGTGGTCTGCTATCCGCTGCTCGGCGCCCAACGGCTGGGCAGTCCGGGCTTCGGCGCGCTTCTGCTCACCGTGCTGGCCGCCGCGTCACTGGTCGCGAACGCCGTACTGGCCCGCAGGCCACAGCCACCGGACGGCACCGTGCTCGCCAGCACCGTCCTGCTGGGCGCGAGTTTCCTGCTCGCGGCGACAGGGCACGACGCGGTGACCCTGCTGGCCGCCGCCGCGCTCGCCGGATTCGCCGAAGGACCGCAACTTTCGGCGCTTTTCGCCATCCGGCATCGCGAAACGCCCGCGCGAGTGCGGGCTCAGGTTTTCACGACGGCGGCGAGCGTGAAGATCACCGGACTCGCGGCGGGCGCGGCGGCCGCGGGACCGTTGAGCGCACTCTCCGTGACCACGGCGATGAGTGCCGCGGCGGGGTGTCAGCTTCTCGCGGCCGCGACGTATGCGCTGGTCAGAACTAGAACGCCATCGCCTGCGCGCGCCGCTTGACCTCGGTGCCGTGGCTGGTGCGAAGCGCGTTGACCGGGGTGGCCCCGGGCAGGGTCTCGTCCGCGGCGAAAAGCCAGCGCAGCATCTCCGTCCGGCTGAAACCGGAGTCCGCGAGCACGGTGATGGTGCCCGCCAGGCCCTTGACCACGCCGTCCTTCACCAGGAACGCGCCAGGGACGTACAGCTCGCCCTTGCGCCGGACGGCGATCAGATGGCCGTCGCGCAGCATCTGGCGGACCTTGTTGGCCGAAACGTTCAGCGCGGTCGCGACCTCCGACAGCGGAAGAACGGCCACATCTGCGTCAAGAACGTCGTCGGCGACGGGAATCCCACTCACAGGTGACACTGTGCCACATTCCGTCTCCCGCTCCGTTAGTACGCATGGGTGACGGCCCGGCCATGACGGAGAGTGCGCGCCTCGTCACGTATACCGCCGATTCGACGAAATGACGGAAATCGTGATCCTCGGCGCGCCAGGTCCCGTACACCACAACATGGGTACTTCCGTACGATCCATAGCCGTGACACGCACGGATCCCACTCTGGTGGGCACTCTGCTCGAGGGCCGCTACCGGGTGGACAAGCTGCTCGCACGCGGTGGGATGTCGTCGGTGTACCGCGGCGTCGACACCCGCCTGGACCGCCAGGTCGCCATCAAGATCATGGACCCGCGGTTCGCCGACGACCGGTCCTTCGTCGAACGCTTCGAGCGGGAAGCCCGCTCGGCGGCACGCCTGCACCACCCGCACGTGGTGGCGGTACACGACCAGGGTTTCGACACCCCCGGCGGCGAGGAGTCCGGCCGTGCCTTCCTGGTCATGGAACTCGTCGACGGCGGGACCCTGCGTGAACTGCTCGCCGAACGCGGCCCGCTGGACGTCGCGCTCGCGCTGAGCATCACCGAACCGGTGCTCTCCGCGCTGGCCGCGGCGCACGCCGCCGGTCTGGTGCACCGTGACGTCAAACCGGAGAACGTGCTCGTCGGCCGCGGCGGCACGGCGCTTTCGGGCGGCGTGGTCAAGGTGGCCGACTTCGGCCTGGTCCGCGCGATCGCCAGCGCGGGCACCACCAGTTCGAGCGTCATCCTCGGCACCGTCGCCTACGTTTCACCCGAACAGGTCGCCACCGGCGCGACCACCTCGCGCGGCGACGTCTACTCGGCCGGGATCCTGCTGTACGAAATGCTCACCGGACGCCCGCCGTACACCGGCGACACCGCCCTTTCGGTGGCGTACCGGCACGTCAACGACGACGTCCCGCGCCCGAGCGAGCTGCGTCCCGGCATCCCGCCGCAGCTGGACGAGCTGATCCTGCGCGCCACGCGCCGCGATCCCGAGCAACGCCCGGCCGACGCCGCGGCCTTCCTCGCCGAGCTGAACCATCTGCGCACCGTCCTCGGCGTCCCGGCGGTCCCGGTGCCCGTGCCGCTGCCCGCGGACGCCGACCGCGAGACCGACGCCGAACGCACCACTCCCGGCATCCCGGCCGTCCCGGCGGCCCCGGTGGCGAACCCGGCCATGGCGACGACGGTGCTGGCCCCGGTCGCCGAGGCGACCATGCCGGTCACCGGCCCGCGCGGAACGCAGGCGCTGCTCCGTGAACCGCCGCCGCCCGCCGCCCAGCCGCCCCGCACGCCGCCCCCTCGGCCACAGCCGGCCGCGGACGACGAGCAGCCGGGTTCGCGCAAACGCCTCTACGTCATGATCGCCGCCGCGGTGCTGGTTCTCGGCGGCCTGATCGGCGCGTTCGCCTTCATCCTCAACGACACCGGGCCGAGCTCGTCGTCGGTGCCGAAGCTGGCCGGGATGAACCAGGCCGCCGCCGGTGACGCGCTCCGGTCGGCGAAACTGACCCCTGCCTACACCGAGGAGTACAGCGACACCGCCGCCCAGCACACGGTGATCCGGTCCGACCCCGCCGCGGGCACGTCGCTCGCGCCGGGCGCCACGGTCAACGTCGTGCTGTCGAAGGGCCGTCCGATCGTGCCGGACATCCAGGCCGGGACGAGTCAGCAGGACGCCGAGACGGCGATCAAGGCCGCGCAGCTGACCCCGGTCCAGGGCGAACAGGAGTACAGCGACGTCGCCAAGAACAAGGTGGTCCGCGTCGACCCGGGCCCCGGTTCACAGCTGAACATCGGCGGGCAGGTCACGATCATCGTGTCGAAGGGCCCCGAACCGCTGCCGCCGGTTCCCGACGTCACTGGCCAGAGCAAGGACGCCGCCTTCCAGATCCTGCAGCAGGCGGGCTTCCAGCCGTTCCAGGCAGGCGAGGAGTTCTCCGACCAGTTCGCCGCCGGTCAGGTGATCCGCACCGACCCGAAGGGCGGCGAGAAGGCGAGCAACCGCCGGATCGGGGTGTTCGTTTCGAACGCCGTCGAAGTGCCGAACGTGACCTTCAAGCGGATGGAGGAGGCGATCCAGATCCTGAAACAGGCGGGTCTGGAACCCGACCGTGAGGGTCGCGGAAACGGCAACGGTCACGGCGGCGGAAACGGCGGTTTCGACTTCGTCCTGCAGCAGGATCCGTCGCCGGGCACCAAGGTGCCGAAGGGCACGAAAGTGAAGCTCAAGGGCTTCGGGTGACGCGAAAGGTGCGTTGAAACCGTTCAGTACCGGCATGGTCATCGGATACCGTGAAGCGCATGGTGGTCGTTGACGGCGTGAGCGGCAGGTCGGACAGGTTCACCCCGCGTTCTGCCGCGCCCGGTCCACGATGAGCTTCTTCACCGACGGTCCGCGCAGCCGCCCCCTGTTCCCGGTGCCGGAACAGGAACTGTTCGGCTACAACGGCCGCCCCTGGGTGGAGACGCCGCACGAGTACATCGTGCCGGCGATCCTGCCCTGGTCGATGCCGCTTGGCCGCGCAGAGCGGACCATCGTGGCGCTGCGCGGCATCGAGGTGTGGCCGGAGTCGGTGTCGTTCCAGCTGTCGGTGTACTCGCGGGATCTCCTGCTTGACGAACCCGGCGAAGGCCTCATCGACCACCGCCGGGTCCCGGACTACAACGCACTGCTGGTCGGGGTGCTCTTCCCCGACGGCAGGCGGGCAAGTTCGGAGACCATCTCCGTGCCGTCGGCCACCAAACCGGATCAGCCGGTGCTGCGCGCACAGGGGCTGGGCGGTTCGGCCTTCCACGTCGACCACGAGATCTTCCTGTGGCCGCTGCCACCCGACGGGCCGCTGGAGTTCGTCGTCCAGTGGCTCGACCGCGATATCGAGGAGACGCACACCGCGCTCGACGGCACCGCGATCCGCGACGCCGCCAAGGAAGCAGGCGAGATCTGGCCCGGCCTGCCCGCCAGGGAGGCGCACGGTCTGCCGTTCCGCCGGGTCGGGGCGCAGGCGATGATCACCCCCGCCTGGCCCCGCGAATCGCAGGCCCCGCCTCCGCTTCCCCAGCCGCAACGGCCCGCCCCGCCGCCCGCCGAGGCTCCTGCTCCGGCGGCGGATCAGCCGCGACGCGGTGCGCCGCTGCCGACCCGCCTCCCCCGCCGGGCTCGCTGAGCACCGGTAACTCGTATCTCGCGTGATCCTGGCCGTAACTCGCGTGATTGAAGCCGTAACTCGAGAGTTCCGCCTTCAATCACGCGAGTTACGGGTTCGATCACGCGAGTGACGGGTTCAGCGGAACGCTTCGACGTTCGCCACCGCCCACTCCGCGTAGGTGACGCCGGGCCGTCCGGTGAGTTCCTGGACAACCCCCGTCGGCCTGTCGGGGTTTTCGGTGAAGTACGCGAAGCCGTCGAGCAGCCACTCGGCGATCTCCACCGGGACGCCGGCGGCGGCCCACTGCTTGTTCGCCTCTTCCCGGGTGAGCTCGTGGAAGGCGACGTCCTCTCCGAGCGCGGCCGAAATGGCGGCGACCTGCTCGCGCTGGCTGATCGCCTCCGGGCCGCTCAGCGTGTGCTTCTTGCCGACGTGCCCCTCGGTCAGGATGACGTGCGCGGCGACGGCGGCGATGTCCGCGAGGTCGATCGGCGTCATCCGGGATTCGGGGTATGCCTCGCGGACCACGCGCTCGGTCTTGATCGTCTCCGCCCAGCCGAGGGTGTTGTTCATGAACGCGCCCGGCCGCAGGAAGGTCCAGTCGAAGTCCGCCTCCCGGACCGCCTTCTCGATGATCGCGTAGTCCACGCCGCTCGAGTTCTCCTCCGGGTCGTCGGCGTTGCTGCCCGACAGCGCCACCACCCTGCGCACTCCGGCCTCCTTCGCCAGCTTCACGAAGTCGTCCACCTTGGCCGCCAGCGGCGCCAAGTACACGGTCTCGATGCCCTTGAGCGCTTCCGGCAGCGTCTCCGGCTTGCCCAGGTAGCCCTTGGCGATCTCCACCTGCTCCGGCAGTGCCGCCTTCGCCGGGTTGACGGTCAGCGCCCGCACCGGCGCTCCGGCGCTCACCAGCTCGTCGACGAGCAGCCTGCCGACGCTTCCGGTCGCACCGGTCACCAGGATCGTCACGATTCCCCACTCCTTTTCGTACGTCCTACGAGATAAGTTTAACCGTACCGCATACGAGAATGTAGAATCCAGCTTCACGGCCGAGTGGAGTGTGGATGGACTTCGAGCGCAGCCTCGAACTGTTGTGGCGTGACCGCGGCGAAGCCCGGCAGCCGACCAGGGGGCGGAAGCCGAAACTGACCCTCGACCAGGTGATCGCCACCGCCGTCGCGCTCGCCGACGGCGCGGGCGAGGCGACCGTCTCGATGAACCGGATCGCCAAGGAACTCGGCGCGGGCACGATGACGCTCTACACCTACGTCCCCGGCAAGACCGAACTGCTCGACCTCATGGTGGATTCGGTACTCGCCGAACGAGACCTCCCCGGCCCCGGCGCCCCCCGGCCGGACGGCTGGCGCGAGCAGGTGCGGCTCTACGCCGACCGCACCCTGGCCGTGTTCCGCGCGCATCCGTGGCTGCGCTCGACGTCGATGGTGCGGCCGGTGCTCGGCCCCGGGCTGATGGCGGGTCAGGAGTACCTGATCGCGGCGGTGTCGGACATCGGGCTGACGCCGCGCAAGGCGGCCGCGGCCGCGAACAGCATCGAGATCTACGTGCAGGCCAACGCGACGCTTTTCGCCGAGACCGCGCAGGTCGAACAGGAGACCGGGCAGTCGACCGACGCCTGGTGGGGGCAGCGGTCGGTGTTCTGGGAGAAGTACTTCGACGTGGAACGGCATCCGGCGATGACGCGGATCTGGGAAAGCGGCGGTTACGACGCGGACACCTGCGAAGCCGCCGACGAGACCTTCGCTTTCGGCCTGGAGCGCCTGCTGGACGGCATCGAAGCCCTCGTCACCCGCTGACCGTCCCGCAATTCGTCACCTACTTGCGGCAGTTCGCCGTGCCAACTATCGCAAGTAGGTGACGAATTGCGTCAGGAGACCGTCGGCAGATCGGGTGCCGAGACGTCGTAGACCTTGCCCTCACGCGTGAGCAGGGCGGCGAGGACCTTCGCCTTGCGTTCGGTGTCGGCCGAGGTCCCCCACCGCACGGTCTTCCCGTCGGCCAGCGCGAACTCGACGCTGCCGGGGGTCTTCGCCGTCGCGGTGGTGACCTGCTTGAGCAACTGCTGCGGGATCACGCCGAGGACGCCGGTGACCGCGCGGGTCACCGGGTCGTCCGCCGACACCGACGGCAGCTTGAGTTCGGGCAGCCCGGCGGGCCGCTCCTTGACGGTCTTGAACACCACTCCCCCGCCGTCGACGAGGTGGATGCCGTCGCCGCCGGGTCCGCTGTCGAAGAAGGCGATCGCGGCGCGTTCGGTCACGGTGATCTCGATGGTGCTCGGCCACGACCGGGAGACGTCGACGGTGGCGATGCCGGGCATCTGCGCCACCTGGTCGCGGATGTCGTCGGTGTCCAGGCGCAGCATCGGTTTCTGGTCCGGCACCGCCGCCGCGGCGCGGATCTGTTCCGCGGGCACGGAGCTCGCCCCGACGACGTCGACCTGCCGCACGCCCAGCATCGAGCTGAACCACAGCAGGTACACGAGGGCGACGACGGTCAGCACCGAAAGCAGCGCGACCCAGCGCCGTCGCATCTCCTTGTGCCTGGCCGGTCGGGTGGTGCGGCGGCGGTCGTACACGGACCGCCTGCCGCGCCGGGCCTTGACGCGTCGAGCGTGTTCGGTGCGCGGACGCCGACCGGGTTCGGCCGGGCGGCGGCGTTCCCCGGTCTGCGTCATGGCTAGCCTGCCCGCCGGTCCAGTTCGGCCAGGATCTCCGGGCCGAGCTGCGTGACGTCGCCGGCGCCCATGGTCACCAGCAGGTCGCCAGGTTCGACCAGATCCGCCGCGAGTTTCGCCGCGACGTCGAACGCGGGCTGGTAGTGCACGGGGACACCGGAGATCTGGTCGGCGATGAGCGCGCCGCTCACGCCGGGCTCCGGCTTCTCACGCGCCCCGAAGACGTCCAGCACGACGACCTCGTCGGCCAGGGACAGCGCGGCCGCGAACTCCTTCGAGAACGTCTTCGTGCGCGAGTACAGGTGTGGCTGGAAGACCACGACGACCCGGCCCGAACCGGCGGCCGTCCGCACCGCGCGCAACTGCGCGTCGACCTCGGTCGGGTGGTGCGCGTAGTCGTCGTACACGCGGACGTCGCCGGAGCGGCCCTTGAACTCGAACCGTCGCCGGACGCCACCGAACGCGGCGAGCCCTTCGGCGAGCCCTTCGACCGGCGCGCCGAGTTCGATCCCGGCCAGCAGCGCGGCGATCGCGTTCAGCGCCATGTGCTCGCCCGGCACCGCGACCCGCAGGACGATTTCCTCGCCCCGCAAGGAGATCCGGACGACGCCGCCGTCGGGGGCGGGCGCGTAGTCCAGCACCTTGGCGTCGTCGGCGCCGGTGACGGAACGCCCGTATCGGCGGACACGGATGCCCTGCGCCGACGCCCGCGCGCCCAGCTCCGAGGCGCCCTCGTCGTCACCGCAGACGATGAGCAGCCCGTCCGGCACGATCCGGCCGAGGAACTCGGTGAACACCGAGACGTAGGCCTCGGCCGTGCCGTGGTGGTCCAGGTGGTCCGGCTCGACGTTGGTCACCACGGCGACCGAAGGCGAGTAGGCCAGGAACGACCCGTCGCTCTCGTCGGCCTCGGCGACGAAGACGCCGCCCTCGCCGTGGTGCGCGTTGGCGCCCGACTCGTTGAGGTCGCCGCCGATGGCGAACGACGGGTCGAGCCGGCACTGCTGCAGCGCGACGGTCAGCATCGACGTCGTCGACGTCTTGCCGTGTGTCCCGGCGATGCAGGCGACCCGGTGGTCCTCCATCAGCCCGGCCAGCGCCTCCGCGCGGTGCAGCACGGTGATCCCGCGTTCCCGCGCGGCCGCCAGTTCCGGGTTGGACTCCTTGATCGCGGTCGACACGATCACCGCGGACGGGCCTTCGGGGAAGGCGTCGAGGTTCTCGGCGCGCTGCCCGACGGCGATCTCGGCGCCCTGGGCACGCAGCGAAAGGAACGCGCGCGACTCCTTGGCGTCGGATCCGGAGACCTGCGCGCCGCGGGCCAGCAGGATTCGCGCGATACCGCTCATCCCGGCGCCGCCGATCCCGATCAGATGGGCACGCCTGAGCGTTTCGGGCAGCTTTTGATCAAACCCAGTGTCAGGCACCTGCGGCCTCCAGCACGATCTTGGCAAGGGTCTCGTCGGCCTCACGGTGGCCGAGGCCGACCGCAGCCGCACTCATCTTCGCGACCCTGTCGGCGTCGGACACCAGCGGGATCACCAGCTCCGCGACCTTGGCGGGGGTGAGGTCGGCGTCGGCGACCAGCAGACCGGCGCCCGCGTCGACCGCGGGCCGGGCGTTGACCGCCTGCTCGCCGTTGCCGTACGGCAGCGGGACGAACACCGCGGGCAGGCCGACGGCCGAGACCTCGGCGACGGTCATCGCGCCGGAGCGGCACAGCACCGCGTCGGCGGCGGCGTAGGCCAGGTCCATCCGTTCCAGGTACGGCACCGGGACGTACGCGGGCTTTCCGGGGAACTCCTGGACGACCAGCGTGTTCTTCGGCCCGTGGGCGTGCAGGACGCCGACACCGGCGTCCGCGAACTCCTTGGCGGCGCCGGAAACGGCGGCGTTGATCGACACCGCGCCCTGCGAACCGCCGAAGACCAGCAGCGTCGGGGCGTCGGGGTCGAGCCCGAAGTGCTCACGGGCTTCGGCGCGCAGCGCGGCCCTGTCGAGCGACGTGATGGAGCGGCGCAGCGGGATGCCGATGACCTCGGCCTTCGCCAGCGGGGTCCCCGGGACGGCGACCGCGACGCGGACGGCGAACCGCGCGCCGACCTTGTTCGCCAGGCCCGGCTTCTCGTTGGCCTCGTGCACCACGATCGGCGTGCGGCCGCGCGCGGCGAGGTACGCCGGAAGCGCGACGTACCCGCCGAAGCCGACGACGACGTCCGCGCCGACCCGGTCGAGGACCTCACGGGTGCGCTTGACCGCGTCGCGGACCTTCAGCGGCATCTTCAGCAGTTCGGGCGTGGGCTTGCGTGGCATCGGCACCGGCGGGATCAGCTCCAGCTGGTAGCCGCGCGCCGGGACGAGCTTGTTCTCCAGCCCGCGCTCGGTTCCCAGCGCGATCACCTTCGCGTCGGGACGCAGGCGCATCACCGCGTCCGCGAGGGCGAGCGCCGGTTCGATATGCCCTGCGGTGCCGCCACCGGCGACCACGACCACCGGCGCCTTGCCGGCGACCTCGGCTGCTGCGTCGGCTCTGACGGGGTTGTTCACCTATGACCTCTCCGATTTGCGGTACCCCGTTTCGCGGTACCGCGGTTCGCCGCCGTTCGCGCGGCCGTCCTCCTGCCGGGTTCCCGCACCGAACGGCGCCGTTCCTGTGCGGGCGAAGGCCTCGCCGTCCTCGGCGCGGGCCTCGCCGCCTTGGCGGCGCCTCCCCTGCCCACGGCGCCCTTGCGTTTGGCGGGCGGTCGGTACGGCTCGGGCGCGGGAAGCCTCAGCAGGCGTCCGAATTTACCTGGCCCCTGCGAGCGCAGTGCGGCCACCGCCTCCGGTTCGTGCCGGGCGGCGTTGGCGAGGATCCCCATGATGAGCATGGTGATCACCAGCGACGTCCCGCCGTAGGAGATCAACGGCAGCGTCACCCCGGTGACCGGCAGCAGGCCGACGACGTAACCGATGTTGATGCCCGCCTGCGCGACCAGGAAGACGGTCAGCGTGCCGGACACGATCCGGATCCACGGGTCGAGGTTGCGGGTGGCGATCCGCAGGCCGACGATGGCGACCCCGGCGAACAGCCCGAGCACCACCACGCAGCCGACGAAGCCGAGTTCCTCGCCGATCAGGGCGAAGATGAAGTCGTTCTGCACATTCGGCAGGTAGCCCCAGTTGGACTGGCCCTGGCCGAGGCCCTTGCCGAGGAACCCGCCATCGGCGAGCGCGAGTTTCGCCTGGTTGGCCTGGAAGCCGTCGGCGCTGGTGTCCGGGTCGCCGGAGACGAACGACATGACCCGCGCCAGCCGGTACGGGGCGATGATCGCCAGCACCAGGATCCCGGCGAGGCCACCCGCGAGGATGACCCCGAACAGTCGTTTCGGCGCGCCCGCGAACCACAGCAGGGCCATCAGCACGACCGCGAGGGTGATCGTGCCGCCGAGGTCGGGCTGCATCATGACCAGCGCGAACATCAGCAGCGCGATCGGCACGACCGGGACGAGCAGATGCCGCCACTGGTTGATGATGTTGTACTTGATCACCAGGATGTGCGCACCCCAGAAGGCCAGCGCGACCTTCGCCGCCTCGACCGGCTGGAAGGCGAAGCCCCCGAGCCGGAACCAGCCCTGCGAGCCGTTGACCTCGGAGCCGAGCGGGGTCAGCACCAGTACGAGCAGCCCGAGGCACACCACGGTCGCCGTCGCCGAAAGCCGCCGGACGCGTTCCAGCGGCACCCGCAGCCCGACCCAGAACACCACCGCGCCGATCCCGACGAACATGAGGTGCTTGCTGAACTGGGCGTACACGCCGGTGCCGGTCTTGGGGTTGTACGAGGCGACCGACGAGGCGGACAGCACCATCACGATGCCGATCACGGTCAGCACGCCGGTGAGCGCCAGCACCAGGTGGAAGGAGGCGAGTGGCCGCGAAAGCCACGCCGTCAGCGCGGTCCGGAAGGCGACGAACGGGCTTTCCTTGCGTTCACGGCGCTTGCGGGGCGCGGACTCGCGCTTTCTCTCCTCAACCGCCGTCACTGGTCTCCCCCGCACCGTCGCGCAGGACACGGACCGCACGCGCGAACGCGTCGCCGCGCGCGCCGTAGCTCGTGAACATGTCCAACGACGCCGCGGCGGGGGCCAGCAGCACCACATCTCCGGGCCGCGCCAGGGCGCGGGCCGCCTTCACCGCCGCAGTCATGGGGTCATCGTCACCCGGAAGGAGGCTGTTGACCGGGACATCCGGCGCGTGTCGCGCAACAGCGGCGGCGATCACGGGTGAATCCACGCCGAACAGCACGACTCCGCGCAACCTGCCGGCGATCGAGCCGACGAGCTCCTCCACGGAAGTGCCCTTGAGCTGGCCACCGGCGATCCAGACGACGGAAAGGTGCGCGCGCAGGGAGCCGCTCGCGGCGTGCGGATTGGTCGCCTTGGAGTCGTTGATGTACCGGACGCCGTCGATCTCGGCGATCTCCTCGGCCCGGTGCGGGGCGGGCCGGTACTCGCGCAGGCCCTTGGCGACGTCCTCACCGCTGACGCCGTACGCGCGGGCCAGCGCGGCCGCGGCGAGCGCGTTGGACACGTTGTGCGGCCCGGCGGGGCGCACGTCGGCCAGTGTGCCGAGCTCGTCGGCGCTGGTCGCCGGGTCGGCGACGAAGGCGCGGTCGACCAGCAGGTCTTCCACGATCCCGAGTTCGCCGGGACGCGGGGTGTCCATCCCGAAGGCGACCCGGCGGGCGTCCGCGGGCGCGTGCTCGTCGGCGAGCCGGACCGACCACTCTTCGTGCAAGTTGTGCACCACGGTCCGGGAGTGGGTGTGGACCCGCCCCTTCGCGGCCGCGTACTCCTCCATCGAGCCATGCCAGTCGAGGTGGTCCTCGGCCAGGTTCAGCACCACCGAGGCGTGCGGGGCCAGCGTGGACGACCAATGCAGCTGGTAGCTCGACAACTCGACGGCGAGCACCTCGTGCCCGGCACGCACCGCGTCGAGCACCGCGAAGCCGACGTTTCCGCAGGCCACGGCGTCGATCCCGGCGGCGCGCAGGATCGATTCCAGCATCCCGACCGTGGTGGTCTTGCCGTTGGTCCCGGTGATCGCGAGCCACACCGGCGGCTTGTCGCGCAGCTGCCCGACGCGCCAGGCCAGCTCGACGTCGCCGATCACCTCGACCCCCGCCTCGGCCGCCGCCACCAGCAACGGCGAAGACGGCTTCCAGCCGGGACTGGTCACGACCAGCTCGACACCTTCGGGCGGCACCGCGAGACCAGGCACCAGTTCGGCGCCGAGACCTTCGAGTTCCGCCAGGCGTCCGGCGTCGCCGTCGGTGACGGTGACCCGCGCGCCCTGGTCCAGCAGGACCGGGACGGCGGATTTGCCGGTGACCCCGGCTCCGGCGACGAGGACGTGACGACCGGCCAGTTCCACCGCTTATCCTCCGAGACCGAGTTGCTCGCTGTAGAACAGCCCGAGACCGAACATGCAGCAGACGGCCGAGAGCAGCCAGAACCGGATGATGACCGTGGTCTCCGCCCAGCCCGCGAGTTCGAAGTGGTGATGGAACGGGGCCATCCGGAACAGCCGCCGCCTGGTCGTGCGGAACACCGCGATCTGCGCGACCACCGAGATCATCTCGACCATGAACAGGCCGCCGATGACGATGGCGAGCAGTTCGGTGCGGGTGGTCATCGACAGACCGGCGACGAGACCGCCGAGGGCCAGCGAACCGGTGTCACCCATGAAGATCTTCGCCGGGGCCGCGTTCCACCAGAGGAACCCGACGCAGGCGCCGGTCGCCGCGGCGGCCACCACGGCCAGGTCCAGCGGGTCACGGACGTCGTAGCAGGCGGCCTGCGGGGTCACCGCGCACGAGAGGCGGGTCTGCCAGAAGGCGATGACGACGTAGGTCGCCAGCACCATCGCCGCGGTGCCGCCGGCGAGGCCGTCGAGGCCGTCGGTGAAGTTCACCGCGTTCGACCAGCCCGAGATGACGATGTAGCAGAAGATCACGAAGAACACCGACGGGAAGGTGATCAGCGCGAGGTCCCGCACGTAGGACAGGCTCTCCGACGCGGGCGTCAGGCCTTCGCCGTTGGGGAATCGCAGCGCCAGTATCGCGAAGACGATCGTGACCACCAGCTGGCCGACCAGTTTCGCGGTCTTGTTCAGCCCGAGGTTGCGCTGCTTGCGGATCTTGATGAAGTCGTCGAGGAACCCGACGAGCCCGAGGCCCACCGCCAGGAAGAGGACAAGCAGCCCCGAGGCGGACGGGCCGCCGGTGCCGTTGCCGCCGCTGAGCGAGCTGATCAGATGCGCCACGAAATACCCGACGACCATCGCGATGATGATCGCGACACCACCCATCGTCGGGGTACCGCGTTTGGATTTGTGTCCCTGCGGCCCTTCCTCCCGGATCTCCTGGCCGAAGCCCTGCCGGGAGAACACCCGGATCAGATAGGGAGTGAGGAGGATGGAGACCAGCAGGCCCGCCGCGGCCGCGATCAGGATGCTGATCACGCGTCACCACCGTTCGAGCGTTCGTGAGAGGGGGAAGTGGGTACTACAGGGGTTTCGACGATCGTTCCGGGGGAGGCGAGCACGGCATCGGCCACCCGCCACAGCGCGGCGGCTTTGGAGGCCTTCACCAGCACCACGTCCCCCGCGCGGAGCTGATCATGCAGCAGGGCGATGGCGGCCTCGACGTCGGGTACCAGTACCGACTCCTCGCCCCAGGAGCCCTCCTGCTGGGCACCCTGATGCGTGGCCGCGGCGGCCTGGCCGATGACCACGAGCTTGTCGATGTTGAGCCGGACGACGAGCCTGCCGATGCCGTCGTGCGCCGCGACCGAGTTCTCGCCGAGGTCGCCCATCACGCCGAGCACGGCCCAGGAACGGCGGTTCGCGCTCATCGACGCGAGCGCCTTGAGGGCGGCCCGCATCGACTCGGGGCTGGCGTTGAACGAGTCGTTGAGCACCGTGACGCCGTCGGCCCGGGTGGTGACCTCCATGCGGCGGTCCGAGCGCCGCTCGAGGCTCGACAGACGGGCCGCGACCTCCTCGACCGTCGAGCCCATTTCCAGCGCCACGGCGGCCGCGCTGAGCGCGTTGCCGACGTGGTGTTCGCCGTAGAGCGGCAGTTTCACCGGCGCTTCGCCGTCCGGGGTGACCAGGCGGAACGACGCGCGCGCTTCCCCGTCGAGGGTGATGTCGACGGCACGGACCTGCGCGGACGCGCTCTCGCCGACGAAAACCACCCGCGCGGTCGTCCGGCTCGCCATCGCCGCGACGTACGGGTCGTCGAGGTTCAGGACCGCGACACCGCCGTCCGCCGCGCTCGGCAGCGCCTCCACGAGCTCGCCCTTGCCCTTGGCGATGCCCTCGCGGGAACCGAACTCGCCGACGTGCGCGGTGCCGACGTTGAGCACGACGCCGATCCGCGGCGGCGCGATGGCCGCCAGTTCGGCGATGTGGCCGGGCCCGCGGGCGGACAGCTCCAGCACTAGCTGCCGGGTCGAGGCGTCGGCCCGCAGCGCCGTCCAGGGGTGGCCCAGCTCGTTGTTGAACGATCCCGGCGGCGCCACCGTCGGGCCGAGCGGCTCCAGCAGCTGGGCGATGATGTCCTTGGTCGAGGTCTTGCCCGACGAGCCGGTGACCCCGACGACGGTCAGGTGGTCGCCGGCAAGCTTCTGGACCACGTGCCGGGCGAGCTTGGCGAGCGCGGCCAGCACCGCGGCGCCCGCTCCGTCCTTGTCCGAGACCAGCGCGAACGCCCGTTCGTGCGTGGCACCGGCGGCGGGCGGCGGCACGATCACGGCCGGGGCGTCGACCTCACGGGCCGCGAGCACCGCGACAGCGCCGGACTCGACTGCCCGCGCGGCGAAGTCATGGCCGTCGACCTTCGCCCCGGGCAGCGCGACGAACAGACCGCCGGGCGTGATCTCGCGGGTGTCGAATTCGACGCTTCCGGTGACCTCGGCGGTCCCGTCGGTCCGATGCAGCCTGCCGCCGACGATGGCGGCGATCTCGGCCAGGCTGAGCACGATCACTCTGTCTCCAGACGTCTGCGGATGGCGGAGGCCAGCTCTTCCCGGTCGGAGAACGGGTGCACGACACCCTGGACCTCCTGGCCGGTCTCGTGGCCCTTGCCCGCGATGAGCACGATGTCACCGGGCTGGGCGAGCGCGACCGCGTGCACGATGGCTTCGCGGCGATCGGCGATCTCGACGATCTCGCCGCCCAAGGCGGGCCCGGCGTTGCGGGCACCGGCCAGCATCGCCGCCCGGATCGCGGCCGGATCCTCCGAACGCGGGTTGTCGTCGGTCACGATCAGCACTTCGCTGCGCCGGACCGCCGCCTCGCCCATCATCGGGCGCTTCGCGGTGTCACGGTCCCCGCCGCAGCCGAGGACGGTGATGATCCGGCCCTCGGTGCGGGCGCGCAGCGCGTCGAGCCCCTGCGCCACCGCGGCGGGCTTGTGCGCGTAGTCGACGACGGCGGTGAACGGCTGGCCGAGGTACACCCGCTCCATCCGGCCCGGCACCTCGACCGAGGCGAGCCCGGCGACGATCGCTTCGAGCGGGACACCGGCGGTGGTGAGGATCGCGGCCGCGAGCACGGCGTTCGCCACGTTGAACGCACCCGGCAGGGGGATCATCGCCGACGCGGCGAGCCCGTCGGGGCCGTGGAGGGTGAAGGTCTGCTCCCCCGCCGGGGTGGGGGTCAGGTCGGTGGCGCGCCACAGCGCGTCCGTTCCCGGTTCGGTGGACACGGTCACCGTGTGCGGGGTGAGGAGTGCGTGGCCCCAGGCGCTGTCGACGACGACCACTTCGGCGGTGGAACGGCCGTCGAACAGCAGCGACTTGGCGGCGAAGTACTCCTCCATGTCCTTGTGGAAGTCCAGATGGTCCTGGGAGAGGTTGGTGAAGGCCCCGACCGCGAAGCGCGTGCCGTTGACCCGGCCCAGCGACAGCGCGTGGCTGGAGACCTCCATCGGGACGTGCGTGACCCCGCGCTCCACCATCACCGCGAGGAGGGCCTGCAGATCCGGGGCCTCGGGAGTGGTGAACCCGCTGGCCAGCCGCTCGCCCGCGATCCGGGTCTCGACCGTGCCGATCAGCCCGGTGGTCAACCCGGCCGCCTTGAGCCCGGCGTCGACCAGGTACGACGTCGTGGTCTTGCCCGACGTCCCGGTGATCCCGAGGACGGAAAGCTCCAGCGACGGCTCGCCGTAGATCCAGGCGGCGATCTCGCCGAGGGCGGCACGCGGGTCCGGATGCACCAGGATCGGCACGCCGGCGTCGCGGAGCACCGGGCGCTCGGCACCTGCCTCGTCGGTGAGCACGGCGGCCGCGCCGGCGGCGATGGCCTGGTCGCTGAAGTCCGCGCCGTGGGCACGGGCGCCGGGAAGCGCGGCGAACAGGTCACCGGGGAGGACGTGCTGCGCGCGCAGCGTGCTGCCCGTGACCGTCAGCTCGGCCGCGGACGGATAGTCGTCGTCACCGCCCACCACGAGCCGGGCGCCCGCCCTGGCGAGCAGCGTGCCCAGCGGCATCGGCTCGATCCTGGCCGGACGAGGGGGTGCGGCGACGGCCTTGACCGGGCTGTCCGGGACCTGGGCAGCCGTCGCGCCGGACCCGCTTTCGACGGCGGGACCGCTGCGGGGATCTGAAGTAGGCACCGACACAGCAAAGGAGGTTACCGGCGCGGCATTCGGGTGACTGAAGCGGTGCGGTGTGTGCACGCGACGATCACGCCCGTGGTAATGGGTTTCGTGAGCTCTCCTTGGCACGCAAGGGCTTCCGACTGTCGTTTGAGGACAGCCGCGGTGAGCGGGTTCGGGTGCGGGTGGTCGTGAGTGGCGATTCGGGTTAAAACCCGAATCGCCACTCACGACCAACCCGACCCACGCCCTCCGCAGGGGAACACGCCCACCGTCAGGAGAGCACCAGCGGAACCTGGGGCGACGGGCCGTCCGAAAGCGGGATCTGGAACCGCTGCGCCAGATACGCGGCCACCGAGTGGAACAGCGGCGCGGCCGAGAGTCCTTGCTGCAGGGTGGCGTCCGGGGCGTCGAGCCGGATGCCGACCACGAACCGCGGGTTGTCGGCGGGCAGGATCCCGGCGAAGGTGATGTTGTACAAGTGGTTGCTGTACGTCTTCGTCTGCGGGTCGACCTGCTGGCCGGTGCCGGTCTTGCCCGAGATCTGATAACCCTCCAGCGCCGCCTTCGGCCCGGTGCCGCTCTGCTGCCCGCGGCCCTTCTGCGTGACGGCGCGCATCATCTCGCGCACGGTCTTCGCCGCCTGGGGGCTGATGACCTGGACGGTCTTCGGCGCCGGTTCGGGGACGAGTGTCCCGTCCGGGTTGACCTTCGCCTTGACCACCCGGGGTTCCACGCGGAGCCCGTCGTTCGCGATGGCCTGGTACATCCCGGCCATCTGCACGACCGTCATCGAAAGCCCCTGCCCGATCGGCAGGTTCCCGAAGGTCGTGGCCGACCACTGGTTGCGCGGCGGGACGACGCCCGGGCTCTCGCCGGGGAGGCCGAGGCCCGTGCGCTGGCCGAGGCCGAACTTCTTGAGCAGGTCCGCGTACCGGTCCTCGCCGAGCTTCTGCGCCAGCAACAGGGTTCCGACGTTCGACGACTTCGCGAAGATGCCGGTGGTGGTGAACTGCTGCGTGCCGTGATGCCAGGCGTCCTTGACGATCTTGTCCGCGACCTGCAGTGAACCCGGCACCGCCTGCGCCGACTCCGGCGTGGTGATGCCCGCGTCGATCGCGCCCGCGGCGGTGACGATCTTGTTCACCGAACCGGGTTCGAACGGGGTGGTCACCGCGCGGTTGTTCAGGTTCTCCGTCTCACTGCGCGAAGCCGGATCGTTGAGGTTGACGGTCTTGTCGTTGGCCAGCGCGTAGACCTCGCCGGTCTTCGAGTCCATGATGACCGCCTGGCCGCCCTTGGCCTTCGACTTGGCGACGTACTCGCTCAGCTGCCGCTGCAGTTCGTACTGCAGGTCGGTGTCGATCGTGAGCTGCAGGTCCGAACCGGGGACGGCGTTCTGGATGTCCCGTTCGGTGCCGGGGATGACAAGGTTGTCGTTGCCGTTCCGGGTGTTGACGATCTTGCGGCCCGGCGTTCCGGCGAGGTCGTTGTCGCGCGAGGCCTCGAGACCGTAGCCACCGTGCAGGTTGTGCTTGGAGACGTCCTGATCGTCGGTGCGCCAGTTCGCGTAGCCGACGATGTTCGCGCCCACCGAGTCACCGGGGTACTCCCGCTTCGAGCGCTTCTCGACGCTGATCCACGCGTATTCCTTGACGATCGCTTCGGCGACCGACGGTTCGATGTCGTGGACCAGGTACGTGAACCCGTCGGGCTTGTGGAACTTGTCCAGCAGTTCCCGCTCGGTGATCACCCCGGGCAGTTTGGCCGCGATGAGCTTCGCCGCGCCCGCCACCTCGGTCTCGAAGTTCTTGCCCTTGGTCGGGTTCTTCGCGGCGAAGTCGTTCATCGTCTTGTGGAGCCAGTTCAGGCTCACCGCGAGCGTCCGCACCTCGACACTGAACGCGATCTTCGTCCCGTTGCGGTCCAGGATGGACCCGCGCTGCGCGGGACTTTCGATCACCGACGTCCGCTGCCGTTCCGCCGCCTCGGACAGCGCGCCCGCCTCGAACCACTGCACCTGCACCAGTTTGAGGCCGGCGAGCACCATCACGACGATCAACAGGATCCGGACGCCGGTGAACCGGCTCGGATTCCCGCCGTTGCCCCGCCGTGCGGTGGCACGGCGGGTCCCGGCGGCGTAGGTCCGCCGCGCGCTGCCCACCGACCGCGCCCTTGCCTGCGCCGGACGGCCGGGCGACATCACTGACCTCCCTGCGCCGGGGCCGCCGCGTTCTCCTGCGGTACCGCGGGCTGGTCGCCTTCGTACGGAGTGCCCTGCTGCGTGCCCTCGGCGGGCGGAGGCGCCGTCGAGTCGGCCGACGCGGGGGGCGCCTCGCCTTCGGCCTTCTTCGGCTCACCGACCACAGTGGACTGTCCGTCCGGGCCGACCACGATATGCGCGGGGTCGCCGCCGGGCACCATGCCCAGTTCCCTGGCCTTGGGCGCCAGCGATGCGGGCGACTCGGCCTTCGCGACCTCGCGCTGCAACCGTTCCTTCGCCTCGGCGAGCCCGGCGTTGGTCGTGCGGAGCTGTTCGAGCCGGTACGAATCGGCGATGGCCTGCGTGGTCAGCCACAGCGTGCACGCCACGCCGACGGCCAGCATGCCCATCATCATCAACACGAACGACGCGCGCGAACGCGGCCAGCGCAGCTTGAGCTTCTTCGGCTCTTCCTTGCCCGCGCCGCTTTCGGCGTCGGGACGGTTGCGTTGCTGGTCTCGCTGGAGCAGGTCGGCGCGCTGGGCGCGGCGGGCGTAGGCGCGTTCGGCGGCCGACGTGCGACCGCGCGAGGCGCGAGTGGAGGTCGTGGTCTCGGTGGCGTCCGTTGTCTCGTCGACCGTGCTGGTCGCGCGGGCACGCCGTCCGGGCGCCGGTGTCCGGCGGCCGCGGGACTTCGCGGGAGCGGTCATCGTGCTCGGTCTCCGATCCGTTCGGCGGCTCGCAGCCGCACGGAGGCGGCCCGTGTGTTCTGTTCGGTCTCCGCCTCGCCGGCCTTCTCGGCCCCTCTGGTGAGCAGTTTCAGTTCCGGGCCGTGGCCCGGCAGTTCCACCGGAAGCCCTTCCGGCGTCCGGGATTTCGCCAGTTCCGCGAAGGCCTGCTTGACCAGCCTGTCCTCGAGGGACTGATAGGACTCCACGACGATCCGGCCACCGACGGCGAGGCAGGACAGCGCGCGCGGCATCGCCCGCCGCAGCACCTCCAGTTCACCGTTGACCTCGATCCGCAACGCCTGGAACGTGCGCTTCGCCGGATGCCCGCCGGTGCGCCTGCTCGCCGCGGGGACCGCGTCGTACAGCAGTTCCACCAGCCGCCCGCTGCGCGTGAAGGGTTCCTTCTCTCGTTCCGCCACAACGGCTTTGACGATCCGCTTGGCGAATCGTTCCTCGCCGTAGTCGCGCAGGATCCGGATCAGCTCGCCGGGGGCGTAGGTGTTGAGCACGTCGGCCGCGGTGATCCCCGTGGTCGGGTCCATCCGCATGTCGAGCGGGGAATCCTTGGAGTAGGCGAAACCACGCTCGGCGCGGTCCAGCTGCATCGAGGAGACGCCGAGGTCGAACAGGATCCCGTCCACTCTGGACAGTCCGAGACCATGCAGCGCGGACGGCATCTCGTCATAGACGGCGTGCACGAAGTCGACGCGATCACCGTGCGGCGCAAGGCGTTCCGCGGAGAGTTCCAGCGCGTTGGGGTCACGGTCGAGTGCGACGAGGCGCAGTCCGGGGAACGCGGTGAGCAGCGCGTCGGAGTGACCGCCGAGACCGACGGTCGCGTCGACCAGCACGGCCTCGCGGTCGGAGAAGACCGGCGCGAACAGCTCCACGATACGGTCGAGAAGCACCGGAACGTGCTCGTGTTCGTCTGCCATGTCTTCCCCCTTTCCTGTAGTGCCGGGGAAGATGCCGGATGCCGTCAGGTCCCTGTCCGCCCGCCTGCTGACCTGGTACCGGGGAAGGTGTACCAGGGCCACTGAGCGGACAGAGGCCTCACGGCATCCGTGTGGACGATTCCCAGCGTGTCCGAGGTATGAACCCGCGCCCCCCGACGGCGTGGGTGCTTCCTCGGTCACGTCTAGAAGACGCCCGGCAGAACTTCCTCTCGAGCCTTCGCGTAGCTGTCCTCGTGTTCGTCCAGGTAGCCCTGCCACGCTTGGGCGTCCCAGATCTCCAGCCTGGTGATCGCCCCGATCACCACGCACTCCTTGTTCAGCCCGGCATAGCGTCGGAGCTCGGACGCGATCGCGATACGTCCTTGCCCGTCCGGGCGTTGTTCGTCCGTCCCGGCGAAGAGATAACGCTGGTAGGCCCGGACCGCCTCGTTCGTGAACGGGGCGTCGGCGACCTTCCTCGCCATCTGCTCGAACTCGGCCCGGGGAAAGACGAAGAGACAGTGATCCTGTCCCTTGGTGACCATCAGCCCACCGGCGAGCGCGTCGCGGAACTTCGCGGGCAGCGTGAGCCGCCCTTTGTCGTCCAGTTTCGGGGTGTGGGTGCCGAGGAACACCGGCTCCACCTCCCTACCGATCCAGGCTGCGAACAACCAAGCTCGGCCACGGGGCTCCCTTCTGCCCCACTGCGCACCACCGTACCCCACTTTTCACCACAGTCAACGCGTCAAAAGCCGCGACCACTCCGTCGTGTCAGGCGTTTTCGCTGGTCAGCCAGGTGGGGCCAGGTGGGGGCTTGGTGGGGGACGGTGGCCAAGATCCCCCTGGGCGGGTATCGAAGCAACCTCATTCATGCCTGATGCGTCCGGATATCGGCCGCCGGAACCCTGCTGTGGGGCGGAATGGGGGTGAAAGTGGGGAATCCGGTGGAGCGTGGTGGGGACACTGTGGAGGGTGCCGACGTCGGTTCATCCGATGACATGTCGACAAAGGACCCTCGGCGACGACTTGTCCGCCGGGTCCGCGGTGCGCCCAATGTGGCATCGGGGACGTTCAGTGACTCCAATGTCACATTGGGGGCACCTCACTCTCGCGAGTCCCGTGGCGACCGGGCTCCAGGTCTAGCGGTCCGGGTCCAGCAGCGAAGCGAGACGCGCGGCCAGCCGCGGACCGTCCACAGGGGACACAGTGACCCATGCCTGCCCGCCCCGGCCTTCGGTCCGCGCCGCGCAGTACGCGCCGACGTCGGTGTCGAACCAGGTCAGTCCGCCGGCCCGGTGTGCGCGGCCGTCGCGGTCCCGGGTCCGCACGGTGAACTGGCCCGCGCTGTAGACCGGCCGGGCCTGGATCGCGAGCACCTCGCGCAGCTGACTGTCCGAAGCCGACGAGCGTCCGCCGTCGCCGAACACCGGATCCTCCAGGTCACCGCCGAAGCGCGCGGCGGGCAGACTGATCCCGTAGCCGGGGCCGGGCCGCAGCTCTGGCAGGACGTCGACGATCGCGGCGAACACCTCGCCGTCGCCGATCCCGGAAAGCGCGATGGTCTGTTCCGGCTGGGTGGCCAGTACGCCGTGCCGTCCGCGCGCGGCCGCGACCGCGCGGAAGGGCGCTTCGGCCGTCATGTCGGCCAGCGCCTCGCATTCGACGTAGACCTCGGCGCGGGCGAGCAGGTCCAGCCGCGCTTCCAGGGCGGTGTCGAGCCGGTCCCCGTCAAAAAGGCCTCGTTCGGTGAGGTTTTCGTAGACCGCCTCGCGGATCTCGGCGCGTTCCGCTTCCGTGGCGCCGACGCTGCGGACGGACAGCGGCCAGGGCGGGGCCGCGTGTCCCAGGTCGGACCAGAGGACGTCGAACGCCGACGCGGAAACGCGGATCAAGACCGCCCCAGCTCGGGCGGCTTCCCGAAGGAGACCTGTGGAGTCAGCGAACGCAGTGAGGCATCGCGGGTGTTCATGACGTCGACGGCCTTGCGCCGGGCCTCTTCGGCTTCCGCGTGCTTGGCCTCCATCTCGTCGGCGAGCGCGGCGAGGAGCGCGAGGTTCCCGCGGGCGGCGGCGCCGCGGATCATCGCGCCCGGGTCGTAGTCCACCGGCGGCGGCATGTCGGCGCGGGCCCGCGCGGCCGCCTCGGCCTGTCCGGCGACGGCCTTCCCGAGCGCGGACGAGAGGTCCGCGGACCAGGCCAGCCAGCCGGACGCCTTGGCCAGTACGCCGCGGAGCGCGTCGCCCGCTTCCCCGCGCCAGTTCTCTTCGCTGCTGCCGACCAGTCCGGCGAGTTCCGACGTCGCGTCGTTCATGCGCAGGGCGAGCGCGTCCCAGGCGGCGCCGATGCCGCCCGCCGCCTCGGGGTCGTTGCCCGCTTCGACTTCGGCGGCCAGCGCCTCGTGGCTGTAGGCCTCGTACCGCGTGGCCGCGACCGGGACCTCACGCCCCGGCGTCTCTCCTTCAGGCACGGCAGTTCTCCTAAGGCTGCTAAGGCAGTTTGGGTTCGGCCAATCCCGCCACCTGCACCGCGCGCTCGCAGGCGAGCGGGGTGTCGGTGAAGTTCGTGTTGCTCACGTCGATCTGGACGCTCGCCTTCTCCCCCATGCCGAGCAGGACCGCGCAGGTCCCGTCGGCGGCCTTCTTGTCGGCGACCTTGAGCGCGTCCCGGCCGCCGACCTTGGTCTTGGTGGCGGTCTTGCGCGCGACTTCGAGGTCCGTCAGGCCGTTGCGCTCGTCCACGGTGATGGTGACGCCGAAGGTCGCGGGCACCGTCCAGTCGCAGGCGCGGGCGCCGTTGATCTCCTTCGCGACGCCGAGCACGTTGATCCCGGCCGTCGACCGGTCCTGCGGGCCGAGCAGCGCGCACGGGTCGACCCCGCGATCCGGCGCGGGCGCCGAAGACGACGGAGCCGGGCCCGGGCCGTCCGCGGCGGCCGGAATCTTCGCCTGGCCTGCCGCCCCTTGCCCGCAGGCGGACACGGTCATGACGGCGAGCGCGCCGCAGAGGGCGAGAAGAGGGAGGCGGGAGCTCATGGGTTCAGCCGCCGACACAGTCCACGTCCGCCGCCGCTTGTTCATCCTGCCGGGTGTACCGGGCCAGAGCCTTCTCGATCCGGTTCTTGAGCGCCTCGAGTTCCTTGCCGAACGCCGTCAGCGCCTCGACCGCGGAGCCTTCGGCGCCGATCCCGTACTGCGCCATGAACTTGCCGACCTCGTCCGCGTATCCCCCGCCGAGGGGAACCGTGCGGCCGAGGACCTTCGCCTCGCGGACCATCTGGCCGACCACGTCTTGCAGGGCGGAGATCTTCGCGTGGGCGTCGGCTGCCAGCTCCGGCGCGACCGCGAATCCGCTCAGGTCGAACCTGGGTTTGGCGGTGCTCACCTCGCTCATATGCGATTACGCCTCTCCGTAGTCGAGCGACCTCGCACCGGAGCATACGACAAAACCCGGCGTCAGCGGGAGCACCCGAAAACGCGCTCAGCTCACCCGATCGAGGTAAAGTCTCCGGTTGCACAGAGTCATCGACTGGGGTTGGCGGGGTTCCCCCCAAGAGTTCGCCCGAGTTTGACACACTTCGTGGGAGGCTGACCGCTGCCCGGGGCATCGCCCGGGCGTTGAAAAGCTGGCCTTCAGCAGACCCAGCGGACATCCAGCCACGCGGCATCAGGAGGTCGAGTGACGTCGAGAATCCAGTCTGCGACGCCCGGCGAACAGCAGGGCGAGCAGGCAACCGGGCAAGCGCCGTACCCCACGGCCGCCGGCTCGGTCAGCGGCCGGCAGAACGGCCGTGCGAGCAGCAGAGCTTCGCTCGACGAACTGCACGAGACCGCGCGGCGGATCGCCGCCAACGTGGAGCGGGTACTGGTCGGCAAACCCGACGTCATCCGCATCGCGCTCGTGACCCTGCTCGCCGAAGGCCACCTCCTCGTCGAGGACGTCCCCGGGGTCGGCAAGACCTCGCTGGCGAAGGCGCTGGCCCGCTCGATCGACTGCACCGTCAGCCGGATCCAGTTCACCCCCGACCTGTTGCCCAGCGACGTCACCGGGGTGTCCATCTACAACCGGCAGAGCGGCGGGTTCGAGTTCCGGCCCGGTCCGGTGTTCGCGAACATCGTGGTCGGCGACGAGATCAACCGCGCCTCGCCGAAGACGCAGTCGGCGCTGCTCGAATGCATGGAAGAGCACCAGGTCACCGTCGACACCTCGACGTACCACCTCGAAGAGCCGTTCATGGTGATCGCCACCCAGAACCCCATCGAGATGGAGGGCACCTACGCGCTGCCCGAGGCCCAGCGGGACCGGTTCACCGCGCGGGTGTCCATCGGCTACCCCGACCAGCAGGCCGAGCTGGCCATGGTCGACGAGCACGCCGGGCACAACCCGCTTGCCGATCTCGAGCCCGTGTCCGACCGTGAGTCGGTGCAGCGGCTGATCGAGACGGTGCGGGCGGTGCACATGTCGCCGGAGATCCGCAAGTACGCCGTCGAGCTGGTGTCCGCGACCCGTCAGGTGCCGGAGATCCGCCTCGGCGCCTCGCCGCGGGCGACCCTGCAGCTGGTCCGCGCCTCCCGCGCGCAGGCTGCGCTGTCCGGCCGCGAGTTCGTCGTCCCGGACGATCTGCACACGGTCGCGGTCCCGGTGCTGGCGCATCGCATGGTGCTCACCACGGAGGCGCACGCGGCTCGCCGGTCGGCCACCGACGTGGTCCGCGCGATCCTGCACCGCGTTCCCGTCCCGCAGGGCTCGTCGGGCACGAACCACCGCTGAGTAGAAGGAATACGGGGCCATGCTGCGTGCTCTGTCCGGCCTGACCACACGCGGCCGCTGCCTCCTCGCCGCCGGCGTCGCCGCGGCGGCTTGTTCGTTCGTGCTCAACGAACGGGATCTGCTGCGGGTCGCGGTGTTCGTCATCGCCCTGCCGCTGCTGGTCGCCTTCTTCATCTCGGCGACCCGGCTGCGGCTGGGCGCGGCCCGCTCGCTGCGCCCGGAGCGGGTCTCGGTCGGCTCGCCGGGCGAGGTCCAGCTCGAACTCTGGCGCGACGGCAGGCTCCCGGCCGGCGAGGTGCTGCTCGAAGACGGTGTGCCGTACGCGCTGGGTTCGCGGCCGCGGTTCGTCGTCGAACGGCTCCCCCACGATCGCCGCGTCGCGCTGCGGTATCCGCTTCAGCCGGTGCTGCGGGGTATCCAGCAGGTCGGCCCGCTGCGGGCGACGATCACCGACCCGTTCGGGCTGTGCGAGTTCGAACGTGAGCTGATCGGGCATTCCCGGCTGGTCGTCGTGCCGAAGGTGGTCGGCCTGTGGGGGCTGCCCAGCGGTGCCGGGATCGGGGCCGGCGACGACGGCAGCATCCGCCTGCACGCCGGACAGGGCGAGGCGGACGTGATCGTCCGGCAGTACCGCCAGGGCGACGACCTGCGGAAGGTCCACTGGCGCTCCACCGCCCGCCGCGACGAGATCATGGTGCGCGTCGAGGAACGGCCCTGGCGTGGCGGCACGACGGTGCTGCTGGATCACCGCGCGGCCGCGCACCACGGCACCGGTCCCGCCGCGAGCCTCGAATGGGCCGTCTCGTTCGCCGCTTCCGTGGGCCTGCACCTGCGCCGCTCCGGTCACCGCGTCCGGCTGATCACCGAACATGGCCAGACCCTGGCCGACACCCCCGGCGAGGGTGGCGAGCACTACGACAACGTCGTGCTCGACGTCCTCGCCGCGCTCCAGCCCGCGCACCAGCGCGACATCACCCTCGGCCACGACCCGGCCGAAGGACAGGAACTCATCGCCGTGCTCGGCACCGTCAGCAACGAATCCGTGCACGAGCTGTCCCGGTACCGCCCGCGCGGGATCCGGAGCCTCGCCGTGCTGCTCGACACCCCCGGCTGGTCCTCCGGCGTCAACCGCCCGGAGAACCGCGCCGCCGCCACCGAGGAGTCGGTCGCGCTGCTGCGCGCCGCGGGCTGGGGCGTCGTCGTCGCCGGCCCCGGATCGTCGATGCAGCAGGTGTGGGCCGAGCTGTGCCAGACGGCCACCCGCCGGGGCACCCTGATCGGAGGCGGCCTGTGACCGCGACCGCGCCACCCCGCCCGCACACCCCCCGCCCGCGTCCCGAAGCGCCGCCGCCGCTCTGGACGAGCAGTGTGCTCGCCCCGGTCGCCGCCGGACTCGCCACGCTGTTCGCCTCGACCTCGCTCACCGGCGTCGTCTCCGGCTGGGCGTGGTTCGGCTACCTGCTGGTCGCCGTCGTGCTGATCGCCTCCACCGGGCTCGCCCTGCGGTCGCTGCGCGCGCCGACCATCGTCGTCGGCTTGGCGCAGCTGCTGGTACTGCTGTTCCTGATCACCGGGGCGTTCACCACCAGCGGGATCCTGAAGATCATCCCCGGGCCGGACGCACTCGAAGAACTGCGCGGCGTACTCGCCGCGGCGGCCGAACAGATCCGCGTCGGACTGCCCCCGATCGAGGGCACGCCGCCGATCCTCTGCCTGGTCACCATCGCGATCGGCCTGGTCGCCGTCCTGGTCGACACGCTGGCCGTGGCCGCCGCCGCGCCCGCCGCGACCGGCTTGGTCCTGCTGTGCGTGTACGCCGTCCCGGCGGCGCTGGCCGAGGACATGTTGCCGTGGTGGACGTTCCTGCTGGGCGCGGCCGCGTTCGCCGGGCTGCTCGCCGTCGACGGCAACCACCGGCACCGCCGCTGGCGCAACCGCGAGGCACCGGGGCTGGGCAATTCGGCGAGCACGTTGTCCGCGCCTGTCGGCGTGGTGGCCGCGGCGATCGCGATGGGCCTGGTGATCGGCACGGCCGTCACCGGGATCGGCACGGTCGGCAAACTCCCGGGCGCCGAGGGAACCGGCCGCGGCGGCGCGGGCGGCTTCGGTGTCGAGCCGTTCACCCAGCTGCGCGGCCTGCTCGACCAGGGCGAGAACGTGGAACTGTTCAAGGTCTACGGGATGGGCGCGGACAAACGCCTGCTCCGCGCCTTCACCCTCGACACGTACACCCCGAACAAGGGCTGGGGGCTGGCGCAGAACGGCCGCGCCCAGCAGGGGGTGCAGGCCAACAAGGGCCTCCCGCCCGCTCCCGGCGACGACGGCGCCGGCCCCGCGCGGGACATCCGGATCGAGCCGACGAACTGGGTCGACAACTGGCTGCCGATCTACGGCGCGCCGCGGTCGATCAACGGGCTGGCCGACAACTGGCTGTACGACCCGGTCGGTGGTGCCGTGTTCACCACGACCAAGCAGAACGCGCCCGCCTACACCGAGACGGCGTCGATCAAGGAGCCGTCGAAGGACCAGCTCCGGCTCGACGACCCCCGCCTCGCCGAGGTACCGCAGCAGTTCGTCCAGGTCGACCGAGTCGATCCCCGGGTCGTCGCCAAGGCCAAGCAGCTGACGGAGAACGAGTCCAACAACTTCGACAAGGCGCAGGCGATCTGGTCGTTCTTCACCGCGCAGAACGGCTTCGTCTACGACACCAAGACCGCCGACGCCACCGACTCCGACGCGCTCGCCGACTTCATCCTCAACGGCAAACGCGGATTCTGCGAGCAGTACGCGTCCGCGATGGCCGTGATGCTGCGGTCGGTCGGCATCCCGTCGCGAGTCGCCATCGGCTTCACCTCCGGGACCCCGAAGGGCGACTACCTCTCGATCAGCTCCGAGGACGCGCACGCGTGGGTCGAGGTCTACTTCCAGACGAAGGGCTGGGTCAGCTTCGACCCGACCCCGCTGCTCGACGGCCGCGCGGTCGTCCCGCCGTATCTGCAGACCGACACCAGCAGCTCCGCGACCAACGACACCCAGGAAGTGCCGAGCGCGCCCGCGTCGAGCGCCCCCGCCACCGGCACGCCCCGCGACCCGGGCGCGGACCTCGGCGCGGACGGCGACGGTGATCAGCAGGAGGAAGAGCCGCTGTGGCCCGCGATCCTCGCCGGGATCCTCGGTGGCTTGGCGGCCGCGCTGACGGTGGTCGCGATCGTGCGGTCCCGGTTGAGATACCGGGCGCTGATGCGGCCTGGGGCCTCCTCGGCCGCGGACCGCGAGGACAACGGGTTCCTGGACAACCAGAACGTGACGAACTGGCTGCCGCTGATCGCGATCGGCCTGTGGGTCGCGGCGTTCGCCTTCCTGGCGGCCTGGGTGTCGTGGTGGTTCGCGCTGGCGCTGGTGGTCGTCCTCGGCGTGTTCGGGACGCCCACGACGATCCGGGAGATCAAGCGGCGGCTGCGGCTGCAGAAGATCGCGTCCCACTCTCCCGCCGCGGCCGACGCGGCGTGGCGGGAACTGATGGACGAATGCGCGGACCGCGGCCTGCCGCTGTCCGACGGCGACACGGTGCGGGTGGCGGGCCGGAAGGTCGTCGAGAAGCACCGCCTGGACGAGGACGGCCGCACCGGCCTGCGGACCGTCATCGGCGTCGTGGAGAAGTCCTGGTACTCGGACCTGCCGGCGGACGATCAGGAGCTGGGCCCGGCCTTCGACGAGGTGCGCAAGAGCCTGAAACGGAACGCGCCCATGTCGTGGAAGGGCCGCCTGTTCCCGCGGTCGCTGCGGCGAGGGAAGAAGTAGGCCGCTCCTCGTACAGGGCGCCGTGAAGGACTCCAGTCTGGCGCTCACGGGAGTTTTCACGGCTCTGGGGACAAGGGCATCAGAGTTCGGCGCCGGGCCATCGGAAGCACTGAAGGAGCCGCCCGCTCCCCCTCACGCCGGGCTGGGGTTCCGGTGGTCGTGAGTGGCGATTCGGGTTCTAACCCGAATCGCCACTCACGACGTACTTCAACGCGAACATGCCGACGAGGCACCGCCTCGTCGGCATGTTCGCGTGTGTGAGAGCTACTGCTCCTCGAAGCGCTGGCGGAAGCGCTCTTCCATGCGCTGGGTGAAGGAGCTCCGGCGCGGGGACGACTTGCCGCCGCCACCTCCGCCGGCCCCCGGGCCACCGCTGTCCTTACCGCCTTCCGTTTCGGCTCCTTGCCGAATCGATGTGACGGCCATCATGACTCCGAAGAACATCACGAGGAACCCGAGCACGCTGATCACTGGGATTTCGGCGACCCGGATGTTGACCACCACGCCGAGCACCAACAGTGCGACGCCCACTACGAACAGGGCGATGCCCTGCAAACGCCGTCGGCGGGCGGGGCGGCGCAACCGGGTGCCTCGCACCGTGGATGCGAACTTGGGGTCCTCGGCATAGAGCTCGCGCTCGATTTGATCGAGCAGCCGCTGCTCATGCTCGGAGAGTGGCATCTTTCCTCCTCCGGCACAGCTGTCGCGGGCGCCGGGCCGCGCAACGTCATGGACCCAACAGACAACCCCAGGCGGGGTGTCTCTGTCCAGGATACGAGCCCCGCGCTCGTCCGACTACCCGATCCCGTATCCAGAAGGGATCAAATTGGCCGAAACCACCCGACGCGGCTCTCTCGAAGACGGCCGAGCGGCCGATGTCACTGGTCACGGGGGGTCAGCAGTGACGCCGGCCGCACCGCGCCGTCACCGAACTTGGACCTCGCGACGTCGGCGGCGAGTTCCGCATCCCGCCAACGGGGTTCCGGTGAGTCGAAAAGCAGCTGTTCTCCATCACTCTCCGTGTCCAATCCCTCCACTCTTACGCCGATCAGGCGGACTGCGCCCGTCGGCGCGTGCTCGGCGAGGAGCTCGACGGCGGTGCGGTGGATGTCGCGGGCCACGTCCACCGGTACGGCGGTTGTCCTGGCGCGGGTGATGGTCTTGAAATCCGCGAACCGGACCTTGATCGACACCGTCCGCCCGCGCACCCCGCGGCGGCGCAGGGTGGCGGCCACGCGTTCCGACAACCGGAGCAGTTCCAGCCCGAGCGCGGAGCGGTCGTGGAGGTCGACGTCGAAGGTCACTTCGGCGCCGATCGACTTGTCCGGCGTCTCCGGGACGACCTCGCGCTCGTCGTGGCCGCGCGCGAGCGCGAACAGGTGCTCCCCCAGCGCCCGTCCGAGCGATCGCCTCAGCCTGGGCAGCGGGGCGGCGGCGACGTCGGCGATGGTGTCGAGGCCCTGCTGGCGCAGGTGCTCCTCGGTGCGCTTGCCGACGCCCCACAGCGCCGACACCGGCAGCGGGTGCAGGAACGCGAGCGTCTCGGCCGCGGGAACGACGACCATGCCGTCCGGTTTCGCCATCCCGGACGCCAGTTTGGCGACGAACTTGACCTTCGCGACGCCGACCGAGCAGCTGATCCCGAAGTCCGCGGCGACCCGCTCCCGGATCCAGGCGCCGAGCCGGGCGGGTGAGGAATCCAGCCGTTTGAGCGCCCCGCTGACGTCCAGGAAGGCCTCGTCCAGGCTCAGCGGCTCCACCAGCGGCGTCAGCTCGCGGAAGATCCCCATGACCCCCTTCGACACCTCGCCGTACAGCCCCGGTGTCGGGGTGATGCAGATCAGCTGCGGGCAGAGCCGTTTGGCGGTCGAGAACGGCATGGCCGACCGCACGCCGAACTCGCGCGCCGCGTAGCTCGCGGCCGCCACGACCGACCTCGGGCCGCCGCCGGAGACGACCACGGGCTTCCCCACCAGCTCCGGTCGCGTGCGCAGCTCACAGGACACGAAGAAGGCGTCCATGTCGACGTGCAGCAGACCGCAGCCGGTGTCGTCGGGCCAAGTGGTGGCCCCGGTCGTCACCCGGTAGCGGGCCATCCCGCCGGGCAGTTCAGCGTTTCTTCCCACAGGCAGAAGCTAGCCCGGACCACCGACAGTCTCGTGAGTGGTTAGGACGGTTCTATTGAGAGGTAAGGCAAACGTGGCGTGTCGCGCGCCGATGTTCCACGACCGGAGGCCTGGCCTCACAGCCGTCCCAGCGTCACCAGGGATCACACCCGACCTGCCGTACCACTCAATAACCGTCCTGGCCACTCACGAGGGTCAGGGGCGGTGGGCCAGGAAGTGCAGCCTGCTGGAGATGTCCCGCAGCGGCGGAACCGACGCCGCCGCCAGCTCGAACTCCGCCAGCTCCTCTTCCCGCACCCCGCCGGGCACGAAGTCCGCCACGACGCCGTCGCCCTGGAGCGAAGTCACCTCGAGCCCCACGTCGATCAGCTGCGCGCGGAGGGCCTCGGCGTCGAAGCGCCGCAGCACGGTCTCCCGGCCGCCGCCGAGCACGCCGCTCTCCGCCGCGAGCAGTTCCCGTGCCTCGCCGAGCCGTCCGGCCAGCGCACGCTGCAGGATCGCGGCGTGGCGGTTCGCCACCAGCACCGAGACCGCGCCGCCGGGTTTGACCGCCGCGGCCAGCGCGGCGAGCACCAGCGCCGGGTCGTCGACGACTTCGAGCAGCCCGTGCGCGAGGACGAGGTCGGCCGAGCCGTCCGAGACGTGGGCTCCGAGCGCGTCGGAGTCGTCGGCGATCACCGTGATGCTGCCGGAGACGCCCTCCTCCTCGGCGCGGCGGCGCAGGGTCGCCAGCGCGTTGGGGTTCGGCTCGACGACGGTCACCAGGCAGCCCGCCGAGGCGAGCGGCACCGCCCAGCCGCCGCTGCCGCCGCCTACGTCGACGACGTGCGGCTGTTGCGCGCCTCGCGCCCGTGCGGCCCGGAGTTCTGCTTCGAGAACCCGGCGAACCGCCCCCGATCCCCGCGTGGCCACGGTGTCCGTCTTCATAAACGCACAGGGTAATGCCCGCCTTCCGGGCGCCGCCGGGTGTAGTCCGATGCGGTGTTCGACACCTTGCCAAGGAGCCACCCCGCCGACTGCCCGTAGGCTGTATCGAGTGCACACGGTCGCTGTTCTCAGCCTGAAGGGTGGCGTCGGTAAAACGACGGTCGCCCTCGGTGTCGCGTCCGCCGCGCTGCGTAGGGGCGCCCGGACCCTTGTGGCCGACCTCGACCCGCAAGGCAACGCCACCACCTCGCTGGACCCGCCCCTCACCGATCGCACGCTGGCCGACGTCCTGGAGACGCCGGTGCGCTCGGTGCTCGAACGAGCGATCGCGCCCAGCGTGTGGAGCGACCGGATCGACGTCCTCGTCGGCGCCGAAGAGCTCGAAATGCTCAACGAACCCGACGCCGACAACCGTCGCCTGGAGAATCTCTCCCGCGCGCTCGACGAACTGCACACGAACCCGCTGCGCGAGGAACCCTACGAACTGGTGATCCTCGACTGCCCGCCGTCGCTGGGCAGACTGACCCGCTCCGCGCTGGTGGCCGCGGACAGCGCCCTGATCGTCACCGAGCCGACGATGTACGCCGTCTCCGGCGCCCGCCGCGCGCTCGAGGCGATCGAGAAGATCCGCGAGGAGCAGAACCCTGGGCTGCGGCCGATCGGCGTCGTGGTCAACAAGCTCCGCGTGCGTTCCTACGAGCACCAGTTCCGCGTGGCCGAACTGCGGGAGAACTTCGGCCCGCTGGTGATGCCGACGGCCATCCCGGACAGGCTCGCGGTGCAGCAGGCCCAAGGCGCGTGCAGCCCGATCCACGAATGGCACTCCCCCGGCGCGCAGGAGATCGCGCTCACCTTCAACATGGTGCTGGCGAAGGTCCTGCGCTCGAGCCGGGCCGGACGGCATCGCGTCCGCGGCGACGAGGATCCGGAGACCACCGAAAAGCCCGCCAAGCTGAGCGACACCGGCACGGGCTGACGGCCGATGCCCGAAGGCGACACAGTCTTCCTCGCCGGCAAGGTCCTCGACAAGGCACTGGCCGGGAAGACCTTGCTGCGAGGCGAGTTCAGGGTCCCTCAGCTGGCCACGACGGATCTCGCCGGACGTGACGTGCTCGGCGTCGGCACGGTCGGCAAACATCTGCTGACGCGGTTCTCCGACGGGATCACGTTGCACAGCCACCTGCGGATGGACGGCAAGTGGGACGTCTACCGGGCGGGCGCGCGCTGGCGCAACCCGGCGCATCAGGCGAGGGTCATCCTCGCCACCGAGGATCTGCAGGCGATCGGTTTCCGCGTGCACGACCTCGAACTCGTGCCCACGGACGAGGAAGACCGGCTGGTCGGCCACCTCGGCCCGGATCTGCTCGATCCACAATGGACGGACGAACTCGCGGAGCGGGCGGCGGGCGCGCTGGCCGCGGACCCGGATCGCGAACTGGGCGATGCCTTGCTGGATCAGCGGATCATGGCGGGGATCGGCAACATGTACAAGGTCGAGATGTGCTTCCTGCTCGGCGTCACACCATGGACGCAGGTGTCCGAAGTGGACCCGGCGAAGGCCGTCGCGCTCGGGCGCAAGCTGCTGAAGACCAACGCGTGGCGCACCTCGCAGACCACCACCGGTGATCTGCGCCGCGGCCGTGAACACTGGGTCTACGAACGGACCAAACAAGGCTGCTTCCGCTGCGGCGGACCGCTCCGGGTCGCGTCCCAGGGTGCCGGGCACCAGGCGAGGCCGACCTGGTTCTGCCCGCGATGCCAGTCCGGACCCGCTCCGAGCCGCTAAGCTGGCCTGGTGACGCTCTTCAAGCTCCCGCTCTACGGGGCCGACACCGAACGCGGCGACCTCGCTCCCTGAGCCGTCCGCTTCCTCCGCACGTCACCTTCACTTCTTTCCCCAGGGAGCTCTGTCATGCCCGGAATCCTCACGGGCGAGGCGCTGCGCGCGTTCGTGCACGCCCTGCCGAAGGTCGAACTCCACGTCCATCTCGTCGGTTCGGCGAGCCTGCCCACGGTGCTGGAACTGGCAAGGCGCCGCCCGTCCGCGGGGGTGCCGACCGACCCCGCGGCGCTCGCCGAGTTCTTCACCTTCCGCGATTTCCCGCATTTCCTCCGCAACTACCTGGCGGTGACGTCGCTGGTGCGCGACGCCCGCGACATCCACACCCTCGTCACCGGGCTGGCGGCCGATCTGGCCGCGCAGAACGCCCGCTACGCCGAAGTGACCGTGACGCCGTACAACCACGTGCTCGACGGGATGTCGACGGACGATCTCCTCACCGGTCTGGCCACCGGACGGGCGGCGGCACGGGCGGACCACGGGGTGGAACTGGCCTGGTGCTTCGACATTCCCGGTGAGAAGGGGATCGTCGCCGGCCGCGAGACGGTCGTGTTCGCGCTCCGCGAACGCCCCGAAGGCCTGGTGTCCTTCGGTCTCGGGGGACCCGAGGTCGGCGTCGGCCGCGCGCAGTTCGCCCCGTTCTTCACCACGGCCAGGGAGGCGGGGCTGCACAGCGTCCCGCACGCGGGCGAGACCACCGGGCCCGCCACCGTCTGGTCCGCGGTGCACGATCTGGGCGCCGAGCGGATCGGGCACGGCGTCGGCGCGCACACCGATCCGGCGCTACTGGAATACCTTGCCGTGCAACGGATCCCGCTGGAGGTCTGCCCCACGTCGAATGTCCGGACGGGACAGTTCGCCTCGGTCGCGGCGCATCCCGTGCGGCGGCTGCTCGACCACGGCGTGGTGGTCACGCTCAACACCGACGATCCGCCGATGTTCGGCGCCACCCTCGACGGCGAGTACGTCGCGGTCGCCGAAACGCTGGGCCTGAACGCGACCGAAATCGCCCGGTTCGCGAAGAACGCCGTGGAGGCGTCTTTTCTGCCTTCGGCGGACAAGGCCGTCCTTGTGACGGAGATCGAAGAAAACTTGTTGCAGGACCCCGAAGTCCTCGCATAGCGTGGCGGTACACGAGAGAGGAGGTGGTCCAAAGTTGTATTCCAACAGGACTCGTGAGGTGACTGTCCGCTAGCGGACTGCACGCGTAGGACTTTTGAGCAGCGATACAACGCAAGTTGGAGCCACCTTCGGCTCGTCGTCTCTGCTTCGCGTGATGCCTGATAGCGAATACCAGGCAGTCACCGGGCCCCCGAGGTTCCCGAGCACCGGTCCGGCTCGGGCCCGGCCGCCGATTCCGGCGTCCGGGAGCCGCCTCGGGGGTACCCCTATTTCCGGGTGTGCCGCCTGCCGTCCCGAAGGACCGTCCGCCGCAATTCCGTCCCCAGGAACCTCGTCGACTGGATAGCCTGACGCCATGCTGAGGCCCGATTTCCCGATCATCACCCAGCGCCTGACCCTCCGCGCCTTCACCCCGGCGGATCTCGACGAACTCAACTCCTTCCAGTCCCGCGCCGACGTCGCCCGCTACCTCTACTGGGGCCCGCGCAGCCGGGCCGAATCCGCCGCCGCGCTCGCCAAACGGGTGCACAGCAGCAGCCTGTCGAAGGAAGGCCAGTTCCTCGCGGTGGCCGCGGAACTGACCGAGACCGGGCAGCTGATCGGCGACCTGAACCTCGAATACCTCAGCCGCGAGAAGCGCCAGGGCGAGATCGGCTTCGTCTTCCACCCCGACCACCACGGCAAGGGGCTCGCCGCCGAAGCCGCCGTCGAAGTACTCCGGCTCGGCTTCGAAGATCTCGGGCTCCACCGGATCATCGGCCGCTGCGACGGCCGCAACACCGCCTCGACCGCGCTGATGGAACGCCTCGGCATGCAGAAGGAGGCACACCTGCGGCACAACGAACTGGTCAAGGGTGAATGGTGTGACGAACTCGTCTTCGCGATGCTCGAAGACGAGTGGAAGGCGAGCCGCTAGCGGCGACCAGGCATGATGGGGCCGTGCTCTTCGACAAGATCGTCCGCCCCGCTCTCTACCGGGTCTCCGGCAGCGACCCCGAAACCGTGCACGAACGCACCATCGGCACGCTCGCCAGGCTGAGCCGGGTCTCCCCCGCGCTCGGCGCGCTCGGCCGCGTCTACCGGACGGACGATCCGGTCACCTTCCTCGGTCTCCGCTTCCCGAACCGGGTCGGCCTCGCCGCCGGGATGGACAAGAACGGCCGCGCGCTGCACGCGTGGCCCGCGCTCGGCTTCGGTTTCGTCGAGGTCGGCACGGTCACCCGGTATCCGCAGCCGGGCAACGACAAACCGAGGCTGTTCACCCTCGCCGAGACCGACGCGGTGATCAACCGGATGGGCTTCAACAACGAGGGCGCCGAAGCGCTCGCCGCCCGTCTGGCCGCGGGCGGGAAGCCGCCGGTGCCGCTCGGCGTCAGCATCGGAAAGTCCAAGGTGACCCCGCTCGACGAGGCCGTCGAGGACTACCGGTTTTCGCTGCGGGCGCTGTACCCGTACGCCGACTACTTCGCGATCAACGTCAGTTCCCCGAACACGCCTGGACTGCGGGCGTTGCAGGACAAATCCGCGCTGGCCGAACTGCTTTCCGAACTCCGGAAGACCTCGGCAGAGCTCGCCGGCGACGCGAAGCCGACGCCGGTGCTGGTGAAGGTCGCCCCCGACCTCACCGACGAAGCGCTCGCGGAACTGCTGGAGGTCTGCCTCGAACACGGTGTCGCCGGGCTGATCGCGACCAACACGACCTTGTCCCGTGAAGGGATCGCTCCGCCCGAGGCCGCCGTCGGTGAGCAGGCGGGCGGTCTGTCCGGCCGCCCGCTCACCGCGCGCTCGGTCGAGGTGGTGCGGTTCGTGCACGACGAAACCGGCGGCAAGCTGCCGATCATCGGCGTCGGCGGGATCTTCGACGCCGGTGCCGCCGCACGGATGCTCGACGCCGGCGCCGGTCTCGTCCAGCTCTACACCGGTTTCGCCCTGCACGGTCCCGGTCTGGTCAAGCGGGTCGCCCGAGGTCTCGCGGCCCGGCCGTACTGACGAACCTCAGGTAGGCACGCCAGCACTGGTACTTCGTCAGCTCCATCGCGTTCCCCGTGGCGGCCTGGTCGCACAGGACGGCCATCGGCGTCTCCCCGTTCTCCAGCCGGATCCGGCCGAGGACGAACGGGGCGGGCAGCGTGGCCGCGAAGGCACCGAGAGCGGCGGGCGAGAGCCGCCAGCGTTCACCCGAAAGCATCGTGTGCTCGCCCATGGCGTCCACCGGCACCACCCCAGGCTGCGGCGGATCGGACGGCAGCAACACCATCCGGTAGCCCTCGCCGGTCTGGACCAGCCCGGTGAACCGCGCCCCCGCGGCGACCAACCGCCCGTTCAACGGCTGCCCGCGCAGATGCGCGCCGAACACCACGAGATCCGCACCCGGTGTGGGATAAGGGAAGTCGGCCTGTTCGTCGGTGAGCACGGCGGCGAGGTCGATGGCGACCTGGTCGTCGAACGGCCGTACCACCACCGAAACCCCGTACGGCCCGAGATCCGAGGGAGACGCCGGCACCGTGACGGCGGCGAGGTCGAGCAGGTTGACGAAAGCCGTGAAGCGCTCCAGGCGTTTCGTGACACCTTCCGGATCGGACAACGCCTCGGCGACCTCGGGATGGTCGGCGACGGTCGGGAGGACCAAGGCGTCGTACTCGGACAGCATCCGGAGCGCGATCATCCCGGCCTCGGCGACGCGCTGCCTGTCCGCGGTGAAGCCGTCGTCGTGGATCAGCTCGCCCACCGACAGCAGTGCCGAGACCTCCACCGGCTCCACCAGCGCCCCGGACGCCCGCAGCGCCGAAACCGCGCCGAGGAAGGCCGACCGTGATTGGAGCGAAAGACCGGTGAGGGCGTCGGAGCCGGGAATCGCCACGCGCGGCCGATCCCCCGCGGACAACCGGACGTCCGGCGGCCAGTCCCTGGCGAGCGGGTCGATCCCGTCGGGGCCGGTCATCAGCCCCAGCGCGCGCTGGCCCAGCGTGAGACTGCGCGAGAACAGGGAGATCCCGGCGCACGGCGCGGCGCCCGTCTTGGGCACGAGGCCCAAGGTCGGCTTCAGCCCGACGATCCCGTTGAGCGACGCGGGCACGCGGCCCGCTCCCGCCGTATCCGTGCCGACCGCCAGATCGACCAGCCCGAGCGCGACGGCGACGGCCGCGCCACTGCTCGCGCTTCCGGACACGCGGGCGGTGTTCAGTGCGGCGCTCACGCCGCCGTACGGGCTGTGGGTGTGCTCGAGGTCGCTGCCGAACCGATCGCAGTTGGTCTTGCCGATCACCACCGCCCCGGCCGTGGTCAGCCGGGACACCGAGGTGGCGCCGACACAGCAGACGTCCTCCCCCGCTGTCGGCAGACCGGCGACGTCGAGCACGTCGGCGACCGCTATCAGGGTTCCGGCGAGCGGCAGGTCCACACCCGCGCGAACGCGCTCATCGACCGCTTTGGCGTCGACGAGGGTGTCTTCCACGGGGCGGAGGGTGATCCATACGTCGGGCCGGTCGACCTCGGCGATCCGGTCGTAGGCCGCTATGACGCGTTGGTAGGAATTGGGAGGCGAGGCTGGGGTCGGTTCTGGTTCCGGGGGGAGCGTCGTCACTGGGCGTCCTTTCCTCGGTGGGGACGAGAAAGACCACTGCGCGAGATCCACTGTGTCCGGTCCGCCACCCTGGGACGCCCGCTCACGCGGGCTGGGTTCAGGCCCGAGCTGGGAAGAGCACTGCGTGCATGTAAGAAACGTTAGGCATCGCGGGTTGCCGCCACCAGCGGTTTCGGGTTACGCGAGCATTTCGGTATCACACAGTGAGCGAGTCGTTACGCAATGGAGTATTAGCGACGACGAATGAGACGATGGTCCAGGAAAGCGCCTGCTCAGGACGGCTCTCCTAGGCGAGAGTACGCCGGATCCGGGGTCATTCCGGCTGCGGTTGATCCCCAGCCCGGTCCGTGAAGGCCCCCTTCCCTCGGCTCAGCCGAGGAAACTCGACCTTCATACCTTGCCGACTACATGAAGGACCTCTTCCTTGCGCCAAGCGCAAGGAAGGGGTCCTTCATGTACCTCAGGCCGGGCAAGAGGGCACCGGTACCGACCGGCCGGGGGTCGTGAGTGGCGATTCGGGTTAGAACCCGAATCGCCACTCACGACCCACCCGGCCGTACTGTCAGGAGAGCTCGCGCAGCGCCATGGCCAGTCCGGCGAGCTTGTCGGTCGCGTCGGACAGCTGCTCCTTGGACGACGTCATGCCGTCCGAGCTCGCGGCGACGGTGTGCCCGGCGGCCGCGACGAGACCGCCGTAGCCGTCGAGACCGTCGTCGAGCTGTTCGCGCAGTTGCTTGATGGCGGCGTCGAGGGCGCCCCGTTCGCGCTCGGGCGCGGCGTCCCGTCCGCGCTCGATGGCCTGGATCCGGCCCGCCAGCCCGCGCAGGGCCTGCGCGGCCTCCGCGGCGGTGGTCCGGGCGTCCGCGACGGCGATCTCCGACACCGGCATGGTGCCGAGCGACGTCGGCTGCGAAAGCTGGCGAAGCAGCTCCGTCAGCGAAGCCTCGCTCTCGGCGAGGCGCTCCATCGGCTCACGCGCCACGGACCGAGCCGGAGGCAGCGGAGGCGGAGCGGCGGGCGCGGCGGGCAGCACGGTGCGCTTGAGTTCCCGCAGCCGCAGTCCCGAGCGGACGCCGAAGGTGCCGAAGACGATGGTGAACGCGCCGCCCGCGATGGCCTGGAGGATGTCGGCCTCGCCCGACTTCAGCAGGCCGGTGCCCGCGACGACGGCGAATAGTCCACAAAGGATGGTGAGGAGGATCCAGAACGTCATCGCGCGGGAGGTCCGGCGCTTGCGTCGCTCCAGTTTGGCGGCCGGCTCGTTCCAGCGGGCCCATTTGGCCTTCGCGTCGGCCACGACCGGGATCTGGCCCGCGGCCATCGACGTCAGCTGCTGCGAGATCTTCGGCATGGCGGGCATCGGCGGCATCTGCGGGCGCGGCTTGGGCGGCGCCGGCCGAGCGGGCCGCGAAGACCCCTGCTCGGAGGGCGGGATGTAGCGCTGCAGCTTCTCCTGCGCGCGCTGGGCGTAGTCGGGCAGCTTTTCGATGTGCTTCTCAAGCTTGGCGGTGAACTCCCCGAAGTCCTTGCGCCTGCCCTGGCCCATTGCCCTCGCCCCTGTCGTCAGTGTGAGACCGGTCCCGCACCCCGCGGGGTGCGGGACCGGCTCTAGGTGGTGTGTCAGGCGGGGTTCTTGCCCTGTTCGGCCTGAACCCGAGCCTGGATCTCACGCTGGATGTCCGCGGAGCCCGACGCCTTCGGCGCCGCGGCGGCGGTCTTGCCGTCCGTCACCTGAGCGACGGAGTCGCCCTTCATGGACGCACGGATCTGCTCCAGGCGGGAGTGCCCCGCGAGCTGCGTGGTGGAGGCCTGGACCTCCATCATCCGGCCCTGGACGGAGTTCTGTGCGAGTTCGGCCGAGCCGAGCGCGGTGGTGTAGCGCTTCTCGATCTTGTCGCGAACGTCTTCCAGTGACGGGGTGTTGCCCGGCGCCGCCAGCTCGCTCATCTGGTTCAGCGAAGCGGAGACCTGCTCCTGCATCTTCGCCTGCTCCAGCTGCGAGAGCAGCTTGGTGCGCTCGGCCAGTTTCTGCTGCAACATGGTCGCGTTGCGCTCGACGGCCTTCTTCGCCTGCGCCGCAGCCTGGAGCGACTGGTCGTGCAGGGTCTTCAGGTCCTCGATGCTCTGCTCGGCGGTGACGAGCTGCGCGGCGAAACTCTCCGCGGCGTTCTCGAACTCGGTCGCCTTCTGCTCGTCGCCCTTGGCGCGCGCCTCGTCGGCGAGCACCAATGCCTGGCGGGTCGAGGCCTGGAGCTTCTCGACGTCGCCGAGCTGGCGGTTCAGCTTCATCTCCAGCTGGCGCTGGTTACCGATCACCGAGGCGGCCTGCTGGGTCAGCGACTGGTGATTGCGCTGCGCCTCCTCGATGGCCTGCTGGATCTGTACCTTCGGGTCGGCGTGCTCGTCGATCTTCGACGAGAACGCCGCCATCATGTACTTCCAGAACTTCACGAACGGGTTGGCCATCTCCTCCGCCTGCCTTCTCGCATCCCACGGGCTGTTACCTCGAGGTGGGGCGTCCCCTCTGTGATGTTGCAACGTCCCGACCCCGGCGTTGAGTTCCATCGTGTCAGGTCGGCGTCCCGCGTTCCAGGCGACCCCGACGGAATTCAGGGATCCCCCTGACTGTGATGTCCGCGACCTTTCGGGTTCACCGTCCGGTGACCGTGGGTGAAAACGGCCGGAGTCAGCGGCGCAAAGCGGTCTCCTGTTCCATGCGTGACAACTTTTCGGGGTTCCGTACCGCGTAGAGCCCGGTGATGAGGCCGTCGTCGACGCGCAGCGCGAGGACGGTGTCGACCTCGTCTCCGAGCCGGAGGATCAGCGCGGGATGCCCGTTGACCTGCGCCGTCCGCATCGTCGCCGCGTCGTCGCGGACCGGGCGGCTCGCGGCAAGCAGCGGCGCGACCATGGCCGCGCCCACGACGGGTTCGAGCACCGCCTGCACCACGCCGCCCCCGTCGCCGAGGAAGACGACGTCTGGTGAGAGGACGTCGAGCAGTCCTTGCAGGTCACCTGTCCGGACCGCGCGGTGGAACGCGTCGAGCACGTCGCGGGTCTCACCGGGGGACGCGGCACCTCGCGGTCGCCGCGCGGCGACGTGCGCCCGGGCCCGGTGGGCGATCTGGTGGACCGCGGCCGGGGTCTTGCCGACGGCTTCGGCGATCTCGCCGTAGGCCACGTCGAACACCTCACGCAGCACGAACACCGCGCGTTCGGTCGGCGTGAGGGTCTCCAGCACCAGCAACATCGCCATCGAGACGCTGTCGGCCAGCTCGACGTCTTCGGCCACGTCGGGGGTGGTGAGCAGCGGTTCGGGCAGCCAAGGGCCGACGTAGGACTCCTTGCGGCGGCCGAGCGTGCGCAGCCTGCCGAGCGCCTGCCGGGTGGTGATGCGGACCAGATAGGCCCGCGGGTTCTCCACGGTGCCGAGATCGACGCCCGACCAGCGCAGCCAGGTCTCCTGGAGGACGTCTTCGGCGTCGGCGGCCGAGCCGAGCATCTCGTAGGCGACGGTGAACAGCAGGTTCCGGTGGGCGACGAACGCCTCCGTCGCGGTGTCGGACATGGATGGCTCCTGTTCTCGGCGACGGTGTCTCCACCAGACGCCGCGCCCCCTCGATTTCTGACACGTCGATTGCGTGGCGCACGTCACGTTCCGATGCTGTCAGGGCTGGCGGGCTCCCGGCATCTGGTGGTCGTCCGGTTCAGCCAACGACCACCGATGAGGACGAGATCATGGATTCCCGTTTCGATCTGAACAGCAACGAGCTCGGCGCGAAGATCGGCAAGCGCTTCGCAGGAGTCAGTGTGGCCATCAAGGGGTCGACGCTGCCGAAAGTCACCCAAGAACTGGTGTCGCTGCGGGCCAGCCAGCTCAACGGCTGCGGATTCTGCGTCGACGCCCACGCCAAGGACCTGGCGGCCGCCGGCGAACCCGCGGTCCGCGTCAACCTGGTCGCCGCCTGGCGCGAATCCACGGTGTTCACCGAGGCCGAGCAGGCCGCGCTGGCGCTCGCGGAGGAAGGCAGCCGGATCGTCGACGCGCACCAGGGCGTCTCCGACGAGACCTGGGCCCAGGTGCGGAAGCACTACGACGACGATCAGACCGCCGCGCTGGTCTACCTGGTCGCGATGATCAACGCCGCCAACCGGCTGCTCGTCATCACGCACACCAAGGGCGGCTCGTACCAGGCCGGCACGTTCGACGGCGTCGCGAACTGACGGGAAAGGCCCCAGGCGGACTGCCTGGGGCCTTTCCCGTTCACAACCTTGCTAGGCGGCGACCATCTTCGGTGCGGAGATGGTCGTCCGCAGGGCGGGGCTCATCCGCGGCGGGGGCGAGATCCGCAGATCGGCCAGGTCGTTGCCGATCAGCTCGGACACCAGGCGGCCGCCTTCGAGCTCGCCCGCTTCGGTCTTCTCCCGCTCCGGAACGCGCCGCTTTCCGGCCTCGACCTTCTCGTCCACCGGAGCGACCTCGACGTTGTCCATCGCCGAGACGTCCGCCGCGACCTTGTGCAGGAGTTCGCCCAGCGGAAGTTCCAGGGCCTCGCAAATGGACGCCAGCAGCTCGCTGGACGCCTCCTTCTGCCCACGCTCGACCTCGGACAGGTATCCGAGGCTCACCCTGGCGGCGCGGGAGATGTCCCGCAGCGTTCGACGCTGGTTCGTGCGGGCGTGTCGGAGCCGGTCGCCGATCGCCTCGCGCAACAGCACGGTCATCACGCGCCTCCCTTCCAGGACTGACTACCCCCTACGTTACCCAGAGCGGTGCCCCGGGCGCAGGTGTTGACACGGCAATACGCCAAGGGCGAACGCGGCGATCATGCGAGATGTTCCCCCAGCAGGGCGAACGCGCCCTCGATCGCACCGGCCCTGACCGAGGCTCGATCACCGCTCAAGTCCAGCGTACGGACGGTGAGCACGTCCGGGCCCGCGAGCCCGACATGGACGGTGCCGGGTGCCACACCGTCCTGTCCGTCCGGACCCGCGACGCCGGTGAGGCCGAGGCCCCAGGTGGCGCCGCACCGGTCTTTCGCGCCGACGGCCAGTTGCACCGCGACCTCGGGATGCACGGCGCCATGCGCGGCGAGGAGGCCTTCGTCGACGCCGGCCAGCGTCGCCTTGAGATCGGTCGCGTAGACGATCAGGCCGCCGCGGACGGCGGCGCTCGATCCGGGGATCTCGGTCAGCGTCGCGCACACCAGACCGGCCGTCAGCGACTCCGCCGTCGCCACCGTCTCCCCGCGCTCGATCAGGTGAGTGATCAAGGTCTCAGGTTTCATGCGCCCGCGGCACGCCGTCCCGCCGCGCGCAGCCGCACCGCGCGCACGACGTAGTCGAGCCCGGTCACGACGGTCAGCACGAGCGCGAGGCCCATCAGCACCCAGCGCACCGGCTCGGCCGACGCGGGCAGGGGCAGCAGGTACGCGGTGATGGCCGCGACCTGCGCGAGCGTCTTGGCCTTGCCGCCGCGGCTGGCCGGGATGACACCGTGCCGGATCACCCAGAACCGCAGCAGCGTCACCCCGATCTCGCGGATCGCGATGACGATGGTGACCCACCAGCCCAGTTCGCCGAGCACGCTCAGCCCGATCAGCGCGGCGCCGATCAGCGCCTTGTCCGCGATCGGGTCGGCGATCTTGCCGAAGTCGGTGATCAGCCCGTACTTGCGCGCCACCCAGCCGTCGACCTGGTCGGTGAACGACGCGATCGCGAACAGCGCGGTGGCGATCGCGCGCCAGAAGGTGTCCACCCCGTCGCCGGTGAACAGCGCCAGCACGAACAGCGGCACCAGCACCAGCCGCGACATCGTGAGCAGGTTCGCCAGGTTCAGGGTCGGGACCGGGGTGGCCTCGGGAACCCGGGCGTGTTCACCGCCCGTCCCCTCACCGGCCCCGGCGTCGCTCGGGGCGGCATTCACCGGTCGGCCTCGGGCGGTGCGGGCCGCACGATCAGGTCGACACCTTCGGAGTCGACGACCTCGCAGCGCACGAAGTCACCCACCGCCAGCGCGGGCAGGTCGTCCGTCTCGATCAGGACGCATTCGCCGTCGACCTCGGGGGCCTGGTGCGCGGCGCGGCCGATGGGGTCCTCGCCGTCCTCGGCCTGCTCGATGAGGACGTCGACGAAGTCACCGATCCGGTCTTCGGCCCGCTGCGAGGTCAGTTCTTCGACCAGCGCGGAGATCCGCGCGACCCGCTCGGTCACCACGGACTCGTCGAGTTTGCCGTCGAAGGTCTCGGCCTCGGTGCCGTCCTCGTCCGAGTACCCGAAGACGCCCACCGCGTCCAGCCGCGCGCCGTTCAGGAAGCGCTCCAGCTCGGCGAGGTCCTCCTCGGTCTCGCCGGGGAACCCGACGATGACGTTGGTGCGGATGCCGGCGTTGGGCGAGTACTCACGGATCTGGTCGCACAGCGCGAGGAAGGAGTCCGTGGAGCCGAAGCGGCGCATGCGGCGCAGCACGGTCTCGCTGGAGTGCTGGAAGGAGAGGTCGAAGTAGTCGGCGACGCCCGGCGTGGTCGCGATGGCCTTGACCAGGCCGGGGCGCGTCTCGGCGGGCTGCAGGTACGAGACGCGGACGCGTTCGATCCCGGGCACCGCGGCCAGACGCGGGACCAGCAGTTCCAGCGCGCGGGCGCCGTCACGGCCGAAGTCCTTGCCGTAGGAGGTCGAGTTCTCCGAGACGAGGAAGACCTCCTTGACGCCGTTCTCCGCGAGCCACATCGCCTCGGCGACGATCTCGTCCGGCTGCCGCGACACGAAGGAGCCGCGGAACGACGGGATCGCGCAGAACGAGCAGCGCCGGTCGCAGCCGGACGCGATCTTCAGCGCGGCCACCGGGGAGGTGTCGAGCCGGGTCCGCAGCACCCGCGGGCCCCAGCCGTGCTGCGCGTGCCCCGGCACCTCGACCGACTCGGCGGCGTCCGGGCGCTGGACCGGGCTGATCGGCAGCAGCTTGCGGCGGTCGGAGGGGGTGTGGGACTCGATCTTGCGACCGGCCACGACGTCGTCGAGGCGTTCGGAGAGGTCTGCGTAGTGGTCGAAGCCCAGGACCGCGTCGGCCTCCGGGAGGTTCTCGGCCAGCTCGTTGCCGTAACGCTCGGCCATGCAGCCGACGGCGACGACCTTCTTGCCGGTGTCGGACGCGGCGAGCAGCGTGTCGACCGAGTCCTTCTTGGCGGACTCGACGAAGCCGCAGGTGTTGACGACCACGACGTCGGAGTCCTCGGGCTCGGCGGCGAGCTCCCAGCCGCCCGCCGCCAGCCGTCCGGCGAGTTCCTCGGAATCGACCTCGTTGCGGGCGCAACCGAGGGTCAGCAAGGACACGCGGCGGGTGGCGACAGGATCAGTGGTGGGAGAAGGCACGTGCCTTAGGGTAGCTGGCCTGTTCGCGGGGTCGGCGATCGCTCGCTCGGGCGAGCCCTCGACCGGGGGATGCCTCGCGGATGGCTTAATGGTGGACGTGCCCTCAGACCCTCTCCTACGCCGCCATCCGACCGTCCGCCGGGCGCGGATCGCGGACGTCCGCAAGATCAAGGCGCTGGTCGACTCCGACGCGGGGACGGTGCTGCTGGAGAAGGAACTCGTCACCCTCTACGAGAGCGTCCAGGAGTTCTGGGTGGTCGAAGACGGTGACGACGTGCTCGGCTGCGGCGCGCTCCACGTGCTGTGGGAGGACATCGCCGAACTGCGCACCATCGCCGTCGACAAGGCCTCCCGTGGTCGCGGCATCGGGCACGCGCTGGTGGAGCAGCTGATCGGCCTCGCCCGCGAGATCGGGCTGAAGCGGCTGTTCGTGCTGACCTTCGAGACCCACTTCTTCGCAGGCCACGGCTTCGTCGAGATCGACGGCACTCCGGTGACCCAGGAGGTCTACGAGGAGATGCGGCGTTCGGCCGACCCGGGCGTCGCGGAGTTCCTCGACCTGCCGTACGTGAAGCCCAACACCTTGGGCAACAGCCGGATGCTGCTGGAGTTGTAGCTGTCGCTCGAACCCGCCTTGGCCCTCACGTAGGTACTTAGCCTGGCTTCTTCGCGTGGCGGGCGACCCGCACCCGGTTGCCGCACAGCGACGGCGTGCACCAGACACGCCTCCTGTTGGCCGCCACGAACAGCATCGAACAGTCATATGCGCCGCATCGCCGCAGCTGAGCGGCTCGCGGACCGGACACCAGGTCGATCGCGGCCACCGCGACGGCGGCGAGCGCGATCTCGCCGCCGTCCTCGCCGTGCCAGGACGTCTTCGCTCCCTCGGCGGTCAGCCGCGGGCTGGTGGGAACGGCGGCCGCGGCCGCGTTGACCCGCTCGACCGCCCATGCCTCGGGCGCCCGCGCGGCCACGGTCGCCTCCAGCACCTCACGCACCGCTGACCGCAGCCGTCTCGTCTGCGCGGCCGACGGCGGCCGGGCGCCTTCGGGCAGCAGGGGCGCTTGCCTCGACCAGAACCTCTCGTGGCCGTCGTCGAGCAGATCGACCGACGGCGAGACGGCCAGCATCACGGTGTCGGCGAGGTTCACCGCGAGATCGTCACCGGGGAGCGTGTCGAGATCGAGCATGCCTTGACACTATCAGGTACTAATGGTTCAAGACAGTTCTAACCATTAGGGAGTGTTCATGGCGACCATCCGGCACCGCTCGGTCAAACTCGGCGACGTCGAGGTCTTCTATCGCGAGGCCGGTGCCCCCGACGCACCCGTTTTGCTGCTGCTGCACGGCTTCCCGACGTCGTCGCACCAGTTCGTGCGGCTGATGCGCCGTCTCGCCGGCCGGTGGCGGCTCATCGCGCCGGACCTGCCCGGATTCGGGCAGACGGTCACGCCCGAGGGCTTCACGTTCACCTTCGACCGGCTCGCCGAGGTGGTCGGCGACTTCGTGGACGCGCTGGAACTGCGCGGATACGCGCTCTACGTCTTCGACTTCGGTGCCCCGGTAGGGCTGCGGCTGGCCGTCTCGCGGCCGTCCGAGGTCACGGCGCTGATCACGCAGAACGGCAACGCCTACGTCGAAGGACTCGGCCCGGCGATGCCGGACTTCGCTTCCCTGACGGACGAGACCGAGGCGCGGCGCGGGTTCGCGGAGATCCTCCAGCCGGAACCCATCAAGTGGCAGTACACCGAGGGCGCCCGCGCTCCGGAGACGATCGATCCTTCGAACCACCTGCTGGACCAGTACTTCCTCGACCGCCCCGGCCGCGTGGAGGCGATGCAGGACCTGCTTTGGGACTACCGGAACAACCCGCCCGTGTACCCGAAGTTCCAGGCGTGGCTACGGGAAGCGCAGCCGCCCGTACTCGCCGTCTGGGGCCGCAACGACCTGTTCTTCGTCCCTGCGGGAGCCGAAGCGTTCCGGAATGATGTTCCTTCGACGGAGGTTCACTTCTTCGACACCGGGCACTTCGCGCTGGAGGAGGACGTCGAACCGATCAGCGAGCTGATCGACCGCTTCCTGGCGGCGCACCACTGAAAGGCGGGACATGGACACCTCGGTCACCGACCATCTGCTCAGCACGACGCGAGCGGTCCGCCGCAAGCTCGACCTGGACCGGCCGGTGGAACCCGAGGTGCTCGAAGAGTGCCTGCGGCTCGCGTTGCAGGCACCCACGCCGGGGAACCAGCAGGCGTGGCGATGGCTCGTCGTACGGGATCAGGAAGTGAAGGACCGGCTGTCCGCACTGTTCCGGCGGGTCGGGAAGGCGTACCTGGAGGCGAACGCCGCGGCGCTGGGCGAGGCGATCACGGAACCTTCCGTGGCGCGGGCGTTCGCCTCGGGACAGCACCTGATCGACGTGATCGACCGGGTGCCGGTGTTCGTCATCCCGTGCCTGACCGGCAGGCCGGCCGGTGACAACGCGACCGGCGCCGCGTTCTACGGCGGGATCTTCCCGGCGGTGTGGAACTTCCAGCTGGCGCTGCGCTCACGCGGCCTCGGCTCGACGCTCACGACGTATCACCTGACGCACGAAGCGGAGGCAGCCGAAATCCTCGGCATCCCGGCCGACGTCACGCAGGTCGGTCTGCTGCCGGTCGCCTACACGACGGTGCCGGACTTCAAACCCGCGTCGCGCGTGCCGCTGTCCGAAGTGGCGTACCTCGACGGCTGGGGGAACCCGCTCTGAGCGAGGCCGTGCCCGCTCGGTCGGTCGGTCAAGCCTTGGACACCCGCAGGGTGACCTGGTCGCCCCCCGAACTCACGGCGACCAGGTCCACCCGGCAGGCGGCGAACTCGACGGACTGCCGGCCACCCCGCCCGGTGGAGGCGACTTCCGCCGTCGTCCGCTCACCGCGTCCCGGTTCGGCCAAGGCCAGCTCGATCACGGCCTCCCCTTCCCAGACGCAGACCATGCCCGCGGCGCAGCGGGAATCGGACACCAAACGAGCGAACCGGATGCTGACGTCCTTCGACGCGACCTCGGTCGTGTCACCGGCGTTGAGGACGACGGTCTCCCCCAGCTCAACGGCACCCTTGGCAGGCTGGGGCCGCTGGACCGGCGCGGGCTGGACCATCGTGGGCTGGGTCGCGGCGGGTTGTTCGCGCGCGGCGGAGCTGCCGGCTCCGCAGGCGAGGCCGACCAGGGCGCAGAGGACGACGAGCAGCTTCTTGGGGTCCACGTGCTCTGGACGTTGCGGAGGCTCCGGTCCGTTGCATCGGTTTCAAAAGCCTCGTGAGTTAGAGCCAAGGGTGGCTTAGGTACCTACGTGGTTCCGGCTGCGGTTGGTGCCAGGGCCGGTCCGTGAAGGCCTCCTTGAGGGACTCTGGGTCCCTCAAGGAGGCCTTCACGGACTTCGGTGATCGCCACGTTCGCCCCACCGGCACCAGCATGAAGAACCTCAGGCAGGCAAGAACACCGGTGCCGAGCCGGTCAAGTCTCAGTCGTCGGAGACGTCGCCGCCTCCTCCGTCCCCGCCACCGCGGATCATGAACAGCACCGACTCCAGCTCCTCCGGCTTGATCAGCACGTCCCGCGCCTTCGAGCCCTCCGAAGGGCCGACGACGCCGCGGCTTTCCAGCAGGTCCATCAGCCGTCCGGCCTTGGCGAAGCCGACGCGCAGCTTTCGTTGCAGCATCGACGTCGAGCCGAACTGCGAGGTGACGATCAGCTCGGCGGCCTGCAGCAGGACGTCGAGGTCGTCGCCGATATCGGAGTCGATTTCCTTCTTCTCGCCGGCCTTCGCGGCGGTGACGCCGTCCTGGTAGTCCGGCTGCGCCTGCTCCTTGGCGAAGTTCACCACCGCGGAGATCTCTTCGTCGCCGACGAAGGCGCCCTGGATGCGGACCGGTTTCCCGGCGCCCATCGGCAGGTACAGCGCGTCACCCATACCGATGAGCTTCTCCGCGCCCGGCTGGTCGAGGATGACCCGCGAGTCGGTGAGCGAGGAGGTCGCGAACGCCAGCCGCGACGGCACGTTGGTCTTGATCAGGCCGGTCACGACGTCGACCGACGGGCGCTGGGTCGCCAGCACCAGGTGGATACCGGCGGCACGCGCCTTCTGGGTGATCCGGACGATCGCGTCCTCGACGTCGCGCGGAGCGGTCATCATCAGGTCGGCGAGCTCGTCGACGATCGCCATGATGTACGGGTACGGCTGGTAGACGCGCTCACTGCCGGGCGGCGCGGTGATCTCGCCCGAGCGCACCTTCTTGTTGTAGTCGTCGATGTGCCGGACCTTGTTGACCTGCATGTCCTGATACCGCTGCTCCATCTCCTCCACCAGCCAGGCCAGCGCCGCGGCGGCCTTCTTCGGCTGGGTGATGATGGGCGTGATCAGGTGCGGGATGCCCTCGTACGGGGTCAGCTCGACCATCTTCGGGTCGATCAGGATCATCCGGCATTCGTCCGGCGTCGCCCGCGCGAGCAGCGACACCAGCATCGAGTTCACGAAGCTCGACTTACCGGAACCGGTGGACCCTGCCACCAGCAGGTGCGGCATCTTCGTCAGGTTCGCGGTGACGAAATGGCCCTCGATGTCCTTGCCGAGCCCGATGACCATCGGGTGGTTGTCCTTGACCGTCGACGGCGCGCGCAGCACGTCACCGAGGCGCACCATCTCGCGGTCGGAGTTCGGCACCTCGATGCCGACCGCGGATTTGCCGGGGATCGGCGCCAGCAGCCGGACGTTGTCGGTCGCCACCGCGTAGGCGATGTTCTTGGTCAGCGCGGTGATCTTCTCGACCTTCACGCCAGGGCCGAGTTCGACCTCGTACCGGGTGACCGTCGGGCCCCGCGTGAAGCCGGTGACCTGCGCGTCGACGTTGAACTGCTCCAGCACGCCGGTGATCGCCTCGATCATGGCGTCGTTGGCCTTGCTGCGGGACTTCGGCGCGTCGCCGAGCTTCAGCAGATCCGGCGGCGGGAGCTTGTAGTCGCCTTCGACGGTCCTCGTGACCGCCAGCGGAGCCTCGGCCTTCTTCGGCTTCTTCTCTTCGACGGGCTTGGGGGTGGGCTTCGGCGGTCGCAGTGGCGTCGGCGCTTCGGCCAGCGCGGCCTCGATGTCGAGCTGCTCGCCCTCGTGGTCGGCCGTTGCCTGGCGGCGGCGCGACGGCTTCCGCAAGCGGACCGACTTCGGGTCGGCTTCGGTGACGGCGTCGCGTTCGTCGTGGATGGCCTTGCGCTCGGCCTCGGCCTCTTCGATCTCTTCGGGGTCGAGACCCCAGTTCCGCAGCCGGTGCGGGATCTCCCGGACCGGGGTCCCGGTGAACACGAGCGTGCCGAACAGCAGCGCCAGCACCAGCAGCGGCACGGCGACCCAGGTGGTGACGCCCATGGTCAGCAGGCCACCGGAGAACGCGCCGATCACCCCGCCGGCGTACATCCGGCCGTCGTTGCTCTCGGGCAGCGCGGTGAAGATGTGCAGCAGGCCGAGTACCGACAGGATGACCAGCAGCGTGCCGATCACCATCCGCGGCCGGGCCTCCGGCATCGGTTCCGACCGCATCAGCGCGACGGCGACGACGGTGAGCACCAGCGGGAGCGTCACGGCTCCGGCGCCCAGCAGCGAGCGCGTGCCGACCTCCACCCAGCCACCGATCGGGCCCGCGGCCCGCCACCAGACGCCGAACGCGATCACCAGCGCCAGCGCGATCAGGCCCAGCGCGAGACCGTCCCGACGGTGTTCCGGTTCGAGTTCACGGCCGCGGCCGACCGTCCGTGCCAGGGTGCCGAGACCCTTCGCGAGCAGGTTCCAGGTGCCGCGCACGCCCTTGGCGAACGTGCCGGACGACTTCTTCCGCGGTGCCGGACGCCGTGGAGCGGGCTTCCTCGCAGCCGTTGACCTGGGCTTCGCCGGGGTACGCGGCTTTCGCGCCGGCCCCTTGCTGCCGCCGCTTCGCGCCGTACTCCGTTTCCTGGTCGTCGACCCGCTAGCCATGTCTCCACGGTAGCCGCCTCGCCCCTCCAGCCCCGGCTGCCACTCGGAGCACATCGGAGAACATTCGTCTCAGGTCACAGCTTGAGCGGCCATCCGGGTGAAAAGCGGTTCATGACATGCTCTGCCCCATGTTCGCGCTGCATCAGGATGAAAATTCGGCTCGCCGCGCCCCGGCCATCTGGCGCACGATGCTGAACATCGACCGGGGGCTGGTCAACTTCGTCGGCAAACTCACCGTGACCGGCGGTGTCCCGGCCGAACTGCGCCGCAAGCCCTTGCTCATGACGGCCAACCACATCGGCGTGTTCGACGCGTTCGTGCTGATGGCCGCCTGCAAACGGATCGGCATCAACCCGCGGTTCATGCTGGCGGGCGGCATCCTCGACGCGCCGGTCATCGGCCCCGCGCTGCGGGTCAGCGGCCACCTGCGGGTCGACCGCAAACAGGCTTCGACGGCCATCGGCCAGTTCGCCGAAGCCACCGAAGCGCTGCGCACCACCCGTGACCCGTTGATCGTCTATCCCGAGGGCCGGATCAGTCACGATCCCGGCCTGTGGCCGGAGCGCGGCAAGACCGGCGCGGCGCGGCTCGCGCTGGCAGCCGGGGTGCCGGTGATCCCGATCAGCCAGTGGGGCGCGCACGAAGCCGTGTACTGGGGGACGGAGACCGTCAACGGTCCCGCCGACCTGGTGCCACTCGCCAAGTCCGGGCTGAGCGCGCCCATGCGGCGGCCGCGGTTCAAGGTGCATTTCGGCGAGCCGGTGGACCTGTCCGAGGTCGAGCCGGAACGGCCGGGCGCCGGGGTCCGCGCGCACGCGAAGATCATGCAGGCGATCACCGACGGCCTGGTCCCGCTGCGCCGCGACGAACTCGACAAGCCGCGCTTCCACGACCCGACGCGGCCGACCGACACCGTCAGTCCCTGGAAGAAGTACTGAGTTCCGGATCCTGAGACGGGTGCCCGCGTTCGCCTAGGGTCGGCGGACGTGAGCACCCGCATCCTCGTCGTCTACTACAGCGCGACCGGAAACACCGCGAAACTCGCCACGGCGCTGGCCGACGGTGCCCGCGAGGCCGAAGCCGACGTCCGCGTCCGCACGGTTCCCGAAACCGCCCCGCCCGGTGCGGTGGCGAGCAATCGGCGCTGGCAGGCGTGGGTGGACGCGGGGCCGCACCACGAGACGGCGACGCTGGAAGACCTGGAATGGGCCGACGGTTTCGCGGCCGGGAGCCCGACCCGGTTCGGCGGCCCCGCCGCCCAGCTGAAGTCCTTTTTGGACAGCACCGGTGGCCTGTGGGCCAAGGGAAAGCTGGTGAACAAGGTCGCGACGTCGTTCACCACCGCGTCCACCGCGCACGGCGGGCTCGAATCGACCGTGCTGGCGACCAACAACATCTTCTACCACTGGGGCGCCATCGTCCTGCCGCTCGGCTACACCGATCCGCGACTGCTCGAATCGGGCAATCCGTACGGCGGGTCGTTCGTCTCGCGCAAGTCCGCCGAACCCGACGACCTCGCCCTGGACGCCCTCCGTCTCCAGGGGCGGCGCCTCGCCACCGTTTCGGGTTACATCGCCGACGGTCTTTTCAAGGACGGGTGAAGGGAACCGCGCACCCGTCCGCCGCGTCGTAGTGTGGTCACACAGCGTCACGCTACGGGGAGGAAGCGGGATGACCGGCGGCTACGAGGTGGTCCTGGAATCGATCGGCGCGGCATCAAACGCGGCGAAACGCGCTTCGGATGACGTCGGGAAGGTGAACCTCGCGGCCACGCTCACCGATGTCGCGACGGGTTTGCCGGGTGGCGTATCCGGTGAAGCGGCCCGGCTGCTCGCGGACTCCTGGGGCCGCGCGGTGCCCGGCTGGGCCGAGAACACCGCCGACTACTCCGCACGGCTCGACGCGGCGGCCATCCGCTACCGCGCCAACGAGCTGGCGGCGTCACGGGAACTTCGCGTCTGATGCTCACCTGGGGTGACGTGCGCCGGTGGGATCCGGCCGCGATCGGCCGCGTGGCCGACGCGCTCAACGACGGCTGCACCCGCATGATCGCCGCGAGCGACGACGTCGGAGCGATGGCTCGCTTCACGGGCTGGACCGGCGAGGCGGCCACCTCCGCGTCGATCCGGGGCGAATCGCTGACCTCGACCCTGGAGCGGCTCGTCGCCGAGGCGTCCGCGGTCCGGCGGGGTGCCCACGAGGTGCAGATCGCGCTGGACCGGATCGTCGCGTTCGTGCGGGAGACCGACGAACTGGCGCACCGGAACGGCCTGACCATCGGTCCCGGCGGCGAGATCTCCGTCGGCGTCGCCCGGCCCGACCAGTCTCGCGTGATGGCGGAACTGGCCGACCGGATCGAACAGGGCCTGCGCCGCGCGGCGGACGTCGACGCCGATTTCGCCGCGATCCTGGGCCGCGCCCTTCGTGGCGAGATCACCGAACAGGGTGGCGGCACCCTCGCCCAAGCGGCCGACGCCGGGGCCGCGCAAAGCGGCCTGTCGATCATCGGGCCGCCGGAGAACGGCTCCCCCGGCGACAACAAGGCCTGGTGGGCGAGCCTGTCGGATACGGCGAAGGTCGCGCTGCTGCAAGGAAATCCGGGACTCGTCGGCAATCTCGACGGTATCCCGGCTGCCGACCGCGACGCCGCCAACCGTGCTGTCCTCGCCCGCGAGATCGCACGGCTCCAAGGCGATCCCAAACTCAAGGGCCTGGAAGCCATCGAACGGCGGCTGGCCCAGTCGGAGCCGCAGGCGTTCCTGCTGGGGCTGGACACCAGCGGCGACGGGAAGGCGATCGTTTCCGCGGGGAATCCCGACACCGCGGCGAATGTGGCGACCTACGTGCCGGGGACCGGTTCGGAACTGGCGAAGATCGGCGGCGATCTCAACCGGTCCGACAAGATGTGGGCCGCGGCGACCACCTCGGGTTCACCGTCGACCGCGGTGATCACCTGGCTCGGCTACGACGCGCCGAACGAGATCACCGACGCCGCGAGCGCCAAGTACGCCGACGGCGGCAAGGCGGCCCTCGCCGGATTCCAGGACGGGCTACGGGAAACACACCAAGGACCGCCTTCGCACAACACGGTGCTGGGCCACAGCTACGGCACCACCGTCGTCGGGCACGCGGCGGTCGACGGCGGCCTCGCCGCGGACGAACTCGTCTTCGTGGCGAGCCCCGGCGTCGGCGCGCACGACGTCAGCGAACTGCACCTCGACGGGGTGAACCAGGACGAGATCGGCGAGCACGTGCACGCGACCGTGGCCGAACACGACATGATCAACCTGGCCAACGTCGAGATCGCCGGCTACGACCCGATCCTCGGCCAGGACCCGACCGACACGGACTTCGGCGGGCAGGTGTTCACCTCAGCGCCGGGCACGGACGGGTGGGGCGGGTACAGCACGGAGGCGCACAGCGAATACTGGGAAGACAACAACCCGTCGCTCCGGAACATCGGCCTGATCATCGCGGGAAAGCCCGCCTCGTGAGACTTCCGCTCCTGACCGCTCTTCTCGTGCTCTTGTCCGCTTGTTCCTCCGGAGGTGGAGACACCATGAAACCGACCATCACCGAACACGAGGCGAAAGACAAGGTCGAGCGGTACATCGAGGGCGCGCTTTCCGCGCTGCCCGGCTCGGCGAAACGGAAACCGTTCACCCAGCACAGATCCGAGTGCACCGATCCCACCGACGACGGCCCCCAAGGCCGCTTTGAGATCTCCGCGACCTATGAGGTCACCGGTCTCGAACCGGCACGGTTCGCGGAATACTTCGACGCGATCGTCCAGTGGTGGTCGGCTCATGACTTCGCGGTCCTGACGGATTCGCGGCCGAAGGATCAGTACGTGTTCGTCAGGAACAAGGCGGACGCTTTCGACATGTCCGTGCAGGCGAACGACCTCGGCAAGTTCTACGTCGGGGCGACCTCCCCCTGCGTCTGGCCGAACGGCACACCCGAACCCCAAGCCGTCGAAGCCACCGAACCCGAGCAGCCGGTCGCCGCTCCCCCGGAACCGGAGCCGGTCCGCAAACCGCGCCGCGCTCCCGTCGACGACGAGGACTTCGCCCAGACCAACTGGACCGACGGCGGCGCCTCTTTCTGACCTCCGCTCGCCTGAAGTACATGAAGGCCCCCTTCCTTGCGCTAGGCGCAAGGAAGGGGGCCTTCATGTACTCGGCGAGGTGTGGCGGTCGCGTTCCCTCGGCTGAGCCGAGCGAAGGAGGCCAGCACGCGCGGCCACTGTGACCGCACGCACGGGGCGATCATCGAGTCCGTGAAGGCCTCCTTGCGGGACTCTGGGTCCCTCAAGGAGGCCTTCACGGACAGCCGTCTCACGGCCGGGCCCAACCGCTGGGAAAACGGGTCGCCTCGTCGTCACCCGGCCTCTACCCTCCGGCCGTGACCGCCGAACTCGCCGCCGCCCCCGCCCAGCATGTCGCGCATCGCGGCCGGGGCATCACGCTCATCCTGCTCGCCGCGGTCTTCTTCGGGACGTCGGGCGTGCTGGGCAAACCGGCGATGCAGGCGGGGTTGTCGCCGGAGCAGGTCGCGGCGATCCGCATCGGGCTGTCGGCGATCGTGCTGCTCGGGCTGGTCGCCGTCTTCCGGCCGAAGCTCCTCAAAGTGACGAAGCGCGAGTGGCCGCTGCTGCTGGCGTACGGCTCGCTCGGCGTGGCGGGCGTTCAGCTCATGTACTTCCTCGCGGCAGGCCGGATCCCGGTCGGGATCGCGATTTTGCTCGAGTTCACCTCACCGGTGCTGATCGCGCTGTGGGTGCGGTTCGTGCGGCGGGTGCGGTTGCCGAGGGCGATGTGGGCGGGGATCGCGCTGGCGATGACGGGGCTCGTGCTGGTCGCGCAGGTCTGGGAGGGGCTGAGCCTGGACGTCGTCGGGTTGCTCGCCGGGCTGGGCGCGGCCGTCTGTTCGGCGGGTTACTTCCTGCTCGGGGAACGGGGCGTCGCGGACCGCGATCCGCTCGGCATGGTCACCTGGGGGATGACGATCGGCGCGGTCCTGGTGTGCGCGGTCGCGCCGCCGTGGACGATTCCGTGGGGCGTGCTCGACGCCCCGGCGTCGTTCGGGCCGTGGGAGCCGCCGGTGTGGTCGCTGCTGATCGCGTTGGTGCTGATCGCGACCGTCCTCGCCTACGCGACGGGCATGGCGGCGCTGCGTCATCTCCCGGCGTCGGTGGCGAGCGTCGTGGGGCTGGTGGAGCCGCTGATCGCCGCCACCGCGGCCTGGCTGCTGCTGGGCGAGGCGCTCAGCTGGATCCAAGCCGCGGGCGCGGTCGTGCTGCTGACCGGCGCGTACATCGTCCAGCTGAATTCGAACGTGGTCCAGACGGACTCAACCCTGCTGGAGGCCTCGTAGGTCGCTGATCTCCTGCTGCTGCGAACGCGAAGTCGTCGCGGCGAGGTCGCGGGCGTCGGGGTTGCGGCCGTGCTGGGTTTCGGCTTCGGCGATGCGGACGCCCGCCTCGCGCTGGCGGATCAGGCGGGCGGCGAACTGACGGTCGAAGTCCTTTCCGGACAGTCCGGCCAATGCCGCCATGTCGCCGGGGGCGATGTACCCGTCGCGCTGGATGTGTTCGAGGTTCGGGTCGTCCGGCGCGGGCTGGCCCCACGCCTCGATGAGCCCGGAAAGCCGCGCGATCTCCGGCTCGTGCGTGTCGATGACGCGCTTGGCGAGCGCCTTCAGCTGGTCGTTCCCCGCGCGGGTTTCCGCCAGTGAAGCCAGGTCCACGCCCTGCTGGTGGTGCGCGAGCGCCTGCCGCGCGAACGCGACGTCGGCGTCGTTGAACGGAACGGCGGCCTGTTGTGCCATCGGTGAAGACCCGGGAGGCGCCGTCTGCGACTGGGGTGCCTCGTCCGAGCAGCCCGCGAGCGCGACGGCGGCCATGGCGACGGCGGGCAGGAACCGGAGGACGGCGTGCGACATCGAAGAGCTCCTCGGAACGCGCGGTGGAGGTGCCTAGGTTGGCAGAGTCCACATGGGCCTGTTCACCTGGGGTTGCGCAAACACTTTTCCTCTCGTGCTCGTGGTGCGACAATCCCGCGATCCACCGCCACTCCGACAGGAGGTAACCGCGAATGGGCGCAGAAACCACGACCGAGCGGCCGGGATTGCGCCCGGACCTACGGCAACGCCACGTCCGGATGATCGCGCTCGGCGGCATCATCGGCGCGAGCCTGTTCATCGGCAGCGGCGCGGTCATCCACACCGTCGGCCCGGCGGCCGTCCTCTCCTACGCCATCGGCGGCCTGATCGTCGTGCTGGTGATGCGGATGCTGGGCGAGATGGCGACCGCCGCGCCGTCCCAGGGTTCCTTCATGGAATACGCGCGGACTTCGCTCGGCGGCTGGGCGGGTTTCACCGTCGGCTGGCTGTACTGGTACTTCTGGGTCGGCGTGGTCGCGTTCGAGGCCGTCGCCGGGGCGAAGATCCTGCAAACCTGGATTCCCGTTGTGCCGCAATGGATCTTCTCGCTCGTCCTGATGCTCCTGCTGACCGCGACCAATCTCGCCTCGGCCAGGTCGTTCGGGGAGACGGAGTTCTGGCTCGCGTCGGTCAAGATCGCCACGATCGTGGTGTTCCTCGTGGTGGGCGCCCTGTTCGTGCTCGGCCTCTGGCCCGGCGGTTCGTTGTCGGTCGGCAACATCGCGCAGGACGGCTTCTTCGCCAACGGCGGGTTCTCGGTGGTCCACGGCGTGGTGATCGTGATCTTCTCCTACTTCGGCGCGGAGATCGTCACCATCGCCGCCGCCGAATCGCGGGAGCCCGAAACGGCCGTGCGCAAGGCGACCTCGTCGATCGTCTGGCGGGTCATCGTGTTCTACGTCGGCTCCGTGACACTGCTGGTGATGATCACCGGCTGGCGGGACATCCCGACCACGACGAGCCCGTTCGCCGCCGCGTTCGGCCGGTTCGGCATCCCCGCCGCCGAGACCGTGGTCAGCGCGGTGGTGCTGACGGCCGTCCTGTCGGTGCTGAATTCGGGGCTGTACACCGCTTCCCGCATGTTGTTCGCGTTGCACGGCAACGGCTGGGCGCCGAAGTGGATCGCGGACACGAACCGGCGCGGCGTGCCGTGGAAGGCGATCCTGGTGTCCACTTCGGTCGGGTACGTGGCCGTGGTGATGAATTTCGTGTCACCGGACAAGATCTTCTACTTCATCATCAACTCCGCGGGCGCGGTCGCGCTGTTCGTCTACGCGATCATCGCGGGCTCGCAGCTCCGGATGCGGCGCCGTCTGGAGGCCGAGGCGCCGGAACGGCTGAAGCTGCGCATGTGGGGTTACCCGTGGCTGAGCTGGCTCACGCTGGCCGGGACGCTGTCCGTGGTCGCGTCGATGTTGTTCGTGGACGCGGACACGCGGGCCCAGCTGTACCTGAGCCTGATCAGCCTGGCGGTGATCCTCGGTGTCTACTTCATCCAGCGCCGGCGATCCGGCCGAGAGCACCGTAAAACACCTCTCCGATCTTCGCGGGATCACGGCTGAGGAAGGCCTGGCCGCCGACCGGGACGACGAGCTGCCCGAGTTCGGTCTCGTCGGCGTCCGGGCCGATCCCGAGGGCGATCAACGGTATCGGGCGCTCCCGGTCGTGCAGTTTTCCCAGCTCGGCCAGCAGGTTATCGCGGCCGATGCCGCCGGGGTCGGTGTTGCGGCCGTCGGTCAGCACGATGACCAGGTTCAGTTTCCCCGGCTCCCATTCCTCGCGTGCCAGCTGATAGATGTCGAGGACGCTGTCGTACAGGCCGGTCTGCCCGTCCGGCACGGCGCGGACGGCGCGTAGCCGGTCCACGGCTGCCAGCTGCTGTCCGACCGGCGCCATCGGCAGGATCTCCCGGTAGTCGCGTTCACCGTCCATTTTGGTCGCGAAGGTCAGGAAACGGATCTGTGATGCGGGTTTGAACAGCCGCAGCGCGTTCTCCGCCGCTTCCAGCGTGATCCGCAGCCGGGATTTGCCGGTTCCAGGGACCGGCGCGCTCATCGAACCGGAGACGTCGATCAACACCTGGACCCGGGCGGCCGCGTTCACCCCGGCCCACTGGCGGAGCGCTTCGTCGACATCTGCGGCCGCCGGGATCTCGGCGCTGCGCTGTCCCTGTGCCTCGACACGCTGATCGGTTTCCGCCAACCGCAACGCTTGCCCGCCAGGGGCACGCAGGTCGGACCGTGTGCCGGTCGCGGCACCGTGGAGCAGGGCGCGTTTCAGTTCCGCGACGGCTTTGCCCTGCTGCTGGGTCGCGCCCGCGATCTCGACGAACGGGTAGTCGAGCGCTGGGGCCGCGGCGGAGTACGCGGCCACCAGCGCGGTCTCGCCTTCGGAAAGCGCGGAGTTGTGCCGCAGCACCGCGTTCTCCGCCGCGGGGAACACCGTCGGCGAAGCGCCGGCGGAGAACTTCCGGAGCAAGGCCACGTACGCGGCGGCCGGATCCGAGGCGCCCTTCGTGACATTGCGCAGTGCCAGGAGCGCCGAAACACCGACGGGGTCGCGCACGGGATCCGGCATCCCGGCGACCATTCCGGCGTGGCCGAGTACTTCCGGCCAGGTCAGCGGCTTGCGGGGCCAGCCGAGCTCTTTCGCGACCGGTTCGGCGACCGCGAGCACCACCGGCGAACTGGCCACCGACGGCCCGGAGAGGGGGACACCGTCGGCCCTCCTCAGGAACAGCGTCGAGGACGGGATCCAGGCCTGCGGCCGCGGCGCCGTCCCGGCCGGCTCGTCCGCCACCTGGAGGGAATCCCTGGCCTGGATGTCGAACGCGACGCAGGCGAGTCCGAGGTCGCGGGCGGTCCGGGTGACGGCGGGGGCGATGTCGGGCGACGCGGCGACGACGACCCGCTCGGGCTCGCAACCCGGATCGGAACGCGCCAGGGCCACGGTCACCCAGGCGGCCGCGCCGAGCACGGCCGCCAGTAGCGGGAGCAGTATCCGTCTTCGGGTCCGGGCGGTGGCGTGGCGTCCCATCGACTCTCCCGGCATGGGGCTCGAGGAGCGTCCGAGGGTACGCCGACCCCACCCTTAGGGGAAGGCTGCGACTTTCGGCGTAGGAGAAACCGTACCGAGGCGGGAGGTGGCCGGACACGGGTCGCGGAACACTTGCCCGGTAAGGAAAACACTCGAAATCGGGGGGATCCGTGACGAACCGGCCCACGCGCGCGGAACAGCGCAAAGCACGCAACGCCCTGTTCGGTCAGGCGATCACGGTCGCCTTCGCTCTGCTGATGACGGCGGCCGTGAAGCGGTCTTCATCGGGATGAGCCGCGCCTGGGCGACCGGCGAGTTCGCCCACGCGCGCCAGGGCGACGGCCACGCGTGCGCGGCGTCGGGTCGCTCCACCCGCGCGTCGGTGAAGTCGGCGCCTTGTTCGAACTCGGCGCCGGCGAAGGTGGTCGTGCCGCCGAACAGCGCACCGATGAAGGTCGCGTACCTGGGGAACGACGCGGAGCGGAAGTCGGTGTCTCCGGTGAAGCACGCCCTGTCGAAGGTGATGGAGGGCGAGAACCGGGTCCCACGGAAATCCCCGCGGACGATCAGGCTGTCCTGGAGGTCGGCACGCACCAGGAAGGTGTCCGCGAAGTCGGGCTCGATGAGCACCGCGTCCTGCAGTTCCAGCTCTTCGACCTCCCAGAATTCGAAGGGCTTGGCCTCCCCGGCGGGCCATCTGAAGTGCCGCGTCAGAAGCCTCTGCGCGGCGAGCCGAATTTCGAGCTCTTCCTCGTCTTCGACCGGGTACGCGAAAGGTTTGCGCAGGTAACCGCAGGTCAGCTCGACGACGTCTTCCCTGGCGTCGGGTTCTTCGCGTCCGTAGCGTTCCAGGGCCGCGAAGCATTGGAGGCGCTGTGCGGCATCCTCGCTGTCCATCATCTCGACGGCGCGGTCCCAGCGGTCCCGCCGGAGCCCGGCGGCCAGTTCATCGGGCTTCCGCCACCGGTCGCGGCGGATGCCCTCGATGAACGTCCGCCCGAGGTAGACCGCGCCCACTCCCAAGGCCACCCCGGCCAGCGCGCCGACGACGTGCAATCCGATCATCATGCGGCGATTATGCGCGAGAAGGCCCCTTCACTCGACTGAGTAAAGGGGCCTTCTCACGTGCTCACGGCTAAACGGGGATGACCGTCGGCACGATCATCGGACGGCGCCGGTAGGTGTCGGCGACCCAGCGGCCGACGACGCGGCGCACGGCCTGCGCGATGCGGTGGGTGTCGGTGATGCCCTCGGCCTCGGTCCTGGCGAGTTCCATCTCCACCATCGGGAGCACGGCGTCGAGCGCCTTCGGGTCGTCGGAGAAACCGCGCCCGGACACCGTCGGACGGGTCACCGCGCGGCCGGTGCTGGTGTCGACAGCGACGGTGATGGCGATGAAGCCGCCCTCGCCGAGCACGAGCCTGTCGGACAGCGTCGACTCGCCGACGTCGCCGACCGAGAGGCCGTCGACGTAAACGTGCCCGACCTCGACGCGGCCGGTCCGCGTGGCCTTGCCGTCGACGAGGTCGACCACGACGCCGTCCTCGGCGATGACCACGTTCTCCGGCGCGACACCCGTGCGCACGGCCAGTTCACCGTTGGCGCGCAGGTGCTTCCACTCGCCGTGCACCGGCATGACGTTGCTGGGGCGCACCGCGTTGTACAGGTACAGCAGCTCGCCCGCCGACGCGTGCCCGGACACGTGCACCTTGGCGTTGCCCTGGTGCACGACGTTCGCGCCGAGCCGGGTGAGGCCGTTGACGACGCCGAAGACCGCGGTCTCGTTGCCCGGGATCATCGAGCTGGCCAGCACGACGGTGTCGCCGGCGCGGATCGAGATCTGCCGGTGCTCGCCGCGCGCCATCCGCGACAGCGCCGACAGCGGCTCGCCCTGCGAACCGGTCGACACGAACAGCACCTTGCTCTCGGGCAGGTCGCTGGCCTGGTCGAGGTTGACCAGCAGGCCGTCCGGCACGTTCAGCAGGCCGAGGTCGGCGGCGATCCCCATGTTCCGGACCATCGACCGGCCCACGAAGGCGACCCGGCGACCGTGCCGGGTGGCGGCGTCGAGCACCTGCTGGACGCGGTGCACGTGGCTCGCGAAGCAGGCGACGATGACGCGCTGGTCGACCCTGCGGACGACGTCGTCGAGCACCGGGCCGATGTCGCGTTCCGGCATGACGAACCCGGGCACCTCGGCGTTGGTCGAGTCGACGCAGAACAGGTCCACGCCCTCGTCGCCGAGCCGGGAGAACCCGGCGAGGTCGGTCAGCCTGCCGTCGAGCGGGAGCTGGTCGAGCTTGATGTCACCGGTGTGCAGCACGACCCCCGCCGGCGTGCGGATGGCCACCGCGAGCGCGTCCGGGATCGAGTGGTTGACCGCGAAGAACTCGAGGTCGAACGCGCCGACCTTGCGGCGCTCGCCCTCGCGGACCTCGATCAGGTTCGGCCGCTGACGGTGCTCCTTGGCCTTGGCCGCGAGCAGCGCGTTCGTGAACCGGGAGCCGTAGATCTTCAGATCCGGGAAGAGCCGCAGCAGGAACGGGACGGCACCGATGTGGTCCTCGTGCCCGTGGGTGAGGACGAGGCCGTCGATGTCCTCGAGGCGGTCTTCGATCGCGCGGAAGTCGGGCAGGATCAGGTCGACGCCGGGCTGGTCGTCTTCGGGGAAGAGCACCCCGCAGTCGACGATCAGCAGACGGCCGCCGAACTCGAAGACGGTCATGTTGCGGCCGACTTCGCCGATCCCGCCGAGCGCCACGACGCGCAAGGCGCCTTCGGGCAGCGCCGGCGGCGGGGTGGTCGGTCCGGGTCCGGTTGACAATGAACTCACCGAGGCATGGTCCCTACGCTGGTATGTGAGGTCGGCGCCGTGTAGGCCGCCGCTGAATCTGCTTGTGCCACCCGAGCACCATGCCAGTCACTGGCGGCGCTTTCGCCGAGCGGCACGCCTCCCTGGGCGAGATCGGCGGAAATCGCCTGGAGTTGCTCGTCGTTCGCGGCCACGATGGGCAGGCGCGGGTCGCCGATGTCGAAGCCCCGCAGCCGCAGCGCCGCCTTCGAGAACGCGACCCCGCCGACGCGGGACATCGCCCGGAGAACCGGCAGCATGCCGCGGTGGTTGGTGCGCGCGGTCGAGGTGTCGCCGGATTCGTAGGCGTCCATCATGCCGCGGATCCGGCCCGCCACGACGTGCCCGATCACGCTGACCACGCCGGCGCCGCCGACGGAGACCCACGGGAGGTTGAGGCCGTCGTCGCCGGAGTAGTAGGCGAGCTGGGTGTTCGCGATGACCTCGGAGCCGGCGATCAGGTCGCCCTTGGCGTCCTTGACCGCGAGGATGCGCGGATGCTCGGCCAGCCGCAGCAGCGTGTCGACCTCGATGGGGACGATCGAGCGCGGCGGGATGTCGTAGAGCATCACCGGCAGCTCGGTGGCGTCGGCGACGGTGGTGAAATGCGCGTAGAGCCCGGCCTGGCTGGGCCGCGAGTAGTACGGCGTGACGACGAGGATGCCGTGGGCGCCCGCCGCTTCGGCCTGCTTCGCCTGCTCGATGCTGTGCGCGGTGTTGTTCGTGCCCGCCCCGGCGACGATCGTCGCGCGGTCACCGACGGCCTCGACGACCGCACGGACCAGCTCGGCCTTTTCGGCGTCGGTCGTGGTGGGGCTCTCCCCGGTCGTGCCGTTCACGACGAGGCCGTCGTTGCCCAGTTCCACGAGGTGTTCGGCCAGCTCCTGCGCCCGCTTCAAGTCCAGCGCGCCATCGGCGTCGAAGGGGGTGGCCATCGCGGTGAGCACGCGCCCGAACGGTCTTCCCGGCGCTGCGGTAGGTGGAGTGGACATGCTGTGAAGGTACCTCCTGCGGCCGTTCGACCCCTTGCCGACGTGGTCATTCCCGAGAACGCGGGAGATTTTCCGTGGCGAAGGCGAACTCGGCGCAAACTCTGTGTGAGCTATTTGACCTTGGTCGTGATCTGCGCGGGGATCTGGCTCCCGTCGGTCTTGGCGAGCAGGCAGTAGAAGCCACGCGAGTAGCTCGACGAACTCGAGTCGTTCTTGTCGACGGGCCGCTTCCACTCCGCCTCGGACGGGACGACCGCCCGCCAGGTCAGCGAGGTCCGCTGCGCCGCGGGTACGACGTTCGAGTTGAAGGTCGCCGAGCAGGTCGCCTCGGCGATACGGTTGACCGTTTCCGCTCCCGGATACTCGGCGACCCGCGCGTCGTCGTCACCGGCGGATTCGACTTCGAGCAGCGCCCGCTTGGCGAAGATCTCCAGCAGGTGGTCCTTGTCGCAGCTGACCCCGTCGTTCAGGTTGATGCCCTCTTTGAGGGGCACGTTGTAGCAGTCACCGGACGAACCGAGTTTGACCTGGCCGTTGATGCCGTAGGTCAGAGTGGGCTGCGCCTGGTTGTTCCCCTCCGGCGCCGCCATCCAGCGGCCGAGGAAGATGCCACCGACCAGGGCGCCGATCACGGCGACCGCGGCCAGGCTCAGCCACAGCGGGCGCAGGTTGCGCTTCGCCGGTGCCGGGGCCAGCCGGGTCATCGGCTGGCCGGACTGCGGCATCATCGCCGTACCGCCTGAGGGCGGGGTCGGCTGGGCCTGCACCCCCTGCGCGGCCGCGAACAGACTGCGCACCTGGTCGTACGACATCCGCGCCTCGGGTTTGGTGACCAGCAGGCCGAGGATCGCGGCGGCCAGCGGCCCCTGGACCCTGGTCAGATACGGCGCCTCGGTCATGATCGCGTGCAGCGTCGCGGCGGTGGTCGATCGTTCGAACGCGACGATGCCCTCCGCGGCGAAGAACAGCGTCGTGCCCAGCGACCAGAGGTCGGATTCGGGCATCGCGTCGCGGCCCTCGACCCGTTCCGGCGCCATGAACGCGGGCGAGCCGACGATCATGCCGCTGGTGGTCAGGCGCGGGTCGTCGGCGGCGTGCGCGATGCCGAAGTCGGTGAGCTTCACCCGGCCGTCCGGCGCGACCATGATGTTCGCGGGTTTGACGTCGCGGTGCACGATCCCGGCGGCGTGCGCGGCCCGCAGTGCGGACAGCACCCGCTCCCCCACCAGCGCGATCTGCTGGGCGGGCAGGGGGCCGCGGTCGCGCACCAGGTCGGCCAGCGTCGGCGCCTCGACCAGTTCCATCACGATGTAGGTCGCGCCGTTCTCGGTGACGACGTCGTACACGGTGACCACGGCAGGGTCGTTGAGACGACCGGCGGAGCGGACCTCGCGCAGCATCCGCTCCGACAGCACCGAGGCGTCCTCGGGCGCGTTCGGGAACTTCAGCTCCTTGATCGCCACCTGACGGCCGATCACCTGGTCCTGCGCGCGCCAGACGACACCCATCCCGCCACGGCCGAGCTCGCCCAGCAGGGCGTATCGGCCGGCGACGATCCGCGCGCCGGTGGCCTGCTGCGTCTGCTGGGGCGGCCCGTACGGACGGGTCTGTTCGTCGGTCAAGGTTCGGTGCTCCTTCGGTTCGCGCAGGATGCTAACTCGGACCCGTTCGCGCGCCGAAAGGTTCCTTCTCCGAGCTCGTGGATCAGACCGTGACCTCGTGCCCGGATTCCCGGAGCGCCTTCACCGCGCGCTCGAGTTCGGGAGCCCGGACCAGCACGTGGTCGGTGTCGAAGGTGGACATCGAGAACAGCGCCACCCCTGCGGCGGCCAGCTCGCTCGACAGCGCCGCGATGATGCCGGTCAGCGTGAAGGCCAGCGGCCCGCGGACCGACAGCCATCGCCAGCCGTCCTCGACCGTGGCGCCGTCCGGCGCGAGACCGGCCGGACAGATCACCGAAAGCTCCTCCGGGGTCCGCGTGATGGAGATCAGCACGGGCTCGCCGGGGTCGAGCAGATTCGCCGGTATCGGCGCGTCCGGGGCGAGGCGGGCGACCGCGTATTCGCCGGGCCGGACGTCGATCGCGAGGCGTCGCATCAGCCCTCGAGGACCTTCGGGCTGGACGCGACCTCGGTGCCGTCGGGCAGCGCGGAGATGGTGAAGTCCGCGAACACGTTGCCCGAGGCCTTCTGCAGCTCGCGCAGGCAGTCGATGGCCAGGGCGCGGATCTCGACGTCGGCGTGCTCGGTGGCACGCATCGCGATGAAGTGGCGCCAGGCGCGGTAGTTGCCGGTGACCACGATGCGGGTCTCGGTCGCGTTCGGCAGCACGGCGCGGGCGGCCTGGCGGGCCTGCTTGCGGCGCAGGGTCGCGCTGGGCACGTCGGCGAACTTCTCCTCCAGCCCGGCGAGGAGCTCGGTGTAGGCGTCGACGGCGGCCTGCGAGGCGGCAAGGAACTTCGCGTGCAGCTCCGGGTCCTGCGCGATGACGTCGGGCTCGACGAACGCGGCGTCGCGCTCCGGGACGTAGCGCTGCGAAAGCTGCGAGTAGGAGAAGTGACGGTGGCGGATCAGCTCGTGCGTCAGCGACCGGGAGATCCCGGTGATGTAGAAGCTGACGGACCCGTGCTCCAGCACCGAAAGGTGGCCCACGTCGATGATGTGCTCGAGGTAGCCGGCGTTGGTGGCCGTCTTCGGGTTCGGCTTCTTCCAGGACTGGTAGCAGGCGCGGCCCGCGAATTCGGCCAGCGCCTCACCACCGTCGGCATCGGTCGACCACGGCACGTCCGACGGCGGGAAGAACTCCGTCTTCGCGATCAGTTGAACCTTGGGTGACACGGTCTCGGCCACGTTCGCACTCCTTTTCGACCCCTGCTCCACGACTCCGGGCAGCGTAACCGCAGCCGTCTTCGACGACAGGGCGACATCACGGTGACGTCATCGGCGCCTTGACTGACATCACAAGTGACGTCATAGTGGTGTCATGGATTTGACGCCGTACATCACAAGCCTTCGCGAGGACCTCGCGAACACGGCTTCGGCCGGCGACGAGCAGACGCGGCGCGCTGCCGCGCTGCTGTCGTCGGCGCTGGAGCCGGCCGCCCGCCTGACCATCATGAACGCCCTCGCCGACCTGGCCGCCGAAGTGACTTCGGCACTGCCGGGGCACGTCGTCGACGTCCGGCTCGACGGCCGCGACGTGCGCGTCGTCGTCACCGGCTCCGGTTCCGGGGAGCGCGCCGAGCAGTCCGCGCCCCGCCAGGAGGCACCGCGGGAGACCCAGCGCGGACCCAAGATCGACACCGGTGACATCACCCGCATCACGCTGCGCCTGTTCGAACAGGTCAAGGGCCAGGCCGAAGCCGCGGCCGCGTCACAGGGCGTTTCGCTGAACACGTTCGTTTCGCAGGCCGTCCAGGGCGCGCTGGGCAAGAGCGGCGGCGAGCACTGGCAGCACAAGCAGAAGCCGGACGGCGGTGCCGGTTCGCACCTGCACGGCTGGGTCCAGGGCTGAGGGGACGGAAATGACCGAGGAAAGCATTCCCGCCGGTGAAGAGACCGTGCGCGTCGAGGAGTTCGAGGCCGAGGGCCCGATCGAGATCGACGTGAGCGTGGCCATCGGCCGGGTGACCATCGAACTGACCGACGAGAGCGGAATCCACGCCGAGGTCCGCCGGGACGGCGGCGAACAACAGCCGTGGGTGGACGGGATGACGAGCCTGCTCAGCTGGGTCGGCGAACGTTTCGGCGACCAGCTCGGCGGTTCGCCTGCCGGTTCGGCGGGGTCGGCGGGCGACGCCGTGGCGCAGACGCGGGTCGAGAAGGTCGGCAACCGGCTGGTCGTCCAGGCGCCGAAGGCCTGGCAGCTGAAGAACGTCCCGCTCGCCGTGACCGTCCGGGCACCCGCCGGTTCGCACCTGGAAGTGCGGGCGGGGGCGGCCGACGTCACGGTCACCGGTTCGGCCGGACGGGCGGACCTCATGACCGGCGCGGGCAAGATCGGCCTGGAACGGGCCGACGGTTCGGCGATCGTCCGCACCGGCACCGGCGACATCAAACTCGGCCCGACGCTGTCCGGCCTGCAACTGCGCACCGGCAGCGGCTCCGTCGAAGCGTCCTCGGTGAGCGGTTCGGCCACGGTCGCGACCGGCACGGGCGACGTCTGGCTCGGCGAGGTCGCGGGCGAGGTCCTGGCGCGCACCGGCAGCGGCGACCTCTCGGTGGCGGACGCCGCCTCCGGGACGCTGGAGCTGACCACCGGATCGGGTGAGGTCCGGGTCGGGATCCGCGGCGGTGTCCAGGCGGAGATCGACCTTTCGTCGACGACCGGGTCGGTGTCGAGCGAGCTGGATGTCTCGGAGACCGCGCCTTCGGAGGTTTCGCTGAAGGTGCGGGCACGCACCGGCACCGGCGACGCGGTGGTGACCAGCGCGGCCGGCTGAGCCGCGGGCCCGCAGGGGGATCGAGGGACCTTTGCTCTCACTTTTCCACGGGGGTGGGTGCGAAGGTCCCTCGCTCAGGCGAGTGTCATGAAAGGGTCGTTCAGGACGTTTTTCGTCCTGAACGACCCTTTCATGACACTTGGGTGCCCCCCGGGAGAGCTCCTGAGATGAAGGGGCCTTTCATAGCAAATTTTGCTATGAAAGGCCCCTTCATTGCATGACGCGAGGCACAGCGCACGAGGCTCAGCGCACGAGGCGCGAAAGCACCGGTGCCAGATCGCCCCGCTCCCCCACCACGACCCCGTCCAGCCCCTGCCATTCCGCCATCAGCCGCAGTTCTCCGGCAAGCTCACTCGCGACCCGCGCGACATCCACGCCAGGCTCGGCGAAGGCGCCCTGAACGCGAAGCACCCCGGCGGCCCGATCGCATTTGAGGTCCACCCGGCCGACGAGTTCGCCGTCGAGCAGGAACGGGAACACGTAGTAGCCGTAGATCCGTTTCGGCTCGGGAACGTAGATCTCGATGCGGTAGAAGAAATCGAAGATGCGCTCGGTGCGCGCGCGTTCCCAGATCAGCGGGTCGAACGGCGACAGCAGGGCCCGGCCGGTGACCGACCTCGGCGCCTTCGCCGCGACGTGCCGGTATGCCGGGGCGGGCCAGCCGTCCACGATCACCGGTTCCAGGACGCCCGCGTCGACCAGCTCGGCCACCGCACGCTTGCTGACGTCGGGGCCGAGCCGGTAGTAGTCCCGCAGGTCCGGTTCGGTGCCGATGCCCAGCGCGACGGCCGCGCGGGTGATCAGTTCGCGGGCGCCTTCCTCCGGGCTCACGGTCCGCGACAGGATCTCCGGCGGGACGACGCGTTCGGTCAGGTCGTAGAGCCGCTCGAACGACCGGCGTGTGCCGGTCGTCAGCTGGCCCATGCCGAAGAGCCACTCGCAGGCCTTCTTGACCTCAGAGCGTTCCCACCACGAGCCGGGTTTGGAACCACCCGACTCGCCCTCCAGCGCGCGCTCGATGCCGCCCGCGCCGATCGGGCCCTGTTCCTTGATCACGGTGAGGATGTCGTCCACCAGCTGAGGTGTCTGCTCCAGCACCCGCGCGTAGTTCGTCCACCAGCCCATGCGTTTCGCCCCGGACCGCAGCAGCGGCCAGTCCGTGATCGGCAGCAGACTCGCCTCGTGCGCCCAGGATTCGACCAGCATCCGGGGTTTGCGCGCCGAATGGGACCAGGCCGCGTCGTCCACCAGCGTGGGCTCGTACGTGCCGAGCCGGGAGAACAGCGGCATGTAGTGCGCGCGGACCGCGACGTTCACCGAATCCAGTTGCAGCAACTGGATTCGCGACAGCACGCGCTGCAGATGCCGCCTCGTCACCGCCCCGCCCGGACGTGCCTCGGCGAATCCCTGCGCGGCCAGTGCGATCCGGCGCGCGACCGGCCCGCTGATGGTCGTAGTGCTCATCGTCCGAATGGTGCCATCCACCACCGACAGTTTTCGGCGACACCGCTAATCTGCGCAGCATGGCCGCCGCCGAAGTCCGCCCAGCAGTCGTGTCCGACGCCTCCGAAATCGCGCGCATCCAACGCGACACCTGGCGAAGCGCCTACACGGAACTACTCGGCGAAGCAGCGGTCGCCGAACTCGAGGACGTCGAACTCGAGAAGACCTGGGCCGAAACGATCGAGTACCCGGGTACGCGCGTCTTCCTCGCCACCGAAGGCGAGTTCACCGTCGGCTTCTGCGTCGCCGGCCGCGCTCCGGCGAGCGAGGTGGCCACCGCGGACGGAGCACTGCCCGACGACGCTTCGACGACGGCGCTCATCGCCTCGCTGCTGGTCGAGCCCCGCTGGGGACGACGTGGGCACGCTGGACGGCTGCTGGCGAACGCCTCCGTTTGGCTGCGCGAGGACGGCGCCACGCGCGGGATCAGCTGGGTCGCCCAGACCGATCACGCGTCACTGGGCTTCTTCCGGCGCGCGGGCTGGTCCCCCGACGGGACCGTCCGCATCCTCGACACCGGAAGCACGAACGTGCGCGAAGTCCGGCTCACCGGTGGCCTCGACCTCGAGCTCGCTCCCTGACTTCGCGAACACGACCCAGCGCATCACCGAGTACATGAAGACGCCTTCGCACGCCCCGGCGATGAGCCGGGAGAGGCGGTAGTCGACGCCCAGCGCGGCCAGTCCCGCGCCGACGCCGAGCAGGAACGCCACGTAGTTGACGACGATCGCGGCGACGTACAGCACCGCCTGTCTGCCGACGGGCGCGTGCGAGCGGAAGTTCATGCTGCGGTTCAGCACGAAGCTCAACCCGAACGCCGTCGCGTAGGCAAGCGTGATCGCCAGCCACACCGGCAGGCCGAGCCAGCTCCGGAGCAGGGTCAGCAAGATCAGGTCGACCCCGAAGGTGAACCCGTTGATGAGCGCGAAACCGAGGAAACTCGGCGCCACCAGCCGGGAAAGCCCGAAGGGGAGGCGCCGGACCACGGCCGCGCAGAAGTCGGCGAAGCGATCCGCGAAATCCTTGCCGCGGACCGCGCCGTGCACGTCGGCCACGGATTCAGCATGGCAGCGGCAGGTGGCCGCGAGCCGACGAACAGGTGATCTTCTGGTGCGGCCCCGAAGCCGGGAACGGGGGCTGTCCCCAGTGCGTCCTGGTTTTCAACTGATAGCTTGGAGAAGACGAAGGTAACGGGGAGGCAACGATGGTGGGCTGGTTGCTCCTGTCGTTCGGCGTCGCCTTCGGTTCGGCGATCCTGCCCGTGGTCAGCATCGAGATGTTCCTCATCGGCCTGTGCGCGAGCCAGCCGACGATGCCGTGGCTGCTGCTCGGGGCCATCGTCGCGGCGGGCCAGGTCGGCGGGAAGACGCTCTACTACCTCGCCGCGAAGGGCACGATCAAACTGCCGAAACCACTGCACGACCGCCTGCACCGGGAGCGGCCGCCGACCCCGCGACGGGAACGGTGGCAGGCACGGACCAAGAAGATGCGTGCCCGGCTCGACGCCCTGCGTGAACGCTGCCATCGGCATCCGCACTGGATGGCGGGCACGTACGGGGTGAGTTCGGTCCTGGGCCTGCCGCCGTACATGGCCACGAGTGTGCTCGCGGGGCTGGTGCGGATGCCGCTGGCGAGCTTCCTGGCCACCGGGTTCCTCGGCCGCTGGCTGCGGTTCAGCGTGCTGGCCGCCTCCCCCGCCCTCTTCGCGGGCTGGTTCCACTACTGACAAGCCCGCAATCAGTCACCTACTTGCGTAATAAAACCCCGCAAGTAGGTGACTAATTGCGGGGGTCAGCGGGAGGCGGCTTCGAGTTCGACGGCACGCCGCATCGTCGCGCGGGCTCGTTTCCGGTCGCCGGCGATCTCGTACGCGTACGCCAGCCGGTACCAGACGCGCCAGTTCTCCTGATCCGCCTCGACCTCGGCCCGGCGCTCGTCGAACCAGGCGTCCGCGGCGTCGCGATCCACCCGGCCGGAAGGGCGCCGAGGCAGGTCGGAGACGTCGGGCAGGCCGCCTTCTTCGTCCAGCCGCCGCGAAAGCCGCTGGATCTGGACGCCGGAACGCCAGGTGGTCACGATGATCCAGACCCCGAGCAGCGGCAGCAGCAGGACACCGATGCCGAAGAGCACCGGCACCGTCTCACCGGTGCGCACCAACGCGATGCCCCGGCCCGCCAGCAGGACGACGTAGACGGCGAGCGCCGCCGTCATCACCAGCGCGAAGTTGCGGGCCCTCACAGGTCGAGGATGTTCTCGAGACCGACCGTCAGGCCGGGCCGCGTGAGCACCGAGCGCACCCCGAGCAGCACGCCCGGCATGAACGACGTGCGGTGCAGCGAATCGTGCCGGATGGTCAGGGTCTCGCCCTCGCCACCGAACAGGATCTCCTCGTGCGCCACCAGCCCGGGCAGCCGGACCGAGTGCACGCGGACGTCGTCGACGAGTGCGCCGCGGGCACCGTCCACTTCGGACGTCGTCGCGTCTTCGCCGGGCGTGAGGCCGGCTTCCGTGCGGGCCTCGCCGATCAGCCGCGCGGTGTGCGCGGCGGTGCCGGACGGCGCGTCGGCCTTGCGGTTGTGGTGCAGTTCGATGACCTCGGCCGAGTTGTAGAACCGAGCCGCCTGCTGGGCGAACCGCATCGCCAGCACCGCGCCGAGCGCGAAGTTCGGCGCGATGAGCACGCCGACCGACGGGTCGGCCGCGAGCCACGAGCGCAGCTTCTCCAGCCGCTCCCCGCTGAACCCGGTGGTGCCGACGACGGCGTGGATCCCGTTGCCGGTCAGAAACTCCAGGTTGCCCATCACGGCGTCGGGGTGAGTGAAGTCGACGACGACCTGCGCCTGCTTGAGCGCCGACAGGTCGTCACCGGCGTCGAGCGCGGCGACGAGGTCCATGTCGTCGGCGCCGTTGACGGCGTTGACCACTTCCTGGCCCATCCGGCCGCGTGCGCCCAGCACACCGACGCGAATTCCAGCGGTCATGATGCGATCACCTCGTGCAGATCGTCCGGAAGGTCGTCGGCGTGAGCGTACGGCCCGACCACCGCCGCCGCCGACACGCCACCAGGGCGGCGCAGCAGAGTGCGAGCGAGCGCACAGACCTCTTCGGTGGTGACGGCGTCGATCCGCGCCACCGTGTCGTCGACGCCGAGATAGCGACCGTAGTTCAGTTCGTTCTTGCCGATCCGCGACATCCGCGACGAGGTGTCTTCGAGACCGAGCACGAGCCCGCCTCGCAACTGCCCCTTGGCCCGCGCGACCTCGGCTTCGCTCAGCCCGTCCTTGCCGACGACTTCGAGCACCTCGCGGATCAGCCCGGCGACCTCGCCGAGCTTCTCCGGCTGGCAGCCCGCGTACACCGCCATGTGCCCGGCGTCGGCGTAGCTCGCGACGGACGAGTACACCTGGTACGCCAGCCCGCGCTTCTCGCGGACCTCCTGGAACAGACGCGAACTCATGCCGCCGCCGAGCGCGGCGTTGAGCACCGACTGCGCGAACCGGCGGTCGTCGTGCCGCGAAAGCGAACGCAGGCCGAGCATCACGTGCGCCTGCTCGGTGTCGTCGGTGTGCAGCGCGAGCTTCGGCGCCATCGCGATCCGCGCACGGCCGCCACGCGGCGCCACAGGTGTCGCCGTGCCGGTCAGCTTGTGCCGCAAAGCCTTGCGCACCAAGCGAAGCACCTGAGCGTGCTCGATGTTCCCCGCGACGGCGAGCACCATCCGCGGCAGCGTGTAGCGGCGCCGGTAGAACCCGCGCAGCGCCGACGCGGACATCTCCACGATGGACTTCTCGCTGCCGAGCACCGGACGGCCCAGCGCGTGGTCGCCAAGGATCGCGCCGACGAACGTCTCGTGCAGCAGGTCTTCGGGGTCGTCGTCACGCATCGAGATCTCTTCGAGCACGACGCTGCGCTCGGTCTCGACGTCCTTGTCCGTGCACAGCGCCTCGAACACGACGTCGGTGACGAGATCCATCGCGAGCGGCAGATCCTCGTCGAGCACCTGCGCGTAGTAGCAGGTGTGCTCCTTCGCGGTGAAGGCGTTGAACTCGCCGCCGACCGCGTCGATCTCCTCGGCGATCTGGGTGGCGTCGCGGTTCGTGGTGCCCTTGAACAGCAGGTGCTCGAGGTAGTGCGCCGCGCCCTCGACCGACGAAGGCTCGTCACGGGATCCGACGCCGACCCACAGCCCGACCGTCACCGACCGGGAGGCGGGCACATGTTCGGTGATGACCCGCAGCCCTCCGGCGAGCACACTGCGCTTGACCACCGCACCGTCCGAAGTGGACTCCAGCGTGCGGGTGCTGCCGACGGGCTGTTCGTGCCCAAAGATCTGACGAGCCAACGGATCCCTTACTCACATGTCATGAAAGGGTCGTTCAGGACGAAAAATGTCCTGAACGACCCTTTCATGACGTCTCACATCGATCTGGCCGGACCTACTGGGCGTCGACCTTCGGAGCGTCGGCCTTCTCGCCTTCGGCCGCCTTGGCGTCCGCCGAGTCCTCTTCCTGGACCACGATCAGGCTGATCTTGCCGCGGTTGTCGATGTCGGCGATCTCGACGCGGAGCTTGTCGCCCACGTTGACCACGTCTTCGACCTTGTTGATCCGCTTGCCGTTGCCCAGCTTCGAGATGTGCACCAGGCCGTCCTTGCCCGGCAGCAGCGAGACGAACGCGCCGAACGCGGCCGTCTTCACCACGGTGCCGAGGAAGCGCTCGCCGACCTTGGGCAGCTGCGGGTTGGCGATGGCGTTGATCTTGTCGATCGCCGCCTCCGCCGACGGGCCGTCGGCCGCGCCAACATAGATCGTGCCGTCGTCCTCGATGGAGATGTCGGCGCCGGTCTCCTCGGTGATCGAGTTGATCATCTTGCCCTTCGGGCCGATGACCTCGCCGATCTTGTCCACCGGGATCTTCACGCTGGTGACGCGCGGGGCGTACGGGCTCATCTCGTCCGGGCCGTCGATCGCCTCGGCGATGACCTCCAGGATGGTGAGGCGAGCGTCCTTCGCCTGCTTCAGCGCGGCCGCGAGGACCTCCGACGGGATGCCGTCGAGCTTCGTGTCGAGCTGCAGCGCGGTGATGATGTCCTTGGTGCCGGCGACCTTGAAGTCCATGTCGCCCATGGCGTCCTCGGCACCGAGGATGTCGGTCAGCGCGACGTAGCGGGTCTCGCCGTCGACCTCGTCGGAGATGAGGCCCATGGCGATGCCGGCGACCGGCGCCTTCAGCGGGACACCCGCGTTCAGCAGACCCATGGTCGAGGCGCAGACCGAGCCCATCGAGGTGGAGCCGTTGGAGCCCAGCGCCTCGGAGACCTGACGGATCGCGTACGGGAACTCGTCACGCTTCGGCAGGACCGGGACCAGCGCGCGCTCGGCGAGCATGCCGTGGCCGATCTCGCGCCGCTTCGGCGAACCGACGCGGCCGGTCTCGCCGGTGGAGAACGGCGGGAAGTTGTAGTGGTGCAGGTACCGCTTCGTGGTCTCCGGGGAGAGCGAGTCGATCTGCTGCTCCATGCGGAGCATGTTCAGCGTGGTGACGCCCAGGATCTGGGTCTCACCGCGCTCGAACAGCGCGGAACCGTGCGCCCGCGGGATCACGGCGACCTCGGCGGCGAGCGACCGGATGTCGGTCAGGCCGCGGCCGTCCATGCGGATCTTGTCCGTGAGGACGCGCTTGCGCATGATCTTCTTCGACAGGGCCTTGAACGCCGCACCGATCTCCTTCTCGCGGCCCTGGAAGGCTTCGCCCTCGCCCAGGCCGATCTTCTCCAGCACCGCGGCCTTGACCTGGTCGGTCGCGTTGTCGCGGTCCTGCTTGCCCGCGATGGTCAGGGCGTTGGCGAGGTCGTCGGTCGCGATGGCGGCGACGGCGTCGAACGCGTCCTGCTCGAAGGCGAGGAAGACGGGGAACTCACCGGTCGGCTTGGCGGCGACGTCGGCCAGCTGCTGCTGGGCCTCGCACAGCACCTTGATGAACGGCTTCGAGGCCTCGAGGCCCTCGGCGACGGCGATCTCGTCCGGCGACTTGCCGCCGTCGGCGATCAGGTCGAGCGTCTTGTCGGTGGCCTCGGCCTCGACCATCATGATCGCGACGTCGTCACCGACGATGCGGCCGGCGACCACCATGTTGAAGGTGGCCTCTTCCAGCTGCTTCCAGGTCGGGAACGCGACCCACTGGCCCTCGATCAGCGCGACGCGGACGCCGCCGACCGGACCGGAGAACGGCAGGCCGGCGATCTGGGTCGAGGCCGAAGCCGCGTTGATCGCGAGCACGTCGTACGGGTCGTCCGGGTTGAGGCTCTGGACGGTGATGACGACCTGGATCTCGTTGCGGAGACCGTCGGTGAACGACGGGCGCAGCGGCCGGTCGATCAGGCGGCAGGTCAGGATCGCGTCGGTCGACGGGCGACCCTCGCGACGGAAGAACGCGCCGGGGATGCGTCCGGCGGCGTACATCCGCTCCTCGACGTCCACGGTCAGCGGGAAGAAGTCGAAGTGGTCCTTCGGGTGCTTCGACGCGGTGGTCGCCGAGAGCAGCATGGTCTCTTCGTCGAGGTACGCGACGACCGCGCCTGCGGCCTGACGGGCCAGACGGCCGGTCTCGAAGCGGACGGTGCGGGTGCCGAAACGGCCGTTGTCGATCACGGCTTCGGTTTCGTGCACGGTGACTCCGGTGGAGTCGGTCATAGGGTGTATCTCCTCTTTTGATCCTCTGTAACGGCGCGAGTCTCCCACCCTGGGACCTGTTTCGCCTGCGGACGCTCGAGGAGTGATGCCGGTCTTCGATCGAAGCCCCCGGGCCGTTGCCCGGGAACCACTACCGAGGACCGGCGGACGGTTCCTCGTGCGCGCTCGCGCCACGCTCTTCGAAAGACAGAGCTTCGCTGTACTTGGACCGAGGGGGAGCGACCGTCGTGGTCACTCCCCCTCGGGTTCAAGCTATCGGCGCAGGCCGAGACGCTGGATCAGCGCACGGTAACGCTCGATGTCCACCTTCATCACGTAGTTCAGCAGCCGGCGGCGGCGGCCGACCAGCAGCAGAAGCCCGCGACGGGAGTGGTGGTCGTGCTTGTGAGCCTTGAGGTGCTCGGTGAGGCCGACGATGCGCTTGGTCAGCAGCGCGACCTGGGCCTCGGGGGATCCGGTGTCCGAGTCGTGCACGCCGTACTCGGCAAGGATCGTCTTCTTTTCTTCGGTGGACAACGCCACTGTGGTGCTCCTAGATTTCTGTGCCGTGCGGCCCGGACGATGTCTTCACGCCGGGTGAGACGGTCACGGCCGCCACGGACTGCAGCCGGACCCAATCGTGAAGGCTACCAGCCTCGTGATCAGCGGCTTCAGGCGCGGGCGTGGTCCAACGCGTACGACCGGATCACCCGGTAGCGCGACGGCTCTTGCTCACGGTCACTGCTCATCAGAACGGCTTCGGTCGCCGTCCAAGTCTCACTGGTGAACCCGGCCAGCCGCTCCACCCACGCGCTCGCGGCTTCCGGCCGGTCGCGGGGGAAGCGGGCCAGTGTCAGGTGGGCCACGTACGGCCTGCCTTCATTCCCCGCACCGGCCTTCGTGGCCAGCTCGTGGAGCCCGGTTCCGGCAACACTCAACCACAGCACCCCGGGGAATGTCGCGGCCTTTTCCAGCCGGAGGCCGATCGGGCCCGCGCCGGCCAGCCGCCCGGCGAGCCATTCGCCTCGCTCGTCCGCGTCGTCCTCGCCGTAGAAACCGAGGGTGATATGCCAGTCCCCTCGCGTCGACCAGCGGAAACCTTCGTCCTCGGGTGCGGCCAGCGCGGCGGCGACCTCGTCGAGGACACCGTCCGGCGGGATCAACGCACTGAAGAGGGTCATGGGCGCGTGACTCGCGTCAGGATCCGTTCCTCGCGGCACGGCGCAGCAGGTCCGCCAGCGCGGGGAAGTCGTCGTCGAGCACCTTCGCGGCTTCGGTGAGGTCTTCGTCCTCGCCGATGTCCCGCAACGCCACGAGCACACCCTGGTCGTCGGCGACGGCGCCGACCGGGATGCTGTCCCTGCCCACCGTCGGCCGCGAATCGCGGACGTCTTCCAGTGCCTCCTGCATGGCCTTGCGGTCTCCCGCGGCGACCGCCGGGACCAGGACCTTGCGCTCCAGCATGATCATCTTGGCGAGGACGACCGGGTTCCCGATCTTCGCGCGGCGTCCGCTCATCACCTGGCTGAGCATGGGCGCGCTGATGCCGAGGACCTCCGCGAGGAAGGCCTGGGAGATGTCGAAGGCGACGACCAGTCTCCGCACGCGATCGCCGAGCGGCTCCCCGTACCACTCCTTCTGCAGCGCGATGTTCCGCTGGACGATCTTGTGGTCCTCCACCTGGTCCGCTCCCCTAACCCCATCGAACGCCATGCGCGGTCCGTGACATCTTGCCACCGGAACGCACGTGGGCGGGCGTGTTTGTCGATTGTCATCCGGCCTGGGCCGAAACGATCAGTCCTGCTCACCGAGCAGGTCCCTGGTCCGGGCGACGTCCTCGTCGATCTGCTTCACCAGACCCTCCGACGTCGGGAAACGGACCTGATCCCGCAGCTTGGCGACGAAATCGAGCGCGACGTGCTGCCCGTAGAAATCCTCGTCGATATCGAGGACGAAGGCCTCGACGGTGCGCTCCCTGCCCGAGAAGGTCGGGTTGGTCCCGACCGACACGGCGGCGCGCAGCCGCCGGCTGGAATCCGACGAACGGGTGAACCAGGCGCTGTAGACCCCGTCTGCGGGCACCGCCGCGAAACGCGGCGTCGACAGGTTCGCCGTCGGGTAACCGAGATCGTGCCCCCGGCCGTCACCCCGGACGACGATGCCCTCAAGCCGGTGCGGCCTGCCGAGCGCTTCGGACGCCGCGATGACGTCTCCGGCGTCGATGCACGAACGGACGTAGGTCGAGGAGAAGGTGATCTCGTTCTCGGTCTGTTGTTGCGCGAGCAGCCCCTGCAATTCCGCGCCGTATGCCACGAAACCGAACCGCTTCCCCAGCGTGCGGAGGAGATTGACGTCACCGGCGGCCTTGGCGCCGAAGGTGAAGTTCTCGCCGACGATCACCGCGGCCGCGTGCAGTTTGTCCACGAGGACCTCGTGCACGAACTCGTGCGCTGTCAGCCTGGACAGTTCCAGCGTGAACGGCAGTACGCAGAAGACGTCGACGCCCATGCCCTCGACCAGTTCCGCCTTGCGGCGCAACGTGGTCAGCTGCGCGGGATGGCTGCCCGGCCGGATCACCTCCGACGGATGCGGGTCGAAGGTGAGCACCACACTCGGCACGCCGCGTTCGGCGGCGGCGCGGACCGTCCTCGAGATCAGCTCCTGATGACCGCGGTGCACGCCGTCGAAGACGCCGATCGTCACCACGCACCGTCCCCAGCTCCCGGGAAGGTCACCCAAACCACGCCAACGCTGCACTTGTGCCCCGTCTCCTCCAGGCCTGCTTCGTGCACCACCCTAAGCGGGCAGCAACACGACCACCGAGCGGGCCAGTTCGCCTTCGTCCGCGGCGAGTGCGAGCACCCGGCCGTCCGGTCCGAACATCCCGTAGGTCCCCTCGATCCCGGCCGCGGGCACCCTCTGTCCATATCGGACCGCCTGTGCCATGCGGACGTCCAGATCGCGGCGCGGGAACGCGGCGGCGACGGCGGCGTCGAGGTCCAGCGACAGTTCCGGCTTGTCTTCGAGCTGATCGAGGGTGCGGGCCTTGGCGAGTGTGAACGGCCCGACCGTGGTGCGCCGCAACGCGAGCAGATGCCCGCCGACGCCGAGCCCGGCGCCGAGGTCGCGGGCCAGCGCCCGCACGTAGGTCCCGGACGAACACTCGACGACGGCGTCGAGTTCGATCCGGCCGGCCTCGCGGCGGGTGGCGAGCAGATCGAAGCGGTGCACGGTGACCGGACGCGGCGGGATCACGACCTCTTCGCCGGCACGGACCCGGGCGTACGCGCGTTTGCCGTCGATCTTCACCGCGCTGACCGCGCTCGGCACCTGCTGGATGTCACCGGTCAGCAGGGCGATCCCGGCGGCGATCGCGTCGTCGGTGATCTTCTCGACCGTTTCCGGGGCGGCTTCGGCGATCGGCTCGCCCTCGGCGTCGTCGGTCGTGGTGGACAGTCCCAAGGAGAGGGTCGCGAGGTAGGTCTTGCGGTCCAGCGCGAGATGGCCGAGGAGCTTCGTCGCGCGTTCGATGCCGAGCACCAGCACGCCGGTGGCCATCGGGTCGAGGGTGCCGGCGTGCCCGACCTTGCGGGTGCCCATGAAGCGCCGCGCCCTGGCGACGACGTCGTGGGAGGTCATCCCGGACGGTTTGTCGACGATGACGAGACCGGGCGGCGGAGCGGGACGTTTCTTGGCTGGAACCTGATTGGGGCGCGACACGGGCCGAACCCTATCTTTCGGGCCGTCGCCTAGGACGAGACGGGCAGCGGGGCTTCGGCGTCCCAGCGGCGGCGGCGGATCTGCACCGGGATCTCCTCGCCGCGGGCCTCGGCCTCGAACAGCACGGCGCGGGTGCGCCGCCACCACACGAGCATCCGGAAGGTGCCGAACGCGAGCACCGCCATGACGGACAGCAGCGCCAGGCGGAACGTGCCGCCCGTCCACTCCAGCAGCACGCCGACCGCGAGCGCCGAGATCGTCGTGGCGACGAACCCGCCGACGTTCACGACACCGGTCGCGGTGCCGACGCGCGAGAGCGGGTTGTAGTCCCGCGCCAGCGCGAAGCCGATCATCGACGCGGGGCCGCCGAGGGAGAGGAACGCGAACGCGGGGACCAGTACCGCGACCGGGACCGTCCCGTTCCAGCCGAGCAGGACCGCCCACATCACCGCGGCGCTGCCGATGTACCCGCCGACGAGCGGCATCCGTAGCGACGGCCGCCGTCCGATCAGGCCGCCGACGATCGGGCCACCGATCATCGAGCCGAACACGAAGACGATCAGCAGCGAACTCGCGGTGGACTTCGGATATCCCTGTCCCTGCACCAGGAACGGGACTCCCCACAGCATGGTCAGCACATTGGGGGCGAACATCGTGCTGAAGTGCACCCAGAATCCGAGCCGGGTCCCCGGCGTGCGCCACGCGTCGGCGACCTGGCGGCCCAGCACCTTCGGATGCACCTTTTCGCGGACGGGCTCCGGCGTACCGCGCGGGATGTCTTCGACGCGGAGGGCGACGACGGCGGTGTACAGCGCGGTCACCAGGCCGACGGCGAGGAACGTCGGGGTCCAGCCGGGACCGTCGAGCAGCAGACCGAGCGGAAGGGTCGCGGCGAGGTTGCCGACGTAACCGATCGCCCCGGTCAACGCGGCGAGCAGCGCGTACTGGCGGCCGGGGAAATGCGCGGCGATCAGCCGCAGGATGCTCACGAAGGTCAGCGCGTCACCGAAACCGACGACGGCGCGGGCGAGCAGGCCGAGCGGGTAGGAATCGGCGACCGCGAGCAGGAGCTGGCCGAGGCCGAGGAAGAACACGGCGCCGGTGAGCACGCGGCGCGGGCCGTAGCGGTCGACGAGGACGCCGGTGGGGATCTGCATCGCGGCGTAGACGCCGACCTGCAGCACGGTGAACGTGCCGAGCGCGGCCGCGCCGACGCCGAAGCGGTCGGCCGCCTGGAGCCCGGCGACGCCGAACGACGTGCGGTGGAAGACGGCGAGAAGGTAGACGGTGACGGCGGCGAACCAGATGAACCAGGACCGGCGAGTGGCTCGGCCTGTCACAGTGATTCCTCCTCGAGGACGGCTCCGGGCAACAAGAGACGCCCGCGCTGCCGCCTCATATAGTTGTAGCTCCTAAGCAACGACGAAACATAGCCGTTACCCGGGTGGTTTTCGCCACAGGGACGCTCGCCACCCCCGCAATTCGTCACCTACTTGCGTGGGATCGGGACGCAAGCAGGTGACGAATTGCGGGGGTCAGGACGCGCGGACGGCGCCTTCCACGGCCCATCGCCCCGAGCGCCACCGCACCAGCAAGGTCGCCAGCCGCAGCAGCATGAAGAGCGAGAGCCCGGTCCAGATCCCGGCCAGCCCCCAGCCGAACGCGAGCGACAGCCAGACCAGCGGCAGGAACCCCAGCGCCGCGCTCAGCAACGTCGCGTTGCGCAGGAAGGCGGCGTCGCCTGCGCCGAGCAGGACGCCGTCCAGCGCGAACACCACCCCGGCGATCGGTTGCAGCGCGACGAAGAACCACCACGCGTGCGGGATCTGCCCGAGCACGGCCGCGTCCGAGGTGAACACCTGCGGCAGCACCCCGGCCACCGACGCGAACACGACACCGAGGAAACAACCGAATATCAGGCCGTACACGGTGATCTGGTTCGACACACCGCGCGCCCGTTTGCTCGCACCGGCGCCGAGGGCGGCGCCGACGAGCGACTGCGCGGCGATCGCGAGCGAGTCCAGGACGAGTGCGAGGAACGTCCACAGCTGGAGCACGACCTGGTGCGCGCCGACCGCCTCGGTGGACGTCCGCGCGGCGAACGCGGCGGCGGAGACGAAGCACGCCTGGAAGGCGAGACTGCGCAGCACCAGGTCACGGCCGAGGCCGAGCTGAGCGCGCATCACCTTCGGCTCCGGGCGCAGCCCGACCCGCTCCCGCACCAGTGCCACGATGAACAGCGACGCCGAGATCACCTGCGCGACGACGTTCGCGATCGCCGAACCTTCCAGTCCCCAGTCCGCGCCGTACACCAGCAGCGGGCACAGCACGGCGGAGATCCCGTTGCCCGCCAAGACATAGCGCAACGGTTTCGCGGAGTCCTGCACGCCGCGCATCCAGCCGTTGCCCGCCATCGTGATGAGGATGAACGGCGTCCCGAACAGCGCGATCCGCAGCCAGGAGACGGCCGCGTCGGTGATCGCGGCGTCCCCGGAGAGGACCCGGGCGATGGGCGCGGCCAGCAGCTGCCCGGCGACGATCACGACCAGCCCGACGATCACCGCGAGCCAGGTCGCCTGGACACCTTCGCGGACCGCGTCGCCACGACGTCCGGCGCCGTGCAGCCGTGCCGTCCGCGACGTGGTGCCGTACGACAGGAACGTCAGCTGACTCGAAACCTGCGAGAGCACGACACCGCCGACCGCGAGCCCGGCCAGCGGCAACGCGCCGAGATGCCCGACGACGGCGGTGTCCACCAGGACGTACAGCGGTTCGGCCGCGAGGACACCGAGCGCGGGCACGGCGAGGCCGAGTACGCGTTTCGGCGGGACGCGCTCGTCGAGTTCGGAAGCTTCAGGCACCACCGCAGACTAAAGGTCGGCCGCGGTCACTCGAACGGCTCGTGTGGCGAACGAGGTCATCACGTCCGCCTGCCGCGCAGCATCCGGTCTCCGGCGTCCACATAGGACTCGAAGAATTCGGCGACCTCCTCGAGTCTGGCCTCGGCCGGCTCGCCCTCGGCGGATCGGGCTCCACTCCGGAGCACTCGGACGAAGGCGCGGGTCCGTTCGTGACTGGCGGCGAGGAGCTGCTCGAATCCGCTCACCGCCTCGATGAGCAGACGACGGCTGCCCGGCTGCGGGATGGTTCTGGCGAGTCCCCACGAGACCAGCTCGCGGACGGCCACGCTCACCGCCCCTTTGCTGAGACCGAGTGCCGCGCCGAGCTCGTCCAGTGACACGGGTCCGGAACCGAGCAGGAGCTGTCCGTAGACCCGGCCTGTCGTCCGGGGCAGGTTCCACGACCCGAGGAAGTCGCCCATGGCCGTGACGAACCCGGCGCGGTCTTCGGCGGCCGTCATGCCGAGGGCTCCGCGTCCCAGCCGTCGATGATGACCCTGATGGCCTTGGTCGTCGCCTCCGCCGCGTCCAGGGTGACCACGTGCCCGGCGCCGGGGATGACGTGCTCGGTCACGCCTTCGGCCCGCGCCCAGCGGGGCATCGCGGACGCGATGTTGCCGGTGCGGTCGCCGTCGCCGCGAACGAGGCCGAGCGGAACCGGCGAGCGGTACCCCGGTTCCGGATCGACGAGTGACACGGTGGCTCGCCAGACGTCGAGGAACACACGTTTGGGCATCCGGGCGAACACCGCCTCGCAGTTCGCGATCCCCTCCGGCGTCTCGGCCGAGGCGCGGGCCATGATGCCCGGCAGCCGCGACGCGGGGATCAGCGCCAGCGCAGGGGCGGCGAGCTTCAGCAGGAGCCGTTCCCCCCGGCCGAGCGGACCGGCGTTCCAGGTGGATCCCACGACGACGAGGCCGTGGACTCGCTCGGGAAGGCGGCGGACGAGCGCCTGCGCGAGGTTCCCGCCGAGCGAGTGTCCGATGAGGATCGGCCGGTGGAGCTCGAGGTGATCGAGCAGGGCGATCAGGTCGTCGAGCGCCGCCGTCGCGGTGAAGCGGGCGCCCGGTGCGAGGCTCGACTCGCCGTGCCCGCGTTGGTCCCAGCTGACGACCCGGTGGCCCGCCTCGTGCAGGGCCTCCGCCTGCGCGTCGAACATCCGGTGGTCCATCCCGGCGCCGTGGGTGAAGACGATCGGGCGCCGCTCCCCCGCGAGGTCGCCGTAGCGCAACTCTCCGCCGTCCAGGTGCAGCACCTGGCTCATATTCAGCATTTTCCGAATATAGCAAATTCAGTAATCAGATGTCGCAATCATCGGAATGGTGTTGGTATCCTGCCGTCGAGGCGAGGGAAGGAAGTGTGATGGTCCGGCTGACACGAGCGCAGCAGCAGGCGCGGACCCGTGCCGCGGTACTGGCGGCGGCGCGGGCGGAGTTCGTCGAGTACGGATACGGCGCGGCGAAAGTGGATCGCATCGCCGAGCGGGCGGAACTGACCAGAGGGGCGGTGTATTCGAACTTTCCCGGCAAACGCGCGTTGTATCTCGCGGTGCTGGTCGACCTGGTCGAGCAGGCGGACACCCCGCACGCCGCCGAGGAGCCGGGGTCGGCGGGCGAAGCACTGGGCACGTTCGCGCGGGTCTGGCTGGACAGGCTGCCCCTGGTCGACGACCCCGCTGCCGGCGGACGCCTGCAGTTGCGTTCCCTGACCGGTGTCATCGAGGACGAAACGGGACGAGTGGTCCTCGCCCAGACCGCCCGGCTGGAAGCGCTGCTGCTGGCGCTGACACTGGAGTCCTGCGCCCCCGAAGATCCACCGGCGCGCCGTGTCCGCCTGGCCGAGCTGGCGTTGACGCTGCTCGGCGGTTCGAGTCTCATCGCGGAACAGGCTCCCGGCTTCGGCGACCCCTTCGACCGGGCACGCGCGTGCGAGCACCTGGCGAGCCTCGACCTCACAGACGTCTGGGCACCGGCTCATCTGCCCTACGTGACACCCGCGACTCGAGTGCGGGAGCCATGGGCGCCGCCCGCCGATGTCCGCGATCCGCTCACCGCGGACATGGTCGATCTGGCCTCGGACGGCGTGGTGGTCGTCCTGGGAGGTGGGCGGCTGGAGGCGGCCGAGGAGGCCGTGCGGTCGGCGCGGCCCGGCGAGCAGGTCACCATCGTCGTGGTCACCGGAGATGCCGCGAACATCGGCCAGCTCATTCGCCTGCGCGTCGGCGACCTGGTGGCATGCCTGCGACAGGTCTCCCCTTCCCCGCTGCCGGAGCACCTTCATCTCGTGTTCGACGACGATGGTCGCGTCGCGGCCGCGGTCGGCCTGTCAGAAGTCGGCGACAGCACCGAAGCCGCGGTGCGCGTCCGCGAGAAGGCCGTCGTCGCCCGGGCTCAGGGCCGGGGCGCCGCGTACGCCGTCGCGAAACCGGAAGCCGCTCGTACCGAAGGAGCCACGACGTGACCCGCGCCGGATCGGATACCGGACTGCTCGTGCTGCATGCCCTGCGCTGCGGTGGCTATGCCGGATTGCCGCGCTTGTCGGCGACCACCGGATTGAGCGAGTCCGAACTCGAGTCGGAGCTGATCGACCTCGCGGTCGCGGGACAGGTCACGCGGCTGAGCGGCCTTGACGCCTGGGGTTGCACCGATGCCGGACGCGAAGCCGATGCCGAGCGCATCACCGCACAGCTGGAGGCCGCCGGTGCTCGCGCGGCGGTCAAGGCTGCGTTCGACCGGTTCCTGGTGCTCAACCCGGAACTGCTCGACCTCTGCACCGCATGGCAGCTCCGCCCCGTGGAGGGAGAGCGGATCGTGAACGACCACGACGACCCGGCCTACGACGCCCGCGTCCTGGATCGCTTCGCCGACCTGCACGAGCGCACGATGCCGGTGTGCCACGCCTTGGAAACGGCGCTGCCGCGCTTCGGCCGATACCGCGTGCGACTGGCGAGCGCACTCGACCGGGCCCGATCAGGCGAACTGGCCTACGTCGCGGATTCGACCGCGTCCTACCACGTCGTCTGGGCCGAACTGCACGAAGATCTCCTTGCGACACTGGGCATTCCGCGGTGAAGTGGCTGCGAGAGCTCACCCCGGACACCCGGGAAGATCCCGGGCTCATCGGCGCCAAGGCCCACGGACTCCTCGATCTGCACCGGCTCGGCCTGCCGGTGCCGGCCGGATTCGTGGTCACCACCGAAGCGTGTCGCGCCTTCCTGCGCGACGGCCACTTCCCCGACGGGCTCCGTGACGAGCTGACCGCGGCGACGCGAACATTGGAAGAGACCGCCGGCTCGTCACCGCTGACCGTGTCGGTGCGTTCCGGGGCCGGCGTGTCGATGCCCGGCATGATGGACACCATCCTGAATCTCCGGCCCACCGCCGAGCAGCTGGAACCAGCCGTCGAGGCGGTCTTCGCCTCCTGGGAGACACCGCGGGCACGCACCTACCGGGAACTGCACGGCATCGACCACGATCTGGGCACCGCCGTGATCGTCCAGGAAATGGTCTACGGCGACCGAGACGACCGAAGCGGCACCGGAGTCGCCTTCAGCAGGAACCCCAACACCGGTGAGCCCGCCCCGTTCGGCGACGTGCTGTTCGGCCATCAGGGGGAAGACGTCGTCGCGGGCACCTCGCCTGTCCTGCCGCTCGCCGGCCTCGCCACCCGCGAACCGCACGTCTGGAAGACACTGACCGAAGCGCTGGACCGGCTGGAAGACCACTACCGCGACGCGGTCTATGTCGAGTTCACCTTCGAAACCGGGGTCCTGTGGCTCCTCCAAGTACGCCCCGGACGCTTTACCGGTGCCGCGGCGATCAGGGTCGCCGTCGACCTCGCCGACGAAGGACGCATCAGCCGAACCGAGGCGGTGCACCGGGTTTCACGCCGTCAGGTCGAGCGTGCCCGCACACCTCGCATCGCCCCGCGGCCGGATACGACCCTGCTCGGTCGCGGAACAGGGGCGTGCCCAGGCGTCGCGACCGGCAGGATCGCCACGACCACCGAGGCCGCGAGACGGATGGCGGCCGACGGTCCGGTCATCCTCGTCCGCCCCGAGACCTCACCGAACGACATGAACGGACTCGCCGTGGCGGCGGGCATCCTCACGGCACGGGGCGGCCCGGCCAGTCACGCCGCCGTCGTCGCCCGTTCCCTCGGCAAACCCGCCGTGGTCGGCATGGGCACGCTCGCCATCGACGAGACGAACGCGTCGATCACCGTGGGCGAGCGCACTCTCGTCGAAGGAACGCTCGTGACCATCGACGGAACCGGCGGAGAGGTCGCCCTCGGCCGCGTGCCGACGGTCACGAGGGAGAACGAGGACCATCTGGAACGCTTCCTGGCCTGGACCGAAGAAGATGCTCGCCTGCCGCGGTCGTGAGTGGCGATTCGGGTTAGAACACGAATCGCCACTCACGACGCTCAGGGGCGCTGACCCGGCCCGAAGCCCGTCCATCGCAGCTCTTCCGGGAGATGCCCCATGTCGTTGTACATCAGCAACGACGGGGCGGCGCCGTCGTAGTGGTCGATCACCGTCAACGCGGTGTTCCCACAGCTCAATCCCAGCCAGCGCTCCGGAGGCGCGTCGAGCGCGTCGCACACCAACCAGGCGACCGGGTAAGCGTGCGTCACCAGCACCTCGTGCGTTTCCACCTCGGCAGGGCGAGCGAAACGCTCCGTCAACGCGGCGGCGATCCGCGCCCCCTCGGCCGCTTCCTCGGGGTCGTAGCCGTCGAACAGCCCGCGCCAGGCCGGAGGCGGATCGGCCGGCACGTGCGGCACGTTGTCCACCAGCTCCGTCGCCTCGCCCACCGACGCACCCCTGAGATGCTCGCCGATGATCTCCGCGGTCTTCACCGCACGCGACAGCGGCGAATGCCATACGGCGTCCACCGGCAGGCGTGCCAGCCGCTTCGCCAGCAGCTCGCACTGGCGCCGCCCCACTTCCGTCAACTCGCCGAACGGATCCGCGGCCCCGTGCCGGACCACGTACAGGTGTCTCGTCGCCATGACGCCTCACTCTCGGATGTTGTTACCATTCCAATGGTAACAACATCCAGCTCAGCGAAGGAACGGTTCGTACTGCCGCTGGAGGCGGAGTGCCTGGATCTGCCGCGTGGTGTCGAGCGCGACGCCGACGAGGAAGACGAGGACTACCTGCAAGGCCACGCCGACGACGGGAACCCGCGTACTCACGTCCAGCAAGCCCAGCCCGGCGACCGGGATCACCGCGACCACTCCCGAGCAGAGAGCTCCGAAGGCGATGATCCGGCGGTTCACGTATTCGAGGTATTCGGCGGTCCAGTTCCCCGGCCGGATCCCGGGGACGAAGCCGCCGACCCGCACCAGTTCGCTCGCCACCTTGTCCATGTCCTGTGCCACGGCCGCCCTCATGAAGGCGAAGAGGCAGACGAGCAGGAAATAGACCGCGATCCGCCTGGGATCGCCCTCGTCACGCAGCCACTCCAACCAGGTCGCGCCGGGCAAGAGCACCGGCACGGACAGCAGCACCGCGGCCAGCACGGCCGGGCTGTTCGCCTGGGGGAACCGAAGCGGGATGTAGGTCGAGGTCCCGCCGAAGGCACGCCTGCCGATCATCCGCTTGGCGTACTGCACCGGGACTCGACGCTGTCCCTGCGCGACGACGATCGTGATCACCGTGATCGACAGCGTCACCACGGCCATGACCGCGATGGCCCCCCAGCCCGTCTTTTCGTGCAGGCGCAGGAATTCCGGCGGCAGCACGGCCAGCACCTGCGCGAGCAGCAGGATCCGGACGCCGTCACCGAATCCCCGCTCGGTGATCACCTCGGTCAGCCGCAGGACAAGCGCGGTGCCCACCGTCAGGCACGCCACGGCGACGACTGTGTCGAGGGCCTCCTGACCGCGAAACCCGAGCACGCCGATCGCGCCCAGCAGGCCGAGTCCGACGGTGAGCCGTCGCCGGTACCGCTTGAGCACACGTGCGCCGGCTTCGCCTTCGTCCCTCAGCGCGGCCAGCCGCGGGATCAGGACGATCAGCGCGCGCAGGACGGGCGGCGCCGCTAAGCAGGGAAGAACACCGAAAGCGAACACCGGCAGCGTGAACAGGCCGCCGCCGGTGAGGAGGTCGAGGATCCAGCGCAGCGGGTGATCGGCTTCCGGTGCGCGGACGGTCACGGAGGGGGCCGGCACGCTCTGGCCCAGCCGGAACACCACGATCACACCCAGCGTGACCAGGATCCGGCGGCGGAGGGAGGCTCTGTCGTTCATCGTGGGGATCACGCTAGGGACGACCGATGAAATTACGATGACACCGCCCGCGCCCAGGTCACAGCAAAGGCGCCCTCGACAAGGCCGCCCTCAGCTTGTCGAGCACCTCGGCCGCCGTGCCTTCCGCAGTGCATCCGGCCGCCTGGCGATGCCCGCCGCCACCCAGTTCCCCGGCCGCGGCCGAAACGTCGACGCCGCCCGTGGACCGGAGCGAGATCTGCCACCGCTGCTTCGGCCCGATCGGCTCGGCTTCCTTGAGCACCACGGCGACCCCGGCCTCCCGTGTGGACCGGACGACGTCGATGACCGCTTCGACCTCCTCCGCGCGCACGCTCCGCGCGACGTCGAGCGTCACGACCGCGTGCGCGAGCCCGAAACCGCGCGCCTCGTCCGGCTCGAGCCGGGCCCCCGCGAGCACGTCCGAAAGCATCGGCAGCCACGCGAACGGATGATCGTCGACGATCTCGCGGACCACCCTGTCCGGGTCCACACCCGCTTCGAGCAGCTTCGCGGCCATCAGATGGGTGGACGGCCGGGCCCGGCGGAACCCGCTCGTGTCGGTGACGAGCCCCGCGTAGAGACAGCGCGCGATCGGCTCGTCGATCTCGGTGCCCAGCTCCTGCAGCAACGCGAAAACGAGGACGGCGGTGGCTTCGGCGGTGTCGTCGACGACGTGGTGCGTGCCGTAGAAGACGTTGGACGCGTGATGATCGATCACCAGGACGTCGCCCCCGGCCGCGCGGACGGCGTCCACCCGCGGCGCGAGCTTCCCGAGCCTGCCCGGGGTCGGCGTGTCCAGCGCGACCAGGAGCCGCTCACTCTCCGGCAGCTCGCTCGCGGGGACGTAGAGCCCGCCGACGTCCAGGCCCCGCAGGGTTTCGGGCATCTCCTCGGGCTCGCCGACCGAGACGCGGACCTTGACGCCGCCGCGCGACTGGAGGGCCCGGCCCAGCGCCAGCGCGCTGCCGAGCGCGTCGGCGTCCGGACGGACATGGCCGAGCAGGGTCACGTCGTTCGCGCGCGCCAGCAGGGCGGCGGCTTCCTTGAGGTTCGGCACTGGAGTCGCTGTCACAATCAGTCAAGCTACGCTCTACCGGATGTCCGAGTACGCGATCCTGGTCTACCCGTCCGCCAACCGGGTCTACACCGACTCCACCCCGGCCCTGCTGCGCGCGGAGCTGGCGGTGTTCGGTCTGTCCGCTTTGGAGACCGAGGTCTCCGAGATCGGCGAGACGGAACTCGGCGGCGTCGGCTACCTCACCTTCACCACGCCCGCCCCGTTGAGCGACCGCGATCTCGCGCTCCTTTCGAACCTTTCCGCGCTGTACGCGCTGTTCGAACTCGGCGACGGCGTCCTGAAGCCGGTGACGATCAGCCCGCTCGCGAACTTCGACTCGGATCTGCTGACCATCCAGAAGTACCCCGGCAAGACGAACGAGCTGTTCACGAAACTGCTCGTCAACGTCACCCTGCTGGCCACGGCGGACCCGGCAGCGATGCTGGAGAAGCCGCTGCACCTGCTGGACCCGCTCTGCGGCCGCGGCACCACGCTGAACCAGGCGATGATGTACGGCTTCGACGCGACCGGTCTCGACGTCGACGGCAAGGATTTCGACTCCTACGAACTGTTCATCAAGACCTGGCTGAAGCAGAAGCGCGTCAAGCACAGCGCCGAAACCGGTCAGGTGCGCCGCAACAAGGTCCGGCTCGGCAGGCGGCTCGACATCGGCTTCGGGATCACGAAGGAGCAGTACAAGGCCGGCGAGGTGCGCAAGCTGAGCTACCTCAACTGCGACACACTCACCACGGACGAACTGCTGCGGCCGAACTCGGTGGACCTCATCGTCACCGACGCCCCATACGGCGTGCAGCACGGCAGCCACCGCACCCAGGACGCGTCGCTCGCGCGCAGCCCGCGGGACCTGCTCGCGGCCGCCGTCCCGGTGTGGACACGGGTGCTGCGGCCCGGCGGCGCGCTCGGCATCTCCTGGAACACCAACGTCGCGCCGCGCGAGGAACTCGCCGCGATCCTGGACAAGGCGGGACTGCGGGTGCGCGAGGACGGGCCGTTCGCGGAGTTCTCGCATCGCGTGGACCAGGCGATCGTGCGGGACCTGATCGTCGCGGCGAAACCGGCCTCGTGAGTGGTGCAGGGCTCAGGGACCTACGCGGTTCCGGCTGCGGTTGGCACCCGACCGAGTCCGTGAAGGCCCCCTTCCCTCGGCTCAGCCGAGGAAACCCGGCCTTCACACCTTGCCGGGGGCAAGGCCACCGGTACCGAGCCGGTCAAGTCTCGTGAGTGGTACTGACGGTTAGAACCAAGGGTGTCTTAGGTACCTACGCGGTTCCGGCTGCGGTTGGTGCCAGGCCCCGGTCCGTGAAGTCGCCGGCCGGCGGGGATGTCGTGAAGGGCCCCTTTGAGACGCTGAAGGTCTCAAAGGAGGCCTTCATTTGTGTGCCTACGTCTGACCTGCGGGTTGGTGGGTGGGTCGTGAGGTGATGTCACCACCAGGCCGATGGACGTCGCGCGTGATCGAAGGCGTAACTCGCGTGTTTAAACGCGGAACTCGCGTGATTGGAGGCCGATCTCGCCCGTGACCGGGTCCGCCGTGAGTTCCGCTTCCAATCACGCGAGTTCCGCTTCCAATCACGCGAGTTCCGCTTCCAATCACGCGTGTCACGCCTAAGGCCACACGACGACCAAGGGGATCTCAGAGCGCGAGCCCCGAGTAGTGGGTAAGCAAATGCGGTGCCCCAAGAGGGCCCTTCACGACACAAGAGTTCGACACCGGAGGGCGCCTACAGCGGGCAGATCGGGATCGCAGGTCCGTGAAGGACTCCTTCCCTACCCTGAGAGTAGGGAAGGAGCCCCTCACTACTCGCCAGAACCGTCCATAACACTCACGAGGGTCAGGCGATGCGTTCCCCCACGAACTTCAGCACGTCGGGCATGACCCCGCGCCAGTAGTCGTCGTTGTGCTCACCGTCGGACATCTTCGCGACGGCGGGGTCGAGTGCCTTGATGAGTTTGCGATCGGCGCGGGCGAAGGGATCCGAGTTCCCGCACCACACCCCCGTCGACGACGCCGAGAGGTCGCCGGTGTGCAGCAGCGGCTCGTGCGATTCCCATTGCTCGCGATCCGCGAAGACCTTGCGGGACTTGGCATCGGGCCAGCTCACGAAGAGCGCGGCACTCGCCACGGCGACGGCTTTGAGGTTCTTGTGATCGCGGGCGTAGCGCAGTGCGCCGAAGCCGCCCATCGAGATCCCGAAGATCGCCGACGCCGGCCGCAGCTGGCGCTGGGCGAGCCAGCCGGGGAGTTCGTCGGACAGCATCCGCTGCGGGTCGTCGGCCTTGCCGACGTCCACCCAGTAGTTGTCGCCGTCGACGGCGGCCACCGCGAAGCCGGGCAACCCGGCGGCGACGGCTTTGTTCAGCGCGTCCTGCACACCGAGGTTCAGGAACGTGCGGGCGTCCGCGCCGCGCCCGTGGAGGGCGAAGCAGACCGGCATCCCGACCCGGGACACACCGTCCGGCGCGATGATGACGAGGTTGACGTCGCGGTTGCGGGCCGCGGACCGCATCTTCTGCACCGTGACCGCTTCGGTGAGCGGCGTCGGGGTGGACGGTGGGGCCACCGGCGGCGGCCCCACCAAGGGCCGGTTCTCGGCGCCGCAACCGGAAACCAGCGCCGAGCCGCCGAGAGCCGCGGCTCCCAGCAGCAGGCCACGCCGGCTCACGGCGTGGCCCACTCCCTCAGCTACGGGTCTCCTCATCGGCGAACTCATCGTCTTCGGCCTCTTCCCGCGGCGGCTTGTACGGGTCGGGTTCGCCGGCGTGCTGCGCACCGGTCGCCCGCCGGGCGACCTCCGCATCGGCTTCCCTGGCCTTCGCGAGGAGGTCTTCGATGCGCTTGGCGTCCTCAGGAATGCTGTCGGCCACGAAGGCCAGCGTCGGAGTGTAGCGGACTCCCGTGCCCTGACCGACCTTCGTCCGCAGCACACCGCGGGCGGATTCGAGCGCCGCGGCGGCACCGGTGTGATCGGGCGTGGATTCCAGATTCTCGCCGAGCACCGTGTAGTAGACCGTGGCGTCGTGCAGATCCGCCGTGATCTTCGTGTCGGTGATCGTCACGTGGTTGAGCCGCGGATCCTTGATGTCGTGCTCGATCGCGTGCGCGACGATCTGTGAGATCCGCTTGGCGAGCTTGCGAGCCCGAGCGGGGTCGGCCATGGGGATTCGTCTCCTCGAAAGATCTTTCGTCAGTCGTCCGGGCCGAGCAGCCGGCGATGGGCGGAGAGCAGTTCGAACTCCGGCCTTCCGGCCACGAAGCGCTCACACGAGTCGAGCACGTCACGGACGTGCACGCCAGTCGCCGCGACCACGGCCACACCGATCAGTGCCCGCCGATGCAGGTCTTGCTGGCCGGCCTCGGCGACGGAGACGTCGAAACGCCTGCGCACTTCGGCCAGCACCGGCTTGATCACGGATCGCTTCTGCTTGAGCGAGTGGACGTCGCCCAGCAGGATGTCGAGCTCAAGAGCTCCTACGAACATATGGGGTTCTGGGTTGTCGAGAAGTGAAGCGGCGCTCCCCCGCCCAGATGCGAGGGAGCGCCGCCCGTGTCACTTACGCACGCGGCTTTTCGCGCTGCTCGTACGTCTCGATGACGTCGCCGAGCTTCAGATCGCTGTAGTTACCCAAGGTGAGACCACACTCGAAGCCCTCCCGGACCTCGGTGACGTCGTCCTTTTCGCGCTTCAGCGAGTTGATCGGCAGGTTCTCGACGATGACGTTGCCGTCACGGAGGAGACGACCCTTGGCGTTACGCCGGATCTCGCCCGAGATGACCATACAACCGGCGATCGTACCGACCTTCGACGACTTGAAGATCCCGCGGATCTCGGCCTTGCCCAGCTCGACCTCTTCGAAGATCGGCTTGAGCATGCCCTTGAGCGCGGCTTCGATCTCGTCGATCGCCTGGTAGATGACCGTGTAGTACCGGACGTCGACGCCCTCGCGGGTGGCCCGCTCGGTCGCCTTGCCCTGTGCCCGCACGTTGAAGCCCAGGACGATCGCGTTGGACGCGGTCGCCAGGTCGATGTCGGACTCCGTGACGCCACCGACACCGCGGTGGACCACGTTGAGCTCGACCTCTTCTTCGCCGACATCCAGCTGCATCAGCGAGGCTTCGAGGGCTTCGACCGTACCGGAGTTGTCACCCTTGATGATCAGGTTAAGGGTGCTCGTCTCCTTCAAGGCCTCATCGAGGTCTTCCAGGCTGACCCGCTTACGACGCGACGCGTTGAGCGCGTTGCGGGTGCGGGCCGAACGCCGCTCGGCGATCTGCCGGGCGACCCTGTCCTCGTCGACGACGAGGAACGTGTCACCGGCGCCGGGCACCGAGGTGAACCCGATGACCTGGACCGGACGCGACGGGGTCGCTTCGGTGACGTTGACGTTGTGCTCGTCGACCATCTTCCGCACGCGGCCGTACGCGTCACCGGCGACGACGGAGTCACCGACGCGCAGCGTTCCGCGCTGGACCAGCACCGTGGCGACCGGACCGCGACCGCGGTCCAGGTGCGCCTCGATCGCGACGCCCTGGGCCTCCATGTTCGGGTTGGCCCGCAGGTCGAGCGCCGCGTCCGCGGTCAGCAGGATCGCCTCGAGGAGACCATCGATGTTGATGTTCTCCCGCGCCGAGATCTCGACGAACATCGTGTCGCCGCCGTACTCCTCGGCCACGAGGTTGTACTCGGTGAGCTGCTGCCGGATCTTGTCCGGGTTCGCGCCCTCCTTGTCGATCTTGTTGATCGCGACCACGATCGGGGCCTTGGCGGCCTGCGCGTGGTTGATCGCCTCGACCGTCTGCGGCATGACGCCGTCGTCGGCCGCGACCACGATGACCGCGATGTCCGTGGCGTTCGCACCACGAGCACGCATGGCGGTGAACGCCTCGTGACCCGGGGTGTCGATGAACGTCACGAGACGCGGGTTGCCCTCGAGCTCGGTCTCGATCTGGTAGGCGCCGATGTGCTGGGTGATGCCACCGGCTTCGCCCTCGCGCACCTTCGTCTTGCGGATCGTGTCGAGCAGCCGGGTCTTACCGTGGTCGACGTGACCCATGATGGTCACGACCGGCGGACGGACCTGCAGATCCTCTTCCTCACCCGCGTCTTCGCCGTAGGTGATGTCGAAGGTCTCCAGCAGCTCGCGGTCTTCTTCCTCCGGGCTGACGACCTGGACGACGTAGTTCATCTCGCCGCCGAGCAGCTCGAGGATGTCGTCCGACACGGACTGCGTCGCCGTGACCATCTCACCGAGGTGGAAGAGCACCTGCACCAGCGAAGCCGGGTTGGCGTCGATCTTCTCGGCGAAGTCGGTCAGCGAGGCACCACGCGGCAGGCGGATCGTTTCGCCGCTGCCCTTGGGCAGGCGAACGCCACCGACGCTGGGCGCCTGCATGTTGTCCATGTACTCCATGCGCTTCTGGCGCTTGGACTTCCGGCCCTTGCGAGCGGGACCACCGGGACGCCCGAAGGCACCCGCGGTACCACCGCGACCACCGGGGCCACCACGACCGCCGCCGCCACGGAAACCGCCGCCGCCTGCCGGGGCACCGCCGCCGCCACCGGGGCCACCGCCACCGGGACGGAAACCGCCGCCACCGCCACCGCCGGGACGGAAACCGCCACCGCCGCCGCCACCACCGGGACCGCCGCGGAAGCCTCCGCCGCCGCCACCGGGACCGCCACGAGCGCCGCCGCCGGGGCCGCCACGGGCTCCGCCACCGGGGCCGCCACGGGCTCCACCGGGACCGCCTGCCGGACGGGCCGGACGGCCCGGCATCATGCCGGGGTTCGGGCGCGGGGGCATGTTGCCCGGGCTCGGCCGGTTACCACCGGGAGCGCCGCCACCGGGACGCGGAGGACGGTTGTCGCCACCCTGCTGCTGGCCACCGGGACGCGGAGGACGGTTGTCGCCGCCCTGCTGGCCGCCACCGGGACGGGGGCCGGACGGACGCGGGGCCGGGGAACCGGAACCCACACCGAACGGGTTGTTGCCGACACGCGGGGTGCGCGGGCCGGGCTTCGGGCCGCCGGGCTTGGGGCCCTGCGGCTTCGGCGGCACGACCGAACCCTGCGACGGCGTCTGGGACGCCGGCGGGGTGGCCGGTGCTGCCGGGGTTTCCTTGGGCTCGGGCTGCTTCGGCTCGGCCGGAGCGGCCTTCGCCGCCGGAGCGACCTCTTCCTTGGGCGCCGGCGGCCTGGGACCGGGGCGCGGACCCGGGCGGACGCCCGGGGTGTTGGGACGGGACGACTGCTGGGCCGGGGCCGACGCCGCCGGAGCGGACTCCGCGGGAGCGGCCGGGGCCTCGGTCTTCGCCGCGGGCGCGGGCTGGGCCTGCTTCGCGGCCGGAGCCGGGGCAGCGGGCTTCGCGGGAGGCGCGGGCGAAGGGCGCGGGCCGGGGGTCGGGACCGACTTCTTCTTGCCGTCCTTGGACGGGTACGCGTCACGGAGACGGCGGGCGACCGGCGCCTCGACGGTGGACGACGCGGACTTCACGAACTCGCCCTGTTCCTTCAACTTGGCGAGAACTTCCTTGCTGGTGATGCCGAGCTCTTTCGCGAGCTCATGTACTCGGGCCTTGCCTGGCACAGCTCTCCTCATCTGGGGAGGCCGGCGGCAGACCCGCAGACCTCGTCCTATTGTCGCGCGTTCATTGATTCAGCTTCACGGCTGACTCATGACGGGTCGACCTGCTTCCTGATTCCATCCGGCACCGGGGATGTCCCGGCGCCCTTAGCCTTCGGCGTGCCGCTCCAGGCGTTCGTGGACACCCTGGGCGTCGAGCGACCCTGGAACACGAAGTGCTCGGGGGAACGCCCTGCGCCGCTCGGCCTTGGCCAGACAGTCCGGCACGGGGTGCAACCAGGCACCCCGGCCCGGCAACCGCCGACGTTCGTCGACGATCAACCGACCGTCCGCCGCGACCACTCGCAGCAACTCACCGATCAAGGCCCGCTTACGGCAACCCACACAGGTGCGGACCGGGGTTTCCCGGTCATGCTGGAGGTCGGTTCCCGGCCGCGGGCTCTGAACCACTTGTAAGTCTACCGCTTCGACCTTCACTCAGCCGAACCGGTTGCCGCGGCGGGCCGCGGCTGCCCGGCGTGTGCTTCGTCACCCTGGTCAGGGGCGGCGTCGCTGCGGATGTCGATACGCCAGCCGGTGAGGCGGGCGGCGAGGCGGGCGTTCTGCCCTTCCTTGCCGATCGCGAGCGAAAGCTGGTAGTCCGGGACGACGACGCGAGCGGTCTTGGCCCGCTCGTCGACGACCCGTACGGAGATAACCTTCGCGGGCGACAACGCATTCCCGACGAACTTCGCCGGGTCCTCGGAGAAGTCGATGATGTCGATCTTCTCGCCCGCCAGTTCGCTCATCACGTTGCGCACCCGCGCGCCGACCGGGCCGATGCAGGCACCCTTGGCGTTGACGCCGGGCACCGTCGAGCGGACCGCGATCTTGGTGCGGTGCCCGGGTTCCCGCGCGACGGCGGCGATCTCGACCGTGCCGTCGGCGATCTCGGGGACCTCCAGGGCGAACAGCTTGTGCACCAGCTTCGGGTGCGAACGCGACAACGTGATCTGCGGACCGCGGTTGCCACGCGAGACGGTGACGACGTAGGCCTTGATCCGGTCGCCGTGCTCGTAGGTCTCGCCGGGCACCTGCTCGATCGCGGGCAGCACGCCCTCGATGTCGCCCACCTGGATGATGACCATGCCGCGGGCGTTGGCGCGGGCGTCACGCTGCACCACGCCGGCGACGATCTCGTTCTCCTTGGCGGAGAACTCGCCGAAGGTCTTCTCGTGCTCGGCGTCGCGCAGACGCTGCAGGATGACCTGGCGCGCGGTGGTCGCGGCGATCCGCCCGAAGCCTTCGGGGGTGTCGTCCCATTCCTCGTCGGTCTGGCCGTCCGGGGTGAGGGTGTGCGCGAGGACGCGGACCAGTCCGCTCTTGCGGTCGATGTCGATCCTGGCGTGCGGCTGGTGGCCCTCGGTGTGCTTGTACGCGGTGAGCAACGCGGTTTCGATCGCTTCGATCACCGTCTCGAAGGGGATGTCCTTGTCCCGTTCGATCGCGCGCAGCGCTGCGATGTCGACGTTCACTTCGGCTCCTCCTTCGGCTCCGTGGTGGCGGCGTTCAGGGCCGACGCATCGTTTTCCAACAGTTTCAGGTCCTCGGCAGGTGGTTGCTTGAATTCGATCTCGATGACCGCTTTGGCCACCGAGGCGTAGGGGACGTCCCGGATCTCGCCGTCGACGAGCACGCGCGCGGACTTCTCCCCCGCGTGACCGACACGGCCGATGAAGGCGGCGCCTTCGGCCGGGGTGATCTTGACGAGGCGGAACTTCGCGCGCCGCCAGTGCCGCCGCACGGTCAGCGGCCGATCGAGGCCGGGCGACGTGACCTCGAGCGTGTACGCACTCGCGATCACGTGCTCGTTCTCGTCGAGCGCGGCGGAAACAGCCCGGCTGACGCTCGCCACCTCGTCCAGCCCGACGCCGTCGTCCCCGTCGACGACGACCTTGACCAGCTGACGGCGGCCTGCCTGCTGGACCTCGAAGGAATCGAGGTCGAAACCCGCGGCCTTGACGGCTTCGGCCACGATGGGCTCCAGCCTGCTGGCGAGGTCGTTGGGCACGGTGGAGCGCTCCTGTTCGGCTGTGGGCGACCCGGCGGTGTGGATCCGGGTTCGGTAGTGGTCCAGCTTATCCGGTCACCCCCGCGTGACGCGCGAGCGGCGGCCCCGCACGGGGTACTGGCAGGATGGGGCGGCGTGACAGGAAGATCGACAGAGCCCACCTCGCCGAGCCGTCGCACTTTCCTGCGGATGGGAGCGCTGGCCGTGGTGGCCGTGCCGCTGGCCTCCGCCTGCTCCCCCGGCTTCGACGAAACCCCCGATCCGCTTGGCCCGTTGCTGCGTGCGGCGGAGACCGACGCGGCGGGCGCGAAGGCGTTGCCAGGCGCCGAGGGCGAAGCGGTCGCGACGGCGCGGGCCGCGCACGCGACGGCGCTCAAGACCGAGGTGGACCGGCTCAACCGGCCGAAACCGGAGCAGCAGGGCCCGGCGGAGAACCCGCCGTCGTCGGTGGACGGGCTCAAGGAACGGCTCGCCCAGGCCCGCAAAGAGGCGGAAGGCCTCGTGCCTTCACTGCCGCGCTACCGCGCCGGAATGGTCGCCTCGATCGCGGCGGGCTGCGCGGCGCTGCAACAGAGCGCGGACAAACTCGGCCGAGGCGACGACGCCGGAGCCGTCGAGGTGCCTGCCGGAGTCCAGCTCGGCGGGGAGACGACGGAAGCCGTCCAGCAGGCGCTGGCCGCCGAACACGCGGCGGTCTGGGTGTACGGGCTGGTCAGCGCGTACCTGCCGGCCGCCTTCACCGGCGCGGTGAGCCGCGGCACGGCCGAGCACGTCAAGCGGCGGAACGTCTGCGAGCGGATGCTTTCCGCGGCCGGGCAGACCCCCACCGGACCCGAGGCCGCGTACGTGCCGCCGAGGCCGGTGACCGAGGCGAACTCGGCGATGGAACTGGTGGCGACGGCCGAATCGGACGCGGCGGCGGCCTGGCTCGGCGTGATCGACCGGACTGACGACGCGGCTCTGCGGACGACGGCGCTGAACGCGCTGATCGGCTCGGCGCGGCGAGGGACCGCTTGGCGGGCCGAGTTCGGTGCGAAGCCGGTGGCGATCGCGATGCCGGGCCAGTCGGCTTAACGGCCTTCGCGCCGCTTCGGCCCCCATCGCGCGCGCTATGAAGGACTCCTTCATTGCAAATTTTGCTATGAAGGAGTCCTTCATGGCGTTCGTGCGGGCGTGACGGGACCGGTCAGCGGCGCAAGTCACCCGAGAGCCGCAGGGCGTCGGTCGCGATCCGCTCCAGCATCGCCTTGTCGGTCTGCTTGTTGTAGAAACCGGCCAGCACGATGGCCACCTCGGGTCCGGTGACGTGGGAGTCGTAGGCCGCGTCCTGTCCGGAGATCTTCGGGGCGCCCTGTGCCTTGAAGGTGCCGTCGCGCACCAGGTCGGACACGTTGCCCGTGCCGTCCTTGTCGGTGAGCGCCTTGAGCTGGGTCGCGGTGACCTCGCCGGGCATGGTGACGAGGACGACCGACACCAGCGCCTTCTTCCCGCCGGTCTCCGTTGTGTAGAGCGCCCGCGACAGCCGCTTGCACGGCGTCTGCGTGAAGAACCCCTTGGTGTCGCCGTAGGCCTTGCTCGCGCAGTCGGTGGTGACCTGCGGGCCTTCGACCAGCGTGTACTGGAACTGGCCACTCTTCGTCGGCGTGTCCGCGACCGGGGTCGGCTCGGGCTCGTGCCGGATCAGCCACCAGAGCAGCGCGGAAACGACCGCGATGGCGACCAGCCCGGCGCCTTTCAGCGCCAGGCCCTTGGTGTCCCTCGACGGCGACGGCGCGGACGGCGGCCCGCCCGGCCCTGCCGGTCGCACCGGCTGAAGCCGGGCCGTTTCCGTCGGTCCCGGGGTAAATTGCGCACCAACCACGGGAACATACGGTAGTTCACGCCGCTCCGGCGGTTCACCTGAACGTGCTTATCACCCGTTCGACGTCGTCAGCCGTGTTGTAGAGATGGAACCCGAAACGCTGCCTTCCGGCCCGGGTACCGGCCACGATGCCCGCTTCCTTCACCCGGGCGGCGTCGGCGTCGAGCGAGACGATCGCGCTCCCCTGACCGGGTGAGCCGAGCGCTTCGAGGAGTGAGTCGGCGAGGCCGACGCAGTGCGCACGGACGGCCTCGAGGTCGAGGGAGCCGAGGTAGTCCAGGGAAACGGCGGCGCCGACGAACGAGAGCCAGGCCGGGGACAGGTCGAGCGACCGGGTGCCCTCCGCGAGCCGCAGCGGGAGGCCGTAGACGGTCTGCCAGCGGTCCTCCCCCGCGTACCAGTTCGCGGCGACCGGCACGGCCCGCTCCAGCACCCGCGGATGCGCGGCCAGCCACGCCGCCCCGCGCGGCGCGAGCAGCCACTTGTACCCCGCGGCGACCACCCAGTCGGCCCAGCCGAGGTCGAGCGGCTGCCAGCCGGCGGCCTGGGTGGCGTCGAGCAGGACCGCCGCACCCGCCGCCTCGGCCGCGGCGCGAAGCGCGCCGAGATCGATCCGGGCGCCGTCCGCCGACTGGACGACGCTGACCGCGACGAGGTCGTGCCCCTCGACGCGTTCGGTCAGCTCGGTCAACGGCACTTCGGTGACCTTCACCCCGCGGTGCGCCTGAGCCGCGAACGGGAAGGTGACGCTCGTGAAGTCGTTCCCGGCGACCAGCACACTGGCGCCGTCGGGCAATCCGGCCGCCACGTTCGCGATCAGCTGCGAAACCGACGCCCCGATCGCGACCCGCTCCGCCGGAACCCCGATCAGCGCGCCGAACCCGGCCCGGGTCCGCGCGACGGGCTCGTCGAAGTCCGCCGGGCGGGCCTCGCCGCGCCGCCACCGCTCGACCGCCTCGGCCACCGGCTCGACGGCGTGCGACGGCGGGATGCCGATACTGGGCGTGTTCAGATAACCGGGCGGGACGGCGAATTCGGCTCCGAAGGTCTGCATGCTCCCGAGATTAATGAGATTCCGGGAGCAGGGCCGCGACGTCGCCGTAGGACGGCGGGGTCAGCGGGAGTTCGCCGCCGTCGCGGATGGCCGTCACCGTGCGCAGTGTGGCGGCCAGCGCCATCCGGTACGGCAGCGATCCGAGGCTGATCCGTGCGACGCCGAGTTCCGCCGCTCCCGCGACGGTGACCTTGCCGGGGACGAACAGCAGGTTCAGCGGTTTCGCGACGGCCTTCACCAACCGCTCGACGTCCGCGGGTTCGGCGAGCCCCGGCGCGAACACTCCGTCGGCTCCAGCGTCCACATAGGACCGGCAACGTTCGATCGCGGTGCCGATGTCGGGCTCCCCCAGCCAATGCGTGTCCGTCCGCGCGTTGACGAAGAGATCCGGAGCGTGCTCCTTCGCAGCCGCGATCTTGGCCGCGTGCCGCGCAGGGTCGCCGAGGGCGTCTTCGAGGTTGATGCCCGCGACACCGGCTTCGGCGGGTTCCGCGGCCAGCGCGCCGACCTCGCCCGGGTCGTCGCTGAACCCGTCCGCGAGGTCGACGCTGATCAGCACGTCGAGCTCGGCGAGCCGCCGCGCGAGCCGGACGGTGGCGTCCTTGGAGGACGGTGCGCCGTCCGGCTCGCCCTCGGCGGCGGAGACCCCGAGGCTGGTCGTGCCGAGCGCCGGGAAGCCTTGCGCGGCCAAGAAAGCGGCCGTACCGAACTCCCAGACGTTCGGCAGGAGCAGCGGGGATCCGGGGACGTGGAGTGCGGCGAATGCGGTCATGGCACGACGGTAGCGAGCGGACGCTTCGGCGGCGGCCGACGTGTCCGGCCTGCCGCGCGGGAAGTCCGTGAAGGCCTCCTTCCCTACTTTGAGGGTAGGGAAGGAGGCCTTCACGGACCTGCGCTACGGCGCGGCGAGCCGGCCCGTCAGACCCGTTCCAGGAAAGGCGTCAGCAGGTCCGGCACGGACTCCTCGGCGAACAGCAGCCCCTGCTCCTCCCCTGCGTCGTACACCGCGTACGCCCCGCCTCCGGCGGCCGTGGTCGCCACGACGGTCAGCAAACCCTTGCGCCGCTGGAAGATCGACTGTTTCACCGTCCACCCGATCACGCCTTCGCGTTCCAGGGCGAATGTGCTCCGCCGCACCGTCCCGTGCCGTCCGACGAGGTAACGCCCGGTGATCCCGTGTCCGAGGTTGCGGTAGGCGTCCAGCGCCAGCAGCACCGAAACCGGCAGCAGCACGACACCGAGCGCGGCGCCGATCACCAGCAGGACGTCGGTCAGCAGGAGGCCGAGGATCGCGAAGATCGCCAGCAGGGCCACCACCGAACCGATCCACCAGCGCAGCAGCCGTCCCCGCGCGGCGCGCGGATGTCCGGTGAGCCGGACGGCTTCGGTCGGCGAGACGGGTTCACGCAGCACCGTCGCGGCGACCCGGTTGGCGATCGCGACGGGCGCGGCCGGCAGAAGCGTGTGGTAGTCGGTCTTGTCCTTGTCGTCGCTCTGCCGCATGCCGGTGGCGATCGCGTCGACACGCGCCGCGCCGGAGATCCGGTTCCCGAGCGGCTCGACGAGGTCGATGCCGCGCATCCGGCGTTCCTCGATCGAGATCGAGCGCGTGGTGAACAGCCCGCGGCGTACCCGCAGTGTGCCGCCGGATTCGCGGTCGAGCCGGTAGTTCCACCACATTTCGATCCACAGGCCCAGCGCGCCGAGCACGCCGACGACCATCGCGATCGCCAGCAGGATCAGGATCGCCGCCACCAGCGGAATCCCGCGGAAGAGGCCGATCACCCAGTCGATCAGACCTTTCTGCAGGCCCGCCCATTCGGAGATCTGCATGAGGCCACCACCCGCCGCGAGGCCGAGCGTCGGGGTCAGGAACGACATCGGCGCGTAGCGGATCCAGCCCCGGTCCAGTTCGGCGAGCGGCGCGTCCTCGTCGGTCTCCGTGGTTTCCGCGCGGCGCAGCAGCTCCGCGCGCAGTCGCTCGGCCTCGGCGCGCGAGACGGGGTTGAGCTTGATCCGGCCCTGTCCGCCCGATTCGTGCGAGCCGGTGCCGATGGTCACCACCGCGACGCCGAACAGGCGATGCAGCGGGTTGGCCGTCAGGTCGACGTTGCGGATCCGTTCGCGCTGCAGGGATTTCCTCGAGCGGAAGACCAGGGTGAACGCCGTCTCCAGCCGGTCCGGCGTGAGCCGGTACCGCACTCCTTTCCAATAGAACAGCTCCGCCAGTACGCCGCCGCCGATGACGACCACTCCGCCGGCGACGACCCAGGCGAGGGCGACCCAGAGCCTCGCGCCGCCGCCCACGATCGCGAGCGTGGTCGGGATCGCGGCACCGACGGCCACGCCTGCCATCATCAGCGCGGTGACGGCGAGCGTGCGTTTGTCGAGTGTGCTCCAGCCCTCGAACTCGCCCGAGGTCATGTCGCGTCCCCCGGCGTCGCCTGCGTCGTTTCGGTGAGCTGCTCCGCCAGGCTCGCGGCCAGCTCGTGGTCGAGCCCGCGGATCTTGACCGCGCCCCGCGCCGAGGCCGTGGTGACCGTGACGGTCGCGAGCTTGAACACCTGCTGTAACGGCCCGCGCAGGGTGTCCACGGTCTGGATCCGCGACATCGGCGCGACCCGCCACTCCTGCCAGAAGAACCCGGAGCGCGCGTACACCGCCGTCTCCGTGACTTCCCAGCGATGCACCTTGAACCACCACAGCGGCATCGCGATCACCCAGACCAGCCCCAGCGCCGCGAACACCGCCGCCGGTGTCAGCAGCCAGAACCGCGCGGGCGTGATGAGCAGCCCGAGCACCACCAGTACCACCACCGGCGTACCCCAGAAAAGCGTTCCCTGCAGCCGCCACCAGCCGACGACCCGCTGATCCAGCGCGTTCCGCGGCGGCCTCAACCGCACCTTCCCCCGTTCGGCTTCCACCGAGTTCACCCCCGAGATCGTTTACAATGCGATCGCATCGTAATAGCATGCGACCGTAGTGGCAATGCGATCGCATTGCAAACAGCGGAACGGATGGTGAAGGTGCCGAAGCAGGTGGATCACGCCGCGCGGCGGGCGGAGATCGCCGAGGCGCTGACACGGCTGACGGCCACACGAGGCCTCGAGGGAGTCAGCCTCCGGCACGTCGCCGCCGAAGCGGGCATGTCGATGGGCTTGGTGCAGCACTATTTCAGGACCAAGGACGAGATGCTGCTGTTCGCCGTCGAACGCCGCTCACAGGTGTACGAAGCGCGCATCAAAGCCCAGCTGGAAGCCGGCGAACTGCCGTCGACGCCGAAGGCCATCATCCGCGCGATCCTGACCGAGATCCTGCCGCTCGACGAGCGCAGGCGCGGCGACTGGCTGATGGGCGTCGCGTTCTTCATCCGGGCGATCTCGGATCCCGCCTTCGCGGCCGCGTTCACCGACGGCGTCCCCCAGCTGTTCGACCTGCTCGCCCTCCTGATCCGGCAGGGACAGGACGCGGGCGAGGTCGACAAGTCCGCCGACCCGATGCACGAGTCCGCGATCCTCTGGGCGCTCGCCGATTCGCAGGGCACCAACATCGTGATGAAGCACCGCACCCCGGACGAGGCGCTGTCCACTGTGGACTACTACCTCGACCGGCTGTTCGGTTCTGCTCCCGATGCCGGTCAGGCGGTGAGCTGACCGTCGTAGCTCTTGCGCGCGTCGAGCACTTCGCCCATGTGGACGCGGGCCCACTTGTCGAGCATGTCGAGCGGTTCGGCGAGGTTGCGCCCGAGCTCGGTCAGCTCGTACTCGACGTGCGGAGGGATCTCCGGGTACGCGGTGCGCGTCAGGATGCCGTCGCGGACGAGGCTGCGCAGCGTCTGGGTGAGGACCTTCTGCGAGATGCCGCGCACGCGTTTGCCGATCTCGGTGAACCGGAGCGGGCCGTCACCGAGCACGCCGACGATCAGCACGGTCCACTGATCGCCGATGCGGTCGAGCAGCGCGCGGGTGGGACAGTCGGGGTCGTACGGGTTTCCGAGCACGTGACCTCCTCACTCTCCCCGGGAGAGTAACATGCCTAACGAGAGGGAGCGGGCTGCATCAGCGCCTCGAACAGCAGGATCAGATGACGGCGGCCGCGTTCCCACCGCGCCTCCAGTTCGGTCTGGTCGCGGGTCGCCCAGCTGGCGATGAGGATGCCGCGGACGACGTCCATCGCCGTGTACACCGCGTGCAGGAACTCCGGATGCGCCGCGTGGTCCGGCAGCAGCGCCTTGCCGAACTCGACCAGGCTGCTGGTCGCGATCGGCTCGACCACGGCCATCTGGGCGCGCAGTTCCGCGTCGGTCCGCGACGCCACCCACAGCTCCACGGTCGCCGAGAAGACCGGCCCCTGATGCATCTCCCACATCAGCTGCAACGCGTCGCCGACCGGGTCGGACGACGCCTTGAGCCGGTCGATCTCCGCCATCGCGACCTCGGTGCGCCTGGCCGCGAGATGCCGGATCGCGGAGGTGACGAGGTCGGTCTTGGTCGGGAAGTGATGCACCTGCGCGCCGCGGGTCACCCCGGCGCGATCGGCGACGCGGGTGGTCGTGGTGCCCGCGTAGCCGTACTCGACGAGGCAGTCGATCGTGGCGTCGAGCAGCCTGACGCGCATCGCGGCGCTGCGTTCCTCCTGCGTGCGTCGTGGTGCGGCCATGCGCCTACTTTATGGTGCGCCGCGCGAGGCGCGCGCCACGAGGCTCTCGACCATGCGCCCGAGGAAGTGGCCGAGGAAGCGGCGATAGAACCAGCCGGTGCCGGGGATCTTCGCGGTGAACGTGGAATGCCAGTGGACGTCGGTGCCGTTCCGCTCGGCGGTGAGGTCGACGTAGGCGCGGTAATCGCGCAGCGGGAGCCCCTTCTTGAGGGTGTAGCCGAAGCGCTTGCCTGGTTCGAGCGCGATGATCTCTTCACAGCTGTTGACGCCGTTGGTGCTGAAGACGCCGACGGCGCCGAGACCGTTCTCATCACCCTTTTCGAGCAGCTGGAACGAGCCCATGGGTGACCAGTCGGGCCAGCGCTCGCGGTCTACGAGGAGGGCGTAGACCGCTTCGGGACTCGCGCTCGTGTGGCCGTGGACGGATATGCGCTGGATTTTCGCCATACGTGCTCCTTGACTCGCGCAAGCAGGTGACTAATTGCGGCCGACGACCGGCACCGACAGTGAAGTCCCGCCCAGCTCGAAGGTCACCTTGGCACCGGTCGCGGGCAGCGCGGGGTCGAACATGTCCCCGTCGGTCCCGCCCAGTACGAGCGCGAGCCGATGCCCCGCCGGGACGACGTGGTCGAGGCTGCTCAGCCGGAACGTCATCGTGTACGCCTTACCCGGTACGAGCGGTTCGCCCCGCCACAGTGACCGGTGGTGGCCGAGGTCGGCCCAGCCGGTGGCCACGATCCATTTGTCCACAGTGGTCAGGTCCGCGACGGTGTCGAGGAAGCACCCCGTGTCCGCGGTGGTGCCCGCGCCCCAGCAGGAGCGGGTCTCCGAGTTCTCGATGCCCAGCGCGGGGAACTTCGTGTCGCGCACGGTCGCGGGACCGTAGTCGACCAGCACCGCGCCGAGCCGCGCGCCCGGCTTGTCCGAACGGGCGGTCACCGTCACGGTGGCGGTCCCGGCGATCCGCGTGTCGGTGCGCGCCGGCTCACCGGTGAAGGCCAGCCGGTCCGGACGCGCTTGCGACGGGGTCTCGACCCACTGCGACGCCCCGCGCGCCGGGTCGTCGGTCACCGAAGCCGCACCACCACTTCCCGGGCGGCTCGTCAGCCCGCCCGACACCGAAGGCCACAACTCGCGCGACTTCGTGGCGAGCGGCCAGCGGCGTTCGTCGGTCCAGCGGTCCGGCGTGTGCTCGATCCGGATCGCGGGTTCGGTCTCGACGCCGTTGCGGACGCCGAGCAGCCACCGGTCGAACCAGCGGTGCAGTGTCCGCACGAACAGCGATCGGTCGAGGTCGAACGGGTCGACGTGCGCCGCCTGGTGCAGCCACGCCTTACGCGGCACGCCATGCGCGTTCAGGGCCTCCCACCATGGCCCGAACTGGATCGGGTTGACGTTGACGTCGTGGAAGCCCATCGACGCGAAAACGCTTGCGCGCATGTTGCCGGTCTTCGCCACGTAGTCGAGGCCGCGCCAGTATTCGTTGAAGTTCCCGTCGGTCCCCGCGCGCCGCGCGTTGTCCTCCTCGAACGGACGGCACAGCTTCTCGGCGCGTTCGTTGTACAGGCCGGGGCCGCCGGCCCAGCCGAAGTAGGCGCCATGGGAGTTGTGGACCTCGTAGTAGGAACTGACCCCGGCGATCGGCACGATGGTCTTCAGGCCCTCGATCCCGGACGCGGCCATCCCGATCGCCGTGGCCCCGTCCTGCGACTTCCCGATCGCGCCGACCGACCCGTTCGCCCAGCCCGCGCGGACCCGCTCGGGCCCGAACGGCGTGCGGAACGCGTTCGCGCGCCCGTTGAGCCAGTTCACGACGCCGTTGCCGGACGCGACGTCGTCGAAGCACCCGGAGGAGCGATTGGTGCCCCCGACGTCGACCAGCACGACGGCGTACCCGCGCGGGACGAAGTAGTTGTCGTAGAAGAGCGGGAACTGCGACGGCGTGCCATAGGGCAGGTACGTCTTCGGCTGGCGCTCGTTGCCGCGCCCGATCTTTTCGAAGTACGGGCTGACGTCCATGATCACCGGAACGCGGTGCCCGCGCGCGGCCGGTTCGGCCGGACGGATGATGTCCGCGGCGACTCGGTCGACCTGGCCGTCGCGGTCGAGGTCCTGGCCGGTCTCCACCCAGGCGGTCTCCCGGATGGCCTTCTCGTAGGAGAACACCGGCTCACTGACGCCGTCGCGCAGGACGAACGCGGGCGTCGCGATCGCGGGTGCGGCGGTGAGCAGCAGCATCGCCACGACGGTGGCGGTCACACTCTTGAGCCCCATCGACCGAGTATCGCTTACAAAACCCGAACATCGTCCCCACAATTCTCGTATCCGGCCGCGCGACGCTCTTCGCATGCTGAAACACACCATCGCCGTCTGCCTGACCGCGGCCGGTCTCACTGCCCTCGCCCCCGCCGCCTCGGCACAGGCCCCGATCACCCTGAGCCCCGAGGAGTCGCAGCAACTGTGCGCCGAATGGCTGCCCAAGCTCACCCAGCGCACCGCGAAGCTCACCGAACGCATCAACGGCGGCCCCGAGATCCGCGGGTCCGTGGCGAATCTCAAGGCCAGGGCCGAGAACCAGCGCAAGAAGGGCCACAACGACACCGCCGACAGGCTCCAGAAGCGGGCCGACACCCGCGGCGGACGGCTTCCCGAACTCGCCGCGGCGAAGCAGAAGCTGGACGCGTTCACGGGCGCGCACTGCAAGGCGGGCAAGTGAAGCGGCTCCTTGCCGCGTCCCTCACCGCGTTCGCGCTGTTCGGCGCGGCCGCCTGCACCGAGGGAAAGCCTGCTTCGAGCCCGGCGCCGGGTGAGCTGAGCGACGTCCAGCGGACCCTCGACGCGATCGAGCAGGACATGGCAGGCGACCCCGCCCCGTGACAGGATCGGCCGGTGACGACGCAACCGGGACGCGGGCTGGTACTGGTCGTCGAGGACGACCCCGCGATCGCCGAACTCGCTTCGCTGTACTTGCGGCGGGACGGGTTCGGCGTCCACGTGGAGGCGGACGGCGGCGCCGCACTGGCCACGATCCGGCGGCTGCGGCCGGTCGCGATCGTCCTCGACATCGGACTGTCCGGAATGGACGGTATCGAGATCTGCCGGACCCTGCGCGCGGACGGCGACTGGACGCCGGTGCTGTTCGTGACGGCCCGCGACGACGAACTGGATCGCTTGCTGGGCCTGGAGATCGGCGCGGACGACTACCTGACGAAACCGTTCAGCCCGCGTGAACTCTCGGCCAGGGTCCGGACCGTCCTGCGTCGCGCCGCCGGAGCACCGTCGCCTGCCGAGACCTACACGGCGGGCGGCGTCCGCATCGACGTCACCCAGCGCCGCGTCTGGGCCGCCGACACCGAGATCGCGCTGACGTCGACCGAATTCGAGCTGCTCACCCATCTGGTGCGGCGACCCGGTCAGGTGTTCAGCCGCGAGCAGCTGCTCAGCTCGGTCTGGGGTTACGCGGCGTCGGCGGGCACGCGGACCGTCGACGTCCACATCGCCCAGCTGCGCGGGAAACTGGGTGCCCACAGTCCGATCAGGACGGTCCGTGGCATCGGTTACGCGGCGGACGCCGGATGAAACGGACGTCGCTCGCGTTGCGGATCACCGTGGTGTGCCTCGCGATCGCCGCGGTCGCGGTGGTGGTCGCCGGCCTGGTCGCGGCGCGGCTCGTCCGCACGGCCGGGGTCGAGGTGCTCCGGCAGTCGCTCTCGGCGCAGGCCGATGTGGTCGCGAGCCAGCTCGACGAGACCGGGATCGGCAATCGGCTCGCCGTCGGCAAGGTCGCGGAAGTCGTTCGCGGGCAAGGGATCGACGTCGTCGTCCGCCGCCCGAACGGGACGCTCGGCGGTGCCGGGACGGTCGCGGCGATCGCCGCTTCGAAAGCGGGATTGACGCGCGCCGGTTCGGACACGGTGCTCGTCGAAGGACGGCAGTACCTCGTCGAAGTCCGCACCGTGGGCGCGAAGGGCGCCGCGTTCGCGCTCGTCCAATCGACGAAGATCGGCGAGGCGCGCGGACAGCTGCTGGTGCGCAACATCGTGCTCGCGCTCGGCGCCGGGCTGGCGGTCGTCGCGGTCGCGGGGCTGGTGCTGAGCCGGATGCTGTCGCGGCCGCTGCGCCGGGCCGCGTCGGTGGCGAACGGGATGCGGTCCGGACGCCGTGACCTGCGCGTCCCGGTCGAAGGCCCGACCGAGGTCGCGGACGTGGCGCGATCGGTCAACGAACTGGCCGACGCCCTGCAGTACAGCGAGGCGCGGCAACGCGAGTTCCTGCTTTCGGTTTCGCACGAACTGCGGACGCCACTGACCGCGGTCACCGGATTCGCCGAGGCGATCGGCGACGGCGTGGCCGAAGGCGAGGACGCGCGCCGCGCCGGGCAGACCATCCATCGCGAGGCCGTCCGGCTGGAACGCCTGGTCAGCGACCTGCTGGAGCTGGCGAGGCTCGGCGCCGACGAGTTCCGCCTCGACCCGGTCCGGCTCGATCTCGCCGCGCTGGTCGACGAATGCGCCGACGTCTGGCGGCTGCGGTGCGAAGGGCAGGATGTCACGCTGCTGGTCGAACGGCCTGCCGGTGAGGTCCAGGTCATCGCCGATCCGCGACGGCTTCGCCAGGTCGTCGACGGGCTGGCCGAGAACGCGCTGCGCGTGACCCCGGCGGGCGCGCCGATCGTGTTCTCCCTGGTGACCGCCGAGGGGCAGGCCTGGCTGGCGGTGCGCGACGGCGGCCCCGGGCTGGCGCCGGAGGACTATCCGGTCGCGTTCGACCGCGGCGTGCTGAACCGGCGGTACCGCGACAGCCGTCCGGTCGGTTCGGGGATCGGGCTCGCGCTGGCGTACGGCCTGGTCACCCGGATGGGCGGAACGCTGACGGCGGGTCCGGCGCCGGAAGGCGGAGCCGCGTTCACCGTGGCCCTGCGGCTAGGCCGTGCCCGGTGAGACCGCGAGCGGGCTCACCGGGCACGGCCTAGGGTGAACGAGTGGAGATGTTGCACCTGCGGTACTTCGTGGCCGTCGCCGAGGAACTGAACTTCTCCCAGGCGGCCCGCAGACTGCATATGGCCGCCTCCCCGCTGAGCCAGCGCATCAAGGATCTCGAACACGAACTCGGCCACCGGCTGTTCGACCGCAGCACGCATCACGTCACGCTCACCGCGGCGGGCTCCGCGCTGCTGCCCATCGCGCGGGACGTCCTCGAACAGGTCAACGCGATCCCCTGGCGACTGCGGGAAGCGGTGAAACCCCGGCGGAGCACCGTGTTCATCGGCATGCCCGCCGGTGTGCACCCCGCCTTGCGCGAACGCGTCAAACAGCTCGAAGAGCGCAGCCACGACAGCTTCGAACTCAAACGCTGGCCGGGGACGACACCCGATCTGGTCGCCGCGGTGCACGAGGGCAAACTGGCGTTGTCGCTGGTCCGGATGCCGGTCACCGATCCCGCGCTGGAGATCGTCCCGGTGCAGGTGGAGCGGCTCGGCGCCGTCGTCCCGGCGGACCGGTTCGCCGGGCGGGAGACCATCACCATCGCCGAATTGAGTGATCTGTCCTACATCCCGTCCGCCTCGGAAAGCATTCCGGCCTATTCGGACGATATGGACCACACGTTGTCGAAGGCGGGCATCAAGAAAAGGCTCAAAGTCGGCGGAACCGAATATTCGGGCATTTCCGAATTGGTGGCGAACGGTTCCTCGTTCTCGATCACGATGCTCGACCCGGCCAGCCCGATGCATCTGTTCCTTGTCGACGGCGCCACCATCCTCCCGTTCTCGGATTTCCGCCCCCGGCTGGAGACCGCGTTGGTGTGGCGCCGCGACCGCGCCGCGGAGGGCGACCTCGCCGGACTGGTCGAGGCGGCCCGCGAGATCTTCGCCGAACCGCTTTCGACCTGACGCCGGCCGCGTCCGGAACCTCTGCGAGAGCCGGCCACACCCTGAGTGTCCACAAAGGACACTTTCGCGCGATAGGATGTCTGGTCGATGCCTATATGCGCGGTTTCGCATGGAGGTCGTGAGCCCGGCCAATTCGAGCAAAGAATGGTATGACCACCATGGTCATACCATTCTTCGTTTCTTGATCATTCCCTTTCCCGCTATTCGCGCCTAACTTCGGTTGTAGAGCGAACAACGGCGAAGGGAAGCAAAGTGACACAAACCGCTACCGGACCGCTGGACGGTGTTCGCGTGATCGACCTCTCGACGGTGGTCATGGGCCCGTACGCCGCGCAGATCCTCGGCGACCTCGGTGCCGACGTGATCAAGATCGAGTCCCCGGCCGACACCGTCCGGGTCGGCAAGTTCCGCACGACACCGGGGATGACGCCGCTCAACCTGAACGTGAACCGCAACAAGCGCAGCGTCGCCCTCAACCTGAAGGACGAGGAGCAGCGCGAGCAGGCGCTCAAGCTGATCGACACCGCCGACGTACTGATCACCAACATGCGTCCCGGCGCGCTGAGCAGGCTCGGCATGAACTACGCCGACGTCGCCGCGCGCAACCCCGGCCTGGTCTACGCCCACGCGCAGGGCTTCCGCAGCGACTCCGACCGCGCGGGCCACGCCGCCTACGACGAGACCGTGCAGGCGTCGTCCGGCCTGGTCGACGTCGCGAACCGCGCACTGGGCAGGCCGGTGTACCTGCCGACGATCATCGGCGACAAGGTGTCCTCCCTGACCATCGCGTACACCGTGCTCGCCGCGCTGGTGCACCGCGACCGGACCGGCGAGGGCCAGCGCGTCGAGATCCCGATGACCGACACGCTGATCGCGTTCAACCTGGTCGAGCACCTGGCCGGGCACGTTTTCGAGCCCGCGGAGAGCCCGACCGGCTTCGGCCCGTCGCTGAACCCCGGTCACCAGGCCGTGCACACCAAGGACGGGATGGCCTGCGTGATCCCCTACAACCCGCAGAACTTCCGCGACTTCTTCCACGCGGCCGGGCGGCCGGAACTGGCCGAGGATCCCCGGGTCAACGGGGACGCCATCGACGGCACAGACCACGAAGCGCTGGCCGGGATGATCGCGGAATGCGCCCCGGCGCTGACCACCGAACAGTGGACCGAGGTCTGCGCGAAGCACAGCATCCCGATGGCCCCGGTCCTGGAACTGGACACCGCGCAGGACGACGACTACGTCCGCGACGGTCACCTGCTCGACGTCGTCGAGCACCCGAGCGAGGGCGCGATCCGCACCATCGGCATCCCGGTGAAGTTCTCCGCCACGCCGGGTTCCGTGCGGCGCCTGGCTCCCCTGCCGGGTCAGGACACCGAAGACGTCCTGCGTGAACTCGCCACCACTCGCTGAGGAAGAACCATGAGCACCAACGAAGTACGGACCGAAAGGGTCGGCGGCACGCTGCTGATCACGATCGACCGGCCGCAAGCCCGCAACGCGGTGAACGCCGCCGTCGCCGCCGGTCTGGCCGAAGCACTCGACCTCCTGGAAACCGATCCCGGCCTGCGGGCCGGAGTCCTGACCGGCGCGGACGGCTCGTTCAGTGCCGGTATGGACCTCAAGGCGGCGCTGAAAGGCGAGTCGCCCGAGGTCCCCGGCCGCGGGTTCGGCGGGCTGACCGAGGCCGAGCTGTCGAAGCCGCTGATCGCGGCGGTCGAAGGCTGGGCGATGGGCGGCGGGTTCGAGCTGGCACTGGGCTGCGACCTGATCGTCGCCGCCGAAGACGCCAAGTTCGGGCTGCCCGAGGTGAAACGTGGGCTGATCGCCGCCGGAGGTGGCGTGATCCGGTTGCCGAAGCGGATCCCGCACCACCTGGCGATGGAGTTCCTGCTCACCGGCGAGCCGATCGGCGCCGAACGCGCCGGAAGCCTCGGACTGGTGAACCGGGTCGTCCCGAGCGGTGAGGCGGCCGCTGTCGCGCTGCAACTGGCCGAACAAGTCGCCGCCAATGCTCCCCTGGCGCTGGCCCTGGTCAAGAAGATCGTCCGCGCCGCCGACGGAGTCCCCGACGCGCAAGCGTTTGCCACCCAGCGCGCGGAGCTCCCGGCGTTGATGAAGTCGGCCGACGTCCGCGAGGGCATGCGGGCCTTCGCCGAACGCCGCGCTCCACAGTGGACAGGTGAGTGAGATGAAGCAGCAAGAAGTCCTCCGGCATGTGACCACTCCGCTCACGAACCCGGCGTACGCGCCCGTGGTGCCCCGGTTCACGAATCGCGAATACCTGAACATCGTCTACCGCACCGACGCCGACGCCCTGCGCGCCGCCGTGCCGGAGCCGTTGGAGATCGACGAGCCGCTGGTGCGGTTCGAGGTGATGAAGATGGGCGACGTCAGCGGCTACGGGCCCTACACCGAGTCCGGACAGGCGATCCCGGTGAGCTTCGAGGGTGAGCGTGGCGAGTACCTGCACGCGATGTACCTCGACAACTTCCCGGCCACCGCGTCCGGCCGGGAGATCAGCGCCTACCCGAAGACCATCGGATCGCCGAGCTTGTTCGCCGAGAACGGCGCGCTCGTCGGAACGCTCGACTACGGCAGCCAGCGCGTCGCGACCGCGACCATGGGCTACAAGCACCACCGGCTGGACGTGGCCGAGGCCGAAGCGCAGATCACCGTGCCGACGTTCATGCTCAAGACCATCCCGGACTACGACGGTTCGCCCCGGGTCTTCGAACTGGTCCGCACCGAGATCACCGACGTGGTGGTCAAGGAGGCGTGGACCGGGCCGGCGCGGTTGCAACTGTTCCAGCACGTGCTGGCCCCGCTCGCCGATCTCCCGGTGCTGGAGGTCGTTTCGGCGAGCCACATCCTCACCGACCTGACGCTCGCCCCGGTCAAGCCGGTCTTCGACTACTTGAAGGGAGCACGGTCATGACTTTCCGGAACGCCGCGGTGATCGGCGCGGGCACCATCGGCCTGTCGTGGACGGCGTTGTTCGCCGCGCACGACATGGAGGTCCTGGTCTCGGACCCGCGGCCGGATCTCGCCGACGTCGTCGCCGGCGCACTGGAGACGTTCGCCCCGCATCTCGGCCGGGATGCCGCGGAACTCGCCCCACGCGTCCGCCTCGCCGCTGATGTCTCCGAAGCCGTCCGGAACGCGGATGTCGTGCAGGAGAACGGACCCGAGAACGTCGAGTTCAAGAAGGAACTGTTCGCGACCTTGGTCCGCGAAACACCGTCTCACGCGCTGCTTCTCAGCTCGTCGTCCGCGATCCCCTCGACTGCTTTCGCTTCGGAGCTGGAGGACGCGTCGCGAGTCCTGATCGGACACCCGTTCAACCCGCCGCACCTGATCCCGCTGGTAGAGGTCGTACCCGGTGAGCGCACCAGCGCCGAGTCGGTGGACCGCGCCGTCGAGTTCTACCGGTTCGTCGGCCGCACCCCGGTGGTGGAGCGCAAGGAGATCCCCGGCTTCGTCGGCAACCGGCTGCAGAACGCGCTGAGCCGCGAGGCGATCTACCTGGTGGAACAGGGCGTCGTGTCACCGTCCGAACTGGACGCGGTGATGACGAACTCGCTCGGCATCCGCTGGTCCACCGTCGGGCCGTTCCTCGGCTCGCATCTGGGCGGCGGCCCCGGCGGCTACCGGCACATGGCCGAGCACATCGGTAAGTCGATGAAGAAGATGTGGGCGGGCCTCGGTCAGCCCTCGCAGAGCCCCGAAGAACAGGAACGGCTCATCGAAGCCGTGGAATCCGCTTACGGCTCCTCCACGTACTCGGAACTCGCCGAGGCGCGCGACCGCAAGCAGCTCGCGGTGCTGTCCGCTTTGGACAGTGCCGTCAGTACCCGCAAGGAGGAGAACTGAAAATGACCGCCGACTTCTACGACTACGAGGACCTGCTGCCGGAGGAGGAGCGTAAGCTGCTGCTCAAGACGCGTGACTTCATGCGCGCCGAGGTCAAGCCGCTGGTGAACGAGTACTGGGCCAAGGGCGAGTTCCCGCACGAGCTCGTCGGCAAGTTCCGCGAGCTCGGTGTCGCCGGGCTGCCCTACGAGGGCTACGGCGAACACCTTCCGGCCACCAGCCACCTGCTCAGCGGCATGATGGCGATGGAGATGACCCGCACGGACCCGTCGGTGGCCACCTTCTTCGGCGTCCACAACGGACTCGCGATGTACAGCATCTACTCGGGCGGCGACCAGGAACAGCGCGACCGCTGGCTCCCGTCGATGGCGGCGATGGACAAGATCGGCGCCTTCGCGATGACCGAGCCGCTCGGCGGATCCGACGTCGCGGGCGGCATGCGGACGACGGCACGCCGTGAGGGCGACACCTGGATCCTCAACGGTGCCAAGAAGTGGATCGGCAACGCGACCTTCGCCGACCTGGTCATCGTGTGGGCCCGCGACGAGGAAGACAACCACGTCAAGGGTTTCGTCGTCGAAAAGGACTCGCCCGGATTCGTCCCGGTCAAGATCGAGAACAAGTTCGCCTTCCGGATCGTGGAGAACGCGGAGATCACCCTGACCGACGTCCGGGTGCCGGAGGCCAACCGGCTGCAGGGCATCGATTCTTTCCGCGACGTCGCCGAAATCCTGCGCGCGACCCGTGGCGGCGTGGCCTGGCAGGCGCTGGGCGTGATGATCGGCGCCTACGAACTCGCGCTGGACTACGCCAAGGAGCGCGAGCAGTTCGGCCGTCCGATCGCGCGGTTCCAGCTGGTGCAGGACCTGCTCGTGAAGAGCCTCGGCAACATCACCGCTTCGTGGGGCATGCTGGTGCAGCTCGCCCGCTTGCAGGACGCCGGAATCTTCAAGGACGAGCACTCGTCGCTGGCGAAGGCGTTCGTGACCTCGCGGATGCGGGAGGTCGTCGCCTGGGGCCGGGAGATCTTCGGCGGCAACGGGATCGTGCTGGACAACGACATCATGCGGTTCTTCACCGACGCCGAGGCGATCTACTCGTTCGAAGGCACCCGGGAGATGAACACGCTGATCGTCGGAAAGGCCATCACCGGCCAGAGCGCTTTCGTGTGACCTGACCGCCTGTCCGTGAAGGCCTCCTTGAGGGACCCAGAGTCCCTCAAGGAGGCCTTCACGGACTTGCTAGCGGTATTTGTCACCGCAGGTGCTTTGGCTTCCGGAGGAAAAGCCGTCACGGAAGGCGGCGACCCTGGCGAAGCCCGCCGGAAGCGTCCGGCCCCGGACGTCCGCGGCGATCAGGCTGTTCCGCGTCAGCATCTCGGCGATGGCCTCGTCGAGGTCGCCCGGTGCCAACGTGAGCGCCCCGCCGTCCACGATGGTCGACGCCCAGAAGCCGGTGAGACAGGCCGTCCGCTGCGCGGCCACCGGACCGTCGAGCCGGAAGCCGCCCTCCTGCTGGACCGCGAGCGTGTAGCGCGACGCGACCTCCGCGAACGCGGCGAAGTCACCGATGCCGCCCTGCCGTCCCCTGCGCGGCGGGGTGCCGATCCGGACCAGGCCGTCGAGGTCGAGGTTGATCTGGTTGGACTCCGAGCAGTACGACGCGAGCGCGTCCTCCGCCGTCACACCGCAGGCCGCTCCGGTGGTGAGTGTCGGCGGGGCGGCCGCGAGGCGGAACGCCTGCCGCAAACTGGTGGTGAGGTCGGCCAAGGCCTGACGGTCGTCGAGACGGACGTTCTCCGCCGCCCGCTCGTTCGTCGCGGCCGCGCCTTGTGTGCTCCGGCCTTCGATCTCGCGCTCGTCGATCTTGGCGCACCGGGCGGGCCCGTCGGTGAAGCCGAACTGGAACGCGGACACCCGATCGAACGCGTTGCCGTGCGCGCCGTCGTCGTCGAAAGCCACGCCGGCGGAGTCACGGATCTGGAACAGCGCCGTGAGCACCTCGTTGAGCCCGCGGCCGGTGGAGACCTGGAACATCGGCGACTTGCCCTCGGCGACCCAACGAAGATACGAGCCGGTGTAACAATCGGCCTGCTGCTCCTTGACGATCGACGGCGTAGCGGCAGGCAGCCCCAGCCGGAACTGCACGGCGTGGCCGATCTCGTGGGCGAGCACGGCCATGACCGCCGCCTGCCCGATGGAGTCGTTGAGCATCGGCAGCAACTCCCCGCGGTCCCACGCGACGACGTCCTGCCCGGCACAGTAGAAGGCGTTCACCAACCCGGCCGTCGAGGTGCCGCAGATCTTCCGGCCGCGACCGGCCGAGTCGTACGAGACGAGGGTGGCCAGCGGCCGGAAGTCGCGCTTGAACACCGCGGGCAGATACTCCCGCCAGTACCGCTGGACGTCGGCGACCGCGTTGGCCGCGAGCCTGTCGATCTCCCCGCCGTCACCACCGTCGACGGGGAGACCGGCGTCGAGCACGCCGGGCTTGAGACCGCTGGGGCCGTCGGTGATCTCGAGACCGGCGACCAGGGTGGGGTCCACCGGTTGCGCCACTCCGCCCACGGTCGCCGTGCAAGCGGTGAGGCAGAGGCTCAGCAGAATCGTCCAGGCAGGCCGACACTTCATCGCACGATCCCCCGTCTCGCGTGGTTTCCGACGTCGTCTACACGGACAGCGGTTCGGTGCGGTTCAAAAGAATCTTGAGGTGGGTTCCGGGGCGGCCGGTCGGGTGACCTTCGCGGTGGCCTTCGCAAGTAGGCGACTACTTGCTTCTTCGGCCTGCGCTCGTTCACCGTCCTTTGAACAAGACATGCACTCAAATCACCCGTCAGTGGTAAATATGCTCGCTCATTGTTGCTTAAAATTACGAACGCCTGTTCGATTGTTTTGCGGTATTCTTGAGGGGTGTCCGAGACCTTCCTTCCCGAGTTGCCGCAAGAACTGTGGCGCGCCGGCAAGCTGGAGCTTGCCCACGGCGTGCAACAGTCGTTGCAGGTGATCAGGATGGCCGCCGCCGGACTGGGGCAGTTCTTGGCGGAGATCGAGTCTCGTGGCGTCAAAGACTTGTATGGCTATGGCCGCACGGCGAACTGGTTCGCCGATATAGCGGGATTGTCGGTCGGTGAGGCGCGTGCGGTGGTGAACCGGGCCGTCGCCCTGAACCCCACGCGTGCTTTGGACGGCACCGAAGTTCCTGCTGTCGCGCCCGCCACCGCCGCGGTGGCCGCGGAGGGTTTGGTCGGGGATGAGCGGATCGACCAGATCCTGGAAATCTTGAAGAAGCTCCCGGCCGAGACCTCTGCTGAGGATCGGGCGAGTGCGGAGAAGATCCTCGCCAACCTCGCCCGCGACGCGGGTCCCCGGCAGCTGGTGGACGCCGAGGCGAACCTGCTCGCGTGGCTCGACCCCGACGGCAATGAGCCAAAGGATCCCGAACCCGCTCCGCCGCGCCGGGAAATCACCTTGGAACGCCGCAAAGACGGTTACTGGAAGCTGACCGGTCTTCTCGATGACGAGACCGGTGCCCGCACCGCTGCAGCTTTGGAGGCGCATGCGCAACCACGCCCGGTGGACGAGTTCGGCCAAGCCGACCTGCGAATGAAATGCGAACGCATGGGCGACGCCTGGGTCGACATCCTCGACCTCGCGATCGCCTGCCCCGACCAGCCCGGCACCAACGGCTACCGCACCCTGCTGCACGTCACCATCGGACTCGACGCACTCAAAACCGGCCTCGGCACCGCCTGCCTGGACTTCGTCGGGACGATGACCGCCCGCGAAGCACGCCTCGCCGCCTGCGACTGCTTGATGCTCCCGATCGTCATGAACGCCGCCGGAGAACCCCTCGACGTGGGACGGCTGCGACGGTTCGTCACCCCCGGCCAACGCCGTGCGTTGAACATCCGCGACGGTGGCTGCGCGTTCCCCGGCTGTCACCGGAAGCCCAAGAATTGCCACGCCCACCACATTCACCACTGGGCAGACGGAGGCCCCACCGACCTCCGGAACCTCGTGCTGCTGTGCGGGTTTCATCATCGGTTGATTCATCACGGTGATTGGGAAGTCCGGATGGCCGCCGACGGGATACCCGAGTTCATCCCACCCCAATACCGAGATCCGCACCGAAAACCCCGGCGCAACACCCTCCACCACGCCCACGTCTGACCCGAGGAGCCCGCCAGCCACACCGGCGACGGGCCCCTCGCCATGCCCGCACCTCGGACAAGCTCTCGACGGCGACCTGTCGTCGCGCCCAGGCGGTCCCTGACGGCAGGGGCGGTCCACCTAAATCACGAAGCCCATCGAACCGACTTACCGGACACGGGCTAGTCGAGCTGGGCTGCCCGGTGGGCGAGTACAGCGACCTGAACGCATTGGTACACCCGAGTTTGGCGAGGACACGGCTGACGTGGGTCTTCACCGTGGCTTCGCCGAGGTGGAACTCGACGTCTGACCGCTCAGTTCACACAGCCGGCCATCTCGGGCGGCGCGGAAGACTTCGACGAAGACGGAGCGGCGACCGAAGACGTGGCCGCCACCGGCTTGATCCCGATCCCGCCGGTCGGCTCCCCCACCGCGGCGGCGCTCGTCGACGTCAGCGCGGTTTTCACGAACGCCTTCACCTCGGCCGGGTCGACCTTGACCGCGTCGCCGTCGGACGGCGTCGGCAGGGAAAGGCTCTGGACCGGGATGGTCTGGAACTTCAGCGCCCCCGAGCTCATCCCCCGCAGCTGTTGCGCGAAGCCGACCACATCCCAGCCGCGGTCGAGCACGACCGAACCCTGGATCGCGCCGACCAGTGCGCTCAGCCTGGTGGGATCGGTGAACGTCCCGGCGTCGAGGACTGTCTTGGCCATACTCGAAAGGAACGCCTGCTGCCGCGCGATACGGTCCAGGTCGCTGGGCAGCCCGTGCCGCTGCCGGACGAAAGCGAGCGCCTGCGGTCCGGAAAGCAACTGTTTGCCCGCCGGGAACGAAGCCCCGGAGAATTTGTCCTGCACCGGTGCGTTGAGACAGACCTCGACACCGCCGACGGCTTCGCTCAGCGCGGAGAAACCGGCCAGGTTGACCGCCGCGTAGTGGTTGATCGAAAGCCCGGTGAACTGCTCGATCGTCTGGATCGTGAGTTTGGCGCCCGCTTCGTTGGCCTTGACCTCGAGCTGCGGACCGCTCAAACCCTGAGCGCGCAGTGTGTTCATCGCGGCGTTCTTGCCGCGGCTGTACGCCGAGTTGATCTTGTGCTTGCCGAATCCGCCCGCGATGTCCACATAGGAATCGCGCGGGATGGAGATGGCTGTCGCGCCCGCTCCGCCCGCCGGGATGTGGACCACGATCATCGTGTCGGTGGTGTCGCCGCCGTCGTCGTCGCTTCCGGCGTGCAACGCGTCGAGGACGTTCTGCGGCAACGGATTCCCGTTGGAGTCGGTCCGCGAATCGATTCCGACGAGCAGGATGTTCTGCGCCACCTTCAGCGGCTCGCCCGCCGGGCCGTCGGGCACCTGCGCGGAGGGCGCGATCACGTCGGCCGTGACGATCGCGTCGTCCAAACGGCTCAACTGCGTCCACGCGAAACCCGTGACCCCCAGAACGGCCGTCGACACCAGGCCCAGTGCGACACGGCCGCCGATCCGCCGTCCTCGCGACGTGAGCAGCACGACCTTCTCCCCGCTTCCGTGAATGATCCCCCGCGATCGAGGATCACCGCGTTAGCTGGGAATTACCTGAGAAACGTGTCATAAGCAGGTCTTAAAGCCCGTTCGGACCAGCCGAAGTGATCAAGCAGACAACCGGTCGCGACACCGAGTGCCGGACCGACCGCGCAGCGCTTCCCTAGCGGGGCATCCGGCGCCAGATCGCGCGCGGCACCACGCGCATCACCGCGAACACCAGCCTCAGCAGTCCCGGCACCCACACCGTATCCCGGCGCTTCCGGAGCGCGGCGACCGTCGCGTCGGCGACCTGATCGGGGGTGCTCGAGAACGGCGCGGGAGACATGCCCTCGGTCATCCGGCCGATGACGAACCCGGGCCGCACGAGGAGAAGGTGCACGCCGGTGCCGTGCAGGGCGTCGGCCAGCCCGCTCGCGAAACCGTCGAGGCCCGCTTTCGCCGATCCGTAGACGTAGTTCGCCCGCCGGACCCGCACCCCGGCGACCGACGAGAACACCACGAGGCTTCCGTTTCCTTGCTCACGAAGCACATTGGCCACATGAGTCAGCACACTCACGTGAGCCACATAGTCGGTGTGCACGATCGCGACGGCGTGGCCGGCGTCGGCTTCGGCGAGCGCCTGGTCGCCGAGGATCCCGAAGGCGGTGACGACGACATCGAGCGGTCCGTGCTCGGCGACGACCTTCTTGACGAACGGGCCGTGGCCGTCGAGGTCGTCGGCGTCGAACTCGGCGACGTCGACGGTCTCCGCTCCCGCGGCCAGCAGCCGCTCGGACTCCGCACCGAGGTCCCCGCTCCGGCGCGCGGCCAGCACGATCCGGCGCGCCCCGCCCTTGGCGAGCCGCTCCGCGACCGAGAGGCCGATCTCGCTGCGTCCGCCCAGTACCAGCACCGTTCCGCTCACGCGCCGTAGTCTGCCAGGCTGCCCGTCGCCTCCCGGCAGTGGCACGGTTCACGGACTGCAATTTTGCAGTCTCTGCATCTTTAGGCGTATCGTGGTGCCCATGCCCGAACCCGTCAAAGGTCTCCGCGAGCGCAAGCGGCTGGAAACCCACCGCGCGCTGGCGACCACCGCCGTCCGGCTCGTCGCCGAACGTGGTCTGGACCAGGTGACGGTGGAGGACATCAGCGCGGCGGCGGGGGTCTCGCCGCGTACGTTCTTCAACTACTTCGCGTCCAAAGAGGACGCTGTGGTGATCGCCTACGCCGACCACGTCGAACGGTCACAACGCACCATCGAGCGATTCCTCGCCGCACCGAAGGAAGTCCGCACTCCACGCGCCTTCATCGACGCGATCAAAGAGGACTTCACCCTCGTGGAGGAGGACCGCGAAGAATGGCTCGGCCGGATGCGGGCGATCCACGAGAATCCCACGCTGCATTCCCGCGTGGTGGCGATGAACCACCAGACGATCGCGCCGACGATCGAAGCGATCGCGCGCCGCACCGGCACCGATCCCGAGGCCGACCTCTATCCGACACTGCTGCTGACCACGCTCGGCGCCGCGGTCAACGCGACACTGATGCTTTGGTACCAGCGCGACGGGAAGGTCTCCGCGCTCGATCTGCTGGACGAAGCCGTCGAAACACTTCTCGCCGGACTCCCGGAGCCCGGCGGCCGCGCGCGCTGACGCGCCCGGCACCACAGGAACACGAAGGGGGACCACCATGTCCGTATCCATGACCGAACCGCGAGAACCGGACGCGCCGCCGGGCTCGATGGGCCGCAAACAGGTCCTCGAAGCCATGTCGGGGCTGATGATGGGCATGTTCGTCGCCATCCTCGCCTCGACGGTGGTCGCGAACGCGTTGCCGCGAATCGTTTCCGAGCTCGGCGGCTCGCAGTCCTCCTACACCTGGGTGGTCACCACCGAGCTGCTCGCGATGACCGCGACGGTTCCGCTCTGGGGCAAACTTTCCGACCTGTACAACAAGAAACTGCTGATCCAGCTCTCACTCGGGCTGTTCGTGGTCGGTTCGCTGGTCGCCGGTTTCGCGGGCAACATCGAGCTCCTGATCGGCAGCCGGGTCGCGCAGGGCATCGGCGCGGGCGGGCTCACCGCGCTCGCGCAGGTGATCATGGCGGCCATCGTTTCACCGCGTGAACTCGGGAAGTACTCGGGGATCTTCGGTGCCGTGTTCGCCGTCGGGACCATCGCGGGCCCGCTGATCGGCGGCCTCATGGTGGACACGTCGTGGCTCGGCTGGCGCTGGTGCTTCTTCCTCGGGGTCCCGTTCGCGATCGCCGCGATCCTGCTCCTGCAGCGCACCTTGAACCTGCCGACGATCAAACGCGACGTGAAGGTCGACTACCTCGGCGCGTTCCTGATCATGGCCGGTGTCTCGACGTTGCTGGTGTGGTCCTCGCTGGCCGGGCACCAGTTCGCGTGGGGCTCGTGGTGGACGGCCGGTCTGGTGACCGCCGGTGTGGTCATCCTCGCCCTCGCCGTCTACGTCGAGTCGAAGGTGGCGGAGCCGATCTTGCCGCTGAGCCTGTTCCGCAACCACACGGTCACCCTGACCACCCTCGCGAGCTTCCTCGTCGGTGTCGCGATGTTCGGCGGGACGGTCTTCCTGTCGCAGTACTTCCAGCTGTCGCTCGGCAAGTCGCCGACGGTGGCCGGACTGCTGAGCCTGCCGATGATCTTCGGCCTCCTCGTCTCCTCGACGGTCTCGGGCCAGCTGATCAGCCGGACGGGCAAGTGGAAGAGCCACCTGCTGCTCGGCTCGGTGCTGATGACCGCGGGCCTTGCCCTGCTGGGGACGCTCGACGCCCACACGAACCTCGTCGTGCTCAGCGCGTTCATGGTGGTACTCGGGGTCGGCGTCGGCATGCTGATGCAGAACCTGGTCCTGGTGGCACAGAACGACGTCGACGCGCACGACCTCGGCACGGCGACCTCCACGCTGTCGTTCTTCCGCAGCCTCGGCGGCTCCATCGGGGTGAGCGCGCTGGGCGCGGTGCTCGCGAACCGGGTCGTCGCGCTGATGAGCGAGAAGCTCGGACCGCTGCCCGGTGGCGGCGAGGGTGGCGCGGTGCCGAACATCGCCACACTGCCCGAGCCGGTCGCGAACGTCGTCCGCGAAGCCTACGGGGACGCGACCAGCGAGTTGTTCCTGATCAGCGCGCCGATCGCGCTGCTGGTCGTCGTCGCTGTCGCCTTCCTCAAGCACAAGCCGCTCAAGACCCAGTCGGGTAACGAGCGGCTGGCCGAGGAGACCGCCGCCTGACCACCACGAGAGAGGGGCCCGGTTCGCCGAACCGGGCCCCTTTTTTCGCGCGCGAAAACCACGGTGGGAATTCGGTAACGCGATCAAGTGGTTTCAAGCGGCACTGCCGACGCGAATCAGGCGGCGCCGTTCGCTGCCGGTCAGCCCGCCGAAAACGCCGTGGGTCAACCCGTTGTCGACGGCGTAGGCCAGACAGGCGGAAGTGACCGGGCATCGCGCGCAAACGGCCTTCGCCCTTGCCGCCTGCCGTGCGCCGGGGCCGGTTTCGGTGACCGGGAAGAACAGTTCGGGATCCTCACCGCGGCAAGCGGCCTCACCGAGGTCGCCCACCATTCTCGTTTCCATTTTGCTATCACCTCCTCTTTTCCCGATTTTCCCTTCCCCGTCAAACGACTTCTCCCTCGATGCCGGGTATCCGGCCGGGTACACCGCGCAAACCTCACCTTGACCGAATCGTTACACTCAGCGGCCCGCTCACTGCACCTGTCCTATGAGGGCATTCGCGTCAGGCGGCTGAGAGCGGTGAGTGCGGGTGATGGGCCACGACGGGTTCGACGAGTTCTTCCACGCCGAATTTCCGCTGCTCACCGGCTTTCTCTGCAAAACGGGCCACGCGCTCGACCCGGCCCGGGACGCGGCGGCCGAAGCGATGCTCAACGCCTACGAGGACTGGCAGAGCATCACCCAGCCTGAATCGTGGGTCCGCCGCGTCGGGCAGCGGCGTGCGAAGGAGCGGACCGCGGTCCGGGCCGACTGGGCTTTCGCCGACGCCGGCCGGGAGGACAAGCTCACCGTTCTCGCCGATGAGGCGTCGTCCATCCTGACCATGCTGGGGCGGCTGCCGAAACGCCAGCAGCTCGGCATGGCCTGGTCACTGGACGGCTACACGTCGCGGGAGATCGCCGGGGTGCTCGGAATCGCGGAGGAGGCCGTCAGCGCGACACTGCGTCACGCGCGCGGCCGGCTGGCGGAACACGACTCCGAGTTCGTCGACCACCTGGACAGCGCGAACGCCGCCTTCATCGACGCGCTGCGGATGGGGCTCGACGCCGACGACACCCTGTCCCGGATCAAGAACCGCGCGATGATCAGGGAACTCGCACTGGCGGAGCCGGGTAAGGCGGAACCGGAACAGGTGACGGCGTCACGCTGGTACACCCTGGACGAACCCGTCGCCGCCGCCGGACGAGGTGACCGGCGGGCGCTGAACCACCTGCTGGCCACCATCCGCCCGCTCGTGATCCGGTACTGCCGGGCGCGGATCGGCAGGCAGGAACGGACGTACGCCTCCGCGGACGACGTCGCGCAGGAGGTCTGCGTGGCGATCCTCCGCGCGCTGCCCACCTACCGCGAACGCGGACGGCCGTTCCTCGCCTTCGTCTACGGCATCGCCCAGCACAAGGTCGCCGACGCCCGCCGCGCCGCCGCCCGCAACCGCACCGAACCCGTCGCCGAAGTCCCCGACGGCGTCTCCGATTCCACCGGCCCGGAACAACACGCGCTGCACAACGAATTGAGCGACCGGATGGGCGAACTGCTCCGGATCCTGCCGGACAAGCAGCGGGAGATCGTCGTGTTGCGGATCGTCGTCGGCCTGTCCGCGGAGGAGACCGCCGGCGTGGTCGGCTCGACCGCCGGTGCCGTGCGGGTGGCGCAGCACCGGGCTTTGACGCGGCTGCGCAAGATCCTCACGGAAGACTGGTGAGAGCCGCGGATAGAGCCAACCGTGACCTGGCGGCCACTACGCGTGTCTGGAGGGACGACACACGTGATCGGAGGGACGACACACGGCTCACGGGCGGCAGCGTTCCGCGGTCGCCGCGGCCGTCTTCAGTTCGGGTGCCCCGAGGATGGCCGCGACCGGATCGAGCGCGCCGTGCGTGTCCTTCTGGGCGGAGATGAGTCCCTCGACCGCACGGGCTTGCGCCGCCGTGTCGTTCCTCCCCGCCGCGTCCAGATCGGCCTTCGCTTTCACGATCTTGTCGCGTGCCGAGGTGTACTTACCCAGAAAGTCCTTCTTCGCCGTCTCTCCGGCCGGGACCGGCGCGGCGGGCAGTGCGCCGAGACCGTCGACGGTCTTGTTCAGAATGGTCGCGTAGTGCCCGAGCTGGTCGCTCGTGCTCTTCTTGATGGCCGCGACGGTTTCGCCGGTCGCCGAGGTCATCTTGTTGTTGCCTTCGATGAAATCCTTGACCGCGCCGCAGAATCCGTTCATCCAGGCCACCGCCACGGCCGATTCCGTGAGGGACGGCGAAGGCGACGCCTGTGCCGCCGCCGGTGCCGGGTCCGGAGCGCAACCGGCCAGTACCGTCGCGGCCAGCGCGATTCCCGCCGCGCCCAGGATCCCGGCCGTCGTCTTGTGGGCTGCGCACATGTTCGTTTCCCCTCTCTCCGGCAGGTTTTCCGGCCGGCGCGAGGACTTTGACATGGCGGAACACGCGGAGTCTGCGTCATCTGACTCAGAACGGAAGCTCCGCGCTCGAGCTCGTAACGTTCGAGGCACGGCGACCGGATGGCGTAACGAGGTGCGGACAGGAGGCGAGTACCGCATTACCCCTGTTCGCTTCGAGGGCAACCAGCCGAAGAGGTAGCACCATGGCCATCAAGATCATCGCAGCGCGGCTCGAAGGTGGGAAGTTCCACGAAAGCATCACGAAACTGCGTTGGATCAATCCCGGCAGCGGCGAAACCGGCGAGAGTTTCGTTTCGGCGATCGTGGCGTGGATCGAGGACGACGACGGCAAGGCCTACGTGGACGAGGGAATCCACCGGGTCGCCGTGGAGATCCTCAAGCCGACCTTCGGCCCGAAATTCCTGCGCACGCGGGCGGACGGGATCTGGAAGAACAACCTGCTGGACCTGCCCCGTTTCTGAAGCGGGAGCGTCCACAAAGGACCGCATTGTGCCGGGAGTGGGCCGGGTCGGGGCTCGAACCGACGGCCAAGGGATTATGAGACCGCAGATCCGGCATGTCAGCCAGTGTCGTCGGATGCTAAATATTGCCGTTTTTCGCAGGCCAACGCCAGTTTGAGCACGGGCCAGATGCCGCTGCGTGTCGGCCTGTGTCGGGCTCTACGTGGGCGACGGAGCCCAATCGGAGACAGCGTAGGGCACGGAAATCCGCACCTTGGCCGGCTTTCAGAGCGGCAGTGACCTGCCCGGTTACCGCCGGGCGATCACTCCGAAGAATACGACGGCCCGGCCCTTCCGGGGCACGCTCCGCGCCGCTCACCCGACGCCGACTGTTGTCGGCGGAACACTCGTCTCAGCGAGTGCTCCGGCAAGGGTTGTGACAGAGCGACTCTCCATGTCACACTGCTGCTGGGTCCGGACCTGTTGTTCGGACACTGGGCACAACTTGACACGGGGGCTTCGATGAAATTCCGGACCACGAAGATCATGCTCGCCGCGACACTGACGAGTGTCGGACTGTCCATTGCCGTAGCGTCGCCGGCGTCTGCGGCCACTCCCCGCTATTGCACTGCATCGCAGTATGGAAACGGGGCGACGGCCTACTGTTATGCGTCTGCCGCGGGCACGCAGTTCCGGGCAGTGGCCCGCTGCAAGTACCAGACTCCTACCGGCAGCTACGACTATTCGAACTTTTACAGCGCCTGGAAAAGGCAGGGAGATCCCGGCAACGCCACCGTCGCGTGCGGCCTGGGGTGGAGCTTCCTTGAGCCCGGCGCCGAAGTACGCTGATACTCGATCACTGATGCCGCGGCCATGCGATGAGCATTGAGCGGGCCGATCCGCGCTCGTCGTTGTTTCGGCGTTGCCGGGCAAGGGAATGTCGGCTGGAAGCGTCCCGCGAGACCCCGATCCGGCGAGGGCCCTTCATCCAGGGACTTGAAACCGTTGCCCTGAATCTCCGAGTAGTGCACGAACACGTCCGGCCCACCACCGTCCTGCTCCATCGTGCGTCAGAGCGCTGACCATGCCCTGATCTCGAGAGGCTCGCACAACAACTGACGGTCACGTGGAATGGCTCGGTGAGTGTGGTTTCACCGCAGATCCGCGGTGAAACCACACTCACCGCGTTCACTTGAGGCGTACCGGAAGACTCGTGTGCCCGTTCGAAATGAACGACGGCATCTTCTCCAGTTCGGAAGCCTCCGCCGCCAGGGCCAGATCGGGGAACCGTTCGAACAGCGCCGGTAGTGCGAGTTCCGCCTCCAGTCGCGCCAAGGGCGCACCGAGGCAGTAGTGCACCCCGTGCCCGAACGATAAGTGCTGACTCTTCGACTCCCGCGAAAGCCGGAACTCGTCCGCGTCGGAACCGTGCGCCTCGGGCGAGCGGCCCGCTGCCGCGTACGAAGCCAGGATCGCCTCGCCCGCCTTGATGTGCACCCCGTCGATCTCGATGTCCTCCACCGCGTACCGCAGCGGAAGGTTCGCGATCGGCGCCTGCCACCGCATGGTCTCGTCGATCACCTCGGCCCAGGTGTGCTCCCCGGAGCGCACCTTCGCCAGCTCCTCCGGATGCGTCAGCAGCGCCAGGATCGCGTGGTGCAGCAGGTTCACCGTGGTCTCGTGCCCGGCCGAGATCATCAGGATCAGCGTGTCGATCAGCTCGGCCTCCTCCAGTACCGAACCGTCCTCGTCCCGCGCGGCGATCAGGCCGCTGGCGAGGTCATCACCGGGGTTCACCCGCCCGTTCGCCACCAGCTGACCGAGAATCCCGTACATCAGCACGCCGTTCGCCTGCGCCTCCTCGGCGCTGAGTGAGGTGTTGAACACCCCGTCCACCGCGCGCCGCAGCTCTGGCCGGTGCTCCTCGGGCACGCCGAACAGCTGGCAGATCACCTCGATCGGCAGCGGGTAGGCGAAATTCTCCCTGAGGTCCACCGAATCCGGCCCGGCGGCGAGCCGGTCCAGCAGGCCGGTGGTCAGCTCCTCGACCCACGGCCGCAGTGCTTCCACCCGGCGCGGGGTGAACGCCTTCGACACCAGCGAACGGAGCCGCCGGTGGTCGCCGCCGTAGGCGGTGAACATGTTCTGCACCGAGACCCAGATCCGCAGCGGCCAGTCCTCAGGGATCTCACCGTCGCGGTAGGCCGCCCAGTGCAGGTTCGGGTTCTTCGACACCCGCGGGTCGGACAGCAGTTTCCGCAGCAGCTCCGGCTGGGTTACTGACCACGCCACCACTTCGCCAGGGAGTTCCACCAGCGTCGCGGCTCCCCGGGCGCGGAGTTCGGCGCCTTCGGTGTGGATGTCACGGCCGTTGGGATCGAGGACGAACGGGCGGGCTGGTGCCATGGGTGCTCTCCTGTCGGGTCGGGAACGGGACTGACCGGTGCGACGACGGGGGTGAACAGGACCGGGAGACCGGCCAGCGCGCGGTGGAACGGGCCCGGCCGCCAGCGCAATTCGGCGTTCGGCACAGCCAGGCGCAGATCCGGCAGCGCGTCGAGCAGGGTCTCGATGGCGGTGGTGGCGATCAGCCGCGCCGGCCCCTGCGCCGGGCAGGAGTGCACCCCGGCGCCCCAGGCGATGTGCGCCCGGTTACCGGCCCGCTGGGCCTCGCCCAGCTCGGGATCGGTGTTGGCGGCGGCGAAACTGATCACCACGGGCTCGTCGGCAGGCAGACGCGCGCCCATCAGGTCGGCCGCCGGATAGGGGTAACCAGCGGAGTAGTTGGCCATGGGCGGGTCGCTCCAGAGGATCTCCTCCAGCGCGTCCTCCACGTGCAGGCTGCCGCCGGCCAGGTCCCCGGCGAAGCGCTGATCCACCAGCAGCAGCCGCAGCCCGTTGGCGATCAGATTCTGCTGCGGTTCGGTGCCCGCGCCCATCAGCAGCACCAGCTGGTGCAGCATCTCCTCGTCGGTCAGCCCTGAGGCGTGCGCCATCATCCATGAGGGCACGTCCTGGCTCGGCTGCCGCCGCTTGAGCGCCAGCAGGTCCAGCATGGCCGCGGTCAGCTCGGCGTTGGCGCGCTCCGGATCCACCATGTCGAAGATCCCGCGCATCCCCGCGGTGAGCCGCTCGCCCAGTTCCGGCGGGCAGCCGAAGAGGTGGTTGAACACCTGCAGGGAAAGGATTCCAGCGTACTCGGTGAGCAGGTCCGCCCGGCCGTTCCGGGAGAACTTCGCGATCAGCTCCCGCGCGGCCTTCTCCACGTAGTCCAGAAGGGCGTGCGGGTTCACCCGCGAGATGCTGTCGGTGACCGCGCTGCGGTAGCGCGCGTGCACCGCGCCGTCGGTGAACAGGCAGTTCGGCCGGTAGCCCATCATCGGCATCACCGGGTTGTCCGGCGGCTGATTGGCCTGCCAGCGGCGCGGGTCCCGCGGATAGGTCTGCGGGGAGCGCAGCACGTCCAGCGCCGCCTCGTAGCTCAGCACCAGGCTCGCGTTCACCCCCGGCGCCAGCTCGACCGGCGCGACGTGGCCGTGTTCCTTGCGCATCCGCGCGTAGACCCCCGCCGGGTTCGCGGCGAATTCCTCGTCGTAGAGCGGGGTGCGCGTGGCGTGAGCGGGACAACCGGGGGGCGGGATGGCGGGAACGGTCACGAATGCTCCTGGCGGACGGGAGTGAACAGGTAGTCGACCAGGCTGATCAGCGCCGAGGCAGCGGACGCGCGATCGCGGGCGTCACAGGTGACCAACCGGGTCTGGGGTAGCAGATCGAGCGCCTCGCGCAGCTCGGCATCGGGAAAACGCGGCGCGCCGTCGAACTGGTTGACCGCCACCGCGTAGGGCAGGTCCAGTTCCTCCAGCAGGCCCATCACGTCGAAGGAGTCCTGCAGGCGGGTGGGATCGACCAGCACCAGCGCCCCGAGCGCGCCGTGGGCCAGGTCCTTCCACATCTGTGTGAACCGCTGCTGGCCCGGGGCGCCGAAGAGGTAGAGCACCACCTCGTCGCTCAGTGTCAGGCGTCCGAAGTCCATGGCCACCGTGGTGGTGTCCTTGCCGCGCACGCCGGACAGGTCGTCGACCAGTGCGCCCGCCTGGGTCATCCGCTCCTCGGTGCGCAGCGGGCGGATCTCCGAGAGTGTGCCGACAAAGGTGGTCTTCCCTACCGCGAACGGGCCGACGATGAGGATCTTCACCGAGGTCCGGACCGTGGCGGGAACGTATCGGTCAGGTGAGAGCACGGAGGCCATCGAGTACCTTCTGCAGGAGTTGCTGGTCGGGGACTTCGGTCTCGCGCACCGCGGCCCGTGATTCGATGTGCCCGCTGTCGAGCAGGTCCGACAACAGCACCTTGGTGACGCTGGTGGGCAGATTGAGATGCGCCGCCACCTCCGCGACGGCCAGCGCGCCACCCCGGCACAGCTCCATCACCCGCCGTTTTTCCGGGGTCAGCCCGGTCACCGGCGCCCAGGTGGCCAGCACCACGGTGGCCACGTCCAAGGTGTTGCGGGTCGGATGGGCCCGGCCCTCGGTGACCACGTGCGGCCGGACCAGCGCCCGTTCCCGCCGCTGCCCGCTCATGCCGGGTTGCCAGGTCCCTCGGCCGGAAAGCGCGGTGGCGCGGTGAGTTCCTGGCCGAGCCTTTGCACCAGCTCTTGCAATCGCGAGGAAACACCCTCGATGTCCACCCGGCCGGTGGTGGACACCGCAACGTAGGCGCCCTGTCCGGCGGAGGTCAGGAAGACGAACCCGCCGTCGAATTCGATCAGCGTCTGCCGCCACTGCTCCGGCGGCTGACGGCAGAACTCGCCGGTGGCGCGGGCGAGCGACTGGAGCCCGGAGACCGCGGCGGCGGTGCGCTCGGCGTCCTCCACGGTGATTCCCTGCGAATGGGCCATCAGCAGGCCGTCGGCCGAGAGCAGCACCGCGGAGATGGTCTCCGGCATCTGCAGGGCCTGATCGAGCATCCAGCCCAACCGGTTGTTGGTGGTGACGGAGCTGCTCACTGGAAATCCCTTTCGTCATCGGTGGAAGAAGCGCGGCCCTGGCGGGTGCCGCGCTGCCAGGCCGTGGCCGTGGCGACCGGGCTGTGGTTCACCGGGGACTCGGTCACTTCCGGCGCGGTGGGCGGCGGCACCGGAACCGACAGCGTGGTGGCGGTGGTGGTGGCCGACCCGGTCACCGGAGCGCGTCGGCGACGGCGAGGCAGGCCGTGCGCGGTGGTGCCCAGTTCCTCGGCCGGTTCGGCCGGCTGTGGTTCCGGCGCGGGAACGCGCACGTGCGGGGTCGGGCTGGGAGTGATCGCGGCCGGACTGGCAGGCGCGGCCAGCGACGGGACTTCCTGCGGTGCCGGCGCCGGGACGGCGGCGCGGGTGAGCAGCTCGCTCGGCAGGAACAGCACCGCGCGCACCCCGCCGAAGGGCGAGCGCATGTCCACAGATACGCGGAAGCCGTAGCGGCGGGAAAGCACGCCGATGACGGCAAAACCGATCCTCGGCGGCACACCGAGCGCGGCGATGTCCTGACCGCCGTGGCCTTCCAGTAACCAGCCCGCGCGCTGCACCGCTTCCACCGTCATGCCGACCCCGGCGTCGTCGATGACGATCGCCAGCCCGTTGTGTGCCTGCTGGAAGGTGACCTGCACGGGTGAGCCGGGCTGCGAGTGGCGGGCGCCGTTGTCCAGCAGCTCGGCCACCGCGAGCACCACCGGTTCCACGGCCTGGCTGACCACCGCGGTGTCCGAAGGCGCCGGGATCTGCACGCGCGCGTAGTCGCGGATGCGGCCGGTGGCCCCGCGCACCACGTCGGTCAGGGTCGCGGCGGAGCGCTGCAGGCCCGGCCACGAACCGCAGAGCACGGCGGTCGCCTGGGCGCGGCGGCCCAGCTGCGAGTTCGCGTGGTCCAGGCCGAGCAGACCGTCGAGCACGTCGGGATTGTCGTGGTGCTCCTCCATCGCCGAGATCAGCACCTGCTGCTCCCCCGCGAGGTTCTGCACCGTGCGCATCATCGCGCGCAGGGTGGCGGCGGCGGATTCGGCGGCGTTGCGGCGGGTCTGGCCGGTCAGCTCGCTGATCACCACGAGCAGTTCGCGGTGGGGGTCCTCGCCGTTGAAGGCACGCAAGGGGCCGGGCACGGTCACGGCCTGGTTGGCCTGCGACTCGACGATGGCAGGCAACCGCCTGTGCAGCAGGTGCCGGTCCTCCTCCTCCCGCGCGCGGAGTTCGGCCAGCAGCTGCTCACCACGACGGCCGGTGTTGGCGGTGACCCGGCGCTGGCGCACCAGCAACAGCGCGAAGGCCGCGGCGAGCAGCGAGACGCAGACCAGCGCTGCCGTCAGCAGGGGGTACTCCATGAAATCCTCACGATCGACAGGGCAAGGACGCCTGGGCCGAGCCGGGAGATCATGCGGCAGCTCCACGGCAGCGGGGATCGAAGGACGTCATCAGCAGCGAGTACCGTAGCGCAAACACGCCGTGAGCGGCAGCCGCTTCCCGCGAGAAAAGTGGTTCTGTGCAGGGTAAGCCGAGCGGGAAAGTTCCGTACCGTGCCCGCGAGGCCACCGGCGGCGCGGTGAGGTAGCCCCGTCGACGGGTGGGCTGCGCGTTCGGACAACGAGTCGTGTTCGTTCGTCCATCCTTTCCCGTGAAGCCTACGAAGCACTGTGCCCCAACGGCATCGTCGTCAAGTGAACGCGATCACCGGGTTCGACGTCGCCACGGACGATCTCACCGCGCACGTGAGTCATCTCGACGCGTTGACCGATCGGCTGGGCGCCTAAGCGGACGCCGCCCGCCAACGCCATCAGCGTCGACGTCACCAGCGGCGAGCACCGGCACGACCGCGAACAAGCCAGCCGCCACCCTTCGCGTGTCAGCGAACATTGCGAGGCCATCGAGCTCGTCAGGCCCAGCCAGGGGAACGGGTGCTCCGGCTCCCGGATCACCTCGTCAGGATCAGAGACCACGCCGACCGTGCTCACGCTGCCACCGTCACCCGCCACGCCGCGTTGCGGGCTCTCACCGACCAAGCCAACTCAGTGCCGCGTGAAGTCGTTTCCGCCGTGGTCGGGATCTGTCACTTCGCGCGGGCCTGGGGCGTCGCACCCGACGGCATGCTCCGTGGGAACGGCCTGATCGGCGACGAGGACGCGGCGCGCCTCGAGAAATGGATCTGGACCATCTCCTACGCACTGTCGATGATCTTGGACGGCGACGCGGCGGAGGCCTTCTCCGCGTACGACGACGAACGTCTCCGATAGAAACGGCTACGTGACAGGGGGCGAAGTCGTAGTGAAGGCGCGGGAAGACGACGGCCGCGCCGCTTCGTGTGTCGCCGCGCAGGCCCGGTTGGCCGAGGAGCAGGAGGTCGCGTGGGCGGTGAGCCTGTGGCCGGCGGCGCACGACGTCCGCTGGAAGGTACTACGCGGCGCTCCCCCGGGTTCGCATGACGTTGCCCGCGCGCAGGTGACTGAACGCCTGAGAGGAGGTCAGGAGGCCTTGACGACGACCGAGTGCGCCTTGCCGCTCGATCGCAGACTCGGTGAGGCCCGGCAGGGAGATCAGAGCAGTCCGCGCCAGTCACGTCCTAGCGGGGCTGCTTAACGAGGTAGAGCCTCGCTATCGATGCCGGGTGTCGCCGGGGCGAGGCGGCCCGTGCGACGGAGCCAGATCTCCAAGGGAAGGGTTACCAGTGGAGGGATCGCTGCCAGGACAGCCATGATCGTGACCCTCCGGCTCCAACGCAAGGTGACCGCGGCGGCGATGGTCACGATCACATAGGCGATGAAGGCGATGCCGTGCATCATCCCGAAGATCCGCACGCCTAGCTCGGTGGTTTCGGTGACGTACTTCAGGAACATCCCGGCCAGCAGGCCTGCCCATGTCGCTGCTTCGACGAAGGCGACCGCGGCGAAAGCCTTTCCGATGCGGGCGATTGGGCGAGTGTCGACATCGATGTCGAGGGTCACGTTCCACATCCGTTCGTTGGGCAGTGCGTCCAGCGATTATCCCGGACAGCCGTGCGGTTCTGTCGGCAGCCCGCGGCGGGCATGCCCGCCGGGGGGAGGCGGCGTGGGCGGACTTCCTCGAGCGCGGCCGTACCTACCTGGCCCGCCACGCCCCGGCCAGGTCACTCGGCTCCCCCGGCTCCGAAGCCGGACTGGCTCGCCTGTGCCGGCTGCTGACCGTGTGCGAGGACGTTTCCCCAGTGAAGCCATACACCGGAGCGATGTCCTCAAATACGCCCGCCCGTCGTCCGATACACAGCAGTGCCCAAGCGCGCGGCTGGACCGCGATCCGTGCTCTTGGCACGGCCATTCCTGTCACGATCACGACTGCCGGCCAAGACCGGGAGCCGCGAATGCTCTCCTACCATCTCTACCGGTCGACTTCGTCGAGGACTTCGCGGAGGATGGATGCGAGATCGGCGAGCCAAGCGGCCGCGTCGGCGTCGGATGTATCGTCAGTCAACACCCAGTTCGCGTACCAGGCGACCAGCACCGACAGCGTGCCTGGGGGATGGGATTCGGCCAGCAACGTCTCGATCGCAACTGCGTCCCGACGTACGGGCTCCCGATTTACCCTGGCCGTACGGGCCGCGTCCGCGCGTACTTCGTCGAGGCTCAGGGCATCAGCAACCGTCGTGAGCAGGAACAAGCGGACATGCTCGATCGCCGGAGGCCGAGGTTCCTCCATCCGAGCACGAAGCACGTCCGGGATTTCCACAGGGGCAGGGTATCGCAAGCTCATGACGCGCAGGTCTTGTAGCGACAGCTCGACTAGCATCGTCCGAACCAGGCGAAGTCCCACTCGCCCCCTTCTGCTCGCCCGGGACGGTCGCCCGGAATTTTTATGCTTCCAACAACCGTGTTCGGGTGTTGACGTGTCTCGGACGGAACAATTGTCCTATGTGGAACGGGCCATATGGGCGGACCGGACGATCGCCAGCGCTTCTTCGCCCAGGGTATGGCGAGGGAGAACGTCTCCTGCCACCCTCCGGGCAGTTCCTCGCGACTCAAGTACGGGGGGACGCGATCGGCGCCGGTGCCCATGATCTGGTCGAGCGCTGATTTCGATTCGCCGAGCGTCCACTCCGGTATCGAGGGCAACAGTGCCGACCACCAGCCATCCCTGGCGCCGGAACACGTCGAGCCGCCGCAACTCCAGGTTCATGATCCCGACCTTCCCGGCATCCCGCGAGGTGCACGATCACGTAGACCAGCGACGGAGCGTCCTCGTTCCAGCCGCCTGGTGTGCACACGGTGCAAGCTGTCCTGAGGGTGTTACGCCGCACGCGGGCCGGCGTTGGGCTGACCACATTGCGGCACTCGTGCATCGATTCCCACGGCTTCTTGACGCCTCCGGGGAACGGCTTGCGTGGGACGAACCCCTTGCGAAGAAACAACTCCATGGCTGCTGCGGGGTCGGCACGCTTGCCTTGCGCATCAGGCAACCATGCCCGTCCAGCGCGTCGGCAAGGGTGGGCCGATGCCTTGCCCACCGATCTTGACCTTGCGGAGGATCTTGTTCGCTCGACTCGCCGCGCTCGCTGAACGAGTCGTCGCGGTGAACCACCGGCCTGCCTTCGAAGCCACCCGGCCGATGGATTTCACCGCTCCGACGGCCGCGCCGATCCACTTGGACACGCCACCGGTGAGGGCCCGAACGCGTACTGGGCGGCCGCTCCCCAGTTGCCCCGGATCGCGTTGCCCACCGCGGCGACACCGCTCGCGATCGAGCCGATCGGTCCCGGCACCCACGAGACCACCTGGGCCACCCGCGTCACCGCGCCGACGAGCGAACTGAACCAGCCGTGACCGTCGAGGTCGAGACTGTCGACGCATCATCGCCTTCGCGCCGGACTCGCTACCTGGAGGCAATTGGGTGCTCCCCCGGTTCATCGACACCGAGGAGGCAGCAGCGTGCCGTTCAATCATGGGTAAATTGATCGCACACTTACGACGGGCAATTTCTGACTTTGGCAAATTATGGACTACTGCTACTACTCAAGGAGAGCGGCGAGGTCGCCAGGCCCGAATCCTGCGTCAAGGAGCACCTGGCTGTCGAACGTCGCGCCCCAGGGCGGCGAGCTCCTGCGGCACGGCAGACGGCTGGTACATGGCCAGCGAGTGGCGGCGGGTCGGCGGGTCATGGATGGCCATCGCATTCTCGATCCCCGTCCCCCGACCTGTCCGCATCATCTCCTCATATGGAACGACCTCCGCGCGAACTGGATTCGTGAAGAGACCGATCCACTCGCGGTTCAGATACCCATCGATCAGCGCTTGGTCTGCAGTACGTCGAGTTGACGCGCCCGCCCCAGTTTCGGCCGGTTGGCGGGCGACGGACCGGGCGTGGACGGATCGGGGAGCTTCCAGAGCAGCGTCTCCAGGGCTTCTAACCGGGGTTTTGTGTTGCAGTAAGTTCCCCCAAGGTCGCTGAGGCAGGGCGGTTTTTTCGTTTCGGCTCACTTTGAGAATTGGCAGCTGATTTCAGCTACCGTTCAGCAGCTGGAGCAGTTCAGGAGCGCACCTGCCAATTAGGGTCACAACCGCTGCCGAGCGGCCTCGCACATGTCGACGAGCTGCGAACTCCTGATCGAAAGTCCTCTCGGCCGTTAAGCTGTCCAAAGCAGGATCAGTCAGTCATTCAGGTCAGCACAGATCGCGGCATGGCCAGGTGCCGTGCCGCGTCGATCTTCTACGTCCTGCCACGGGGCCTATCGGACGCGACGTGATCCCCTGGCGCTCCATTCCTCAAATGCTAGAGTCGGCCGCCGAGGTGCTCCGCCAGCTCGCCATACCCGGGAATATTGCCGCTGATCGGACTACCGGCAAGCGTCAAGTGCCCGATCCGGACCTCTCCCCGGCCCTGCTTCACCGTCACGACAAGCGTGTCGAGATCCTCACTCCGACACCACATCGCCGTCGACTACCTCGGCCGAGGTCGGCAGAGAGGGGTGCGCTCCGTACCGCGTCACGACGATCGCGGCCACTTTCGTCGCGAAACCGCAAGCGGCCACTACATCCGCGGTCGTCGGCTCACCGGGGATTTCCGCGAGCCGGGCGGCGAACGCTCCGACGAACGAATCCCCCGCGGCGGTGGTGTCCACAGCCCGTACCGGGACGGCCGGGACGTGCGTGGACGACGACGCGTCGAGGACGGCACATCCCGCGGCGCCCAGCGTCACGATCACCCATCGGCATCCCGTGGCGGACAGTTCGGCTCCGCCGCGCCGCAAACCGTTGCCGTCGAACGGATCCTGGCCGGTGAGCTGCCGGAACTCGATTTCGTTCGACACCACCACATCGCTGAGCGGCAGCAGTTTCCCGGCCACTTCGCCGGCGGGCGCGGTGTTGAGCACGGTCAGCACGCCACGTGCGCGAGCGGCCGCGAAAGCGCGTTCCGTCGCTTCGGCCGCCGCCTCCAACTGGCCCGCGACGACGCGAAGCCCCGGCAGTTCGCTGATCGCCGCTTCGGCCGCGGCCGCCGGGATGTCGGCGTTCGCCCCGGACACGACGACGATCGAGTTGACGCCCTCCGCGTCGACGGTGATCGCCGCCCGGCCGGTGGGCAGCGCGGACCGGCGCACATGGGTCACGTCGGCTCCCTCGGCGAGCAGGGCTTCCAGGTACTCGTCGCCGTCCTCGTCCTGGCCGACGCAGCCGATCACGGCCACTTCCGCACCGAGCCGGGCGGCGGCGACCGCTTGGTTGCCGCCTTTCCCGCCCAGCTCCCGGCTCGTCGAAAACCCCATCAGAGTCTCCCCTGGCTCCGGGATGCGCGGCACGTGGACGATGTGATCGACGTTCAGTGACGCCACCACCGCGATCGCGCGGCTCATGCGGTCAACCACCGGGCCGGGACGTCTCGCATCAGCCGGGCCACGGCTTCGGCAGGCACGCCTTCGGCTTCGAGCAGATCGGCGAAGACCGTCGGCACGAACACGAGCCCGTTCCCACCGTTGTGCGTCCACATCTGCTTCAGGAACAGATCGTGCGAAAGCATGATCTGGTCACCGAAGCCCTCGTGCACCCACCGCGCCACGGCGCGAGCGGTCTGGGAAACCGTCGGGGCGACACCTTCGCCGGGGAACGAGATGTCGAGGCCGATCATGTCGAACTCCAGCAGCACGCCGCGTTCGAGAAGCCCGCGTTGGTATCCCGGGTCGTCACCGGACGGATCGCTGTGCGCCAGCGCGACTTTGCCCGGGAGCGCACCGCACTCCTCCAGCACGAGGTCGAGCACTTCGTGCCCGCGGCGCTGCCAGCCCGGCATGTGGATGTTCAGCCCCACGGACGGCCGCGCTGCCTGCGCGAGCGCCGCGGCCCGCAAGGAGGCCCGCTCCCCGTCGGTGAAGAACGGCGAGACACCGACCTCGCCGATGACTCCGGCCCGGATCCCCGTCTCGCCGACGCCCTCGTCCAGTTCGGCGAGGATGTGCTCGGTCTGCGCGTCGACGGTGACCGCGGTGATGCGTTCCCCCTCGAACTTCTCCAGGTACGCACCGGTGCCCATGACGATGGTGACCCCGGTGGCCTCGGCCACCGCCGCCAGGGCGAGCGGATCCCGGCCGATCGCCGCGCTGCCGGTCGCGTCGACCAGCGTGCCGCCGCCCGCCGCGGCGAACGCGGTCACCTCGCGCACGACGCTCGCCCGGTCTTTCGCCGCCACGTTGTCGGCGCAGCAGTAGGGATCCTGACGGAGCAGGAACTGCAGGCCCGGCCCGACTTCCGCCTCGGCGAGCCGCCGGGTGGAGGCATAGGCGGGTTCGGCGACCTCGGAGGACAGATCGTTGAAGAGGTGCTCGTGCGGCAGCACCAGCCCGAGGTCCGCCGCGTCGACCGCGCCGAGAACGCCGCGCACCTCAGCCACGACGCACCTCGGCGGGCTGGGCGAGGACCGCCGGTTCGGCCGTGTGCCGGGACGGGATCATCGCGATCGCCGCGGCCGCCAAGGCCACGCCCGCGCCGATGACGGTGACCAGATGCAGGCTGGAACCCGCGGCGGGAGCGACGAGTTCCAGCAGCAGCGACCCGATGAGCTGACCGGCCGTGGAGGCCAGCCCCAGCAGCAGGAGCCCCAGCCCACGCACCAGCAAGGCCATCAACGCGATCGACAGGAGGCCGAGCGGCCCGCCGAAGTACATCCACCAGGTGCCCGGCAACGCGAAGTGCGCGCCCGAGACCGCCATCCGCACCACGTACACGAGGCCGAGCGCCACGAAGCCGATGAGGAAGTTCCAGGTGATGGAAACGAACATCGAGCCGGACAGCAGGCCGACCTCGGAGTTGCCGGCGGGCTGCCAGCCGGCGAGCAGGCCACCGACGAACGGCATGATCGCCAGCGCGATCATGTGCGGAGCCGACCAGTTCGGGGACACCACCAGCACGGTGGCGCAGATGGCCAGGATCGCCCCGGCCACGCGCGGCGCGCTCATCGCCTGCTTGAACGGCACGCCGATGCCGAGGCGGTCGCACACCACGCCGGAGATGACCATGCCGGAGATCAGCGAGGTCTGGAAGATCGCCACCCCGAGGAAGCCCACCGTGACGCCCTCGGAGAGCACGATCACCGCGCCGCACAGACCGGCGAAGAAGTTCCACCGCGGGATCTCACCGCGCACCAGCTGACCGGGCAGCAGGAAGAACGCGTCGCGCGTCCGGGTGCGTGCCAGCACGATGATCAGCATCAGCACCAGGCCGGTGCCGAAGGACACCAGCGCGGCGGCGTGCCCGTCGGCGAGCGCGGTGCCGAGATGTCCATTGACGAGCGACTGCAACGGGCCGAGCATTCCGGCGAAGACGGTCGCGATCGTCAAGACGACGACCGACGCCGCGCGGCCGGTGGGTGACGTACTCATCGAATCCTCCTTGATCCCGAGTGCGCGCGGCTCAGACTTCGCGTCCGGCGAGCCAGGACATCGCCTGCGCGAAGAGCCTGCCGTAGCCGTCCCAGTCCATGAATTCCTCCGGAGCCCAGTGCGGGGAGATGTCCGAGGTGAACGCGAGGGTGCGGCCGCGGCCGACCCGGCGCGCGGCCAGCATGACGTCGCCCTCGACGGTGGCGAGCAGCTCCGCGTCCGGCTTCAGCGTGGTGTGCTGGTAGCCCAGCAGGATCGGCCACTCCTGGTCGAGGCCGGTGACCACCGGATGCCCGGGCTGTACGACGTGGGCGCGGACGCCCTCCGGCGTCTCGACGCGGTCGTCGTACGGGTCGATGTCGACCGGGAGGATCTCCTCGATCGGCGTCCGGTGGTAGTTGGCCTTGCCCTCGAAGCCCTGGAAGCTCAGGTAGCCGCCGGCCATCATCAGGCCGCCGCCGTTCGTGACCCACTCTCGCAGCAGCTTGAGCCGGTTGGGCGTCGGACGGCCGCGGGTGAACGTGTCCGGGTGCAGCAGCAGGGTGTTGGAGCCGATGTCGGAAAGCAGGACGACGTCGTAGGCGTCGAGTTCCTCCAGCGTCTGCGGGAATTTCTCGGCCACGTCGTGCGAACGCAGGTGAGTCACCTCGACCCCTTCCGCCGCCAGCGCCGCCAGCAGCCGCTCGCACCCGATCTCCACCTGCGTGTGCGCGAACGGGTCGTATCCCTTGTGGTCGATCGTCGCACTGACCCACGACTCCCCGGCTAGCAGGACCTTGACCATCGACGACTCCTTCGAGCGAAAAGCCTTAGCGTAATTTGCGCAACGTAGCGCAACACCGTCAATATAAGATGCGGTCGCAGTCGCCGTCAACGCTCAACGGGGAGGAGCCGGATGTCGCTGGCGAAGGTGGCCCGAGAGGCCGGAGTGGCCGTGTCGACGGTGTCGAGGTACGTCAAGGGGGAGCTCAACGTCGCCTCCGAGACGGCCCGGCGCATCGACGCCGCACTGTCGGCCGAAGGGCATCCGCCCGTGCGGAAACAAGTGACCGGCCTCAGCCTCGGCCTGGTGGTCCCGTCGCTGGACAACCCGTACTTCTCCACGCTGGCGGACGCGGTGGTCGACGCCGCCGCGACGGACGGCGTCGACGTGCTCACCACGCTCACCGGGTCTTCGCCGTCACGGGAGCGCGCCGCGGTCGAGCGCCTGATGCGGGTGCCGGACGTGGGCGGACTGATCTACCTGGGGATGAACACCACCAACGAAGCCTTCACGAGCCGCCTGGCGGGCGATTTCCCGGTGGTCTTCCTCGACGAGTACGTCGAAGCCGCCGGGCCGCGGATCGCGCGGGTCACCGCGAACAGCTTCGGCGGCGCCTTCCAGGCGACCACCCACCTGATCTTCCAGGGCCACCGGCGGATCGCCCATGTCGGCGGACCGGCCGGGCTGCGCACGGCCGACCAGCGCGAAGCCGGCTACCGGGCCGCTCTGAAGACGCACGGGATCGAGGCGGACGAAGCGCTGATCGTGCGAGGCGCGTTCAGCTCGGCGTTCGGTATGAACTTCTTCGCGCACATGGCGCGGACCGGCGCGGAGCCGACGGCCGTGTTCACCGCCAGCGACATCGCCGCGGTCGGCCTGCTCGAAGCGGCCCGCCGCGCCGGGGTCTCGGTGCCGGAAGACCTTTCGGTGATCGGCTGCGACGGGATCACCCTCGGCGAATGGACGTCGCCGCGGCTGACCACCGTGGCGCAGCCGACGGAGCAGATGGCCCGCAAGGCGGTCGACGAGATCACCCGCCTCGCGGCCGGCCGAGACGCGGGCGACCACGTGCTGTCCATGCAACTCGTCGTCCGCGAATCGACCCAGGAGTACCCCGCATGACCGACGAAGCCCTCGCGTTGCTGCGCGATCTGGTGCGCCACGACACCACCTCCGGCGACAGCGCCGCGCAGGCCGCCGCGCAGGAGCTGGCCGTTTCCTACGCCACCGCCACTCCAGGCGTACGCGTGCTGCGACGCTCCACCGCCGGGCGGCCGTGGGTGCTGGTCGGCACCGATTCCGGCGACGGTCCCTTGTTCGTGTGTCATATCGACACCGTTCCCGTCGGCTCCCCCGCATTGTGGGAACGGGCCCCGTTCTCCGCGGACGTCGACGACGAGTTCCTGCACGGCCGCGGCAGCGTCGACATGAAGGGCGGGCTCGTCGCCGCACTGGCGGCGTTGCGCAACGCCGCGGAAGCCGGTGCCCGCGCACAGGTCCTCATCACCAGCGACGAAGAGATCGGCTGCCTGGGCGCGGCCGAGGCTTCGGCCTCGCTGGAGTTGACACCGCGGATCGTCGTGGTGCCGGAGGCGACCCGCAACCGCGTCTCACTCGGACACCGCGGCGCCACCTGGCTGCGGCTCGCCGCACAAGGGAAAGCGGCCCACGGCTCCACGCCCCAGCTCGGCCGCAACGCGATCCGGCTGCTCGCCGACCGGGCCCTCGGCGCCCTCGAATCCCTCCCGCTGGCCGCCGACGACTACCTGGGCGAGGAAACCGTCAACGTCGGCACCTTCGAGGGCGGGACCGCGACGAACATCGTTCCCGCGTCGGCGGTTCTGACGCTGGATGTGCGCACTGTGGACGGTGGAGCGCCGGCGATCGCTTGGGCTTCCTCGCTCGGTCCGGCCATCACCGCGGAGGTGGCTCTCGATCTGCCCGCCGTCCGGACCGCGCTCCTGCCCGAACTGCTCTCCGGCCAGGCCACCGCACCCGCCGCCACCTATTTCACCGACGCCTCGGCTTTGGCCGCGTCCGTGGGCGGCGCGCCGATCGTGATCTGGGGCCCGGGCGATCCCCGGGAGATGCACGCGGCGAACGAAAAGCTGGAACTGGAATCCTGGCGGCAGGCTTCGCGCGACTACCTCGATCTGGTCCTGGCCGCCGCGCGCTGACCTGCATGGCGCGCGACTCAGAGGCTTCTCCCTCGATCACCTCGAGCTCATCCTCCCGACCGGAGCATCTTCTCATTGAATAATGCAGACTTCCGCCGGTTCCTTCGCCTGACCTTTCGTGATCACCCTTGAGTACATGGCAGATGACCATCGCGGAATACTCCAATCAAGTAGTCCGGAAACGCCAGGCCAGCGGCTCCGGTGGAACCCAAGGCCGGACGAGAGGACGGCTGATGCTCACCCGCGGACGACCTGCTGACCTTCGAGGTCGACCTGTCCGGTGTGCGGCCTGTCGCCATCTTCCTCGTGGGGGAGCTGTGCGAGTTCGACGCGGAGGCGAACGTCCTGCTGGACGACGACTATCCGGGGGTGGACCCCATCAGGTCCGTACTCAGCGACCGACGAACTGGCTTGTCACGAAAGATTGAACTTGGGTACAGAACCGATGGCACCCCAGACCGCCAGGAGCCATCTGCTGATAGCAGTTAAATTTGTGTTCTGAACACCGCCCATGCACGATGTGCCCCTTCTGGGACCGCCGACTATCCTCAGCAATTGACGGTCGGCTGAAGTGCCACGACGATGCCCTGTTACCTCACCTCGACGCTCTCAAGCCACGACGTGTCACGGTAATCACCCACGGCTATCCAGATCCCTCACGCCATTTTTCCTGGAGCAGCTCTGGAGCAAGGCGTCGGTCACAAGTGCACCCAACGACGTTGAATCCCATTGATCAGAGCACACCAGCTCCAGCCGACCAGCGGAGTCTCTATACATCTCCAGAACCTGACTGGCAGTGAGGGGGTCAGGATTGCTGTTCTCGCAGATCAGAAAGCTGTCATTTAAGTGACTCAGAGATTCGCGCAAGACGACAACGCACCGCCGAAGCCGACTACCCACAGTCGCAGGCGAAGGCGTCAGACGAGTCTCCGGCAATGACGTCAATCCAGAGCTGACCACTTCGTGAGCAGGTATCGACAAGCAACGCACGCGTCCACTACCGCAGGTCCCCACCGCAGCGGTTGTGACGAGGAAGCAGAAAGGCTGCTACGCCACCAACTGGCTCTGCAGAGCACTTCTCCACCTATGAGCACACCGGAGCAAACGGAGACGAAACGGAGCCCAATCGCGATTAACGCCAAGGCGAAATTGCCGCCGAAGGACCAACATCCCCACAGGTCGGCAGCGATGTTGATGTGGTGGGCCGGGTCGGGCTCGAACCGACGGCCAAGGGATTATGAGTCCCCTGCTCTAACCAACTGAGCTACCGGCCCCAAGGGTGCCCTGACACCTCCGCGAGAGCCGCCCCAGCCCGAACAGCGGGTTTGCGAACGCACAGAAGTCCCAGTTCGCTCCAAGTTATCACAGCGCTCACCTGCCACGATCGCCTAGGCCGCGTCCTGTGAGTCTGCTCGAAGGGCTTCGTGATTCAGGTGGTTCCTGGCGGTGCGGGCGGTTCTGCCTCGTACCGGGTTGTACTCGGTAAGTATCGCCTGGCGTGCTGACCTGTGGAAAGGGAGCGGGGGACCTTTGGTGTCGCGGGCGGGGTGTGTGGATATAGGGACGTTGAGTGTCCCTATATCCACACGGTCACCGGAGGAGGACCGCGAAGATGACTTGCAGGACAAGGCCTAGGCCGAACAGCTGGTTTCCGGCACAGGACGGGCTCCGCTCGTCTAGGTTGCAGGGACCAACGCCGTGCGGCTCGCCGCACGGGACACGCTGACCATCGGGATGGGCCTGGGGTATCACGCCCATCGAACAGGGAGGCGCTCGTGGCGCATCCGGTCGCCATCGGGCTCGGTGTCGTGGTCGTCATCGGCGTGGTGTTGTCACTGAGGGCGAGCATCCGCGCACTGCGGCGAGCCGGTCTCCGTATCGACGCGATCTTCTCCGACGAACTGGACGACCGGCCGCCGCCGCGGTAGTCGGTTCAAGGTCCTGTTTGGACGGTCAGCCGCCCACGCCCGAGCCGCCGCCCGGCGCGCCACTCGTCTCAGCAGACGTCGTGGTCGGCAAGGGTGTCGTAGTCGGCGTCGTGGTCGGCTTCGGCGTGGTTGTCTTCGGTGGCGTCGGAGTGGTCGGCGGTGTCGGCGTGGTCGTCACCGGTGCCCCGCCATAGGCCGCGAAGCTGAACCAGATCGCCCCGCCCGCCTTCGGCGTGGTCTGGTTGAACATCGCCCGCACCTGGAACGTCGTCGCCGTGTACGAACCCTGCACCGTGTTCAGCATGTACGCGTTGAACTGTCCCGGCGTGTTCGCCGAGACGACCACCGCCGCCGGCACCGTCCCCAGCGCGTGCTGCACGGTGCACATCCCGGCGCCATCGGTCACGCACGACGCCTCCGCGGCCTGCACGCTCGGCGCCGGCGACGGGCCGACGGCGACGGACGTACCGGCGAGCACGGTGCCCCCGGCGGCGGCGACAGCCAGCCCGGCGACGGCGAGCGCGGCTTTCTCCCTGGTCCTCATGTTCGTCCTCCCTCTGATCCCCCAACAGCAGGGGTCGGACGCCGCGTCGCGATCGTTACGCCACGCCGAGCCGACGCAGTGCCGGCCGCCACCGGTTCCCGCCGGTGGCCAGCCCCAGCGCCACCAGGCCCGCGCAGTACTTGCTCACGGACTGCTCGCGGATCCGCAGTTTCGCCAGCGCCTCGGTGACGCTGTTGCGTTCGGAGGCCGACTTCACCTCCAGCAGCACCAGGTCGCCGCCGGCGGCCAGGCTGCGCGACCCGGACCGCCAGACGAGTGACGTGTCGCAGGTGACGCGCGCGTCGGCGGTGACGAGGGTGGTGCGCCGGTAGTCGGTGATCAGCGCGGGAGTCAGCGGCCGGGGCGCGGGGCGGCCGTAGGCGGCGGTGAGGGCGTCGTCGAGGAACGTCAGCGCGGGCGCGGTCAGGCCGTGCGCCGCCTCGGCCGGATGCGGGCGGCGGACCTTGACCGTTTCGTCGCGCCGCCCACTCACCTTGAGCTCGCAGTAGGTGTCGGCCGAGTCGGTGTAGGTCCGGGTGCGGATCTTGAACCGGCGCCGCCGGTCCTGCCGGTGCGCCCGGAAGATCGCGAGATCCGGGGTGTCGAAGTACGTCGACGAGTAGCCGAACACGCGTTGCCCGTCGATCTCCAGACAGCGCAGCGACAGTGCCTCGGTGACGGCCAGGAAGTCGTTGAGCTTCAAGACGTACTTGCGGTCCGTCCGGCTCATCAGCCCGCTCGTGGCGACGACTTCCGCGAGCGACAGCGAAGGGAGTCCCTTGGCCACCGCGGCGACGGTGGCCGTTCCGCGCCCGCTCACCGCCGCCCCGCCGGGGCACCGTGGACGACCGCGGCGGCGTCCGGCCGGAAGCGGACGTCGACGACGGTGACCTCGCGGACATAGTCCACTTCGGACACACTGTGCCGCACGACCGTTCCGCCGAGACGGGCTCGCAGTTCCATCAGCATCGTCTGTTCGTCGGGATACACGGTGTCGAGCACGACCGTCCGCCGCTGCGGACCGCGGGTGCGCGACGGGTGGTCGGCGACGTACATGACGGCGAGCAGCAGGACGTTGAAGACGGCGACCATCCGCCAGTCCGCGGACGGCAGCCCGTTCACCAGACCCAGGACCAGCGCGACGAAGTAGTACGCGACCTCCTGCTGGCTGATCGAATCGGACCGCAGCCGGATGATCGACAGCACCCCGAACAGGCCGAGCCCGAGCGCGCTCGCGGTCGACACGGAAAGCAGCACGGCGACCGAAACGCAGACGCCGACGTTCAACGCGAGATACGCGCAGGCGAGGTCACCGCGGTGGTGACGACGGGCGTAGATGCCGTAGGCGAGGATCACGGCGGCGACGAGGTCGACGGCGAGATGAAGCAGTGTCGTGGTCATGGAAACCACTGTGCCGCCGGAAGGAGAGACCGTCGTGAGAGCATGATGAGAACCGTCTCATCAGGACTCACCGAGCCGGTAACCCATCCCCCGCACGGTTTCGATCCGCTCGGCGCCGATCTTCGCGCGCAGGTAACGGATGTAGACGTCCACCACGTTCGATCCGGGGTCGAAGTCGAAACCCCAGACCCCGCCGAGCAACTGTTCGCGGGAGAGCACCTGGCCGCGGTTGCGCAGCAAGGTTTCCAGCAGTGCGAACTCGCGGGCGGTGAGGTCCTTCTCCTCCCCCGCGACCGAAACCTTCCGCGTGCGCAGGTCGAGCGAGAGCTTCCCGGCGCGCAGCACCGCCGGTTCGGCTTCGGGATTTCCCCGTAGCCGCAACCGGATCCGCGCCAGCAGTTCCTCGAACGCGAAGGGTTTGGCCAGATAGTCGTCGGCGCCGCCGGACAGCCCGGCGACCCGGTCGACGACGCTGTCCCGCGCGGTCAGGATGATCACCGGCACCGTCCGGCCCGCCGCGCGCAGGGCCCGCAGCAGATCCGAACCGTCGAGGTCCGGCAGCCCGAGGTCGAGGACGACCAGATCGTGCGCGCCGGTCAACGCCTCGGTCAGTCCTTCGGAGCCGGTCTTGACCCAGCGGGTCGCGAAACCCTGCGCCCGCAGCCCTTTCTCGACGAACGCGCCGATCCGGGCGGAGTCCTCCACCACCAGCACACTGGTCACCGGTCCACACCTTCCGCGACGGGGATCTCGATGGTGAACCGCGCGCCTTCGCCGGGCGCGGTGTCGAGCAGGACGCGGCCGCCGTGTGCCTCGGCGATCGCGGCGACGATCGCCAGACCGAGCCCGGCTCCGTCGTCTCCGCTCGAGTTGCTGCCGCGTTTGAAGCGTTCGAAGATCCGGCTCCTCGAATCGGGCGGGACGCCCTCGCCGGTGTCGCGGACCCAGAGCCGCGCCGTCGTCGCGGTCACTTCCGAGCCGAGGGCGATCTCCTGGCCCGGCGAAGTGTGCCGGACGGCGTTGGAGACCAGTTGCAGCAAGGCCTGCGCGAGGCGCTGACCGTCCGCGCGGACGGTCATCTCGGCGACCGCGTCCAGCCGCCAGGCGCGGTCGGCCAGCGGGCGGGATTTGGCGAGGGTCTCGACGGTGAGGTCGGCGAGGTCGGTGTCGCCGGGCGCGAGGAAGTCGGGGCTGCCGGATTTCGCGAGGATCAGCAGATCGTCGACGATCCGTTGCATACGCCCGAGTTCGTCGAGGACCAGATGCCGGGTGGCCGCGTTCTCCCCGGGATCGTCACCCATCAGCTCGAGATGGCCACGGACGATCGTGATCGGCGTGCGCAGTTCGTGCCCGGCGTCGTCGATGAAGTCGCGCTGTCCGGCGAAGGCGCTTTCGAGCCTGTCCAGCATCGTGTTGAAGGTGCGGCCGAGCGCGGCGACGTCGTCCGAGCCCCGGACCTCGATACGGCGGGAAAGGTCGGTCTCGCCGATCTGTTCGGCGGCCAGCCGGACCTCCCGCACCGGCGCGAGGATGCGGCCGGCGACCAGCCAGCCGATCAGCCCGGCCAGCACCAGCGCGGCCCCCGACATCGCGGCCATCACGCCGGCGACGTCGTTGATCTCGCTCGCCGTGTGGTCGACGAACTCGACGATCACCAGCGCGCCGCGGCCCGGCGAGCCCTCGATGGTCACCGGGACGACGCCGTAGCGCGCCGACCCGACAGCGGTGGTGACCGTGCCGTAGGCCGGGCTCGTGGCCCTGGACAGTTCGGCGACGAACTTCGGGTCGGTGTCGAGCCGGACCGGGGGCTCGATGGCGCTCCGCCTCGACGCCACACCGTCGCTGATCGAGAAGAACGTCTCGTACTTCTCGGGCAGATTCCGTTCCAGATGACGGCCGAGGACCGCCTCGGCGGTGGCGGGCTGCCCGGCCGGGCGGGCGTCCGGCGACGCCAGGAAGGCGCGGAGCTTGCCGGTCTCGTGCGCGATCTCGTTGTCGAGCCGCTGGTCCAGCTGGTTGTGCAGGACGGTGCGGGTCGCCAGCAGCGACCCGGCGAGCGCCAGCAGCACGACCAGCAGGACCCACGCGAGGATCCGGGCGCGGGCGCTCATCGGCCCCGCTCAGTCGTCGAGGTCGAAGTCGAAATGGTCGTCACCGTCATGGTCATGGTCACTGTCATCATCGAGGTCGTCGTCGTGCCCGGCCAGCCGGGGCGGGACGACGGCGGGCGGGGCACCCGACTCCCCCGGCCCGGTGACGGCCCGCCCCGCGGGGGCGACGACCGCCGGGCCGAGGTCGGGCGGCGAGGCCGCGGTGGCCGCGATGACGGCGAACGTGCCGGTGGCCGCCACCACGACGGCGGCGACCCCGGCCAGGACGATGATTCGGACTCGCATGACACCAGGCTGCCCTGGGCCGGTGAGTCACCGATGAGGACTCGATGAGAACTTTCTCATCGAGCCCGCGCCTCACTCGTGCGCGTGCGGATACTCCGGCGAGCGGTGCTGGAAGGACAGGATGTCGGGATTGCGGATCGTGCCCTCGCTGATCTCGATCGCCCGGTCGAGGATCGGATCGGCGGCCCACGCGGACGGGCCGGCCAGCACCTGCTTCAGATGCGGCAGCAGGGCGCCGCTGATCTCCCAGGTCGCCGAATCCCAGAGGTAGGACGGGCTGTGGTCGACGGCGTAGTAGGTGAGGCCGCCGACCTCGAAGGTCGGCTCCATGAACGTCGTCGGCTTGGCCCAGCCGAAACCCATCGCCTCGTCGCAGGAAACGTCGATGACGAGGCTACCGCGCCGGAACTCGGCGAGGTCTTCCTCGACGAGGAACGTCAACGGCGCCTTCGGGTCCTGCAGCACACAGTTGACGACGATGTCGTGCCCGGCGAGGAACTCCGCCAGCGGCACGCGGCCGTCCTCGGTGATCGCGTGGCTGCGGCGGAGGTCGGCCGGACCCTTCAGGTCGTGGTCGAGATGCACGATGTTCGCCGAATGGATCGGCGATCCGACCGCGGTGACGCCACGGTGGGTGAGCACGTGCACGTCGTGGATTCCGTGTGCGTTCAACGCCGTCACCGAACCACGCGCCGTGGCGCCGAAGCCGATCACGACGGCGCGGAGACGGCGGCCGTAGTCGCCGGTCGAGCCGGTCAGCTGCAGCGCGTGCAGCACCGAGCAATAGCCGGCCAATTCGTTGTTCTTGTGGAAGACGTGCAGGCCGAAAGAACCGTCACTACGCCAGTGGTTCATCGCTTCGAAGGCGATGAGCGTCAGTTTCCGGTCGATGGCCAGCTGGGTGAGCTTGTCGTCCTGAACGCAGTGCGGCCAGCCCCAAAGGGTCTGTCCCGGCCGCAGTTCGGCCAGGTCTTCCGCGAGCGGTTTGGCGAGGAGAATGACGTCGCTGTCAGCGATCAGTTGTTCACGGGAACGCAGGCCCCCGACCAGGGGCGCGAGGTCCTCGTCCGGAATGCCGAAGCGTTCGCCGTAGCCGTTTTCGAGAAAAATTGACGTACGGAGACCGGGGTCGATCCGCTCGAGATGTCGAGGGTGGATCGGAAGCCGCCGCTCGTTTTCTTTTCGCGAGTGGGAAATGACGCCGAGAGTGAGTTGGTCCACTTGGGGCCCCTTAAATAGACCTCCAGTCTAAACGCAAGGCCCGGCGTGGACTCAGGGTGTCCGAGAGCATCTCGCCGCCGAACCGCCGTCCCTGCTCGCCGCGAGGGGAGAGGGACCGTTCCCCCTGCACCTCATGGCGTAAAGTTCCCTTGAATCCAAGGGGGAATCCGTGCGTCTTCGGTCCGTGTTGTGTGCTGCCTTGATCTTGTTCGTCGCCGGCTGCGGGAGTACGCAGAAAACCGGCCAGGTCGCCGTGCCGAGCACCGCGGCGTCGAGTCCGGCGACGACACCGGCCGCCACCGGGACCGAGCAGGCCATCCCGCGCACCCGGATCTCGCTGCCGGTTCCGGACGGCATGCGGGTGGAGCCGAGCCTGCCCGGTATCGGCCGGTCGAACTCCCGGACCTCCATCGTGGTCGTGGAGCAGCCCGCGAACGGCAAACCGGCCCGCGAAGCGATGGCCGAGATAGCGGCGGGCTTCACCAGCGAACAGGCCCGGCAGAAGGGGCTCGACCTGGAAAAGCCGGTCGAGACCACGATCGCCGGGTTCCCGGCCTTCCTGACCAGCGGCGTCCAGCGGGCATCGGTGGGCACCTTCGCCAAGGTCAACGCGATCCTCGCCGCCGAGGACGTGCTGGTGATCATCACCGGCACCCTCGAACCGGGCGACCCGCTGACCGTCGACGACGTCAAGAAGACCATCACCGGCGCCCGCTGGAGCACCGAGGCCGCGCCGGGCGACATCGGTTTCGATTTGACCCCGGCGGAGGGCTACCAGCGGAAGGAATCCACCTCGAGCCTCAGCTTCACCCGTGGCGCGCAAGGCGGCCCCAAACTCGTCGCCGCACCGTCGATGGGCGAGCCGCGGCTGCCCGAGGACAAGCGCGCCTACGCGGTCGACAGGTTCGGGAAGCTGCCGGCGAAGCCGTCCGCCGACACGGTGACCGAGGTGACGATCGCGGGGATGCCCGGTTTCGAGATCGTCGGCCACGACAGCAAGGGCAAGACCGCGTACGCCGTCATGACATTCACCGAAACCGGGTACATCCTCGTCGGCGGCGACTTCGACCCGGCCAAGGACGGCGACCAGCTTCCCGCTTTCAAGCAGATGGCGCGGTCGCTGGTGCTCAAGTAGTCACTTGAACGCCGCCGCGTTCCGCGCCGCCCAGTCGGCGAAGGTCCGCCCCGGTCGTCCGAGCACCTTCTCGACGTCGGGGCTGACCCGCTGCTCTTCCTCCGTCGGCCTGCCGAGGATCGCGAGCGTGGCCTCCACGACCACCGGCGGCATGAACACCGACATCGCCGCACGGGCCTCGTCTTCGCTCAATTCGGCGAAGCGCAGCGGCTCGCCCAGCGCGGCGCCGAGGTCCGCCGCCTGCCGCCGCGGCGAGATCGGCTCGGGTCCGGTCAGCACGTAGGACCGGCCGTGGTGGCCGGATTCCCGCAGCACGGCCGCCGCGACGTCGGCGATGTCGGCGGGGTCGATGACGGGCAGCGCGACGTCTCCGAACGGCGCCGCGACGACCCGATCGGACCGAATGGCCGGCGCCCATTGGAAAGCGTTCGACGCGAAGCCTCCCGGCCGCAGCACTGTCCACTCCGGACTCGACGCCTTGACCGCTTCCTCGTACGCGGCCGCGTGCCGCCCGGTCCCGACACCCTGGGAGGACAGGAGCACGATCCGGGCTCCGCCGGCCGCCGCGACGACCTCGGCGACGTCACCGCCCGCCGCCAGGAATTCTCCCGACGTCAAAAGGAAAACCCGGCCCGCGCCGTCGAAGACCTCCTTGAGCCCGTCGGCCCGGGCGAGGTCGGCCCGCACGGTCCGCACGCCGTCGGGCACGTCCGACGGCGAGATCCGGCGCGACACCGCCGTCACTTCTTCTCCTGCGGCGGCAAGGGTTTCCACCAGCAGCCGCCCTACATTCCCGGTCGCTCCGGTCACCACGATCATGGTCGCTCCTCGGTTCGCGTTTCGTTGACGCGGCCGAAGCTACCGTCCCGGGGATAGTAGGTACCTAGAGGAAAGTAATGGGAAACCCGGCCTTTCGTGAGCGTGATCACAGCTCGCGAAGAAGAACTGTGCCCGATTAGCCCGATTTGCACGGTTTTCCGAGGAGGCCTTCGCTGAACCCATGGTCGATGCGCCACACGGCCGCGAGCGAATCCCCGCCACCCGCGACACCTTTGCCTTACCCCTCAACAGAACCGCCTTTGCCACGCACGAAACCGCATATACAGGCATCAAGGGGACATTCAGCGGCCAAGGCGCGTCCTTTGTGGACACTGGGGCGTGGCCGACACCCGCCGGGACCTCCGGAGGACTTCCGATGGCGACCACTTAGTCTCGGACCCATGCCCGAAACCGCACTCGGCCCGCTGCGCGTCCTCGACTTCTCGCGGGTGCTCGCCGGCCCGTTCGCCACCATGCTGCTGGCCGATCTCGGCGCGACGGTGATCAAGGTGGAGCGGCCGGGCACCGGCGACGACACCCGCAGCTGGGGGCCGCCCTACGACGCGACCGGTCAGGCGACGTACTTCCAGTCGGTCAACCGGAACAAGACGAGTGTGGCGCTGGACCTCGGCGACCAGGAAGACCGCGCCCATGCCCGCGCGCTGGCGCTGGAGGCCGACGTCGTGGTCGAGAACTTCCGGCCCGGTGTGATGGACCGGCTCGGTCTCGGCCCGGAGGTCCTGCTGGCGGCGAATCCCGGCCTCGTCTTCTGCTCCGTCACCGGTTTCGGTTCCGGCGGCGGCGCCGCGCTGCCCGGCTACGACCTGCTCATCCAGGCGGTCGGCGGGCTGATGAGCATCACCGGCGACCCGGCGGGCGAGCCGCAGAAGGTCGGCGTCGCGCTCGTCGACGTCTTGGCCGGGCTGTTCGCGAGCGTCGGCATCCTCGCCGCCTTGCGCCACCGCGACCGCACCGGGCAGGGGCAGCGTGTCGAGATCGACCTGCTGTCCAGTCTGCTCGCCGCGCTGGTGAACCAGGGCAGCGCGTACACCTCCGGCGGGACGGTCCCGGCGCGGATGGGCAACCGACACCCCAGCATCGCCCCCTACGAGCTTCTCCCCTGCGCCGATCACGAACTCGCGCTCGCCGTCGGCAACGACCGGCAGTTCGCGGCGTTGTGCGAGGTCATCGACCTGCCGGAGGTCGCGGGCGACGTCCGGTTCGCCACCAATCCGGCGCGGGTCGAGCACCGGGCCGAACTCCGCGCGCTGCTCGAAGACCATCTGGGCAGGCGCCCGGCGGCAGAGTGGGCGGCCGAGTTGAGCGCGGCCGGGGTGCCCGCCGGGGAGGTCAACGACGTCGCGGGCGCGTTCGCCCTCGCGGAACGGCTCGGCCTGAACCCGACGGTCGATCTCCCCCGGCCCGACGGCACTTCCGTGCGGCTGACCCGCAACCCGATCGGCCTGTCGGCGACGCCGCCGCGGTACGAGACCGCGCCGCCGGACGATCCCGGACAGCTCACCCTTCCCTTGCCCGGCTGGAGCTGACGAAGGGCCGTCAGCGGACTGTCAGCGCTTCGTCAACGCCGGCCGCGAAGCTCCTGCCATGACCAACAGGACAGTCCTCATCTCCGGCGCGAGCATCGCCGGTCCCGCCCTCGCCTTCTGGCTCTCCCGCCAGGGCTACGCGGTCACCGTCGTCGAACGGACGGCGGAACTCCGCACCGGCGGCCAGGCGGTCGACTTCAAGGGCGCGACCCACCGCACCGTGCTGGACCGGATGGGGATCCTCGACGAGGTGTACCGGCGCCAGACCGGCGGGCACGACCAGACCATCATCGACGCCACGGAGCGGCCGCTGGCCGTCATGCCCGGCGAATTCACCGGCGGCGACGTCGAGATCCGGCGCGGCGATCTGGCCGCGATCCTCTACGAACGGACCGCTCAGGACTGCGAGTACGTCTTCGGCGATTCCATCGCCTCGCTGACCGAAACGGCCGACGGCGTCGACGTCACCTTCGAGCGCGGTGCGCCGAGGCGGTTCGACCTCGTCTTCGGCGCGGACGGCATCCACTCCACCGTGCGACGGCTGGCGTTCGGCCCGGAAACCGACTACGTCGAACATCTCGGCCACTACTACGCCCTGGTCGAGACCGGGGAGAGCGACGACTTCCGCGGGCCCGGCGGCACCTCGGTCATGTACAACGAGCCCGGCAGGCTCGCCGCCACCGGCGGACCCAAGGCGGCCGCGTTCTTCGTGTTCGCCTCCCCCGAAATCGCCTACGACCGCTACGACACCGGCCAGCAGAAGGAGATCCTGACCGCCGCGTTCGCCGACGGCGGCTGGCGGCTGCCCGAACTGATGGAGGCGGTGAACCGCTCGGACGACGTCTACCTTGACTCGATCAGCCGGGTCACGATGGACGGCTACTCCACCGGCCGCGTCGCTCTCCTCGGCGACGCCGCGTACGGCAACACCTTGGCCGGCTTCGGCACCGGGCTCGCCATCGTGGCCGCGTACGTCATCGCGGGCGAACTCGCCGCGGCGAACGGCGACCACGAGGTGGCCTTCCGGCGGTACGACGAGAAGTTCCGCGGCTACGCCAAGGTGGCCCGCGGCGCCAACGCCGGCCCGTTCCTCGCGCCGCCGACGAAGCTGCGGATCAAGCTGCGCGACCAGCTGTTCCGGCGGGCGTTCATGCTGCGCTGGATGCTGTGGGTGACCGACAAGTTCGCCACCGACATCACCCTCGAGGAGTACCCGGCGCTCGCCCGTGGTGTTGATTCACAGCGGTGATTCACAGAGCCGGCGCGGCACCCTGGCCGCGCTCGTCTCCGGCCCCGTGCTCGGCGACCTGGAGCAGGAGGCCCACGCCAGCCGGCGGTTGCCGTCCCGCACATGCGCGCGCAAGGCCTCGCGGCCCTCGCCGGTGATCGCGATCCGCTGAGCCCGCCGGTCGTGCTCGTCGAGGCGCTGACCCCGCAGGTCGCCCACCTGCCCGCCTCGCTCGGCGCGCTCGGGCCTGCCGTCGCGCTGGCCGTGTTCACCCCCGCGAGCCTCTTGGCGTTCCGACGGCGGGCGATCACCTGACTTTCGGCGTGCGCGATCCCCCGTGCCGTGGTCGGCTGGGTTTCCCGCGTGACGTTTCCGGGGAAGCCGTGTCTAAAGGGTTGTCACCGGACGTTGGTGATGTGAAGGGAGCTTCGGCATGACGGCGCTGCACAGGTGCGCTCGATGACGACGTCGGCGAGAAGTCACGCGCCCGCGGCCGGCGAAACGGTGCTGGACGACGCCACGCTGGTGGCACGCGCCCGCGACGGCGAGATCCGCGCGTACGAGCAGCTCGTCCTGCGGTTCCAGGGGCCGATGTACCGGCTGGCGCTACGGATGCTGGGGAACAAAGGGGACGCCGAGGACGTCGTCCAGGAGGTGTTCCTCGTCGCCTGGCGGCGGCTCGACCAGCTGCAGGAGGACGCGGCGTTCGTCGGCTGGCTCTACCGGACGACGACCAACCGGTGCCTGAACGTGATCCGCGCCAGGAAGCCGGTGGCCGACGTCGAGCTGGACCAGCAGGAATCCACCGGTTCGGCGGGGCGGCCGGAGCGTGCGGCCGAGACGAGCGCGCAGCTGGCGGCGCTGACCGGGGCACTGGACCGGCTGACCGCCGAGCAACGGGCCTGCTGGCTGCTGCGGGAGGTCCACGGCCGCTCCTACGAGGAGATCGCGAAGGCGATCGGGGCGACCACCACCGCGGTGCGCGGACGCATCGCACGAGCACGAGCGGAGTTGGCGGAGGTGATGGCTCCATGGCGATGAACCACGCGACTCAGGACTACTTGCTCCCGTGCGGCCGGGACGTCGAACTGGTTTGGGAACGGCTCGACGAGGTCGACGCCGGCCACGCGGACGCGCACGAACTCGAGTGCCCGCACTGCCGGGCGACCCACGAGAGCCTCCGGGTGCTGCGCGGGCTGACCAGGGAGCTGGCCGACGACGACACCGAGCCGTCGCCGGATCTCACCAGCCGCATCATGTCCGCGGTCCGCGCCGAGGTCCGGCGTCGCGATCTGGTGCCGCTGGACAGCGCGGAACCGGGCGAGGTGCAGGTGAGCGATCAGGCGGTCGCGGCGGTACTGCGGTTCGCCGCGGATTCCGTGGACGGCGTCCGCGCGCGACGCTGCCGGGTCCTGCCCGCGCCGGACATCACCGACATGACGGCCGTGAACGTGGAACTGAGCTTGGCGATCGCCCATGATTTCGACGGTGACTCGCTGGACGTGGTCCGTGAGCGGGTCACGGCGGCGGCGGGAGCCAGGGTCGGCCTTCGCCTGGCCCGGCTCGATCTGGTGGTGGAGGACATCTATGACGCCTGAACAGGCCCCTGCCAGACAGCTGACCGAAACGGTGATCTCCCCGCCGGTGATCGCGGCGGTCGCCGCGCACGCCGCGGCGAAGGTCCCCGGCGTGGTACGCCTGGAACCCGGTTTACGCGGGCTGGCCGGCTCGCTGACCCGGATCGCGCGGCAGCGGATCAAGGGCCTCGAACCGGCGCCGACCGAAGGAGTCCGCGCGGTCGTCGACCAGGACGACGTGCGGGTGGAGATCGACCTTTCGCTCTCCGGGCTGGACCAGGCCGCCGCGACCGCGCAAGCGGTGCAGCGTGCCGTCAGCCGGGCGGTCACCGAGGCGACCGGGCTCACCCCGTCGGCCGTCTCGGTGTCCATTTTGGACATCGAAATCCGTGGAGGACTGTTGTGACCGCACGTTCCGAACTGACCGCTTCGCTGCTGAGCACGCTCCGCGATGTACCGGGGCTGCGCGCGGCGACGCCGTCCACCACGGCCGCCGCCTCGGCGGTGCCGTGGGATCTCGACGTGATGGCCGTCGACATCACCGAGAACGTCGTCGAGATCCGCGTCGTCGCGCTGGAGGTGCCGATCCCGCCGCTCACGGAGGCCGCCGGGGCCGCGTTGCGCGCGGTGCTGACCGGAACCCCTTGGGAGAACGCGAGTCTGCGTCTCGTGGTGACCGACGTGGATGCCGCCGCGCTCGTTCCCTGACATACGAAGATCGCGGTGGCCGCGCCCGAGGGCGTGGCCACCGCGATCAAAGGGCGGGGACCTAGTTCTTGTTGGTGCCCGGGGTCAGGACCTTGTCGATGACGAAGACGGTCGCGTTCTTGGTGGGGATGTTGCCGCACAGCACCTTCGCGCCGTTGACGGTCATGTTCTCGCCGGAGCCCTCGATCTTGACCGGGCCACCCGCGGTGTTCAGGCTCTCCAACGACTTGGCGGACTCCAGGCCCTTGGCGTCGTAACGCTTCCCGACGACGTGGTACTGCAGGATCGGGGCGAGCTGGTCCGGCTTGCCCGCCAGTTCGGCGAACTTGGCGTCACCGAGTGCGGCGAAGGCCGGGTCCGCCGGGGCGAAGACGGTGATGGCCTGCTGGCTGTTGAGGGTGTCGACCAGGTTGGTGGCCTTGACCGCGGCGACCAGCTTGGTCAGCAGCGGGTTGGTCGACGCGGCGCTGGCGACGGGCTGCGGGCCCATCGAGTCCAGCGAACCCGGCGCGCTGCCCTGCGGCAACTGCGAACACGCCGGGCCGAACACGTCGGCGTTGGTGGTCACACCGTCACCCGAGGCGGCACTGGACATCGGGGCCGACATCGACGAGGACGGGGCGGGCGCGGGGGCACTGCTGGAGCTGCCGGACGAAGCGCTGTCATTGCTGCTGCAGGCGGACAGGGCCAGCGCGGCGACCGCGGTGAAACCGATTCCTGCGACGCGAAGCTTGTTCACGGAAAATCACTCCATTTGTTTTTCGGACTCTTACCGGGTATTCGGAACCACCACGGAATCGGATTGCCACTCTTTCGAGTGACCCCGATCACCGTGCGGTGAAACTGATGACATGCCAGCCCGTCGCACCGTCCGGAACGGTTCCGGCGCGGGCGTCGGTCTGGGTGTAGCCGGATTTGTCGACCGCGCGCACGGTGACCTGATGGCTGCCGGCCGGGACGTCGAATTCGGTCCACCACATCCGCCAGGTGTTGAGGCCGACCTCGCGGGAAAGCATTGCGGGCTGCCAGTTCCCGCCAGAGCCGAGCCGGACTTCGACCCGCTCGACACCGGTGCGCTGCGCCCACGCGACGCCCGAGATCCGGACCTTGCCCGCGGGTACCGTTTCGAATCCTTTCGGACTGTCGATCCTGGACTGCGTTTTGATCGGGGCCTGTTCGCCCCAGCCGCGGTCGAGCCAATACGCACGGCGCGCTTTCCAGGTGGTGATCTCCAGATCCTTGACCCATTTCGTCGCCGAAACGTAGCCATAGAGGCCGGGGATGACCATTCGAGCGGGAAAACCGTGTTCGACCGGAAGCGGTTCCCCGTTCATCCCGATCGCCAGCATCGCGCCCCGCTCCGGATCGAGCGCGGCGACGACCGGACTGCCCGCCGTCCAGCCGTCGACGCTGGTGGAGAAGATCTGCTCGGCACCGGGCAGGACTTCGGCCTCCCGCAACAGCTCCCCGAGGTCCACGCCGATGAAGTTCGCCGTGGACACGTAGGTGCCGCCGACCTCGTTGGACACGCAGGTCATGGTGATCGTGCGCTCGATCAGCGGCCGGTTGCGGATGTCGTCGTAGCTGTACCGCTTTTCGTTGCGCACCATGCCGTGCAGGCGGAGGCTCCAGTCCTCGGCCCGGACCTGCGGCACCGAGAGGGCGGTGTCGACGCGGTAGAAGTCGCGGTTCGAGGTGAGGAACGTCGGCGTGCCCAGTTTGGCGAAATCCGCGTCGGCCGGGATCGGCGGCGCCGGCTCGGCGGGAACGAGCCGCCCGATCGCCGCGCGGGAGGACTCCGCGTCTCGCGTGCCGGCGAGAAGCTGCCCTCCGGCCCCCGCCGCCCCCGCGGCCACGACGGCACCCGCCCCGGCCAGCAGAACCGACCGGCGCGACGGAGCGGCGCCGGAGACCTCCTCGACGGTTCGAGACCTCGCGATGGCGAGGCGATGCAGCCAGAAGAAGACGCCGACTCCGGCGATCAGGCTGGCCAGCGGCGCGAGCAGGGCGACCGAATCGAGGTCGGGACGCTGCGACACGGCGAACCCGCCCAGCAGACCGAAGGCGGCGATCAGCACGACCCCCGGAACGGGCGACCGCCGCGAGGCGACCCCCGCCACGGCCGCGGCGAGCACCATCACCACGGCCATCCCGCCGAGCAGCACGAGCTTGTCGTAGACACCGAACGTGCGGACCGCGAAATCCTTCAGCTCGATCGGGGTCAGATCGATCGCCCCGTTGCCGACCGCCAGGTACGGCGAAGCGTTGGCGCTGATGAACCCGGCCACCAGATGACCGGCCGCCAGCGCCGCGGCGAGGGCCACGACACCGATCAGCGCCGCTCCGAAGAAGGGGAGGCGTGGTTCCCGATCGGCCCGCGAAGTCTTCATGCCAGGTATTCGCAGCCGTCGGGGCTACGGACTGGTTTCCTTTTGCGACAAGGGAAATCGACGCTTTTCGCAGAGGGTGTCACCAAGTATTCGTGGCGGAGGGCTTCGCGGACGGGTCACGAAACGGACACGTCCGTGAGCGTCGCGTCGGCCGGGGTGGTCGTGAGTGGCGATTCGGGTTCTAACCCGAATCGCCACTCACGACCCCAACACAAGGCCGGCCGTGCCGTGACCAGCTGGACGACACGCGTGAGCCAACGGACGACACGCGTGACTGGATGGACGACACGCGCACGGCCGGCCCACGCGGCGAGTCGTCCCCCCGGCCCGCCACCCGCCCGAGTCGCCCTGCTCACCCCGGCTTGCATGGTCATACACACCTATGCATATACTTCCATCATGTCCAAGGTACTCACCTCTCTGCCTGTCGGCGAACGCGTCGGGATCGCCTTCTCCGGCGGCCTCGACACCTCGGTAGCGGTCGCGTGGATGCGCGAGAAGGGTGCTGTGCCGTGCACCTATACCGCTGACATCGGCCAGTACGACGAACCCGACATCGCGTCGGTCCCCGGCCGGGCGAAGGCCTACGGCGCCGAGATCGCACGCGCTGTCGACTGCAAGGCCGCGCTGGTCGAGGAAGGGCTCGCGGCGCTGGCCTGCGGCGCCTTCCACATCCGCAACGGCGGTCGCACCTACTTCAACACGACCCCGCTCGGCCGCGCGGTCACCGGCACGCTGCTGGTGCGCGCGATGCTCGAGGACGACGTCCAGATCTGGGGCGACGGCTCCACCTTCAAGGGCAACGACATCGAGCGGTTCTACCGTTACGGCCTGCTCGCGAACCCGTCCCTGCGGATCTACAAGCCGTGGCTGGACGCCGCGTTCGTCAGCGAGCTCGGCGGCCGCAAGGAGATGTCCGAGTGGCTGCAGGCCCACGGCCTGCCCTACCGGGACAGCACCGAGAAGGCCTACTCCACGGACGCGAACATCTGGGGCGCGACGCACGAGGCCAAGTCGCTCGAACACCTCGACACCGGCATCGAGATCGTCAACCCGATCATGGGCGTCCGGTTCTGGGACGCCGAGGTCGAGATCGCGCCCGAGGACGTCACGATCGGCTTCGAGCAGGGCCGTCCGGTGACGATCAACGGCAAGGAGTTCGCCACCGCGGTCGACCTGGTCCTGGAGGCCAACGCGATCGGCGGGCGGCACGGGCTCGGCATGTCCGACCAGATCGAGAACCGGATCATCGAGGCCAAGAGCCGCGGCATCTACGAGGCGCCGGGGATGGCGCTGCTGCACGCCGCGTACGAGCGGCTCGTCAACGCGATCCACAACGAGGACACCCTCGCCAGCTACCACAACGAAGGCCGCCGCCTCGGCAGGCTGATGTACGAAGGCCGCTGGCTGGACCCGCAGGCGATGATGCTGCGCGAGTCGCTGCAGCGGTGGGTCGGCGCGGCCGTCACCGGCGAGGTCACCCTGCGACTGCGGCGCGGCGAGGACTACTCGATCCTCGACACCACCGGCCCGTTCTTCAGCTACCACCCGGACAAACTGTCGATGGAGCGCACCGAGGACTCGGCGTTCGGCCCGGTGGACCGGATCGGCCAGCTCACCATGCGGAACCTCGACATCGCGGACTCGCGTGCCAAGCTCGAGCAGTACGCCGGGCTCGGCATGGTCGGCGGCGGGCATCCGACGCTGATCGGCGCCGCGCAGGCCGCGTCGACCGGGCTGATCGGGGCGATGGACGCGGGCGGCGCGCAGGCGATCGCCTCACGCGGCAAGGCCTCGGCCGAGGACGAACTGCTCGACCACGCCGCGATCGAATCCGGCACGGACTGACCCGAATATCCGGGACGCGAAAGCGCCGGGCGCGCGGCATCGAAGCCGTTCGCCCGGCGCTGTTCTCGTTCGGCCGGTGGCCGGTTCACTTGCCGCTGAGCGCGGACCGCCGGTGCCCCAGTTCGCCGATCAACCGCTTGATCTCGACCTGGCCGATCGCTTCGGCCAGGACGGAAACCGCCGCGATGCTCTCGATCCGGTACTGGACCGGCACCCCGCCCGAGGCCCGAGACTGCGCTTCGGCCTCCGCCTTCTTCTCCGCTTCGACGGCGCTGAAGACACTGCCGGCCCCGCCGTTGACACAGCTGATCGAGCCCGAGCCGTTCAGCGGCAGGGTCGCCGTTTCCCGGCAGCTGCCCGCCGAGCGGCCGCCGATGGTCACGTTCGCGGTCATCGTGGCGTTGACCTGACCGGTGACCTTCCCGCCGCTGTTCGCCGAGGCGGAGTTGGACACGTTGGCGGTCACCGTGCAGCCCGAACCGCTACACGCCACCGTGGCCGCGCCGTCCATGTCGAACCGCACACCGGTGTCGACGGCGTCGGACAGCTTCTGGGTGTTCACCATCAGCTTTTCGTAGACTTCGACGGTTTCCGACGGCGACAAAGCGTCCACATCGGAGTCACCGAGGCCCGCCCCGGGCGGCATCTGCGGCAGCGACCCCGCGTCGGGCATCGTCGGGACCTTGGGCATCGACGGCATCTTCACGGAATAGCGGAGGAGCCGGTGCGGCGCCTCCTTCGAGACGTACAGGTCCCCGGCGGGCGTGCTCGCCTTGAGCGCCGGGACGTCCCGGACGGTCTCGTTCTGGTCGCCGGGGATGTCCTCCGCCCGCTCCAGCGCCTCGCGCAGGCGGGCGGCGAGCTTCTCCGGGGACTCGAACTGTTGCAGGACCGGGCCGAACAACGCTTCCTCGCCGGTGATCCACCGGTCCTTGAGGTCTTCGGTGCCCGCCGAGTCCGCGCCCAAGCCGGGCAGCAGGCCGTCGGGCGCCTTGAAGAAGACCTTGCCGCCGACGACCAGGAGCTCGATCTTCTTGCCCTGGAAGGACATCGTGCCGGACGTCTCGCCGTACGCGGTGGTCTTCACGTCCGTCTCGATCATCCCGCCGACCGCGGACGTGCTGTTGCGGACGGCCGGCGCCGAGGAAAGGCCTGCCAACGCCTGCTCGAAGGGTTCACGGCCGGCTTTCGACGGCCACAGCAGCCAGGTCGTCAGACCGGCGAGGAGCACCAGCACCAGCCCGGCGATACCGCCGAACAGCAGCCACCGGGGTTTCCGGGCAGGCGGCGCCGGTGCCGGTTGCGGGACCCAGCCCTGCGGCGGCGGCCACTGCGCGCCTCCGGGTGGGAATGTTTGCTCCACGTCGCCCTCCATCACTGAATTCACCGGACGGCATGACGCTATGGAGCGATGATGAAAACTTGATGAAACGCGTGGGGACGGATCCCGGCCGCGCCGGGCGGACGCGGCCGGGAAGCGGGTGTCAGCCCTTGCGGGCGAACGAGATCCGGTGCAGCCCGCCGGGCGTTTCGTCGGCAAGGTACAGCTCGCCGTTCAGGTCGGTGCCGAACGTGGTGGCGTCGAGCGGGAACTCGCCGATCCGGGCGCTTTCGTAGGTGCCGTCGGCCTTCTTGCGGACGGCCCAGGCCGTTCCCTGGCAGAAGTCGGTGGCGAGGTAGGTCCCGCCCGCCAGCGAGGCGTACTTCCTGCCGCGGTAGACGTGCCCGCCGATCACCGCGCAGCCCTCAGTGCCGGAGACGTAGTGGAAGACCGGGTCGGTGTAGGTCACGCCGTCCTCGCAGCGCGTCTCGTCGAAGACGACCGGACCTTCCTTGCAGGACCAGCCGAAGTTCGCGCCGCCCTTGCCCTTCGCGAGATGGTCGACCTCCTCGAACCGGCCCTGGCCGACGTCGCCGATCCACAGCGAGCCATCGGCCCGATCGAAGGAGAACCGCCAAGGATTGCGGAGCCCGTACGCCCAGATCTCCGGCCGCGCGCCCGCGACACCCACGAACGGGTTGCCCGGCGGGACGCAGTAGCGCAGCGGACGGCAAGCGCGGTCGACGTCGACGCGCAGGATCTTGCCGAGCAGCGTGTCCAGCCGCTGCCCGCTGGCCAGCGGATCGCCGCCTCCGCCGCCGTCACCGATCCCCCAGTACAGGTACCCGTCCGGGCCGAAGGCCAGCTGGCCACCGTTGTGGTTGGGGAATTCGGCGTGCGGCTGGGTCAGCAGTTCGGTGAGCTCCCCGGTGTCCAGCCGGACCCGCGCCAGCGTCACCGCACTGTCGGACTTGCGGGTGTAGGCGACGTACGCGCGCCTGTCCTTGGCGATCGCGAGCCCGAGCAACCCGCGTTCGACGTCCGCGCCGTTCACCTTGTCGCTGATGTCCAGAACCGGCTTGGCGGCGAGCCCGGTCCTGGGATGGTAGGCCCGGACGACGCCTCTCTTCTCCACGATGAGGATCCGGCCGCTCCCGTCGTCGAGCGCCGTGATCGCGGTCGGGTTCACCAGCCCGGACGCGACCTTGGTCGCCGTGGCGGTCAGCTCGCCGAGCGGAACACCCCGCGCTTCCACGGTTTCCGCGCTGCTCGCGGCCGGGAGCAGCGCTCCGGCCATGGCGAGCCCGGCCACCAGGGACAACCCCCGGCGGAGGTGCCGTCGCGTCATGTGGACTCCAATCGCCGTTGAATGGTCTGGTCCAATTCAAGCGCGGCCGGAGCAGCGACGGTACCTCCATCCGCGAGCTTTTCGTCGGTTTCTTTCCGTCCGGACCCCGTTGCCTACTCGCCCAAGATCGTTTTCTCGCCGTTCACTCTTCTTTCGGGGCAATTCGGACATGAGCCATACCCCTGAGTAGCCACATGTATGACCTCTGTATGCTCCGCTCTCGCTCGATGGGATTAGTCATCCCCCATCCGGGCGAGCCGTTGCGGTCGGGGCCTGTGGTCGCATTCGGCACTGGCATTCGTGGTCCGTATTCGGATGGGAGACACATGCACGGCAGGTCAGTTCTGGTTCGCGGCGGGATCGCGGTGGCCACCGCGGCCGTCGCGCTGACGATGGCGGCTCCGGCCGCCCTCGCGGACGACGGCGCGGCTCGCGGCCGGGTCGTCGAAGGCAGCGGCACCGACGGTTTCAGCGTCAACTTCGAGGGCGGGCAGAATTACGTCACGAAGCTGTTCGGGCTGAAGCTCTCCGACGGCAGCAAGCTCAAGATGTACTGCGTGCAGGTCGAGGTCGGCATGCGCACCGATCAGGACATGATCGAACGCCCCTGGAACAAGTACCCGGACGCCGCTTCGCCGTTCAACAAGAACAACGCGAAGATCAACTGGGTGCTGCACCACGGCTACCCGGCGGTCGCCGTGAAGAAGATCGAGGGCGCGCTCGGCAAGGACGTCAAGCTGAACGGCGGCCTGTCCGTCGAGGAGGCCGTCACCGCGACGCAGGCCGCCGTCTGGCACTTCAGTGACGGCAAGAACCTCGACCGCAAGAAGCCGCTGCCCCACGAGGGCGCCGAAGAGTCCGCCGACGTGCTGGCCGTCTACGACTACCTCGTCGGCAAGGACAACGTCGGCATCGGCCAGCAGCCGAAGCCGACCCTCGACATCGGCCCGGCCAAGGCCTCCGGCGCGACCGGCTCCAGGATCGGCCCGTTCAGCGTGGCCACCACCGGTGACATCACCGAGCTGACCAGCAAGCTGCCCGAAGGCGTCAAGGTCACCGACGCCGACGGCAAGGAGATCAAGGCGGCCGCCATCAAGGACGGCACCAAGGTCTACGTCGACGTCCCCAAGGACGCCAAGGACGGCAACGGCTCCTTCACGCTGAAGGTCAGCGGCCACCTCGACACCGGTCGCCTGTTCGTGGGCGAGAACTACGCCAAGGTGCCCGCCCAGTCCCTGATCGTGGCGGAGTCCGAGAAGACCTCGGTCGTCGCGAACGCGACCGCGAGCTGGAAGCAGGGTGGCGCGCCCGTCACCGAAACCCCGGCTCCCACCACCCCCGGTGGCGCCGAGTCGGGTGGCGGCGACGACCTGGCCAACACCGGTGCTTCCGCGACCATGCCGCTGGTGATCGGCGGCGCGCTCCTCGGCGCGGGTGTGCTGATGGTGCTGCTGGTGCGCCGTCGCCGTAGCGAAGCGTAAGAACCGAACGAAGAGCGGGGCCGGTCCACTGTGGACCGGCCCCGCTTTTCGTTGGGCTGGCCGGAACGTGGCAGGTTGCGAAAGCCACTTTCGCAACGTTGAAGGTTGCGAAAGTGGCTTTCGCAACGTCGGGAGCCCCACGGCCGCGAGCGAATCCGCGCCACCCGCGACACCTTCGCGCTACCCCTCGATAGGACCCGGATCGCCACTCACGACCCGCCGGACCGGCGCGCCGCGTAGTGCGTGCCAGGCGTGTGCCCGAAGGCGCGGCGGAAGACGTCGATGAACGCACTGGTCGACGACCACCCGCAGGCGTGCGCCACCGCGGTCACCGGGGCGTTCTCGGCCAAGAGGACCAAAGCGCGGTAGAGCCGCAGCTGTGTGCGCCATTGCGGGAACGTCATGCCGAGGTCGGCTTTGAAGAGCCGGGCCAGGGTGCGGTCGCTCGCCCCGACGCGGGTGCCGAGGGCGGCCAGCGTCCGGTTGTCGGCCGGATCGGCGCTGAGGATCTCGCACAGGGCACGCAGCCGGGGATCGTCCGGCGTCGGCAAGTGCAGGGGTTGCTGCGGCGAAACGCGAAGCCGATCGAGCAGGACCGCGCACAGCCGGCGGCGTTCCGGGGTGTCGTCGTGCGGCGGGTCGGTGTACGCGCGGATCAGTTCGCGCAGCAGCGGGCCGACGGCGAGCACGCTCGGTTCGGCCAGCCCCAACGGGTTCACCGTGGCGGGCAGGCCGACCAGCCGGAGCTCGAGGTCGCCGTGCGCCTGATGGGCGTGCACGGTCCCGGCGGGCACCCAGATGGCCATGGTGGCGGGCGCGACCCAGGACCCCCTGTCGGTGGTGATGGCCAGTACGCCACGGGCGGCGTAGACGACTTGGTGATCGTCGTGCCGGTGCGCGTCGATCGTCGTGCCGGAGGCCAGTGACCGGACCTGGGTCGGCGCCGCGGGCAGGTGGCGGATTTCCGTCATCATCTGTCATTTTATCGGAAGCGCGACAGCCGTGGCCGCGACGACCATGGCGGGGTGCCGAAGAACAAAGCGATCGTCCTGCTCTCGGCCGGGCACGCGTGCGTGGACGTGTATCAGGGTTCGGTCGCCGCGCTGGTGCCGTTCTTCGCCGCCGAGCGCGCCTACGGATACGCGGCGGTGTCGGGCATCGTGCTCGCCGCGTCGCTGCTGTCGTCGGTGGCGCAGCCGGTGTTCGGCGCGCTGACCGACCGATGGGCGATGCCGTGGCTATTGCCGTCGGCCACCCTCCTCGGCGGGCTCGGCATCGGACTCGGCGGGTTGTTCGGCTCGTACGCGCTGACGCTCGCTTTCGTCGCGGTGTCGGGAATCGGCGTGGCCGCCTACCACCCCGAGGCGGCGCGGGTCGCGAGAATCGCCGGCGGCGGCGGGCATACGGCCATGGGCTGGTTCTCCCTCGGCGGGAACATCGGGTTCGCCGCCGCGCCCGTACTCGTCGCCGCGGTCATGTCACTCGGCGGACTCCGGATGTCGCCGCTGCTGGTCGTGCCCGCGCTGGCGGGCGCCGTGCTCTGCCTGCCCGTCCTGCGCGCGCTCGCCGGAACCGCCCGCTTCGGCGGCTCGTCGGCGGACACCGTAGGCGTCGACGACTGGAGGTCGTTCACGAGGTTGTCGGTGGCGGTGGTCTTCCGTTCGATCGTGTTCGTCGGATTGAGCACGTTCGTCTCGCTCTACGCCCAGCAACGGGTCGGCGGGGGCACGACGACCGGCAGTGCCGCGCTGTTCCTGCTCTACCTCGGCGGCGCCGCGGGCACGCTCTTGGGCAGCAGGCTGGCCGGACGCCGGGACCGCGTCACCGTGGTGCGCCGGTCATATCTGGCCACCATCGGCGCGGTCGCGGGCGTCGTGCTCGTGCCGGGCCCGGCGTTCTTCCCGTTCGTCCTGCTGGCCGCGGTGTGCCTGTACATCCCGTTCTCCCTGCAGATCACGCTCGCCCAGGACTACCTCCCCGGTCGCGTCGGCACCGCCAGCGGCGTCACTCTCGGCCTGACGGTCAGCATCGGCGGTCTCGCGAGCCCCGTCATCGGCACCGTCGCGGACCACACCTCCCTCCGAACGGCACTGCTGCCCCTGATCGCGCTACCGCTTTTGTGCTGGATCACAACGCGCACCCTGTCGGAGCCGTGCTCCGTCCAAACCGGAACGGCCGCGGAAGAAGAAATGCCAAGAACGCGTCGATAAATGATGTACGAGCCTGTACACCATCAGTTACCGGCTGGTAGGTTCCGAGCATCCTGAACGAGATCCACTTCATGATTCAAAGGGGAGTCATGACCCGAAAGCCCGCTCGTCTGCTGGCCGTCGCGATCGCCCTCATCGTCACTTTCGCCGCCGCGCCCGCCGCCTCCGCCGCCACCGCGACCGATCCGTTCTACAGCTACGACGGCAGCGAACCGCTGTCCTCGTACAGTCCCGGAACAGTCCTGAAGACGCGGACGCTCAATTACCACGTCCTCGGTATTTCCACGCCGCTCAAGGTGACCCAACTGCTCTACCGGACCACCGACGCGCAGGGAAAGCCGTCCGCCAACGTCACTTCGGTGCTGCGCAGCCTCACCGGCGACAGCACGAAAGCCGTTTCGTACCAATCGTTCTACGATTCACTCAATCCCGAGCACGGCCCGTCGAGGGCGATCGCGGGTGATGTCTCGTTCGGCGGCCTGATCGCCAACGCGGAGTCGCTCTTCATCGCACCGGCGTTGCTGCTCGGCTACAACGTCGTCATTCCCGACACCGAAGGCCAGAAGGCGAACTTCGCCGCCGGGCCGGAATACGGGACGAACACCCTGGATTCGGTCCGTGCGGCGACGCGGGCACCGGAAACGGGAATGAACGACAAGACCCGGTTCGGCCTCATCGGTTATTCGGGTGGCGCCATCGCGACCGGCTGGGCCGCCGCTCTCGCGCCGGATTACGCCCCCGACGTCAACAAGAATCTCGTCGGTTTCACCGAAGGCGGCGTGCTCGTCAAACCGTCGCACAACCTCAAGTACGTCAACGGAAGCATCGCGTGGACCGGCGTCATTCCGATGGCACTCATCGGCGTCTCGCGATCCTTCGATATCGATCTCAAGCCGTACGCGAATTCCTACGGCCTTCAGGTGCTCAAGGACATGGAAAAGGCGTCGATCGCCGACGCGCTCGGCCGCTATCCCGGGCTGACCTGGGAGAAGTTCGTCAAACCCGAGTACGTCAACCCGAACAAGGTGCTGCCGTACATCGAGGCCGTGAACAAGATCAACCTCGGCTCCGCGCCGACGCCCACCGTGCCCGGCTACATCGCGCAGGGCAACAACGGCGTCGTGGAAGGCACTTTCGGCAACCCGCCGGGGATCGGGACCGGCGACGGGGTGATGGTCGCCGGTGACGTGCGGTCGCTCGCACGCCAGTACTGCGACACCGGCAACAAGTCGATCAAGTACGACCAGTACAACACCTTGAGCCACGTCGGGGCGGCCGTCGCCTGGGCGCCGCAGGCCATCGGCTGGCTCAACGACCGGTTCGCGGGCAAGCCCGCGCCGTCCACCTGCGGGAAGATCGCACCCGGCAACTCCCTCGCTCCGGAGGTGCCGGTCGGCTGACCGCGGAAGTCCGTGAAGGCCTCCTTGAGGGACTCTGGTTCCCTCAAGGAGGCCTTCACGGACCACTGGTCCACACCACCGGGACCGGTACCGTGCGGCACGTGACCGAGCACCGCAAGCTGCCGAAGGGGCCGCACAATCTCAGCCGTGACGAGGTCGCCGGAACCCAGCGGGCCCGGCTGATCGACGCGGTGCTCGAGAACACCGGTGAACGCGGCTACGTCGCCACCACCGTCGGCCACATCACCGCCACCGCGCGCGTGTCACGGACCTCGTTCTACGAACAGTTCGACGGCAAACAGGACGCGTTCCTCGCCGCTTATCGCGCGCTCACCGGCGAGTTCATCGCCCAAGGTGTCGCCGCGGGCGCACAGTCCGCGACTCCCCTGGACGCCGTCACCGCCTGCTGCGACTTCCTCGTCGACTACGTGCACCGGCGGCCCACCGCCGTCCGCGCCGTCCTGCTGGAGATCTACGCGCTCGGCGACGCGGGACTCGAAGTACGGGAGAACACCTTGCGCGCCGGGGAAGCTGTCTTCGACCGGACGGCGAAATGGCTGCGCGCCACCGATCCCACGCTGCCGGCGCCGCCGCCGTTCACCGCGCGGACGGTGGTCGCCGCCACCATCGAACTGATCACGCAGGCCATCTGGATCGGCACCGAAGAAGCTTACGGCCAGGCACGCGAAGCCGTCCGCTACACCTGGCTGCTCGGCTTGCTGGGGCACCGGAGCGTCGACGCTTAGCGGACGAGTCGCCGTTCGAATTCGACGATCAGCTTCGGGTACCGGCGCGGGAGCAGCCGGACGAGCCGGTCGACCAGTTTCGCGTCGTTTCCGACGAGTACGCGCGGTTTCCCGGCCTCGACCCCGTCGACGATGATGCGGGCGGCCTTGCCGGCCGGCATCTTCAGCAGCTTTTCGTTGTACAGGCGGACACGTTCCCGCTGTTCGGCGGTGGGTTCGATGCCGCGGGCCTGGGCTTCCTTCAGTGCCGCCGAGGCGATGCCGGTCTTGACCCCGCCCGGATGGACGACCGTCACCCGCACCGGATGCCCGCCCGCGATCATCTCGGTGCGCAGTGCCTCGGTGAACCCGCGGACGCCGAACTTACTGGCGCAATAGGCACTCAACGTCGGCTGGGCCATGAAACCGTTGAGGCTGGAGACGTTGACGACCTGGCCGTCACCGGAGTCGATCAGATGCGGCAGGAACGCCTTGGTGCCGTTGATGACGCCGAAGAGGTTGACCGCGAGCGTGCGGTCGTACAGTTCCCATTCGGCGTCGAGGACCGTCTGCCCGCCGCCCGCGATCCCCGCGTTGTTGTAGATCTGGTGCACCACACCGAACTGCCCGGCGACGGTGGCCGCGTACTCCTGGACGGCCGCCCGGTCGCTGACGTCAAGCACGGCGCCCTGCACCTCCGCGCCAAGGGCCTTGACCTCGGCGACGGTCTCGGCCAGCCCGGTTTCGTCCACATCGGACAGTGCGAGCCGGGCACCGCGCCGCGCGAGTTCGATGGCCAGCTGACGGCCGATGCCGGAACCGGCACCGGTGACGACGGCGACCTTGCCGCGAACGCTGCTCATCGGGTTTCTCCTGCCGGGTCGAGGGCCAGTTCGGCGGTGAGCTCGACGAGCCTCTCGACGAGGTCCGGGGCGATGTGGTGGCCCATGCCGGGGATTTCGACGTAGCGGGCACCGGCGATGGCCTTGGCCGTCGCCCGTCCGCCGCTGCGGTGGACCATGCGGTCGGTGTCCCCGTGGACCACGACCGTCGGGCAGGTGATGCGGGCGAGTTCGGCGGTGCGGTCACCACTGGCCTGGATCGCGCCGATCTGGCGGGCGATGCCGCTGCGGGCGCGCCGCCCGCCCGCCCGTTCCCAGAGAGCGGTGGCCCAAGCCGTTTCCACGTCCTTGTCCAGCGGGAACGTGGCCGAACCGAGGTGGCCCATCATTGCCAGATGCCCGGTCACCGACTCCTCGGCCGTCCGCGCGGGCCGCCTCGCCATGCGCAGCAACGTCGACCGCGCCGGCTGCCCGACGCGGCGGTGCCCGGTGGTGGAGAAGATCGACGTCAGCGACAGGACCCGGCCGGGGTTCCGGGCGGCGACGGTCTGGGCGATCATGCCGCCCATCGACATGCCGACCAGATGCGCCTGCTCGACGCCCAGGTGGTCCAGCAGGCCGATGGTGTCCGCCGCCATGTCCCCCAGGTCGTACGCGCCCGGCAGCGGCCGGGCCAGCAGCTGCCGGAGCTTGCCGGGATTCGGCGCCTTGATGCGATCCGAGCAGCCCGCGTCGCGGTTGTCGAACCGGATGACGCGGAAACCGCGGCCGGTGAACCCCTCGATCATCGGCCGCGGCCACGACGTGAGATCGAGACCGAGACCGGCGATCAGCACCAGCGGCACACCGTCGGCCGGGCCGTCTTCGCGGTAACAGATCTTCGGGCCGCCGGGAAGGCCGGCGAAGCTGTCGGTCACGAGCTCACCGCTTCCCGGACGTTGGCGTGGGAGAAGTGCAGCTCGGGATCGGTGATGTCGTCCGCGCGCAGCAGCTTGATGTCCGAGTGGTAGCTCATCGAGGTCAGCCACGGCATGCGGTCGCCTTGGCGCGGAAGCTGGTCGAGCGCGCGCTGGACGTATCCGGCGGCGAAGTCCAGGAACGGCTTCGTCGGCATGTCCGGGTCGGCGACGACAGGACGACACACGTTATAGCCGTGGGCGTCCATATGCGCCAGCAGACGGCAGAAGTGCTCGCACAGCAGGCCGATCTTGAGCGTCCACGACGAGTTCGTGTAGCCGATCGCGAACGCGGCGTTCGGCACGTCCGAGAGCATCATTCCCTTGTACGCGACGGTTTCCGGCAGGATCACCGGTTCGCCGTCGACGCTGAGCTTCGCCCCGCCGAACACCTGGAGGTTCAGGCCGGTGGCGGTGACGATGATGTCCGCTTCCAGCTCACGCCCGGATTCGAGCAGGATGCCCTTTTCGGTGAAGGTCGCGATCTTGTCGGTGACGACGTCGGCCTGGCCCTTGCGGATGGCGGCGAACAGGTCACCGCCGGGGACGGCGCACAGCCGCTGGTCCCACGGGTCGTACGGCGGGTTGAAGTGTTCGTCGACCGGATAGTCCTTGGGAAGCTGCTTCTTGTTGACGTACCGGATGAGGCCGCGGGCGGTCTTCGGGAACTTCTGGCAGAACTGCCAGACCGCGAGGCCCTTGCGGATGTTCTTGCGGCGGGTGAGCGCGTACGCCCGCTCGTCGCCGAGGATCTTGCGCAGGCCGTTGGCGATCTTGTCCTCGCGCGGCACCGGCATGACGTACGTCGGGGTGCGCTGCAGCATCGTCACGTGCGCCGCGGTCCCCGCCATCGCCGGGATCAGGGTGACCGCGGTGGCGCCGCTGCCGATCACGACGACGCGTTTGCCCGCGTAGTCGAGGTCCTCCGGCCAGTGCTGCGGGTGCACGATCGTGCCGGTGAACCGGTCCCTGCCCTCGAAACGCGGGGTGAAGCCCTCGTCGTAGCGGTAGTAGCCGCCCGCGTTGAACATCCAGCCCGCGCTGAGCCGGGTGCGCTCGCCGGTGTCGGTGCGCTCGATCTCGAGCAGCCAGCGCGCTTCGTCGCTCGACCAGGCCGCCGAGAGCAGCTTGTGGTGGTAGCGGATGCTCGGCTCGAGGCCGTTCTCGGAGACCGTCTCACGCAGGTAAGACAGGATCCGGGGCGCGTCGGCGATGGACTGCTTGTCCCGCCACGGCTTGAACTCGTAGCCGAAGGTGTGCAGGTCGGAGTCCGACCGGATGCCGGGGTAGCGGAACAGATCCCAGGTGCCGCCGGACGTGCCGCGGGCCTCCAGGATGGCGAACGTCTTGCCCGGGTTCTCGGTCTTCAGGTAGCGCGCGGCCCCGATCCCGGAAATCCCGGCACCGATGATGACCACGTCGAGGTGCTCGACGGGTGTGCTCGTCGTCATGCGGTACTCCAGCCTCGTCTCGGTTGCCTCCACGATGCGGGTCCACCGGGGAATTGCGCTAGCACTATCTGCACCATCATGATGTATGGATGGTGCAAAGTGCCGCAACGCCGTGGCCGACCCTGTCCCCCGAGGCACGCGATCTCTTCCGGCGTGGCGCGGAGATCGTGCTGCATCCGCGCGCCGAGTGGATCGAGGAACTGCACGAGGCCTCGCTCGGCGGGGGCAGTATGCGCGCGGTCGCTGAGGACCCCGTCCTCACCGAGGGCACCAAACGCGCGAATCTGGCGAATCTGCTGCACTGGGCGGCCGCGAACGTGCAGCGCCCCGGGATGCGGGTGTCCGCCAACCTGAACCAGGAAGTGCTCGACGGCGCCCGCGACATGGTGCGCCGCGGCTTCGACTCCGGCGGCCTCGACGCCTACCGGCGGGCGCAGGGGGTGGCCTGGCGCCGGTGGATCGAGATCTGCTTCGACCTCACATCCGACCCGGTGCTGCTCCGCGAACTGCTGGACGTCTCGTCGCTGTCGATCACCACGTTCATCGAGGACACCGTCGCCGCGGTGTCCGACCGGATGGCCGCCGAACGCTCGGAACTGACCCGCGGCGCCCACGCCGAACGGCGGGCCACGGTCACCCTGCTGCTCGAAGGCGCGCCCATCAGCCGCACGCGGGCCGAAGCCCAGCTCGGCTATCCGCTCGCCGGCCCGCATACGGCCGCGATCGTCTGGAGCGGCTCGGCGACGCCGTCGTCCCAGCAGCTCGAAAGCGCCGCCGAAACCCTCATGCGGGCCAGCGGCGCTTCACACCGGCTGACCGTCGTCGCCAGCGCCGCCGCCCTGTGGGTCTGGCTGCCCGGCCGGACCCCGCCGCGCGCGGACCGGCTCGCCGAAGACCTCGCGCCGCATCCCGACGTCCGGGTGGCGCTGGGGCGGCCCGGCAGCGGGATCGACGGCTTCCGCCGCAGCCATCTGGACGCCGCCGCCACCCAGCGGATGCTCGCCAGGCTCACCTCACCGCAGCAGATAGCGCGGTACCAGGACATCCAGCTGCTCGCCCTGCTCACCGGCGACCCGGCGCAGGCAAGCGAATTCATCGCCGACACCCTCGGCGAACTCCGGCACGCCGACGCCGAAACCCGGGAGACCGTCCGGACCTACGTGCACGAACTGGGCAACACGACGCGGACCGCGGAACGGCTCTACACCCATCGCAACACCGTCGTCCGACGGCTGGCGCGGGCCGACGAACTGCTCCCCCGCCCGTTGGCGGAGAACGCGGTGAATGTGGCGGTGGCGCTGGAGACGTTGCGGTGGCTGGGAAGCAGCGCTTGAGGTCGTGAGCGAATCGGGTCGTTCTCTTGAGGGGTAAGGCGCGAGGTTTCAGCCTGCAGGGGCGAACGTGGCAACGTGATCGCGAGCGAAGTCGGCGACGTCCCGAGCCGGACGTCCGGTGAGATCGGTGACAGCCGAGGACACTTCCGCGGCTTCGCCCCGGGCGTAGTGGGCGTAGTCCTCGACCAACCCTTCGAGCTGCCATGGCGGGAGGAAACCGCTCAGTGCGGCACTGAACTGGTCGGCCGACGCGTTCCGAAAGACGATTTCCCGTCCTGTGGCGGCGGCGATCGCTTCGGCGATCTCGGCGTGGGTGACGGCACGAGGACCGGTCAGGGTGTAGGTGTGACCGGTGTGTCCCGCGGTCGTCAGCACGACCGCGGCGGCGTCCGCGATGTCCCTGATGTCGATGGCGCTCACGGCGGCTTCGCCGATGGGCGCGGCGAACCAGCCCTGCGCGATAGTGCGGGCAAACCCGAGCAGCGCCTGCAGATAGAGGTTGGGACGCAACACAGTGTGGTCGAGCCCGATCTCCCGTAGGTGCGCTTCGACTTCGGCATGCCAGCGCAGGAACCGCACCGGCGAGTCGGCTCGCGCCGCGTACTGCGAAAGGACCACGAGCCGGTACACGCCGGCTTCGCGAGCAAGGTGCGCGAACTGGATCTGCAGCGAGGCGGCGTCCGGTGCCGAGGGACTGTTGAGAAAAGCGGCGTCGACTCCTTTCAACGCGGCGGCGACCGATTCCGGATCCTGCAGGTCGGCGACGACGGTCTCGGCGCCGGAAACGGAGTGGCCGGGGTCGCGGGTCATCGCGCGGACGGTGACGCCACGGGCTCGCAGGGCGGGGATCAGAGCGGAGCCGACGGTTCCGGTCGCGCCGGTCACGAGAACGGTGGGGTTCGTCATGGTGGTGAGCCTTCCTGGATTCGGTGGATTCGGCCGGGCGTGTCAGCGCGCGGCCAAAGGAGCCGCGGAGGGCTTGCCCGTGGCTCTGGAGACGAGCGACACCGCGAGGGCGATCAGGACGAGCGCGGCCTCGCCGAGAAACGCCGTGGTGAACGCGATGTCCCCGTGCTTGCCCGCGGCGCCGATGGCGATCCCGGCGAGAGCCGCGAGACCGACCGCGCCACCCAGCTGCTGTGCGGCGTTGACCAGCCCGCTGAGGAGGCCGGACTCTCCCGCCGCGCTGTCACGTACTCCCATCGCGGTGGCGTTGACGAGGCCGAGCCCGAGGCCGGTGCCGATCAGCAGGAACGCGCCGAGCAGGCTGAGCGAGAAACCACTGGTGGTCGGGTCCAGTACGAGCCACAGGAAGCCGGCGAGCAGCGTGCCGAGCCCGATCGGCAGCGCGCTGGTCAAGCCGGCGCGCCTGGCCAGCACCGGCGCGAGAACGCTGCCCACGATGATCATGCCGGCGATGGGGAGCTGCGTCATCCCGGTGCTCAGCGGGCTCATCCCGAGCACCTGCTGCTGATACTGAGGCAGGAAGAAGAACAGGCTCGTCAACGTGCCACCGAGCAGCAGCACCACCAGGTTGGCGGTGACGACCGGCTTCCGGCGGAAGACCCGGAGCGGGACGAGTGGGTGAGCGGACCGCCGTTCGACGACCACGAACGCGGCCAGCGAAAGGACACCGAGCGCGAGGCCGATGACCGTACCGGGCGAGCTCCAGCCGGCGTCGGAAGCGGTGACCATGCCGAGTGCGAGGCCGGAGACACCCACGGAGATGGTGATCGCGCCGAGTGCGTCGAACCGCCCGGGCCTGCCAGGGACGGACGGCACCGTGCGCCATACGACCAATGCCCCGAGGGCGCCGAACGGCACCGGAGTCAGGAACACCGACTGCCAGCCGAAGACCTGGGTCAAGGTGCCGCCGAGGAAGACGCCGATGAGACTGCCGAATCCCGCGACCGCACCCCAGGTACCCAGCGCACGGGTGCGTTCCGCGGGAGTCGGGTGGATGGCGAGGACGAGCGAGAGCGCGGCAGGCATCACCAGCGCGGCCCCCGCACCCTGCCCGATCCGCGCGGCGATCAGCATCGTGCCGCTGGTCGCGAGCGCGCAGACGACCGAGGTGGCGAGGTACACGCCCATCCCGGTCAGGAACACCCTTCGTGCTCCCATCACGTCGGCGAGCCGGCCACCGAGAAGCAGCAGGCCGGCGAACGCCACCAGATAACTTCCGACGACGGCCGTGAGTTCGGCGGCCGAAAGCCCGAGACCCGTGCGAATCGTCGGACCGGCGAGGTTCACCATCGCGCTGTCGAGAATGACCAGGAACATGGCGCTGGCAAGGCCCGCCATCGCCACACTGCGCGTTTTCCGGGGGCGAGTGGGTACTTTCGCGGAAGCGGCTTCGTCGCTCATCGTTTCGTCCTCGCTCTGGGCTTCGGCGGATATTCGGGTCATGTCATGACCTTGGCGCGCATCCGGTCTCGCTCGAGTCCCTACTTCCCCTGGCAGAGCGCGGAATCCAGTGTTTCGTCGAGGTGCTTCAATCCCTCGATGGTGGATGGCAGCGCGGTGACCGCGACGCTGGCGGCACGTCCGTCGGTCGTGGCACCGTTGACGATCGTGTAGCCGGGGGTGTTGCCGCCGTGCGACCAGGCCTGTCCGCCGCAGCTGAGCTTGAATGTCGCGATGCCGAGCCCGTAGCGGGATCCTCCGACGGTGTCGAAGCCGGGCGCGTCGACGGTGGACTGCATTTCGGCGAGCTCCTGGGGGCGCAGCAGTTTGCCGCCGACCAGCGCGCTGAAGAACCGGGTCACGTCACTCGGAGTGCTGACCAGGGCACCGGCCGCCCAGGCCATGGAGATGTCCTGCCGGGTGACGTCGACCAGGTTCCCGTCCTTGGTGGCGAAGTAGCCTTTGGGGTGTTTGCCACGGAGGTCCTGTTCGCCGAGCTGCGGCCAGTAGGTGTCACGCAGCCCGATCCGGTCGATGATCCGGGTGGTGATCTCTTCCCCGATCGGACGGCCGGTGACCCGTTGGACCAGCAGTCCGGCGATGATGTAGTTGGTGTTGCTGTAGCTCCACCCGCTCGAGGGCGGCTGCTGCAGCGCGGTGTCTGTCAGCTGCCTGGGCTCGAAGTAGGTGTGCCGGAGCGACAGGTAGTTCCCGACGAAATCGCCGCCCATGACCGGATCGACATAGTCGGGCAGGCCGCTGGTGTGTTGCAGCAGCTGGCGGACCGTGATCTTCCGGCCGTCCCCGCCCTTGCCACGGACCACGCCGGGCAGATAAGTCTCGACGGGCTCATCGAGTTCGATCTTGCCTTCTCCGACCAGCTGAAGCACCACGGTCGCGGTGAACGTCTTGGTGTTGCTGCCGATCCGGATCCTCCCGTCGACCGGCACCTTCTTCCCGGTTTCCCGGTCACTGGCTCCGGCGGTGTAGTCGCGGGTCCGGCCGTCCCGGCTGGAAACCGCCGCCAGCGCCCCGGTGAACTTGTCCTGGCCGACCAGCACGTCCAGCCCGCGCTGGACGCCGTCACCCCGCCGCCCTTCCGTGTCCGCACCGGCAGCCGACGGTGCGGACACCGCGCCCACCAGCACAGCGGCCGTCACCGCGAGCAGATACCGGCGCCGCGGCGCCTTCCCGATACGCCCAGTCATGGGAACCTCCGTTGTCCGAACCGGCTTTCGATCACGTCGATCATGTCCGGCGGGAAACCGGGATTCGATCCCGTAGGCGGCCGAGGTACGGGTAGCGCCAGCTATACCGGCACGGGTGGATTCTCCTTTGTGGACTCACGCCTGCGACGCGCCAACGGTGTCAGCGTGCGCTGGATGATGAAGTACTCGGCCACCAGGACGTTGACCAGAATGGACGCCCAGCCGCTCGCGGTGTAGATCTCGTCGAACTCCAGCCCGGGAAACGACGGTTTCAGCTGCAGACCGATGAGGAGATAGATCCGCAAGGTCACGGCGGCGAAGGTCAGGGCGTAGTTGCGGATCATCCAGATCCGGTGCAACGCCACCTCACCACGACGGATCGTCCGGTACGCCTTGGCCGCGGTGAACAACCAGGCCACGGCGAGTACGTAGAAGCCGACCTGGATCGCGAACCCGCTCAGCGTGAAAGTGGCGGCGTACAACGACGCGCCCGAAGCGATGATGACGGAAATCAGGTACACGCGGCCCGCGACCCGGTGCCATTTCGGGTAACGCGCCCGGAACCGGGGTACGAACTGCAGTGGCCCGATGATCATGGCGAGCCCGCCGGGCACCGCGTGTACCGCCAGGGACAGGTAGTGCAGCGCCACATCCGGGTCGATCGGCACGTTGCTGTCCGCGGAATTCCCGGTCAGGTAGGGCGGCACCGCGTAGCCCGCGATGGCGACCGCTGAGACGGCGAGCAGCCCCCACAAAGCCCACCACCAGCGGCGCCTGGCGGTTCTGGACAGGGTTTTGGTGACCATTCGAAACTCCGTTTCCTGGGAAAGTTGTTCTGGTGATTCAAGGACTTCAGACGTGGTTCGGTACTCGCGGCGGCGTGAAGGCCCCGGCGAAATCTTGGGCGAACCCGGCCAGGTCACGGGCGGGGCGGCCAATGAGATCGGCGACGTCCGGGTGGACCCGGGCCGCCTCACCCCGGGCGTAGTGCGCGTAGTCCTCGGCCAGGCCCGCGGCCTGCCAGTCCGGCATGACCCCGCGCAGCGACGCGGCGAAGGCCGTGACGGAAAGATCTGTGAAGGTGACCGGCCTCCCGGTCGCCACGGACAACGCTCCGGCGATCTCGCCATGGGTCACCGCTTGTGGACCGGTCAGGGAGTACGTGCGGCCACTGTGCCCGGGCTCGGCGAACACGAGCGCCGCCACATCGGCGATGTCGCGGGTGTCGACCAGGCTGACCGGTGCAGCACCGATCGAGGCCGCGAAAGCACCGTTCGCCCGGATCGCACTGGAGAAACGCAACAGTCCCTGCATGAACAGATTGGGGCGCAGCACGGTGTGTTCGAGACCGAGGGTCCGCACGTGCGCCTCCACAGCGGCGTGCCAGCGCAGGAACCGCGCCCGAGAGTTGGTCCTGGCCTCGTACTGGGACAACAGGACCAGCTGCGAAACCCCCGCGCGCATCGCGAGGTCCGCGAACCGGATCTGGAGGTCGACGGCGTCCGGCGTGGAAGGACTGTTCAGGAAGACCCCATCCACGCCGTGCAGAGCGGCGGCGACGCTCTTCGGGTCGCGCAGGTCGGCGAAGGCGAATTCGACCCCCTCCGGCAACGTCTTCTCCCTGCCCGGTGTGCGCACCATCGCCCGCACCCGGAGCCCGCGAGCCCGCAACGCCGGAACCACCAGCGCACCGATCCCCCTGGTGGCACCGGTCACGAGCACTTTTGATGTCTTCACGAGTCTTCTCCTCAGACTGTTCGGTGCGACGGTGACTCGATGGTTAGAGACTGTAACATGCGAGAGTCGATACACCAACGGTTGCCATGGAACTTTTTGTGCGCCCCTCTCACATCCAGGAGCGGGTGTTAAGGTTTGTTCGAGAGAGAAGGAGGTCTGATGCGACCAGTAGCCGCCCGCAACACGATGCGGGAGCGGTTCCGCGAGCAGGTTCGCGAAGACATCAAGGCAGCAGCGCTGGAGCAGCTGACCACAGGTGGGGCACAGTCGATCTCGATCAAGGCCATCGCCAAGCAGCTCGGCGTTTCCGGCACCGCGCTCTACCGCTACTTCGCCAATCGCGATGACCTGCTGACCGCCCTGGTCGTCGACGCGTACGGCGACCTGAGCCGTGCGCTGAAAAGGGAGTTCGAAGACAGAAAGGCCCCTCTCGCCCCCGAAGCACGGGTGCGCGGATTGGCGCGCGCGTACCGGGCCTGGGCGCTCAGCGAACCTCACCGCTACGAACTGCTGTTCAAGCCGCCACTGCCGGGATACGACGCGCACAGCGAACCGCTCGCCGCCGCCGCGCGCTCGCTCATGGAGGTCTTGCTCGCCACTCTTCACGGCATCGACGACGCAGAGGCGCCGATCAAGAAACCCGTACCGGCGACCGGCGACGAAGTCCTCGCCGCACGAAGCGCCGGCACCGAAGAGTTCCATCTGGCCGTGTCGGTGTGGGCACGCCTGCACGGAATCGTGAGCCTCGAGCTGGGCGGTGGCTTCGCCGCGATGCACCTGGACGCCGACGCTCTCTTCGAACGGGAACTGCGAGTACTCACCGAGCGACTCCACTGACAAAGTCGTGAGATGTATCGACGACATCGAGCCGACTGTCCATAAAGGACAAGCCGAAGGGGTCGTGAGCGACAACGAGCGTTATCGGGCGGCAAGCGTCGGCGTGGCCGTGAAGGCCCCCTTGAAGGACTCTGGATCCCTCAAGGAGGCCTTCACGGCACAGACTCGGCCACAAATCTCACGAGCGCTTGATTTCTCAGCTGGCCTTGCGACGGGTTCTCACGATCACACCCAGTGCGGTGACAACGGCGAGAGCGGCCACGCCGGTCAGAACCCAGACCAGCCAAGTGTCGCCGCCCGCTTCCGCGGCGGCCGGCATCGAAGTGGCAGCGACCTCAGGCCCCGAAGCCGCCTGAGCCTGCTTCTCCGCGGCGACCGCGGCCGCGTCCAGAACGAGCACGGCGGAAGGGAACTCCGGTTCCTTGGAACCGACTTCCGGTTCGTTCCACTTCACCACCGTCCCGTCCGAATAGGTCTGGACCACGTCGAAGCCCAGGCTGGGCTTCGCGGGCAGAGGCCCCACACCCAGCTCGAAGTACCGGCTTTCGTCGGGCTTGATCTCCTTGCCCGCTTCCGCCGTCCAAACGACGTGAGCGAGGTTGTCCTGCCCACCCTGAGTCTGCGCGTGAGCCCATCCCTCGACAGGCGGGAACGACGTGGCGGCGACCTCCTTCGGCAAGGCGACGTCGACGCGGATCGTCGTGACCGACGCCAGCTCCGAAGGAACACGGAACTTGAGGGTCGCCGGCTGCCCGGCCACCGCACCGTCGGCGAAGACCTTGACATGCGCGGAAGCCGTTCCCGCGAGCATCACCATCGCGGCGGCGCACGCGCCCACCACGGTCATCGCCGCACGGCCCCACCGGCGTGGCGAACGCGCGCCGCCCCCGGCCCGACGTGACAGTTCCCTGTGCTTCATGGCGACCTCAGCAGCAGTCGCAGTAGAGGAGGTCGGCCGTCTCGACACGGCCGTCAGGCGCGTCGGAACCACTGGAGCCGCCGGAGCCGCCGGAGCCATGGTGCGAAGACTTGCTCACGGCCTGCGCGAGGGTCTGCTGGGTCGCCTTGCCCTGGGATTCGATCGCGATACGGCGGCCCTGGAAGTCGGCGAACGCCAGCACCTGGGGCGCGGAGCCCGAGGCGTCGGTGGTGAACGAGACCAGCGGCGTCCGGCGGCCCCAGCGATCGACGGAGAAGGCTTGATAGGTGGTGGTCGGCTCCAGTTCACGGGCCTGGAGCTGGATCATGTCGAGCCCACTGACCTGCCTGACGGTGGCCTCGAGCACGCGGCCTTTGTTCCCGGGACGCATGGGGTCGCCCGGCCTTCCGTTGGGCAGAACGGTGTCCACGTTCTCCGGAGTGCCACCGAGTCCTTGCTTGCCGAGGCCCGGCGCCGATCCCGCGGGGGCGGCGTCCGGCACGTAGACCAGGGCCTGCGGTTCCTGGCCGACTCCGATGGTGTTCGTCACCTTGTTGGTGGCGGTGTCGATGACGTCGACCTTGTCGGACTTCTCCAGCCCGACGTACACCCGGGTGCTGTCACCACTGGCCCAGATGCCGTGTGGCGCGTGCCCGTTGTTGGGGATCTCGGTGACCACCTCGGGGACACCGCTCGCGGTGCGGCGGTACACGACCGTCTTGTCGAGCCCACCGACGGTCAAATACGCGAACGAGCCCTTGCCGGTGTCGGCGAACGCGGGGTGGTTGGTGTCCGGCCCCGTCTCGAGCACCGTGGTGACCTTGCGGTTGACCAGGTCGACCACACTGATCTTGCCGAACGACTTGTGCGACGCCCACAGTTCCTTGCCGTCCGGCGAGATGGCCTGATCCGAGGAGAAGGTGCTGCCGAGACCGGTGATGTGATCGACGACCTTGCGTGCCGCGACGTCGATGACGGTGATCTCGGCCAGCTTGATGTGGTTGACGTAGGCGAGCTTGCCGTCCGGGCTCAGCAGCACCTTCGACGGACCCGCCCCCACCGGCAGGTTGGCGAGCACCCCGCCGTGCTCGGCGTCGGAGATCGTGACCGTGTCACGACCGCGGTTGGCCACCCAGAATTCCTTGCCGTCGGCGGTGAAGGTGCCTTCGTGCGCGGCACGGCCGACGTCGGTCTGGTTGAGGACCTTGTTGGTGGCGGTGTCGATCACGGTCACCGTGTTGCTGGTGACACTGACCACGCCGAGCCGCTTGTGATCGCGGGTGTAGGCCAGCCCGTGCACCCCGGTGTTCTCAAGGTACTGCGGGCTGAAGGAGGCACCCAGCCGCTGCGCGCCGAGGGCGATCGTGCCAAGGGTGCGATTGGTGGACGGATCGATCACCGACACGGTGTTGGAGGTCTGATCGGCGGTGTAGACGCGATCCCGACCCGAAATGGGGATGGGCACCTGTTTGCCGGTCTCCGCCGCGGCGGCGGTCACCGGTGCGACGGCGGCCTGCGTCGGATCGACCTTGGCGGAGGCCACCGCACCGAAGGCCGTGGCCCCCAGACATACGAAGCCGGCGGTCGCACCTGCTAGATGTCGGACAGAAAGCACGAAAAACCTCCATCACGGGAGAATTGGGCACACTCCGGTCACGAAAGCGACATTGTCGGATTCCCGGCAGGCGAAAGGACCGGCTCTTCAGCTCCGGCCGGTTGTTCACCGTGCGCCTTTACGTGAGGGGTACGCATCCCGGTGGTGGCAGTGTCCAAAGGGGACGGCATGACTTGCGTCATGCTCGCCGTTACTCGAGCGCGAGGAGACCGGACACCAACTTCTCGCAGCGGTCCTTCATCGCGTTGTTGAAGGCCGCGAAACCCTCGTCGGCCCCTTTTGGCCCTTCTTTGGACAACCGGGACACCAGACCACCGAAGTGTTCGCGATGTGTCAACCTGGTCGTGCCATCGGGAAGTGGGCTCAGAACGAACTCGTGCGTTCCGGTGAAAACGAACGCAGGCAACCAGGCCGCTCCGGGAATCACCGCCGACCACGCCAACCTGGCACCCGGCGTGGCTTCCACGACTGGGACACGGACTACGTACGGCTTGGCGCCAGGCGGCCCCTGCACAAGACGCAGGGAGGCACCCACCTCCGGGCGGCCGTCGATCTCCTGGAGGTAGGGAGCCCACTCCGGATAGCTCGGGAAATCGGTCAGCACCGCCCACACCACTCGCGGACCTACCGAAATATCCGTGACCGCCTCGATCGCGCGCATGTCAGCTTTGTCCTTTCACCCAGGGCACGTGACCGGCCGGTGCCGGATCGTCGTGGATCACGATGTCGGCCAACCCGAAGACGTCAGGTAGCGTTTCCGCACCGGCCAACCGGCGGCCGTACAGTGCGGCAGTGGTGGTACGAGCGTTGTCCCACCGGACATGGTGTACCGCGCAGCGACCCCGCCATCCGAGGAGATACCTAGGGGGCATCTCCAAGATGAGGCGGCGCACGGTGTGCCGGATCTGCTGCTCGGGAATCGCGCGGTCGTTCAGCGCCAGCGGCGGGAACTGCTCGGCGATGATGCAACACACCAGCAGAGCGGGCAGGCGTGTCCGGTCGATACCGTCAACACGGGCGGGCAACGGCGGCCACTCGACCTAGGCGTCGGGGGACATCGTGTTCGGCTCCCTCTCCATAGTGCCGACCGGTCGGGCAGGCAGGCGGCGCGTGTGCCTGTCGCTCAGGACGACCAGCCGGATCGTCACGGCGCACTCCGTTCGTCAGCCCCGAGGGGCCACCGGCAACTGCGCGACCTGACGGCCGTCGTCATCGCGCACCAGCAGCGCGGTGATGGAATCACGGGACATCGCCGTGACCATGCGTGCCCGGAACGGACCAGGGCCTTCGGCACGCACGCTGCCCGCGGGCACGCTCCGCCCCTCGAGCCCGACCGTCACCAGTTGATAGGTCTCGCCATGCCGCAGGCCATTGAGCATGATCGGCACCTCCGTACCCCAGGGCTGCGACACCATGAGACCGTCACGCTCCAAGGCGATCTGCTGAACCGGCGAGGACCCGGACACCATCACGAGACTTCCCACCGCCACAGCCATCACCAGTACGAAGGCGGCTGCGGCGAGCACGAGCCGCCGAACCCGCCGGGCCCCCGTCGCGGCCCGCAACTCGGCTTCGATCCGGGGTCCGAGTTCCGGGGAAACGGCAGGCGGCCGATTGCCCTCGGCGTAGGCGAAGGTAGCTACGACCTCCCGAACCTCGGCGATGTCCCGCGCGCACGCCGAACAGGATGCGACGTGCAAGGACAGCTCGGCGGTCAACGGGCGGCCGAGCATCAACAGTTCGGTCGCCTCACCGCGGGTTTGCAAGCAGTGCTCGTTCATCGTACGAGTCCCCCGTTCTCCTCCAGGATCAAGCGGAGTGCACGGATCCCGTAATACAGCCTGCTCCTCGCGGTTGATGCCGAAATGGAGTTTTCGGCAGCGTAGTCGGCACACGTGTGGCCTTCCACGTGCACGGCCAGGACGATTTCGCGATGGGGGTCGCTGAGCTTGTGCATCGCCTCGTCGAGCTGGATCCCCACCAGCAGACGATCGAAAGGGTCGTCGGTCCGCTGTGTCGGCTCCGCCTCGGTGGGCACGGGACGGCTCGCGCGCCGCCGCGTCGCGTCGATCACGAGGTTTCGCGTTATCCCGAACAACCACGTGCGCAAACTGCCGCGGTCGGGATCGAAACGCCCGCTGGCGCGCCACGCCCGCACGAACGTCTCCTGCACCACGTCCTCGGCCAGCTGACGGTCATCGAGCGCGTTGAAGGCGAAGCCGAACAGCTGCCCGCCGTACCGCGCATACGCCTGCCGGACGTCGCTTTCGCTGCGTATGGACTCGGCGAGGACGTCGTCGTCCTTAGACCGTCGTACCCTCACCCGCACACCTCATCTCCTGGTTCGCCGGGGTTTACGCACGCCGACGGCGAAGTGTTGAGAATGGAGACCGACTACTACTGTGTTCCCCATCACGCCGCATCACGATCACGCGAGGACTGTAACTCTGTGGATATCGGCTGGCTGGAGAGCTTCCTGGCCCTCACCGAGCACGAGAGTTTCACCAGGGCGGCGGAGGCACAGCACCTCAGCCAGCCGGCGTTCAGCCGACGGATCCGTGCCCTTGAGCTGTGGTTCGGCGAGGAACTGGTGGATCGCTCCACCTTCCCGGTGGCGTTGACCGCGGCCGGCGCGAAGGTGCGGGCCGGCGCACTGGAGACGGTCGCCGGCCTGCACACGGTCCGTGACGAGATCCGCGGTCGGCGGCGCTCGCCACGAGACGCCGTCCGCGTCGCCGCCACGCACACACTCGCGGGTCCCTTCTTCAGCCATTGGTGGTCGCGCAGTGGCGGCGGACCGTGCGTCCTGCTGGCGTCGAACACCCACGACGCCTATGACACCTTGCTTCACGGAGGTTGCGACTTGCTGCTGGTGTACGCGGATCCGGCGATGCCACCGGCCATGCCCGGCGGCGACGTCGAGTCGATGACCGTCGCCACCGATCGGCTCGCTCCGTTCGCCGCGGCAGGCACAACGCATACCCTGCCCGGCACCGACGCCTTCCCCGTCCCAGTGGTCACCCATGGCCAGGGCACCTTCTTCGGCCGGGTCACCGACCGGATCCTCACCGAGCACCGGGTCTCCGTGCGGCCGGTGATGCAGAGCGACTTCACCGCGGCACTCGCCGCGATGGTCCTCGCGGGCGACGGAGTCGGCTGGCTACCGGAACTGCTGATGCGGCAGGCACTCGAGGACGAGCGGATTCGCTTGCTCGACGATGCGTCGTTGACCGCGCGACTGGAGATCCGGCTCTACCGGACGCGCGGTGATCACACGCCGCGTCAAACCGACACCGTCTGGCGGAACGCCGGTCTCACCAGCAGCACTGGATGAGCGCATCGGCCAGGAGATCAGTCGGGTCGAGCAGCTCGCCCTCGCTCGTGGTGAACCTGGCCGCGAGCGGAAGTTCGGTACACGCCAATATCGTCAAGGGCGCGTCGAGCGCCGCCAGCGCGCGGTCGAGATGGGCCCCACCCTGCCGCGCGTCACCCCGTTTCACCGCGGCGATGGCTTGATCGACTTCGGTTTGCGTTGGCTCTGACGGCAAGATCAGCTCGGTACCCGCCAGCATGTTCCGGTAAAGGCCGCTTGCCAGCGTGCCGCGCGTGCCGAGCAAGCCGACCGGACCTGTGCGCGCGGACAGCGCGGCCGCCGTCTCGGCCACCATGTCCAGGAAGCGCATCCCGGTGTCCGCGGCCAGTTTCGGAATGAAGTACTGCGCCGTATGACACGGGATCGCGATCACCGTCGCGTCCAGATCGCGCAACTTGAGCGCGCCCTCCAGCAGCGCGGGATAGGGATCGGTGCTCCCGTCGAGCAACGCGGCCACCCGGTCCGGCACCGTCGGATCCGCCCAGATGACCAATCGAACGTGGTCCTGATCGCGAACCGCCGGCGTGCGTGCGATGACCTTGGCGTAGAACTCGGCGGTCGCCGCAGGCCCCATGCCACCGAGGATGCCCGCCAGCGGCCGCCGGTACGCCGAGGCCCTCACTGGAAGGTCGATCGGTAGCCGAACAATCCCGCGACTCCGCCGGTGTGCACGAACACCACGTTGTCGGTTTCGTCGAACCGCTCGTCGGCGATGGCTCCGAGCAGGCCGGCGAACCCCTTTCCCGAGTAGACCGGGTCCAGCAGGATGCCCTCGGTCGTCGCGAGCAGCGACATCGCGTCGGTCATCGCCTCGGTGGGCACGCCGTACCCGTCACCGACCCAGCGGTCGTCCACCAGCACGTCGTCGCGGAGGACCTCGGCGCCCAGCAACTCCCCGGTCCGCGCGGCGAGCGTGTACACCGCGTCGACCTGCTTCTGTTCCGGCTGACGCACACTTACGCCGAGCACCAGCGCCGGACTGTGCATCGCGCGCAACCCCGCGACGAGCCCCGCCTGGGTCCCGGTACTGCCGGTGGCGTGCACGACCCAGTCCACCGGCACCGGGGCGGCGTCCAGCTCTGCCGCGCACTCGACGTAGCCGAGCGCGCCGACCGGGTTCGAGCCGCCGCCGGGGATCACGTAGGGCTTCCGTCCCTCGGCACGCAGGTCGTCGGCGAGGGAATCCATCGCCGCCGCCATGTCGGTGCCGGCCGGCAGCCGGTCCACGATCTGCGCTCCGAGCAGTTCGTCGAGCAGCACGTTGCCGGAACGCTCGTATTCCTCGTCACGAATCTGGCGCTGTTCGAGCAGCAGCCGGCATTCCAGACCTGCCCGGGCCGCGGCCGCCGCGGTCTGCCGAGCGTGGTTGGACTGCGTGGCGCCCTGGGTGATCAAGGTGTCGGCGCCCTGTTCCAGCGCTTCCCCGACGAGGAACTCGAGCTTGCGTGTCTTGTTGCCACCGGTGGCCAGCCCGGTGCAATCGTCGCGTTTGATCCAGAGGTTCGGCACTCGCCGATACTTCCGGCTCAACACCGAAGCCAACCGTTCCATCGGCTCGAGCGGGGTCGGGAAATGTCCGAGCGGGAAGCGTGCGAAACGCGTCGTCTGTACCACGAAACCCATCGTGCGGGGCCCGGCTCGGCACTGTCCAATGTCGAATCGGCACCGCCCATGCAAACCCCGCATGAGGCCGGGTGTCAGAAGGATGACACGGCACGCTCAGGCGCCCTCGATGCCGCGTTGGACGGCGTCGAACGCCTCCTTCAGGCGTTGAAGGTGGGATGAAGCGACGTCGGCGAGGTCATCCCCGGCGAGTTGCCGTCGTACCGTCTCGGCGGCGACCGTCCGGTAAGCGGCGACGAGCAAGGCCGCGGCCAGTGCGCTGTCGCCGGAGTACCCCGGGTCCGAGTGGAGCTCGGTTGCCAGCTCTGTTTCGATCTCGTACGCGAAGGTGCGGAGCCGCGCGATCAAGGCGGGCGATTCCATGACCGTCCGCATCATCGGCTCGAGGTCTCCGTCCAGGCCCGAGAGCACATGCCGTTTCTCCGCGAGTGCGACAGTGGCCTGACGGAGCGCCTCGACAGCGCCGACGGCGTCGTCCCGCTCGCGGATCGCTGTTCGCACGATGTCGGCGACGTCGGGGAGACGGTCGAACAGCAGGTCCTCCTTGCGCTCGAAGTGCGAAAACACGGTCACCTTGGACACGCCGGCGGCCGCGGCGACCTCGGCGATCGTGACCTCGTCGAAGCCGCGCTCCAGGAACAGTCGAGTCGCGATCTCGGCGATGCGAGCTCGCGTCTTCAAACCGCCACGGTCTCCTCGGTTCGGCATTGGAAGAGCTCCCTCACAGCGATGATCTTTACCCAATAAGTTTATCGGATCAGCAAATCCCGTCCAACCTGGCACGACCACAGTCAACCCGATAAACTTACCAAGTAAGTTTATCAAGTAAATCTGTTTGTCGATGGGAGCAGTCATGACGCCGACGCCGCGTCCGATCACCATGTCGCGCGATCGCTACAGCCCGGGATCCGACCTCGCCGAACGCGCACACACGGGCAGGCCGACCAGAACGGACACCACCGATTTCGGGGTATCCGCCTGGGTGGTCACCCGCCATGAGGATGTTCGCGCCGTACTCGGTGACGCCGGCTTGTTCAGCAGCGCGGGGCTCGCCCGCCACTCGGCCCCGTCCTCATCACCCGATTCCGCCCCTCCCGGCGAGCAGCGATTCACCGACGCGGCGTCCTTCATGGTCGGCCAGGACCCGCCTGAACACACCCGCCTGCGCCGCCTGCTCACCCCGGAGTTCACGATGCGCCGCATGCGCGCGCTGGAGCCTCGAGTACGGGCAGTCGTCGACGAAGTTCTGGACGACATGCGGGAGACCGGCTCGCCGGCCGACCTCGTCCAGGGCTTCGCGTTGCCCATCCCCTCCTTGGTCATCTGCGAACTCCTCGGAGTTCCCTACTCCGACAGGGAACTGTTCCAGCACCTGTCGTCCGTTCAACTTCGGCAGACCACCTCGAAGGAGGAACAGACCGACGCGTTCATCGCGCTTCGCTCCTACATGAGCGATCTCGTCGACCGGCACCGCGTAGCCCCCGGCGACGACTTGATCGGCATGCTGATCCGCGAACACGATCAGGACATCAGTCACGACGAGCTGGTCGGTATCGCCCTTGTGCTGCTCATCGCGGGACACGAGACCACCGCCAACACCCTGGGCGCGGGCACCGCGCTGTTACTCGAGCATCCCGGACAGCTGGCCGCGATCCGCGACGAACCTCAGCGTGTCGACGACGCCGTCGAAGAACTGCTCCGTTTCCTCACTCCGGTGCACTCCGGTCTGCCCCGGACCGTCATGGCGGACACCGCCGTCGGCGGGCAGGAAATGCGCACGGGCGATCTGGTGATGCTGTCTCTGCCGATGGCCAACCGGGACACCGACCTCGTCACCGCCCCGGACGACTTCGACATCGCACGGAAACCGGCTCCTCATGTGGCTTTCGGCCACGGCATCCACCACTGTATCGGCGCGCCGCTGGCCAGGATGGAGCTGCGGATCGCGCTACCGGCCTTGCTGCGGCACTTCCCCGGACTCCGCCTTGATGTCGATCCGGCGGATATCGACTTCCGGAGCATGACAGCCGTACACGGCGTCGAAAGGCTTCCCGTCGCCTGGTGAACCAGGGTCCGTGAAGGCCTCCTTGCCTACCCTGAAGGCAGGGAAGGAGGTCTTTACGGACTACAGGAGCGCGATGGCGTGGCCCACCTCGCCGATCGTCACTTCGCGCCCTTCACCCGATAGATGATCACGGCAGCGGTAAGGGCGAGGATGGCGCCGAACAGATAGTAGACCGTGAATCCACCGAGTGGGGTCGAAGCGCCGAGCGCGATGATCGCGGGCGCGATCGCGGGAGCGACCGACTGCGGCAGGGAAGCGGCCGTGTTGAGTACGCCGAGGTCCTTCGCGGACTCACCGGTGTCAGGCAGTACTTCGGTCGCGAGCGCGAGGGACACCGAGAAGAACAATCCCGCGCCGATCCCGATGATCGCCTGGGCGAGGAGGACGGTCGCGAAATCCGGGGCGAAGGCGAGTGACACAAGGCCGACGACGATGAAACCCCCGGCGGCGGCGACGAACGGACGACGTTTGCCCAGTTTGTCGGACAGGAACCCGCCGGCCAGACTCGAGATCATCATCGTGGCCGTCGAGACCGCGTTGACGGTGAGGACCTTCGCGATCGCGTCTTGCTCCTCGAAGCCGAATTTTTCGGTCAGGTAGTACGGAAGGTAGCTTGCGATTCCTCCGTATCCGAACATGATGAGGAACTGCGCCAACCACGTCCATCCGAAGTCGGGGTGCTTCGCCGGGTTGAAGACGAACGAGCCGAAGAACTGGCCGACAGTGAACCGTCGAGCGGGCTTCTCGGTGAGCACGCGGTCTTCGAGCCCCACGACGAACCAAACTGTCAAGGCGGTCGCGATGAGCGCCGGCACGACGAAGCGCGGCACATCGTCGGCGAGGAAGTTCACGATGGTGAAACCGGCGAGGACACCCAGCGGAGTCGCGACTCCGACGAGTCCGGACACCGAGCCGAATCGCGACGGAGGAACCTGGTCGGGGATGGTCGCACTCGCGGCGGCGACGGTCGCGTTCGTTCCGGCCTGCACGGCACACCAAGCCGCGAGGACGACCCAGAACGACGTCGCGATGCCGACGATGAAGAGTCCAGCGAGCCCGACGAGCATGCCACCGAGAATCCAGGGGCGTCGCATACCCCACTTCGAGGTCGTACGATCGGACAGCCGACCCGCGACCGGGTTGGCAACGAGGCCGAACAGTGCCCCGACGGCAAGGATCACCGCGAGATTCGCGGTCGCTTCCCCGGGGGAAGCGGAGATGTGCTCGATCTTGAACGCCAGCGTGACGGCCATCGGAGTCGTCGCCGCCAGGAAGACGCCGAAGTTGACGGCGAACAAGCCGCGGGCGTAGCCACGCGGCGCCCTCTGGCGGGACGGACCGGCTGGTTCGACGGACAGGGAAGTCTTGCTCAAGACACTCCTCTTCCAGGGTGGGGTTCGAGGGTGCTGCCGGCCATGCGGTGCGCCGCGGGCGGCGGCACGCAGCTCAGGAATGGGCCGCGCCCGCCTGTACCGACACGGCCGCCTGCGGGTATCGGCGTTCGGCGATCGCGAGTGAGACGGCCGCGACGAGCGCGATCGCCGCGGCGGCCGCGAGGATCGCGTGGGCGGCCTGGAATCCGGCGAGTTGCCCGGGAATCCGGGCGATGACGATGACGATGATCGCGCTACCGAGGCTGCCGCCGACGCGTTGGACGATGTTCGACGTGACAGTGGCGTCCGCCAGCTGATCGGCTGCGGCGCGCATCGCCGCGGTCATCGCCGGTATGCCCGCCAGACCGACGCCGATACCACGGAACGCCTGGAGGAACTCGACCGTCACGAGGCTCGTGTTCTGGGGCAGGAAGATGAACGGAACCGTGGCGGCCACGGTGATCGCCAGGCCGATGACGCAGGTGACGCCGGCGCCATGGCGGTCGGTGATCCGGCCTCCGACCGGGAGCGCGGCCATCGCGCCCAGACCGTATGCCAGCAGGAGCAGCCCGGTGTGGATGACCGTCAGGCCGTGCAGCTTCTCGTAGTACAGAGGTAGCAGGATCAAGCCGCCGAAGAGGCTGAGCCCGGTGAAGAACAACGTGATCTGAGCGGTGGCGTACGGCATTCTTCGGAACAAGCTCAGATCCAGCAGCCGGTCCCGCTTCGACGACCGGTCACGGCGGGAGGCGTCCGCGACGAACGCTACGAGCAAAAGGGCTCCCAGCGCCGTGGAAACCAGCCCGAACGTCCCTTGTGGACCGGCCGAGCCGAGGTTCGTCAGCCCTGACAACAGGGCCGGCAGCCCGGTCGACAGCAGAGCCATTCCGATCAGGTCGAGCTTCGCCGCGCGATCCGGGGTGTCTTTCGGCAGTACGCGGAGAGCGAGCAGGGCGGCGACGATACCGATCGGCAGGTTGACCGCGAAGAGCCATCGCCAGGACGACGCGTCGATGAGCAGGCCGCCCAGCGCCGGGCCGATGGCAGGCGCCGCGAGGATGACCAGGCCGGCGGTGGCCATGGTGCGGCCCATCCGGTCAGGGCTGACGGCGCGTGCCACGATGTTCTGTCCTGTCGGCACGAGGAGCCCACCGCAGATGCCTTGCACCGCGCGGGCGATGATCAGCCACGGGAGGTCGGGCGCCACCGCGCACAACAGTGACGCGACCACGAACCCGAGAAGAGATATCAGCCATAACCGCGACGCGCCGAGCCGGCGTTGGAGCCACGAGCACGCGGGCAGCGCCGCGGCCAGTGCGAGCAGATATCCGCTGGTGACCCACTGCACGCCGGTCAGCGTGGCGTGCAGGTCTTCGGTGATCGTCGCCAGCCCCACGTTGACCAGTGACGTATCGACCCCGGCCATGAAGCCACCGAGCACGATCACCGTCGTCAGCGGACCGATTCTCGCCGGTGACGGGCCGCCGTCCCTGCTCATCGCGAGCCTGTCCAACGCGAAATCGCGGCGTCGAGTCGCTTGCGGGCGTCGCCGCCGTCCGACTCTTCCTCCTGTGTCGTGGCCCAGACGATGACGCCGTCCGGCCGCACGAGCAGGCTCGGCAGCGACATGTCCGCGGTGGGGTCCGCGACGTAAGCGACCCGCTCCGGATCCCTTACCTCGTCGGCGAGCCTGCCGTCGTGCGAGCGGTCGACGAGGACGAACCGGCCGTCGTGGGCGTGGTCGGCGAGCCTGCCCTCGGAGGCCAGGTCGACATCCCCGGCGAGCGCGCCGACGGGAGCGACGGCACCGTCGGCGACGTCGTAACGCTGCTCGATGCCCGAGGACAGGGCGACCATCCGGTTCATCGCTCCGGGCGCGGTCATCAGCTCGTCGCCGATGATCTTCCGCAGCTGCTCGGTGCGCTCGTCGCCACGCATGAGGGCGACCTGCGCCCTTGTCCAGTCGAGCACCCACGCGGCGCCGGGGTGCCGTTCGGTTTCGTAGGTATCGAGCAAACCCTCCGGCGCCCAGTCCTTGATCGTCGCGGCGAGCTTCCAGCCGAGGTTCACCGCGTCACCCAGGCCGAGGTTCAGGCCCTGGCCACCCAGCGGCGAATGCACATGCGCGGCATCGCCCGCCAGCAGCACCCGGCCGTGCCGGTACGTCCGTGCCTGCCGGGTGTTGTCCGTGAACCGCGTCGCCCGCCCGCGCATACCCGTCACGGTCACCGGGACCCCGGTGACATCCCGCACGGCGTCCTGTAGTTCTTCCAGCGACACAGGAAGGTTCCGGTCTTCCGGGACGACCCCGTGCCGGACGAGGAAGACGCGTCCCGGAGTCGGCCCGTAGGCATAGAGACCGCGCGGCGTCCACGTCCAGCCGCGCCGTAATCCGCTGGTGTCGTCGAAATCGGCGATCGCCTGATACCCCACCAGCTCGGGCTCGGTACCGACGAAGTCGATACCGAGCTGTTTGCGGATCAGACTCCGTCCCCCATCGGCCGCGACGACCCATCCGGCCGTGAAGTCGCCGGCATCGGTCTCGACGACCACGTCGGCGTCGTCCAGAAGGCTCCCGGTCGTGCTCCGTACCTTGTGCACCTCGACACCGCGACGGGTTCGGACACCGAGCCGGGCGCAATGCTCCGCGAGCAGCAGCTCGAGATCGTACTGGGGCACGCCGATTCCGTTCGACACCGCAGTGTGCGCCGCCAGGACCGGATCGTCCTGGTCGACCAGGTCGTTGCGGAACATGAATCCCGAGAAATGCCCCGCGGCCAGGAATCGGCGGGATTTCCGCCGGGCCGCCTCCAGCTGTTCACCGACCGTACGGTTCGAGGTGTCTCCTGCGAACGCACGAGCAGCCGCGATGAGGCTGGCCTGCGCCTCCTCGGCAGCAGGCAGCAAGCCTCGACGGTCGAGGATCTCGGCGCTGGCGACGCTGATCGAACCGGCCTTGATCGTCTGATCCGGCTCATCGAGGCGCTCCAGGACGGTCACCCGCACACCCTGTAGCGCCAGCTCGCCGGCAAGAAGAAGGCCCGTGGGCCCGGCGCCGACTACGACTACGTCCGTCCTCTGCATGACACACCTCTCAGGCTTGACTCATACTCGATAACTTTACCAAGTAAGCTTACTCGATAAACAGTAGCATGAGCCGGCCTTGCGAGTTCCTTCTCGCAACCGAGCACAGGACGCCTTGATGTCCATCCGGGCACAGAGTCGCGCCCATTCGGACAGCGGCAACCCGCCAGTCTGGACGGACCGAAGGGAGCGTTGTCCACTGCACCGTCAGTGGGATCCCGGCCTGTTCTCCTCACTTGAAGGTCAATCGGCTCCCACGTCGCTGCGGCACGTCAATCGAGCGTGTGAGTGACGGGATCGGCGTGGCGGCGGCCCGTCGACTCACGGCGCCAAGACCGAAGCCATCGCCACCGAACTCGAGCCGAGTTCCACGTCGCGGACTTCGCCCTTCTCGATGAGGTCCGCGCGCTCGCCGCGAGCCTCGCCGGCGAGGCTTCGGTCATCCAGACCTCGAGCAATGCCGCGAGGTTCTCCCCGCGAGTGCGCCGTGATCGGTGCCGCTTCGATGCCCTGATGCGCCCAATGTGGCATGGGGGACGCTCACGGTCCCCCATGCCACATTGGGCGCACTCAACTAGCCGATTCTGAGGCGTAAGGCGAACAGGGCGCCGCCGGCAAGGACGCGAAGGGGCCCATCGCCGCATCAGGCGCAGCGAAAGCCCCTTCAGCCCAGCTGACGAGCACACCACCTTTGTCTTACCCCTCAATAGAACGACCATTTCGGCTTCGCGCCACGAAAACCCCGTCACTCTCGACCCCGGCGCCGACGCTTCGCCAGTCACACCCGCCCCGATAGTCACGCCGGCTTCACAGAATCAACCATCCAGGACACGCTCCCGCAGCGTCGCTCGGTCCAGCTCGGGATCCGATCGGGGTACGCGACGTGTCGAACGCACAATCCTGGTAGCGCTCGATTGTCGACAGCCGCGGCCAGTGATCCAGGCCATACCGAGGCTGTTCAACACTCTCGCCCTGCCGTGCGTACACCTGCCGTAAACACTCGGCAGATTGGGCGACTAAGTGGGAAAAGAAGAACATCGCGAGGGTTCGGGTCTCTCCAGGCGAAGCGCGCTACTCGGGATGCTCGCCGTCGCAGGGATAGGAACAGCGGACGTCGGGGTCTTCCTCGGCACCAGTGGCGCATTCGCGGCGGATGACGCATTGACACCGGAAAAGTTCGCGGATCGCTTCGAGCAGGTTTACGGGAAACACGACGGGTTCCGCCGCAATCACGCCAAAGGCGTCAGTTTGACCGGGACGTTCCGATCGAACGGCGCGGGAGCGGAGGTTTGCGAGGCGTCGGTCTTCGCTTCCGGAGAATTCCCGGTGACCGGCCGTTTCTCGCTCTCCGGCGGAATGCCGCACGCGGCGGACACCGGCAGTACGGTGCGCGGTCTCGCGCTCCGCTTCGAACTTCCCCGCGGCGAACAGTGGCGGACGGCGATGGTCAACATCCCGGTTTTCCTCGATCGCACACCGGAAGGGTTCGCCGACCGTATCGTCGCGTCCGCTCCGGTCGCCGCCACCGGCAAGCCCGACCCCGCTCGCATGGCCGAGTTCCTCCGATCGCACCCCGAAACCGTGAAAGCGATGGCGTACGTGAAGGCGAGGCCTCCAACGGCCGGTTTCGCCGACAGCACCTTCCACGGGCTCAACGCGTTCCGCGCCACGAACGCGACCGGTCGTACTGTCCCGGTGCGCTGGACTTTCGAGCCTGGACCGCACACGCCCGTTCCGGCTCCCGCCGAAGGCGACGGCAAACTGTTCGACGGCGTCGTCGCGGCGGTCGAGCAGGCCCCGCTGTCCTGGCGGCTGGTACTGACCGTCGGCGATCCGGGCGATCCCACCGACGATGCCACAGTCCCCTGGCCGGACTACCGGCGCAGGATCACCGCGGGCACCTTGACCATCACCAGTGCCCAAGCGGAAGCCGAGGGCAATGCCAGGGACCTCAACTTCGATCCCACCGTGCTCCCCGCGGGACTGGCCGTGTCCGACGATCCGCTGCTCAGCGCCCGTTCCGCCGTATACGCGCAGTCATTCCGCCGACGAGCCGGTGAACCGAAGCAACCCAGCGCCGTGCAGTTCAAGGAGGTGCGCGCGTGACCGCGCCGGAACGATTCACCTTGTTCAGCCGCGTCCTGCATTGGGCGATGGCCGTACTCGTGGTGGCCATGCTGCTCATCGGGTTCGCCATGGTGGCCTCGATCGCCGACTACCGGTTCCTCCAGGCGATCCACCGCCCGGTCGGTGTTCTCGTCCTGGTGCTCGCCGTCGTCCGGATCGTGAACCGGCTACGGCGCCGGCCGCCCGCCGCGAATCTCGGCAGGCTGGAACGCCTCGCCTCGACCGGTTCGGAACTTCTCCTGTACGCACTCCTCGTCGCGCAACCGCTGGTCGGCTGGGCGATGGTCTCCGCTTCGGGTACGCCGGTGATCCTGTTCGGCTCCCTCCACCTGCCGCGGATCACACCAGCGGACCTCGATCTCTACTCCTGGTTCCGCGAAGTGCACACTTTGCTGGCCTACGCGTTGTTCCTCCTGTTCACCGCGCATATGCTCGCCGTCCTTTTCCACACTCTGGTACTCCGCGACGGCCTCCTCTCCCGGATGACTTTCGGCCGCCGCCGGAAGGCCGTCGCACCCGGCACGCCCGCCGACGGCGCATAGCCGGCAGTACCACTGATTCGGCAGCAGCTGGGATCGAATGTCAATGCGTGCACAGGCATGCTCAGGTGAGTGCGAGACATCGCCAACGGCTACCACCGGAACGATTCGCCGAAGACGAAACCAACACTGACAAACGGTGAACTGATATGACCACATCACTTCATCAAGTCGGGATCATCGCCAACGACCCGATCATTTTCGAAGGCAGCCCTGTCGCACAGGCTGCCCCGTCGACCGCACAGCGGGACTTCGTGGCGCACATTGTCCACAAAGGACACCAAGGTGTCCGATTTGAATGCTTTGCACGGGAGTCGTGAGCGGCAATGGTCGTTCTAACGCAATGACGACAAATGGTCCGCCAGCAGTCAGTTTGTCCATTGTGGATAGTTGTCGGTGTGGCAGCGGGCGTTGACGTAGGGGTCGTCGCGAGTGGTAAGTGTCGTTAGAACGACACTTACCACTCACGACTCCCCAGCCGCGCCACCCTGCGAACGGGCGGTTTCGCGTGACCTCGGGGACGGCACGTGTGCTCAGATGGACGACACGCGTGTCCAGGCGGACGACTCGCGGCGCCAGGCCGAACACTGAGAACTCCCACTCAGGCAAGTGGCGGCCAGGCACGGCCGACATCCGCTCGACGAGGTGTACCTTCCCGGGCGACTGCCGAGCTGGGCGAGAACTCGGCAGGGCCCGGGAAGGTACTTACTCGGTCACAGCCCACGGGTGCGATGAGGGGGTCACCGCAGTCCGCGACCGAGCGGCTTCACTTCAGGTGGTCGACACCAGCGCTTCACGACTCCTTGGGCCTGGGATATCCCGGGTCCACCTTGCCGTTCGCAACGTCGATCTTCGCGAGGGTCAGGTCGCCATTCAGCACCAAAGCGGACGACTCGTCCAGGAAGACGATCGCCTGACGGGGCCCATTCAGGTGCATCGGGTCGGTCAAGGGAGCGCTCACCGTTCCCGTGGTCAGGTTGATGATCGAGACCGAGTTGCTGTCCTTGTTCCCCGTCAGAACGGTATCGCCGTTGGGTGAAACCACGGCACCGTAAGGGTCATCTCCGACCGTGAACTTATTCAGCCCCGTGCCGAAATCGCCGTCCGCGACGCTGATGACACGCACGGAGTCATCGCCACTGGTGGCGACGTACAGCTTGTTGTCCCTGGCGGTCAGACCACGCAGCCCGGGGAGACCCGTACCGGGTACACCCGAGCTGTCCTTCTCGAAACCCGTGATCTCGCGTCGACTCGTGCCGGTGTCCGCGTCCGTCACGATGATCTTGCTTTTCACTCCATTACCGTAGTTGGTGACATACAGGGTTTTGTCGTCCGACGAGAGCTTGATGCCCTGACGAGGCTGATCGAACTTCGCGAAGGTCGCGTTCATCTTCATCGAACCGTCGGCGGAGTACAGGTCGACCTTGGTGACGGTGTTCTCCAGGTAATTGTTGACGTAGAGCCATTTGCCATCACTGCTTTGCGCGGAACCGAAAGTACCAGGGAGCAGCGGCAGCCGCTCCATAGTCCAGGACGCGCGAGTCAGCTCGATCCGGTCCACGACGCCCAGAATGCTGTCCGTCACCGTGAAGGTCAGGCCTTGCGTTGCGAAGATGACACTCCGCGGCGCCTTGTACCCCGGGATTTCAAAGAGCTTATTGCCGTCCGGCACGGAGTAGACGTTGAGACCCGTTGATTCCGAGTTGGCGCCCACGGCGAGCACATGGTTGGAATCGACGGCCAGGGTGTTGTTCTGTGGAGCGGCGACAATGGGGTCGGCACTGGCCGGGTCGTTCCCCGCTTCAACCGCGAAGGACCCGGATCCCTGATTCTGTGCGGTGGACGAATAGGTGTCCGCGAATGCGGCAGTACCTGGTAGGGCTGTCAAGGCAATCACGGCCGCGCCGAGAATCATCCGGCGCGTTGCCTGAGAATTTCTCACTTGCGCTTTCTCTCTTCCGTCGAGGCGTCCCACCTTTATGGGGCACCGCATGGGGAATACGCCGACGGCGGGCGGAGTGTTGAACCATGTCGAGATCTTTTTCCGACTATCGTTTATGTCCGGTTTGCTCCGACCGTGCCGCTACCCGGACGTCAGCGAGACGGCACGGCAACTCCAGGTCGTTCAGGTGGTTTCCTTCGCCGGCGTCGAATTCCCCGACGTCGTCGTTCGAGCAGGGCCTTCAGCAACTCCTGGACAGCACTCGGGCCCTGCTCGGACCGGTCACGATCCCCGATGCTCGATCAGCCCTGCTGCCGTCATAGTCAGGTGCCGGGTGAGCACCGCGGCAGCCGTGTCCGCGTCCCTCGCCAGGGTCGCCTCCTCCAGGCGGCGATGCTCGGTGACACCATCACGACCCGGCGTCCGGTGCGCCGACCACCGGCGAGCCAGTTCGCTCGCGGTCCACATCCGGTCGAATACCTCCAGTAGGACCGGGTTCCCGCATCCCTCCAGCAGAGTGCGATGGAAGACGCGGTGCGCCTCCGACCAGGCATCGCTGAGGTATTCGCCCTCTTCCGGCACGAACACCGGAGTACGAGCCAGCTTGTGGTGAGCGGCCCGCACCCGTGATTCCCAGTCGACATCGCCGTTCTCGATGGACAACCGCAGCATGACCGGTTCGATGGTCCGGCGTGCTTCGGCGATCTCCTGCCAACGACGGTCCGAGAAGGCCGGGACGGCGAACCCTCGATTGGGCAACCTGTCTGCCAGCCCGTCGCCGACCACCCGCACCAAGGCTTCGCGCACCACGGCCAGGCTCACGCCCTGGGCCTTGGCCAGGTCCTGAGGTTTGAGAGCGGCGCCGGGCTCGAAATCCCCACGCATGATGGCGTCCCGCAGGTGTACGTAGACCTGCTCGGACAGCATCTGTTTCTCCGGCGACGACGAGACGTTCATCCGGCGATCATAGACCATCTCGAAGATAATCGATTATTAATGCTACAGTCGATGTCACGCCTACCCAACGATCCCTCGCGCCCACATGGACCCGTTTCGGGCTGAATGTACGGAACCCGCGTTCGGTTTCCAGCTTGACAGCGAGTTTCTTCATAGCCGGTTCGTGGGCCTTTTCGTCTGCCTTCTCGGTCATCTTGTCCCGCTTCAGCCGGTCGGAGATCCGGGCTGTCTTGGCGATCGAAGAGAATCGGCTCACCCGTCCCCGCCTGGATACGGGACAGCCGTGCGCAGGAGTCCGACACCGGCAGTCGCCCACCCTGACCTGCACCATTGAGAGGTAAGGCAAACATGGCGTGGTGGGTCTGGTGGCCACCCACGCCCCCGTCTCCGCCGACGATGTTGCGAACGCCACGTTCGCAACCTTCAACGTTGCGAAAGTGGCTTTCGCAACCTTCCTCTCAAGAAAACGACGGGTGCCCGGCACTCTTGGACGGCACACCTCCGTCCGTGAGCGCCGGGCACGTCACGCAGACCCGGGAGAGCTTTCAGCGCGGTGGGTCGAAGGGTTTCTCCCCGAGGTCCTCGGTCAGGTCAGCCCTTGGCCAGCTGGGCGTCGATCCAGGCACGCAGCCGCGCCTCACCGGGGTAGCCGACGTTCCGCGAGTTGGGCAGTTCGGCGGCGTTGCGGATGCCGATCAGCGTCGGCAGGTAGCGGATGTTGTACCGGCTGGACAGGTCCCGGCTCCGGTCGACGTCGATCTCGCCGAGCAGGAACCGGCCGTTGTACTCGGCGGCGAGCCGTTCGATCACCGGCTTCATCCGCTGGCACGGCGGGCACCAGGTGGCGCCGAAGTCCAGGATGACCAGCTTCTGCCGCGAAATCTCCATGACCTCGGCGTAGTTGGCCGAAGTCACCGTGACCACGTTCGCGGCCGTCGGTGCCGGCGCGGCCGAGGCCGGTGCGCCGAAACTCACGACCAGCGCCAGCGCGCCGGCCATCAGGCCGATGAATCGTTTGAACCTCAACAAGGTGCACTCCTTCGTTGCGGGGGGTCCACTCAGGACGAAGACTCGGTCGGCAATCCGCCCGCGACCCAGTCTTCGATGCCTTCGCGGTATTTGCGGACGTCCGTATAGCCGAGTTCCACCAGCCGCCGTCCGACGAATTCACTGTTCCGGCACGGCGTGTTCGCGCAATAGACGACAATCGCGGCACTCTTGTCCGGAAGTACGGACGGAGCCAGCCGATCGGTGAACTCGGCGGCCTCCTCGTAGGGAAAGCCCGGAATATTACGCGCTTCCGGTATATGCTCCTTTTCGTAATAGGCGACCGGCATGGTGTCGACCACGACCACCGATCTGGCCTCCACTTCGGAGAGCAATTCCGTTCGAGTGATCAAAGGCAGCATGGCAACCCTTCCCGACGACCGTGATTGACGAATTCCATCGTCGGCCAGTCGCCGTGGTCGCTCTAGTGCCGCCTCGGCATGCCAGCGGGTTATCCAGCCACCATTTCGCCGTGCCGCTCCAGCCAGGTCCGATAGGGTGCGGATCTTTCGGCCATTCGCCGGTACTCGGCGGAGGTTCCGGCGGCCAGTTCCTGGATCCCTGGCACGCAAGGGCCGGCTTCGTGCCAGGCGAGCACATGACGGAGCTTCATCGGTGAGCCGGTCAGCGGCCGGATGACCAGGCCGTCCACCTCGGGCCGGGTCGGCTGGACGAGGCTGACGCCGTACCCGCCCGCGACGAGGTGCTCCCGGGTGACGTCCACGTCCACGTCATGGGTGATCCTCGGGTCGAACCCGTGCGCGAGGCACATCTCACGGAACACCGCACGGCATCCGTCGCCACCGCTCGACACGATCCAGTCTTCGCCGGCGAGCTCGGCGAGGTCGATCTCCTTCTCGGTCGCGAGCCGGTGCCCGGCCGGGACCGCTACGAACGACGGCTCCCGCACAAGGGTCATGGTCCGTACCCCCGGTGGCACCGGGAGGACGCGCTTGCCGCAGATCATGATCAGCGCGAGGTCGATGGCCCGGTGCGAGACCTGCGCGAGCAGCCGGGTGCGGGACGAGTCCGCACGGGTGCGGACCGGCCGGTCGGTGAACAGGTCTCGCAGGCCGCCGAGCAAGGGCGAGGCGAGGGCGCTGTCGTTCCAGCCGATGCGGATCGAGGTGTCCGTTTCGCTTCCCCGGCGGTGGAAGTCGTGCTCGAGTTCGTCGAAGGTGAGTACGATCACCTTGGCCCGGCGGAGGATCAGGGCGCCGAGTTCGGTGGGCCGCACCCCGCGCTGGTCGCGGTGGAACAGCGCGCCGCCGACCATCCGCTCGATCCGGCGCAACTGATGGCTGAGCGCGGGCTGCCCGAGCCCCAGTCCGGCCGCGGCGCGGTTCAGGCTGCCGTGGGAAGCGATCTCACAGATCACGCGAAGATGCCGAACCTGAATCTCCATGACTTCGTATACCGCACCGCGCCCCGGACTGGGCACCCTCGAAAGTTGCACCGACCTCCCCGTAATCCGATATCCACAGATCATTCGCGATTTCCCATAACCCGGTGACAACCGGTGACGGCAATACCGGCTCCCACGGCCGGTGGCTACGTTCGGTCGACGCGCCTATTCCCTCGCACATCACGCGAATCAGGAGTCCTCGTGCTTCGACCATCGCCACTCACCGAGCACTGTGCGGACCCGCTCATGCGAGCCGACCACGTCTGCCTCGGCGTCAGCCCGTTCAACAGCCATTTCACCGTCGATCGTATCGCCGATCTCGCTCGCTGGGCGATGTCGAACTTCCAGGGTTTCCATTTCTTCGTCCCGGACGGGCCGTCCGCGTTCACCCTCGAAGCACTCGGCTACAACCCGGTCCGCGCCGCGCAGAAGGCGCTGAGGCAAGGCAACTACACCCGGAACAAGATCATTCGCGCCCTTGAGCAAGTCTACCCAGGGGATTCGCGGGAACTGATCCTCGACTCCACGGTCCTCGACACCAATCGCGCCTACCTGGGGCTGCTTTCCGAGGCGCACCACCGGTTCGCCACCGACCCGGAGTTCGCCGAGCAGTGCCTCGGCGCCACGGGCTGGGTGCTGGACAAGCGGCTGCCCGAAGGCGAACACCCCACTCGTGACCAGTTGCGCAGCGCGGTCCGGTACTTCCTGGCCGAGTTGCCGATGTTCGTCGGCACCGTCGCCGTGGCCGGGGTCGGCAGTTCCGTGTTCGCCTATCACCAGCGCGTCTCGTTCCTCGAACGGCTCTACCGCCGCGAACTGTCCTGGCGGCCGAGCCCGGGCCAGGGCTTCGTCGTCCTCGAAAACACTGTCTCCGGACAAGCCATTCCGGAGCAGGCCGTCCCGGAACGGGTGGAGTGACGGTGGAACACGACGACTTCTCCCTGCGCCGGGTGCCCGCCGAACGCCGCTACTCCTGGATTTCCGTCGCACTGCAACGGTTCGGGCAGGTGTCCTCGTTCCACCAGTTCCTGCTCGGCGCGGTACTCGGCTTCGGCATGACGTTCTGGGACGCGGTGCTGGCCATCACGATCGGTTCGGTACTGCTGGAGATCATCACCATCCTGATGGGCGTCGCAGGCACCCGGGAGGGACTTTCGACGTCGGTGCTCGCGCGCTGGGCGGGCTTCGGCACCGGCGGGTCTTCGCTGGTCGGGCTGCTGATGACGGTGAGCCTCGCGGGCTGGTTCGGGGTGCAGAACGACGTGTTCGCCCACGGCCTCCACGCGTTGATGGGCGGCCCGCCGGTGTGGGTGTGGGCGCTCGCCGGCGGCGCGCTGGTGACCGCGATCGTCGTGTTCGGCTTCCGCGCGATGGCCTGGACGGCGTATCTGACGGTACCCGCTTTCCTGGCGCTGGCGGGCTTTTCGATCATCACCGCCCTCGACGACCACTCGCTGCCCGCGCTGATGTCCGAGCCGCCGCCGGGGCCGTCGATGTCGCTGGCGCAGGGCACCACACTGGTGGCGGGCGCGTTCATCATGGGCGCGATCATGACCCCGGACATGACCCGCTTCAACCGGACCGCGTCGGATGTGGTGAAGCAGACGCTGGTCAGTGTCACCCTCGGCCAGTACCTGATCGGCCTGATCGGGGTGCTGCTCGCGCACGCGGCGAAAAGCGCCGACGTGGTCGGGATCATCACCTCGTCGTCGGGGGTGCTCGGCACGCTGATCCTGGTCACCGCGATCCTGAAGATCAACGACTGGAACCTCTACTCGTCCTCGCTCGGGCTGGTGAACGCCGTCCAGGTGCTGCTGTCGCGGCGGCTGGACCGCACCGCCGCGACGTTGCTGCTCGGCGGGCTCGGCACGGTGCTCTCCGCGATCGGCATCCTCGACCATTTCACCGCCTTCCTGACCTGGGTCGGCGTGCTCACGCCGCCGGTGGCGGGGGTGGTGATCGCCGAGTACTACGTGGTCCGGCGCTGGAAACCGGAACTGGACGCCACCCGCGCCTCGGGGGAACTGCCTTCGACCTGTCCGTCGTGGGTTCCCGCCGCGCTGATGTGCTGGGTGGCAGGCGCCGCGGTGGGCATTTGGTTCCCGTGGGGAATTCCCACGGTGAACTCCATTTTCGCGGCTTTCCTACTGTATATTCTGATCGGCAGACGAACCACGGGCGCCTCGGCGCCCGTGGTGGTGACTTCTTCCGGCGGGTCGAAAGCTCGTTCGTGACAAAGGAGTTTGGCGTCGTACAGCTGGATGTGCAGCACCTGCGGGTGATCCGGGCGATCGCGGATACGGGCAGCCTGTCCCGTGCCGCGATCGCTCTCGGCGTCACCCAACCGGCGGTTTCCACGCAGCTCAAACGGCTGGAGAACATGCTGGGCTACCAGTTGTTCGACCGGTGCGAAGGCGGCGTGACACCGACGCCGATGGGCGAACTGCTGTTGCGCCGCACCGCCGCTTTGCTGCCACAGCTGGACAAACTGCTCGAAGACATCGAGCAGCGCAGCTGCCCCAGCGGCCCGCCCGGCGTCGTCCGGGTGGCGGCGGTGGCGAGCGCGCTGGTGGCGCAGCTGCCTTCGCTGGTGGCCAGGTTGTGGCCCGAGGTGTCGGAAGTGACCATGGTCCACGACGACCACCCGGAGAGACTGGTCTCGCTGCTGGCACAACAGCGCGTGGAACTGGTGCTGGCCAAGGACTATCCCGGGTACGAGCTGGAAGTACCAGAGGGAGTGGACACTGCGGTGGTGGCGACCGAGCCGACCTTCGTCCTGCTGCCGGAACGCCATCCGCTGGCCCGCGAGAAGACCGTCGACCTGCGCGACCTGCGGACCGACCCCTGGGTGATGGTGTCCGGGTCATCGGCGAACACGTTCACGAAGTACTTCGTCGACACGTGCGCACGGAACGGTTTCACGCCGTCCATCACGCATCAGGTGACTTCGCAGCAGGTGGCGCTGCTGGTCGTCAAGGCGGGCGCGATCGGGCTGTCACAACCGATCTGCGACCCGAAAGGCGACGGTATCGTGACCAGGCCGCTGGCCGGAGAAGTCTTGCCGCGCAGGCAGGTCATCGCTTGGCACCGGGACACCTTCGTGGCCGGGCGAAAGGCGGAACTGGCCGCGGCAATGGTCGAGACTTACTGGGCGGAAGCGAGAAAAGCGCCGATCTACGCCAGGTACCTGGAGTCCCGCACGGGCGCCGGGTGATACGTCACCGTCGCCCGCGCGGGAAGGATCACTGCCGTGGCGTAAGCGGGCCCGGATAGAGAACCGCGTCCGGCGGTCGAACCGTGCCCTCGAGCCAGGCGTGGTTGAACTCGGTGAGATCGAGCTGGGTGACCGCCGAGACGTAGAGCGTGAAGTCGTGCCAATTCTGATTGCCCTGCAGGTTGATCAACGGAAAACCCTCCGCGATCTGGAAGAACAGCTCGTCGCCGATCAGGCGGCGCAAGGCATGCACCATGAGCACCGCTTTGGTGGTGGGCACGAACTCGGTCCCCTTGCCGGGATCGGTGAGTTTGGGCGCCCAGAACGCCGCGTCCCCGGCCGCCACCAGCTCGCGGTAACGCTGGTCCATGTCGACACCGTTCGCGGTCTCATCCCACAACCACACCGCGTAGCGCGCGAAGGATTCCGGCAACAGCGCGTCGCGCCACATCTTGTTGGTCACCCCGGCCCCCCACCATTGGTAAGCCGTGGCGTAGACAAGATCGGAGACGGTCGCCGAACGGCCGTACACCGGCCGTGTCTGCGCTCCGTGCACGTAGCCGAGGTCGCGGTCGACGAACAGCCCACCCGCCGCCGCCTGCGGGTACTCACCGAACTTGCCGGCGAGGAACTCCAGCACCTCGGGGAGCCGGTCGCCGATCGCCCGTTTACCGGTGGCACAGGGATCGTAGACGTTGGTCGCGGTCCGCCCGCCGGGAAGCGCGATCTTGTCGATCTGCCAGCGCCCGATGCCGAGCATCGCCGTATTCGGCGCGAGCGCGGTTTCCTCCGCCCAGGTGACGGTGTGCCGTCCGGGCCCCGCTGGCACGTCCGACACCTGAAGACCATTGCCCACCACGGAATACTCGTTCAGAACGGTGACGGAGACCCGCAGGGTCGCCTTGTCGACTTCGGTGCCGTTGACCGGGAACCAGGTCATCGCCGAGTGCGGCTGGCCGGTGGCGACGGCCGAGCCGTCGGCCATGGTCAGCCACCCCGTCCTGCCGCGCGCCGTCGTGATCGGTGCCGGGCGTCCGTCGTAGCGGACCGCGACGGTGAACTTCGCGCCCTCGGCCAACGGGGTCCGCGGGGTGATCACCAACTCGTGTTCACCCGCGCGCTGGAATGTCGCGGCCACGCCGTCGACGGTGACCGACCGTACCGTGAGCCCGCGCAGGTCGAGGTTGAACCGGCTCAGATCCTGCAGCGCCGTCGCGGTGATCGTCGCCTTGCCGCCCACCATCAGGAAGTACGGCGAGTAGTCGAGCGCGATCGAGTAGTCGGTGACGTCGTAGCCGCCGTTCCCGTCCTTGGGGTAGTAGGGGTCGGTACCGAGGACGGTTCCATCGGGTGAAACGTGCACGTAGCCGTCGCTGCCGATCGCCGGGTCTTCCGCGGCCGACGCCTGGCCGACGCCGATCATCGTGGTGGCCAGCAACGCGGTGCACAGTGGCTCCTGCCACCGAAGCCGCACGGTCATGAACGAGCCTTCTCTCTGCGAACTAAGTGGTTGCCATCGGAAGTCCTTCAGGGGTATTCGGCGGATCCAGGTTTCCGCCGGGCGTGCGGCCGCAAGGTCCTCGTACCGGGTTGTACTCGGGCCTTGCGGCCGTATGTCCAGCGGGAAGCCGGGCCGTCGAGACACCCGAAGGACTTCCGATGGTGACCGCTAAGGGACGATGCCCGACCATCGTGCGATTGTTCCGCCGTGTCCGGCACTGCCGGACGGCCATGTCGTGGGGTTATCCACGCCGATAACCCCACGGCATGGTCGTCCGGAAGTACCCGCGCGCCCGCTGGGAAGCGATCGTCGAGGCATGCTGCCCTTCCGTGCGCTGCTCGCGCTGACGACGACGGTCTTCCTCGGTTGCCTCGCCGAGGTCCTCCCCGCTGGGCTGTTGCTGAACATGTCCGAGGACCTCGGCGTGTCCCAGGCGGCGACCGGCCAGCTGGTGACCGTCTACGCGATCACCACCGCGCTGACGGCGATCCCGCTCACCACCGCGACGCTGCGCGTGCCGCGCAAGGTGTTGCTGCTGGCGTTGATCATCGGCTTCCTGGGCACCAACCTGCTGATCGCCGTGTCCTCGTCGTACCCGCTGATCCTGGCGACACGGGTGGTTTCCGGTGCGCTGACCGGGGTGATGTGGTCGCTCGTCGCGGGCTACGCGATGCGCCTCGCGCCGCCTGGGCTCACCGGGCGCGCGCTGGCCGTGGCCATGTCGGGCACCCCGATCGGTTTCGCCCTCGGTGTGCCCGCCGGTACCGCGCTCGGCGAACTGGCCGACTGGCGCTGGGCGTTCGCCGCGATGGCGCTGATCACCGTGCCACTGCTGGCGTGGGTGCTCGCCGCGGTTCCCGCCGTCCTCGCGGATCCGACTCGCCCCACCCGGCCGCTGACCGCGTCACGGCTGCCCGGAATGCGGGCGCTGCTGGCGACGGTGGCGCTGTTCTCGTTGGGGCACAACGTGGCCTACACCTACATCGGCCCGATCCTCGCCGGCCTTGACGCTGCGGGAATGCTGGGTGCGGCCCTGCTGGTGTTCGGGTGCGCGACGGTGGGCGGGTTATTGGCGGTCGGTACCGCGCTCGACGGCCATCCGCGCGCCGTGCTGACGTGTTGTACCGGCCTGACGGCCGCGGCTGTCGTTCTCATGGGGCTCAGTGACGGGATCCACGGCGTGGTCCTGGCCGCCGCCTGCCTGTGGGGACTGGCGTTCGGCGGCGCGCCGACCGCCTTCCAGGCCGTCACCGCCCTCATCGCGGGCCCCACGGCCGACGCCGCCCAATCACTCACGATCGCGGCCTGGAACGGCGCCGTCGCCGGCGGAGCACTCATCGGCGGTCTCCTGCTGCCACTGGGAACGGGCCTGCTCCCTTGGTGCGCCGCCGTCATGATCCTCCTACCGCTGCTGATCAGCCGGCAAGTCGTACCTTCAGCACCCGCGAGCCAGGTCTCACGATGACTTCCGCGTCCCGTTCGACCGGGCTCGTTCGCCGGGTCGAACGGGCAGCCAAGGGCTGACGATCATGACTGCTTCGCGGTTCGTCGGCACACTGTCCGGCATGATCTTCCTCCGCGCGGCCGTCGCCGCACTGGCCTTGCCCGGGTAAGAGACCGCGCGCCGCCGGGCGTAGTCGTCGAGGGTGCGTGCGGCGACCCTGGCCGGTTCGTCGGCCACCCGGGGGTCGATCGTGGCCGAGGTGCCGTCGAAGAACCCGGTCGAGATCGCGCCGGGGTGCGCGACCATGACGTGCACCCCGGTCCCCCGCGGTTCCTCGGCCAGCGCTTCGGAGAAGGAGAGCACGAAGGCCTTGGTCGCGGCATAGCTGGCCTGGTACGGCATGGGTTGGAAGGCCGCGGTGGACGAGACATTGATGATTCCACCGGAACCGCGGGAAGCCAGCTCGGTGCCGATCGCGTGAGTCAGCGTGAGCAGGCCGCTCACATTGAGTCCGACGGAGTTCAGCTGGGGCTCGAGAGGGCGGCCGCGCCCGCGACGAGCTGGTCCGCACAACGCAGGAGAAGTCGCCGCTGGCGGCATTGGCCGGACCTGAATTACGACGGCTCATGGCATTACCGGACCGCGCTGTCGAGCGCCCCTGACCGCGACAGAACCGGCGAGGACTTCGTGCCCTCCGCATGACACCGAACGCCACTCACACGTCGGCAGGACCGCTTGTTTCCGGCAGGGTCAGCCGGAAACAAGCGCCCTCACCGAGAGCGGTCACCAGCTCGACGTCGCCACCATGGGCCCTGGCCAGAGAACGGGCGATGGCGAGCCCGAGCCCCGCGTTGGCGCCACCGGAGCGGCTCCGGGAGCGGTCGGCCCGGTAGAAGCGATCGAAGGCGCGGTCCGCCTGCTCGGCCGTCATCCCCGGTCCCTCGTCCGCCACTTCGAGCACAGAATGGCCTTCCACCGTGCCGACACCGATCCGGACAGGTGTGCCAGGCGGGGTGTGGGCGGCGGCGTTGCCCACGAGGTTGATCACGACCTGCCGCAGCCGAGCCTCGTCGGCATGGACCGGCGCGGGGCCGGGCGAGCCGGCGCCGCCCGGCCCGGTCAACTCGATCGGCCGGGACGGGTCCAGGGCGCGCAAATCGTGCCGGGCGTCGCCCGCGAAGGTCCGCAAGTCCATCGGCGCCCGATCAAGCTGTGCCTCCGGTGCGTCGTCGAGCTGAGCGAGCAGCAGGAGATCCTCGGTGAGGGCGGTGAGCCGGATGGACTCGCGGTCGATTCGCCGCATCGCCTTGTCGATGTCGGCCCGCGCCGGCAGCGCACCCATCCGCCAGAGCTCGGTCCAGCCTTTGATGCCGACGAGAGGCGTGCGCAGCTCGTGACTGACGTCCGCGACGAAGACGCGCATCCGGTTCTCGGACGCGGCACGGTCGGCGAAGGCCTGTTCGAGCTGGCCGAACATGGTGTTCAGCGAGGTCGCCAGGTGCCCGATCTCCGTCCCGGGTGATGCGAGAACCGGTACACGGCGGGAAAGGTCTCCCCCGGCGATCGCGGCGGCAGTGTGCTCGATCCGGCGCAGCGGCCGCAGGCCATGACCGAGCGCGAACCAGCCGGCCGTCGTCAGCAGGACGAGCAGCACGGCACCGCTGACGATGCTGGCCGCCCGGAGCTGCGCGATGGTGGCTTCGGCCTCGGTCAAGGGCGCGGCCGCGATCACCGTCCCCTGCCATCCCGTGGTCGGCAGGCCGACGGCTCGCCAGCGTCCGGACCCGTCCGCGGCGCGCAGGTCGACGGCAGTCCCGGTGGCGGGGATCGTGCGCAGCTCTTCGCGGGGCGGCAAAGCCGAACCGTCCAGCCGGGAAGCGTGGAGGTCGCCCGTCACCGCACCCGCCGCGTCCAGGTAGACCAGATAGGGAACGCCGATGGCGTCGGGAGCGGAGTCGCGGAGCTCGGGGCGCGCGAGGGAGTTCCCGATATCGGGCGGTCCCGTGGCCGGCACCCGCGAGATCACCGTGGTGACCGAGCGCAGCTGGTTGTCGATCCGGTCGAGCTGATAGCGCTCCACACGATCGGAGACGACCGCGCTGATGAGGCTCAGCCCGGCCAGCAACAGCCCCGAAGTGAGCAGCAGCAGCCTGACCCGCAACGAAAACCGGCTCACTGCCGCGGTTCCCGCATCACGTAACCCACGCTGTGCACCGTGTGGATGAGTTTGGGTTCTTCGGTGTCGACCTTGCGCCGCAAGTAGGAGATGTAGGTGTCGACGATGCTGGCGTCCCCCTCGAAGTCGTAGTCCCAGACGCGGTCGAGGATCTGCGTTTTGGACACCACCAGGCCCGCGTTCTCCATCAGGTAGCGCAACAGCCGGAATTCGGTGGCGGTGACGTGGATCGGCCGCCCTGCCCTGCTCACCTGATGCCCGTCGACGTCGAGCTCGATCGTGCCCACCGTCAGCAGGTCGGTCTGGTGACCGGACGTGCGGCGGAGGATCGCCCGGATCCGGGCGATCAGCTCTTCCAGGTCGAAGGGCTTCGTGACGTAGTCGTCGGCACCGAGCGAGAGACCGGTGACCTTGTCGGCCTGACGATCCCTGGCCGTGAGGAACAGGACAGGGACCGGCCCGCCGCGGCCTGCCGATCGCTGCCGTCGCAGCCGCCGGACCACCTCGAAGCCGTCCATGTCCGGCAGCATGACGTCGAGCAGCACCAGATCGGGCGGCTCACCGTCGGCCGAGGCAACCGCCTCGGCGCCGGTCGACACGGAGGTCACGTGGAATCCCGCGAACCGCAGGGTGGCGGAGAGCAGCTCCCGGACGGTGGCCTCGTCGTCCACCACCAGGAGCCGCTCAGCGCGTCCATGAGGCGTCATCGCCCGACTTGATCGTTCCACTCCGCCAGGATACGAAGGCCGTCACACGTCACGGCGCCGCAGGACGACGAACCCGGCCGCCACTACGACCAAGACCCCGACGCACATCCCACCCAGGTTCAGCCAAGGGTCCGGGTAGGCGGGATCCGGGACCGTCGCGAGGATCGCGGCCGCACCCCGCGTCGGCCAAAAGGCGAAAAGGCCTTCGAGCGCGGGGAAGAGGCCGGCGATGGCAGGCACCAGGAAGACGATTCCCACCAGGGTGGCCAGTGCTCCGGCGGTGGCTCGCATGAGCACACCGAGCCCGACCGCGAGCAGCGCGATGGCCGAGAGGTAAAGCCCCCCGCCCGCCACGGCGGAGAACACGCCGGGATCACCCAGCGCCGCGTTCGGCACGTCCTGAGCGGCCAAGAGCGCCTGTCCGAGGAAGAACGACACGAACATCAGTACTTGGCCCGCCACCAGCCCGATGACGGTGGCCAGCACCGCCTTCGCCGCCAGCAGCCGATGCCTACGGGGCGTGGCCGCCAGCGACGACTGGATCGAGCCGGTCGCGTACTCGGAGGTGATGATCAGGAGACCCACCACGCCGATGATCAGCTGGGCGAGGATGAAGGACTTCAAGCTGAGACCGGTCGGATCCCAAACCGCCTGTTCCGCGGGCGTCGACGTCTCGTACGTCGTCCCGGCGGAGCTCATGGAGATGGCCGTGATGCCGAGTCCGACCACGAAGAGCCCGGCCAGGGTGTACCAGGTGGAACGCAGGCTGCGGAGTTTGATCCACTCCGCGTGGAGAGTGTGCGCGAAGGCCACTTCAGACTTTGCCGCGAGCCAGTTCATGCGGCGGCCCCCTGGTACTCGACACTGTCCTTCGTCAGTTCCATGAACGCTTCCTCCAACGAGGGTTGTTGCGGAGTGAGTTCGCCGAGCGCGATGCCGTGGTACGCGGCGAGCTTGCCGATCTCGGCACTCGTCATGCCGGAAACCACGAGCGAAGACTCGAGCCCTTCCCGCACAACGGCCCCGGCCGCGGTCAACGAGAGCGCGAAGGAGTCCCGCTCCGCCGTACGGACGAGCACAGTGCCCTCGCCGTTGGACCGCAGGAACTCGCTCATCCCGGTATCGGCGATGAGCCTTCCCCGGCCGACCACGACCAGGTGATCGGCGGTCTGCGCCATCTCGCTCATGAGGTGACTGGAAACCAGCACCGCCCGGCCTTCGCGGGCCATGGAACGCATGAAGTCCCGGATCCACCGGATACCCTCGGGATCCAGGCCGTTCACCGGCTCGTCGAAGATCAGCACCCGCGGATCACCCAGCAGGGCCGCCGCGATGCCGAGCCGCTGCCGCATACCGAGCGAGAACCCTCCCGCTCGTTTGCCCGCCACGTCCTCGAGCCCGGTCCGGGCGAGCACTTCGCCGACCCTCTGCCGGGGCAGCCCGTTGCTCACCGCGAGCACCAAAAGGTGGTCGTACGCCTTCCGGCCGCCGTGGACCGCGCCGGCGTCTTGCAGCGCGCCCACCTCGGTCAGCGGTACGGGCAAGTCGGCATACCGGCGGCCGCCGATCTTGACCGACCCCCGGGTGGGCGCCGCCAAACCCATGATCATCTTCATGGTGGTGGACTTGCCCGCCCCGTTCGGCCCGAGGAATCCGGTCACCTGCCCGGGTTCGACGGTGAACGACAGGTCGTCCACCACGGTGTCGGGGCCGTACCGTTTGGACAGCCCCTTTACTTCGATCGTTGTCATGGCATCGACCTTGCCGAGCCGGGCTGACCGATCTCTGAGAGCTTCTGTGAAAACCCTGGGAATTGCCTGCCGGCGTCGCGGACGGGACATACTCGACCATTCCCCTGAGGGGGGAATGGTCACCAACGATTTCTTCGTGTCCGGGTGATCGCCGCGACATACCACCGACAGCCTTGTACACCCGTCCCTTCACCGCCGGAAAATTCGGCGAAAGTCTCCCAGCGGAGGAACTGCAGTGAGGATCATACGGCCCCGCGGTCGTTCGGCTGGGAGTCGTGAGTGGTAAGTGTCGTTCTAACGACACTTACCACTCACGACTCCCGCTTCGCACAGCCGGGACCGAGTTCGGGGGACCACGACCTTTCCCGGACCGCCGATCGGCTTCCAGCCTGATCAATGCTACGCGAGCCATGCGGCACGAAAGGGCACTCTTATGTGCCCGAAATCCGGAAAGGCCGTCGGCGAGACTTGGCTCCTGCGCCTGAGAGATCGCTTCTCGCCGCCGGTTCCCAAAACTCAGCTTGTCCACAGTGGACATATCTGATCGCCGACGATGGCGGCGTGGTCCACATCACCCTCACTCGGAGGAACCGCCCCCCTCCGCCAGCCGACGCTGCTGGCCCAGTGGGCACGAAGCGACGAACGCAAAGCACGGCGAACCGACCGCAGAGGCGACGACGAACTCGATGCCTACAACGCGATGCTCGCCGAGCTCGCGGCACGAAAAACCTGAGAGATCCGAACCTGGCGAGGCCGAAACGAAACCCACTGGCCACGAAGGGGTTGTCCGCCAATCTCTGGACGACGATCGCGATTCTCGTGAGTGTTTCTGGTCGCCAGAACGACACTTATCGAGGGGTAAGGCAAGGAGGGCCGCGTGGCGGCGGGCAGACCCGACCCCTGTTCCCTTTCAACCCACACCCGGGAACAATCGGGCAATCTTCGCATTGCTCGGCGTAGCGCTGGCCAAGGTCGGCAGATGCCACTGCGGGCCCCAGACTACGAACAGCTCTTTCGTCCCGGATCGCGTCACACCCTGGCCAACGGTGATGACGCCACAGTCCGCTTGCGGCGGGATACCTCTCTCTGGCTGCCGTCCGGGCGGGTCATCGCCGGTGAACCGTTCGGGTTCGGAACGACTTGGACGACGCGAGACCGCCGGGTTCGTCACTCTGCTCGACCCCCGCGGCCTCGACGCCGGCCATGCTCCCGAACGGACCGACGGCCTTTCCGATGCCCCAGGCTCCACCGCCGACCAGGGCGAGCGCCGCACCGTAGGCGGCGAGCTTCGTTGCTGTGTTCAAAGTGAAGTCCTTGTGGCCGGACGAATCGTTGCGCTCAGCTCTTTTGATGGTTACGGACGAGCGAGGCGGAACGTCTCAGGCGCCTTCAAGAAATCTGGGCGGCCGATGACCACATACAGCCTGGATGGTCGATTCCGTGAAGGTGGCGTGAGTGGTTGTGACTGGTGAGGTGTCGGTGGCCGGTCGAGGCTCAGGTCGGTCGAGACGACACGCCGCGGGACTGATGTCCCCAATGCCACATTGGGAGCGCTGAGCGACTCCAATGTGGCATTGGGGGCAGTGGCTGTGCAGGACTCTTCACTACAAACCGTATATATGGGCATGAATCAGTCGTCTTGCCGCCGAGAGGTGTCCTTTGTGAACACTCGGAGCACGGTCAGGCTCCCTGACGGCCAACGCTCCAGCGGACATTCCTTCGCGGACGGCCGGAAAGGCAGCCACCCGGAGCGGCGCCCGCGCGGTGCTGTGCCCGGCATGCGGCGATGGTGATCACGCTCGGGTCACTCCTGGAGCCGGATGGTTCGCCGGTCGAGAGACAACGCCGAAGTTCAGTCTGGAGCGACCAAGCGGTAGCCGGCGGCCGAGAACTCCGCGGTCAGGGCATAGCGGTCGCCACGAACCAAAGTGTGCCGCCATTCGACCGCGCGATCACGGGAGTGGCTGAGCCGGTTGATCGCGAACGCCGCGACGTCGTGCGCGCAGGCGAGCTGCCTGCGTTCGGCGGCTGTCGGGATGACCGCGTGGACCTCTTCGCGACCGCGATCGAGCTTGACTCCGGCGCGCGCGGCCAGCTCGGTGTAGAGGCTGGTGTGGCTGAAGTCGGCGGCCATCAGGGGTCTCGCCAGGTCCGCCGGTAGCCAGACCCGATCCAGCGCCAACGGCTCGTCGCCCGCCAAGCGCAGACGTTCGAGGTAGACCAGCGGGGTGGACGCTTCGAGGTCGAGGCGTTCGGCGACGAGCGCGTCGGCTCGGACGTCGAAGAAGCGAACGACGCTGTGCTGCGGCAGACCGGCGGCTTCCACCGACGCGAAAAGACTGTAGAGCGCCCCCAACGGCTGAGCGATCTCGGCTGGGGGCGCGACCCGGGGCTGTCGTCCTCGTTCGGCGACGATCACCCCGTCCGCGCGCAGCTGCCGCAGGGCCTGCCGCACGGTATGTCTGCTCACGCCGTATTCCTCGACCAGTGCGAGTTCGCCGGGGAACTGATCGGTGAAGTCTCCGGCGTCGAGCCTGGCCAGCAACTCTCGCTGTAGCTGCCGCCAGAGCGGCTCGGCACCCGACCGGGCGAGCGTCCGCTGGGTCATCACGTCCTCCAAGCGATCGCCGCAGAGCGTACCTCTGGCCAAATGTACGGACATCCTCTAGCGTAGATGTCCGTACATTTGGAGGCCGTCGATGTCACAGCGGACACTGCTCAGATCCGGGCCGGTCGCATGATCGCGACGCGGGACGCGCCGGCGGACAAGAAGACACCGCTCCGCCACGGCAAAGAGATCGCGCCCGGACTACTGGCCGCTGTCACCGTCGCCGCCGTTGCGACCGGGCTCGGGCTCGCCGCTCCCGTCGTCGGCGGGCCGGTCTTCGGCATCCTGCTCGGCGTCATCGCCGCATCCGCGGTCCCCGCGCTCCGGACCACGAGGTGGACACCCGGCTACGCCGTGGCCTCGAAGCCGGTGCTGCAACTGTCCATCGTGATACTCGGTACCGGCCTGTCCTTGCAGGAGGTCCTCCGGGTCGGCGGAGAATCGCTTCCGGTCATGCTGGGCACCCTCGCCATCGCCCTCGGCGGCGCGTGGCTGCTCGGCCGATGGCTCGGGGTCCTCGGCGACACACGGACGCTGATCGCCGTCGGCACCGGGATCTGCGGGGCATCGGCGATCGCGGCCACCGCGGCGGTCATCAAACCGAAGCAGGCCGACATCGCTTACGCCATCGGGACGATCTTCACCTTCAACATCGCCGCTGTCCTGCTGTTCCCTCCGCTCGGGCACCTCCTCGGAATGAGCCCGCAAGCCTTCGGGCTCTGGGCGGGTACTGCGATCAACGACACCTCGTCGGTCGTCGCGGCCTCCTTCGCCTACGACGGCGACGCCGGTCCCCACGGCGTCGTCGTCAAGCTGACCAGGACCCTGACGCTGATCCCGATCGTGCTCACGCTGGCGATCTCGACCGCCCACCGCACCACCTCGGGCCCGGCGGAACCGCGCACCGGGTTCACCCTCCGCGGCCTGCCCTGGCGCCGGGTCGTCCCACTGTTCCTGCTCGGATTCATCGCGGCGGCCACCCTGGAGAGCCTCGGCGCGATCCCCGCTTCCTGGCACCCCGCGCTGTCCTTCCTCGGCACGTTCCTGATCACCACGGCGCTGGCCGGGATCGGGCTGACGCTGCGCCTCGCCGACCTGCGCAAGGCGGGCCACCGTCCCTTGCTGCTCGGCGGCCTGCTCTGGGTCCTCGTCGCGGCGTCGAGCCTGGGCCTGCAGGCCCTCACCGGCACCCTCTGATATCCGGTGGACCTTCACCGGATTCGACATCCCCGAAGGAGATCGGAAACCAACAAGAAGGAGTGTGCACATGACAGTCGCGTCCAATCCTCCGGAAACCTTGGTCAGGCCCGGCCTCGAGGAACTGATCGAACGACTTCGACAATGCACCGGGCGCACATCGGAACCCCGCGTCACCGCGCAAGCCGTGGCGAACGTTCTCACCGAACTCCACCCGGCTCCCGAACTCCTCACCCCGGCCGAACGAGAAGGGTCCAGAGGGGGATACACCCGCAACACCCTGCACGCCGAAGCCGACTTCTCGATCACCGCCCTGGTGTGGCGACCCGGCCAGCGCACCGAGATCCACGACCATCTCGTCTGGTGCACTTTCCTTGTCCTCCAGGGAACCGAGACGGAGACCATCTTCGACATCGACGGCGACCACCTGGTCCGGAAGTCCCAGCGGGAACGCCTCACCGGTTCGGTCAGCGGTGTCGCGCCGCCCGACGACATCCACCAGGTGCACAACACCACCGACACCGTCGCCATCACCTTGCACGTCTACGGCGCCGATCTCAGCAAGGGAACCAGCGTCCGCCGCGTCTACCAGGAACGCGCCACTCCGAAGTACATGGAGTAAGCGATAGCTCCATTTCGGCCAATGCCGCGTCTCGGCGCCGGTACCGGCGTTCCCCATTACGGGAAGTCGGTACCGGCTATTACTCACGAATGCCATCGGAATGCGGAGTCGCCCATCGGGGACTTCGGCGATCTGGTCGACGACAATGAGGCGAGCACCGTCGTGGGTGACCTGAAGAACGGTTCGTTCATCAGGGAGCGGGCGGTTCACCCGGACAACGGCGCGAGCCGGCTCGACAAGCAGATGTCGCCCCGCGGTACGGTTCCCCAAGCCGTCCTCCAGGTCAGTCGACCCGACGAACCATCAGCTTGCAGCTCGCCGCTTTTGGCGCGCGAATATCGTTACGCCCCTTGACAACGTGCTGTCACGGAGTCCCCGAAGAACTCGCGACAGTCGATTAGGCGCTCTCACCGGTCCTGACCGACATGAATTCGGTCAGCTGATCGTCTTCGTGCCGGCGAAGTCGGCGTGAGCCTGCTCGATCGCTTCCGGGTACGCCTCCCGCCTGACGTGCTCGGCCAGTGCCCGGTAGCTGCTGGCGAGACTCGGGTTGTCGCCCCTTGCGTTTGCCGACGGGGATGATCAGGTCCGGCTGGACGTCCTCCACCGACTCGCCGCCCGCGCGGCGGCGCGGCACGGTGTGTGACCGGCACGGCGAGCCCGGCTCCACCCGAGCATCGCGGGCACCGGTGTCGATGTCCGGAGTCGCCCGCACGGAAGTCCGAAACCCCTGTGCACGTGAATTTGCGAGAGCACGTCACCGACCCGGTGCGCTCGGCGTGCCGCTGGTTCTGAGATTCCGCGCCAAAGGACCGGTTTGGCCTCCAAATCCCGCGGAGGTGAAACCACCGGGCTACCTTTGCTCCAGCCCGGCGGGGTCTGGAGTGACCCCGGTGGCGGCACTCGTGATCTGCCAGAGCTCGTTCGCGAGCCCCAGGTCCTTGGCGGCCGCCGAACGGCGTGCCGGCCCGGCCGGGCCGCGGATCTCGAACGGTCCGGTCGGGCCAAGGTAGTCGCCACCCTCGGCCGGTCCGGTGGCGGCGATGAGCTGGGGCGCGACCCCGGTGGTGACCGGCTGCGAGAGGTATCGGTCCGGCAGCACGAGGAGGCGGGACCTCCACGTACTCCCGCGGGCAAGGGCGTTGGTCAGCAGCTGTGACGTCGTCAGTCCCGGATGAGCGGCGATCGACAGCACCGGGTCGCCGGCGGTGCGCAGCCGCCGATCGAGTTCCGCGGCGAACAGGAGGTTCGCGAGTTTGGAGGCTCCGTAGGCACGGGTCGGCGAGTACCGCCGGCGCTCCCAATGCAGGTCGGCGAGGTCAAGTCCGCCGGTACGGTGGCCGAGGCTGGACGTCGTCACGACCCGCGCAGGTCGCCCGCGGTCTCCTGCCGCCCGCAGCGCGGGCATCAACAGCCAGGTCAGCGCGGCCGGACCAAGGTGATTGGTCCCGATCTGCAGCTCGAAACCGTCCCGGGTCCGGCTGTGCGGCCCCAGCGATACCGCGGCGTTGTTGATCAGCACGTCGATCCGGTCCCCGGTGCGTTCCCGGATCTCCGCGGCGGCGGCCCGCACCGAGGAGAGGTCGGCCAGGTCGAGCAGAACGGGTTCGGCCGACCCGGTGCCGTCGATCCCGGCTCGCACCAGGTCGACGGCCGCCGCTCCACGCTCGGCGTCGCGAACAGTCATCAGGACCCTGGCACCGGCCGCCGCCAACGCGCCGGAGAGGGCGAGGCCGAGGCCGGAGGTCGTCCCGGTGACGACGATGGTGCGGCCCGTCAGGTCGGGCAGGAATTCATGTGACACTGTCATATGGGATAGCCTGCCCAGTTCGGATGACACTGTCAACTAGAATGGCCGGCGTGACGCGCACCGAGACCGCCGAGGCCACGCGGCAAGCTCTTGTCCGCGCTGCTTCCGAGCTGCTCGACCAGGGCGGTCCTGACGCGGTGACCCTGCGTGCGGTCGGAGCTCGGGCAGGAGTCTCACGAGGTGCGCCCTATGGGCACTTCGAGAACAAAGAACATCTGCTGGCCCAGCTCGCCATCAACGCGTGGAGTTCCCTGGCGGACGACGTCGAGCACCTTCGCGCGAACCTCGAGTCCACTTCGGACATACGGTTGGAGCGAGCCATTCTGGCGTTGATCGACGTCGCTCGACGGCGGCCGCACCGGTACGCGCTGATGTTCAGTGCTCCGGCTGATACACCAGCCGCACTGGAGGCCGCAGGCCGTCTCGAGGGCGTGTTCCTGGCCCTGGTCGCGGACATGGTCGGCGAATCCGACGCGCCTCGGTTCGGCGCGCTGCTGATGTCGAGTGCACACGGCATCGCGGGAATGGAACTCAGCGGTCATCTGGCGAAAGAAACGTGGCAGGTCAGCGTGGAGCAACTCGTGCACATGCTGATCGACGCGATCCGACATGGATACCCGCAGTAAGAGACAACCCGCGAGTTGCGGGGTACCTCGCCGGGAACACGAGGGGCCGATCCGCCCAGGTCCGCCGCGCGGACCGGTCCCGCCTCCACCAGTGCGTGCGATTCCGCGGTCGTGGCACTGGTGAAGGTCATGGGGCCGTACGAGAAGTGCACGGACACGTGTGCCCGTCCCACCACCTGGCGTGATCCTTTTGCGGCTCTCAGCGGCGGCGCAGACCGTCGAGGATGACGGCGACCAGTTTCCGGGCTCGGGTGTCCCAGTCCTTCTCGGGGACCCGCGACAACGCGCCGAGCAGCAGGATGACGTCGGTGGCGTCGATGTCGTCGCGCATCTCGCCCGCGGCGGCGCCCCGGTCGAGCAGTGTCGTGAGGGCCTCGCCGAGTCGGCCGTGGTGGTCTGCGTAGAGGTCCTGCCAGGTCGATGCCTCGATCGCGGCCATGACCCCGCGTTTGACCCGTGCGTATCCGACCAGCCGGTCCAGCCACCGGGTCAGGGCGTCCAGTGGCGGGTGTTCGGCGAGCAGTGCCGGAACTGCGTCGACCAGCTCGCCCATCTCGTGCCGGTACACCTCGGCCAAGAGGTGCTCGCGGGTCGGAAAGTGTCGGTAGAGCGTGCCCTGCCCGACGCCCGCGGCCTTGGCGATCAGGTGCAGTTTGAGTTCCAAGGCCACTTCGGGGGAGTCGCTCAGCGCCGCCCGCGCCGCGACGACGATGCGCTCGCGGTTGGCGACCGCGTCCGAGCGACGTGTACGAGCGGGCACACCCTCACCTCTTTTTCCTGACGCGACGAGCAAGTGGACAACTGTCCGGCTAGCCTTGGAGCATAACCGGACAGTTGTCAGCTTAGAGCGGGAGAACGTCAATGAATGGAGTCAGCGGCAAAGTCGTCGCCATCACCGGATCGAGCAGCGGCATAGGCGAGGCGACCGCGCTGGAACTCGCCGCACGGGGCGCGGCGGTGGTGCTCGGAGCCCGGCGCACCGACCGGCTCACCGCGCTGGCCGAACGGATCCGCGCCTCGGGCGGCCGCGCGGAGGTGGTGCCCACGGATGTCACCCGGCGCGCGGACCTCGAGCGGTTGGTCGCCGCGGCGGTCGATCGGTTCGACCACCTCGACGTCCTCGTGGGCAACGCCGGGATCGCCAGGATCGCTCCGGTGGCCGAGCTCGACGTCGACGACTGGGACGCGATGATCGACGTCAACGTGCGTGGCGTGCTGCATGGGATCGCGGCCGCGCTGCCGGTGTTCCGCGAGCAGGGGCGCGGACATTTCGTGACCATCGTGTCGACCTCGGGCCTGAAAATCGTCCCGGCCCAGGCGGTCTACGCCGCCTCGAAGAACGCGGTCCGCACGCTGCTGGAGGCGCTGCGTCAGGAGTCCACCGACGGCGTTCTACGCACGACCTCGATCTCGCCCGGCTTCGTGAGCACTGAGCTCGTCGATTACCTCGACGACCCCGAGGTCCGGCAACAGATGCAGAGCCGAATGCGGACGCTCGCCATCGAGCCCGGCGCTGTGGCGCGTGCCGTGGCCTTCGCCATCGAGCAACCCGACGACGTCGAGATCGGCGACATCACTGTCCGACCCACTCGTCAAAACTGACCCCGGCCGGACTCGGCGCCGAGTCCGAGCCGATATTCCGGCTCCGGACCCGGTCGTGGATCGGCACCGTAGGACAACACCTCCCACCCCGAACGTCGGCCCCGAAAAGAGCACTACGAGGACCCCGTCACGGTAGCGACGCGGACGCGAAGATCCCGTCGACCGCCGCGCGCGCCGAGTCCGCATCGGCCTGGACGAGGCCGATGCGGGTGCGCCGGTCGAGCACGTCGGACAGGTCGAGCGCGCCTTCATGGGTGATCGCGTATTCGATCTCGGCGCGGGTGACGTCGATACCGTCGGCGATCGGTTCGAGCGGCGCGCGCACGGTGGCGGCGTCGACCACCGCACGGGCCGATCCACCGTGCCGCGCGACGAGCGATGCGGGCAACCCGTCGGCAGGCAGGCTGTCCGGGCGGGCGGGAGCGCCGACGAGCGGGATCCCGCGGGTGCCGCACGGCCGCGCCGTCAGGCCCGCGACCAGGACGGCCTTGTCGACGACGTCCTCGGCCATCCGCCGATAGGTCGTCAATTTGCCGCCGATGACGCTGATGACGCCGTCCGGCCCGACCATGACGGCGTGCCGCCGGGAGACGTCCGACGTCGCTCCGCCACCGGTGTCGATGAGCGGACGCAATCCGGAGTACGTCCCCAATACGTCGCCCCTCGTCAGCGATCGCCCGAGCGCCTGGTTGACGGTGTCGAGCAGGAACGTGATCTCGGCCTCCGCCGCCACCGGCACGTCCGGGATCGGGCCTGGCGCGTCCTCGTCGGTGAGCCCGACGTATACCCGGCCGAGCTGCTCCGGCATCGCGAAGACGAAACGGCTGAACGAACCGGGCACCGGCACCGTGAGCGAGGCGATCGGATCGCCGAGGGAGGCCGAGCCGAGAACGAGGTGCGTGCCGCGCGACGGCCGCAGCCGGACCGATGGGTCGACGTCGCCGGCCCAGACACCGGCGGCCGAGATGACGGCACGCGCCGAAATGGTCATCGACTCCCCGGAGAGGGTGTCGACCAGTCGCGCGGAGGTTCCGGTGACTGCCTCCGCACGCATCCTGGTGAGCACGGTGGCTCCTTGTTCCGCCGCGGTCCGCGCGAGCGCGACGACCAGACGTGCGTCGTCGATCAGTTGCCCGTCGTAGGCGACGAACCCGCCACGCAGGCCGTCGGCCGAGACGCCGGGCACGAGCCGTCGCACTTCGGCCGCGCCCACGCGCCCGGACAGCGGCAGTACCGAACCCGGCGTGCGTGCCGCGACGCGCAGCGCGTCACCCGCGACGAAGCCGGCGCGGATCACGGCCGCCTGGCGCCTGCCGGTCGAAGGCAGCAAGGGGACGACGGTGGGCAATGGCCGGACGAGGTGCGGGGCGGTCGTCGTCATCAGCACACCACGCTCGACGGCGCTCTCGTTCGCCACACCGACCCGTCCGGACGCCAGATACCGCAGTCCGCCGTGGACGAGTTTGGAGCTCCAGCGACTGGTGCCGAATGCCCAGTCACGGGACTCGACCAGCACTACCCGCAGGCCACGAGCGGCGGCGTCGAGAGCCGCCCCCGTGCCCGTGACGCCTCCCCCGATCACGAGCAGATCGACCGCCGGGTCCGCCGCCAGTGCGTCGAGGTCACGGGTGCGCCGCGTGCGGTTGAGAGCGGTCATGGGCGCAGGTATCCGTTCAGCGCGTGGGCGAGTTCGCGATACCAGGCGTCGTCGGAGAGATGCTCGGCGATCATGCGGCGCGACTGGATCGCGGACTGCGTGATGAGCAGGACCATCGCGGCGAGCTCACGGGGGTCGCCGTCGCGGATGGTGCCACCGGACTGCGCGGACTCGATCGCACCGACGAGCGCTTCGAGCAGAACACGCTGTCCCGCGCCGAGCCGCTCGAGAATGTATCGCGCGACGAGTGTCGGCTCGGAGGTGAAAGTCGGCGCCAGGGTGGGATGCGTACTGATCTTGTCGGCCAGCTCGACGACCTGTCGCACCAAGGACTCGCGGCCGGCGCTCCGCTGAGGCGTTGCCTCGAGCAGACGGCGGATCTCCCGTTCCCACAGCGCGCGGAACACGGCGTCGCCATCGGCGAAGCGCCGGTAGACCGTCGGCCTGCTGATCCCTGCCTGACGGGCCAGCTCGGCGATGCCGGGGCGCCGCGTCGAGACCGACAGACAGCGCGCGGCGGCGTCGAGAATGCGGTCCTCGACGTCCAGCTCATCCGTCTTTGCATCGTTACGACTTGACATAATATGTAAAACTGTAGCACATGACGACCTCGCGACCGCAGCTGCCGACCCCACCGATGCGCTGGGACGGCTGGGGAGACCCTGGGCAAGTCACCGAACTGTCCGGAACACAGCTGGCGATGGTCCGGGACTTGCTCAAGGTGAGCGCCGACGACGTGCGCGCCGTCTCACGGGAGGCGGTACGGCTTCGGCCGTCCGCTCTCGACGCGGCCGGCCTCGCCGCGCTCGAAGCGGTTGTGGGCAGCGACAAGGTCAGCACCGCCGATGCCGACCGGCTGCCGCGCGCAGGCGGCAAGTCCACACTGGATCTGCTGCGGCGCAAGGACAACGCCGAGCAGGACGCGCCGGATGCCGTCGTCCTTCCCGGCTCCGACGCCGAGGTGGCGGAGCTGCTGGCAGTATGCGCCGAACGCGGGATCGCGGTCGTCCCGTTCGGCGGCGGAACCAGCGTGGTGGGCGGCCTCGATCCTCTCCGCGGCACGTTCACCGCGGTGGTCTCACTCGACCTGCGACGCTTCGACGCACTTCACGAACTCGACGAGGTCGATCAGACCGCCGTCCTCGGCGCCGGCCTCACCGGCCCTGCCGCCGAAGGACTGCTTGCGGCGCAAGGGTTCGAGCTCGGCCACTACCCGCAGAGCTTCCGGTACGCGACGATCGGCGGCTTCGCCGCGACGCGATCGTCCGGGCAGGACTCGGCAGGCTTCGGCCGCTTCGACGAAATGGTGCGCGGTCTGCGAGTGGTGACAACGCGCGGAGTACTCGAACTCGGGCGGCCGGGACCGAAGAACGCGGCGGGCCCGGATCTGCGCCAGCTGTTCCTCGGCTCGGAAGGCGTCTTCGGCGTGATCACGGCGGTCCGCGTCCGGGTGCACCCCGTGCCGAAGGCGAAGGCTTACGAGGCTTGGACATTCCCGGATTTCGCGACCGGCGCCGCGGCACTGCGGGTGGTCGAACAGCTCGATACCGGGCCGACCGTGCTCCGGTTGAGCGACGAGGTCGAGACGGCGCTCAACCTCGCGACCGTCGCCGCCCCCGGCAAGGACGACGCGGGCGAGCCGCAACAGGGTGGCTGCCTCGGCGTGACCGTCTTCGAAGGCGAGCCTGAGCTTGTCGCCGCGAGGCACGACGCGACCAGGCGGGTCCTCGAACGGCATGGTGGCACTTCGCTCGGCGCGGACAAGGCACAGCGGTGGGAGGCTCACCGCTTCGACGGCCCCTATCTCCGAGACCCGCTCCTCGCGAACGGCGCTCTCGTCGAAACCCTCGAAACAGCGACGTCGTGGTCGAATCTGGCCGCGCTCAAGCAGGCCGTCACCGAAACCATCCAGGCGAAGTTCGGCGAGTACGACTCGCTCTGCCTGGTGCTGTGCCACATCTCGCATGTCTACGACACCGGCGCCTCCCTGTACTTCACCGTCATCGGCGCCCAGCGCGGCGACGCGATCGCGCAATGGCGTGACATCAAGGCCGCCGTCAACGACGTACTGATGACTTACGGCGGGACGATCACGCACCACCACGCCGTCGGCGCCGATCACAGCGACTGGATGACCGACGAGATCGGCGACGTCGGCGTCGAGATCCTGCGCGCTGTCAAGGCCACGCTCGACCCGGTGGGAATCCTCAACCCCGGCAAGCTGATCCCGTGAGCCCGATCCGCACCGTCGCGTTGCTCACCAACCCGGTGGCCGGGCACGGCAAAGCTCTGGCGGCAGCCGAGCTGGCGAAGGCACGCCTCACCGCACGCGGCATCGACGTACTGGCCCTGGCAGGCACTAGCGCCGAGAACGCGCGCGAGTTGGCGCGCCACGCGATCACCACCGGTGTCGACGCCCTCGTCGTCGTCGGCGGCGACGGCATGATCCACCTCGCGCTGCAGTCGGTCGTGGGCACCTCTACGCCGTTGGGCGTCATCCCCGCGGGCACAGGCAACGACCAAGCCCGCGAGTACGGCTGGCCGCGGGGGCGCGCCGAGGCCGCTGCCGACGTCGTCGCCGACGGCCACCTGACCGAAATCGACGTCGGCGTCGCAGAGACAGCCGACGGCAAGCGCACCCTCTTCGGCTCCGTACTGGCGTCCGGTTTCGACTCGCTGGTGACCGACCGCACCAACCGGATGAGCTGGCCGCATGGCCGAGCGCGCTACAACGTCGCGATGCTGGTCGAATTCGCTCAGCTACGAGCCCGGCCGGTCAAGATCACGCTCGCGGACGGCACGCTCATCGAACAGGACGCGCTCCTCGTAGCCGTGGGCAACACGAAGTCCTACGGCGGCGGCATGCGGATCTGCCCGGCCGCCGACCCGTCCGACGGCCTGCTGGACGTGACGATCGGCGGCGCCTCGACCCGGCGAAAGGTACTCGCGCAGTTCCCGAGCATCTATCGCGGCACACACGTGACCCGGCCCGAGGTCCGTACCGTCCGGACCGAACGGCTGCGGATCGAGATGGACGGCATCAACGCCTACGCCGACGGCGACTACGTCGGCCCCTTGCCTGTCGACGTCAGCCTGCTCCCCCGTGCCGTCTCCGTCATCGTGCCCGGGGTCGTGCGTGGCAAAGAGGGCTATTGAGAGCCAAGGCAAACGTGTCAGGCCCCGACGCGGTGACAACTGTCCACAAGGGACTGAAGATCGGTCTTCGGCACCCGATTTGAGCACTTTGCGCATTCCCGCGCCGGGGTCGCGAGTGAAAAAGAGCGTTAGAACGACCATTACCACTCACGACGTCCTAGTCACTCCAGCGCAGGACCACGACCTGCCCGGCAGTGGATATGCTTCCGACGACGGACTGCGATCAGAACGGAGGATTGCTCAACTATCGAACACGTTGAGTGATCAAGATGCTACAATCAGACGATACACCGGGAGCCGGGAGCCGGGAGCCGGGAGCCGGGAGCCGGGAGCCGGGAGCCGTGGGGCACGTTCTCCTGTGACCGCACAGTCCTCGTCGTCGCCCGGACACTGACCTCGGCGTACCGGCTGCTCGAGGCATGGGCACTGTTCCGCGACGACTTCCGCGTAAGGTTGCTGTTCACGGTCAACGACACGTCGGCGTTCAGCGACGGCGTCGAAGATGTCCTTCGCCGAGCAGGTGCCCGGCTGGTTCCGTGGGAGGCTGTCCGCGAGAAGGAGGTCACCTACGACCTGGTGCTGTCCGCGAGCGAGAACATCGATTTCCACGATGTCTCGAAACACACCGTCGTACTTCCCCATGGGTTGGGCTTCAACAAATTCGTACCCGACAGCAATGGTGACGGAATGCGGCTCGCCGGGCTTCCGCCGGAGTCGGTCCTGCAGGCAGGCGATGCCACGGTAGTGCTCTCTCACCCGGAGCAGCGTCATCAGCTGAAGGCGGTCTCCCCCGCGAGCGAACACCACACTGAGGTGGTCGGCGATCCGACTCTGGCACGATTACTGTCAAGCCAGGGGCTGCGAGACCGCTACCGGGAGGCGTTCGGAGCCACCGGGCGGACGCTGGTGGTGCTGGCTTCGACCTGGCGGCCGGATTCCTTGCTGGGCAGGTGGCACGCCCTGCCGTCACAGCTGTTGGCGGAGCTCCCCGTCGATCGCTACCAGGTCTGTGTCGTCGTTCATCCGAACGTCTGGTCCTTCTACGGGCGAGCGCAGATCGAATGGTGGTTTTCTTCCGCGCTGGAAGCGGGTCTCGTGCTGCTCCCGCCGGATTCGGGATGGCAAGCCGCGCTCGTGGCCGCGGATCAGGTGATCATCGACCATGGATCGCTGGGTTTGTTCGCCGCCGCCCTCGACAAACCGCTCCTGCATGCCGGGGCTTCGGCGGAGATCGTCGCGGGCACTCCTCCTGATCGGCTACTGCGCGAGACGGTGGAACTCGACCGGAACGCATCGCTACGGGACCAGCTCGACCGGTGCCGGGACGCCCACCGTTCCGGCCGGTTCCGGTCCATCACCGATCGCGTGTTCGCTCACACTTCCGAAGCGGACACCAATCTGCGGAACCTGATCTACCGGAAACTCGACCTCGAGACGCCATCGGACTCGCTGACTGCACAAAGGTTTCCCTTACCGGAACCCGAACTTCGCCGCATCACCTCCTATGTGGTGCACACGGTCCCGATCACGAACGCCGAGCTGAGGCTGACCAGGTTTCCCGCCGCGGTTCTGCCGGAGTGTCCTGGCGAGGAGACCCACGTGGTCGCCGACGAGACCGAACGCGACCTGAAGATCCTCGAAAGAGCCGCAGTCGTCTTCAGGGACGGGCCGCTCTCCATGCCGGAAGCCCGGCACTGGGCGGCTTCGACGCTGATGGCCTATCCCGGCGCCAGGGTCGCGATCGCCGCCACAGAGAATGGGGGACTCGCCGCGGTTCGCGGCGGCGGGTTCGTCGAAGCCGTGATGGCCAGTGGCCACCAGCTGTCCTTGGCGGCCTCGGCCATCTACTGCTGCTTGCTGTCAGGTGCTCTCGACGATCGCCGGATTCTCGTGCGGGCGGGCAGGGTTTCCGCGCGGATCACGCTGACGGTGCGGAATCCCGAAGCCGGCGTAGCCGATCTCTGAATTCGCCTGCCCGTCCACTGCCCAAGCGCTCATGAATCTCCATCAAGGCCTGTAAACCGGTCTCGTCCTCGACGAGGGTGAGGAGATCCTCCCGCGCCTCGGCTTCGTAATACGGCTGGTCGTCGTCGCGCAGAATTTCCACGGCCTCGTCCAGCGTCTGCCGTGCTTGCCCAGTCGCCCCGCGAGCCCGCAGAACGTTCCCGAGCTCGGTGAGACACCGTCCGTGCATCCGCGCGTCGCCGACTTCGCGGATCTGCGCCAAAGCGTTGCGCAGGATGTCCTCGGCCTCTTGGAGCCGCCCGGAGCGATAGTGAGAGCTTCCGAGGAAGAGTGACGTGAAAGCGATCCCGCGCGTGTCGTTCTCCTGCGCGAACAGGGCGATCGCGCGCTGATAGGCCTCTGCCGCGTCACCGGGGTCGACGTGGTCGCGATACCTGCCCAGCATCTCCCAGACCGAGGCCAGCAACCGCGTGTCATCCGCCTGCTCGGCCAGTGGAAGCGCGCGATCGACCAGCTCTTCGCCGGCGCGATCCAGGTTGCCCAGATCCGACCACGCGCGCGACACGAAGCTGCGCAGCCGGGCCTCGGCCCTCCGGTTTCCGATCAGCCGTGCCGAATTCGCTCCGAGTGCACTCGACTCCGTCCAATCCACCAGGTAGCGGCGAGTCACGTACAGGGCGGTCAGTGCTTCGGCCAGGCGCCATGACTCGTCGTGCATATCGAGGTCCGCGGCGGCGCGCTGCACCGCGAGCAGATTCCCCCGCTCACGATCGAGCCATGCCAGCGCTTCCCGTTTCGCGCTGGCACCCGCGAACGGGGACTTCCATCCATGGGTCAAGGTGTCCGGGTCGACCCGATATCGCCCGGTTCCCAGCACGGCAAGATCCGCGAAAGCCGCGGTGGTCACCAGATGGGTGACCACTCGTCGCACCGCGGCCTCGCATTCGTCCGCCCCGTCCTGGCTGAAGGCCAGTTGCCGGGCGTGCCGCCGAACCATCGCGTGCAACGAAAGCCGACCGTCCGAATCCTCGTTCAGCAGCCCGGACTCGATCAAGGTCTCCACTGCGGAACTCGACGCGTCCTGTCCGACGTCGGCGAGTCTCGCCAGGGTGTCCTGTGTCAGATCACGGCCCGTGTACAAGCCGAGCAACCGGTAGATCCGCGCGGGCTCCGACGCCAAGGCCTCGTACGCCACCGCGAAAACCGCCGAGACCTTGTCTTCGCCTCCGACCGCGAATCCTGAGCGGCCGCTTTCGATCTGCGAAGCAAGTTCGCCCACGCTCATGCCGCGGCGGGCCAACAGGCGCGAGGCAGCCACCTTCAACGCCACTGGCAGGCCCGAGCAGAGGCGAACCAGCCGGCCGACCGCCTCCGGCTCGGCCTCCGCCCTCGCACCGACCAAGGTGGTCACCAGGTGCGCTCCGCTGGCATCGTCGAGTGGCTCGAGCCGGATCGCCTCGGCACCGTCGGCCAGCAAGTCGCTCAACTGAGCGCTGCTCGTGACCAGAACGGCACTGCCGGACCCGTTGGGCACGAAGGGCAGCACCTGGGCCGCGTCCGAGACGTCCTCAAGCACGATCAGCACCGCCTTCTCCGCGGTGATGGTCCGGAGACGATTGGCTCGCTCTGCCAGGGTCGACGGCATCACATCTTTCGCGACACCCAAGGCGAGCAAGCATGAACCCAGGGCATCCGCGACCGAGGGCGCGATCCCGTCGACCGAGGCGAACTCGACATGAAGATCGCCGCCCGAGAACACCGCGGTGTCACGAAACCGCTGGACACAGCGGCGGATGAACGCGGTCTTCCCCACTCCCGGCAAACCCGTGCAAACCCCGAGCCGGGTCGCTCCGGCCGAGCGGGAAGCCCAAAGCCGGTCCACGCGGCCGAGGTCGGCCTCCCGGTTCACGAAGTCACGCGGCCCCAGAGGAACCTCCTGCGGCACGACCATGCAGCCCTCCCCGCCCACCGGCAACCCATGCCCTGTACCCGGGCGGCACGACCCTATCGCGATCAACGATCGGATGCCGCACGCCGGTTTCCGGGGGATGCGAGCGAGGCGCGGAAGGCTCTCGGGGCGTATTCCGTCGAGCACGGGGAACGCGTACCGCGTGTGGCCACCGGCCCGCGTACCCATTTCTCTTTGACCCGCCGGTAAGCGGACACGGGCATCAGGGCGTCCTGACCGATGAATCCGTGAGCACGCCGGTCGGCGTCCAAGTCGACGTGTGCCGAATAGCCGACATAGGCCGCGGGCCGCGTCAGTCCGTCGGCCACGGCGAGTTTGGTCATGCGGCGATGGGTGCCCGCCCCGCAGAAGGTGAATCCGCCGCCGTGCAGGTACGGCACGGTCGCCCGACGGGTCGGAAGGCGCCGCACGACCGAGTTCCGCCTTCAATCACGTGAGTTCGGTGCCTGATCACGCGAGTCACGCCTTCGACCTGGCCACGAACACGGCGACCGGACGGAGGCACCGATCGCTGCGACACATCGACCTATCTCGCACTATTATGACGACCCAGATCACTCACGACCCGCGGCAGGTCCAGGTTCCGGAGCATGGCGCGCTGTTCGGCGGTCGGCTCGCCGTCGACCGTGATGGTGAACGGGGGCGTTTCCGTGCGGGAGCGGAGAAAGTTACCCCAAGCGATCCCCAGGTTCGCCAGCCCGGTCAGGGAGCCGGTCGACACGCGGATGACCTCGAAAGCGCCCGTGTCGCCGGATTCCGCGGTGCTGATCGTCGCGGACCGCGCCACGTCGGCATCGTCACGGAGCCAGTTGTAGAACTCTTTCAGCGCTTGTTCGTCGCCGGCGGCGTTGATCGTCAGCTCCACGGGACCTCCCTCGAAACGCGATATCCCTACCAGTCGCGGCTTTGGTCCGAGGCGTAACAGGAATCCTGTCCTGAGATCTGACCGGTGGTTCCCGTTGACCGGCCGGTGACGAAGCCCGGATCATGGAATTCGTCCCAAGATCCGGTGCATGGCCGATCCCGAGGGCGGACAACGATGTCATCGCTGCTCCATCTCGTGCTTTGCCTGATTCTGACGGCGATTCCCGTACCGGCGGAGAAACCGGTGACCGCCGCGGCGGTGGTCTGTGTGCTGTCGTGCGACACGCTCGACCCTTCACGGGCGCGGCAGGACACGTTCCCGGTTCCCGACCGGCTGCTCAACGGCCGCCTGCTCCGGCTGCACGTGTCCGATGCGGACGGGATGGCCTGGGGCAGCATCGATCGCGGCGTGGCCGGGGATTCGGTCTGGCTCGATCGGTCCTGGGACGGCGGCGCGACGTGGGAAGGTCTGCTGGGCAAGGCGAGCATCCCCGGCGCCTGGACCGGCACCAGAACCTTGATGTACAACGTGACCGATCCCGGCAGGCACCGGCGCGGCCTGATCCGCGCGTGCGGGGACGCCGCCGGAGTCACCTGTACGGAGTGGATTTACCCGAAGGTCTGCGACGTCGTCTGTGACGGCTCGACGCGGGCCGACGGCGACATGCAGCCGGTCGCGCCGACGACGTTGTCCGGGCGCACGATCCGCCTGCACGTCGACCGGAACGCGATGGCTTGGGGCACCATCGAATCCGGCGCGCGGGGTGACGAGATCTGGCTGGACCGCTCGTGGGACGCGGGTGCGGGCTGGGCGGACGGTTCGTCGCTCGGCCGGACGCCGGTCGCCGCGGACGCGACCGCCGGCCGGACCGCGTTGTTCGCGACGCGCGATCCCCGTGGCCGCCACTACGGTGGTGCCGTCCGTGCTTGCGGGCGTGAAGCCGGGCACCAGGAAGGATCCTGTACGGCGTGGGCCCGTCCGGCGCCCGCCCGCGCGCAGGCCGCGGCCGACGCGCTCCTGTACTCCTACGATCCGTATCCGGGCTGGTGGCCGAGCAGTTGGTGGAACTCGGCCGCGACACTGACGGCGGTGATCGACCACGCCAGGACCACCGGGGATCGCCGCTACGACTGGGTCATCGCGCGGACCTTCGAGCAGAACCGCGGCACTTTCGCCGCCGGGGAGCGCAGTTCCGACGCCATCGAAGGGGATTTCGCCAGCCGGGCCATCGACGACAGCGCCTGGTGGGGTCTGGCGTGGGTAGCCGCTTACGACCACACCGGCGAGCCACGCTATCTCGCGATGGCGACCACGATCGCAGGGTACGTGCACCGGTACTGGGATCCGGGGACCTGCGGTGGCGGTGTCTGGTGGGATCGGGAACGCACCTACAAGAACGCCGTCACCAGTGGTCTGTACCTGCGGCTCGCGGCTTCCGTCCACCGCCGCACGCCGGGTGATTCCGTTTGGCTGCAACGATCCCGGACGGCCGCGGACTGGTATCTCGCGAGCGGGATGATCAACGCGGCCGGACTGGTCAACGACGGGCTGACCCGCGACTGCCACAACAACGGCCAGACCGTCTGGACATACAACCAGGGGTTGGGCATCGGTGGCCTGGTCGAGGTCTGGCGCGCAACCGGCGAAACCCGCTGGCTCGACGCTGCCCGGCGGCTGGCCGACGCGGCGGTGACCGGCCCGGTGCTGACGAGGAACGGCGTCCTCACCGAATCCTGCGACGTCGGCCAGAACTCCTGTGACGACAACCAAAAGCAGTTCAAGGGCATTTTCATGCGGTTCCTCGCCGACCTGGCCGCCGCGACGAGTTCCCCGGTATACCGCGACTACGCCCGGCGGCAGGCCGACTCGCTCTGGACGTCCACTCGCGACCCGCTGAACCGGATCGGCCAGCGCTGGGCGGGCGGGACACCGGACCAGACCGACTGGCGGACCCAGGCGAGCGGGCTCGGCGCGCTCACCGCGGCGTCGTGAGTGCTCCCCTCCTTGCGTCGGCCTCTAGATTGAACGCATGGTTTCCCCCGCCGAGAAGGCCACCCGGTTGCAGGAATTGCACGCCGCCCCCGAACTGCTGCTCGTCGTCAACGTCTGGGACGCGATCACCGCGAAGGTCGTCGCCGAAACGCCCGGCACACAGGCGCTCGCCACCCCCAGCCACGGCATCGCCGCCGCCCGCGGCTACCCCGACGGCGAGGTGATCCCCCGCGACGAGATGATCGCCGAGGTCGCCCTGATCGTCCGGTCGGCGGGCGATCTGCCGGTCACCGCCGACCTGGAAGCAGGCTACGGCGACCCGGGCGGCACGGTCGCCCGTGCGATCGAGGCCGGCGCCGTCGGCTGCAACCTCGAAGACCAGATGAAACCGCTGGACGAGTCCGTCAAGGCCGTCGAGGCCGCGGTCGCCGCCGCGCAGTCCGCCGGTATCGACTTCGTGCTCAACGCCCGCACCGACGCCTTCCTCCGGGCGGGCGACCGTGACCCGGAAGAGGTGCTGGCCGAGGCGATCACCCGGGGCCGCGCGTACCTCGACGCCGGCGCGTCGAACGTCTTCGTGCCCGGCAAACTCGACGAGGCCCAGGTCGCCAAGCTGGTCGAGGCGCTGGGCGAGCGCAAGGTGAACCTGATCGGCGTCCCGGGCTCGATCCCGCTGGCCACCGCGCAGAAACTCGGCGTCTCCCGGGTGTCCTACGGGCCGTTCAGCCAGAACGTCGCGCTCACCGCGCTGGCGAAGCTCACCGAGGACGTCTACGCGGGCGGCGGCCTGCCCGCCGACATGCGCAAACTCAACTGAACCCCGTAACGGGGTAGGGCCGGGGTTCGCCTACCTGGTTCTGCCCCGGGGCGCTCTCGCGTGTCTGGATGGACGACACGCGTGACTGGCGGGCGAACACGCGTGATTGGGTGGACGACACGCGTGTGTCCGCCTGATCACGCGTGTCGTCCACTCAATCACGAACCGATCGGCAACTAGCGGGTGATCGCGCGGGTTAGAGTGGCCCGCGTGACTGGGGGAACCGCATGACGCCGCGCGTCGGTGAAGACTTCGGGGGATTCCGGATCGACGGGGTCCTCGGCCGCGGTGGGATGGGCGTGGTCTATCGCGCGTGGCAGCACCGCATGCGGCGGCCGGTGGCGCTGAAGGTCCTGCCGCCCCACTACGCCGAAGACCCGGTGTACCGCGAGCGTTTCGGCCGCGAGGCGGCGGCGCTGGCCAGGCTCGATTCGCCGCATGTCGTCGCGGTTCACGACCACGGCGAGGTGGACGGCTGCCTGTACCTGGCGATGCAGCTGGTCGACGGGCCCGATCTGGCCAAGGTGCTCGAAGCCGGGCCGATGGACCCGGACCGGGCGCTGGCGGTGGTGGACCAGGTGGTCTCCGCACTCGGCGACGCGCACGCCATCGGCGTCGTGCACCGGGACGTCAAGGCCGCCAACGTCCTGCTGCGGCCCCGTGCCGCGCACCACGACGAGGATTTCGCCTACCTGTGCGACTTCGGCATCGCGCGGTCGGCGGAGATCGACCGCGGCGCGGAGACCAGCGGCGTGATCGGCACCGTCGGCTACATGGCGCCCGAACGTCTTCGCGGTGAACCCGCCACCGCCGCTTCGGACGTCTACGCGGTGGGTTGTCTGCTGTGGGTGACCCTGACCGGCGAGCTGCCTTACAACGGCAGCCAGCCCGAGGTGATCGTGGCGCACGACAGGGCCCCGATCCCCCAGCTCGTGGTCGGCGATCCGCGCACCGCGGCGGTCAACGGTCTGCTGAAGTCGTTGCTGGCCAAGGATTCCCGTGACCGGCCGACGGTGCGTGAAGTACGTGACCGCATCCGCGCGATCCGTGCCGACGCGCCACCCGCCGGTGTCGTCGTCGAGCGGCCTCGCCGCCGCCGGACCGGTTTGGTGGCGGGCCTGGTGGCCGGTGCCGCACTCGTGATCGCGATCGTGCTCGCGGCGGTCTTCCTGGTGTCGCCGGGGGTGCCCGCCGCCGACCGGATCGGCCGCAGCACGCCGGCCGGGCTCACCTGCTCGCCGGTGACGGCGGCCGACGAGGGCGTCCGCGCGCAGGTCGTCTGCCAGACCGGCGGTGAGACCGGCGAACTCCGGATCGCCGCCCTCGACGACGCCGACGCGGCCACCGCTTACCTGCGCACCGGTGCCGGAACGGACCTCGCCGGTCTCACCGCCGGCAAATGCCCCGGTGACCTGCCCGCCAAACAGTCCTGGTCGCGCGACGGGCACAAGGGGACGCTGGTGTGCACGGTGCTCGGCACGACCACGCGCTACGCCTGGACCGACGACGAGCACGCCACCGTGTCGGTGCTCGACGGCCGGGTCGGCACGCCCTATCCCGCCGACCTGCGCGCGGTCGAGGACTTCTTCGCGGCGATCCGGTTCGGCTGAGTTTCTGTTGGTGAACCCGCGTCCGCGATCGCGTCGCAGCTCCGCCAACAGGCTCCGAGTCACCGCGAGCCACGCTGCCAGCGTTCCATCAGCGCCTCCGGCGACGAACCCGGTGCGCCGAAGAACCAGCCGTAGATCAGTTTCGCGTCGTCGTCGAAATAGATGGCCGGGCTGCGGTCGTCCGCCGTGACGAACCGGATGAACTGGCCGACGACCGGGCCGCCGAGGCGGTTCCAGGTCCGCACCTCGACACTTCCCGGCACCACACCGCCGTTCGCCGAGTTCTCCGAGCGCAGCTTGATCAGCGCGTCGTGGTCGGACGCCGAACTGAACACCAGCATCGCGCCGTCGGCCAGGGGGCATTTGACCGTCTCGGCCGTGCCGGTCGTGGCGGGGACCGCTTGGCACTTCGCGGACTGCTCGTTGAGCACGTGTGCCTGCGCGAAATCCCACAGCGCGCCGGAGGAGAACGCGGCCCCCGGCACCTCGGGACGCTTGATCACCCCGAATTGACGCGCGTCGTAGAACTCCACCAGTGCGGGGAGCCCGGTCTTCCGCGCCGTCAGCGTCGCGCTGACCGGACGGGGACTGTCGACGTCCCAGTAGACCGTCGATTCCCCGGACGGGAGTTCCCGCATCGCGAACGCCGCGCCCTGACCGAGGTTGCCCGCCGAACGCACCGCTCCGGCGGCGCTCGCGAGCGCCCTGGACTCGGTGAGCCTGCCCGGCACGTCGTAGGTGACCAGCGTGAGGGCGTACAGCCCGGCGTCGCAGCCGACCCGTTCCATCTCACCGGGTTTCGCGGGCTGCTGAGCGCAGCGGACCGCGCCGTCGAGCAAGCGGGCGCCGAGTGCCCGGTAGCGGCCGGCGACCTGGTCGAGTGCGTAGCGGTCCGGTGGTGGTGCGGCAGGTTTTTCCTTTCCCTGCACGAAGACCACCACCCCGGTTGCGATCGCGGCCACCAGCAGCACCGCCCCGCCGAGGAACCACTTCTTGCGTGCGCGGGAGGGAAGCAGCCGTGTCGTGCGGCCCGGGCGGCCGTCCCAGGTGAGCCGGTTCTCCACGCGAGTGGGGTTCAGCGGGGGGCCGGTCGGTTCGGGATCGCGCGGCAGGGCGGCTTCCAGCGTTCCCGAATCGCGCAGCGCGGCCACGAGCGAGTCGATTTCGGCCGCGCTGAACGCGTTTCCGGACTGCTCCAGCGCGGACCGGAGCGCCACCGGATCGGTCAGCGCGTGGCGGCCGAAGCGGCGTACGACTTCGGCGAGGCGGGGATCCTGGTCGTCCATCACGCGTCCGGGTCCGCCCAGAACTTGCGGAGCACCTGCTGATCGTCGGTGCTCGCCTGCATGTAGACGGCGACCCCGGTGGCGTCCTCGTCGAAGTAGAGCCGGGCGTAGCCGTTTTCCGGCTCCAGGAAACGGATCCGGGTGCCGTCGCCGGTGCGCGGGGTGCCGACCGGGATGCCCGCGCGGATACCCGGCCGCCCCGGCACGTACTCCCAGCGCAGCGTCCGGATCGAACCGGGCCGCGCGCCGTCGTTGTCGGTCTGCAGCACCGTGCGCAGCGCGGTGAGCTGCTTGGGGAAGAACAGCACGCGGAAGCTGGCGATGATGCCGGAACCCAGCTCGCAGTTGACGGTCTCCCGGACACTCACGATGGATTTCGCCGCCTCGCAGCGGACGTCGGGGTGATCGAGGTACGGCTTCGCCGCGGCGAGCAGATCCGGATCCTTGAAGACCGCGGCCGCTTCCTCCGGGACCGGCGCCGAGGAGGAGCCGCCCTGGGGCGCCGAACCCAACGGCGCCGAAGTGGGCACGGAGGACGACGGCGCGACCGGCGGCGCGGCCTCCGGCTGTTCGACGCGGCCGAGCGCGAGGGTCACACCGGTCGCGGCGACGGCCGCCACCAGGACCACCGCCCCGGCGATCACGGCGATCCGGTTGCCGCGCTTCGGCTCTTCGCCGGTCAGCACCGTGGTCAACGCGGTGGTCGGTTCGTCTGCCGCAGTATCCCTCGGGAGAAAGCCGAGTGCCGCGCCGAGGTGCCCGCACGCCCAGTCCGCACCCGCGTCACCGCCGCAAGCTTCTGTCGCCGCCCGATGGGCTTCGGCGGGCGTGCCCCCGTCTTCGAGTACGGCGCGCATCCGCTGGGCCGCGCCCGCCCCCGCCGCCGCGGCGAGCGCGTTGATCTCGGCTTCGGGAGGCGGGTCGGGAAGACTACGCAGCGCGCCGGTGAGGACGATCGGGTCGGACAGCGCGTCGCGTCCGTGCCGGTCCACCACGTCTTCGAGTGCGGTCAATGTGGTCATGGCGGTCAGTTAAGCCCATCTCGCTTCAAGGTCGCTTCAAGCTGCCGGAGGAACCTGAGATGATCGGCCCCGTGACGGTGGAGGTGCGGTTGCTGGGGCCGGTGGAGCTGGTCGTCGACGGCGTATCCGCCACACCTGGTGGTCTGCGGCCGCGGGCGGTGCTCGCCGTGCTTGCCGCTTCCGGGGAGGCGCCGGTGAACGCGGCCAGGCTGGCGGAGGCGATCTACTCCGACACCGGCAAGCCCGCGTCCCGCGCCACCGTACAGGTCCACGTGCACAATCTGCGGCAGAACCTGGGGGCGCACGGGGGATCCCTGCTCCACGGACCGGCGGGTTACCGGCTTCTCGGCGTCCGCGCCGACATCCGCGAGGCGGAGGACGCGATCGGCCGGGCGAGGGCCGCCGAACGGGCACGCGACACCGGCGGCGCCGCGGCGGGATACCGGCGGGCACTCGAGGTGTGGCGGGGCCCGTTCTGCGCCGATCTGCCGGATCACGCCGCCTTCGACCCCGCCCGCGCCCTTTACGCGGAGATGCGCTGGGAGGCGTTGGAGGCGCGGATCGCCGCGGATCTGCGCGCGGGTGACGTCCCCGGTCTGGTGCGGGAGCTCGAGGACCTGGTCTCCGAACATCCGCTGCGGGAACGGTTCTGGGGTCAGCTGATGGTCGCGCTCTACCAGGATGGACGTCAGGCCGAGGCCCTCGACCGGTTCCGGCAGGCGCGGCGGATCCTGGCCGAGGAGGCGGGCGTCGACCCGGGGCCGGCGTTGCGGGAACTGGAACGCGCGGTACTCGCCCACGCCGGGACGGCGACCCTGCTGCGGGTGGCCGCCCCCGGTGCCGCCGGGACCGGGCGACCGGCGTTGACCTGGGTCGACGGTTCGGGGCGGGCCCGCCTGCGGGAACTGCCCGTGCTGGGGCGGCTGGCCATCGGCCGGGACGCGAGTGCCGACGTCGCCCTCCGCCATGACGGCGCCGTTTCCCGCGACCACGCCGAGATCACCGTCGGCGAGAGTGGCGCCGTCCTGGTGGATCTCGGTTCGCGCAATGGGACGTTCCACAACGGCGAGCGCGTCGCGGGGCCGGTCCCGCTCGCTCCCGGCGACGTCGTACGCTGCGGCGACACGGTACTGGCGGTGACGAGCGGCGGCGCGGCGGTCAGCCCGGTGGACGGAACCACCCGGTAGAACGATTCTTCACAAATCGACTGGTACTGTTCAACGAATCGCCTGTAATCCAGGTAACCAAGCAACGATCTCCTGTGCTGCGGGTTCGGCACGGCGGATACGGTCCTCGGCATGACTTTGCGAGCCGCGGCGGTGCGGCGGAAACCGGTCGCCGATCTGATCGCCGACAGTGAGCACGGCACGCTGAAGCGCTCCCTCGGCCTCGGGCAGCTGACCATGCTCAGCATCGGCGCGACGCTGGGCAGCGGGATCTTCGTCGTGCTCGGCGAGGCGGTCCCCGTGGCAGGCCCGGCGGTCGTGCTGTCGTTCGTGCTCGCCGGGATCACCGCGCTGTTCTCCGCGCTCTCCTACGCCGAACTCGCCGGAATGATCCCGGTGTCCGGTTCGTCCTACTCCTACGCTTACGCCACGCTCGGCGAACTGGTCGCCTGGGTCTGCGGCTGGTGCCTGGTGCTCGAGTACGGCGTCTCGGTGGCGTCGGTGGCCGTCGGCTGGGGTCAGTACCTCAACGAGCTGCTGCGGCTGACGTTCGGTTTCGCCATCCCCGACGCGTTCAGCCAGCCACCGGGCTCGGGCGGGATCGTCAACGTCCCGGCCATCGTCGTCGTACTGCTCGCCATGTTCCTGTTGCTGTCCGGCGCGAAGGAGAGCGCGCGGGCCAACGCGATCATGGTCGTGGTCAAGGTCGGCACGCTGGTGCTGTTCTGCGCGATCGCGTTCTCCGCGGTCCGGGCCGCGAACTTCGCCCCGTTCCTGCCGCTCGGCCTGGCCGGGCTGAGCGCCGGCGCCGCGAAACTGTTCTTCTCCTACATCGGTTTCGACGCGGCCTCCACGGCGGGCGAAGAGGCGAAGAACCCGCAACGGGATCTGCCGAGGGCGATCCTGCTCTCGCTCGCGATCGTCACCGTGCTGTACTGCCTGGTCGCCGTGGCGGCCGTGGGCGCGCTGCCGTGGCAGGAGTTCGACGGCAAGGAGGCCGCCCTTTCGCACGTGCTCGGCGCCGTTTCCGACAACCCGCTATGGGCCGGACTGCTGGCCGTCGGCGCCATCGTGGCGATCTCCAGCGTCGTGCTGACCGTCCTCTACGGACAGACCCGCATCCTGTACTCGATGTCGCGCGACGGCCTCGTCCCCGCTTCGCTGTCCAAAGTGGACCCCAAAACCGGCACTCCCCGGATCAACACCCTGGTGGTCTCGGGCTTCGTCGCGACGCTGGCCGCGTTCATCCCGCTCGGGAAGCTGGCCGACGCCACCAGCATCGGCACGCTGTTCGCCTTCGGGCTGGTGAACGTCGCCGTCCTGCTGCTGCGAAAGCGGCAACCGGAGGCCCCGCGCTCGTTCCGCGTGCCGTTCTCGCCCGTCACGCCCGTCCTCGGCGTGCTGTGCTGCGGTTACATGATGCTCAGCCTCGATGGCGCGACCTGGATCGTCTTCGCCGGCTGGATGGCGCTCGGCCTGCTGATCTACTTCGGATACAGCATACGCCGATCCCGGCTCGCCGTGGATTCGCCCGTTCGCCGCCATAATTCCTAGCCTGTACAGCCGTAGTACGAGCCGGATCATTGAATCAACGGTGATCGGTAGGGGACACTTCCGTCCGCCCCACGGAAAACCCTACCGTGAACCGAGGTCCTTATGCGCCGATATGGCATTACCGTGCTGACCGCGTGCCTCGCCCTGTCCCTCACCCCATTCCCTGTCTCCGCTCAAGAGACGGCGACCGCCCGCACCCCCTTCTGCTATGAGGAACCCGTACAACCGAAAGCCGATGTAAGTGACATAAAGGCCGGTTTCCAGTCCACGAAGTGGCTTCAGACGATCCAAGCCGTGTACAAGCGGCGCTGGCCCAGCGGCGAAGGCCTCGCGATCGCTCAGGCCAAGGACAAGTACTTCAGCCAATTCGTGAACAAGACCAGCTTCAACGCCCTCGCCGAATCCCTGATGGTGGCGATCCACGAAGAGACCCACATGTGGGACCTGGATCCTTCGAGAACCTCCTGGGACGTGTACGTCTCCGCGTGGATCGACGCTTCCCGCAAGGCGATGAAGGTGCCGATCCACGGCGGCTTCCCGCGCCGCGAAATACTGCCGCTCATCACGGACGGTCTCACGCGTTCGATGGACGACATCTACCTGCGGGACCAGCAGCAGGGGTCGTACCGGATGCAAGGGGTGATCGCGGAACTCAACGCCGGGCTCATGGGATTGCCCGCCGCGACCGTCGTCGCCGAGTACATCCAGGGAGTGGGCGCGAGCAATTCGCGGGACATCGCGGCCACGAACATGCGCTACCTTCAGCTCTACCTGCGCGTCGCCAAGGCGAACCATCCCGATTACTGGGCCAAGATCAAGGCTCAGCCCGAATTGCGCGAATTCGTGCTCATCGAATTCCTCCGGACGGCCTACTGGCTGGATCAATCCGCGCCCCACGCCGCCAAACTCGGCAGTGCGGACGTGGCCAAGATCGTCGCCAAGAACTACGCCCCGGAGAACGTCGCGATCATCGAGGAGTTCACCGGAGCCAAGGTGAACACGGGTACGTCCAGGAACTGCACGATCTGACGCCGGGGCCGGCGGGTGAGGCGGTACCAATCAACGGAGGATCGGGGACACTCGATGTCCCCGATCCTCCGTCGATCAAGTCCCCAGCCAGAAGTCGACGTCCCGAAACCTTCCCTACGGCACGAACACCGGCTGGTCCAGCGCCCAGAGCCAGGATCCGTCCGGCTGACGGCGGGCGACCTCGATGGTCGTCTCACCGGTGGTCAGCGTGGACGCGGTGAGCGCCAGGTCGCCGCCCACCAGCGCCGGATGCTGCCTGCCCGGCAGGAGTTCCGGCGCGGCCGCGACGAACTCCTCGTACACCTTGCGGATCTCCGCGTGCCCGGTCGCGATGTTGCCCGGCGGGAACGCCAGCACGGCGTCCGGTTCGTACAACGCCACCAGTCCGTCGACATCGCCCGCGTTGCCTCGCTCGATGAAGAATTTGCCCAGATCGTTCGGCTCGGTGGCCACAGTCCTGCTTGTCATGCGGATGAGCCTCGCAGCGAATCACGACATCCTGTGTCGTGTATTCCGCTAGAGTTTTCCCATGCGCGCCGACCGGCTGGTCTCGCTGGTGTTGCTCCTGCGGCACCGCGGCAGGCTGTCCGCGACCACGCTCGCCCGCGAGCTGGAGGTCTCCACCCGCACCGTGCTGCGCGACATCGAGGCGTTGTCCGCGGCGGGTGTCCCGGTCTACGCCGAACGCGGCAGGCACGGCGGGTTCGCGTTGCTGCCCGGTTTCCAGACCGAACTCACCGGGCTGAACCACGACGAGGCGCTCGCGCTGCTGATCGCCGGATCACGACGCGGCGCGCAGGCGTTCGGCCTCGGCTCGGCGCTCGCCTCGGCCATGCTCAAGGTGATCGACGCGCTGCCGGAAAGCCAGCGGGACACCGCGGCGGGCGCGGCCCGGCGGCTGCTCGTCGACCCGGAGATCGACCTCCTCTCCCGCCGGGAGGCCGCCGAGGAGGTGTCCGACGCGATCGTGACCGAGGTCCGGCGGGCGGTGTTCGCCGGGCACAAGCTGCGCATCCATTACGCGCCGACGGGGCGGGCGGCGCAGTGGCGCACGGTGGACCCGATCGGGCTGGTCACCGTCCGGGACCGGGGTTACCTGCTGGCCACGAGATCCGGTGAGGACCGCACCTACCGGCTGTCCCGGCTGCGGGCAGCCGAGGAACTTCCCGAACCGGCGCAACGACCGGACCGGGTCGATCTGGACCGGGCCTGGCAGGAACGCAGCACGCGGTTCCGGACCGGCGGGGACCAGGTCGCCGTGCTGGTGCGCGTCGCCCCGGGGCGGCGGGAAGAGCTCGTGGGCACCGCGCTGGCCATCCTCGCGGAGGAAACCGACGAGGACGGCAGGCTGCGACTGGAGGTGACCTTCCAGGACGCGCGCCACGCCGAATGGGCGTTGTGGCAGCTCTCCACGGACGCGGAAGCCCTCGCCCCGCCGTGGTTGCGCGCCTCCCTGCGCGACCGCGCCGCCGCGATCACCAGCCGCTACGACGCGCCGTCCTGACTCCGGTGGCTTGTCGGCCGCCCGGCCTGTGCCCCGCATCGAAACCCCGACGGGTCCCTACCCACGAGAGTGCGGGCCGGGTGCGGCGCTGCCGCTGTACTCGTTGAGGCCTGCCACCAACTCGGCGACGTCGGGCACGTTCTCGAACCGGCGCCGATGAACGTCGGCGATCTTCGCGCCGATCTCCGGGTCCGGGTCGTCCGTGACGTCGTACGACACGAATCTGTCGATCAGCGGCAATCCGGTCCGGTCCATTTCGAGGTGCGCGGGATGATTCATGTACTGCTCGTAATCCTCGATGTCTTCGAGCACCGTGACAGCGCCATACTCGAATTCCCCACCGAAGTCAGGGCCGACGACGCGTGCCTTGATGGCGGGAATGACACTGCTGTGCTCGGCCATCCGCGCGAGGCCCGCCGCCTTTTCGTCCTCGGTGACAGCGGGCTTGAGAGTGAACCGGATGCAGTGGTAGATCATCGGATTTCCTTTCACACGGAAGCGAAAGCGGCGGCGTGGTCGCGGGCGAAGTCGACGATGTCCCGCGCGGGTCTTCCGGTGAGATCGGCGACGGACGTGTCCACTTCGGCGGCTTCGCCCCTGGCGTAGTGGGCGTAGTCCTCGACGAGGCCCTCGATCTGCCAGGGCGGGAGCAGACCGGTCAGCGCGGCGGCGAACCGATCGGCGGTCGTGTCGTGGAAGCTGACGCTCCGCCCGGTGGCCGTGGAGAGCGCGTCGGCGATCTGGCCGTGGGTCACCGCGCGGGGTCCGGTCAGCGTGTAGGTGCGGCCGTCATGTCCCGGACCGGTCAGCACGGCCCCGGCGGCGTCCGCGATATCCCGGGTGTCGATGGCGCTGACGGCGGCGTCGCCGATGGGCGCGGCGAAGAAGCCCTGCGAGATGGTGCCGGCGAAGGCGAGCAGCGCTTGCAGGTAGAGGTTGGGGCGCAGCACGGTGTGCGCCAACCCCAGTGATCCGACATGCGCCTCGACTTCGGCGTGCCACCGCAGGAATCGCACCGGCGAGTCCGCCTGTGCCGCGTACTGCGAGAGCAGCACGAGCCGGTTCACGCCGGCGTCCCGGGCGAGGTCGGCGAACCCGATCTGGAGCGAGGCGGCGTCGGGCGCGGAGGGGCTGTTGAGGAAGGCCGCGTCGACGCCTCGCAGCGCCGCGGTGACCGATCCGGGATCACGCAGGTCGGCGACCACGGTTTCGGCGCCGGGAACGAGGTGACCGGGGTCGCGGGTCATGGCGCGGACGGTGACTCCGCGAGCTTGAAGGGCGGGGATCAAGGCGGATCCGACGGTTCCGGTCGCGCCGGTCACCAGCACGGTGTCCATTGTGGAGTGTCCTTTCGTTGCGGAGATCAGTGTCGTGTCCTTGCCGCGGAAACGAGCGACACCGCGAGGGCGATGACGACGAGCGCGGCCTCGCCGAGGAAAGCGGTCGTGAACGAGATGTCGCCGTGTGTGCCCGCGGCGCCGATGGCGATTCCGGCGAGCGCGGCGAGCCCGACCGCGCCGCCCAGTTGCTGCGCGGCGTTGACCAGGCCGCTGAGCAGGCCCGCTTCCCCGTCCGCGCTGTCGCGGACCGCCATCGCGGTGGCGTTGACGGCGCCCAGCCCGAGTCCGGCGCCGATCAGCAGGAACGCGCCCAGCAGGCCGGCCGAGAAGCCGCTGGTCGTCGGATCCAGTGCCAGCCAAAGAAAACCGGCGAGCAGGACGGCGAGGGCGAGCGAGAGCGCACGGCTCGGTCCGACGCGTTTCGCGAGTATCGGCGCGAGGACGCTGCCCACGATGATCATGACGGCGAGCGGGAGCTGGGTCATGCCGGTCGCCAGCGGGCTCATCCCGAGGATGTCCTGCTGGTACTGGGGAAGGAAGAAGAACAGGCTCGTCAGGGTGCCGCCGATCAACACCATCACCAGGTTCGCCGTGACCACCGGTTTCCGGCGGAACACGCCGAGCGGGACCAGCGGCCGGGCGGAGCGCCGCTCGACGAACACGAACGCCACCAGGGAAACGAGTCCGGCCACGAGGCCGACGACCGTGCCGGGCGCGGTCCATCCCGCGTCGGAGGCCGAGACCATGCCCAGCGCGAGCCCGGAGATCCCGACGGTGATCGTGACGGCGCCCAGCGCGTCGAACCGGCCCGGCCTGCCGGGAACCGGCGGCACCGCTCGCCACACCACGATCGCCCCGATGACGCCGAACGGCACCGGGGTCACGAACACCGCCTGCCAGCCGAGCAGTTCGGTCAGCGTTCCGCCGAGGAAGACACCGACGAGACTGCCCGTTCCCGCGACCGCGCCCCAGATCCCCATCGCGCGGGTGCGTTCCGCGGGAGACGAGTAGATGCCGAGCACGAGCGAGAGCGCGGCGGGCATCAGGACCGCCGCCCCGATCCCCTGCCCGATCCGCCCGGCGATCAGCATCCCGCCGCTGGTGGCCAGCGCGCAGAAGGCCGAGGCCGCGAGATAGACGCCCATCCCGGTCAGGAACACCTTCCTGGCGCCGAGTACGTCGGCGAGCCTGCCACCGAGCAGCAGCAGGCCGGCGAACGTCACCAGATAGCTGTCCACGACCACGGTCAGTTCGGCGGCGGTGAGCGCCAGCCCCTGACGGATCGTGGATCCGGCGAGGTTCACCATCGCGGCGTCGAGAATGACCAGGAACATGGCTGTCGCGAGGCCGACCATCGCCACCCCGCGCGATATCCGTGTCTTCGCTCGTACTGTCATGCCGCAACGATCGCGCGGATACCCCTCCGCTCGCGTCGGTGACAATCACCTACTTCACCTCGCTAGGGTTCGGACCATGCCCCCGACGCCCTCCCGCTCGCTCGTCGGCAGGCGAGACGAGATCGATCGCCTCCTCGCCCTGGCCCACGCGGCCGGCCGAGGCGAGGGCGGCGTGCTCGTCCTCCGTGGTGAACCCGGCATCGGCAAGAGCGCGCTGCTGGACCACGTCGCACAGGCGACGGCGGAGGAGTTCCAGCTCATCCGCGCGTCCGGTTCGGAGTTCGAGGGTGAACTGCCCTTCGCCGCGCTGCATCAGCTGTGTGTCCCGGCGCTGGCGTATCTCGACAAGCTGTCGGATCCCTACCGTGACTCCCTCCTCGTCGCGTTCGGGCTGGCCGACGGCGCGCCGGACCCGTTCCGGATCGGTCTCGCCGCGCTCGAACTGCTGGCCACCGCCGCGGGGACGCGTCCGATGCTGTGCGTGGTCGACGACGCGCATTGGCTGGACACCGCCTCGGCGAAGGCGTTGGCGTTCCTGGCGCGGCGGATCGCGGCCGAGCCGATCGCGATGGTGTTCGCGGCCCGCGACCAGAACCCGGTCCGCGGGCTGGACGAGCTGCCAGGGTTGACGGTCGGTGGCCTGAGCGACGCGGACGCGCGTGCCTTGCTGGCCGAGGAGAAGACCGTGACGTTGGACGAGCGGGTACGTGATCGCCTGCTCGCCGAGGCACGCGGCAATCCGCTGGCCCTGATCGAACTGCCGAAAGCGGGTGGCTTCGCGCTGCCGGCGCCGTCGCCGATCGCGAGCCGGATCGAGCGGAGTTTCCGGGCGAGGATGGCGGGACTGCCCGCGGACGCGCGGCACCTGCTGATCCTCGCGAGCGCCGATCCCACCGGCGACCCCGCCCTGCTGTGGGCGGCCGCACGGCGGTGGGATCTCGACGTGCCCGCCGCGAGCGCCGCCGCCGAAGCGTCCGGGCTGATCGTGTTCGACACGCGGGCGCGCTTCTGCCATCCGCTGGCGCGCTCGGCGGCGTACCGCGCGGCCGAGCCGGAACGGCGCCACGCGGCCCATCGGGCGCTGGCCGAGGTCACCGATCCGGAAGCCGCGGGAGACCGGCGGGCCTGGCACCGTGCTCAGGCCACCACCGGACCGGACGAACAGGTCGCGGCGGAGCTGGAACTGTCGGCGTCGCGTGCGCAGGCACGCGGGGGCGTGGCGGCCGCCGCCGCTTTCCTCGAACGCGCGGCGGCGCTGTCACTCGACCCCGCCAAGCAGACCGAACGCACGCTCGCGGCGGCGCGGACGACGCTCGAGGCGGGCGGGACGGACACGGCGGCGGATCTGCTGGCCAGCGTCGACACCGAAAGCCTGGCTGTCCCCCAGCACGCCTCGGTGGACTTGCTGCGCGGGCGGATCGCCTTCGTGCAGGGCGCGGAGGGGGCCGTCCGCGGACCTGAACTCATCCTGCGGGCCGCGCAACGGCTCGCAGGAGTCGACCCGGAGCGGTCGCGGGAGTGTTTCGTCGCGGCACTGGAGATGGGGCTCGTCGTCGGAAGGGCCGCGGGCGTCCTGGACCGGGTCCTCGACGCGGCCCGCTCGGCGCCGCCGGTGTCCGGGCCGCCGGATCTTCTCGACGCGCTCGTGCGGTTGACCACCGAGGGACACCACGCCGGCGTACCGGCGCTTCGCCGGGTCCTCACCGGCGACGACGCCGGCTGGACCAGGACACCGGCCTTGGCCACCGTGCTCGCGGGTGAACTGTGGGACATCGATCTGCACGCGACGATCGTCGGCTGGCTGGTGCGGACCGGGCGGGGCACGGGAGCGCCGATGACCATCCGGCTCGGCCTGTCCCAGGTGGCGCTGCACGCGGTACTCACCGGGAAGTTCGGACAGGCGATGGCCGCGATCGCCGAGGAGGAAGCGATCGCGGACGCCGTCGGCGATCCGCCGCAGCTATACCCGAGAGTGCATCTGGCGGCGATGCGGGGCCGCCGTCAGGAGGTGCTCGACCTGTTCGCCGAGGCGACGAGCCGGGGCGACGGCCAGCTGACCGCGAACGCCCACTGGGCCACGGCCGTGCTGTACAACGGACTCGCCGAGTACCCGGCGGCGCTGGACGCGGCGAAGCGGGCTGTGGCGAGCGGTGACCTTTTCCTCGCCGGCATCGCGCTGCCCGAGCTGGTGGAAGCCGCGGTCCGGTGCGGGGACGACGACGTCGCCCGGTCGGCGCTGGAATCGCTGGCCGAGCGTACGGAACCCGCGGGGACCACCTTCGCCCTCGGTGTCGTGGCGGGTGCGCGGGCGCTGGTCAGCGACTCCGAAGACGACCACCGGGAAGCCCTCGAACACCTGGCCGGTGGCCCGCTCGCGGTGCATCTCGCGCGTGCGCACCTGCGGTACGGGGAGTGGCTGCGCCGCGCGGGGCACCGCCGCGACGCACGCGAACAGCTGCGCACCGCGCACGAACAGCTGTCGGAGATCGGGCTGGAGGCGTTCACCCGGCGGGCCGCCGACGAGCTGCGCGCGACCGGGGAGGTGGCCCGAAGCCGCTCCGGGCACTCCTACGACCACCTGACCATGCAGGAGACGCATATCGCGCGCCAGGTCGCGGCGGGCGCGACTTCGAAAGAGGTGGCCACGCGCCTGTTCCTCAGCCCCCGCACGGTGGACGCCCACCTCCGCAACATCTTCCGCAAGCTCGGGATCACCTCGCGCAGGCAGTTGCGGGACATGCCCGACCTCCACGACGCGGATCAGTGACGAGCTCCGCTCGACGGATGACGGGATTCGCGTGTCCAGGCCCGGAACACGCGTGATCGAAGCCGTAACTCACGTGATTGGAGGCGCAACACGCCAAGGCCGGATCCGCACCACGTCTTACGGCTCCAAGCACGCGAGTTACGGCTCCAAGCACGCGTGTTACGGCTCCAATCACGTGAGATCCGGCCGGCGCAGCACACTCGCGCAAGGAAAAGGGGTCCGGCGGCCGAAGGACGCTTTCCCCGCATGCCATGCCACGAAAGCTCCCTTCGCCACACGAGACGCGGGGAAAGTCACCTTCGGCCGCGTATGCCAGAATTGCACTCCGGTAAGACGCGCTTTCCCGTACCCCGCCGGACAAGAAAGATATCTTTGGAGTGAACATGCCCCGGATCGATTCGCCAACGGCTTGCGGACCGAATATTCGACGCCCACTCTGGGTTCGGCTATTCGACTCGCGGGCTCTGAGGGGGAGCGATGCGGTTCTACGACACCGAGTACCCGGCCGCCGTCTTTCGGGAAGCGGACTGGATTCGTTCGAGTTACAGCGGGCCCAATGGGGGAACCTGCGTGGAGGTGAATCTCGGCGACCATGCCGTCACCGGGGTGCGCGACAGCAAACTCGGGCGGCGTTCGCCGATTCTGACCTTTCCCGCCCGCAGTTGGCAGGCCCTGCTCGAGGCCCTGAAGGGGCGCGACCGGCCGTCGCCCCGGGACAGTGCGAGCGGTGATCGTGGACGATCGGCAGCCACCCACCGACCAGACCGTTCGCCGTGATCTCGGCGAGTTGCTGACCGCCGCGCGGAAGAACGCGGGCAAGCGGCAGGTCGACATCCAGCGGCTGATCGGGAAGTCGCAGAGCACGGTGACGAAGATCGAGCACGGGACCACGTCGATCTCCCACGAGGACCTGGGCCTCTGGATCGCCGACTGCGCCGTGGAAAGCCGGCTTTCCGAGAAGATGTGGATGCTGTGGAGCAGGGCGAACGCGCCGCGGCGCGTCTGGTCCGGTGAGCGGATCGGCACCCCGGAATGGTTCGTGAAGGTACTGGCGACGGAGGCACGGGCCGCGGAAGTCCACTCCTGGACCGGAGAGCGGATCCCCGGCCTGATCCAGAGCGAGGCCTACATGTACGACCAGTTCGGCGGCACCGGGCTCAGCATGGAGGTCTCGCCGAGGTTCACCCAGCGCGTGAAGCGCCAGGAATTGTTCAACCATCCCGCCAAGGGTTTCGTGTTCGTGATCAGCGAAGCCGCGCTCGACCGGTTGTGCGCGCAAAAGGACGACATCATCGAAGACCAGCTCGGTCATATGCTGGCACTGACCCGCCGCGCCAATGTCACCATTCGCTACGTTCCCTACCGCGCGGCCGCCTACGTCGATCCGGATTTCATCATCTTCCGTCGCGCGGACGACGGAAAAGACATCGGCTACAGCGAAAACAGCGCCGGTATCGACTGGTCGACCCGGCGGTCCATCAAGACCTACACCAAGGCTTGGGACGCACTGCTCGACACCGCCGCCACGGCGGACGAGACCCGTTCGGAATTGCACCGCCGGTTTCAGCGGCGAAGGTCCGGTGACCACGATCGCGAGTGAGCCTTCCTTCGAGTGCCGTCTATTGCGTCAGGTCACTCGGCCGCTACGTTCGGTCGAGAGGTTCAGGGTGGAGACGACGAAGGGAACGGCCGTGGCCGAAGAGGCGTACCCACCACCGGGGGTCGACATGCGCAAACCCAGCGTCGCCCGGGTTTACGACTACTACCTCGAAGGCACCGCCTCCTGGGCCATCGACCGGAAGTTCGGCGACCGGGTGCTCGGCGAATTCCCGATGTTGCGGCCGATCGCCAAGGCCAACCGCGTTTTCCTGCACCGGGTCACCCGCCATCTCCTGCGCCTGGGGGTCACCCAGTTCATCGACATCGGCGCCGGACTGCCCACCATGCAGCACGCCCACCAGGTCGCCGACGACGTGGCGCCGGGAAAGGCACGCGTGGTGTACGTCGACTACGAGCCCGTCGCGGTGACCCATTCCCAAGCCCTGCTGGAAGAACACGGTGATCCCCGGCGCCACGCCGCCGTCCACGCCGACCTGCGCGCGCCCGACCGGCTGTGGGCGAAGGTCGCCGAGCAGAAGATCCTCGACCTCGACGAACCCGTGGCCGTCCTGCTCATCGCGGTCCTGCACGTCCAGCAGCCGGCGTCCCCGCGCAGTGGCGACACCGGCGACGTCGGCCCCGCCTCCGTCGAGCGCTATCGGGAACTCGTGCCGAGCGGTTCCTATCTGGCGATCTCCCATATCACCGACGAAGGGGTACCGCCGGAATACGAAAAGCCGCTGGTGAAGCTCAAGGAACTCTACGACAGCGGCAGCAGTCCGGTGATCTGGCGCAACCACGACGAGATCCGGGAATTGTTCGGTGAATTCGACCTTCTCCCGCCGGGATTGACCTGGACCACGCAGTGGCATCCCGAAGACGCGAGCCCGACCGAACCGGAGATCACGTTCGCGACCCCGAACGGCTCGCTCATCCTCGGCGGTGTCGGCAGGAAGCCCTGAAGCGACCGGTTCCCGGCTCGCTATGGTGGTGGGCACTCCACCCGGAGACGAGGCGTCGCGATCTGAACCGAAAGGGATGGAACCACGGATGGCACCGATTCCGGATTCCTTCCCTCTCGATTGGACCGACCAGCGCCTCCGAGAACTGCGGAATGCGTTGAGCACGGCGATCTACCGGGACCGGGACATCGAACTCGTCGCGATCGGGGCGGGGGTCCCCCCGGCCCGGATCTCCTGGAATCAGCCGGCCGAACGTCTGTGGTTCGACGTTCTCAACGAGGCCGCGGCACACGTTCGGGTGAAACAATTGCTGACCGACGTCGCTGACAAATGGCCCGCCTTGGCGGCCCGCATCGACGAGTTGTCGAAGACGGCACCGGTCCTCACCGCCCGGATCCCCGAGGACCAGGCTCCCGCGTTGACGCCCGATGACGGGCGCTGGACCAACTTCGGCGGCCTCGAGCGGCAGATCTTCGACGACGAGGAGACGCTGTTCGACGTGTCCTTCCTGGAGCAGGGCCTGGACAGGGCGAAGTCGGTCTGCCGGATGACGGTGTCGTTCGAGAAGGCAGGCTGTCACGGCACGGCCTTCCGGATCGGCCCGCGCACCCTGCTGACGAACCATCACGTCCTCCACGACTGGCGGCACGGCGACAGGCGGGCGAAGGCCGTCCAGGCGGAATTCCACTACGAGCTGGACAGCGCCGGCACGCCGCGGAAACCGGTCGTGATCCGGTGCGATACCGCGTCGATCGACGGCGACCGGGCGCATGACTTCGCCGTCGTCACCACCGCCGAGCCGATGCCGGACGACGTGCCGATCGTGCCGCTCCACCGGGCCGCCACCGTCGAAGCGGACGACCGCGTCTACATCATCCAGCATCCGCGCGGCCTGCCGAAGAAGATCGCCATGCACCACAACCTCGTGCGTTACGCCGATGACGACGTGGTGCAGTACTGGACCGACACCGAAGCGGGCTCGTCGGGCTCGCCGGTGTTCGACAGGTATTGGCGTGTCGTCGCGCTGCACCACCAGTGGGTGCGGTCGACGGCCGACGACGGCGTCGCCTATCGCAATCAGGGACGGGCCATCGGCCGCTTGGTGGAGCGGCTCACCGAACTCGGCGTCCCTCCGGGCCGGGAGTGACATGGTCCGTTGGATCCACTTCCCAGACTGGGGCGACGGCACCGCACGCCTGTTGCACGACACCCTCAACAAGGCGTTCTACCTGCGTGACGAACTGATCGACATCTACCGCGGCGCCGGCTTGGCGCCGTACGAGGTCGACTGGGGCCAGCCTGCCGCGCAGCTCTGGCCGACGATCACCCGGGACGCCGCCGACGCGGGACGGCTGGCCCACCTGATCGAGCTGGTCAAGGCCAAGTGCCCGGCCGTCGGGCCGGATCTGGACGCCGTTCTCGCCGCGCACAACACCGACGGCAGCTGGTATTCCCCGAGGGAACGGCATTTGTCGCTGCTGCTGGGGCCCGGCTGCCAGCGCGCTCTGCTCGACCGGCGCGATCTGCGCGCGCATCTGGTGGACCTGGCCAGGAAACAGTTCCCCGTCCTCAGCATCACGGGCGAACCCGGCAGCGGGAAGTCCTACAGCCGCCACCTCATCCAGCATATGGCCGGTGATCCCGCGCTCGCCTGCGAATTCAGGCTCGTCAACGTCGAGGACGACTTCTACGACCACGTCGACGCGACCGGCATCATGACCGCTCTGGCCGCCAGACTCGGCCTGCCCACCGATTTTCCCGTCGACCAGCACACCGAACAGGCCCGTACGGTCCGGGAGCTCGTCGACGTCTTCGTCGGCCGTTTCGCCGCCCTGCCGAAGAGAATGCGGTGGATCTTCATCGACGGCCTCGACCGGCCGCAGGTGTCGTCGGGGGTGCACATGGTCGTCGCCCAGCTGGCGAAGGAGGTGGAGGCCGGCCAGCTCCCCGGGGCCAGGCTCATCGTGACCGGTCATCCCGGTGACTTCTCCCCCGCCGTGATGGAAGTGCTCCGGCACGAGAAGCTGACCGGCGTCACCACTTCGCACCTCCAGGGTTTCTTCCGCGGGCTCGCGGACCACGTGGGCAAACCGATCTCGGACGACGAACTCGAGGCACTGGTCGACCAGGTGCTCGGCGAGGCGGACCTCGACGACCTCCGCGTGCTCGGAAGCGCCGCGTGCCGGGCCGCGCACCTGCATTTCACCCCGGCGGGTGCGCCATGACCTCTCCGCACGAATTACGGCTGCGCGCCACCCTGCTGTCGCATTACGAACTGCCGTGGCTGGGTGTGGGCGCCGAACTCGCCGAGAAGGCCGGGCCGACGCTGTTCCCGGATTCGACGAGGGTCCGCACCGGCGACGGCCACCGGCATTGGCGGCTCAACGACTCCGTGCGCCGGTCACTCGTCCTGCAGGTCGGCTTCGCCGCGCTGCGCGACACCTGGGAGAGGATCCCGCGCAGGCCGTCCGACGACCGGCAATGGGCGATCGACCAGTACGTCGGCGCGGGGATGCCGGTCGACCTGGACTCACTCAGCCTTCCCCGCCTCCGCGCGGTGGCCTGGCTGGCACGCTGGCTCGGCGGGGCGGCCGAGCACGTGCCGACCGGGGACGAACTGGCGAGGGAACTCGGCGTCGGCGAACTGCTGGAACCGTTCCGGGTGCTCGCGGGCGACCATTTCGTCGGCCGCGCGGAGGTGTTGCGCGCACTGGAGACCCGGTTCCGCGACGGTGGCACGCCGGTGCTCGTCCACGGTCTCGGCGGGATCGGCAAATCCGCGGTGGCCGTCCGTCATCTGCTGAACCTCGCCGACCGGCGGCGCGCTTTGGTCGCGTACCTGAACTTCGACCACAGCGCGGTCGATCCGGCGGAACCGGTGAGCCTGGTCGCGGCGATCGCGCGGCAGGTGACCGTGCAGCTCACGGACCCGGCCGCGCACGACGCCGTCGCGAGCCTGGCCACCCGGTGCCATGAGCGGCTGCGCTCGGGCAAACGCGTCGTCGAGTCCCCGAGCGCCGGCAGCAGCGGCAGGCTCCCTTACGAGGATCTGATCGAGCGGCTGGCCGGTGCCCTCGGCGGCGAGCGCCTGCTGGTCGTCTTCGACACCTTCGAGGAGGTGCAACGGCGCGACCGGCCCATCCAACGCCGGTTCTCGGACTTCCTCGGTGGGCTCTCGCGCCGGCTGGAGCGGCCGTCGATCGTGCTCGCGGGCCGCTCGCCCGGACGGGACTTCGACGAGATCCGCCTGGACGGGCTCGACCGCGACGAAGCCGCCGACCTGCTGCTGAAGCTCCTGCCCGCGCATCCGCCGCCGGACGCGCGGCGGATCGTCGACCAGGTCGGCACCAGCCCGCTCGCGCTGCACCTGGCCGCCGGGGTGCTGCGCAAAGCCTCGGACGACGAGGCGCTGCGGGACATCGCCGTACACCGGGGGACGATCGAGGGCGAGCTGTACCGGCGCCTGCTCGGGCACATCCAGGATCCGGACGTCCGGCGCCTCGCCCATCCAGGGCTGACCTTGCGCCGGGTGACACCCGAACTGATCCAAGACGTCCTCGCCAAACCGTGCGGGGTGGACGTGCCCGACGCCGAACGGGCGTCCGCCCTGTTCGACGGCTTGGCGCGCGAGGCGATGCTGGTGACCCGCACGCCCGGCGGGCGGGCGGTGGTCCACCGCGCCGACGTGCGGCAGACCATGCTGCACCGCCTCGCCGCGGATGAATCCGTTGTGGCGAAACGGATCCACCGGGCGGCCGTGAAGTTCTACAGTGGGCAGGGCGGCGTGGTCGCCCGCGCCGAGGAGATCTACCACCGCCTGATGCTCGGCCAACGGCGGGAAACCGTCGACACGCGCTGGGACGGCCGCGTGCTGGCCCGTCTGCTGCCGACGCTCGACGATCTTCCTCCCGCGTCCAAGGCGTACCTTGCCGCGAAGTCGCCGACGCTGTCCGTCTCCGACGAGGACCTTCGCCAAGCCGACACCGAGGTCGGCAGACGGCTGGTGACCCGCCGGGCCGCGGAACTCGTCAGCGCGGGCAGCGGCGAAGACGCGCTGCGGGAACTGGACGAGCACATCGGCCGGACGGACGACGAGTCGCCGGTACTGAGCGGGCTGCGAGTGCAGGCACTGGAACAGCTCGGCCGGTACGAAGAGGCCCTGTCCGTCGCCGTCGTCGAACGCAAACGCCTGGCCCGCACCGGCGCGATGCAGGATTTCGTCCTCTTCACCCTGCACATGGCCAGGATGGACGAACGGCTCGGACAGGCCGGGCGGGCGAAGCCCTACCTGCTCGAAACGCTCGGCCAAACCCGCCGCCTGCCGCCGACCGGCCCGCATCTGATCTGCCGGCTGAGTCTTCTCGTGTGCTTGCTCCGGTTGCGACGGTACGGCCTGCCGCTGGGCGAAAGCCTGGCGGACGACCTGGGCACGGAGGCCGTCACGGTCGCCGATCGGCTGTCGATCAAGGAGATCACCGCGATCCCCGGCCTGCTGCGAGACCTCGCGGCCGAGCTCGGGGAACGGTCGCCCCGGCTGCTCAACGCCGCGCTGCGCCGGATCGGCCTCGCCGGCACGGAATCCGAGCTCGCCCTCGATCAGGACGACCCGACGGCGCGCGACATCGCCGAGTCGTACCAGTCGGACGCGGAATCCGCGCTGTACCGCGATTATCAGGACCACGGCGACTCCGTCGCACCGCACGGCACGCTTCCTTTCGGTGACGGCGCCGAAGGGGAACTCGCGAGGCGATTACACCGGTCGGGCCGGGCGGCGGAAGCGTTGCCGCACTACGACCGTGCGATCGGCCAAGGCGGGCGGATCGCGCCGCTGCTGCTCGATCGGGGCCTCGCGCATCTGGCGCTCGACAACGTGCAGGACGCGGAGCGGGATCTGTCCGGCAGCCTGCGCCTGGCGCGCGAACAGGATCAGGGCCTGCTGCGCGCACACGTCCACCGGAGCTTGGGCACGCTCGCCAGGCATACCGGCGACTTCGCGACCGCGTTGCGGCACTACGAACTCTGCCTACGCCTGTATGCCGTCGAGGCACCGGGTCTGCTTCCGGCGGCGCGACTGGATCAGGCCAAGGCACTGCTCGACGCGGGGCTGTCCGGCGAGGCCGACACCGTGCTGGACGAAGCCCTGCCCGCGTTGCGCAGGCAGAGTTCGGGGCACGAACTGGCACAGGCGGAACTCGTCGCCGCCGCCGCGAAACTCCTCCAGGACGATCCGGAGGAAGCACGCAAGCTCGCCGCTTCGGCGCAACGACGCTTCGCCCGGCGGCACGACGACGACTGGGTGGAGATCGCCAAGCTGACGCGGCTGCGGGTGGACACGGCACTGGCACTCGCCGGAACACCTGCCAGATCGGCATCGGTGGCCAGGGCTACCGCGCTCGCCGACCGTCTGACCGAGTTCGGTCTCTCCGGCGAAGCCGCGACGGCGAAACTGCTCGGCGTCCGCCTGGCTGTCCACAAAGGACAGATGGACCTCGCTTCGTCCCTGCTGCGGCAGGTACGCCGCCCCGGCAAGAACGCCCCGATCGAGCAATGGGTGCTCTGGCATCTGGCGCGTACCGAACTCGCGGCCGCGTCAGGTCACGGTCGCGCACTGGCCCAAGCGCGGCGCGGGCTGACGGAACTCAACGCCACCAGGGACCGCCAAGGCGGGATCGACGTGGTGTCCGGTGCCGCGGCGCACGGCAGGGAACTGGGCGAGCTGGCCGTCGAACTGGCCCTGCGGCAGGGAAATCCGCAAACCCTGCTCCGTGTCCTGGAGCAGACCAAGGCACAGGTGTACCGCTATCGCCCGCTGACGAAGTCCCGGGACCCGATCATGCGCGACCGGGTCGACGAGATGCGGTCGGTGGCGTGGTCGTTGCACTCCGCGCGCCGGGAAGGAAAGCCCGTCACACGCCTCGCGGCCCGGCTTTCCGAGTTGCAGCAGGACATCACGCGCCTCGCGTGGCATTCGAGCCCATGGGGAAGCCCGCGGCCGACGGCCGATCTCGCGAGTATCTCCGCTCAGCTGGGGAGCCGCGCGCTGGTCAGTTTCGCCCGCTCCGGGGAGACCTGGTCCGCCGTGGTCGTGGTCGACGGTGCCGCACATCTCGTCCCACTGGGCTCCGCGTCCGAAGTGGACGAACAGGCCATCAGACTGCACGCTGATCTCGACGCGCTGGCCCCGGACAATCTCCCCCGCCCCCTTGTCGACGTCGTCGCCGGATCGGCTTCGCATTCGGCGGAGCGGCTCGACCGGGATCTGCTGTCGCCGATCATCCGCGTGACCGGCGAGCGGCCGCTGATCATCGTGCCGACCGGCAATCTGCACGCGGTGCACTGGGGAGCGCTCCCCTCGCTGGCGGGCACCGCCGTCACGGTCGCACCATCGGCGACGGCGTGGCTGGCCGCGGAAGACGTCACCCCGCGGCCGGATGCCGGAGCGGTCGTGCTGGTCTCGGGACCGCGTGTTCCGTCGGCCGTCGGCGAAGTCGACGTCCTCCGCGACATCCACCCGCAGGCTTGGACGCTGACCGGCCGGGACGCGACCGTCTCGCGGGTCCTGGACGCCCTTGACGGCGCCGAACTCGCGCACGTGGCCGCGCATGGCCGGCACGAACCCGGGAACGCGCTGTTCTCCCGCATCGAACTCGCCGATGGCCCCTTGTACGCTCACGAGTTCGCGAATCTGCGCCGCCCGCCCCGCCAGGTCGTGCTCGCCGCCAGCGAACTCGCCCTCGCCCACCTCCGGCCGGGCGACGAAGCGCTCGGGTTCGCCGGCGCGCTGCTCGCGTCCGGTTCGGCGACGATTGTCGGAGCAGTCAGCCGAGTGGGTGATCAGGCGGCCGCGGCGGTGTCCGTCGAACTGCACGAGGCGCTCCGGCGGGGCCGGTCCATGGCCGAGGCGCTGGCCGAGGTGGTCGGCCGGGATCCGCTGCGCCGCCCCTTCATCTGCCTCGGCAGCGGCCATCAGGTGCCGTCGCGCTGAGCCTTCGGATCGTCAGATACCGGAATCGGTCGCGCCTGCGCTCAATGGTCACCCGCACGCGCCGGACAGGCGACGTCCGTGCGGCCGCACGGACGTCCTCGACGGTACCGGCTCGCGAATATTCGAGCATGCACCATTTCTCACCCAGGAGAACTCACCCCACTGTGCTTTACTGCGAAGTAGAAAGCGGCATGCCGCACCGAAAGTGAGATCGAGTCACACTTTCGGGTGCATTACGGGAAATGACGGGTCGCGAATTCACGCTCCGCGCCGGAGCGATTATTACCCCTCGACCGCTCACCCTTGTTGAGAGACCGGTCGCCGATTACCTACTCGTGCGACTCGCCTTCTCGCGTGCGTTTCTGCAAGCTGGCTTTCAACGGCGGTCGGGGAGGCAACGTCGTGCGACCAGTGCGTGCGTCGCCTTCCCCCGCACTCGAGCCAGAAATGGACGCGGCCCCCTGCTGGCACAGGGAGCCGCGTGAGTGTTCGTCGTGAAGCCCGACCCAGATCAAGAGCAAGGAGACACGAGAACATGGAGACCGTACCGTTCGATACCGGTGAACCGCCAGAGAAACCATCGCTCGATCCGGTCATTTCCGATCCCGGAAGTAACGTGGTGCCGCCCGCCGCGGCGGCGGAGTACGTGAGTCTCGACGAGCTGCTGGACGCCACGGCCATCCCGGCGCTTCAGCCCGCCGAAACCGCCCTGGTGTTCCAGCCGCCGTGCCGGTCTTCCGCCCGCGGCTGGTGGGACATGGCGAACCGCGTCACCTCGGGCGAGTGGAAGCACACGTGGCAGGCCGTCGTCCTGCTCGTCGTGCTCGGCACCGTCCTGTGCGGCGTGCTGCTCGCCGGGTCCGTGGTGCTGCGGGCAGCGGCGCTCTCGGCGCTCGGCTTGTCGGCGTGGGTGTGGCTGAGCAAACGCAACGCCGCCCAGGCGGGGCACGCGTAATCGGATCACCTGAGGAGGAAGGGACCATGCCGTGCCGCTGTTGCTACCAGCGGCACGGCATCCCCGGCTCGGGCGGACGGCCAGGCCGGCCACCCTCACCGTCGGGGATACGTCCGAGCTACAACGTTCTTACGTCACACGGCCGAATCCGCCGTTCCTTCACCCGGTTGGCGGCAGGAAGGCGGCTCACACCGGGACGTCGCCCGGTGTCCCCCACTGCGTGGTGAACAGGCCGAGGCCGTACCAGGTCCCGTTCGAGGGACGCCACACCACGAAGTCCGCCCGTGGGTCGCCACCGAAATTGCCTGCCAGGGGCACATCACCGGCGACACCCCATTGCTGCGTCGCGATACCGAGCACGTACCAGACACCGTTGCTCGGCCGCCACACGGCGAAATCGGCACGCCCGTCCATGTTGAAATCACCGGCCACCGGAATGTCACCCGCGACACCCCATTGCTGCGTCGCGATTCCCCGGACGTACCAGACGCCGTCGCTGGGGCGCCAGACGGTGAAGTCGGCCCGTCCGTCCGCGTTGAAGTCGCCGGACACCGGGACGTCACCGGCCACGCCCCACTGCACCGTGGCGATGTTCAGCACGTACCAGACACCGTTGCTGGGCCGCCACACGGTGAAATCGGAACGCCCGTCACCGTTGAAATCGCCGGTCAGCGGAACGTCACCGGCCACGCCCCACTGCTGGGTCACCACCGCGCCGGTGCTGCTCTGGATGACGTACCAGGTACCGTTGCTCGGCCGCCACACGGCGAAGTCGGCCCGATGGTCGCCGTCGTAGTCCGCGGCGACCGGAACGTCACCCGAAACGCCCCACTGTTGTGTCACCACACTTCCGTTGCTGCTGCGGATCACGTACCAGATGCCGTTTCCGGGACGCCACACCGCTTTGTCGGCGAACCCGTCCCCGTCGAAATCCGCGGCCGTCTTCTGAGAGGAAGGCGAGGCGGTGATACCGACGCCGTCCTCCTCCGCACCCGCGGCCGGTGGTATCACGATCAGCCCCGCGAGCAGACCCGCCAAAGCCGTCCCCACCCGAATGGATCTTCGCATTTCCCGCAACCCCTTTTCCGTTCGATGGACGCACTCTTCCCAGTTCGTGGTTTTTGACCGAAGATACGCACCGGGAGGAGTTGCAGCCTGACACCGACGGCCTGCCCTTGTCAGCAAGGATTCCGTCCAGTGGACCGCGCGAGGGGATTTCCATGGAGACCGAGAGAAGACCGAGAAGCGTTCTCGAAGGCGCTTTCACCCTATTGGATGCCTTGGTACGACATCAAGGTGAAGCAGGATTGACCCAACTGGCGAATTCCTGCTCGATACCGAAAGCGACCGCACACCGATTACTCGAGCAATTGACCGTGCTGGAGGTTGTCCAGCGCAGCGAAAACCGCTATCGCGTCGGCGCACAGGCATTCCGGCTCGGTCAATCGTGGCAGCCTTATCCGCGGCTGCTGGAACTCGCCCGCGGCGAACTCAGGAGATTGGCCGCGGCCACTCGGGCGAGTTCGGTACTCGCCGTGCCCTGCGACGGCCGTATCCTCATCGCCGCCGCCAGCCTCACCCGGCCGGAAGACGGCGTTCTGCTCCGGCCGGGTTCGACGGTGCCGCAACGCACCGGCCACTTCTGCCCCGTCTGGCAGGCCGAACACGACCTCGTCGCCGTCGAAGCACCCATCACGTTGCCGACCGGCGAAACGGTCGGTTCGGTCGCGGCCGTGACCGCGCCGACACCGTCACCCGGCGCGGTGCCGGACACCGTGGCCCGCGCCGCCCGCACCATCGGCGCGGCACTGGTGAACCGAGTTGCGACGCGGGCGTAGTTTCTCCTTGTGGGATCGGGAATGAAGCCGCGCCGGGTGGTGATCGTCGCGTTCGACGACGCGCAGATCCTTGATGTGGCCTGTCCCAGCGGGGCGCTGGAGATCGCGAGCTCACACGGCGCCGCACCGCCCTATGTCGTCGAATTGGCCACGGTCGACGGGCGGACGACACGGAGTTCGTCGGGGATCATGCTCGCCGGTGCCCGGCGGCTGGCCGAGGTGTCCGGGCGGATCGACACGATGCTCGTGGTCGGCGGCGCGGGAACGGGGACGGCCGCGGCGGACGAGCGCCTGCTGACGCAGGTGCGGCGGCTGGCCGAGCGAAGCAGGCGAGTCGCCTCGGTGTGCACGGGCACGTTCGTGCTGGCGGCCGCCGGCTTGCTCGACGACCGGCGGGTCACCACGCATTGGGGCTACGGCGAGCAGCTCGCCGCGGCTTTTCCCGCGGTGACAGTCGATCCGGCCCCGCTCTACATCCGTGACGGCAACGTCTTCACCTCGGCGGGGGTGATCAGCGCGCTGGATCTCACGCTCGCGCTGATCGAGGACGACCACGGGCCGACGCTGGCCCGCGAGGTCGCCCGTGAGCTGGTGACGTATCTGCACCGCCCGGCCGATCAGGCGCAGATCAGCACGTTCCTGGCCGCTCCGCCGCCCGGCAACCGCGTCGTGCGAGACCTGTTGGGGTACATCGCCGCGCATCTCGACGAAGACCTCAGTCCGTCGGCGCTGGCCGCGCGGGCCGGCGTCACCACCCGGCACCTCAGCCGCTTGTTCGGCACGCATCTCGGCAAGACCCCGGCCCGCACGGTGCGAGCGGCCCGGACCGAAGCCGCCGCCCACCTGGTGCGGTCCACCGCGTTGCCGCTTTCCGCGGTCGCGCGGCGTTGCGGGTTCGCCTCGGCGGAAACCCTGCGAACCGCGTTCCGCCACCACTACGGGCTCACCGGGGACACCCTTCGCAGGATGACGGACATGCCGCGCCCGCTCGGGACTTGAACGCCCCAGAATCCGCGGCATGAACAGTGCGAAGACAACGCGCAGAACGGTACTGACCGGCGTCGCGGCGGCCGCGGCGTTCGGCCTCGCCACCGGTACGGCTCAAGCGGAGTCCAAAGGCCCGCGGATCGGCATGCTGCTCTACGACGGCTTCAGCCTGCTGGATCCGACCGGCCCGGCCGAGGTGCTGTGCCGGCTTCCCGGCGCGACGGTGACGATGATCGCCGAGCACCGCGGCCCGGTGCGCACGGACACCCGCGATGTCGCGGTGCTGGCGGAACGTTCGGTGGCCGAAGTGAACCGGCTGGACGTGTTGCTCGTTCCGGGCGCCGGTAACCGCGGCACGAACGCCGCCATGGAGAACCAGGTGCTGCTCGACTGGATCCGCCGCATGCACCGGCACACGACGTGGACCACGTCGGTGTGCACCGGGTCACTGATCCTCGGCGCGGCCGGGTTGCTCCGCGAGCGGGCCACCACGTACTGGGCATCGGCGGACTATCTGGAAAAGACCTTCGGCGTGCGCTACGTGCCCGAGCGGTACGTTCAGGTCGGCAAGATCATCACCGCCGCGGGCGTTTCCGCCGGCATCGACCTCGCCCTCCATCTCGCTTCCCTGCTGGCAGGCGAGGAAACCGCCCGCGGCATCCAGCTCGCCGTCGAATACGACCCGCAACCGCCCTTCGATTCCGGCAACGCCGCGACGGCGAGTCCGGAACTCAAAGCGCTCGCGCTGAAACTGCTCGCCGATTCGCAGGAGTAGCACCCGGGAACGCCGTCACCGCATAGGATCGCCACGGCGCGGACCGGGCGTCTCGGTCCCTGGCGGAGCGGTGGAAGGCAAGGCATGTCAGACCTCATGTACACGATCATCGAGGCCATTCCGCGGGTATTGCTGCTCGTGGTGGGAGTCCTCGGCCTGATCTTCTCCATCAAAGGACGCTCCAGGGGAGTCTCCGGCCTGATGGTGGCCGCTTTCGTCGTCATGCTCGTCGCCACGGTGGCAAGCATCATCTGGCAGTTCGTGGTGTTGAACGTGTCGTCCTGGATCGCGTCCGAGCAGCTCACCAGCGACGAAGTCCGCTTGATCTTCATGGGCGTCAGCGTCCCGCTCGACGCCATCGCGCTGCTCTCCTGGTTCCTGGTCGCGATCGCGGTCCTCAAGAGCGGCCGTCCGACACGGCAACCCGGCGTCGCGCCGTACCCAGGACCGGTCAACTACCCGGTGGCCGCACAGCAGGGTTTCCCGAACCCGCAGCCCGACAACGCCCAGCCTGGCTACCCGCAGCCCAACCCGCCGACCCAGCAGCCGCCGAACTAGAGCGATGCCCCGTTTCCGGATGGTGACGATCCTGCCGGGGTCGTGAGTGTTTCGGGTCGTTCTGGCCAAGGATGCCCTAGGTACCCATTGGAGTGAGCCGGGTAGCGGCCGGGCCGTGAAGGCCATCAACGAGCCTCAGCAGCAGCACCACCAGCCACAACGGCGGCGCGTGAAGGACTCCTTGCCTCGGCTCAGCCGAGGAAACTCGACCTTCACACCTTCCTCAGTACATGAAGGCCCCGCGACCGTCTAAGCGTCGACAGGCACGAGTAACCCGAACACCCGCACCGCCACTCGTCCCTCGGGCAGCGGTGCCGGGCTTTCCGCCACCACCACCTCGCCGGCGGGCCACGGCTCGCTGTCCAAAAGGACCTCGTTGTTCAGCAGCCCGCCGTCGTGATGCGCGACGAACAGCCGGAGCCCGTGCACTTTCCGCCCGAGCTTCTCCGCGCGCAACGCCTCCAGCAACCGGTCCAGGACCGGCTCGGCGGATAACATCGCGTCAGTGAACAGGGTGATCTGAGCACCCAGCACCAGCTCGAACACGCCATCCGGATGTTCGTATCGTTCACGCGTGACCTGATCCGGCGCGGCGCCTGGAGAAAACAGACCGTCGACGATCGGGTGCAAGGCCCCTTGACTGAACATGTGCACCGCGCGGCCGATCGCCTCGCGCCACGTGGCGCCGTATCCGGCGAAGCTCTCCACCAGCCACGGTTTGGCCAGCGCGGGATGCGACACGGCGAAGTCCACTTGGGCCATCACCATGCCCGCCGGGGCCGGATGCACGATGAGCTTCGTGTCGGCTTTCGTGTCCTCGTCGAGTGCGATGCCGTGCTCGCGCAAGAATCCCTCGAAAACCAGCTGCGGCGAAGGCACACCACCGTCACCGTCGACCACCGGTTCCAGATCTGCGGCGAGGGTGGGCTCGTTCAACTGGAGATCCGACATCTGCGCGCCGTCGTTCAACGCCGCGTTGATCACCGCGAACGCGCTGCTGCGCACCGCGATCCGCTCGAACTCGCCGCGGTCCGCCTGCCTCGCGCGTTCCGACGCCGCCACGAAGACGGGCTCCTCGGACAGCACCACCCGCCCGCCGGGCCCCACCACCGCGTCCGGGTACGAGACATCCGGCAGCAAGCCCCGCGTGTACGCCATCGGCAGGAAGATCAGCAGCCGTTCGGCCAGCCACGGTTCGACTCCCGCGCCCGTCAGCCTTTCCCACACCTGGTCGTCACTCGGCGGTTCCTCGCCCACGCAGAACGCGGCGATCCCGACCTCGAGCGCGGCGTCCAGCCCCCATGATGCGATCACCACGGAAGTCTATTCGTGCCGCCACAGCGGGCGTTGTCGCGGTCAGAGTGCGGGGCCCGCGATATAGCGACGGCGCAGATCGGCGTTCCCGCGGTCGGTCACGTCGGTGTTGTCGACGTACTGGTCGATCGCACCGACCGGTGGCAGAGCCCTGACGGCCGGGTCGCTGATCGTCGCGACAAGCGCGTCGGTGAACCGGTAAGCGTCGAGGACCCGGAACGGCCGGTCGTGGAAGTACCGGACCGACACCTCCAGCGGCTCCGTGAGACCGAGATCGTTGTGCATCCCCGCGGCGATCTCGTAGGCGGGAGAAAGGTGTCGTTCCCGTTCCTGCCAGCTTCGCGCGGCCAGCGCGCCAGACAGGCAAGGAGTCAGCGCCTTGGCGCAGGGCAACGCCGCGAACGCGGTGCCCAGCCACTTGCTGTACGGCGGATACACCCGATTCATCACCAGGCACAGCTTCATCACGTCACGGACCTGGCGCGCGGCGACCACGGCCGAACCCAGGTCGTCGCCGACCTCACCGCAGCGGCCGACAAAAGGCTCCTCCTGGGACAGGCGCATCCACTGACAAGCCAAGACGTAGCGCCACACGTCGTCGGGAAACCAGGCGAGATGATCCCGGTAGGGCTCCAGCAGGCCGACCCCGTCGTGGAAGACCGTGCCACCGGTCAGTTCACGCAATACTTGCGTCGGGACCGTCAACCACGCCGAAATCGGCAGGCCGCCGTCCGGCTCGGCGCCGAGCTGCTCGGTGAAGAAGCCCCGCAGATCCGTGACATGCACCCAATGCCGAGCCAGGGCGCCCGTCGGGAAGGCGAAGCGGACCGGGTAGCCGCGGAACTCGACCGGCAACTCGCGATCGAGCAGGGTGTCCAGATCGTCGGCGAGGGCGTGAAAGTCTTCGCTGCCAAGGAAAAGCTGCATCCGCGGCCCCCAGGCGTGGTCGGTGGAGCGCACGGTGTCGAAGCCCTGCACCTCCGAGCCCCAGCCGATCAGCGCCGCCGAGTACGGCACGTCGTCCAACGCGTCCTCCAGGATCGGGGCGACGACCTCGGCGTAAAACAGCTGGGACAGTTCAAGCCCTGGCAGGAAGGATCGCGTCACGTCCGCCACCGTGGCAGGAATGACGGACGACGGCCAGTGGATAACCGAGCGTTCCCGCAGTGCCCGGCTGGTGGAGTCACCGCTCCGTGGGCCAGGTTCGCCTCAGGCCGTCGATCACGTCGACGAACAAGGTGAAGGTGCTGTCGACGCGTTCGCGGTCGTTGGTGGTGAGCAGGTCGAGTTGCAGGCCGCGGGCCTGGGCCACGATCATCGACGCCACCAGAGGTGCCTGTGCCTCAGGGCAGCCGTCTGCCGCGACCAGGCGGCGCATCAGGGTCAGCGAGTCGTGTACGACCTGCCGCAGGAAGCGTTCGTAGCGTTCCGGTTCTCGTGCGGCCTGAGCGAAGACCTCGAACAGCAGCCGGTAGACGGGCAGGCGTTCCGTGGTCGTCGAGGTCCGCCACCAGGTCGGAAGGTCGGCCGGCCGGGTCGGCGGGTCGGCCAGGCCTGCCGCGTCGGCCAGTCTCCGGCGCAGCAGGTCGATCACCTCGGCGACCAGATTCTCCTTCGAGCCGAAGTGGTGCAGCAGCGTCCCATGGCTGACGTTCACCGCCGCGGCCAGCGGCCGCATCGCCAGACCGGCCAGACCGTGTGTCAGGACGTAATCGGTCACCGCGTCGAGCAGTTCGGGCCGCCGGTGCCGGTAGCGGACGCTACGGCCGTCGATGCGCTCCTCCATCGGCCGGACGATACGGCAACACGAGATAGATTGACCGATTGGTCGAACTACTTTTAGAGTGGCCGCATGGCCTCCGAGATCACTCGCCTGCACCACGTCGGCCACGTCGTCCGGGATATGTCCGCCGCATTCGACCTCTACCGGCGTCTGGGCTTCGTCGTGCCGGCGCCCGGTTATCCCGCGATGTCCCCCCGCGAGGGCGCCGAGCCGGAGCCGTTCGGCGCGGCCAACACCCACGCCGACTTCTCGCACGACTTCCTTGAACTGGCCACCGTGGTCCAGGCCGATGGTCGCGTGCCGGCGAACGCACGGCTCGTCCCGCTGCAGGCCCCGCCCGACGTGCTACCGACGTTGCTGGAGCGGATCCACGCCACCAGCGCGAACCTGACGGAATGCCTGGACCGCTTCGAGGGACTGCACATCCTGATGTTCTCCTCGGCCGACATCGACGCCACCGCCACACGGTTGACCACCGCGGCGGTGCGGCATGGCGGGGTGAACACCGTGCGGCGGCCTGCCGGGGACCACGTCGAGACCGTTCGATACTTGGAGATCGACGGAGTGCGGCCAGGCGTCGAGGCGGAGGGCAGGGTCGGCGTCGTCGCGGATCTGGACCCATGGATCCAAGCCACCCGGCTGGCCGGCCACCCCAACGGCGCCGTCGGCCTCCTCGATGCCACGCTCTGCGTCACCGACGACGAACTGGACGCCGCCCAGGCGCGCTACGAGCGCTATCTCGGCCGGACGCCTCGCACAGAAGGATCCACCCGGGTCTTCGACCTCGGCGGCGCGACACTCACCCTTGTGCCCGCCTCCGGCCTCGCCACCCTGTTTCCCGGTGAGCGGCCCCCCGCATTGCCGGCTCTCATCGCGTGCACGGTCGCCGTCACCGACCTGACCGCAACGAAGAATCTGTTGCAGCGCAACGAGGTCCCGCTGCGACAGACGCCGCTCGGAGATGTCTTCGTGCCTGCCACCACCGCCCTCGGCGCCACCATCGTTTTCCGGCAGGCGAGCATCCAGCACAACGCGGCGCCGCACGATCTCAGGCGCGGGCGGTGACCAGCAGGGCGAAGGCCGCGATGATGACGGCGACGCGAATGTAGTGAAAGCGGTCCCAGCGGTTCACTTGCCGCTTCCAGTCCGCGGGCCGGTTCTCGGCGGTCCACGTCTTGCCCCGGTCGTTGATCGGGACGAGCAACAGGATCGACATGACCACGCTGACGATCGGCAGCGCGTCGGCGGTGACGACGAGTCCAGCACCGGGGTGCTGCCATCCGGCGATGGCCCAAATCGCGACGAGGACGAGCGAACCGATGTACCAGACCGGCATGACCGCGCCGAGCATGCGGCCCCCGTGGGCACGGCCGCTCACCATGCTGTCCTCGGGGAGTGCGTTGAGGATCGGGTTGATGACGAACGCGACGGAGAACTCCACCCCCACCATCACCCCGACGATCACGGTCGTGACGATCTCGAGTGCGTTGAGCATGACTGCCCCTCCTGAAATCTAGCGCTGCTAGCTGATGCGGCAACGCTAGCACTAGCGCCGCTAGTTTGCCTAGCGGTGCTAGAAACTTCTCGCTCACCAACCGCCTATCGTGACGACTCCGTGGCCACCGACGGCGGCCTGCTCGAGCAGTGCGATGTGCGACAACGTGAAGTAGCGGAAGTCGTGGAACCACAGCACCGCACCGTGCGGTGGATCGCGCTGCTCCTGCGGTATCGCGTCGCATTCCTCACCGAGACGGGTCAAGAGGTCCCAGGGCAGCCGGTGAGCCGCGTCGAGCAGCTCACGCACACCGGCCGGGCGCAGCGTGTAGTTCAGCAGGTGGCGCCAGTCCTCCGGGGCCAGCTGAGCGTGGGGTCCCGCATCCGCCGCCAGGTCATCGCGGCGCTCCGGCTTCCACTCCTCGGTGAAGACGTAGCCGGTGGCCAACGTGCCGAGCACGGTGTCGGTGAGTGCGCGAGTCTCGGGGGTGAGCCGTGGGCGCAGACAGTCGCCGTAGTACCAAAGGCTGTTCCAGTGACCTTTCGTGCCGGGCATGTCCTCCACGGACAGAAACGGCGCCATCGGCTCTTCCGCGTCGTCCCACAGCCACACATGATCCCAATGCGGCTCGCGAGTGAGGGCGAGCAAGGGCTCCCACTCGACCACGGCCCCGTAGGCGTCGTACCCCATGCCGCGAGTATCACTCGCCGGATCGGTTTCAGGGGCGAGCAGGTACTTGTCGAACCGTGTCCTTCTTCCGGATAGATCACCAGCGCCGGGGCCCGCGGTTCGGGCAAGGCATGCATCGTCACCCTTGGCGGTCAGCCTCCGGAGGGTGCGCTGCCGAGGTCGGCAACGCAGAAGCGGTTGCCATCCGGGTCGGCGAGAACGACGAAGTCCGGTTTGGGCGGATAGCGGTCCCGATCGACGCCCCGGCCCCGAGTTCCTCAAGACGTGCGACTTCGGCTTTGCTCAGCGGCGGTATCGACGAACAGGTCGAGATGGATCCGCGGATACGGCTCGCCTGCCAAAGTCCGCCAGCCGTCGCTCGCCCACTCGTCGTCGGCAACGAGGTTCAACGCCGCGGTCCATGCCTTCAGAGTTGCCATGCCCCGGCTTGCCTGGCGGGCACTTGTGCCTGGATCACCCGGCTGGTCGGGTCGGCAGCATTGAGGTCGCGTACTCGATCGGTGACCAAGAAGTCGGGGAGTTCAAGCCCATGGTCTTCCGTGAGCAAAAAGGTTCCACCGCGCACGTCCGGTTCCCAGCCTGACGTCAAAGCGTGTTCGATGAGTCGTCGAATGTCGGCAGCGCTCGGATACGACCCATCCGTCTCGGCAGGGGCCCACCCCACCCCCATATCCTTGGAAAGCAGGTCCACCTCCAGCGCACGACTGTTCTTGCCGTCGCCCCAAATCCGTACGTTGATACATCGATGGAGACTTCCACCATCGCCTTGCACCGCACCGATCCCCGCACGCCAGGTGAAGTCCCGTTCCCCGACGTGGAGTGCCCGCAGTCTCCTCCGCATTGTCCCGAGCTTACGGACCTGGGCGATCACCACAGCGATACCGCACTTCCGGGAGCGTGGCGACGACCACACGGACCTGCGCGCCGTCCGTCAGGCACAAACCCGACACTGAATCGCCCCTGGCACCCCGAAAACGAAGAAGCCAAAGCCGCGCGGCCTGGGCTTGTGCTCCCCGCTTGGACTCGAGCCAAGAACCCTCCGGTTAACAGCCGAATCCTTTCGAGTCGCCCTCAGTCGATCCAGCTGGGACGTTTGCGATCGCTCATGCTCTCGGTCGATGTCAGCCGACCTCGTTCGACCACCTGGCCAAGGATTGTGATCCGGCGCGACGGCAACCGAACTGAATGAAGTTCGCCAGTATGACCTTCGAACAACCAGGTCAATTAGTGTCGTCCCCGCGCAGGCGGGCTTGGTCCCGAGCGGCGAACGACAGGTATCGGGCGTCGGCGAAGTAGTCCGCGGAGTCACAGCGGAACCCGGGCTTGGTGAGGGTCTCCAGTTTCACGAACAGACCGAAGTCGTCGGAAGCGCTCCCTGGTGCCGCCACCGACACGCCGAGCAGCACCAGAGAGGGATGACGCGCCGGGAAAACGTGCTCCGGCGGCGAGCGAGCCCGACAGTCGTCACACCCCCGCCAGACCTTTCGCCATCTCCATCAACGACTCCAGCCCTTCCCGGGCACGTGCGTCGTCAGGATCGCAGACGTACTGCAGGGTCAGGCCGTCCACGCCGGCGACGATCATGCGCGCCAAGTGGTCGAAGGGAACAACGACGGTCTCGCCCGCGCCCTCGGCGGCGCGCCGGCACCAGTCGGCGACGACGGCGGCGTACCGCTCGTACTGGTGCCGGGCGAGGTCCTCGTGGCCGGCGGCGCGCAAGGCGTACATGGTGAGTTCGTACTGCAGCAGCTGCAGTTCGCGCCCGTTCCGGACGAGCCTGCCCCAGTAGGCGTCGAGCCCCTGTCGGATCGCGTTCGCCAACCCTCCATCGGTAGCGGCGGACTCGGCGAGGACCTGGGCGATGTCGTCGACGACGCTCTCGATCACGGCACGGAGCAGTTTCTCCTTGGATGGGAAGACGTACTGCATGGTGGCCAGCGGGGCCCCCGCCTCGGCGGCGACCACGCGCACCGATGTCTTGGCGACGCCGTGGGCGGCCAGCGCGGTGCGTGCGGCCGCGATGAACTGCTGCCGGCGAACCGCCGCCTCGACGTACGGCATGACCACCCCTTTCGGTCGGATGACCGAGATTTTGTCACGAACGCTTGCCAGGCACGCGCGGCGCACCTAGCCTGAGGCAACTCGGTCATTTGACCGAATCTCCGGAACTGAGGAGCGGATGATGAAGGTCGTGGTCGTCGGCGCTGGACTGGCGGGGCTGTCCGCCGCACGGGAACTCAGCCGGAGCGGAGTCGAGGTCGCGGTATTCGAAGCCCGTGACCGGGTCGGCGGCCGGCTCGAGGGCGGTGAAATCAAGGGCCACCCGATCGAACTCGGCGGCACCTGGATCGGCGACGGACACTCCCGGATGTACGAGCTCATCGACGAACTCGGGCTGGAAACCTTCCGCACCTGGAACGACGAGGGCAAGGTACTTGTCCGGCTCGGCGGCAAGCGCGCCCTCGTCAGCGGCACCAAAGGCACCGTCCCCAGGCTCAACCCCGTCGCGCTCGCCGACCTCGCCCAGGGCTTGGCCCGGTTCGGCAGGCTCGCCCGCACCATCGACCCCGCCCAGCCGTGGGCGCACCCGAAGGCGCGCCTGCTCGACGGCCAGACCTTGGAAACCTGGGTACGCCGTACCCTGCGCACACCGAGCGGGAGAGCCTACTTCAGAGTCGTGATCGAAGCGATCTTCGCCACCGACGCCCACGACCTCTCCCTGCTGCACGCGCTCTTCTACGCGGTCAGCAACACCGACCTCGAAACCCTCCTAGCCGTCGACCGCGGCGCCCAGCAGGACCGCGTCGTGGGTGGCTCGGTCCTCGTGGCCCAACGGCTCGCCGACGGCCTCGACGTCAGGCTGTCCAGCCCGGTCGTCTCCGTGGCCCACGACGCCACCGCCGTCACGGTCACCACCCGCAACGGCGAGGACTTCGCCGCCGACCGTGTCATCGTCGCCCTCCCACCGACGCTCGCCGGACGCCTGCGGTACGACCCGGTGCTGCCGGCCTGGCGCGACCAGCTCACCCAGAAACTCCCGGCCGGCACCGTCGCCAAGACCTTCGCGGCATACCCGACCCCGTTCTGGCGCAAGCACGGACTCAACGGCCAGATCGTGTCCGACACCGGCCCGGTCAAGGTCACCTTCGATGTCTCTCCGCCAGGCGGCGAGATCGGCATCCTCCTCGGCTTCGTCGAAGGCGGCGACGCCCGCCGCTGGCAACGACTCCCCGACACCCGGCGCCGCCAGGCCGTGATCGACTCCTTCGTCCGCCATCTCGGCCCGCAGGCGGCCGAGCCGACCGCGTACACGGAGAAGGACTGGAGCGCCGAGGAGTTCACCCGCGGCTGCTACGGAGCTCACTTCGCACCCGGCGTGTGGACCGGCTACGGCGACATACTGCGGCCACCGATCGGCCGGATCCACTGGGCCGGCGCCGAGTACGCCGTCCGGTGGAACGGCTACATGGAAGGCGCTGTCCGCTCCGGCAACGCGACCGCACAAGAGATCATCGAGCTCTATTGAGGGCCAAGGCAAAGGTGGCGTGTCGCGACGAAGGTCCGCCCTTGCCTTACCCCTCACTAACTTGGCTCGACTTTCACCCCGGCGCAGTTGCGTCATATCGCTTTGCTCGGGGAGACACCGGACAGGGGCCGTCGAGGCTGACGGCTATCGCGGGATAGCCCGCACACGTGACCCGCTGAAACAGAGATCATGACCGCACACGAGGAGCTGAAGGATCCCTCGGTCGAGCCGGACCGGCCAAAGGAATGTCGATGTTGTTGCGCGGCTGGTCGGCCGAGCAGGCGTTCACGGCGCTGCCGGGTACCAAAAACGTACAGTCGCCCCACCCGGAGGCCGATATCGCTACATCAGCTACACATCAGTGCGGGCACGGGACTGCGTCAGAATCGACACCAAATCGCCCCTGGTACCCCGAAAACGAAGAAGCCCAGGCCGCATGGCCTGGGCTTGTGCTCCCCCGCTTGGACTCGAACCAAGAACCCTCCGGTTAACAGCCGAATGCTCTGCCAGTTGAGCTACAGGGGATCGTGCTCCGTACCGGCCGGATCGCTCCGACCGATGAGAGAACTTTAGCCCATGCCCTCCGTCGGCCGCGCACCCACCCCCACTTTCTCCGGCCACCTCGTCAAGCTCGCGTTTTGAGGGACAATGGCAGCCGGAGCAAGATCGAAGGAGGCGTGGACTCGGATGAAGATGTTCCTGCTGGGTGCGGCCGCGGGCTACGTATTGGGCGCGAAGGCCGGCCGGGGACGGTACGAGCAGATCGTGCGGACGTACCGCAAGATCGCTGACCACCCCATGGTGCAGGGCGCCGCCGGGGTCGCTCGCGCCAAGGTCGGTGAGCGGTTCGGGCGGCCTCAGCGCTGACCGCACCCGAGACGTGCCGAAAGGGCCCTTCACCGCCTGAGACGCGGTCAAGGACCCTTTCGCATACAGGGAGGTCAGCCCACCGTGGCGACCACGAAGACGCGCCGGAACTCGAACCAGGTGGTCCCGTCGGGGCGCGGCGGGTAGGCCTTGTCCAGTTCGCGGGCGATCTGCGCGCGGAAGTGGTCCCATTCGGCTCCGGCGAGGGCCTCCTTGACCGGCAGCAGCGAGGTGCCGGTGATCCATTCGAGTACGGCGTCCTCACCCGCCAGCCGCTGCAGATACGTCGTCTCCCAGGCGTCGACGGCGCAGCCGGCGTCGGCGAGCAGGTTCCCGTAGCCGAGTGGGCTGTCGACGGCCTCGTTCTCCCGCAGGACGACGTCGGCGAGGCGCGGAGCCCACTCCTCGGTGCGCGCGAGGGCGCGGACCAGGGCGTGCGACGGGGCGTCGAAGTTGCCGGGGACCTGGAACGCGAGCGTCGCCCCGGACGGCAGGAGGCCCACCCAGCGGCGGAGCAGGTCACGGTGCTCCGGGACCCACTGGAGCACGGCGTTCGAGATGACCACGTCGGTGTCCGGTTCGGGCACCCAGTCGTTGACGTCGAGCACTCGCGCGTCGACGCCGCGTGAGCGTGCGGCTTCGACCATTTCGGGTGAACTGTCGCTCGCCTCGATGATCGCGTCCGGCCAGCGTTCCGCCAGGCCCGCGGTCAGGTTGCCGGGTCCGCAGCCGAGGTCGGCGACCCGCCGCGGTTTCCCCGCCGTGATCCGCCCGACGAGGTCATGGAACGGCCGGGCCCGGAGGTCGGCGTAGTCGAGGTACTTGACCGGATCCCACATGGCGCCTCCCAGTGATACAGTACAAGCGTACTGCTAGCCGTGGGGCTTCGCCAGTTTCTCGGCCGCTTCCTCGGCGATCGCCTTGACCACGTCGGCATCCGTGCCCGGATCGGGCCGCACCTGCAGCACCGTACCGTCCTGGCCTGGGACCTTGCGCTCGACGAACCATGCTCCGCCGGTGCCGAAGTCCTTGCGGTGCCGCCCGCGGACCGAGCCGTCGACCCGCTGCCGCACCAGGAGCGGGACCTTGCCCGGCCGGGCGAGCCGGAACCGGACCGGGGTCTTGTCGGCCAGCAGCACGGCCTTGCCCGCGAGCCCGGTCTCCTCGGACTCGGTCAGGGTCAGCACCCCGTCCGACCACGCGGCCTTGCCGACCAGATGCCAGCCGACCCGGCGCGGCCCCGGGACCCACAGCCCCAGCGCCGTCACCAGCAGGTATCCGCCGCCCTCGACGGCCGCGCTCCCGACGACGTGCTCGCCGTCGTCCAGCGTGCCGTCGAAATCCGCCGGGACACGGTCACCCAGCAGGTGACGCAGCCAGCCCATGCTCAGTCCAATCCGCCGATGGCCTGTTCCTTCAGCGCCTTCCGGTACTGCTCGAGCGCGACGAGGTCGCCGAACAGCGCGCGGTAGTCGTCCGGCGCCTCGACCGGCGAAAGCCGCTGGAGCTTCGACTTGATCTCGTTGATCTGGCGGGCGACCAGGCTTTCCTGCACCGCCGCGAGCTGTGCGGAGATGTAGCGCGAGTCGACCTCGCCCTTGGCGCGCAACGGTTCCACCGAAAGTTCGCTGAGCACTCGCCGCACCGAACCTTGCGGACAGTGCGGGACGGCCGCGTCGAGCAGGGCGGGCCCGGTCAGCCCGGAACCCGCTCCCCCGGCGGACAGCAGCGCCTTGTGGATGGCGACGTAAACCGGATGGGTGAACGCGTCCTCGGGGAGCGCGTCGTACTCCGCCCCGGCGAGCATCGGCTGCTGCAAGGCCGCTTTGAGCGCCTCACGCTGCGCGATGAACCGCGGATCGCCGGGCGCGGGCCGTGGCAGGTCCTCCTCGACGGTGGCCGTGGCCCCGGCGGCGGGCCGCCGGACCTCGATCGTCGTGGAGCGTTTCGCCATGGCGCCCGCGCTGCCGCGGACCCGGTTCACCACCTGCGCCGCGTCCTGCCAGCCGACCCACCAGGCGAGTTTGGACGCGTAGCCGTCGCGGCTCGCGCGGTCCTTGATGCCCGCGACCATCGGAACGGTCTTCTGCAGCGCCGCGACCTGTCCGTCGACGGAGTCGAGGTCGAAGCCCTTGAGCATGCTCTTGATCGCGAATTCGAACAGCGGGATCCGCCGCGCGACCAGGTCTCGCACGGCGGTGTCGCCCTTGGCGAGCCGCAGTTCGCAGGGGTCCATGCCGTCGGGGGCGACCGCGATGTAGGTCTGCCCGGCGAAGGTCTGGTCGCCCTCGAAGGCCTTCAACGCCGCCTTCTGGCCGGCTTCGTCACCGTCGAAGGTGAAGATCACTTCGCCGCGGAAGGCGTCGTCGTCCATCATCAGCCGCCGGAGGACCTTCATGTGGTCCTCGCCGAACGCCGTACCCGACGACGCCACGGCCGTCGGCACTCCGGCGGCGTGCATCGCCATCACGTCGGTGTAGCCCTCGACGACGACGACCTGGTGCCGCTTCGCGATCTCGCGTTTGGCCAGATCGAGGCCGAACATGACCTGCGACTTCTTGTAGATCGGCGATTCCGCGGTGTTCAGGTACTTCGCCGAGACACGGTCGTCGTCGTACAGGCGCCGCGCGCCGAACCCGACCACCTCGTTGCCGACGTCGCGGATGGGCCAGAGCAGCCGCCGGTTGAACCGGTCCATCGGCCCGCGCTGGCCTTCCTTGGCCAGCCCGGCGGTGAGCAGTTCCTTGACCTCGAACCCGCGGTTGAGCAGATGTTTGGTGAGCTTGTCCCAGCCGGCCGGCGCATATCCGCAGCCGAACGTCTGCGCGGCGGCGGCGTCGAAACCCCGTTCGGACAGGAAGTCCCTCGCCGCGCGCGCGTCCGGTGTGAGCAGCTGCTCGGCGTAGAACTCCTGGGCCGCGCGGTGCGCTTCGATCAGCCGGGCGCGGGTGCCGCGATCACGCTGGACGCTTCCGCCGCCGCCTTCGTAGGTCAGCCGGAACCCCGCGCGATCCGCGAGCCGCTCGACGGCTTCGACGAACGAGATCAGGTCCATCTTCTGGATGAACTTGATCACGTCACCGCCTTCACCGCAGCCGAAGCAGTGGAAGGTGCCGTGGGAGGGGCGCACGTTGAACGACGGGGTCTTCTCGTTGTGGAACGGGCAAAGCCCTTTCAGGCTGCCGCCGCCGGCGTTGCGGAGGGCCACGTAATCCGCGATGACCTCGTCGATCCGGTTGCGCTCGCGCACCTCCGCGATGTCGCTGTCCCGAATCCGTCCTGCCACGCTCATCACTCTAGGCCGTGTCCGGTAAGTCGGTTCGATGGGCTTCGTGATCCAGGTGGTTCCTGACGGTGCGGGCGAACCGGCTTACCGGACACGGCCTAGTTCCACTCGCGGAGCACTGTGCGGCACACTCGGGGAATGAGCACCGCCCTGGACGAACTCGCCGGGAACTTCGCCACGTTGCGCCCTCATCTGGTGTCGGTCGCGTACCGGCTCACCGGCACGCTCTCCGACGCCGAGGACGCGGTCCAGGAGTCCTGGCTGCGCCTGAGCGGCCTGGACGAGCGCCGCCGTTCGGCCATCGAAGACCACAAGGGCTGGCTGACCACCGTCGTCAGCCGGATCTGCCTCGACCGGCTGCGGTCCGCGGTGGTGCGCCGCGAACGGTACGTCGGCGAATGGCTGCCCGAACCGGTCCTCGGCCCGCTGGGTACGCCGTCGTCGGAGGATCCGCTGACCGTCGCGGTCCGCGACGACGGGATGCGGATGGCGGCGATGGTGGTCCTCGACCGGCTCACGCCGGAGCAGCGCGTCGCGTTCGTCCTGCACGACGCGTTTTCGGTGCCGTTCGGCGAGATCGCCGAGATCCTGGGCTGCACGCCGGAGGCCGCGCGCCAGCACGGTTCCCGCGGCCGCCGCGCGGTCGCCGACGCCGATCCGCCACCCCGGACGGCGCTCGCCGAGCAACAGCAGATCATCGAGAAGTTCATGACCGCGATGCTCACCGGCGACATCCAGGCGGTGGCGGAGGTCCTCCACCCCGACGTCGTCCTCGTCGGCGACGGCGGCGGCAAGGCGCGCACGGCGGTGCACACGGTCGCCGGGTTCGACAAGGTCACCCGGCTGTTCCAGGGACTCATGCGGCTGTACGACCCGGCCGGGATCGAGCAGGCCAGGGTCGCGCTCGTCAACGGCGACCTCGGGCTGTACATCCCGCCGCAGGCGGCCTCCGCCGGCTACCGGGCGCTCGACGAGCACGTCGACGCGTTCGTCATCCGCGACGGGAAGATCGTGGCGATCTACGACATGGCGAACCCGGACAAGCTCACCACCGCGCGGACCCGCGTCACCCCCTGACGCAATTCGTCACCTGCTTGCGAGGGTTCGGACGCCGAACCATCGCAAGCAGGTGACGAATTGCGAGGGTCAGGTCAGGGAAGCGGGATCTTGCAGGCGTCGCCCGAGGTGAAGCCCTGCGCGGTGATGTCGAGTGCGCTGTTCATCCGGGCACGCATGTTCTCGAGCCCGATCTGGTAGGTCAGCTCGATGACGCCCTTGCGGCCGAACTCGCGTTCCAGTTCGGCGACCTGCTCGTCGGTGACGGTCACCGGGCTCGCGGTCATCGCGTCGGCGTACGCGAGCCCGAGCCGTTCCTGGTCGGTGAAGGCGGGCGACTTCGCGTAGTCGTCGATGTTCTTAAGCCGTTCGATGTCGAGCCCCTCGTGCAGTTGCAGCATGGTCCCGAAGTCGATACACCACGTGCAGCCGAGCTGGGTCGCGACGCGGTACACGGCCAGCTCGCGCACGTTGGCGGGCAGCGTCTTGCTGGCCTTTTCCGCCAGCATTTCGTGCATGCCGTTGGCCCGGAGCAGTGCCGGGTGGTGCGCGTAGACGGCCATCGGCTCGGGGACGGCACCGAAGCGCTTGCCGGCGAACTTGTAGATCAGCTTCAGCAGGAAGCCGGCTTCGGCGGTCTTGACGGCGGGAATGCGCGGCATGGTGTCCTCCTCGTGCGGTTGCGATCACCCTCTGGACGAGGCCGCCGGCCCGAACGTGACAGGCGCTCTCCGGTGACGTGGACCACGCGGAGTATTTAGCCTTTTCGCCGGAACCCTCATTCGATCAATGAAGGTACGCTTACGCTCTGCGATCCCTTCGATACAACCGATGCCGTCACATCGGTCTCTCCGGCGATCCCTCCGCACTCTCCCCACGGAGGAACACATGGACCATCCGAGGCTCGCCGTCGAGAATCCCGCGACCGGGCGGCCGATCACGACCGTCCCGGACGACGGCCCGGCCGATGTCGACAAAGCGGTACGCGCCGCCGTCGGGGCCTGGCCCGCCTGGCGAGTCTCGGATCGGCACGCGGCGCTGATGTCGTGCGCGGTCGTCGTCGAGGAGGCCGCGCCGGTGCTGGCCCCCGTGCTGACCGAGGAGCAGGGGAAACCGCTGCGGGAAGCCAAAGCCGAGTTCGCCGAGGCCGCCGCGCGATTCCGGTACTTCGCCGGTGCGCGGGCCGGACCTCATCTCGACGGCAACGGCCCGGTCGCCGCGATCACGCCGTGGAGCTTTCCCGTGCGACTGGCCGCAGCGGAACTCGCGCCGTCGTTCGCCGCGGGCGACACGGTGGTGCTCACACCGTCGCCGCACACCCCGCTCACCACCCTGCACCTGGGCCGGATGCTGGCGGAGGTGCTGCCGCCGGGGGTGCTGACCGTGCTCACCGGACGGGATCCGCTCGGCGAGCGGCTGGCCGCCGCGCCCGGACTGCGACGGCCGGCGCCGGAACCGGGCGGCAACGATCCCGCGATCGTGCTCCCCGGCACCGATCCGGCGCTCATCGCGGAAAGCCTGTTCTGGAGCGCGTTCACCAATTGCGGACAGCTGTGCACTGCGGTCGAACGGGTCTACGCCGTCGGGTCCGCGTACGAAGGCGTGGTCGAGGCGCTCGCCGCCTTGGCGGCGAAGGTCGTGGTCGGCGACGGGCGGACGCCCGGCACGCAGATCGGCCCGGTGAACAACCGGCCGCGGCACGCCCGCGTCACCGGCCTCACCGAGGAGGCGAGGTCGGACGGCGCGCGGATCGTCACCGGCGGACCGCTCGACGGACCCGGCTACTTCTTCGCCCCGGCGATCGTCGCCGACGCGTACGACAGGATGCGCGTGGTGGCCGAGGCACAGTTCGGCCCGGTGCTGCCGGTCGTCCGATGCTCCACAGTGGACGAAGCGCTCGGGCTGGCCAACGCCACGACGCCCGGCTCACGCGCATCGGTGTGGGGCAAGGACGAGGAGCACGCCATGGAAGTCGCGGCGCGGCTCGAATACGGGACGGTGTGGGTCAACGAGCACCAGGCCTCGTGAGTCCCGCGGTCAGGGAGTGATCGTCCGCACGTCCCACACCCAGACGCCGTCGACGAACTCGGCGGGTTTCCGCAGCAGCAGGTCGACGGTGGTCCGGAAGGCGTCCTGGTGCTCGCGCGGGATCAGCACGAGGACGTCGGCGTTCCAGTACCGCAGATCCTCCAGCGCCTGCTCCCGCTGCGACTCGGTGATCGTCGCCGGGATGCCGGTCTGCTTGATCTGGTCGAAGATGATCGACGTCGGCCGCTGGATGGCGCCGTAGCGGCCGCGTTTGTCGTCCGGGCCGCTCGGCCCGACGAAGTAGCCCTCCGGCATCGCGTAGCCGAGCCCCGCGTCGATCTGCCAGTGCAGTGGTTCGGATTCGCCGGAACTCGGCAGTGGCACGGGTACCACGGTCCCGCCGGGCGCGACGTAGCTCCGCCAGGTCCCGTCGGCGAGGAACCGCGGCGTCGGCGGCCGGTCCTTCACGATCAGTTGCGTCGGCGCGATCGGCAGCAATACCGCGATCACGACGCCGATCCACACCAGTCGCAACGGGAATCGCCGCTCCCCCGGCACTTCCGGCAGTCGCGACGCGACCGCGTGGACGCGCTCGGTCGCCAGCGCCAGCAACGCGCCGATGAGCGGGATGCAGCCCATCGCGAGCCGTGATTCCAGCAGCGATTCGAACAGGGGCAGTTCCGAGAAGAGTTTCCACGGCCCGGGGATCCCGGTCTCCTCGTGCACCACGATCAGTTGCACACCAAGGGAAAGCCAGGCCATCACGAACATCGAGATGGCCAGCGCCCGCGCGAACACCTCACGCCACAGCCAGGCGGTGATCACCACCATCAGCACGATCAACGGCCAGCCGAAGAAGGCGTTCTCCTCGGTGCGGTTCATCGACACGTCCGCGGCGGCCTGCGGCTGCCCGGCGACCGACTGGGTCGCGAACCGGGTGAACGCGGCGGTGTCGTTCCCGACGGGGCCGTGCTCGATCGCCTGATAGCTCTGCGGGCCGAAGAACTGCCACCACAGCGGGAAAGCACACAGCACGAGCGCCACGAGGACACCGATGCCGACGCCGATCCCCAGCGGTTTCGCCATCGGCGGGAACTCGCGGTAGTTCGTCGCGAAGTAGGCGATGGCGAAGATCGCGAACGCCATCGCGAAGATCAGCAGCGGTTCTTCACCGAGGAAGATCTGGTACGCCGCCAGCAGGCCGAGGAAGATCCCGTTGCGCACCGGACGCTCGCCGCGCGCGATCTTGAAGACCAGCAACGCGATGAACGGCAGGACGAACCACGCGACGAAGTTCGGATGCGCGTTGCCGTGCGAGATCATCGGCGGGGCGAAGCCGACGAACGCGCCGCCGATGGCCGCGCCGACCCGGTGGGTGACCAGATGCCGCGAGAAGACCCAGTACCAGGCCGCCGCCGTGCCGGCGAGACCGCCGGTGAGCGCGATGGCCCAGGTGACCGTCGGGCCGAAGGTGAGCGTGACCGGCGCCAGCGGGATGCCGATGCCGAGCATGGCCGTGTTGGCCATCAGGTTCACGCCGAGCGGATGGTTCTGGAAGTGCGAGCTGAGCGGATTCCTCAGGTGCAGCACGTTGTCCGCGGTGACGGAGAAGAACCACTCCCACAGGTTCTGGTCCGACGCGCTGTTCCAGAGATAACCCTCCTTGAGGTCGAGCCAGAGCCCGTTGTAGAGCAGGAAGGCGAACAGCAGGAAACCGCCCATGATGGCGGCGTCGGCGGCGGCGAACCGGCGAGGTCTCGTGGAAGTCTTCTCGGCCTCCAAGCCCGCCGCCTCAGTGGTTGCCATCGGAAGTCCTTCGGGGGTATTCGACGGATCCAGGTTTCCGCCGGGCGTGGACTTCCGATGGTGACCACTCAGCCTGGAAAAGACTCACTGACCGTCCTCACGGCTCGACAACGTGGGCGAGAAAGTAGATCACACCCGTCGAGGCATGCCTGACGAGCAGAAGGAAGGGGCGATCGACGGCGACTTCCAGGGGTTCGTCGACGATGAGCGACGTCAGCCGCATCAGCACCGCCGTCGCGGCGGCGCCTTCGAGGCCTTGTTCGTCGATGCGGAGCACGGATTGGTGGACTACCTCGGACACTTCGAGCCGGTCGTCGTCGGCGAGCGCGGTGAGGTCGGCGTCGGCGGTGAACATCGTGCGCACACCGAGATCCTGGAGTTTCGCCGTCAGCGGGCTGTCGACGTCGAGGTCGAGTTTCGGCAGTGACAGGGCGATCGTCTTGGACCGCGTGTTCTCCAGCAGTACCGCCAGCTTGCCCGCGTCGAGTTCGGCGTCGTCGAGATCGCCGTCCGGCAGCAGGATGACCGCCTCCACCCCGCCCTCGGCGCCGAGGCGGACGACCTGCCAGCCGTCCTCGTGGGTGTGGTCGAGCTGTTTTTCGAGCCACATCGTCGGCACCGTACGGGTGCCGGACGGCGCGTGGAAGTCCGCGGGCGCGGTGTTGTCACCGGAGAACGGATTGGTCCACGCGGTTTTGAGATACAGGGCGTTGACGATCGCGGCGACGGTGTCCGGCGCGACGGTCCCCTGCTTCAGCAGTTCGGGGATCAGCTCGTGGGTGGCCTCGGCGACGTCGGCGTTGATCAGCCGCCGCGCGGCCTCCGGATCGTCGCCGAACGGGGCGCTCTCGACCTTCCCGCCCGGCCAGGTGGCGAGTTCCGCGCGGAAGGAATCCTCGAGCGGTAGCCCGTCCCAGGCCCAGAGCGTGTTCGCGACCGCGAGTTCGGGGCCGTCGTCGAGCAGCGACGAGGCCTTGCCCAGCAGGTCGGCGAGCTCGTCCGGGTCGCCGAGCAGCGCGATCAGTTCTTCTCTGGTCCTCCCCTTGGCAGCGTGGGTCACCAGGCCGAGCGCGCTCGCGATCGAGTACGGCGAGAAACACGCGTTCTCCGTGCGGCTCGCCAGCACCCGGTAGAGGTCCAGACCAAACCGGAGGTGGCTTTCGACAGCGCCCATGCCGCAGACCGTACCGTGCACGGGCCCGTCCGTCTCCTGTCCGAAAGTTCCGCTTTGTTCGAGAGTCGGGCCGAGGTGGCGCGTTGCGAAAGCCACTTTCGCAACCTTCGACGTTGCGAAAGTGGCTTTCGCAACGTCGGCCGGGGTGGGTGAGCGACGGCCCCGGCTCCGCTTAGCCGTGGCGGCCCGTGTGCCAGGCATGCCACGCGTAGGCCTGGGCGTCCGTGAGCGAGGCCACCTGGTCGACGACCACGCGCAGGCGGGCCGCGTCGTCCGGGGCGGCCTCCCACGCGGGAAGGAACAACCCGTCGAGCGCGTCGGGCGCGCGGCGGCACAGCGCCTCGACCAGTTCGGCGAGCGTCTGACGCTGGCCGTCCTGCATCGCGAGGCGCCGCCTGTCGCTCATCACGTACCGCAGCGCGAGCGCCTTGAACAACGCGACCTCGGCCGCGACCTGCTCCGGGATGACGAGCCGCGCGGCGTAGCGGCTCAGCGGTCCTTCGCCGTGCACCTCCCGCGTCGCCCCGACCACCGCCGTCGCGAACCTGCCGACCAGCTCACTCGTCAGCCGCTTCAGCGCGACCTGCGCCTTGAGCGATCCGTCGAGCCCCGGCTCGATGAGTTCGGCGACCACGGGCAGGTCGAGCAGTTCCTTCGCCGCACCCTCCAAAGTGGACTGAGACTGCCGCGAGAACCGGCGCGCCGCCTCGGCCACCGCCGCGCGTTCCTCCGCGTCGGCCAATACCCGCAACGAGATCCGGCCGGCCAGCACCCCGTCCTCGACGTCGTGCACCGAGTACGCGACGTCGTCGGACCAGTCCATGATCTGCGCTTCCAGACAGGTGCGGCGATCCGGAGTTCCTTCCCGGACCCACGCGAACACCTCGGCGTCGTCGGCGTAGACGCCGTACTTCGGATTGCCCTCTTCACGCTGCCACGGGTACTTCGTCGAGGCGTCGAGACAGGCGCGAGTGAGATTCAGCCCGCCGACGACCCCGCCTTCGAGCAGGACCTTGGGCTCCAGCCTGGTCAGGATCCGCAACGTCTGCGCGTTGCCCTCGAAACCACCGCACGGCTGCGCGACCTCGTTCAGCGCGCGCTCGCCGTTGTGCCCGAACGGCGGATGCCCGATGTCGTGCGCGAGGCCGGCGGTGTCCACCAGATCCGGGTCCGTGCCCAGTTCGTCCGCGATCCCCCTGCCGATCTGCGCGACCTCCAGCGAATGCGTCAGCCGGGTGCGCGGCACGCCGCTGACCTCGGCACCTTCACCGGGCCCGACCACCTGCGTCTTGCCTGCCAGCCGCCGCAGGGCCGCCGAGTGCAGAACCCGCGCGCGATCACGGGCGAAGGCGCTTCGCCCGTCACTGGCGCCCTCCAGCGCCGCGCCCTTGGGCCGCTCGGGCAGCAGACGCGCCCTGTCGGCCTGGGTGTAGGTGTCGCTCACCCGACCAGCTTAAGCGTGGTCACCGACACTCAGCGGTTTCAGACGACCGCCGGGGACTTCGTGAGCCGGTAATACAGCAGCGCGCCGGTCTCGCGGACGATGTAGCGCGCCTGCGTCTCGCGGGCCTGCACTACGGGACCCCGGTGGGTCGGCGAGGTCCAGGTCTCCAGCCCGAGGTCGTCGGCCATCACCCGCGCACGGAAGGAATGCCACGGGTCGCTGACCAGTACCGCTGTCTTCCATCCCCGCTTCTGCACCTGCTCGGCGACCGCGCGCAGGCTGCGCAGGGTGTCGCTGCCCTCACCGACGGGCAGCGTCGCCGACTGGGGCACGCCGCGTTTGCGCAGCCACTGCACGCCAGCCTGCGCCTCGGTGTAGTTGTCGTCGGCCTTCTTACCGCCCGCGGTGACGATCACCTTCGCGACGCCCTGGTCGTACAGTGTCTTCGCCTTCGCCAGCCGGGCCTGGAAGATCTCCGACGGCCTGCCGTTGTACTGGGCGGCGCCGAGCACCACGATGACGTCGGCCCGATCGCGCACGTCCTCCCGCGCGACCTGCCAGACCCGGAACGCCGTTCCGCCGATCACCGCGACGACGATCAGCAGGAATCCCGCCAGGATCCGGCGCACCCAGTTCGCGCGGGTGGGTTTCGTCCGTTCGGCGGTACTCACGAGAGTGATTCTCGCAGAGCGGCGAGACGATCTCAGAGCCAGCCGTGCTCTTCCGCGAGCCGCACCGCCTCGGCCCGTGTCCTCGCCCCGGTCTTGCCCATCGCGGCCGAGAGATGGTTGCGCACGGTGCCTTCGGAAAGGTGCAGCGCACCCGCGATGTCGGCCACCGTGCTGCCGTCCTTGGCGGCCCGCAGGACGTCGTGCTCACGTCCGGTGAGCGGGCTCGCGCCGGTGGCGAGCGATTCGGCGGCGAGCGCGGGATCGACCACCCGGAGCCCGCCGTGGACCCTGCGGACGGCGTCGACGAGCTGCTCCGGCGGCGCGTCCTTGACCACGAATCCGGCGGCACCCGCCGCCATCGCCCGCGAGAGGTAACCGGGTCTGCCGAAGGTGGTGCAGATGATGATCCGGCACAGCGGGAGCGCGCCGTGCAGTTCCGCGGCGGCTTCGAGACCGTCCTTGCCCGGCATCTGGACGTCGAGCAGCGCGACGTCCGGAGCGGTCTCCTTCGCCCGTTGGAGCACTTCGTCGCCCGAGCCGACCTGGGCGACCACCTCGATGTCGGTTTCGAGGCCGAGCACGGTGGCCAACGCCCCGCGCACCATCGCCTGGTCGTCGGCGAGCAGGACCCGGATCACGCGCAGCCTCCAGCGGGTTCGGAGAGCGGCGCACGCGCGACGCTCCGCAAGGCGGACTCGGGTACCTCCGCCCGGACGAGCCATCCTCCCCCAGGCGGCGTGGTGGCGGTCAAGGTCCCGCCGACCGCGGCCAAGCGTTCGGCGAGTCCGCGCAGGCCGTTGCCCGGCTTCTCCTCGCTGCCCTCGCCGTCGTCCTCGACCTCCAGCCACGCCGCACCGAAGCGGACTTTGACCCGTTTCGCCCCGGAATGCCGGAGAACGTTCGTCACGGCCTCCCGCAGCACGTAGCCGAAGGTCCGTTGCAGGACGGGATCGACGTTGTCCACCGCGTGCGGCAGATCCGCGTCGATCTCGGCCGCCCGCAGCGCCGCCCTCGCCCCGGCGACCTCCGCCGACAGCGACACCTCGCGGTACTCGGAGACCGTGGCACGGATGTCCGTGAGCGCGCTGCGGGTCAGGCTCTCGACCTCGCTGATCTCCTGCAGCGCGCGGCTGTCGTCCTTGCCGCTCTCCAGGATCCGGCGCGCGAGCCCCGCTTTGACCGTGATGGTGGTGAGACTGTGGCCGAGGATGTCGTGCAGATCCCGCGCCAGGCGCTCGCGTTCACCCGCGACCGCGAGCGTCGCGATCTCCTGGTTGGCCGCCTCCAGTTTCCGCACCGCGCGGACCAGGTTCGCCATGAAGAACATCGCCGCCGTGATCGAGGCGACCGCGATGAGGTCACCGAAGTCGTCCGTCCCGACGACCAGGTGGACACCGGCGACCAGCAGCAGGGCGCCACCGTCCAGGATCACCGCCCACGCCGGCGGCAGCGTGAAGGCCAGCACCGCCGTCGCGTAGATCAGGATGTACGGGTTGTTGTCGTGCAGGAAGACCAGGACGAGGCCGAGGAGCAGCATCACCACCGAGAAGAGGTAGGTCCTCTTCCGCCGGGAAGGCCGCAGAACGAGCGGGAACAGCAGATAACAGGCCCCGTAGGCGATGAGGAAACCGGCGATCACCAGCTCTTCCGCGGTGACCCCGTCGGTGGTCAGCTCGACCACCGTGGGGATGAAACTCGGCAGGACGAAGGCGGTGCCGAGCACGGCCCACTTCGCCGGCCGGGGCCCGCGACCGGTCCGCGGCGGCATGTCCGACCACCAGTTCTCCCGGTTGTCCAAGCCCGTCCTGACCCTGCCCGGGTAGTCGTTCACCGGTTCACCCTCTTCTCAGACCCGCGCACTGTCCTTACGGTAACGCCTGATCACCAGCGTCCCGAGGACCGCGGTCCACGCCGCCAGCACGCCGAGCGCGGCCGTGACGCTCACCGTGAGATGGTCGGTGACCACCGGGCGGACCAGCTGGATCAGCCAGTACGTCGGCGTCACCTGAGCGAGGTCGGCCATCCACGACGGCATCCCGTCGATGGGGATCCACAGGCCGCCGAGGAAGCCCATGCCCATCATGACGATCATGTTCACCGGCTGCATCGACTCCGGCGTGCCGAACTGGCCGAGCAACAGGCCGAGCAGCACCAGCGGGATCGCGCCGAGCCAGACGCCGGACACCAGCCGCAGCCAGCCGGCGGCATCGAGGTGGACGCCCTGGAAGAGGACGCCGACCAGCGGGACGACGAGCAGCGCGGGGAGCGCTACGAGCATCGACGAGAGCGCCTTGCCGCCGAGATAGCCCGCGCCGGTCAGCGGGGTGAGCCGCAGCTGGCGCTGCCATCCGGTGGACCGCTCGATGGCCAGTTTCGTGCCGCTCGTCATCGCGGCGGAGAAGGTGCCGAAGGCCATCATGTTGACCATGATCACTCCGGCGATGTTCACGTTGGATCCGCCGAAAACGTTGGCCTGCAACAGGAACATCAGCACCGGGAAGGCGACGGCGAAGAGCACGAACCGCGTCGAACGGAAGGTGCGGACGATCTCGGTCTTGAGGTAGGTCGGGTTCATCGGACGGCGTCCTCGGTGCTGTCGGTGGTCAGGGAAAGGAATGCGCCTTCGAGGCCGACGGCGCTGATCTCGATGTCGTGCGCTTCGGGCAAGTGGGCCAGCAGCGCCCGCAGCGTCGCGTCGGAATCGGAACTGGAGATCGCGGCACGGCCGCCGCGGAGTTCGAACCCGGTGATCGCGGGCAGCCCCGCGATCACCGGCTCCGCCGCCGCGGGCACCACCGCGCGAATCGTGCGTCCCCCCGCGAGCGCACGGACCTGCGCGACCGAACCGTCTGCGACGATCCGCCCCGACCGCATCAGCACGACACGGTCGGCGAACTCCTCGGCCTCTTCGAGATAGTGAGTGGCGAACAGGACCGTGCGGCCGGAGTTCGTGTACTCGTACATGGACTTCCAGAACTCGCGGCGCGTGCCGACGTCCATCGCGGCGGTCGGCTCGTCGAGGATCAGCAGATCAGGGTCGCTCACCAACGCGACGGCGAACCGCACACGCTGCTTCTGCCCGCCGGAAAGCTTGGTGGAGCGCCGGTTCGCGAGGTCTTCGATCCCCGCACGGCGCAGCGCCTCGCGCACGGGCATCGGCTTGCGATGCAGCGCGGCGACCATGCCGACGGTCTCCCCGACCGTGAGATCCTCGACGAGCGCGCCGCCCTGCAGCATCGCGCCGATCATCCCGTCGCCGACCGCGTCGCCCGGCTCGCGCCCGAAGACGGTCACGGTGCCGCTGTCGGGTGCCGCGAGGCCCAGGATCATGTCGACCGTGGTGGATTTGCCCGCGCCGTTGGGGCCGAGGAGGGCGACCACCTCGCCCGGCGCGATCGTCAGTTCCACGCCGTCGACGGCTTGGACGTCGCCATAGTGCTTACGCAGCCCGGAAAGCCGTACCGCCGCCCCCGCGGTGATGTCTTGTTCTCGCATGCCTAGAGCTTGTCGCGACGGGGCGCCCTGGACGTGGGCCGCGCGTCATGACCTGAGGGTGACAGTTGTCAGGGGTGAGCCTCCTCGAACGCTTCCCCCGTGCAATGAAAGGCCCCTTCATTGCAAATTTTGCAATGAAGGGGCCTTTCATGGCGTCGCCCGGTGGGGCAGCGGCCGGGGGTCGTGAGTGGGCAGTCGTGTTCTGTCGGGGGTAAGGCAAAGGTGTCATGAAGCCGGTCCCGTAATGCCGGGAAGTACGTGAAGGCCCCCTTCCTTGCGCTAGGCGCGAGGAAGGGGGCCTTCACGTACTTCAAAAGAGGGTCAGGCGCCGATCAGGCGACCCGCCAGGTACGACTCCAGCTTGTCGATCGCGACCCGCTCCTGCGCCATGGTGTCGCGCTCGCGCACGGTCACCGCGTGGTCGTTGAGCGAATCGAAGTCGACGGTGACGCAGTACGGCGTCCCGATCTCGTCCTGGCGCCGGTAGCGGCGGCCGATCGCGCCGGCGTCGTCGAAGTCGACGTTCCAGTGCTTACGCAGCGCCGCCGCGACGTCGCGCGCCTTCGGCGTGAGATCGGCGTTGCGGGACAGCGGGAGCACGGCGACCTTGAACGGCGCGAGCCGGTAGTCCAGCTTGAGCACCGCGCGGGTGTCGGTGCTGCCCTTGGCGTTCGGCACCTCTTCCTCGTGGTAGGCGTCGACGAGGAACGCCATCATCGACCGGCCGACACCGGCCGCGGGCTCGATGACGAACGGGCGGAACCGCTGCTTCGTGGCCTGGTCGAAGAACGACAGGTCCACGCCGGAGTGGTTCGAGTGCGTCGTGAGGTCGAAGTCGGTGCGGTTCGCGATGCCCTCGAGCTCGCCCCACTCCTGGCCCGCGTTGAACGCGAAGCGGTACTCGATGTCGACGGTGCGCTTCGAGTAGTGGGAGAGCTTTTCCTTCGGGTGCTCGTAAAGGCGGAGGTTGTCCGCCTTGATGCCGAGGTCCTTGTACCACTCGGTGCGCGCGTCGATCCAGTACTGGTGCCAGGTCTCGTCCTCACCCGGCTCGACGAAGAACTCCATCTCCATCTGCTCGAACTCGCGCGTGCGGAAGATGAAGTTGCCCGGCGTGATCTCGTTCCGGAACGACTTGCCGATCTGGCCGATGCCGAACGGCGGCTTCTTGCGCGCCGCGGTCTGCACGTTGAGGAAGTTGATGAAGATGCCCTGCGCGGTCTCCGGGCGGAGGTAGTGCACGCCTTCCTCGGACTCGACCGGGCCGAGGTAGGTCTTGAGCATCATGTTGAAGTCACGCGGCGCGGTGTACTGCCCGCGGGTGCCGCAGTTCGGGCACGGCACCTCGGACAGGTCGTCCTCGGACACCTCCTTGCCCGAACGGGCGGAGAAGTCCTCGGCCAGCTGGTCGGCGCGGAACCGCTTGTGGCAGGAGAGACATTCGATCAGCGGGTCGGTGAAGACGTCGAGGTGCCCCGACGCGACCCACACCTGGCGCGGCAGGATCACCGAGGAGTCGAGGCCGACGACGTCGTCCCGGCTCTGCACCACGGTCTTCCACCACTGGCGCTTGATGTTGTCCTTGAGTTCGACACCGAGGGGCCCGTAGTCCCACGCCGACTTGGTACCGCCGTAGATCTCTCCACACGGGAAAACGAAGCCTCGACGCTTACACAGGCTGACGACGGTCTCAATGGTGTTGGCGGGCACTCCACGCTCCGAAGCATGCGGGGACGGTTATCGGACTAGAACGACAAGACTAACCGGGAGGTCCCGCGTGACTTCCGGCGAGGTTGGAACGGGTCAGGGGCGGCTCGCCAACGAGGCGGTGACGATGCGGTTGTCCTCGTAACCGTCGGTCCCGCCGACGTACTCGCCACCGCAGGTGACCAGCACCAGCCGATGCGGACCGTCCGGCCCGAACAGCTTCTCCGCCTGCTCGGCCAGCTTCGTCTTGTGCACGGTGACGATCTCGTCGATCTTGTAGACCCACTTGCCGCCGTCGGTGTCGACGACATCCACCTGCTGACCGGCCTTGAGCCGCCACAACTCGTCGAACGGGCCCTTCTTCCCCTTCCAGTTCACATGCCCGGAAAGGAGGGATGCGCCCTGGTCGGCGCCCAGTTTCGCGCCCCACCAGGTGGCTTCGTCGAGACCCTCGGGGATGGGGAGGGTCCCGTCGGCGGTCAGTTCCTTGCGGATCAGTTTCGCCGTGCCACCGCCGGGAAGTTTGACCGTGCCGGGCGCCTGTCCGGTGAGGACTTCGGGTGTTCGCGCGGCCGACGTGTTCGCCTGGTCTTGAGCCGCGGCTGCGACGACCGGATCACTCTTTCCGGCGAACACCAGCACCGCGACCACGGCCGCCACCACGAAGATCGCGGCGCCGGCGAGGATCAATCCCAGGCTGGAGCGCTTCTTCGGCTTCTCCTCGCTCGCCGTGCTGTCGTCGAACTGTCCCACCATCGGGTATTACTCCTTGCTCGCGTCAAGCCGCCGAGGCGGCCGGTGTCGCTAGACACGCGACGCGAGCCGAGAGAGGTTGCACCGACTTCCGCATTTCGTCATCTGGATGCGGGAGTTCAGGCGGGCGGTCCGGAGACGGGAGTCGCGACGACGACCCGGTTGTCCCGGTAGCCGTCCGTCCCGCCGAGGTAGTCGCCGCCGCAGGTCACCAGGACCAGCCGGTGCGGCCCGCTCTGCGCGAACAGCTTCGCCGCCTGCACGGGCAGGTCGTTCTTGTGCACCGTGACGACCTCGCGCACGCGATAGACCCAGATGCCGCCCGCAGCGTCGCTGACGGCCACTTCCTGGCCTTCCCGCATTCGCCACAGCTCGTCGAACGGTCCTTTGGCGCCGCCCCAGTTGACGTGCCCGGAGATCAGCGACGTACCCGCTTCGGCGCCGAGCCGCGCACCCCACCAGGCCGCGTCGCCGAGCCCTCGCGGGATCGGGAGGACACCGTCGGAGTTGACCTCGGAGCGGACGAGCTTCGCCGATCCGCCTTCGGGCAGCCGGATGGTGCCGGGCCGCTGCCCGCGTGTCGAGCTGTCGGCGGGCAGAGCCAAGGGAGCGCCGTCCTCACCCGGCATGACCGCGGGTTCCGCGAACGAGACCGCCTGTTCCGGCGGGATCCAGGTCAGCACGATCACGCCCGCGGAGATGGCGAGCGCGGAGACGACGGCGGAAAGTCCCGCCAGCCAGTGCCGCACGGGGCCGCTACTTCTCCCGCACCGGAACGGGCTTACGACGGCGAAGGAACAGCATCGCCGCGGCACCGATCACGATGCCGCCGCCCAGCAGTCCCAGCCCGACCACGGTCCGTGTCGAGTCGGCGGTCTGCGGCGGGATACCGCCCGCGGGGACCGTCCCCGGCACCGCGGGCTGCTCGGGCGCCGCGCCCGGTCCCGTGCCGCCGGCGGGCTTCGCCACGAAGTTCCTCGGGATCGCGCAGCTCACGCCGCCGAGCACGATCGTCGTGCGGGCCTCGCGCAGGTCCTTGCCCGCGTCGTCACGCACATGCGTGACGATGTCCAGCTTCCAGCCCGCCGCCTTGGTCACGTCACCGCTGCGCCAGCCGTCCTGCCGGATGAGCTGGTCGAAAGCGGTCACCCGGGACACGGTCAGGTCGGAGGTGGTCTCGTCCTTGCTGGCCGTCTTGTCGATGTCGCCGGTCGAAGGCGGACCGAGCTTGAGCCCCTTGACGTCCACGCCCGAAGCACCGGACGGCTGCAGCTTGCCGGTTTCGTCACGCACCCAGATCTTGCTCACGCTCGTCGCCGACGTCGCCTTGCTCGGCGACGAGCAGTCCACCGAGCTCTTCGCGCCTTCGAGCACCAGCACGGTGTTCTCGGCGGGTGTCGCGCCGCCGCGGCCGTTGTCGATCAAGGCGTAGTTGCTCTCCGCGACCGCCGTCGGGACCGTGGTCTGCTGCAACGCGGCGATCACGTTGTGGTCGCGGCTGGCGATACCGGGCGGGTACGGGCTCTGCGCCCCGTAGCGGCCCAGGTTGATGTCCCATTTCTTGCCGAAGGTGGTGCGCTCGCCGTCGTCACGCGGGACGACGGTGCGATCCGGGGAGAGTTTCGACTGGCCGGGCGTCAGCGGCGAGCGCTGGGTCTCGGTGATCAGCGATCCCGGGTTCCCGATGCGTACGGAGGCCACGTTCGCGAACGACACGGGGCCGGACTTCTCATCGACGGCCTGTGTCGTCTGCGCCGAGGCGAGCCCCGGAGTCGATGCCAAAACGAAGGCCGCCGTCGCGGCGGCCAGCTTCGTCACGAAACGAGTCATGTCTCCCCACTGCCTCTCCGGGCCCTCAGAGCGCGGTCGTCAGCGTACGAGAAGCGACGAAACGCTCCGCGACAACCTTGCACCGTTGGCGACCACATGCGAAGTGGAATGGTCATTTCTTTGCGAAGTCACCCGAATGGAGCAGTAACGACGCGGCCAAGTGGTCTCCCGCTCGGCGAACAGACCGCCGGGGACGGGGAACACTAAGATGGCCTGGACTGTTACTGGCAATGACTTCGGAAATCATGATGGACATGGAGGCGGCGATGGCTACGGTGACCCCGGACTCGGCCGCCCCGGGCTTCACGGAAGACCCCGGACCGCATTCGACGGCCCGTCCCCCCGCCGAACCCGCCGCCTCGGCCTCGGCCGCCGCCCTCTCGGACGCCGGCGACCTGCTCAGAGCACTCGCCGCCCCCGTGCGCATCGCCATCGTCCTGCAACTGCGTAACGCGGACAGGTGCGTACACGAACTGGTGGACACGCTCGATGTCGCGCAGCCGCTGATCAGCCAGCACCTGCGGGTGCTGAAGACCGCGGGTGTCGTACAGGGTGAGCGACGCGGCCGTGAGGTGGTGTACCGGCTGGTCGACGATCACCTTGCGCATATCGTGGTGGACGCCGTAGCCCACGTTCAGGAGGGGAAGTGAGCATGAGTCCGACGACGGCCAACAGTTCCGCGCCGGTCCCGGGACGCCGGTCGACGAAACAGCGGGCCGCCGTGGTCGAGCTGCTCAAGGAGATCGACGACTTCCGTTCCGCCCAGGAACTGCACGACGAGCTGCGCAAACGCGGCGACGGCATCGGGCTCACGACGGTGTACCGGACGCTGCAGTCGCTCTCCGAGGCCGGCGAGATCGACGTCCTGCGCACCGACACCGGCGAGGCCATCTACCGGCGCTGCTCGTCGCACCACCACCATCACCTGGTGTGCCGGATCTGCGGCAGCACCGTCGAGGTCGAGGGACCGGCCGTGGAGCGGTGGGCGGAGAAGATCGCCTCGGAGCACGGGTTCTCCGACATCAGCCACACCGTGGAGATCGTCGGGACCTGCTCGAACCACTGACGTCCCAAGCGCTATGAAAGGTCCTTTCCTTGCAAATTTTGCAAGGAAAGGACCTTTCATAGCACGCGGTCAGTGCTCGGCGTGCCTCCCGTGAAGGGCCTTCACGCGGCCGCCGACCAAGGCAAAAGCTGCAATGAAGGGGCCTTTCATAGCAAATTTCGCTATGAAAGGCCCCTTCATTGCAGCCGGGAGCATCCTGGTCAGCAGGACTTCGGTCGCGTGTCCGTGAAGCAGGAAGAGCATCCGGTCAGTACTCGTAGGGGTCCTTCGGCGCCGGCACCTGCCGCACCGAAGTGAGCGTCAAGTCCGGCATGTAGCTGTTCTCCCGCACCGCGGTGCCCGGCACGACCGTCCCGGTCACCTCCAGCCAGGTGTCGTCGCGGAAGCCCGCCACGTCCTGGCCCACGAGCCGCACGGTGATCGGGAAGGCGTCGGCGGCGCAGCAGCCGATCACCATCCTGGCCAGCATCGTGTTGCCCTCGTTGTGCACGACGAATCCGGACAGCCGCACCGTCCGCCCGTTCAGGCTCCCGCTCTTGTCCCACCCCGCGCGGCTGACGAACTCGTTGACCTCCAACGGAACCACGTCCCCGGCGGGTAGGGGCGGGAAGGCGGCCGCGTTGCTCGCCGAAGCGCTTTGCGGCGCCCTGGCCTCGGTGCGGGTCACCGAATCGGCGCCCAGCGCGGGCGGCGCGACCAGGAAGACGGCCAGCACCGGCACCATCAGCAGCCAGGCCGAACGGGTGTTGTGCTCATGCGCGTGGACGTCGCCGGACACGACGGCGGCGGCCCGCGCGGCCAGCAGGTCGCGGGCGATCGCGATCGCGCCCAGCGTGACCATCACCGCGCCGCCCGCGATGATCCATGGCTGCTGCGCGGGTTTGACGTAGCGCAGGTAGTCGCCGTTGATCGTGATCTTGAGCAGGGCCCCGCCGAGCAGGATCAGCAGGATGTTCTGGGTCTCGCGTTTCACGCGCCACCCCCGAGGATGAGCACGCCGGAGACGACGGCGCAGGACAGCGCGACGACGAACGTCACGGGCGCGAACCGCAGCGCGAAGGATTTGCCGAAGGTGCCGGTCTGCAAGGCGAACAGTTTCACGTCGATCGCGGGCCCGACCACCAGGAACACCAGTTTCGGCAGCAGCGGCATCGCGGTCAGCGACGCGGCGACGAAGGCGTCGGCCTCACTGCACAGGGCCAGCACGACGGCGAGCACGGCCATCACCAGCACCCCGAGCACGATCTGCTCGCCGAGCACACCGAACCATTTGGCGGGCACCAGCACGTTCATCGCGGCGGCGATCATCGCGCCGAGTACGAGGAAACCGCCCGCCTCGACGAGATCCGCCCGCGCGGTTTCGGCGAAGGTCTTCCAGCGTGAACCGTGCTGGACGTCCGGCATACGCCGCAACGCGCGCTCCGCGATCCAGTCGAGCTTGCCCCACTTCGCCCACAGCCAGCCCATCACCATCGCCGTGGCGAGCGAACCGGCGAACCGGGCGAACACCATTTCGGGGTTCCCGGGGAACGCCACCGCCGTCGCGACCAGAACCACCGGGTTCACCGCGGGCGCGGCCAGCAGGAACGTCAGCGCGGCCGCGGGCGCGACACCCTGGCCGATCAGCCGCCGCGCGACGGGCACCGACGCACATTCACAACCCGGCAGGGCGACCCCGGCCAGCCCCGCGACACCGACCGCGGCACCGGCTCGGCGAGGAAGCACCCTCTCCAGCACCCGCGCGGGCACGAACGCCGCGATCGCGCCGCTGATCAGCACCCCGAGCACCAGGAACGGCAGCGCCTGCACGCAGACGGCGACGAACACCGTCGAGCCGGTCCGCAGCGCGGGCACGTCGAACACCTGCTGGAGCCAGGTCTGCCCGAGGATGGCGATCAGCAGGATCGCGCAGAGCACCTCGATCGAGGTGATCTTGAACCGCCGGGCCGGCTTCTCCGGGGCGCTTCTGGAAATGGTTTCCATGCGCGAGATGATGCCAGGTGACCCTGCGTTCCGGCGGTCACTCCCCGGGAGCGGTGCCCAGGAGGTCGGAGCGCAGCTGCGACGCGGTGGAGACGACCAGCATGAGCAGCGTCCCGAGCGGCGAGGCGTCCATGCCTTCGGCCGGGAACGCGTACCTCAGCGTGATGTCGATGCCCTTCTCCGACCGCACGACGCCGAGCGTGCCGAACAGGCCCTGTCCGGCGCGTTCCGCCGCCGAGGCCGCGATCGCCGGGTCGTCCGGCAGGTCCCAGGCCACCACGCAGGTCAGGCTCAGCACGGTCAGCCCTTCGGCCAGCCGGGTCGCCTGAATGACACACGGGACGTCCGCGTGCGAGAAGGTCAGCGCACCGTCGTCGTCGACGTGGACTTCGAGATAGCGCTCGAGGGCTTCCCGTGCCGACGTCAGCAACGCCGCCGTGTCCGCTGCTTCGGTGGTCATGAGGTCCCTTCGGAAGCCTTGTCGATGGCCCCGCCGAAGCGGCGGTCCCGTTTCGCGAACTCGAGGCAAGCCCGCCACAGGTGGGTGCGGTCGAAGTCCGGGAAGAGCGTGTCCTGGTAGACCATCTCGGCGTAGGCCGACTGCCAGAGCAGGAAGTTCGACGTCCGCTGCTCCCCCGACGGCCGCAGGAACAGGTCCACGTCCGGCATGTCGGGCTGGTACAGGTACTTGCCGATGGTCTTCTCGGTGACCTTGTCCGGGTTCAGCTTCCCGTCGGCGACGTCGTGGGCGATCCGCCGCATGGCGTCGCCCAGTTCGGCGCGGCCGCCGTAGTTGACGCACATGGTCATGTTCAGCGCCGTGTTGTTCTTGGTCTTCTCCTCGGCGACCTGCAGTTCCTTGATCACGCTCGCCCACAGCTTGGGACGGCGGCCCGCCCAGCGGATGCGGACGCCGATCGAGCCGAGGTAGTCGACCTGACGACGGATCGTGTCGCGGTTGAAGCCCATCAGGAAGCGGACCTCTTCCGGGCTCCGTTTCCAGTTCTCGGTGGAGAAGGCGTACACCGACAGCCATTTGACGCCGAGTTCCACGGCACCGCTGGCGACGTCGATCATCACCGCTTCGCCGCGTTTGTGGCCCTCGATGCGCGGCAGTCCCCGCTGGTTGGCCCAGCGGCCGTTGCCGTCCATCACCAGCGCGACATGCTTCGGGAGGAGTTCCCGGGGGATCTCCGGCGGCCGGGCACCGGACGGATGCGGCTCCGGCGCGCGAAGTTCGAATTGTGACGCCTTGTTCTCGCGTCCCCTGCGCAGCACCTTCGAGCCTCCTGATCGAGTGAACCTGTGCCTGCGACCCTACTGCGCTCCGGTGGTGCTCTCCCGAGCACGCCTCTCCACCAGCGGCAGCGAGCGCAACTGACGCTCCAGATGCCACTGCAGATGCGCCGCGACCAGTCCGGACGCGTCACGCCGCGGCACCGGCTGCGACGCTTCGGCCACCGGCCATTCGCCGTGCAGAAGCGCCGCGAGCAGGGTCAGCACCTCCTGGGAGGGGTGCACACAGCCGGGAACCCGGCAATCCGGGCACATCGAGCCGCCTGCCGACACGCTGAACGCCTTGTGCGGACCCGGCAGGCCGCATCGGGCGCATTCGGTGATCGCGGGCGCCCAGCCGGCATAGGCCATGGCTCGCAGGAAGAAGGCGTCGAGCACGAGGGAACTGTCACGTTCACCGCCCGCGAGAGCGCGAAGGGCGCCGACGACGAGCATGTAGAGCTTGAGCACCGGCTCGCCCTCTTCGGCGGACAACCGGTCCGCCGTCTCGGCGATGGCGCTCGCGGCGGTGTAGCGCTGGTAATCGGCCACCAGCGGAAGGGCGAAGGCGTCGACCGTCTCGACCTGGGTGATCACGTCCAGGGAGCGGCCGGTGTAGAACTGGACGTCGACGTGGCCGAACGGCTCCAGCCGCGCCCCGAAGCGCGATGAGGTCCGACGCACGCCTTTCGCGACCGCACGGACCTTGCCGTGCCGCCGCGTGAGCAGGGTGACGATCCGGTCGGCCTCACCCAGCTTGTGCGTCCGCAACACCACGCCGGTGTCGCGATAGAGGTTCACCACCCCGACATCGTCCCACCAGGGACCGACATCGGGGTGGTGCGCCCCGGAATCAGCAGTAGCGCCCGTAGCAGCTGGGCACGGACGAAGCCGCGACGATCGAGATGATGATCATCACGATGGCGAAGACGCAGCCAAGGCCACCGATGATCGACGCGATCATGCACATGGTCCTCGTGGACCGCGACGCGTCCGCGGCGGCGGCGTAGTTGCCCTGCATCTTGTAGGTGTTGACCTCGTTGGACTTCATGATCGCGAAGATCGCGATGATCCAGCAGAGGAAGATGCAGCCGATCGCCCAGCCCTTGTAGTCCTTGATGGCGTTGATGTCGCCACCGCCACCGGGCATGCCGCCCGGGGCGCCGTAGGGAGAAGGCTGGCCGTACGGAGCCGGCTGACCGTAGGGGGCGGGCATGCCGCCGGACGGCGGCCCGTAGCCGGGCTGCTGCTGTCCGTAGGGCTGCTGCTGGCCGTAAGGGTTGGTCATGAAAGTGGTCCTCGTTGTTCTTTCGTTCTACGGTCGGACTAGAACGCCGTCGCGGCGGCCAGGATGATCCAGAGAATGGAGAAGAGGCAGCCGACACCGCCGATGATCGACGCGATCATGCACATGGTCTTCGTCGACTTCGACGCGTCCATGGCGGCGGCGTAGTTGCCCTGCATCTTGTAGGTGTTGACCTCGTTGGACTTCATGATCGCGAAGATCGCGATGATCCAGCAGAGGAAGATGCAGCCGATCGCCCAGCCCTTGTAGTCCGGGATCGAGTTGATGTCGCCACCGCCACCGGGCATGCCACCCGGAGCGCCATACGGCGCGGGCTGACCGTACGGAGCGGGCTGGCCATAAGGCGCCGGCTGGCCGTACGGCATCGGGTTCGCACCGGACGGCTGACCGTACGGCGCGGGCGTGGCGCCGGACGGGGGTCCGTATCCGGGCTGAGGCTGCTGGCCATAGGGCTGCTGCTGGCCGGGGCCGGGCTGCTGGCCGTACGGGTTCGTCATCGGGTTCCCCACTTGTGTCGTGCTTCCCGGCGGGTGGATCCCGCCGGTCGTTCCTTACTGCTGCGGTGTGCCGGGCCCATTCGACCCGTCCGCTCCTGGCAACTGCTGCCTCAGCTGCTCCGGCGTGATCTTCTGCGTCGGCTCGGCTTCGTCGAACCCGGACGGCGCCTGCTGAGGTGGCTGGCCGGGGCGAAGGACCTGCGTCGGCTCGGCCTCGCCCAAGGCCGGTCCCGGCTGGGACTCCGGGGACGGCGCCGCGGTTCCCTGCGGCTGCTGCCCGAACGGCTGGGACGGCTGCTGCCCGGACGGCTGCGGCTGCTGAGCCTGCTGCCCGAACGGAGAAGGCTGCTGCTGCGCGCCGAACGGCTGCTGCTGCGGCGGCTGCTGGCCGAACGGCGAGGGCTGCGCGGGGAGCGGCGGCTCGGGGAATCCCGGCGCCTGGCCGAACGGCGCCGACGCGGGCGCGGCTGCGGCTTCGCCCGGCACCACCACGGTGCTGAGGATCTTGTCGGCGAACGTCTGCTTCTTCTCGTCCCACAGCGGCCAGAGGTAACCGAGACCGCAGACCCAGCCGTCCAGGTTGTGGCACAGGTCCCGGACGAAGGCCATCAGCGGGCCGATCGGCTGCCCGTCGCTTTCGCGGACGAGCTTGATGTTCACCATCTTCTTACCGAGCGACTGGCCGGTGGTGCCCATCTTGATCCACCGGTTGTAGACGGTCCAGCCGATGCCGGCGAGGTAGCCGATGGCGGAGATGATGCCGCCGATGAGCGAATTCGCGTTCGTGGCGATGATGGCGCCGATGATCGGAAGCACGAAGATCGGCGCGAAGTCGATCAGGGTCCCGGCCGCGCGCAGGCCCCAGTGGGCGTAGTCGGTCTGCGGGCCGAACTGGGCGGCCGACCCGAACGGCGAGGGCTGGCCCTGCTGCCCGAACGGCGAAGACTGCGGGGGTTGCTGCCCGAACGGCTGCTGCTGCTGCTGCTGCGCGCCGAACGGCTGCCCCGGTTGCTGCGGCTGCTGACCGAACGGAGCCTGCTGAGGTTGCTGCCCGAACGGTGAAGACTGCTCACCCTGAGGAGCCTGCTGCGGCTGCTGCCCGAAGGGCGAGGGCTGTTCTCCCGACGGCGGCTGTCCGAACGGCTGCTGCGGCTGCGGTGACTGCAGCTGCCCGTCCCCCGGCGGGGGCCCGGACCCGGGCGGCGGCTGCTGTCCCGGCGGCTGCTGGCCGTAGGGAGTGGTCATCGAAATCCCCTCGCTGGTTCCTCGCCCCTGGCGCACGGGGCCTCGTGCGGCGACCCGGGCTGAATGTACGGCATGGGTATACGCCGACCAGACCGGTGCGCGGGAGCGTACTCGGTACCACCGACGATCCGGGCCTCGGCCCGGCACTCAGACGTAGAGCGAGGTGAACGGGGCGAAGGGCAGGTTACGGATGATGAACCAGACGACGAACACGACGCCGAACGCGAGCGGTGTCCAGCGCCAGTGCAGCCAGCTGTTCACGGCCCGGCCGCGAAGTCTGCCCACCGCCCAGGCGGCTGTGCTCCAGACGAGCAGCAGAACGACCACAAAGGACACCGCGTTGTAGTGCAGCGCGGCGGGGATGTCCCCGTGCAGCGCGCTGTAGACCATGCGCATGCCACCGCAGCCGGGGCAGGCGATGCCCAGCAAGGACTTGGTGGGACAGACCGGAAGCGGTCCGCCGGGAGTGGTGGGATCACCCAGCCAGAGGACGACGCAGCCGAGGCCGGCGCCTGCCGCGATGGCCAGGGGCGGCCCCAGCGCGCGGGCCCTTGCTTTGAACCCGCGCGCCGGGAATCCCGTGTAGACGGACGTCGTCACGGCGTGAAGCTTCCCGCCGACGCGCCGATGATGACCATCACCACGATGAAGATGATGTACAGCAGGAAAAGTCCACCGGTGGCGATCGCTCCCCACATGGACCACTTCTTCGCGTCGTCGGCGGCCTTCTGGGCTTCCGCGTGGAAACCCTGTGACCACAACGTCTGCACCTGGCTCGACTTCACGATCGCCACGATACCCAGCGGCAAGCAGCACAACACCGTGCAAAGAATGGCCCACACCAGGTTGTTGTCCGGCGGGGGACCGTAGTTCGGCATGCCGCCGTAATACGGCTGCTGCGGCGGAGGCCCGCCCGGGGGCGGGTAGTTCGGGTACTGGTCGGTCATGAGGTCTCCCCCTCGATCGCCGGGATCAGCGGTAGTTGTTCACGTCCACCGAGGCCGCGAAGACTCCGAGAACGACGACGAGGACAACGTACAGAACGATGATGATGCCACCGACGATCGCCGCGATGATCGACCACTTCTTGGCGGCGTCGGCCGCTTCCTGCGCCGCGGCGGGCTGGCCCTGCGCCCAGAGGGTGTTCACCTGGTTCGCCTTGACGATGGCGACGATGCCGAAGGGCAGGCAGCACAGGATCGTGGTGAGGATGGCCCACACCAGGTTGTTGTTGGGCGGCGGGCCGGGGTTGTTGAAGCCGCCACCGCCCTGAGGGTCGCCGGAGTAGTTGGGCAGGCCCTGGTTGTCGGTCATTTACCGCTTTCCCTTCACGAATGAGATGCAGAACTGCGACCCGGGCGCGCCGCCCGATCAGCGATCACCGGAGTCAAGGGTTGAGACTCTAAGGTCACCCGTCCGGTTCCACATCATCAACCGGTCTCCGCGACCGAATCGAGACATTCCGTTCAGTCAGAAGCCCAGCCGTCGCAACTGACGGGGGTCGCGCTGCCACTCTTTGGCGACCTTGATGTGCAGGTCGAGGTAGACCTTCGTGCCGAGAAGCCCCTCGATCTGCTGCCGCGCGCGGGCGCCGACGTCCTTGAGCCGCTCACCCTTGTGCCCGAGGATGATGCCCTTCTGGCTCGGTCGTTCCACATAGAGGAACGCGTGCACGTCGATCATGTCGTCTCTGCCCTCGTGCGGCAGCATTTCCTCGACGGTGACGGCGATCGAGTGCGGAAGCTCGTCCCGCACATCCTCCAGCGCGGCCTCGCGGATCAGCTCGGCGACCAGGGTCTGCTCGGGCTCGTCGGTGAGTTCGCCGCCCGGATACAGTTGCGGGCCTTCGGGAAGGTGGCGTACCAGCAGATCCGAGAGCGCGCCGACCTGGAAACCGTCCACAGCGGACACCGGGATGAGTTCGGCGAACTCCATGACCTCCTGCAGGGCGAGCAACTGCTCGGCGACCTGCTCGGGTTTCACGAGATCCGTCTTGGTGACGACGCCGATCACCGGGGTTCGCTTGGCGATCTTCTTCAGTTCGGCGGCGATGAACCGGTCACCGGGACCGACTTTTTCGTTGGCGGGCACGCAAAGCCCGACAACGTCCACTTCGGACCACGTCGAGTGGACGATGTCGTTGAGCCGCTCGCCGAGCAGTGTCCTCGGCCGGTGCAGCCCCGGCGTGTCGATGATCACCAGCTGGGCGTCGTCGCGGTGGACGATGCCGCGGATGGCGTGCCGGGTGGTCTGCGGTTTGCTGGAGGTGATCGCCACCTTGCTGCCGACGAGCGCGTTGGTCAGCGTGGACTTGCCCGCGTTGGGCCGCCCGACGAAGCAGGCGAAACCGGAACGATGCGGCTCGGCCATCAGCTCAGCACCTTGCCACTGGGATCCGCGAGATAGACCGGGGCCTTTTCGGCGATGTCGCGCACTGCCTGCACGGACGCCTCCTTGAGCAGCCCTTCGGCGGTGACCACGACGGCGGCCTCGATTCCTTCGGCTCCGCTCGAAACGGCGGCGGCGACGGCGGCCTGCAGCGCGGTGAGTTTGAACGACGGCTGGTCGACCGTGCTCGCCGCGTAGGTGCGGCCGTCGGTGTCGCGAAGCGCGGCACCCTCGGCGGCCTGGGTGCGGGCTCGCGCGGACCTGGCCAGGGTCACCAGCTTCTGGTCCTCGGCGTCCAGCTCAGGCATGTTCGACACTCCTGTCACTTTCATCGGACTGCGGGACCCGGGTCCGACGCCTGCCCTGGGCTGCGTCGGTCACCGCGTCCGCGTCGGCGGGGTGGACGACCACCGTGGTGATCCGCATCCGCCCGCGCCGATCCTTACCGCCTTCGGCGAACAGCCGAAGTCCGGCGACCTCGGCTTCGGCCCCCGGCAGCGGGACCCTACCCAGTCGCTCCGCGAGCAGTCCGCCCACGGTCTCCACGTCATGGTCTTCGAGATCGATCCCGAACAGTTCGCCGAGGTCGTCGATCGAGAGCCGGGACGAGACGCGGACCGCGCCGTTTTCGAGTTCTTCGACCTCGGGACGCTCGTCGGTGTCGGATTCGTCGGTGATCTCGCCGACGATCTCCTCGAGGACGTCCTCGATGGTGAGCAGGCCGGCGGTGCCGCCGTATTCGTCGACGGCGATCGCCATGTGGTTGTGCGAGACCTGCATCTCCTTGAGCAGATCGTCGAGCCGCTTCGAGTCCGGCACGAAGCTCGCCGGGTTCATCAGCTCCTCGACCTGCCGCTGCGAACCGCCCTCGGCCATGTACGCGGGCATGAGGTCCTTGATGTTGACCACGCCGACGACGTCGTCGACGGAGTCGCCGATCACCGGCAGCCGGGTGAACCCGGTGCGCAGGGCCAGCGCGAGCGCCTGGCGCACGGTCTTGTCGTGCTCGATCCAGACGATCTCCGTCCGCGGCACCATGACCTCGCGCGCGACGGTGTCGCCGAGTTCGAACACCGAGTGGATCATCTCGCGTTCGGATTCCTCGACGACGCCGCGTTCCTGGGCGAGGTCGACGAGCTCACGCAGTTCGACCTCGGACGTGAACGGACCTTCGCGGAAGCCGCGGCCGGGGGTGATCGCGTTACCGAGGACGATCAGCAGCCTGCTGAGCGGGCCGAGGATCGAGCCGAGGACGCGGACGGGACCCGCGACGACGAGACCGATCCGGTACGGGTGCTGGCGGCCGAGGGTGCGCGGGCCGACCCCGATGAGCACGTAACTCACCACGACCATCACCCCCGCCGCGACGACGATGGCGAGCCACAGCGGCCGGATCCAGCGGAGGATGTCGACGGTGACCAGCACCGTGGCGGTCAGCTCGCAGGTCATCCGCAGCAGCAGGATCAGGTTGATGTGGCGGCGGCGTTCGGCGATGACCAGCGCGAGCTGACGCGCGCCGGGGCGGCCGAGCCGGACGAGGCCGTCGGCACGGGCCTTGGAGACCGTGCTGACCGCCGCGTCGGCGGCCGCGAACACCCCGGCGAGCAGGATCAGCGCGATCGCGATGACCAGCAGGGCCGTGGGACTACCCATTTCTAGGCGGGGGGTTCGTCGGCGGGCACGGTGTCGAGACCGGCGGTGCCGAGGAGCCTGTCGTCCGCGGTGCGCTGCGCGTCGCGCCTGTTCACCGCGGCCACGGCGGCCTGGAACTCGCCGAGGATCCGCTTCTGCAGACCGAACATCTCGCGTTCCTCGGCGGGTTCGGCGTGGTCGTAGCCGAGCAGGTGCAGCACCCCGTGCGTGGTGAGCAGGTGCAGCTCGTCCATCAGCGAATGGCCCGCCGTCTTGGCCTGGTCCTTCGCGAACGCCGGGCACAGCACGATGTCACCGAGCAGCGCGGGCGAGGCGTCGGGCGCGTCGGGGCGGCGCGACGAGTCGAGCTCGTCCATCGGGAAGGCCATCACGTCGGTGGGACCGGGCAGGTCCATCCACCGTTCGTGCAGGTCCTCCATCACCTCGAGGGTGACCAGCAGGATGGACAGCTCGGCGAGCGGGCTGACCTCCATCTTGTCGAGCGCGAAGCGGGCGGCCGACACGATCGACGTCTCGTCGACGTTCACGCCGGACTCATTGGCGATCTCGATGCTCATGACCGCCGCTGACCCTTCCAGCCGTTGCCCTTGTCCTGGCTGTCCTGCAGGGCCTGCCACTTCTCGTACGCGTCGACGATGTCGCCGACGAGCCTGTGCCGCACCACGTCCTGGCTGGTGAGCTGGGCGAAGTGCAGGTCATCGACACCTTCGAGGATGTCGCGGACCACTCGCAGGCCGCTCTTCTGGCCGGTGGGGAGGTCGACCTGGGTGACGTCACCGGTGACGACGATCTTGGCGCCGAACCCGAGCCGGGTGAGGAACATCTTCATCTGTTCCGGCGTGGTGTTCTGCGCTTCGTCGAGGATGATGAAGGCGTCGTTGAGGGTGCGGCCGCGCATGTACGCGAGCGGCGCGATCTCGATGGTGCCCGCCTGCATCAGCCGCGGGATCGACTCGGGCTCGACCATGTCGTGCAGCGCGTCGTAGAGCGGGCGCAGGTACGGGTCGATCTTCTCGTTGAGCGTGCCCGGCAGGTAGCCGAGGCGCTCGCCCGCTTCGACCGCGGGGCGGGTCAGCACGATGCGGGTGACCTGCTTGGCCTGCAACGCCTGGACTGCCTTGGCCATCGCGAGGTACGTCTTGCCGGTACCGGCGGGGCCGATGCCGAACACGATGGTGTGCTTGTCGATCGCGTCGACGTAGCGCTTCTGGTTGAGCGTCTTGGGCCGGATCGTCTTGCCGCGCCGGGAGATGATGTTCATGCTCAGCACTTCGGCCGGTGACTCGTGGTCACCGGTGGAGAGCATGCCGACGGTGCGGCGGACGGTGGCCGGGTCGACCTGCTGGCCGCGGCCGGCGAGCGTCACGAGTTCGGCGAAGACACGTTCGGCGAAGGCGACGTCGGCGGGGGCGCCGGTCAGGGTGACCTCGTTGCCCCGGACGTGGACGTCGGCGGCGAGGAGTTCTTCGGCGACGCGGAGGTTTTCGTCCCTCGAGCCGAGCAGGCTGAGCGCGGCGGCGTCGGGGATGGGGAATCGGGACTGGGCCGCTTCGATGACAGCGGCCTCGTCGGCCTTCGTCGGGGTGACGTCCGTGGGAACGTCGGGTCGGGCGGCTTCACCCGGTACGGTTCCGGCCACGTGGCCTCTGGCCTACTTCCTGCGCTTACGCTGCGATTTTCAACGACAGTGACAAGGTCGATGTTACTGGTTGCGGGTGCCGGCACGCAGGCCGGTTTCCGCAGGCCGCGCGCTTCAGCGTCCGAAATGCCCCAGCTGCTCGCCGCCGAGCACGTGCGCGTGCACGTGGAAGACGGTCTGCCCGGCGTCACGGTCGGTGTTGAAGACCACCCGGTACCCGGATTCGGCGATCCCCTCGAGTTCCGCGACCTTCTTGGCGGTGGCGGTCACGTCGGCGAGGAGCCGCGGGTCCGCGGCGGCCAGTTCGGCGACGTTCCGGTATCGCTTCTTCGGCACCACGAGCACGTGGACCCGCGCCTGCGGCGCTATGTCCCGGAACGCATAGGTCGTGTCGTCCTCGTACACCTTGTCGGACGGGATCTCGCCCGCGATGATCCGCTCGAACAACGTCTCCGCGTCACTCATGACCTCACCCTATCCCCACTCCCACCCCCACCAGGAGGCTGCTTGCGGTCGTAGGGCGACAAGCGTCGTGAGTGCTTCAGGACGACGGGAACCGTTGACACCATTGTGACCTTGGAAGCGCCGAACTCGGGGTGTTGTTCGCCGCCTGCCGGTTAAGATCGGCTGCTTGCAGGGGGGTACTCAATGACGACCCAGACTCTCGCCGCGCCGCCGTCGGCCGGTGGTACCACCGGACCACAACGGTCCCGCTTGGCGCGATGGACCGGCCCGCGCACGCCGGCGCGGCTACGGCGCATCGGCATCGTGTTGACCCTCGCCAGCCTGGTGACCGCCGTGATCAGCCTGGTCAGCGGCATCTCCAGGGCCGGCGCGATCGACGACGCGGGAAACCGCGACGCGTCGTTGACGCAAGCCGCGGGCGAGATTTACCAGGCGCTCGCGGACGCCGACGCGATGGCCACCAGCGGCTACGTCTCGTCCGGCCAGGAGCCGCCCGCGATCCGCGCCCGCTACGACGCCGACCTCAGCCGCGCCGGCCGGCGACTCGCGGAGGCGTCCCGGCTGATCACGCCGGACGATCCGGCCGCGAAGCCGCTGGACGTCATGATCACCGGGCTGCCCGCCTACACCGGGCTGATCGAGACGGCGCGCACCTACAACCGGCAGGGACTGCCGCTCGGCCAGTCCTACCTGGCGCAGGCGTCCACTCAGATGCGCACCCAGCTGCTGCCCGCCGCCCAGTCGTTGCGCCACACCGAAGTGAGCGCGCTGAACGCCGACTACCAGCGGGCCAGCGCCCTGCCGATCGCGGTGGTGGTGTTCGGGCTGGCGCTGCTGTTCATCGCGCTCGACTTCTCCCGGAAGGAGTTCCGGCGGACCCGCCGCAGGCTGAACCCCAGCGTCGCCGCCGCGTGCTGCGCGGTCGTCGCCGGGCTGCTGTGGTGGACGGTGGCCACGGTGTCCACCGGCAACGCGCTGGCCGACGCCAACGAGGCCAGTGACGCCGCGACCGCGCTGGACGAGGCCAGCACACTCGTCCTGCAGGCGCGCAGCAACGAGAGCCTCGTGCTGGTCGCCCGCAGTGGCGGCAGCGCGTCCGACGACGATTTCACCGGCCAGATCGACCGATTGCTGGCAGGCGACGGACCGCTGGCCGTCGCCGGGGCCAACGGTGTGGACGTCGCCGGTATCCGCGAGGCGACCGGCACCTGGGTCGACGCGCACAAGAATCTGCGGGAGGCCGACGACGAGGGCCGCTACGCCGACGCCCTACAGGCCGCCGTCAGTACCGACGAGGGCAGTTCGGGTTCCGCATTCACCGTTCTGGACAAGGCTGTCGGCGACGCGGGCGACACCGCGCGGGCCCGGCTGTCCGCCGCGACCGGTGACGCGGGCGACGCAAGCGCATTGCTCGGGTTCGGCCCTGCCGTGTTGTTCGCGTTGGCGGCTGCCGGATTCGCGATCGGTATCGCACGCCGAGTGGAGGAGTACCGATGACCGGCCCGGTGAAAGCCACGATCAACGTCCGGCGGCCGGTGGTCGTCCTCGCCGTCGCTGCGGTGTTGTCGCTGGGCAGCATCGCCGTACCTTCGTTGCACGGCAACGAATCCGTGGCCGTGGCTACCGACGACTCAGGCACCAAGGCGCCGTCGGCGAAGCGGCAGGAGTGCGACACCGTCAAGGACAGCCTGCGCCCGTCGGGCTCGTTGCCGTCGCCCGGCGCCATGCCGTCCGGCTCGACCATGGCGAAGATCCAGCACCGCGGGCGCCTGATCGCGGGCGTCGACCAGGGCAAATACCTGCTCGGTTACCGCAACTCGCAGACCGGACGGCTCGAAGGTGCCGACATCGACATCGTCCGCATGATCGCCCAGGCGATCCTCGGCGATCCGGACAAGGTCCAGTACGTCGTACGCGACGTCGCCGACCGTACGCGCCTGATCGAGCAGGGCCAGGTCGACGTCGTGGTCAACACGTTCAGCGCGACCTGCGACCGGCAACGCACGGTGGAGTTCTCCACCGCCTACTACGACGCGACCCAGCGACTGCTGGTCCCGGCGAAGTCCGGTGTGGACGGAGTCGAGCAGCTGGCAGGCAAGAAGGTCTGCACGTCGATCGGCTCCACCACCGAGGTCGTCCTGCGTAAACCCCAGTACGGGCTGGACGTGGTCACGCTGGCCGGTATCCCCGACTGCACGGTCGCGTTGCAGCAGGGCAAGGTCGACGCGGTGTCCAGCGACGACGGCATCCTCGCCGGAATGGCCGCGCAGGACCCGCAGACCAAGGTCGTCGGACAACCGCTGGCCAACGCCTACTACGGCGTCGGGATGGCGCCTCAGCAGCCGGACCTGGTGCGCTTCGTCAACAAGCTGCTCGAACGCGACCGCGCCAATGGCAGTCTCGCCGCGAGCGCCCAGAAGTGGCTGGGCGCCCAGCTGAACCCGGTACCGCCGATCCCGGCGGCCCGCTATCGCGACTCGTGAGTGGTAAGTCGCGTCAGAACGCGACTTACCGCTCACGACCACCTGACTAGGTTCGTTCCAAGGTGATCACGGTCCACGCACCGAGCCGGATCGGCACCCCTGCCGAAACCTCGACCGGGGTGTTGGGCTCGATCACGTCGGTCGTGTCACCGACCGACGTTCCGTTGGTCGAACCGAGGTCGACGACGTCCCAGCCGCCGTCGGACCGGGCCACCAGCACGGCGTGCTGCGCGGACACGCCCGGATCCAGCGGCGGGCCACCGAGGTCGATCTCCGGGTTGGTCCCGCGCGAACGGCTTTGCCTGCCGATCGCGACCTGATCGCGGTCCAGCTCGAACCGGCGTTCCGGGCAATAGAGCGGAAAGTCCATCTCCGCCGCTTCCGAACCCTCACGGCGGCGGACCTCGTCGAACCAGGCGCGGTCCGCCCGCACGACGGCCGTCCAGCGCGACCGCACCGCCTGGGCCGCGACGGGAGACGGCGAAGGCGCGGGCAGGTCGTTGTCGAACCCGCATTCCTCGCAGAACCTGCCCTCTCTCGGCACCTCGCAGCGGGCGCAGGTCATCCCTCCGGGCCCCGGTGCCGACGTATCCGATGCAGCCGGTTCTGCCGGTGGCGGGGCGGCCCCGAGCACGAGGCCACAGACGTCGCAGTAGTCGGTGGCCGTCGAGTCGTGCCCGGCCGCGCATACCGGCACGGGTCAGCCCTCGCCGCGGACCCGGCTGGTCCGCCGCGATCGGATGTCCAACTCCATCTCGGCCTCGTTGGAGACCTTGCCCTTCAGCCGCACGGTGCCGGTCGCCGCGTCGTCCACGTCGACCACCTTCTCCAGCATGTCGAGCTTGTCCCGGTCGCCCGCCGCGGTGGCCAGCGCGACCGCGCGACCGAGGCGCGCGGTGGCCGTGCGCTCGTCGCCGTCGCGGCGGGCGGCCAGCGCCGGCTCGACGGCGTCCGCGTACTCGGACTGTCCGGTGTAGTGCGCGACCTTCCTGCTGACCTTGGCCGACAACGCGTCGTCGTCGGTCCACACGGCCCGGATCAGGCCCTGTGCAAGGGTTTCCGTGGAGCCGCCGCGGACGACCATCGCCCGTCCGGCGAGCATCTCCGCCCCGACGGCCTGTGTGAGGACCTCGACGCACACGTGGTACTCGCGGCTCTCCGCGCCCCACGCGCCGAGCGGGTAGTCGCCGTGCAACGGCCCGGTCTGCACTCGTTTCGCGGTCAGGTCCTCGACCTCCGGCGCGACCTGCTTGACGAACTTGATCTGCGCGCCCTTCGGTGTCCACAGCCGCAACGACACGTCCGCGACCCGTTTACCCATGGCCGAGTTCATGATCGCGTGGAAGTCCGCGGCCAGGTTCTCCGGCTTCGCCACGATGTCCACCGTGCCCAGCAACGCGGACGCGATCTTGCGTACCTCCGCGACCTTCCAGTCGGTACCGACGCCGCGGCAGTCACAGCTGAACACGCCGGTGCACTCTTCGATGGCCTGCTCCAGCACACCGGGGCCGTCGCCGTTCTGGCCGTCGGTGAGCAGCAGCGCGTGCCGGATCGCCCCCGGATGCTGCTCGGCGATCTGCCGTGCGAGGCGCAACCAGTTGGAGAACGCGGTGCCCCCGCTCGCGGAGAGCTTGCGCACCGCCGTCGTGGCTTCGGCCCTGGTCTGGGGATCGGCCCGCGCCGCGCCCCGTTTCGGGTAGATCTGCCGCGCGCTGGTCGCGCCCGAGATCACGGCGAACAGCACACCGTCGAGGAGCTGCTCGATCGCGACCGCGGTGGCCGCGCGCGCCGAGGCGATCCGGTCGCCCTGCATCGACCCGGAGGTGTCGATGATCAGCATCTCCAGTGCCTCGGTGACCACCGAGGGAGCGGCGTCCCCGGTGGCGGTCACCGACACGACCGCGTCCACCCGGGTCGCCCCCGCCGAAAGATAGGCGTTCTGGTCGACGGCGACGACGAACTCTGCTTCTGCACTCATACCTGTTCCCCCTCCAAAGGGATGACTACGACGCTGATGTTGTCCCGGCCGCCGGCGGCCAGTGCGAACTCGGTGAGCCGCTCGGCGACCGCCAACGGTGTCGCCCCTTCCCCCGCACCCGCCACGAACTCGCCGATTCGCTCGGCCTCGGGCACCTCGTTCCACAGGCCGTCCGAGCAGACGAGCAGGGTTCCGGCGCCGTCCTGGTCCACGGAGACGACGTCGGGATCGGGCAGCATGTCCGGGCCCAGCCAGCGGGTGATCGTATGCGCGCGGCGGTCGGCGAACGCGGACGTCTCATCCATGAGCCCCTCCGCGACGACCTCGGCCGCCCACGAGTGATCGCGGGTGAGCAAGCGGCTGTCCGGACCGGCGAGCCAGTACGCCCGAGTGTCGCCGACCCAGCCGACGGTCACCCTGCCGTCGGCGACGTAGGCGGCCACAAGCGTGCAGGATGGTCCGTCCGGCGAGGGATTCGGACCGTCCAAAGTGGCCACGGCGGTGCTCGCGGCCGCCACCGCCGCGCGGACGCGGGCGACCGGTTCCACCGGCGCGTCCCCGCTGAGCAGTACCGCCAAAGCCACCTCGGACGCCGTTCGCGCCGCGCGTTCGGGTCGCCTCGTGGTGGACACACCGTCACACACCACGGCGGCGGTGCTCCCATCGAGCAGGCGGCCGAGCGCGATCGCGTCCTCGTTGCGGCGATGAACCAGACCCCGGTCGCTGACCCCGGCCAAGGAGCCGAGGTCGATGCTCGTCCGATCGGCAGGGTCCGGCAGGCGCAACCCGCACTCGTCGCAGTACTCGGTCGTGGTCCCACTCACCGTGCCGCACGCCGGACACTTCCGCGCGGTCTCCTTCGTGACGGTCTCGACGGAGGTGCTTCCCTGGCGCAGCAACGAACCACCGCACGCCTCGCAGAACCGATCGCCGTGCCCGACCGGTTCGGCGCACGCCGGGCACTGGCTGGTCCGTACGGTCACACCCATGACACCGGCCGGATGGCGTTGGCCAGATCGACCAGGTCGACCCGGATGTCTTCGTCGGTGGTCAACCGGGCGCCCGCCCTCAGCTCGGTCTCCAACGCGGCCCGCACGCCATGCTCGGTCCAGGGGCAGCCGAGCAGCGGCGGGCGAGCCTCGCCGGTCTTCGTGACCAGCGGCAACGCGGCCTTGAACACCGATGCGCGGACCTCGTGCCCGGTGGCCTGGTCCAGGGTGAGCCTGCCGACCCGGTCGGCGGCGGCACGCAGCGTGCCCTCGTCGATCTGGCCGCCGATCATCACCCGCACGGCGACGGTCTGCGCGGTCATGTATTGGCTCGAGGTCGGCGCGACCGTGTCCAGCGCGGCGAGCGCCGCCGCGGGCTGACCGGCACGCAACGCCACCCGCGCCTGGCCGAACGCCGCGTCGGCGATATCCGGGTTCGCCCGGTTGACCTGCAGGTAGTAGCGGCCCGCCACGGCGTCGTCGGCGGCGTATTCCGCTGCCGCGGCCAGCGCCAGTTTCGGCGCGGACTCGCCGGGCAGCGTCGCGAGCACGGTGTCGAACGCCGTGGTCGCGGCCCGCGCGTCACCCCCGGTCAAGGCCGCCACCCCGGTGAGCCAATCGCCGCGCCAGTCACCGGGTAGGTCGGTTCGCAAACGCTGCAACGCTTCATGGGCCGAACCGACGTCGCCGAGTTCCAGGTGCGCGCGAATCACCCGCAACCGCAGCTCGACGCTGGGTGTCGGGGTACCGGCCGCGAGGCGCAGGATCTCCTCGGGCGCCGCCGACGACACCGTGGCGAGCAGCCCGGCCGCCGAGTCGGTCGTGTCCACGAGCGGAACCGGCAGCGCTTGGGCGACCGCCACCGAGCCGGGGCGGCCGGGTGCGCCCACGTCGCCCAGCAGGCCGATGCCGAACACCGATCGCGACGGACCGAACAACGTGGACACGCCAGGGCGTGCTTTGCCGTCTTGGACGGCAAGCACCTCCCGCAGCACGCCGTTCAGCTGATCGGCCATCTCCTCGGCGGACGCGAAGCGCCGCATCGGATCAGGATCGGTGGCGCGTAGCATCACCCGGTAGAACGACTCGTGCTCGGCGAGCAGCCTGCTGGTCGCCGGGTCGGGCAACGGCACCGGCTTGCCGGCACGCAACGGCGAGATACCCAGCGCCATCACCATGAGCGTGCGCCCGACGGTATGGATGTCGGCGGCAGGCGACGGTCCCTCTGACTCGAAGTCCGGTGCTTGATAGCCGGGCGTGCCGTACCAGTCGAAACCGTCGGCGTTCTCGAACGGCACGACCGCGCCCATGTCGATCAGCTTGAGCCGGCGTTCGTACTGGATCACGTTGTCCGGTTTGAGGTCGCAGTAGGCGAGGCCCTGGCTGTGCAGGTAGCCGAGCGCGGGCAGGATCTCCAGGCCGTAGGAGATGACCTGCGGCAGCGGCAGGGGCGCGAGGCGCTGGCCGACGGTCTTGCCGCTGTCCTCGACGAGCTTGCGCAGCGACGAACCGCCGACGTACTCCATCACGATGTAGCCGATGGGTTTGCCGTCGTCGTCAGGATGCTCCACGAAGTTGTGGATCATGACGATGTTCGGGTGGTTCACCTCGGCGAGAAACCGCCGCTCGGCCTCGGCGGCCGCGCGGGCGGCCGGGTCGTCGATGTCGAGCAGTCCCTTGAGCACGACCCACCGGTCGTTGACGTTGCGGTCGGTGGCGAGGTAGATCCAGCCGAGCCCACCGTGCGCGAGGCAGCCCTGAACGAGGTACTGGCCGCCGACGAGCGTTCCCTCGGTGAGCGACGGCACGAAGTTGAACGGTGTGCCGTCCCTGGGGCAGAACCCGCGCAGCCGTCCGGGTTGCCCGTCTTTGCCGCGGCCGACGGGCTGGTCGCATTTGCTGCAGTACCGCTTGCTCTCGGTGACCTGCGGGTCTTTGAGGATGGCCGCGATGGGGTCGACCTTGGGCACCGCGGGGACGTCGACGAGCCCGGCGCCGAGACCGCCGCCACGCCGGGACGAGGACTGGGCGGCCGAGGCTGCGGAGGTCCGGCGCGACGCGCGGCCGCTGAGCCTGCTGGCCGAGGACGAGGCGGCGGTCTCCGACCTGGCGGAGGTCGCGCCGGCCATCCCACACGTGTCGCAGTAGCCGCCATCGATCGCGCCGCCACAACCCGGCTGCGAACACGCCCCACCCGACACCGGCTGCGACACCGGCGCGGTCACACTCACCGGCACCGCACCAGCCATCCCACACGTGTCGCAGTAGCCGCCATCAATCGCGCCGCCACAACCCGGCTGCGCGCAACGATCCCCCTGGCTCATGCCGAACTGCCTCCGCTATCCGTGCCGGGCTCGACGAGCAACCGGCGGAAGTTCCCCAAATCCCTGGTGGCAGCGGCCAGATCGGACGGCCGCCGCCATAACGTCGCCTTGATCCGCTCGGCGACGATCATCACCGCATCCTCCTCGGCCAATCCCAGCCGAACAGCTCGGGCCTGGTAGGCACCGAACCGCCCGCGCAGTTCCTCGCGCCGGTCCAACAACCCCGTGGCCAGCTGCCGCGCCGCACGCAGTTCCGCGTCGGCGCTCGCGAGCTCACGCCGTACCCCGACGGCCCCCGCGTCGCGCATGGCCCAGCTCAGGTCGTCCAGCCGCGCTAACGCGGCCCGCAGTTCCGGCGCCCTGTCCACTGGCAAGGCAGGCAATTCGCCGACCACTCGCTCGGCAGCCGCCGCGTAGTCGTCCGTGGTGGCCGCCCGCAAATCGTCGAGCGCTTGCGTGGAACCGACGAGTTCGGCCCGCGTCTGCTCCCAGCCGTCCCGCAGCGCGAGTAGCCGGTCGACCCGCGCGCGTTCCTCGGCGAGCTCGGCGGTGAGCCGGGCCAAGGTGTCGTCGAGCGACCGGTCGGCCAACGCGAGTGGGTCGTTGCCCGCGAGCTGCTCGATCTCGCGGATCCGCTGCACCACCGAGGCGGGCCCCTGTGCCAGCGCGGCGTCGTCGTCGGCAAGCCGTCGTGCCTGTTCCAGCAGCGGCGCGAAAGCCTTGAGGGTGGCGGAATTCAGCTCGTCACACCGAAGGGCCAGCTCACTGACCTGCCGGTACGCGTCGTTCATCCGAGTCGTCAACGCCGCGAGGGTGATCGACTCGACCTGCTCGGCTGCCCCGGTCAACCCGCGCTCGGGTAGTGGCACCGCCCGCCGGGATACCTCGACGGACGGTTCGACGAGCAGTCGTCGCAGCTCGACGACCTCGGGCGGCCCCAGTTTGGAACGCCGTCCCCGAATCTGTTCGGCGTCGGCGAGCACCGCACGGTAGGTGTCGAAGTCCCGCCATAAGCCCGCGAGCACGACCTCGGCCGCGTCCCACCGCTCGGCGGTGATCCCGGAGGACAGTTTGGCGGTGAAGAGCTGGTGCCCCGGGTGCCGGTCGAGCTCGACGAGCGCGTTGGCCATGGCGGTCGCGTCGACCTGGTGCCGGTCAAGGGCACTGGCCAGCGTGGCAGCATCGTTGTCTGTCAACGCACTCCCATTCGAACGCCCCTGTCCAACCATTCGCGTCGACGACTCCGTGAGCGTCATCGCAGCCGGCTCCGCTGCCTAAAGCCCCAGCAGACGCATGCCGACCCCAACACACATCAGGAGAGATCCACATCGTCAAAACGACCCACATCACTCACCAGGCGAGGCCGCCGGAAACAAACACACCTCGTGACCACTGCAAGTCGTTGGAACGCCCCGTTTGGCCGAAGGTCAAAGGTGTCGCCCTGCCCGCAGGGTACAGCTGGTCATGGGTGGAAATTCGCGCTTTCGAGGGATAAGGCAAACGTGGCGTGGCCGGTCCCGCAGCCCGCCTCGCGCAGCATTGGGGCCTTCACCTTCACTCGCCACCCACCAGGCAAGGGCCGCCAGGCCCAACGCCGATACCGAAGACCACCCGCCGCCCTTCGCTGCGCTTCGGGGCCGCCAACCGCCGCCGGACGCACCGTGGGGGGTCCGGGGGGCTCGGCCCCCCGGGCAGACACGCGGAACCGCTCCGTGGCGCGAAATTTGGGGCGTAGCTTGCGAAGCCCCCAAATGAAGACGCCGCGGCGCGGTGGAGCCTGGGGGTCGCTCCACCGCGCCGCGGCTCCGCCGGACCGAGGGGGGAGGTGCCCGGCGGGGATTCACGCGCGCGACTGGGCTTCATCCCCAGTGGCGCGCCGAAACCGTGTGTTGCGCGTCAGTTAACGAGAGTAACGGCTGTTTGTGTGATCGCGCCATAACTCGCCGCAAATTAGGGGGGTGTTTTTTCAGTTCCAGCGGTCGGTGAGTACGCCGAGTGCGCCGAGTGCGACGGCGGCGGCGGTGGAGGTGCGTAAAACGGTGGGGCCCAACCGGATGGCGGTCGCGCCGGCGTCGGTGAGGGTGGTGAGTTCTTCGTCGGTGATGCCGCCTTCGGGGCCGACGATGAGGAGGATGTCGCCTTGTGCCGGGAGTTCGATCTCGGTGAGGCGGGTGGTGATGCCGGATTCGAGGACGAGTGCGCGGGAAACGGTCTGGGTGAGTTCGGCGAGTTCGCGGGTGGTGGCGGGTTCGGCGACTTCGGGGACGTGGGCGCGCCGGGCTTGTTTGGCGGCGGCGCGGGCGGTGGTGCGCCAGCGGCCGAGGGCTTTGTCGCCGCGGGTTCCTTCTTCCCAGCGGGCGACGCTGCGGGCGGCGCGCCAGGGGACGATGGCGTCGGCGCCTGCTTCGGTGGCGAGTTCGACGGCGAGTTCGCCGCGGTCGCCTTTGGCGAGTGCTTGGGCGACGATGACGCGCAGTGCGGGTGGTTCCTCGGTCCAGTGTTCTTCGATGGCGAGGGTGAGTGCCGCGTCTCTGCCGGCTTGGACGGCTTCGACGACGCAGCGCGCCATGCCGCCTTCGCCGTCGGACAGCACGAGATGTTCGCCGACGCGCAGTCGCCGGACGGTGGCGGCGTGCCGGGCTTCCTCACCGTCGAGGGTGGTGCGCCCGGAGCCGGGCAGTGCGGCGGTGAGGAAGACCGGCAGTGTCGTCTCTGGCACGGGTTACCGGTGGTTCTTGGTGCGCAGCTTGGAGAACAGCCCACCGGGCTTGGAGCCGTTCGAGGAGAGCGAAGGGACGTCTTCGCCGCGCTGCTGGGCGAGTTCGACGAGGAGGTCGCGCTGGGCGTCGTCGAGTTTGGTCGGCACGACGACGTCGATGTGGACGTGCAGGTCGCCGCGGCCGTCGACGCGGCCGGAGGACCGCAGCCGCGGCATGCCCTTGCCGGTCAGCACGAGTTCGGTGGCGGGCTGGGTGCCTGGCTCGATGTCGAGTTCGTAGTCGCCGTCGATGAGGGTCTCGATGGGCACCGTGGCGCCGAGGGCGGCGGTGGTCATCGGGATGCGGAAGTTGCAGTGCAGGTCGTTGCCCTGCCGGACGAAGACCTCGTGCGGTGCCTCGTCGATCTCGACGTACAGGTCGCCGGCGGGGCCGCCGCCGGGGCCGACCTCGCCCTGTCCGGAGAGCCGGATGCGCATGCCGTCGCCGACGCCCGGCGGGATCTTCGCGGTGACGTTGCGGCGCGAACGGACGCGGCCGTCGCCGCCGCACTGGCGGCAGGGGTCGGGGATGACCTCGCCGTAGCCGCGGCAGACCGGGCAAGGGCGGGCGGTGACGACCTGGCCGAGGAACGACCGCTGCACGGACTGGACCTCGCCGGCGCCGCCGCAGGTGTCGCAGGTCTTGGTGCCGGTGCCGTCGGCCGCGCCGGCACCGCGGCACAGGTCGCAGAGGATGGCGGTGTCGACGGTGATCTCGCGGTCGACGCCGGTGGCGCAGTCCTCGAGGGTCAGGCCGAGGCGGATGAGCGCGTCGGAACCGGGCTGCACACGGCTGCGCGGGCCACGGCCGCGGCCGCCGCCACCTCCGGCGGCGCCGAAGAAGGCGTCCATGATGTCGCCGAGGCCGCCGAAGCCGGAGAACGGGTCTCCGCCGCCACCGCGCGCCCCGCCGTCCATCGGGTCGCCGCCGAGGTCGACGATCTTGCGCTTCTGCGGATCCGACAGCACCTCGTACGCGGTGGTCACCTCGCCGAAGCGATGCTGGGCGTCCTCCGACGGGTTGACGTCGGGGTGCAGTTCACGGGCCAGTTTGCGGTACGCGCGCTTGATCTCCTGATCCGTCGCGTTCTTCGCAACCCCGAGAATGCCGTAATAGTCCCTCGCCACCGTCTCCGCCTTCTCCTTCTGCTTTGCCCTCACCGCCGCGTTCAGCGGCCGGCGAGGATCTGCCCCACGTAGTTCGCCACCGCACGCACCGCGGCGATGGTGTTCGGGTAGTCCATCCTGGTGGGCCCGACGACGCCCATCCCGCCGAGCAGCAGGTCGTCCATGCCGTAGCCGATGGACACCACCGAGGTGCTGCGCATCTGCTCGTCCTCATTTTCCTCACCGATGCGCACGCTGATCGCACCGGGGTTGCGGGCGGCCGCGAGCAGCTTGAGCACGATGACCTGCTCCTCGAGCGCCTCCAGCACCTGCCGCAGTGATCCGGGGAAGTCCGAGACGTTGCGGGTGAGGTTCGCCGTGCCGCCGAGGACCAGCCGTTCTTCGGGGTGCTCGACCAGCGATTCCACCAGTACGGTGCAGACGCGGGTGAGGTTGTCGCGCAGCTCGCCCGGTGCTTTTTCGGGCAGTTCGGCGACCGCGGCGGCGGCCTCGGAAAGGCGGCGGCCCGCCAGCGCCCCGTTCAGCACCGTGCGCAGCCTGCCGACGTTCTCCTCGGTGATGACGTCCCCGAGGTCGACCGTGCGCTGGTCGACGCGGCCGGAGTCGGTGATCAGCACCAGCATCAGCCGGGCCGGGGTGAGCGGCACCACTTCCAGGTGGCGGACGGCGGAATTGGTCATCATCGGGTACTGGATGACCGCGACCTGCCTGGTCAGCTGCGCGAGCAGCCGGACGGACCGGCGCAGGACGTCGTCGACGTCGGTGCCGCTGTCGAGGAAGGCCGTGATGGCCCGGCGCTCGGCCGCGCTCAGCGGTTTGACCTCGGCGATCCGGTCGACGAACAGCCGGTAGCCCTTGTCGGTGGGGATCCGGCCCGCGCTGGTATGGGGCTGGGTGATGTAGCCCTCTTCTTCCAGTGCCGCCATGTCGTTGCGGACAGTGGCGCTGGACACACCGAGGTTGTGCCGGTCGACGATCGCCTTGGATCCGACGGGCTCCTGGTTGGAAACGTAATCGGCGACGATCGCGCGAAGCACCTCGAAACGTCGCTCTTCCGCGTTGGCCACCTGCACCTCCCTCGGCTCGTCCTCACAACGAGTTTACGGAAGGCATAGTGCCCGAGGAGCCGCCGGACTTCTTTGGGGCGTCGTGAGTGGCTAAGACGGTTCTTGAGAAGAAGGTCGACCGTGTCGTGCTCGCGGGTGAGGCTGGTGTTGGGTGAAGGCTCCCTTCGCCGCGTCTGATGCGACGAAGGACGCCTTCGGCCCTGGTCAGGCGCGAGGGGGTCGTGAGTGGCGTTTCGGGTTAGAACCCGAATCGCCACTCACGACCCCCGGCACCGACCACGCCACCTTTGCCTTACCCCTCAATGGAACCGCGGGTCCCATAGGTACCTCGTGGATTCCGGCTGGGGTTGATGCAGGCTCGGTCCGTCACGATCAACACCGCGGGCGGCAGGGCATCGAGCGGGCGGGCAGGACATCGGTACCGAGCCGGCCGAGCGTCAGCTGTTGCGCGGGAACCCGAGGTTCACCCCGCCCTGCGAGGGGTCCGGCCAGCGTGAGGTGACGACCTTCGTCCGCGTGAAGAAGTGGAACCCTTCCGGCCCGTACGCGTGGCTGTCGCCGAACAGCGAGTCCTTCCAGCCGCCGAACGAGTAGTAGCCGACCGGCACCGGGATGGGCACGTTCACGCCGACCATCCCGACCTCGACCTCGTTCTGGAACCGCCGCGCGGCCCGCCCGTCGTTGGTGAAGATCGCGGTGCCGTTGCCGTAGGGGTTGCCGTTGATCAGCTCCAGCGCCGCGTCGTAGCCCTCGGCCCGCGCGACCGCCAGCACCGGCCCGAAGATCTCGTCGGTGTAGATCGACATGTCCGGGGTGACCTGGTCGAACAGGGTCGGGCCGAGCCAGAAGCCGCCGTCCTCGCCGTCGACCTCGATGCCGCGGCCGTCGACGACGAGCCGGGCACCCGCTTCCACGCCCGCCTCCACATAGGACTCGACGCGTTCGTGGTGGGCGGCGGTGACGAGCGGCCCCATCTCCGAGGTGGGCCGCATGCCGTCGCCGACGCGGAGCCGCTGGATCCGCTCGGCGATCTTGGCCACCAGTTCGTCGCCGACCGGGTCGACCGCGACCACGACCGACACCGCCATGCACCGCTCTCCCGCCGAGCCGAAGCCCGCCGAGACGGCCGCGTCGGCGGCGAGGTCGAGGTCGGCGTCCGGGAGGACGACCATGTGGTTCTTCGCGCCGCCGAGCGCTTGGACGCGCTTCCCGTGCCTGGTCCCGGTTTCGTAGACGTACTTCGCGATCGGCGTCGACCCGACGAACGAGATCGCCTTGACGTCGTGGTGTTCCAGCAGCCCGTCGACGGCCACCTTGTCGCCGTGCAGGACGTTGAGGACGCCGTCGGGCAGGCCAGCCTCGGCGAACAGTTCCGCGATGAACACGGCCGCGGACGGGTCCTTCTCGCTCGGCTTGAGCACGACGGTGTTGCCGCAGGCGAGCGCGTTCGGCACGAACCACAGCGGGACCATCGCCGGGAAGTTGAACGGCGAGATCACCCCGACCACGCCCAGCGGTTGCGAGATCGAGTAGACGTCGACGCCGGTGGAGGCGTTTTCGCTGAATCCGCCCTTGAGCATTTGCGCCGCGCCGCAAGCGAACTCGACGTTCTCGATGGCGCGTGCGACTTCGCCCGCCGCGTCGGATTCGACCTTGCCGTGCTCGCTGGTGACGATCTTCGCCAGCTCGTGACGCCGCGCCGAAAGCAGCTCACGGAAGGCGAACAGCACCCGTGTCCGCCCGGCCAGCGACGTCCCGCGCCAGCCCGGCAGCGCCCGGGAGGCGGCCGCGACGGCGGCGTCGACGTCTTCTTGCGCGGCGAAGGCGACCTTCGCGCGCACCTGGCCGGTGGCCGGATCGAACACGTCACCGGACCGTTCGCTCACGCCTTCGCACGGTTTGCCGTCTATCCAGTGGGTGATGCGGTCGGTCACGGATTCCGCCTTCCTGTTCGCCGGATGCCTGCTCCCGGTCGAGTCTGAGCGCGCGCGCCACACCGACGCCATCGGCAACGTGTACGGACTCCCGGTCCCGGCCGTACAGTCTGTCTCTGCGTTCCGACCAGGTGGGAGGCCGATGTACCCGACCGTCGCCGAGGTGCTCGCGCTGCCGGTGCTGCGTCAGGGCAGGCCCCACGTGGTGGCGGGGGCGGCGGGGCTGGACGCGCCGGTCCGCTGGGCGCACGTCGCCGAGGTCGCGGACATCGCCCCGCTGCTGCGCGGCGGGGAACTCGTGCTCACCACCGGGGTCGCGCTGCCCGACGACGGCGCCGCGCTCGCCAGGTACGTCGCCGATCTGGCCGGTGTCGGAGTGGCCGGGATCGTCATCGAGCTGGTCCGGCATTGGAGCGAGAAGCTGCCGTCCGCACTGGTCGACGCCGCCGACCGCCACGGTGTCCCGCTGATCACCCTTTCTCGCGAGACGCGCTTCGTGTCGGTCACCGAGGCGGTGAACGGGCTGATCGTCGATGCCCAGGTCGACGAACTCCGCGCGGCGGAGCGGGTCCACGAGACGTTCACCGCGCTGACGGTCGCCGGCGCCGAACCGGGCGACATCCTGCGCGAGGTCGCGAGGCTCACCGAACATCCCGTCGTGCTGGAGACGCTGTCGCACGAAGTCCTCGCCTACGACACGGCCGGGACCGATCCCGGTGAACTGCTGCCCGGCTGGCCTTCCCGGTCGCGGCCGGTGCAGGTCGGCGAGCGGACCGGCTATCACCCGGGTGCGGGCTGGCTGATCACCGTGGTCGGCGCGCGCGGGCACGACTGGGGACGGCTGGTCGTCGTCTGCGGGGATCCGCCGCCGCGCCGGCACGTCGTGGTCGCCGAACGCGCCGCGTCCGCGCTCGCGGTCCACCGGCTGGTCGCCAAGGACACCGACAGCCTCGAACGGCAGGCGCATCGCGCGATCCTGACCGAACTGCTGGCGAATCCGGTGCCACCCGCCGAGCTGACCGCGCGGGCGTCCGCGCTGGGTGTCCCGCTGACGGGACGGCTACTGGTCGGGGTCGCCGTGCGGCCAAGGATCACCGCGACCGCCAAGACCACGCAGTCGACCCCGGTGCTGCTGCGGGAACTCGCCGAGGCGACCGCGCTCGCCGCCCGGCGCGCCAAGGTGTCCGCGCTGGTGGCCACCGACGACACGCTGGTGCGCGCGCTGATCGCGCTCTCGCCGGAGGCGGGGGTGGACGCGGTCCTGCGGCGGCTGGCCACCGACGTCCACGAGGCCCGCGCCGGGGCGCCCGCCGTGGTCGCGGTCGGCACCACCGGCAGCGGGCCCGCCGAGGCACGCCGGACACTCGTCGAAGCCGCGCAGGTCGCCGCCGCGGCGCTCACCGAGAACGTCGAACGGGTCGTCCACCGGCTCGACGACGTCCGGTTGCGCGGGCTGCTGCATCTGCTGGCAGGCGACGAACGGATCACCGCGTTCGCCGCGCGGGAGCTCGGCCCGCTGCTGAACCGGGACGCCGCACAGGGCAGCAGACTCGTTCAGGCGTTGAGACATTACTGCGAACACGGCGGCAACAAATCGGCGGCCGCGGCGGCCGCGCACACCTCCCGCACCGCCTACTACCAGCAGCTGGCCAGGATCGAGCAGGTACTCGGGGTGCGGCTCGAAGAACCGGAATCGATGCTCTCCCTTTATGTCGCTTTGCTCGCCCACGACATCCGGGAAGCGGACGACCACACGTCCGAGTGAGCAAATCTCACCCAAGCGTGGAACACAGTCACCGGGTCACGTCAGCCGATAGGGTTGATATGGCTTTCTTCGAACCGATCGGCGCCTGCGTACTCGCGTTGGCCTGCATGGCCCCGGCGCAACCCGCCGAATCCACGTTTCAGCTGACCAGCCACGACACCAGGGGCCGGATCGGCACCGTCTCACTCACCTGCGAACCCACCGGGGGGTCTCACCCGGGACGCGGCGGCGCCTGCGCCAAACTGTCCGAAGTGGACGGAGAGTTCGACAGGCTACGGCCCGAACCGCGGGCCTGCACCTTGGAATACTCCCCGGTGGACGTCTCCGCCGTCGGCAAGTGGCGCGGCGAACCGGTCACCTACCGCACCTCGTACGCCAACCGCTGTGTCGCCGACGCCGAATCGGCGGGCGTCTTCACCTTCTGACCGCTCCTGCGACACCGTCACTCAGCTGCCACAAATCTTTGTCACGAAAGACTTCTGTCCGATGAGGCCGTCGTGGCATCCCGGTGACCACCGGGCCTCCCCCTCGGTGGCCCGGCGGCGCCGTTCACCGCGGCCTTGATCGCCCTCACCCCCACGAGGGCGATCAAGGCCGTGGTGTCACGGCTCAAGAACGGGGCAGGTACCGGCACCCGATCCCGTCCTTCGCGGCAACGGGGGTCTGACGCGCGAGGGACCTGCTCAGGTTCCATTCTCGCCAATCATCTTCCGGGATTCCCGTCACGACCCGGCCGAGCACGCACGACCGGAGCGGCTCCGGGAGCCGGTCGGCCGACGGCACGACATCAGCGGAAAACCGGGACAGATAACCGGTATCGAGTGTTTTACCGTGGGCGAGCCGGTCGATGTTGCGGTCGGCGATGAACCTTTCCGGATCGAGGACGGCCAGCCCCAGCAGCGCCGCGACAGCGGCTCCGATGGCCGCGCGCGGCAGCCAGGCCGACCGCAGCGGGATCAGGGAAACCAGCACCAGCAGGAAGATCAGGCCGATCCAGAGTTCGCAGACCTCGACCAGCAGCCGCAGCACGGTGAACCCGTACGCCTGCTGATATGTCCACATGCGACTCAACGCCGACGCGACCAGCACCAGGCTGAGCACGCTCAGCGCGCCGAGGAGTCCCCGCTGCCAGGCACGATCGGCCGCCGAGGACTTCGGCGCCCAGCGCAACGCGGCGGCGACCAGCACCAGGGTCAGCACGGTGATGGCGGACAGCTGCCAGAACCCGCTCCTGGCGTATTCGGCCGCCGTCAGGCCGCTCGTGGCCAGGAGGTATTCGGTGCCGCCGAACAACACGACCAGGCGGACCACGACGAAACTCGTGAACAGCAGCACCAGCACACCCAGCGGCAACGTCCATTCGAGCCGGTGCGCGAGCCGTTTGCGGGGCGCTTCGTCGTCGGCGGGCAGCGGTGGCGCCGCCAGCAGGTAGCACGCACCGGTGACAGCGAACGCCGCCACGACGAAGAGGAAACCCCAGCGCACGAAGGTTCCCGGGTTCAGCTCGGGGATCACCGCGTCGACGACGTTCGCGAACGCGGCATCCGCGCCACGCAGCAACGGCACGAACACCAGCAGCAGCAAGGCGCTGGTCAGCACCGGCACCAGGAACCTCGGCCTCGTGCGGCCCTCCTGTTTCGTGCCGAGCTTCGCCAGCCCGCGCCCGATCCACGGGATCGAAAGCAGCGCTTCGATCGGGACCGCGAAGACGTCATAGATGATCGTGTTCACCGTGCGTTTCCCGACCACCGCGAGGGATCCGGCGACGAACGCGGCCAGCACGCACAGCACGTTCAGCCACACCGACGCGCGGAACATGCCGACCGCGAGCAGCCCCAGCGCGGCCGCCGCCCACAGCGCGTTGACCAGGCGGAAATGCGGTTCGGCGTCGCCACGGGCGCGTTTGTCGGCGAAGTAGACGGCCACCGCGAAGGCGAGCCCCGCCACGAACCAGCCGGCTCCGGGGTCGTCCGGCATGGCGACGGCGGTGACCAGTCCGGCCGCGACCGCCGCGGGCAGGACCGAACCGGGTAGCGGGACGATCGTCGATTTCGGCGGCACCCGGGGCCGCATCAGTACCGGCAGGGCCGGCACAGGCGGGGCGGGCGGAAGGGTGGTCGTCGCCCACGGGGGCGACGCGTGCGCCTGCCGGTCTTCTGATTCGTCGCTCATCGAATCCTCCAGTTTGCGAAAGCACATACAACAGAGTGTGTGGAGCCGCCGAAGAAAGCGGCGAAGAACTACGGAACGGGGATCACGACGCGGATGACGCAGCCCGGCCGCTGCTCCGGGGTGACGACGGCGATGCTGCCGTCGTGGAGGTCGACCACCCATCGCGCGATCGCGAGACCGAGGCCGGTGCCCCCGCCGCCTGCCCGCTCGCCGCGGGTGAACCGCTCGAACACGCTGTCCCGCTCCCCCGGCGGGATCCCGGGGCCTTCGTCTTCGACCTCGATGACGACGTCGGCCTCACGGACCTCCGCCCGCACCCGGACCTCGCCCCCGGCCGGCCCGTGCCGGACGGCGTTGTCGAGCAGGTTGACCACGACCTGGTAGAGCCTGCCGCGGTCGGCGACGGCCGTCGCTCCGGGCGGCTGGACGTCGACGGCGAACCGCACGCCACGGCCGGTCGCGGCGGCGGTGATCCCCGCTTCGGCGGCGACCTCCTCCAGCAGCAGTTCGAGGTCGAATTCCTCCAGCTGCAACGGGAAAGCGCCCGCGTCGATCCGCGAGAGGTCGAGCAGTTCCGAGACGAGCCTGCCGAGCCGTTCGGTCTGCTGCAGCGCGGTCTTCAACGTCGCCGGATCGGGTTTGGCGACACCGTCGACCAGGTTCTCCAGCACGCCGTTCAGCGCGGTGATCGGCGTGCGGAGTTCGTGGGAGACGTTCGCGATCAGCTCGCGCCGGCGCTGATCCGAGGCATCGAGGTCGGCGGCCATCTGGTTGAAGGCGTGCGACAGCTCCCCGACCTCGTCACGGGCGGTCGCGCGGACCCGCCGGGTGTAGTCGCCCTTGGCCATCGCTCGGGCGGCGGCGGTCATCTCACGCAGCGGCCTGGTCATCCCGTGCGCCAGGATCTGCGAGGTGACCACGGCGAGCACCATCGCGGCGATCGTGGTCCGCGGCGGCAGCCAGCCGATCTGCCAGTTGAAGAAGGCGAACGCGATACCGCCCGAGGACACCAGCAGGATCGCGAGCTTGAGCTTGATGGACCGGACCGGGTCGAGCGGTCTCGGGAGCGCGTCGACGATCCGGCCGAGCAGGAGGCGGAGTTTCACGATCCCACCTCCAGCGCGTAACCGACGCCGTGCACGGTGCGGATGAGATCCGCGCCCAGTTTGCGGCGCAGCGCCTTGATGTGACTGTCGACGGCGCGGGTGCCCGAACCGGTGCCCGCGACGTCCCAGTCCCAGACCTCGCTCAGCAGGCGTTCCCTCGGCTGCACCGCCCTCGGGCGTTTCGCGAAGTGGACGAGGAGGTCGAACTCGATCGGCGTCAGCTGGGCCTGGTTGCCCGCCCGCGTGACCCGCCGCTGCTCGACGTCGATTTCGAGGTCGCCGAGCACGATCTTCGTACCGGCTTCGCTCACGTCGGTCCGGGCCGACCGTTCGACGCGGCGTAGCAGCGCGTGCACCCTCGCCGAGAGCACCCGCATGGAGAACGGCTTGGTGAGATAGTCGTCCGCGCCGACGCCAAGCCCGATCAGCATGTCCGTCTCATCCGAACGGGCGGTCAGCATCAGCACCGGGACCGGGCGGCGGGCCTGGATCCGGCGGCAGACCTCGAGCCCGTCGAACCCCGGCAGCATCACGTCGAGCACCACCAGATCCGGCTCCCGCTCGGCGTCGGTCTCGACGCCGGAAGGGCCGTCGTGCGCCAGGTCCACGGTGAATCCCTCGGCCCGCAGCCGCGCGGCGATGCTCTCGGCGATCGTCACGTCGTCCTCGACGACCAGCACCCGGCGTCCTCCCAGTTCCATGGGGATGACTGTAAGCACCGGCCGTGGAGACCATCCGGGTGAGCTGTGGAGATCCTGTGGAGATGTTTCGGCCGGTTTGCCGGCTCACTACGACCGTGTGTGTGACGTAGGTCATGCACCAGGAGCCTTCGAACGCAATCGACAGTCTGCGCTCCGACACCCTCAACAGTGAACAGTCTGCCAGTCCCACCCGCGCGGCGCGGGCGAGCACGATTCCGCAATGGAGCCGACGGCACGCGGAACGCAGCACGTGCATCCTGATGGCCGGGTCGAACTCGGCGAGGTCGAGTCCTTGAAGGACAGCCGCTTCTACAACGAAGAACTCGCCCCGGTCCCGGTCGAAAAGCGGACCTGGACCACTTACACCTACTTCGCGCTGTGGATGGGCATGGCGCACAACATCCCGTCCTACGCGCTCGCCGCGTCGCTGATCGCGCTCGGGATGAACTGGGTGCAGGCGCTGCTCACGATCACCATCGGCAACCTGATCGTGCTGATCCCGATGCTGCTCAACAGCCACGCCGGGACGAAGTACGGCATCCCGTTCCCGGTGTTCGCCCGCGCCTTCTTCGGCATGCGCGGCGCGAACCTGGCGGCGTTGCTGCGGGCGTTCATCGCGTGCGGCTGGTTCGGCATCCAGACCTGGGTCGGCGGCGAGGCGATCTACATCATCGTCGGGCGCCTCGCGGGCTCCGGATGGAAGGACTCCACCGTCGTCCTCGGCCAGCACTGGACGCTGTGGCTTTCGTTCGGGGTGTTCTGGCTGGTGCAGATGCTCATCATCTGGCGCGGCATGGAGGCGGTCCGCAAGTTCGAGAACTGGACGGCGCCGCTGGTGTCGGTCGGCTTCCTGATCCTGCTGGGCTACGTGCTGGTCAAGGCGGGCGGCTTCGGCCCGATCCTGGCCGAGCCGGGGAAACTCGGCTGGGGACCGGACTTCTGGAAGGTGTTCGCCCCGGCGCTGATGGCGATGATCGCGTTCTGGTCGACGCTTTCGCTGAACATGCCGGACTTCACCCGGTTCGGCGGCAGCCAGGGCAAACAGGTCCGCGGCCAGCTCCTCGGCCTGCCGACCACGATGACGTTCATCGCGATCGTGGCCATCCTGACCACCTCGGGCGGCAGTGTCCTCTACGGCGAGCAGATCTGGGACCCGGCGAAACTGGCCGACCGGTTCGACTCGCCGGTCGTCGTGGTGGTCGCGCTGATCGCGCTGGTGCTGGCCACGGTGTCGGCGAACCTCGCGGCCAACGTGGTCAGCCCGTCCTACGACTTCTCCAACGCGTTCCCGAAGAAGATCACGTTCGCCGTCGGCGGGCTGATCACCGGGATCATCGGCATCCTCATCCAGCCGTGGCGGCTCTACTCCGATCCGAACATCTACATCTTCGCGTGGCTCGGTTTCTACGGCGGTCTGCTCGGCGCGGTCGCCGGAGTGCTCGTCGCCGGCTACTGGGTGGTCAACCGCACTCACCTCAACCTGCGGGATCTCTACACCGAACGCGGCGTCTACTGGTTCAACGGCGGCTGGAACTGGCGCGCGCTGGCCGCGACGCTGGTCGGCGCCGTGCTCTCGGTCGGCGGCGCGTACGGCGGGCCGTTCCCCGAAGACGGCCTGATCCCGCTCCTGAAACCGCTCTACGACTACAACTGGGTCGTCGGCCTGGCGGGCGCCTTCGTCGTCTACCTGCTGCTGTCCCTGTCCGAACGCAAGCGCACCACCGATATCGAGGAGGACGCAAGTGAGCGACCTGGTCCGAGCCGGATTGATCCAGCAGCGGTGGACGGGTGACAAGGAGTCGATGATCGCCAACGCGGTCGAAGCCATCGGCAAGGCCGCTTCGCAGGGAGCGCAGGTCGTCTGCCTGCAGGAGTTGTTCTACGGTCCGTATTTCTGCCAGGTGCAGGACACCGACTACTACTCCTACACCGAAGGCATCCCCGACGGGCCGACGACCAAGCTCATGCAGGAGGTCGCCGAACGCCACGGTGTCGTGCTGGTCGTCCCGATGTACGAGGTCGAGCAGCCCGGCGTGTACTACAACACCGCCGCGGTGATCGACGCCGACGGCACCTACCTCGGCAAACACCGCAAGAACCACATCCCGCAGGTGAAGGGGTTCTGGGAGAAGTTCTACTTCCGGCCCGGGAACCTCGGCTACCCGGTGTTCGACACCGCCGTCGGCCGCATCGGCGTCTACATCTGTTACGAGCGGCATTTCCCGGAGGGCTGGCGCGCGCTGGGCCTGGCGGGCGCGAAGATCGTGTTCAACCCGTCTGCGACCAGCCGGGGCCTTTCGGAGTACCTGTGGCGGCTTGAGCAGCCCGCGGCCGCCGTCGCGAACGAGTACTTCGTCGGCACGATCAACCGCGTCGGCGTCGAACCACTGGGCGACAACGACTTCTACGGTCAATCGTACTTCGCGGACCCTCGCGGTCAGCTGATCGGCGAGGCCGCTTCCGACACCGAAGAGGAGATCGTCATCCGCGACCTCGACATGGGCCGGCTCGCCGAAGTCCGTGACCTGTGGGCGTTCTATCGAGACCGCCGCCCCGACAGCTACGGACCCCTCGCGGAGGCGTGATGACCACCCTCATCAGCGGCGGGCAGGTGCTGTCCACGGCGGGCGCTTCGGCGGCGGACGTCCTCGTCGACGGCGAGACGATCTCGGCCGTCGGCGCCCCCGGCACGCTCGGGCCCGCCGACTCGGTGATCGACGCCACCGGGAAGTACGTGCTGCCCGGCGGGATCGACGCGCACACCCATATGGAGATGCCGTTCGGCGGGACGCATTCCGTCGACACCTTCGGCACCGGGACGACGGCGGCGGCGTGGGGCGGCACGACGACGATCATCGACTTCGCCGTCCAGGCCAAGGGCACCTCACTGCTGTCCACTATGGACAAGTGGCATGAGAAGGCCGACGGCAACTGCGCCATCGACTACGGCTTCCACATGATCGTCTCCGACGTCAACGATTCGTCGTTGAAGGAGATGCAGGCCTGTGTCGACGGCGGCGTCGGCAGTTTCAAGATGTTCATGGCCTATCCGGGGGTGTTCTACTCCACGGACGGCGAGATCCTGCTGGCCATGCAGAAGGCGCGCGAGATCGGCGCGACGATCATGATGCACGCGGAGAACGGCATCGCGATCGACCAGCTGGCCGCTCAGGCGTTCGCCGCCGGGAAGATCGATCCGGTGCAACACGGGCTCACCCGCCCGCCGGAGCTGGAGGGCGAGGCGACCTCGCGCGCGATCCAGCTGGCCAAGGTCACCGGGGCACCGCTGTACATCGTGCACCTCTCGGCTTCTCAGGCGCTGGCCGCGGTCGCGGAGGCGCGCGACAACGGGCAGAACGTCTTCGCGGAGACGTGTCCTCAATATCTCTACCTGTCTATTGAGGACTTGGCCAAACCGGATTTCGAGGGTTCGAAGTACGTCGCCTCTCCCCCGCTGCGGGAGAAGTCGCATCAGGCGGACCTGTGGAGAGGGCTGCGCACCAACGACCTCTCGGTGGTGTCCACCGATCACTGTCCGTTCTGTTTCAAGGACCAGAAGGAGCTCGGTCGCGGCGACTTCCGCGCGATCCCCAACGGGATCCCCGGCGTCGAGCACCGGATGGACCTGCTGCACCAGGGTGTCGTGGCGGGCGAGCTCACCCTCGGCCGCTGGGTCGAGACCTGCTCCACCACCCCGGCGCGGATGTTCGGGCTGTACCCGCGCAAGGGCGTCATCGCGGCGGGATCGGACGCGGACATCGTCGTCTACGACCCGGCGGCGAAGCAGACCCTGTCGGTCGAGACGCACCACATGAACGTGGACTACTCGGCCTACGAAGGGCTGGAGATCACCGGCAAGGTCGAGACAGTGCTGTCGCGCGGCCGCGTGGTCGTGTCGCCTTCCGGCTTCTCGGGCAGTACGACGCACGGGAAATTCCTCTCGCGCGACCTGAACCAGTACCTGAACTGAGGCGGTGGCCGTGGACTTCGGGATCGTGCTCCAGACCGACCCGCCCGCACGCGACCTCGTGCGGCTGATGAAGGCCGCCGAGGACCAGGGTTTCCGCTACGGCTGGACGTTCGACTCATGCGTGCTGTGGCAGGAACCGTTCGTCATCTACTCGCAGATCCTCGCCGCGACGTCGTCGATGATCGTGGGCCCGATGGTGACCAGTCCGGCCACCCGGGACTGGTCGGTGATGGCGTCGACCTTCGCCACGCTCAACGACATGTACGGCAACCGGACGGTCTGCGGGATCGGCCGCGGCGACTCGGCACACCGGGTGGTCGGCCTGCCGCCGTCCACTTTGGCCACGGTGCGCGACTGCATGCACGTGGTCAAGGAACTGGCCGAGGGACGCGAAGTCCTGTTGCGGGACAAGCCGGTGCAGATCCCGTGGATCCGCAACGGCAGGCTCGAAATGTGGATGGCCGGTTACGGGCCGAAGGCGCTGAAGACGGTCGGCGAACACGCCGACGGCTTCATCCTCCAGTGCGCCGATCCCGCGATCGCCCGGTGGACCATCGGTTCGGTCCGTGAGGCCGCCCGCGCGGCCGGACGGGATCCGGCCGGGATCACGATCTGCCTCGCGGCCCCGGCGTACGTCGGCGACGATCTGGCGCATCAGCGGGAACAGTTGCGCTGGTTCGGCGGGATGGTCGGCAACCACGTCGCGGATCTCGTGGCGCGGTACGGCGATTCCGGGCCGGTGCCGCACGAACTGACCGACTACATCCGCGAGCGGCAGGGTTACGACTACTCGCACCACGGACGGGCGGGCAATCCGTCGACCGACTTCGTCCCGGACGAGATCGTGGACCGGTTCTGCCTGCTCGGGCCGACTTCGGCGCATGTGGAACGCCTGGAGGAGCTGGCTTCGCTCGGAGTCGACCAGTTCGCGCTGTACCTCATGCACGACCAGCGCGAGGAAACCCTGAAGCGCTACGGCTCCGAGGTCATCAACCGCTGACTCCCGCAACTAGTCACCTACTTGCGCGCGAAACCGCCGCAAGTAGGTGACTAATTGCGTGGGGGGTCAGCCGAACCAGGCGGCAAGGGCCTCGCGCAGGCCGTCCGCGTCGGTGTCGCCGGCCCAGGCGACGTAGCCGTCCGGGCGGATCAGGAGGACGTCGGCGGGTCGGTTTTCGGCTTTCGCGGTGTAAACGTCGACGCGTCCCTGCGCGAGGTCGCGCAATTCGGGCCGTCCGGCGAGGTCGAGCAGCACCGGCCGCGCCGGTCGCAGCAGTTCGGCGACACTGGTCGTGCCCTGGTCGGTCTCCAGCGCGAGATCCGGGACGAACCTGCCGGCGAGCGCGTGCCCGGAGCCCGGCATCGGGTAGCACGTGTCGGTCCCGGCGACGTGGGAGGCCAGCCGTCGCGCGGCCTGCTCTTCGTCCAGCAGTTCCTCGAAGACCGCACGGAGCGCTTCAGCAGCTTCGTCGTGCCCGCGCCGCAACGCGACCTGCGCCTGGGACTGCAGGAGCGCACGCGCACCGGCGGCGTGCCGTTCCGCGTGATAGGTGTCCAGCAGTCCTTGCGGCGCCCGGCCCTGGATCTCCGCGGCCAGCTTCCACGCCAGGTTGACCGAATCGGACATGCCGACGTTGATCGCCGTGCCGGTGGACGGCAGCAGGTGGGCCGCGTCACCCGCCAGCAGGATCCGCCCCTTGCGGTAGCGCTCCGCCTGGCGGGCGGAGAACTGGTAGCGCGAGAGGCGGACCGGGTCACCCAGCGGAACGTCGCCGCCGAGCACACGGCGGATGCTGTCCCCGAGTTCGGCCAGGGTCATCGGCACGTCGTCGTCGACCTCGCCCGCGTCGTCCTCGGTGGTCTGGATGAACAGGATTCCCGGCGTGAGCGAGCCGAGCGCGAACACCCCGGCGTCGGTGCGGGTGAAGCCCGCCTCGATCCGGCCCAGTTCAGGCGTCTCGATGTCGCCGTTGTCGTGGACGGTCAGTCCGTCGGGGATCTTGACCTGCCCGATCCGGTTGACCTCGGGATAAGTGGTGCCGGGGAAACCGATCCCGGCCATCGAACGGACGGGACTGCGTCCGCCGTCGCAGCCCACGAGAAACAGGGCGGTGACCTCGTACGACCCGTCCGGGCCACGCACCTCGGCTGTCACCGACTCGTCGTCCTGGCGCACCCCGGCGACCTCGTGCCCGCGACGCACCTCGGCACCGAGCTCGATGGCGTGCTCCTCCAACAGCCCTTCCAGCAGCGGCTGGCGCACCGACAGCGCCTTCAGCGGGGGCTCCTCGAACCGGGTGAGGTCGACGTGCACCCCACCGAACGGGAACCGATCGGCCGGGACGGGGTCGGTCACGAGTCCCCGCACCCGGTCCAGCAGGCCGCGATAGTGCAGCAGGTCCAGGATCTGCCCGCTGAGGCCGTGGGCCTTCGGAGTCTTCCCCTGTTCCGGCCGCCGTTCCAGGACCAGCGGGCGCGCACCGGCCAGCCGCAGTTCGGCGGCCAGCATCAGACCGGTCGGGCCGGCCCCCACGATGATCACGTCGACGTCCGTCAAATCTTCACTCCTGTTCGGCCTGTTCTAGCTACGGCCGAGGATTCTGCGGCACCACCGGGGTCTTGCCGCAAGCCCCCCGGTGCGCTATATGTTGAACATGGAGGGGCGTACCCCACCATTTTTCCGGGTACGAGCACCAGGGATCGCGCGCCCGCGAGGCGAGACGCTGGCCTGGTGACCAGATTCCGCATCGCCGCCGCGCTCGCCCTCTCCGCACTCGCCGCCCTCACGATCACGCCCGCGGTTTCGGCCGCGCCGCGAGGCCTCGCTTGGGGTCCCTGCCCGTCCGGCTCACCGCCGGGCTACGACTGTGCCGAGATCGAGGTCCCGCTGTCGTATCAGGACCCGGGCGGTCCCCGGATCACCATCGCGCTCGGCCGCCTCCCGGCGACGGACCAGAAGCACAAACGCGGCACCCTTTTCACCAACCCCGGCGGCCCCGGGAACCACGGCCGCTTCAGCAGGTTCCAGACTCCGTCCTTGCACCGGCAGTTCGACATCGTCGGCTTCGACCCCCGCGGCGTCGGCGCCAGCACCCCGGTCCGGTGCTTCACGAGCGACGCCGAAACCGAGCCGCTCAAACGAATCCTGGGGAACTTCCCGATCACCGCCGAGCAGGAGGCCCGGCATTTCGCCGACGTCAGGGAGGTCACCGCGTCCTGTGGCCGCAACGCCGGGCCGCTGCTCGGCCACCTGTCGACCGCGAACGTCGCCAGGGACCTCGACAGGATGCGCGAAGCCGTCGGTGAGCGCCGTCTGCGCTATTACGGGCTTTCCTACGGCACCTATGTCGGCGAGGTGTACGCCAACCTGTTCCCGCATCGCGTCGGCGCCTTGGCGCTGGACGCCGTCAACGATCCGATCGCCTGGTCCACCGGGCACCGCCCGGAGGACGCGAACGTCCCGTTCAGCATCAGGCTCGGCGGGTTCCGGGACGCGGACCGCGCGCTCCAGGCGTTCCTCGACGCGTGCGCGGCCGACACCCGGTGCGCGTTCCGTGAGCCGGGGACGGATTTGCGGGCCAAGTACGACGCGCTCCTCGACCGGCTGGAAGCCTCGCCGGGACCGGTGACCTATCAGGAGGTCATCCGGCGTACCCACCACGCGCTGACCGACGAGGCCCACTCGCCCGCGCTGGCGGAATTCCTTCAGTCCGTGGCGAAACCCGTCGCGGCGAAGGCCATCGCGACACCTTTCGATTCCGCGATGGGTGGTGGCGGGACGATCTGCGCGGACACCACGAACCCGCGTGATCCGGCCGCTTGGCCCCGCGCCGCCCGCGCCGCAGACCGGGAAAGCCGCGGTTTCGGTTCCTACGACGCGTATCTCTCCCTGCCGTGCGCCTTCTGGCCCGCCTCCGACCCGGCGCGGTACACGGGACCGTGGAACCGGCCGACCGCGCCGATCCTGTTGCTGGCCAACGGCAAGGGCGACCCGGAAACCCCGTACGCCGGGGCGCGGCGGGCCGAACGCATCCTCGGCAACGCGCGGCTCCTGACGCTGGACGCATGGGGGCACGGCGCGTTGAACCGCAGCGCCTGTGTCGACGCGGCTCTCGACGCCTATCTGTCCCACGGACGCCTTCCGGCGCGCGGCACCGTCTGCGCCCCGGATCACGCGCCTTTCGACGCCAGGTAAGCCCGTGCGGTGTCCGCGTCGGTGAGCCAACCGGCGTAGTCGACGGGGTCGGAAAAGATGTTCGCGAACCGGCGCGCCACCTCGGGCGCCGTCTGCGCGGCTTCCAGCGTGGCCAGCACGTGATCCGGCGGCGGAGCGAGCAGATCGTTGCTCAGCCGGGTCGCGTGCTGCGCCTTTTCCCAGTATTCGGCGAAAGTGCCGCGCAGGAACGCTTCGTCGAACGGACGGTCACCGTGGTCGAGGATGCGCCGTTCGTAGACCGCGGCGGCGTGCGCCGCCATGTTCGCGCCCTGCCCGGCGACCGGATCGTTCGTCACCGCGGCGTCGCCCATCGCCAGGACCTTCGCCCCCGACGGCAAGGTCCCGACCGGATCGCGCACGATCGGCAGGACCCGGCCGCGCAGGACGTCCAGCGGCCCGCTGGGGAGGGCGTCGGTGAGCGACTCCTCGACCCACGGGAACTGCTTGCGCAGCAACGTCATCGCGAGGGCGAAGTGCTCGTCGAGGCCGGTGACGCCGTCCCAGACGTCCATCGGGCCGCCGGGTACACCGAAGAACCCGAGACCGAAGACGGGTCCGCGCACGGACTGGATCGGAAGTCCGAACAACTCACCGGCCGGGGAGAGCCCGAACGTCAGCCCCGGATACACCGGAAGCGGCTCGTCCCGGCCGGATACGAGGTACAGGATCCCGATGGTCCGCTGCGGTTCGCGGTGTGGGGAACGTGCGTCGTCACGCGGGAAGAGGGCGTCGAACCGCGGTCCCCGTCCGGCCGCGACCAGCACGAGATCGAACTCGCGGGCGTACTCGTCCAGCCCGTCCGGGGTCACCTTGCCGATCCGGATTTCGCCGCCGCGTTCGGCGAAGGCGGTCAGCCAGGCGGACACCTTGACCCGCTGGTCGACCGACTGCGCGGGATGGTCGAACCGGGCCTGCCACGAGACGGCGGGCTCCGGGGAGTCCCCGGCGAGCCCGAACGACGCGCCGAGGATCTCCGGGGCCTGTCCGTCCCAGAAGTTGATGCCCAGCGCGCGTTCGCGGGTCAGCGCGGGGTGGAACACGCACTGGTTCGAGATGAGCCTCCCCGCGTGGATCGTTTCGGCGTCGCGGTCGGTGACCACGGTGACGGCGTATCCGTGCCGTTGCAGGCCCAAGGCCAGTACCAGCCCGGCTTGTCCGGCCCCGACCACCACGATCCGGCGCATGGCTCCCCCTCAGTCGACCAAAGCCTGATACACCAGGTTCCTCAATTCGACGCGGATCGGATAGGTCGACGACGGCAGCAACTGGGTGAAGAACAAGACCGTGATGTCCTCGTCCGGATCGACCCAGAACGCGGTGCTCGCCGCGCCACCCCAGGCGAATTCCCCCGCGCTGGCGAGGGTCTTGGCCTTCACCGGGTCGTCGAGCACCGAAAAGCCCAGCCCGAAGCCGAAACCGTCGTACGGCGCTTCGGAGAACCCGGTCCGTCCGCAGGTCTCCAGGTCCACGCCGCCGGGCAGGTGATTGGTCGCCATGAGCCGCACCGTGCGCGGGCCGAGCAGCCGGACGCCGTCGAGTTCGCCACCGCACACCAGCATCTGGGCGAAACGGTGGAAGTCACCCGCCGTGGAGACCAGTCCTCCGCCGCCCGAAAAGCACGAGGGCGCGACGCGGCCGACGTTGCCCAGCTCGTCGTGACGGAACGGCTCCTTGGTGACCGGATGCGGCACGTAGAGCGCGGCCAGCCGGTCGAGATCACCGTCGGCGGCTTGAAATCCGGTCTCGTGCATGCCGAGCGGGGTGAAGATCCGCTCGGCGAAGAAGGCGTCGAGTGACTGACCGGAGACGACCTCGATGAGCCTGCCGAGGATGTCCGTGGCGACCGAATAGTTCCATTCCGAGCCCGGCTGGAACAGCAACGGCAGCCGCGCGATCGCCTCGGAAACACCCGCCAGGTCGAGCCCGGGCGCGGTGCCGAGGTCGAACCCCGCCTCACGGTAGAGCGCGTCGACCGGATGCGTGCGGTGGAATCCGTAGGTCAGCCCCGCGGTGTGGGTGAGCAGATGCCAGAGGCGGATCGGTTCGGCCGCGGGCACGGTCGCCTGCTTCACCGACGAGCCCGCGGCGAACACCCGCGGTTCCGAGAACTCCGGCAGCCAGCGCGAAATCGGGTCCTTGAGGTCGATGAGCCCCGCTTCGACGAGCATCATCGCGGCGACGGAAGTGACCGGCTTCGTCATCGAGTAGACGCGCCAGATCGTGTCGGTCTCGACCGGCAGCCCGGCCTCGATGTCACGCTGCCCGTTCGACGCGAGATGCGCGACCTTCCCGTTCCTGGTCACCACGGCCAGATACCCGGGAATCCGATTGCGCTCCAGGTACCCGTCGAAGTGCTTGTCGATCCGGCGCAGCCGCTCCGCGTCGAAACCCACCTCGGCCGGGTCGACGTCCACCTTCAGCTCGATCATGCGACCGAGGCTACGCGTTCCGTTCGGCCCGTTTCTCCAGTCGCCACGCCTCGTCGGTCTTCCCGATCCGCCAGTATCCGGAGATGGACAGCAGGTCGCGCCGCACGCCCCGGTCGTCCAGCAGATGACGCCGCAGGTCCCGGACGAACCCGGCCTCGCCGTGGACGAACGCCTGCACGACACCTTCACGCCAGTCGAGCGCACGGACGGCGGCCGCGAGATCGTCACCCCGGCTCCGGTGCAGCCAGGTGATCCGCGCGTCGCCCTTGGTGGTCAGCGACTGCTCTTCGGCCACGTCCTCCACGAGAATCACCGCGTGCACGGGCACACCCTCAGGCATCGCCTCGAGCGAAGCGGCGATCGCCGGCAGGGCGCTCTCGTCTCCGGCGAGCAGATGCCAGTCGGCCTCCTCGCCCGGCGCGTACGCCCCACCGGGTCCGGAAACGAGCAGCTCGTCGCCCGGTTTCGCGGCGGCGGCCCACGGCCCGGCGACGCCCTCGTCACCATGGTGGACGAAGTCGAGCACCAGTTCACCGAGGTTCGGGTCGAACGCCCGGACGGTGTAGGAGCGCATCCGCGGCCACTGCTCGCGCGGCAGTTCCTCGCGGACCCGCGCCAGGTCGATCGGTTCGGGATAGGTGACGCCGGGCACCGGGAAGTGCACCTTGACGTAGGCGTCGGTGAATTCGTTGGGCCTGAACGAGGCGATCTCTTCGCCCCCCACGACGATCCGGACCATATGCGGGGTGATCCGTTCGGTGCGCAGCACCCGCAACCGGGTCGCTGATACCGCTCTCCTCGCCTCGGCCATGCACACTTCCTCTCCTGGGTTAGGTGAACCTAACCGAGCGTACGCCTCTCGCCGCCGGCCGGGCCAGGTCTCCCAGCGTCCGATCGAAGCCCTCCCGGACCCGCTCGGCGAACTCGACGCTTCACGAAGCCTTCGCGGCCGGATCGGTCACCCGGGTGTTCTGGAACGACGCGACGCGCCAGCCGTCGGGCTCCTCCACGAGCACGTACGTCAGCGTCGATTCCCGGCCCGGCTCCGGCTTGCCGCCCGACAGCGACGACCCGCCACCGGCCACGACGATCGCGACGTCCGGCCGGACGAACCGGACCTTCGGCTCGCCACCGCCCGCCTCCAGCTTCGATCCCTTGAGCGGCCCTTGGAACAGGGCCCGGTGCGCGCTTTCGATGACCGCGCGGCCCGGCATGTTCATCCCGAAGAAGGTCACGTAGTCGGCGTCTTCGGTGAAGAGCGACGCGTACGCGGCCGCGTCGCCGTCGTTCCACGCGTCGGCAAGCCTGCTCAGCACGGCCAGGACTTCGGCCTGTCGTTCGGTCATGACTTCCTCCAGTTAGACGAACGGCGTTCGTTTGACGAACACCGTTCTACAGGCGAACGCCGTTCGCGTCAAGTAGAGTGCCCCGGGAACCCGGACCAGGAGGCGAACGAAGTGAGCAGGCCCCGGCGTCGCGCCGAGAAACCCGTGCTGTCCCAGGAGCTCGTGGTGAAGACGGCACTCGACCTTCTCGCCGCCGAAGGGCTGGAGGCGGTGAGCATGCGACGCGTCGCACAGGCTCTGGAGACCGGCCCGGCGTCGCTCTACGCCCACGTCGCGAACAAGGAAGAGCTCCACGAGCTGATGGTCGACCACGTCCTCGCCTTCGGCCCATTCCCCGAGCCCGACCCGAAACGGTGGGTCGAGCAGGCGAAGGAGCTGCTGCGCGAGAACGTGCGCGCCCTGACGTCGTTCCCCGGGATCGCCAAGATCGCGTGGGCCATCCCCGTACCCGTCGGCGCGAACGCCTTGCAGCAGGCCGAAGCCATGCTCGCGGTGCTGCGCGCGGGCGGCCTCGACCTCAAACGGGCACTGTTCGCCGCCGACGCGTTATGGCTCTACGCCAAGGCTTTCGCCTACGAAGGCGCCGGCTGGCAGCACGGCGACATCGACCTGGCCGAGCAGGAGGAACGCGGCAAGCGGATGGTCGAGTACATGACGTCGTTCCCGCCCGGCGCCTTCCCGAACCTGCTGGCTTCGGGCGAGTACTTCACCGCCGAGACCGCGCAGGAACGGTTCGAGTTCGCCATCGATCTGTTCCTGCGCGGGTTGGCCTCCACCGCCTCGTGAGTGCCTCCGGGTACGCGCGTGTCCGGCCGGAGGTGTCGCGAAGGGAGCTTTCCCCGCTACCTCAGAGCAGCGCGACCGCGGCCGCGTACTGCGGCACCAGATGCGCCCCCAAGGACACCTTTATCTCCGACATCTTCTTGCCGAACACCACCTGCGGCCGCCCTGCTTCCACCGCCCAGCGCACGACTTCGCCGTAGAAGTGGAAGTACAGATTGGGCCGCCCGCCGAGTTCCGGTGGCAGCGCCGCCCAATGCCGGGCGATCGGCAGGGCCGGGTGATCGAGCAGGGTCGCGACGGCGATCGCCCGGCCCGTGGCGGTCTCGCGGTACTCGATGACGTGCACGTCCGGTTGCCGCAGCAGCGCGCTCACGTAGCCGACGAACGCCGGGAGCGGCACGATCGGCACGTCGCGATGCTTGGATTCGTTGTGCCGCAACAGTTCCGCGATCTCCACCGGATCGGCATCGGCACCTGGCCGCACGCGCACCCCGATCGACGGATCGGCCTCGAAGGTACGGAAGATCTTGCGCAGGTTCTGTTTGCGCTTCCTGGCCAGCGAGTACATCCAGTCGTCCCGGTTCGAGAACGGCGAGACGTCGAGGACCGCGACGTCCTCGGTTCGGCGCACCAGCTTCGGCCCGCCGCGGACACTGTCCACTCCGGACTCGCCGACCTGCCGGATCAGGAGGCCCCGTAGCCCAAGGCCCAGCTCCGAGCGCATGGCCGGGACGAAGGTGTCCAGCAACCTGCCGACGCCGCCGTCACCGTCCGCGCCGTCGAACCACCAGCCCGGCATCGACCCCGAACCGGGGGCACGGACGTCGAGCCCGCCGACCCGTCCGCGCCCTGCCGGGCGGGCGAACCGGTGCCGCCGCGTGAGCCCGGCGACCCACGCGGAACTGACCACGCCACGCGGTTCCCCGTCTTCGAGCAGGACCGTGACCGGCTGTTCGGTGCGTGCCGCCCACGCCTGGGTGGTGAGCACCTCCCAGCTCCAGTCCGCGCGCAGACCGGCCTTGGCCCGCAACGGTTTCCAGTAGGCAGGCTCCGGATCGCGGCGGGGATCCAGCACTTCGATCACCATCGTGTCACCGGTCTCGGCACGATGACCCCGAGCAGCGGGACCGGCTGGAAGCCGAGCGTCGCCTTCAGGTCGGTCAGCCCTCGCCCCATCGACAAGGACTTCCGGTTTCCCTCGATCATATGGCGCACGTTACGGACGACGGCGTCGAAGTAGAGATGTTTCGGCCGCCCCTCCTCCGGCGTCACCGCTGCCCAATGCTGGTGCAGCGGCGCCACCGGGTGATCGAGCACGTTGCCGAACGCGAGCAGCCTGCCGTCGGCGTCGTGGTAGGTCGTGGTGATCACGTCCGGCCTGCGCACGAGTTCCGCGAAGTATTCGGCGGTGATCGGACCGCGCCGGTCGAACTTCACCTGTCCCATCCGCTCGCGGTGCTTCCGCAGCAGGGTGGCCAGTTCCCGTGCGTCGAGGTCGATGCGTGCGGCCTCGCCTCGGACGATCACGTCCGGGTCGGCGGCGACCTTCTTCGACTGGCCGCGCAGGCTCAGCCGCCTGCTCCGGCGCAGCGACGCCAGCCAACCCTCGACGTCGACGAACCGGTTCTCCAGCACCGAGGTCGGCATCGTGTCGAGAACATGTCTGCCCCGTCCGGTCAGCATGTCGAGCGCTTCCGGCTCCACGGTGCGGTAAACGACGCCGAGGCAGCCGGGCCCGGTGAAGCGGCCGACGGCGCGCTCGAACCGGCGCATGATCTCCCGCCGGTCGGCGGCGTCCACACCGTCCGAGAACAACCACGGCGGATATCCGGAAAGCCACGCGTGCTGCACCTCGACCCAGCGCGGCCCCAACCGCGCCACCCCGCGTACCGCTCCAGGCCGCTCCGAGGCCACCGGGGCACACAGCATCGCCAGTACCGCGGCGACGATCTCTCCGCCGGCGCTGATCACGGTGAGGACGTTGGGGCTGCGGGAAAAGCGCGACTCCACCCGCAGCAATCCGTAGTCCCAAGGAACCGGAGCCTGCTGCGCGACGAGGAACCCGGCCCAGCCCTCGGGTTCCGGATCGGTCCGCGGGTCGAGCACCCGCACTTCCCAGGTCATCGGCCCAGCACCGGTCTCGGCACGGCGACCGACACCAAGGACCTGGTACCGAAGCCGAACGCGGCCTTGTTCTCCAGCATCGCCCGGCCGGCGGTCAGCTCAGGGCGCCCTTGCGTGATCATGTGTTCCACTCCCCTGGCGTAGAAGTCGACATAGAGCCCTTTACGTCCGCCGCGCGCACTCGGCAGCGCGGCCCACTGGTGCAGCGCGCATCCGTCGTCGGCGTCGAACACCGTGCCGAAGCCCAGCAGACGTCCGGATCCGTCGCGGTAAGTGCGGGTGATGACGTCCGGACGGCGTACGAGGGCGTCCAGGTAGGACGGTGCGATCGGGCTCCGGGTGTCCATGTGCAGCCCGCCGAACCGCGACCGCTGTCCCCCCGCCCAGGCCCGTTCGTCCTGCCTGGTCCGGTGGGCGTTGAGCAGCACGGCGAGTTCATGGCAGTCCAGGTCCTGGCGGGCGGAGGCCGCTTCGGTGCGCAGATCCTCGTCCTCGCGCAGGTCTCGCAGCGTCTTCCGGGTCTCGTCGCCGAGCGCCCGCTCCCAATCGTCCACAGTGGAGTATTCATTGGCCAGCACGGCGGCCGGGTCGATCTCTCGTGACATCCGGCCGCGGCCTTCCAGCGCCGGGAGGAGTTCCGGGTTCATCGCGCGGTAGATCACGCCAAGCAGACCCGGGCCGAGCCGGGCGCACAGTGCCCGTTCGAACCGGCGGACCGCCTCTCGCCGCTCGACGCCGTCCAGCCGTTCGTCGAGCGCCACGGCGGGATACCCGCTGAGCTGCCAGAGGTAGGCCTCCGCCCAGCGCGGGCGGAACCGGCCGCGCCGGACGGACAGCGGCGCGAAGTCACCCGCCCGCCAGCTCCGGCACACCATCACCGTGAACGCGCCGACGATCTCCTCGCCCCTGCGGAGCACCGCGAGCACCGCGGGGTTCTTCGCCATCCAGGCTTCCCGGCGCAGCACCTCGTACTCCCAGACCGGCCGTAACCTCGCCCGTCGCAGGAACCCACGCCACCCCTCGGGTTCGGCCGCGGTCCTCGGATCGAGCACCTCGACCTCGACATCGGTGCTCCGTTCCGTCACCTTCATCGTCACCATCCCAGTACCGGTCTCGGCACCGCCGCGGAGTAAACCGGGCGCGCCCGGAAACCCAGCGTGGCCTTGAGTTCGGGCAGTCCGCGCCCGGCGGTGAGCTCCTTGACCCCACGCCGCGTCGCGTAGCGCATGGCGTGGATGTAGGAGTCGAACAGCAGACCCTGCCGCCCGCCTTCGCCCACCGGCAAGGTGCCCCAATGCTGTTTCGCGGGACTGTCCGGATGGTCGAGCAAGGTGTTCACCGCGAGCAGCCTGCCATCGGCGGCGGTGTAGGTCAGCGTGTGCACGTCCGGCCGCCGGAGGAACCGGTGCAGGAACGCCGCGGACGGCGGTGTCCTGGTGTCGAGCGGGAGCTTCCCGTGCCGGTCACGATGTCCCTGGATGAGGGCGGCGACCTCGGCGCTGTCGACGTCTTCCCGGCCCGCACCGCCTTCGACCACCACATCGGGATCCGCGGCCAGCCTCCGTCGCTGCCGTCGCAGGCCACCCCGTCGCGATTTGGGCAGCGACGCGATCCATTCGTCTTCGGAACCGAAGTGGTTCTCCAGCACCGCGACCGAATCGACCACCTTCACCAGCCGGCCTGGGCCCTGGAGGTCCTGCGCGAAGTCGTGACCCAACGCTCGGTACAGCACCCCGAGCAGGCCCGGACCGAGCCGGCGGCGCAGTGACCGTTCGAATTCCCGGATCAGCGGACGCCGGTCGGCGCCACCGATCCCCGGCGCGAACGCGAACCCCGGATAGCCGCTCAGCCACGGTTGGCACACCTCGGCCCAGAACGGGCGCAGCAACCTGTGCCCCGGCGTCGGCGCGAGGCGGTACCGCAGCCGGGGACGGCACACCAGCACCGAGAACGCCGCGACGATCCCGGCACCGTTCGTGACGGTGGCCAGCATCGGCGGGTTCCGCGCGGTCCAAGCGTCGAGCCTCATCACCTCGTAGTCCCACACCGGATGCAGGCGCGCGACGTGGAAGAACTCCGGCCAGCCGACCGGAACGGGATCGGTGCGGGGATCGTGGAAGCCGATCTTCACGTGAGCACGACCGGTGTCCCGTGTCGCGGGCACGGCGCGATCTCGCCACGGACGCCGCCCGCCGGGAGCACGTCCACGAACCGCGGGGAATCCTGACGCAGCAGGGTGAACGCGAGCCCGCCCGTCGTGGATCGCGCGTAGACGCGGGGCCAGTCGAGGTGCCAGCGGCCGCACTCCTCGATCGCGCCCAGGTACCCCAGCGACGGATCGTGGAGGACACCGTACGGACCGGTGTCCATTGTGTCCAGTTCCCGTCGCGGTACGGATTCGACCCGGTACGCACGGTCCTCGGGTAGCGCCGCGGAGAAGACAGCCAGTTGCTTGTCGTCACCGATAGCGAGCACTCGCTGCCCTCGGCGAAGCGCGGCGGACAGTTCGGCGAGCACACCCGGCGCCGGGACGTCGGGATCCACCAAACAGCAACGAACTCCACGAGGCAGGTCCACCGGTGGCCGCACCCCGTCGTCACCCAGCACGACGACCAGTGCCTCCCCGGTCACCGAGCGTGCCTTGCGCAGCACGGGACCCAGCCCCCGGCTCGACTCGATCCGTTGCGTGCCACCGGCGAGCGGCACGAGATCGATGATCTTGTGCACCGCCTCGGCCAGCGGCGCCGCGCCGGAATCCGTCCCGGTGCGACCGGGCACCAGCACAGGATCCGTTCTGCCGTCGAGTGCCCAGCGCTCCCGGTAGAACGGCACCGTCGCGAAGGCCGACCGTACCGAACGCCGATAGGCGGCCCGCCAGGCAGCACTCACCCCCACTGTCCACATGGCGCGCAAGCCTGCGTCATCGACGCCGGTTTGGGAATACCCCGCGCCAGGTTCATCCGGTTTCCGGCCGACTTCCCACCTTTTCGACTGAGCTGAAAGGACGAACTTTCGGTATGTGCTGGCGATAACAAAGCGAGTCTGCCTATAACACGGGAACTTTCGAGCCGGCACGACCTGCCGGACGCCTGGGGCCAAGGGGACTCATGAACCGTGAAATCACGACGAGTGACGCTACGAACACGATAGCGCAAGCAGCGCGGGGAATCGGAAGATGAGCTGGACGGTCCCCGGTCCGGCGCAGAGTGGACTCACCGTGGTCGTTCCGTGCTTCAACGAAGTCGACAACGTCGAGCCCTCCTATCAGGAGATCGTCGCCGAGCTGGGAAACCTCCCACTCGAACTGCTCTATGTGGACGATGGGAGCACCGACGGGACGCTGGACGTCGTCCGGGCGCTCGCGCATACCGACCCTCGGGTGCGGTACCTGTCCTTCACCCGGAACTTCGGTTTCGAAGCGGCGTTTTCCGCGGGTTACCGGTACGCGGGGAAACCGTGGATCCTGCACATCGACGCCGACCAGCAGTTTCCGGCCGCCGAGGCGTGGAAATTGATCACCGCCGCCGAGGAGGGCAACGACGCCGTTTTCGGCGTGCGCACAAATAGGCAAGATCCCTTACTAAGACGCTGGGGTACCGCGGCCTTCCATTTCCTCGGCCGCCGCGTGCTGCGTATCGAGATCCCGCCCGGCGCGACGGCGTTCCGGTTGGTGCGCACGGAGCTCGCGCGCAAGATCGTCGACCTCCGCCTGGGAACCCCGTACTTCCTCGCCACCGTGCCGAGGCTGACCAGCCGCTACACCACCGTCCCGGTGGCACACCGGGCACGCGAACGCGGCGAGTCCAAAGTGGGCTTCGGTTTCCTTTCCTCGCACGCCATCGAGTTGTTCGTCGGCTTCACCCGGCGGCTGACGACGGTGGCTTCGACCACGGCGGTGCTGGCCGCCGGGATCTCGGTGCTCGCCGGGATCGCGGCCGCCACCGGACTGCTCGGCCTGAACGCCGCGTCGACGCTGACGTTCGTCCTGTTCTCCGTGCTGCTGACCGTGCTCGCGTTGTCCGTCCGCTACCTGGTCGTGGTCGGCGCGGGACAGCCGCGGCCACGGCAGTTCTACATCAGGGAAGCCAACTTCCCGGTCGACGAGGACGACCGGCTCTACGCCTCGGCCATGGCCGAGATCCATCCTGGGGAAAGGCAAGCGGGAGTGAAGAAAACCGAAGAGACGGCGGCACCTCGGAGCCTGGTGATCCTGGGCGGGGCCGACGGTTCGGTCAGCACGTACCACCGGGCGCGGGAACTCGGTTTCCGCACCATCTGCGTGGACGTGCGCACGAGCGCGCCCGCGGCCGCGCTGGCCGACGAGTTCGTCCAGGTCAGTGTCCGCGCGCCGGAACAGATCGCGGCGGCGCTGGACGGACGCGACGACATCGCCGGGGTGCTCTGCCCGGCCAGCGACGTCGGACTGCCCGCGCTCGCCTGGCTCACCCGGCACTGGAACCTGCCGGACCCGCTGCCAGAAGCCGCCGTCGCCGCGTCCGTCGACAAGTCCGTCTTCCGCGAACTCTGCGACAGGCTGCGTCTGCCGACCTACCGCAGTGTCGGCGGGAAACCCGGACCGGACCTCGCGCTCGCCGCGCAGCAACTGCGGTTCCCCACGCTGGTGAAACCGGTCGACTCCTCCGGGAGCCGCGGCGTCGTCTCGTGCGCGAGCCCCGGCGGCCTGGACACCGCGTTCACCGACTCGCTCGCGTTCTCGCCGTCCGGGCGACTGGTCGTCGAGGAACATCTCGACGGCTCGCACTACACGATCGAAGCGCTCGTGGTCGACGGCCGGATCGTGTTCCACGCGGTCACCCGGCGCACGCTCACGCCGCCACCGTTCTTCGTGACGGCCTCCCATCTCTTGCCCGCCGGACTGCCGCCGATGGTCGACCGCGCGCTCCCGGTGATGCTGGCCGGGTTGTGCGCGGAACTCGGCTACCGCACCGGGCCGCTCACCCTCGACGCCGTTCTCGGCCGCGACGGGAAGTTCTACCTGATCGAGATGGGCGCCAGGATGGGCGGGAACGGACTGGCCGAGGCGATCGAGCTCAGCACCGGCGTCGACCTGATCGCCGCGGGGATCGCCGCCGCGACCGGCGGTGAAGTGGTGCTCGCGCCGCGCGCCCCGCGGCCGACGCTGATCCACATCCTCGCCTCCGACCGCGGCGGCCGGATCGTGCGGATCGAGGGCGCCGACGAGGTCCGCGCCATGCCGGCGGTGCACAACCTGGAACTGTTCGCGGAGCAGGATTCCTACGTCAAACCGTATGAGCAGGCGGGCTACAAGATGGGCTACGCCGTACTTTCGGCACCGACCGTGCCCGATGTCCTCGCCGCGGAGGACGAGTTGCGCGGCACGCTGAAGTTCCTGCTCGACGAACAGGGTATGGCGGTGCCGCTCCCTTGACCGACACTTCGCTCACCGGCTCCGGCACCGCGTCGATCGCGGCGCCGAAGCCGTCGATGGTGCTGCGGCTGCTCGCCGGTCGCGGCGTCTTCCGGCTGGCGATCCAGGCGATGGGCCTGGTGCTGGTCACCGCGTGGGGGGCGCACGACTACGGCCGGTTCGCCACCGCGCTCGGGCTGATGACGTGGCTCAACTTCGTGCCGTCCTCGGCGGAGAAGTCGGCGTTGAAATGCCTGCCCCGCCTGCGGATGACGCGGGACGCGGTCGCGGGCTTGGCCGTCCGGGTCGCCGTCGTCCCGGTCATGGTGGTGCTGGTGGCGATGGCGGTCGCGCTGCTCGTCGCGCCGGGCTCGGACGCCGCGCTGTACCTGACGGCGGCAGGCTGGTCGATCTCCGGCGGCCTGCTGATGACCGTCTCCGGCCTGCACCGGTTCAACGGCAAGTCCACTTTGGACGCATTGGCGTTCACCGCGGGCGCGATCGTGGTCGGCGCGGTGACCGTGGGCACCTGGTTCGTCCGCTGGCCGCCCCTGACGCATCTCGGCCTGCTGCTCGGCGGGATCCTGCTCATCCTCGGCTGCTCCGCGGCGCTGCTGCCGAAGAAGTGGCTACGGGTGGAAAAGGTCGACGGGCACCGGCTCTGGCCCGCGTTCGGCCGGACCACGGTGCTGCTCGGGATGACCGAGGTTTTGGACGTCCTCGCGACGTCGTCGGTGTTCGGCGTGCTGGCGCTGGCCGGACGCACCGTCGACAGTGGACCGTTCTACGTCGCCTTGCTGGCCAGCAGCGCGTTCTGTTCGCTGTTGTTCTATCAGCTCCGGGTGCACCAGCCGACGATATCCGCGCGGCTGCGCGGAAGCGGGGCGGTGGCGGGCCGGGCCCGTGCGGTCGAACTGCTGAAACTGGTCGAACGGGGCGCGCTCGCCTTCCTCGTCCTGGTGGGCGTCGCCCTCGTGATCCCGGCGGCTCGCGCGGTGCTGACCGCCGAAAACACCGTCGGCGCCTATGTGGTCCTCGGTGTCTTCGTCCTGGTCGAAACGGTGCTGTTCGCCGTGCGGCTCTACGCGGGCTTCCTGATCGAGAACACCAACAGCAAGGTCCTCACGCTCACCGCGTCCGCCGCGATCGCCGGTCTGGTCGCCACCCCGCTGGCCGCCGCCGCGCTCGTCCCGGCGATGGGGCCGGTCGGCGGATTCGCCGCCCTCGTCTTCGCCATCGGCACGCGGGCGGCCGTGCTCCGGCGGCTGCTGCGCCGCCACCACCCCGAACTCTGAACGTCGCACTGGAGAAGGAACATGTACGTACTGGGAATCAGCAGGGTCCACGACTCGGCGGCCGCGCTCGTGCGCGACGGCGAGATCATCGCTTTCGCCGAGGAAGAACGCTTCACCCGCAAGAAGCACGACGGGGACTTCCCCGCGGAGGCGATCAAGTTCTGCCTGGAGCGCGGCGGGATCACCCTCGCCGACGTCGACCACGTCGCCTACTACTGGCAGCGCTGGCGCGAAGGCATCCACGCGGCGAAGGTGTTCGCGAAGTACTTCCCGGCGACGCTGGAGGTCTTCCGCAATCAGAACGGCGACGAGGGCGGCTCCTCCGCGGGCATGGTGGAGACGTTCAAGACCGGTGGCGGCAAGGGCGTCGACGACTACCACGTCGGCGGCGCGGTGCTCGCGCATCTCAAACGGTCCTACACGCTCGAACGTGACGTGAAGGAAGCCGTGGGCTGGACCGGCCCGGCGAAGTTCAAGACGCATCTGGTCGACCATCACAAGGCCCACGCCGCCAGCGGCTACTTCATCTCGCCATGGGAAGAGTCGGCGGTGCTCACCTTCGACGGCATCGGCAGCGACGGCACCGCAACCTATCTGGGCCACGGCAAGGGAAACCGGATCATCGACATCCGGCGGATCAAGTTCCCGCATTCACTCGGCGCGATGTACGCCGGCGTCACCGGGTACCTCGGCTTCTACCCCACCCGTGACGAAGGCAAGATCATGGGGCTGGCGCCGCTCGGCGACGACACCTACGTCGACGCGTTCAAGCAGCTGATCCACCTCGACGACGATGGCGGGTACGAGCTCGACCTGAGCTTCTTCGGCCACCACCGCACCGGCAAGCACGTGATGTCGAAGAAGTTCACCGACCTGTTCGGCCCGGCGCGGCCCAAGACCCGGGTCACCGCGGAGAACCCGGTGCCGCAGCACTACTGCGACATCGCCTATGCGCTGCAGGTCACCCTGGAGGAAGCCGGGCTGCACCTCGCGCGCTGGCTGCAACGGGAAACCGGGTCGCGGCGGCTGTGCGTCGCGGGTGGTGTCGCGCTGAACAGCGTGATGAACGGGCGGATCCTGCTGGAAACCCCGTTCGAGGACTTCTTCGCCCAGCCCGCGGCCGCCGACGACGGCTGCGCGCTCGGTTCGGCGCTGGAGGTGTCGGTCGGCAAGTACGGCAAGCCGCGCCCCCGCGACGGCTATACCTACACCGGCCCGGACCACACCGAGGCGGAGATGGAACTGGCGCTGCAGGACGCCGGTGTCCGGTACACCAAGGTCGACGACATCGCCGCCCACACGGCGAAGAAGATCTCCGAGGGCAAGATCATCGGCTGGGTGCAGGGCCGGATGGAATGCGGGCCGCGCGCGCTCGGCAACCGTTCGCTGGTGGCCGACCCGCGCGACCCCGACTCGAAGACGCGGATGAACGAGAAGGTCAAGCACCGCGAGGCGTTCCGGCCGTTCGCCCCGTCGTGCCTGGCGGAACGCGCGGGCGACTGGTTCGTCAGCGACTACCCGTCGCCGGTGATGCTGCTGGTGTTCGACGTCCTGCCGGACAAACGCGACGAGGTCCCCGCCATCACCCATGTCGACGGGACCGCCCGCGTGCAGACGGTGAGCGAAACGGACAACCCGCTGTACTACCGCATGATCAGCGAGTTCGAGAAACTCACCGGCGTGCCGATGGTGGTCAACACCTCGTTCAACGACAACAACGAACCGATCGTCGCCAGCCCGGCCGACGCGGTGGCCTGTTACCTGAAGACCGACGTCGACGCGCTCGCCCTCGGGCCGTTCTGGGCAGAGAAGGACGACCTGTGACCGCCACGCTGCCCGACACGGACGGATGGGTGCCCGCGCTTTACCGGCGGCGCAAATGGTTGTGGCTGGTGGCCGCCGTCCCGGCCGTGGTCACCACGCTGCTGATCATGGTGATCCTGCCGCCGGACCAGACGCTCGACAACGTCGTGGACTGGGCGTTCAAGCTGTGCCCGTTCGTGTTCGCGGTCTGCACGGTGGCGCTCTTCCCGCGCACCAAGTGGGGTCCGGCGCTGATCGCGCTCGCGGTGTTCGTCTACATGTCCTATTTGGACACCGAACTGATCATGCGGATCCAGGCGTTCGCCAGGAACGCCGCCACCGACGAGGACGCCTTCCAGCCGGTGTACCAGTTCGAACTGTTCATCGTGACGTTCATCGTCCTGTTCGGACTGATGGCGTACCGGATGGGCGGCGGCCGGACGGCGAACGTGCTCAAAACCGGCATCGCGGCGATCCTGGTGGTGATCTCGGGCGCGAACGACCTGACGTTCTGGGCGCTCAACGACGTCTGGGCCGCCGGGACGAAACCGACCGAGCTGAAGTGGGCGTCGCATATGATCGTGTTCCTCGGCGGACCGCCGAGCGTTCCGGTCGCGGTCGTGTTCATGCTGGTGCACCTGGTGCTGGCGGCGATCGTGGTGGCACTGCCGGTTGGCCGGTGGGTGGACCGGGCGCTGGGACTCGCTTCGACCTGACGCACGCGTCACTTTCCAGGTGGCGTGTGGCTACTCGAGCTATTGAGGGGTAAGGCAATGGTGTCGGGTCGCGGGGATTCGCTCGCGGCCGTGGGGCACCCAGGCGTCGCGAAAGTGGCTTTCGCAACCCGCCAGACACGACTTGCCGCTCACGAGCGCCACGCTCAGGTGAGCCGGCGCACCAGACCGTCGGCCAGCAACCGCCCGCGATCGGTCAGCACCGCACGTCCCTGACCGTCCAAAGCGGACTGATCCAGCAACCCTTCGGCGGCGGCGGCGCGGGCTTCGGCCCGGCCGTCGTCGTCGAGGCCGTCGAGCGGAAGCCCTTCGGAGAGCCGGAGTTCCAGCATCACGCGTTCCAGATGCCGGTCCTCGCCGGTCAGCAGTTCACGGCCCGCGGCCGGTGAGTCACCGGCGGCGAGGGACGCGGCGTAGCGGGCCGGATGCTTGACGTTCCACCAGCGGACGCCGCCGACGTGACTGTGCGCGCCGGGTCCGGCGCCCCACCAGTCGCCGCCGCGCCAGTAACCGATGTTGTGCCGGCAGCGGGCTTCTTCCGAGGTCGCCCAGTTGGACACCTCGTACCAGCGCAAGCCCGCCGAAGCGAGGACGCGGTCGATCATCTCGTAGTCGGCGGCGAGCACGTCGTCGTCCGGCGCGGGCAGTTCACCGCGGCGGATGCGGCGGGCGAGCGCGGTGCCCTCTTCGACGATCAGCGCGTACGCCGAGACGTGGTCGACGCCGGCCGCCAGCACCGCGTCCAGCGAAGCCTGGAGGTCTTCGATCCGCTCCCCCGGCGTGCCGTAGATGACGTCGAGGTTGACGTGCTCGAACCCGGCGGCGCGGGCCTCTTCGGCGGCCGTGACCGGGCGGCCCGGGGTGTGCACGCGATCGAGGATCTTCAGCACGTGCTGAGCGGCCGACTGCATCCCGAGCGAGATCCGGTTGTACCCGGCGTCACGGATGCCCGCGAAGAACTCGGGCGAGGTGGACTCCGGATTGGACTCCGTCGTCACCTCGGCGTCCGGCGCGAGCCCGAAGGTGTCACGAACGGCGTCGAGGACGCTTCGGAGCCCTTCGGCGCCGAGGAGGGACGGGGTGCCGCCGCCGACGAAGACGGTGTCGACCGCGGGCGGCTTCCCCAGCACGCGCGCGGCCAGGTCGAACTCGCGCTTGAGACCTTCGAGCCAGGACTGCGGCGACGAACCGCTGTCCAGCTCTCCGGCGGTGTAGGTGTTGAAGTCGCAGTAGCCGCAACGGGTCGCGCAGAAAGGGACGTGCACGTAGACGCCGAACGGCCGGGTGCCGAGCCCTTCCAGCGCGCTCTCGGGGAGCGCGGACTCGACGGGCGTGGTGGTTTCGGGCAGCAACGCGGGCACACCCCAGTGTCCCCCACGCCGTGAAGGCCTCCTTCCCCGGGGAAAGAGGCCTTCACGGACGAGCTACCGGTCGGCGATGCGCACCTTGACCGAGGTGGAGCGGGTGCCGTCCTCGAACCGCACCCAGACCAGGGTCTCCATGCTCAACGAGTAGTCGTTGACCACGTGGTCCACCGACCAGTCACCGTGTTCGTCCGAGGCGGCGTCGCGGCTCATGGCCACCTCGACGAGCACCATCTGGGACAGGTGTCCCCGGACGTCCCGCGAACAGCCGACCGCCTCGAACCGGTACGAGCTGCCCTTGTGCAGCACCGCACCCTCCTCCGGCGAAACCAGTCTGCACCCCTGCTGAGCCCCGGCGGCCGTACCCGGGATCAGCAGGGATGCCAGCACCATCGCGGCGACCACCCATCGGCGCATGCGCAACTCCTCCGTCCTCTGTGGATCGAAGATCGAAGCTAGCGGCGACGGCGACGGCGACCCGGCGCGGCCTCACTCACCCGAAGCGGTACTAGGCCAACCCATTAGCGGCCAGCCACTCCGGCGACGGCGGGATCACCTCGATGATGTCGACCAGGAAGCCGTTCAGGTCCTCGATGTAGAAGTGCCGCTGGCCGAATTCCTCGTCCACGAGTTCGGTGACGATCTTGACCCCTTCTTCGCGCAGCCGCTCATATTCGGCTGCCGCGTCGGCGACCATGAAGCCGACCATGGAACCGGCCGCTTCCTGCACCCGCCACGGCTCCGGCGTGGCCTTGTGACCACGCTTCGCGAAGCTCATTTCATAGCCGGGGACTCCGGCGTTGAGGCTGGAGAACCAGTCGAGCTCGATCGTCACCGTCAACTGCAGGTGCCGCTTCCACCAGGCGGTGGTCTCGGCGATGTCATCGACGAGCACACAGGCACCGAAACCGCTGAGTTGCATCTGGTGTTTCCTCCCAGTTGTTTACCACTTGATGCGTAGTACTATAGACATAGTGGTTTGACTGAAGCAAGGAGAATGTCCCGATGCGACAGAACCCGGAGCGCCGGACCGCGCTCACCGACGCCGCGATCACCGTCCTCGCCCGCGAAGGCGCACGCGGCCTCACCTATCGCGCCGTGGACGTCGAAGCGGATGTCCCGCCGGGAACGACGTCCAACTACTTCCGCAACCGGGACCAGCTGCTCGGGGAGGTCGGCGTCCGCGTGCACGAACGGCTGTCGGCGCCGGCCGACGTGATGGCGAACCCGCAGGCCGAGACGCCGTCCCACGACCGGGTCGGCGTCCTGCTCGGCGAGCTCATGGGGCGGCTGACCGCCCACCGCGAGCCCTATCTCGCGCTGCTCGAGCTCAGGCTCGAAGCCACCCGGCGCCCGGATCTTTCGGCCGAACTGACCAAGACCATCCGCGAGGGCATCGACATGAGCGTCGACTGGCACGTCGCGGCGGGAATGCCGGGCGGGCGCGCCGAGGTCCTGCTGATGTACCTCGCGCTGACGGCGCTCACCGTCGAACGGCTGACCCTGCCGGAGGTGCTCGCGGACGTCACCGACGAGGACGTCATCCGGATCATCGTGGACCGCGTCCTGCCTTCTTGAGCCGTGCGCGTTCTGCGTCACAATGCCCGGCCACGAACCCGGGCTTGACCTCCAAAGCAGACCTCTGACCTGCGAATACAGCCAAGTTCGGACAGTGTTCCCAGCATTCGGACCGGCCTGGACCACATAGTGGGCGCGTGGCACGCTGAATCAATGACCCGCGCCGGAATCACCCTCGTGGCACGCCGCCACGTGGACCTCCGTCGTGTGGCGAGCGCGCTCTGTGCGACGAACCGCTGACTCCCCGCCACCACCACGATCTGCCGGAGGACTCCCATGTCGTCGCCCACGCGCGAAACCCCTGCCCGCACGCCCCGGGTGAAACAGAAACGGGGCGAGGGACAGTGGGCTTTGGGCTACCGCGAACCGCTGAACCCCAACGAGCGGTCCAAGAAGGACGACAACCCGCTCAACGTCCGTGCCCGGATCGAGAACATCTACGCCCTCGGCGGCTTCGATTCCATCGACCCGGGTGACCTCCGCGGCCGGTTCCGCTGGTTCGGTCTCTACACCCAGCGCAAGCCGGGGATCGACGGCGGCCGCACTGCGACGCTGGAGCCCGAGGAGCTCGACGACCGCTACTTCATGCTGCGGGTCCGGCTCGACGGCGGCGCGCTGACCACCGATCAGCTGGCCGTGCTCGCCGAGATCTCGCAGACCCACGCGCGCGACACCGCCGACATCACCGACCGGCAGAACATCCAGTACCACTGGATCCAGATCGAGGACGTCCCGACGATCTGGGCGAAGCTGGAGAAGGCCGGGATGACCTCGATGGAGGCCTGCGGCGACAGCCCGCGCGTCATCCTCGGCTCCCCCGTCGCCGGTATCGCCGCCGACGAGATCATCGACGGCACGCCCGCGATCGACGAGATCAAACGCCGCTACATCGGCGACCCGCGCTACTCGAACCTGCCGCGCAAGTTCAAGACCGCGGTCTCCGGGCAGCAGGACGTCGCGCACGAGATCAACGACGTCGCCTTCGTCGGCGTGAACCACCTCGAACACGGCCCCGGTTTCGACGTCTGGGTCGGTGGCGGCCTGTCCACCAACCCGATGATCGGGCAGCGACTGGGCGCCTGGGTCTCCCTCGACGAGGTCCCCGACGTCTGGGAAGGCGTGATCAGCGTCTTCCGTGACTACGGCTACCGGCGGCTGCGCGCCCGCGCCCGGATCAAGTTCCTGGTGAAGGACTGGGGTGTCGCGAAGTTCCGCCAGGTGCTGGAAGACGAGTACCTCAAGCGCAAGCTGACCGACGGCCCGGCACCCGAGGTGCCCGCCACCCAGATCGACCACGTCGGCGTGCACCCGCAGATCGACGGGAAGTTCTACGTGGGCGCCGCGCCGGTCGCCGGTCGCGTCTCCGGGGCCACCCTGCTGGCCGTCGCCAAGGCCGCCGAGCGGGCCGGGTCGAACCGCGTCCGCCTGACCCCGCACCAGAAGCTCGTGGTCCTCGACGTTCCCGAGGCCGAGGTGAACGGGCTGAAGACCGAACTGGCCGATCTCGGCCTTCAGACCGAGCCTTCGCCGTGGCGGCGCGGGATCATGGCGTGCACCGGCCTGGAGTTCTGCAAGCTCGCGATCGTCGAGACGAAGGCCCGCGCGATCGAACTGGTCACCGAACTCGAGAAGCGCCTCGCCGACATCCAGGCCGAGATCGAGAATCCGGTGACCGTGCACCTCAACGGCTGCCCCAACTCCTGCGCCCGGGTCCAGACCGCCGACATCGGGCTCAAGGGCCAGATCGTCACCGACGAGGACGGCAACCAGGTCGAAGGCTTCCAGGTGCACCTCGGCGGCGGGCTCGGGCTCGACGCCGGATTCGGCCGGAAACTGCGCGGGCACAAGGTGACCGCGTCGGAGCTGACCGCGTACGTCGAACGGGTCGTGCGGGCGTACGTCGCCGGCCGCGAACCCGGCGAGCGGTTCGCCCAGTGGGTCCTGCGGGCCGACGAGGGCGTCTTGCAATGACCGAACGCGCGACCCCGTACTACTGCCCTTTCTGTGGCGATGAAGACCTGCGGCCCGAAGAGGGCGGCTCCTGGCTGTGCTCGGGCTGCCGCCGGGTCTTCACCGTGAAGTTCCTCGGACTGTCCTTTCCGGAGGTGTCACCAGGATGACCGCCACTGCCGACTACAAGACGCTCGCCGAACGGGCCTCGAAGGAGCTCGCGGAGGCGACCGCGACCGAGGCCCTGCGCTGGACCGCGGAGACCTTCGGCGCCGATTTCATCGTCGCGTCGAACATGCAGGACGCCGTCCTCATCGATCTGGCCACCCAGGTCAAACCCGACGTCGACGTCCTGTTCCTGCAGACCGGTTACCACTTCCCGGAGACCATCGGCACCCGTGACGCGGTGCAGGCGGTGTACCCCGGGGTGCGGATCGTCAACGCCGAGGCCGCGCAGAGCGTCGCCGAACAGGACGCCGAGTACGGCCCGAAGCTGCACGAGCGCGACCCGAACCAGTGCTGCCAGCTTCGCAAGGTCGTGCCGCTGCGGAACACGCTCGCGAAGTACTCGGCGTGGGTGACCGGCGTCCGCCGCGTCGACGCGCCGACCCGCGCGAACACCCCGATCGTCACCTGGGACGACCGCAACGGGCTGGTGAAGATCAACCCGATCGCGCCGTGGTCCGACGACGAGTTCCGGGACTACATCGACGAGCACGGGATCCTCGAGAACCCGTTGGTGTCCATCGGTTATCTGTCGATCGGCTGCGCGCCGTGCACCGCGAAGGTCGCTCCGGGCCAGGACCCGCGAAGCGGCCGGTGGGCCGGGCAGGGCAAGACCGAGTGCGGTTTGCACGGGTGAGAAGGGACGACATGACCACGCTCGAACCGGTCGCGGCCGCGGCACAGGACAACCTGGCGGCGTTGGAATCCGAGGCCATCCACATCTTCCGCGAGGTGGCGGGTGAGTTCGACCGGCCGGTGATCCTGTTCTCCGGCGGCAAGGACTCGACGCTGCTGCTGCACCTGGCGATCAAGGCGTTCTGGCCCGCGCCGGTGCCGTTCCCGTTGCTGCACGTGGACACCGGGCACAACTTCGACGAGGTCATCGACTTCCGCGACCGGGTCGTCGAGCAGCACGGGCTCCGGCTGGTCGTGGCGAAGGTCCAGGACTGGATCGACGACGGCAGGCTCGAAGAGCGCGCCGACGGGATGCGCAACCCGTTGCAGACCACACCATTGCTCGACACGATCGCCGAGAACAAGTTCGACGCCGTCTTCGGCGGCGGACGCCGCGACGAGGAACGCGCCCGCGCCAAGGAGCGGATCTTCAGTCTCCGCAACTCCTTCGGCCAGTGGGACCCCCGGCGGCAACGCCCGGAACTGTGGAACCTCTACAACGGTCGGCACCGCCCCGGCGAGCAGGTCCGCGTCTTTCCGCTGTCCAACTGGACCGAGGCGGACGTCTGGAACTACATCGCGCGGGAGAAGGTCGAACTGCCGTCGATCTACTACGCGCACCGGCGCGAGGTCTACCAGCGCGACGGCATGTGGCTGGCCGAAGGACCGTGGGGCGGGCCGCGGCCGGACGAGGTCGTCAAGGAACTGACCGTGCGCTACCGGACCGTCGGCGACGGTTCGTGCACGGGCGCCATCGAATCGGCCGCCGCCACGGTGGACGAGGTCATCGCCGAGGTCTCGGCCTCCCGGCTCACCGAACGCGGCGCCACCCGCGCCGACGACCGGATGTCGGAGGCGGCGATGGAAGACCGCAAGCGGGAAGGGTACTTCTGATGTCCAGCCTCCTCAGGCTCGCGACCGCGGGCAGCGTGGACGACGGGAAGTCGACCCTCGTCGGGCGGCTCCTGTTCGACACCAAATCCGTGCTCGCCGACCAGCTGGACGCGGTCACCCGCGCCAGTGTCGACAAAGGACTGTCCACTCCGGACCTCTCGCTGCTCGTGGACGGCCTTCGCTCGGAACGCGAGCAGGGCATCACGATCGACGTGGCGTACCGGTACTTCGCCACCCCGAAGCGCAGTTTCGTGCTCGCGGACACGCCGGGCCACGTGCAGTACACGCGGAACACGGTGACCGGGGCGTCCACCGCGCAACTGGCCGTGCTGCTGGTCGACGCGCGCAAGGGCGTCATCGAGCAGACCCGCCGCCACGCCGCGGTGCTCGCCCTGCTTGGCGTCCCGAACCTGGTGCTGGCGGTGAACAAGATCGACCTCGTCGGCTACGACGAAGCGACGTTCACCGTGATCGCCGAGGAGTTCGCCGAGCACGCCGCCTCCCTCGGCTACGAACGGGGTTCCGTGCTCGCGGTGCCGGTTTCGGCGCTGGTGGGCGACAACGTGGCGGAGAAGTCGGACAAGACCCCGTGGTACTCCGGCCCGACCCTGCTGGAGCATCTGGAAACCGTGCCGGTGGCGCCGGATCCGCACGATTCGGCGTTCCGCTTCCCGGTGCAGTACGTGATCCGGCCGCGCACGGCCGACCACCCCGACTACCGCGGGTACGCGGGGCAGATCGCGGCGGGCACCGTCCGGCCGGGCGACGAGATCGTCGTGCTGCCGCAAGGCATCCGCAGCCGCGTCGAAGGCATCGACACCGCCGACGGGCCGCTCGCCGAAGCCGGGGCCGGCACCTCGGTGACCCTGCTGCTCGCGGACGATCTCGACATCTCGCGGGGTGACCTGATCTCCGCCGCCGACCGGCAGCCGACGGTGACCGACGAGATCACCGCGACCCTGTGCTGGCTCTCGGCCAAGGCGCTGAAGCCGGGCGCGCGGGTGCTCGTGAAGCACGGGGCGCGGACGGTGCAGGCTCTCGTCGGCGAACTCCACGCCCGCTTCGACGAGCAGGCCCTGTCCAGTGTGGACGATCCGGGCACGTTGGAACTCAACGACATCGGCCGGGTCACGCTGCGGCTGGCCGAGGAGATCGGCGTGGACGACTACGGCGTCAGCCCGCGCACGGGCGCTTTCCTGGTCATCGACCCGAAGGACGGCGATACACTGGCGGCCGGACTCGTCGGCGAAAGGTTCGCATGACCTCAAGCCTCACTCCGCCTCTGGTCGCCGTCGCCCACGGCAGCCGCGATCCGCGGTCCGCCGCGACCATCCGCGCCCTGCTCGACGTCTCCCGCGGGCTGGCGCCGGGTCTCGACATCCGTGAGTCCTTTTTGGATCTCTCGGAGCCGCTGCTCACCGATGCCCTGCGCGGGTTGTACGCCGAGGGGCATCGCGAGGTCGTCGTGGTGCCCCTGCTGCTCGGCGTCGCGTACCACGACCGGGTCGATCTGCCCGCGCTCGTCGCCGAGGTGACCGCGGACTGCCCTGGCTTCGACGTGCGGGTTTCCGGGGTACTGGGCATCGACCCGCTGATCGAGACGGTCGCGCTGGACCGGCTCGCCCAGGCCGGCGCCGATCTGGACGATCCGGGGCTGGGTGTCCTGCTGGCGGGTGTCGGCTCGTCGAACGTCGCGGCGAACGACGCGGTCGCCGGGATCACCACCCGCTGGCAGCTGCGCCGCGGGCTGCTCGCGACCCCCGCGTTCGCCGGCGCCGCGCAGCCGGACGTGCCCGCCGCCATCGCGCGGTTGCGGCTCAACGGCGCACAGCGGCTCGCGGTCGCGGGCTGGTTCCTCGCGCCGGGGCTGTTGCCGGACCGGATCGCGCGGCTGGCCCGCGAAGCAGACCCGTCGGTGGTCGTCGCCGGACCGCTGGGGCCGGATCCGCGGATCGCCGGGCTCGTCCTGGACCGCTACGACGTCGCCGCCGCCCGGCTCGCCGCCTGATCGTTCATCGGCACAGTAGAGCGTCACGTCCCGTTCGGGCGCTTGATACCGATTTTCGGTGGGTCCCGTTCCCAGTTCCGTGACACCCCGCGTATGGGAACGGAGATTTCTTGACGAGTTACTTAACTTGCCGGTAACTCTCTAATCGCTGCGCAGCTCCCTCTCTCCCCATCGAACCCCAGGTAGGTGGAACATGAAGGCTGCCATCCGTGCCCTCGTCTGCGCGTCGGCCGTGCTCGTCCCGCTCGTCGGTCTCGCCGCACCGGCTTCGGCGGCGACCACCGTCGTCTTCGACTGCGAGGCGAAGCCACCGCTCGTCGGCAACAAGTACCTCAAGCTGAACCAGGACGCCGACGTCACCGCGCCTGCCACGGTCGCCCCCGGCGCCGCGCTCGACATCGTCATCGACCCGGCGCCGAACACCGTCCCGGCCGAGGTCAGCGGCTACCAGGTCAAGCAGATCAAGGACTTCTCCCTGAAGATCCCGATCCCGGCGAACTCGACCTGGGTGAGCGCCGACCTCGCCGGCGGCTCCGGCATCGGCTCGACCCCGCCGAAGATCACCGTGTCCGGCAGCGTCGCGACGCTGAGCTTCCCCGGCCCGATCGCGGGCGGTTCGACGTTCGAACTGCCGACCGTGACGGCGCACCTCACCGCCGGCACGTCCGGCACCATCGAGACGAAGCTGGGCGGTTCCAGCTACGCCGACCCGGGCCTGACGTTCACCGCCGTGGTCAGCGCCGGTTTCGACGTCTCCGCCCCGACGTCGTGCTTCCCGAACCCGAGCCCGACCTTCACCACGACGACGATCGGCTGACCCGTGCCTGCGCCACCGTCGGAGGAGATGGTGGCGCAGGCCACTGCCCGGCCCGACTTCGCCCATGCGAAGGTGAGGCATGGCTGACGAACTGGTGCACTACGACGTGGTGGGCGGCACCGCCACGATCACCTTGGACTCCCCGCACAACCGCAACGCGCTCTCCGCCCAGCTGCGGCGTGAACTGAGCGAGTCGCTGGACAAGGCACGGGCGGACGACGCCGTGCGGGTCATCGTGCTCACCCACACCGGCCCGGTGTTCTGCGCGGGAATGGATCTCAAGGAGGCCCGCGGCGCCGGCGCGGGTGCCCAGGGCGTCAACGAGTTCCCGAAGATCCTCGAGCAGCTGTGGACCAGCCCCAAACCTGTCGTGGCGAAGCTGGCGGGCCCCGCGCGAGCGGGCGGGATCGGCATGGTGGCCGCGACCGACATCGCCGTGGCCGTCAGCGAAGCGACCTTCGCCTTCTCCGAGGTGCGGATCGGCGTCGTGCCCGCCGTCATCTCGCTCACCGTGCTGCCGCGGCTCACCGCCCGCGCCGCCCACGAACTGTTCCTGACCGGTGACACCTTCGACGCGAAGCGCGCCGTCGAGATCGGCCTGCTGAACTCGGCCGTCTCCGCCGACGAACTCGACGGCGAGGTCGCCCGCTACGTCAAGGCGCTCGCCCTCGGCGGGCCGAAGGCGCTCGCGGCGACGAAGGAACTACTCAGCAAGCCTCGCCCGGCGACACCGAGCGAAGGCTTCGAGGCCATGAACAAGCTGTCCGCCGGCTTCTTCGCGAGCGAAGAGGGCCAGGAAGGCATCACGGCTTTCGCGCAGAAGCGCAAGCCGAACTGGGTGCCCGAAAGCTGAGCCTCAGTCGGGCAGAGCCTCAGTCGGGCAGGACTACGGTGAGGCGCCGGGAGTCCGTCCGCTCACCGGACGGCCCCAGCGCCCGCTGCGCGTCGGAAAGCACGCTGCGGATGGCCAAGTACGCCTTCGGATCGCGCTCTTTGAGCAGCGAGGAACCGGTCCAGATCAGCACGTGCTCACCCGGCGCGAGCCACGACAGGTCGGTGAGGCAGTCGTAGAGCGCGTCGAGGTTCTTCCCGAAGTAGTCCGGAAAGGACAACGCCTCCGCGATCGCGTCGAGTGTCGAAGCCTTGTCGACCGTCTTGCCGCCGTCGATCAGATGCGGACGCGCACCGCGGGCGAACGCCTTGTCCGCCGCTTCCTTCGCCGCGCTCATCGGCTGGGGTCCACGACGACGAAGGACTTGTAGTGGTCCTCGGTGTAGTACAGCTCCTTGCCGGAGCCGGTCACCATCCGCCGCGCTCCGCGATCCGGGCTGCCCGGCGTCTTGACCGTGTACTCCCGGTAGTAGCCGGAAGCCTTGGCAGGCAAGACCTTTTCCCGGTTCTGGAAGGTCACGTCGTCGTTGCGCGGATACGGGTACGGCCCGCCCGCCTGGATGAGCTTCCAGGTGTCGGACGCCTGCGAGGGAAGTCCTGTGAGCGGTTTGACCGGAAGACCGGAGTCCGCACCCGCGACCTTGCCCTTCGCCTGGCTCGCGGCGTCTCCCGACGGCGCGGCCGAAGCGGACGAACTCGCCGGAGCGCTCTTCGTGTCGTCACCGCTGATGCCGTCCTTGACGAACCAGCCTGCGAGCACCAGCACGATCAGGCCGATCAGGGCGGCGGTGATCCGCCTACGGTTGAACATGGTGTGCCAGCTTAGGAGGACCGGTCGGAGTCGTTCGCATCGCGGGCCGTACCGAAGAGCCGGGCGACCTTGCCGAAGACCGAGTCGAGCACCCAAGCGGCGACCAGGCACAGCGGTACGACGACCGCCATGACCAGCACGAACTGCACGGGAAACGGGGCCTGCGCGAGCCACAACTCGACGCCGTCCCACCAGTCTGCAAGCCCGTTGAACACGAGTGTGAGCCTACGCTCGCACCCACTGCCACCGCCCGTCAGGCCATGTAGGTTGCTGGCATGTTCGCCGTTTACGCTTCCGAACCCAACGCCGAAAAGCCGCTGGACTCGCTCGTGACCGGCGAGCGACCCGAACCCGACGTGCCCGAAGGCTGGGTGCGGGTCGACGTCAAGGCCGCCAGCCTCAACATGCACGACCTGTGGACGCTGCGCGGCGTCGGCATCAAACCCGAGCAGTTCCCGATGATCCTTGGCTGCGACGGCGCGGGCACCCTCGACGACGGCACCGAGGTCGTCATCCACTCGGTGATCAACGCCCCGGGCTGGCAGGGCGACGACACCCTCGACCCGAAACGCACCCTCCTCACCGAGAAGCACCAGGGCACCTTCGCCGACCAGGTCGTGGTTCCTGCCCGCAACGTCGTGCCGAAGCCGTCGGGCCTGACCTTCGCGGAAGCCGCGACCATGGGCACGGCGTGGCTGACCGCGTACCGGATGCTGTTCGTGAAGTCCGGGCTGCGGCCGGGGCAGACGATGCTCGTCCAGGGCGCCTCCGGCGGCGTCTCGACCGCCCTCGTGCAACTCGGGCGTGCGGCCGGGTTCCGCGTTTGGGTGACCGGGCGTAGCGAGGAGAAGCGTGCGCTGGCCGAGAGCCTGGGCGCACATCAGACCTTTGAGTCCGGCGCGCGGCTGCCGGAGCGGGTCGACGCGGTCTTCGAAACCGTCGGGAAGGCGACCTGGTCCCATTCGGTGAAGTCGCTCAAACCGGGCGGGATCATCGTTGTTTCGGGGTCGACCAGCGGTCCTGACGCTAACGCGGAGTTGCAGCGCGTGTTCTTTCTGCAACTGCGTATCGCGGGTTCGACGATGGGGACCAGGGACGAACTGACCGATCTCCTCGCCTACCTGGAGCTCACCGGGGTGCGCCCGCAGATCGGCGCCGAGTTGCCGTTCGCGGAAGCCGAAACCGGGTTTGAGAACATGCTCCGCGGGGAAACTTCCGGCAAGGTGGTCTTCACGCATTGATCGGAGGGGTGAGCGCTCCCCCTCGCGGTGATCAAGCGCGCACACAAGCGCACGTCCGCGCGTTCCTCCCAGGTCAAACAGTCATTTCGTAGTCTTGTCAAGTGTCAAGAACGTTATGACTCAGGGAGCTTTTCACGACCAAAGTTCGACCAAAATCCGACCTCTCGCGGTTAGCCTGGAACGATGACCGCATCGCAGCGGCCCGAACCGGCGGACCCCGGGGGCCGGACCACCACGGACACCGACCCGATCCGCGTCTCGTTCAGGCGCTACGCCGGCGTTCGCACCAGAGTGCTCGAAGTCGGGCCACAGCCGGTGGAATCGGCCGACCGCGCTCCCCGGCGAGTGCTCGGCAAGCGGGCCGCAGCACGCGCGCACGCCAAGCCGACGGCGCCGCGGCTGGTGCTGCTGCACGGCTATTGCGACAGCGCCGACACCTGGCGTCCGGTCCTGGAGCTGCTCGCGGCCGCCGGTGTTCCGGCGGTCGCGGTCGATCTGCCCGGATTCGGTGACGCTCAGCCACTGCGGCCGGGCTCGATGCTGCCGCAGCTGGACGCGTTCACCGCGGCCGTGATCAAGGAACAGGCCGTGCTCGGCACGGTGGTGCTCGCCGGCAACTCGCTCGGCGGCACGATGAGCCTGCGCGCCGCGGAGAACCACCGGCTCCCGGTCGCGGGGGTGGTCTCGATCGCCGCGCCCGGTTTCGTGGACAGCTGGCTCATCCGCACCGTTGCCCGCTATCCGCTGCCCCTGCGGATGTACTCGGCCCTGCCGCTGCCGATCCCCGGCTTCCTTGTGCGCGCCGTCGCCGAGCAGGTCGTCCCCCGGCTGCTGTACGCCAACGCGACGGCCGCGGACGCCGAGCAGGTGCGCCGGTTCACCTCGCTGTTCCCGGACTACCGCTCCACCACCACCCGGCTCGAACAGGCGCGGCAACTGGTCGAAGAGCTGGCGGACGCGTACCGGCTCGAAGAGATCCGCGTCCCGCTCCTGGTGGTCGTCTGTGGCAAGGACAAACTGGTCAGCGCCGCCTCCGGACGGCAGCTGCACGCGCTGGTCCCGCACAGCAGGCTGATGGTGCGCGAGGACTGGGGCCACTGCCCGCAGCTGGACGACCCTGTCGAGATCTCGGAACTGCTCACCTACTTCTCCGCCAGTGCGTCCAGGCCGTCGAAGATCGCCGCCCGCGTCGCCGCCGAAGTGAGCGAGGACACCGTCGCCGGATAGGTGCGATCTCCCGACTCCCGCTACGGTGCCTCTCGGACTGTGACCCAGTCCGAAAAGCACCAACTGTTGGGAGACGACGATGTCCGCACCGCGCAGCCTGGGCTCGGGATCCGGGATATTCCGACGCAAACCGATCGAGCAGATCCAAGAACTCAGTGACGGCGGCGGTGGGCTCCAGCGCACGCTGGGCCTGCGCCAGCTGACCGCGATCGGGGTCGGCGGCATCATCGGCGCGGGGATCTTCTCCCTGGCCGGCGCGGTCGCGAACGAGAAGGCCGGCCCCGCCGTGCTCATCTCCTTCCTCATCGCGGGCATCGCCAGCGCCGCCGCCGCGTTCTCCTACGCCGAGTTCGCCGGACTGATCCCCCGCGCCGGATCCGCGTACACCTACGGGTACACCGTGCTGGGCGAGATCGTCGGCTGGTTCATCGGCTGGGATCTCCTACTGGAGTACACCGCGATCGTCGCGGTGGTCGCGATCGGCATCTCCGGCTACTTCAACGAGCTACTGGGCTACCTCGACATCAACCTCCCGGTCTGGATGCTGGGCGCCCCCGGCACCGAAAAGGGCGACGTCGCGGCAGGCTCCTACAAGATCAACCTGTTCGCCGTCCTGCTGTGCCTGTTGATCGCCTTCATTCTCAACCAGGGCATGAAGAACGCCGCCCGGTTCGAGACGCTGCTGGTCTACCTGAAGGTCGGCCTGGTCCTGCTGGTGATCGTCGTCGGTGTCTTCCACATCAACACCGACAACTACTCGAACTTCTTCCCGTTCGGCCTCAGCGGCGCGTTCGCCGGAGCCGCGACGGTCTTCTTCGCCGTTTTCGGCTACGACGCCATGTCCACCGCGGCCGAGGAATCGACCGACTCCCAGAAGCACATGCCGAAGGCGATCATCTACTCGCTCGCCATCTCGATGGTGCTCTACGTGCTGGCCTGCCTGGTCCTGACCGGGATGGTCAACTACAAGGACATCGACGGCGAAGCCGCCTTCTCCAGCGCCTTCGCGGGCGTCGGGATGAAGTGGCTCGGCCTGATCATCGCGGTCGGCGCGATCATCGGTATCACCACCGTGCTGTTCACCTTCCTCATGGGCGCGAGCCGCGTCGGCTACTCGATGAGCCGCGACGGCCTGCTGCCGAAGTGGTTCAGCAAGACCCACCCGGTGCGCAAGGTGCCGAGCCGGATGACCTGGGTGCTCGGCATCGCCTCGGCGATCATCGCCGGGCTGCTGCCCATCGGTGAGGCCGCGGAACTGACGAACATCGGCATCCTGCTCGCGTTCGTCGTCGTCTGCGTCGCGGTGATCGTGCTGCGCTACAAGCAGCCGGACCTGCCGCGGACGTTCAAGACCCCGGGCATGCCGGTCGTGCCGATCATCGGCATCGTCTTCTCGATCTGGCTGATCACGTTCCTGAACTACCACACCTGGCTGCGGTTCGCGGCCTGGTTCGGCCTCGGCCTGATCATCTACTTCGCCTACAGCCGCCGTCACTCCGCGATGAACGCGAACAATGGTGACGCGAAGCAGGTCAGCGGAGACGACTCAAACGCGTAGCGGCTTCGCGGGCTTCGGTCTGGAGGCGTTCGACGATCGACGCCGCCGGGCCGGAGCCCGCGAGTTCGTAGGTCTGCCCCGCGTAGAGGGACATGATCTCGGGGTCGCCCGCCTTGCCCGCCGCCGCGCGGATCGGTTTGGTCAGGTTGTTGACCTGCGGATACGCCGACGGCGCCGTGGCCGAGAAGTCCGTGACCGCGCGGTTGACCAGCGACCGGGCGGGACGCCCGCTGAACGCCCGGGTGAACGCCGTCGGCCTGCCCCCGTCCGCGAGCGCCTGCCGATGCGCGGGCTGCGTCCCTGCCTCGTCCGCCCGCAGGAACGCCGTGCCCAGCTGCGCCGCGACGGCACCCGCCGCCAGCACCGCCGCGATGTCGGCACCGTGCACGAGCCCGCCGGTCGCGACGAGCGGCAGGTCCGTCCGCGCGGAGACCAGGCGAAGCAGGCTGAGTACGCCGTACTGCGCTCCCCCGCCTTCAGCTCCGGGCTCGTCAGCGAAGAGCCCGCGATGCGCTCCGGCCTCGAATCCCTGGACCACGAGCACGTCCGCGCCGACCGCCACCGCCTGATCGGCTTCCGCCGGGCTGGTGACAGTGACGGCCACCTTGCTCCCGCTGGCGTGCAAGCGTTCCACGTCTTCGGGCGAGGGCGTGCCGAAGGTGAAGGAAACGACCGGAACCTTCCGCTCCAGAACGACCTCGAGCTTCGCGTCATAGGCGTCGTCATCCCAGCTCGGCTCGCCGGGCTCGATGCCGTGACGTTCGGCCTCCGCGCGCCAGCGCTCGATGTGGCGGCCGAGATCAGCCTCTGCGGCGTCACCAGGGACGAAGAGGTTCACGCCGAACGGCTCACCGGTGAGTTCGGCGGTCTTCGCGATCCGGTCCGCGAGGACGTCGGCGCTCAGATAGCCCCCGGCCAGGAAGCCGAATCCGCCCGCCACGGTCACCGCGGCCACGAGCTCGGGAGTGGTCGGCCCGCCCGCCATCGGGGCCGCGATCACGGGAAAACGCAGATCCTCGAACACGAATCCGACGATAGTCCCCTGGCGGCGACACGGTATGTGACGTTCGAGTCACTCCAAGGATCGCCCAAGGTGGTCTAGACCTTTAACGCAGAAAATGCGACGATCTGAACCGGCCGTGACGCGGGTCACGTTCCCTGTCCCCTTGGAGGCCCCGGTGAAGACCTTGAGAGCGCGGCTGAGCCGCGCCGTCGTCGGGGTGACGCTGCTCGCCGGCGTCACCACCGCAGCCGCCCCCGTCGCCGACGCGGCCACCCCGCCGCTGCAGGCGATCGTCCCGGTCCCGGTCTCGGCCCGAGCGGTCACCGGATCCGACTACGTCCTGACCGCGAACACCAAGATCTACACCCAGGCCGGCTCGGCACAGGCCAAAGCCGTCGGCGACTACCTCGCCGGGGTCTTCCGCACCTCCACCGGCTTCCCCCTGCCCGTCTCCGACGCGCCGTCGGGCACACCCACCGACGGCATCTCGCTCCTGCTGTCCGGTGCCGACGCCCGCGTCGGAGACCAGGGCTACCAACTGAACTCGACGTCCACTTCCGTCGTCCTCCGCGCGACGACGACGCAAGGCCTCTTCGGCGGCGTACAGACACTGCGGCAGTTGCTGCCCGGCAAGATCGAAAGCTCCACGGTGCAGCAAGGCCCCTGGACGATCCCGGGCGCCGACATCCTGGACTACCCCCGCTTCGGCTACCGCGGCGCGATGCTCGACGTCGCCCGGCACTTCCACCCGGTCGCCACGGTCAAGCGCTACATCGACCAGCTGGCGCAGTACAAGATCAACAATCTGCACCTGCACTTGGCCGACGACCAGGGCTGGCGCATCCAGATCGACAGCTGGCCGCGGCTGGCCACCTACGGCGGCAGCACCCAGGTCGGCGGCGGCGCCGGCGGCTACTACACCAAGGCCCAGTACACGGAGATCGTGAACTACGCGGCTTCGCGGTTCATCACGGTCATCCCGGAGATCGACATGCCCGGGCACACCAACGCCGCCCTGGCGTCGTACGCCGAACTGAACTGCAACAACACCGCTCCCCCGCTGCGCACCGACACCGCCGTGGGCTACAGCTCGCTCTGCATCTCGAAGGAGATCACCTACACCTTCGTCAACGACGTCATCCGGGAGATCGCCGCACTGACCCCCGGGCCGTACTTCCACCTCGGCGGCGACGAAGCCCAGGCCACCAGCGACGCGGACTACCGCACGTTCATGAACCGGGTGCTGCCGATGGTGGCGGCCGCGGGCAAACAGGTCGTCGGCTGGCACGAGATCGGCAAGGCCACCCTGCCGGCCACGGCCACCCCGCAATTCTGGGGCACGACGACCTCCAGCACTGAGGTTTCGAACGCCGTCGCCCGCGGCAGCAAGGTGATCCTGTCGCCGGCGAACAAGGCGTACCTGGACATGAAGTACAACTCCAGCACGCCGATCGGGCTCTCGTGGGCGGGCTACATCGAGGTCCAGGACGCCTACAACTGGAACCCGGGCGCCTACCTCTCCGGTGTCCCCGAATCCGCCGTCCGCGGCGTCGAATCCCCGCTGTGGACCGAAACCGTGGTGACCCCGGCGAACATCGACTACCTCGCCTTCCCGCGGCTCCCGGCGCACGCCGAACTCGGCTGGTCTCCGTGGTCGACCCACGACTGGAACGCCTTCCGGGTACGCCTCGGCGCACAGGCTCCGCGCTGGCAGGCACAGGGCATCGGCTACTACGCGTCGAGCCAGGTGCCTTGGGAAACGGGATCCGGCAACCCGGGCACCTGTTCACTCCCGGCGTGGGACCGCGCTTCCGTGTACACCGGCGGGGCCACCGTCGCCCACAACGGGCACAAATGGACGGCACAGTGGTGGACGCAGGGCGAAGAACCCGGCGCGGGCGGCCAATGGGGCGTCTGGCGCGACAACGGAGCCTGCTGAGCCCTCCGCTCGCCCGCTCGGCCCCTTGCACCGGCCGGGCGGGCTACGGTGGATCCATGGCCGCTGATCTCGAACTCGTCCGCACTCTTTCCTTGCGCGAAAACGGACTCGCGACCGTCTCGACGGTCCGCGCGGACGGCACCGTGCACTCGTCGGTCGTGAACGCCGGGGTGATCGAAGACCCGGTCACGAAAGCGCCAGGGGTCGGTTTCGTCGCGGTGGGCGGGGCGAAGAAGCTCGACCTCTTCCGCCGGGCGGGCCACGCCACGATCACCTTCCGCCGCGGCTGGGAATGGGCGGCGGTCCAGGGGACCGTCCACCTCATCGGCCCGGACGACCCGGACCCGGACTTCGACCCGAGCGGGCTCCCCGGGCTGCTGCGCGAGGTGTTCATCGCGGCGACCGGGACCCACGACGACTGGGACGAGTACGACCGCGTGATGGCCGCCGAACGCCGCGTCGCCGTCTTCGTCACGGCGAACCGCATCAGCGGGAACCGCTGACACGAAAAGGCCGCCCGGATCGTGCCCCGGGCGGCCTTTTCGTCTGCCGTTACTGCTTCTTCTTGCCTGAGTCCTCTGTGGACAGCGCGGCGACGAAGGCTTCCTGCGGGACCTCGACCCGGCCGACGGTCTTCATCCGCTTCTTGCCTTCCTTCTGCTTTTCCAGCAGCTTGCGCTTACGCGAGATGTCACCGCCGTAGCACTTCGCGAGCACGTCCTTGCGGATCGCGCGAATGGTCTCGCGGGCGATGATGCGGGCGCCGATGGCGGCCTGGATCGGCACCTCGAAGTTCTGCCGCGGGATCAGCTCGCGAAGCCGGTTCACCATGCGGTTGCCGTAGTTGTAGGCGTCGTCCTTGTGCACGATCGCGGAGAAGGCGTCGACACCCTCGCCCTGAAGCAGGATGTCCACCTTGACCAGATCCGCCGCCTGCGCGCCGGCCTCTTCGTAGTCCAGCGACGCGTATCCGCGCGTCCGCGACTTCAGCGTGTCGAAGAAGTCGAAGATGATCTCGCCCAGCGGCAGGTTGTAGCGCAGTTCGACCCGGTCCTCGGACAGGTAGTCCATGCCGAGGAGCACGCCACGCTTGTTCTGGCACAGCTCCATGATCGTGCCGATGAACTCCGACGGCGCCAGGATGCTCACCTTGCTGACCGGTTCGAGCACCTTGTCGATCTTGTTCCCGGTCGGCCAGTCCGACGGGTTGGTGACGTGGATCTCCTTGCCGTCGTCCAGCACCACGTCGTAGACCACGTTCGGCGCGGTGGAGATCAGGTCGAGGCCGAACTCGCGCTCCAGCCGGTCGCGGGTGATCTCCAGGTGCAGCAGGCCGAGGAAACCGCAGCGGAAGCCGAAGCCGAGCGCCACCGACGTCTCGGGCTCGTAGTCCAGCGCGGCGTCGTTGAGCTGCAGCTTGTCCAAGGCCTCGCGCAGGTCCGGGTAGTCCGACCCGTCCACCGGGTACAGGCCGGAGTAGACCATCGGCTTCGGCTCGCGGTAGCCGGCGAGCGGCTCCTTCGCGCCCTGGCGCTCGGAGGTGACGGTGTCACCGACCTTCGACTGCCGGACGTCCTTCACCCCGGTGATGAGATAGCCCACCTCGCCGACGCCCAGCCCCTTGCTGGGCTTGGGCTCCGGCGAGATGATCCCGACCTCGAGGAGCTCGTGGGTCGCGCCGGTGGACATCATCTTGATCCGCTCGCGCGGCGTGATCTTGCCGTCGACGACCCTGATGTAGGTGACGACGCCCCGGTAGGTGTCGTACACCGAGTCGAAGATCATCGCCCGTGCCGGGGCGTCGGCGTCGCCCTCCGGCGCGGGCACCTGCTTCGCCACCGCGTCGAGCATGTCGCCGACGCCGACGCCGGTCTTGGCCGACACACGCAGCACGTCCGAGGGCTCGCAGCCGATGATGTGCGCGAGCTCGGCGGCGTACTTGTCCGGATCCGCCGACGGCAGGTCGATCTTGTTGAGCACCGGGATGATCTGGAGGTTGTTCTCCAGCGCGAGGTACAGGTTGGCGAGCGTCTGCGCCTCGATCCCCTGCGCGGCGTCGACCAGCAGGACGGCGCCTTCACACGCCTCGAGCGCGCGGGAGACCTCGTAGGTGAAGTCGACGTGGCCCGGCGTGTCGATCATGTGCAGGACGTGGTCCTGCCCGTCGACCTTCCAGGGCAGGCGCACGTTCTGCGCCTTGATGGTGATCCCGCGTTCCCGCTCGATGTCCATTCGATCGAGGTACTGAGCCCGCATGGCCCGTTCCTCGACCACGCCGGTGAGCTGCAGCATCCGGTCGGCCAGGGTCGACTTGCCGTGGTCGATGTGCGCGATGATGCAGAAGTTCCGGATGAGCTCCGGGGGCGTGAAGGTCGTGTCGGCGAACGTCGTCAACGGGTTTCCTCGCGAAGGTCGGGGTGTGCCACCTCTATGGTCCCATGCCGCTCCGGGTGCGGGTGGGGGTCATCCCCGATGCGGCCCGTGGTGAGCTGTGGTGCCCTCGAAGTATGAGTACTTCACTGTCCCAAATGCTCGATCGCACGTTCGGCCATCCCAGGGGACTGCTCGGCCGGTTCGGCGGCCTGGCGATGGCGCACGGCAACGCCGCCACCGAACTTCGCATCGTTGAACTGGCGTCGATCGAGTCCGGCGAAACCGCGCTGGTCGTCGGCCCCGGCCCGGGAGTCGGCCTCCAGGCCGCGGCCGAACGCGCGGACCGTGCGGTCGGCGTCGACCCCTCTCCGGAGATGCTCGCCCGCTCCCGTCGCCGCTGCGGCGACAAGGTCGAGCTACGGCGCGGCGCCGCGGAGTCCACCGGTGAGCCCGACGAGAGCGTCGACGTGATCCTGAGCGTCAACAACGTGCAGCTGTGGGAAGACCGGGCGGCCGGTTTCGCCGAGCTGTTCCGCGTGCTGCGGCCCGGCGGCAGGCTGCTGCTGTCTTCGCACGAGAAGTGGCTGCCGGTGTCCCGGCACGAGCTGGCCGACGAAGCGGCCGCCGCCGGTTTCACCGACCTGCAGACCTGGACGTGGGACCCGCCGGGCTTCGGCGCCTCGCTCGCCGCTCAGCTGCGCGCGATCAAGCCACGGCCCTAACGCGGGTCGGTGCGCAACGGATGCTCACGCGGCACCTCGACCAGCACGATCCTGGTGCCGTCCGGATCGGCGATCCACGCTTCGTCCAGCCCCCAGGGTTCACGACGCGCCCCGCGGACCGGTTCCAAGCCCTTCGCCGCGAGCTCCGCGAGCGCCGCGGACAGATCCCGGACCTGGAGCCACAAGGCGACGTCAGGGGTCGGGCCGGTCTCCCCGGTACCGACGATCTCGATCGACCCGTTCCCGGCGAAGAACACCGTCCCGCCGGGGAACTCCTTGTCGATCGCCAAGCCCAGGGTGTCCCGATAGAACGCCGTCGACACCTCGAGGTCCTTCGGGTGGATCAGCACCCTGCTGCTCAGCACGTCCATGACCCCATCCCTACCGGACGGGTTCAGGCCATCGCAATCGCGGTGATCCCGGCCAGCACCACCGCCGACCCGGCCAGCCTGCGGACGGCGTTCGCCTCCCCCAGTACCAGCCAGGCGGCGAGGCCGCCCAGGACGATGCTCAGTTCGCGCGCGGGTGCGATGAGGCTCACCGGAGCGATCTGGAGGGCGTAGAGGACCAGCAGGTAGGCGACCGGTGAGAGCAGGCCGACGATGAGGATTTCGCGCTTGTGCTCGCGCCACAGCCACGCGACCTCCTCGCGGTCCTTCAGCGCGTACGGCGCCATGAGCAGGCTCTGCACGATCGCACCGGTTCCGAAATAGATGATCGGCGGGACACCGAGGCCGGTGACCGAATGCGCGTCCCACAGTGTGTAGGCGGCGATCGTGACCCCGGTCAGCAGTCCGTAGGCCACGCCTTTGCGGCGAGCGACGCGATCGGCGGCGTCGGCATGCGCCGGTGCGCGTCCGGTACCGATGACCAGCACGCCGGCGATCACGAGGAACGCGCCGATCAGGCCGAGCACCCCTGGCCGCTCGCCGAGCAGCACGACGGCCGCGAGCACCGAGAGCAGCGGCCCGGTACCGCGGGCGACGGGATAGACGACGGACAGATCGCCGACGGCGTAACCCCGTTGGAGGACGATCCCGTAGGTGACGTGGAACACCGCCGTAACCACGGCCGCGAACAGGCAGGTCCACTGTGGACGTTGCGGCTCCACCGCCAGTGAGACCGCCATGACGGGTACGAGAAGGATCGCGGAGAGGCTGTAGTAGGCCCAGACGAACCGGGCTCCGCCACGGCGGATCCGCTTGGCTGCCAGATTCCAGCCCGCGTGGATGACTGCGGCGATGACGACCAAGGACAGAGCGGTGGCGTTCACGGCGGACCTTCCCGTTTTCCGCGCATGCGGAAAACACCGGTCCTCCAGGCTTTTGTCCCGTCAGATGAACGGCAGCGCTTCCGGCCCCGCCGATGGTGCCGCTCGGACCTGTCCCCTCTGCCCTGATTATGTGTTTCGCTGAACGGGCAGGCGGCGGAACCCTAGGCACTACGATCTTCACCGTACCGCAATCCCCCCTCCCCAGGCGGCCGTGAGCGGCCCCGGGGCGGCTGTTAAGATTGCCTCTCACCGTCGTGTGGCATTCCGTCATGGAGGAAACCCGCGCCGCTCTCACGAGCATGCAGGGCCGGTCACAGCGCGGCGGCGAAACCACCGAGAGATTCAAGAGGAGCGCCCCCGTGGCCAACATCAAGTCGCAGATCAAGCGCATCACCACCAACGAGAAGGCGCGTCAGCGCAACCAGGCGATCCGGTCCTCGGTGAAGACCGCGATCCGCAAGTTCCGCGAGGCAGCCGACGCCGGCGACAAGGCCAAGGCCCTGGAGCTGCAGAAGGACGCGGCCAAGAAGATGGACAAGGCTGTGACCAAGGGCGTTCTCCACGCCAACCAGGCCGCCAACAAGAAGTCCGCGCTCGCGAAGCGCGCGAACTCTCTCTGATCGGCTTTCGAAGGGCCCCGGCGACTCACGTCGCCGGGGCCCTTCGCCATGTTCAGCGGCTTGTACCGTGGGCGTCGACGACCTCAAGCACGGCGCGTTCCAACGCGTACTCCGGGTTGGCCGCGACCCCCTTGACCTCGGCGTTGAGCCGGGCGACCACCCGCATCGCGGTGGCCAGACCGTCCTGACCCCAGCCTCGGGCCTGCCCCTGCGCCTTGCGCACCTTCCACGGCGGCATCCCCAGCTCGCCGGCCATCTGGTTCGGGTTCCCGCGACCGGCGCCGGACACCCGCGCGATCGTCCGGACCGCGTCGGCGAGAGCGTCGGCGACCAGCACGTGCGGCACGCCCAGTTGCATCGCCCAGCGCAGCGATTCGAGCGCCGCGGCCTTGTCACCGGCGACGGCCTTTTCGGCGACGGCGAATCCGTTCACGTCCGCGCGGCCCCGGTGGTAGCGGCGGACCGCCTGCTCGTCGACCGTTCCGCCCGCGTCCGCGACGAGCTGGGTCGCGGCCGACGACAACTCACGCAGATCCGAGCCGACCGCGTCGATCAGCGCGAGCACGGCCGCACCGTCGATCTTCCCGCCGACCCGGCGGACCTCGTTGCGGACAAAGGATTCCCGCTCAGCGGCCTTGGTCAGTTTCGGGCATTCGACGACCTCCGCCCCTGCCTTCTTCAAGGCGGCGGGGAGCGCCTTCGCGGCCTTGCTCCGACCGCCTCCGCTGTGCACGACGACGAGCACGATGCCGTCGGCGGGCGCCTTGACGTAGGCCATCACCCCGTCGGCGAGCTCCTGCGAAATGTCCTGCGCCGATTCGAGGACGATCACCCTGCCTTCCGCGAACAGCGAGGGGCTGACCATCTCCGCGAGCGCCGGGACTGTGAGGTCCGACACCCGGATCCGGGTGAGATCCGCCGTCGGATCGGCGGCTTTGGCCGCGTCCGAAGCGCCGCGGACCGCGCGTTCGATCAGCAGCTCTTCCTCACCGAGAACCAGGACCAGCGGCGATGGGGCGGAAGCTTGCGTCGTCACGGTGACGATCCTGCCACTCGTCCTCTCGTGTGCTTTGTCCGGTGATGTGTTCCGGGCACGGTGGCCCCACCTGAGGCTCATGTCGTACGGTGTTGGCGAGGCGACGCGATGACACGCGTGCCGACAATCGAATACCGCTCATCCAGAGGGGCAGAGGGAACGGCCCGACGAAGCCCCGGCAACCGGCGTCAGCCTGTCATTCCGCGATCGCGGGATAGCTGACGAACACGGTGCCAATTCCGGCCCGCCACGGCGGGGCAGATGAGGAAAGGACCTCGCGATGACCGCAACCCTCGGCACGACCTCCACCACCAAGACCCCGGATCTCGGACCGGCCGTCGAACTGGTGTCGAAGGAAGAGGGACACCGGCAGCCGCTCGCCCCCGAATTCGTTTCCGCCGAGGACTTCTCGCCGCTCGAAGTCGCCTACGACTTCGGCCGCGTGCGCCGCGAGGACATCGAAGCCGGACCGAAGAACATCTGGCGCTACAAGAAACTCCTTCCCGTTCCGTCGAACGTCGAAGAAATCCCCAACACCGAACCCGGCGCCACCCGGCTCATCCAGGCCGACAGGCTCGCGAAAGCCTTGGGCGTCAAGAAGGTCTGGGTCAAGGACGACACCGGCAACCCCACGCACTCGTTCAAGGACCGTGTGGTCGCCGTCGCGCTGGCCGCCGCCCGCGAATTCGGCTTCGACGTGCTCGCCTGTCCGTCGACCGGCAACCTGGCCAACGCCGTCGCCGCCGCGGCGGCCCGCGCCGGCTGGCGGTCGGTCGTGCTGATCCCGAAGACCCTCGAGCGCGCGAAGATCCTCACCACCGCCGTGTACGACGGCGACCTGATCGCGGTCGACGGCAACTACGACGACGTGAACCGGCTCGCCACCCAGCTCGCCGCCGAGCAGGAGAGCTGGGCGTTCGTCAACGTGAACGTCCGGCCCTACTACTCCGAAGGCTCCAAGACGCTGGCCTTCGAGGTCGCCGAACAGCTCGGCTGGCGGCTCCCCTCCCAGATCGTGGTCCCGATCGCCTCCGGTTCCCAGCTCACCAAGGTGGACAAGGGTTTCCGCGAGTTCGGGCAGCTCGGTCTCGTCGACGAGACGCCGTACAAGGTGTTCGGCGCGCAGGCCACCGGCTGCTCCCCCGTCTCGGCGGCCTTCCGTGCGGGCCACGACGTCGTCCAGCCGGTCAAGCCGGACACGATCGCCCGGTCGCTCGCGATCGGCAACCCGGCCGACGGCCCCTACGTCCTCGACGTGGTCAACCGCACCGGCGGCGCGATCGAAGACGTCACCGACGAAGAGGTCGTCGAGGGCATCCGGCTGCTCGCCCGCACCGAGGGCGTCTTCACCGAGACCGCCGGTGGGGTCACCGTCGCGACGGCCAAGAAGCTCATCGAGACCGGCAAGCTCAACCCGGACGAGGAGATCGTCCTGCTGATCACCGGTGACGGCCTGAAGACCCTCGATGCCGTCGAGGGCAAGATCGGCCCGAAGGCCACCGTCAGCGCCTCAGCCGACGCGGTCCGCGAAGCACTCGGCATCTGAGACCTGTTGGCGGAGCTGAGGACGGGTTCGCTAACAGGACATAACGCGTGAACCCGCCCTGGCCGAAGGCCCGCTATCGCGGTGGCAGGACGCCCTGACCGCCCATAAGGACGTGTTCAACCAGATCGCGTCCTGTCGACGTCGATCGCGGCGCGGATTCACCGACAGGCACTGAGTTCCCGCCCGGCCCGCCTCAAGAACGAGGCGGGCCGCGGGGCTCACCCCGGCGCAGCAAGGCAAGTCCCCGCGCGTCGGCGACGACCGCGGTGTCGCCGTCAGTGTCCGTTCTGGCGATCGACGCGCCGACCGTGGCCAGATTGTCCAAAGTGGACTTGTTCGGATGGCCGTAGGTGTTTCCGGCCCCGACACTCACCAACGCCACCCTCGGTGCGACGGCGTTGAGGAAATCCGGTGCCGTGTAACGGCTTCCGTGATGCGGGACTTTCAGGATCTCGGCTTGCAGATCGGTACCCTCGGCCATCAGGTCGGCCTGCGCGGCGAGCTCGACGTCGCCCGTCAGCAGTAGCCTGCCCGCCGGGGTACCGGCGCGCAGGACGACCGAGCCGTTGTTGATCACCGTGCCGTCCTGTTCGAGGACCGAACGCCGGGTGACATACCGCGGCCCCAGTACGTCGAGCGACAGCCCCGGCCAGTCCAGCCGCTGCCCGATTCCCAGCTCCAGCAAGGGAATCCCGCGGCGTGCGGTCTCGTCCGCGACCTGTTGCCACGCCCAGGCGGGAGCCCGGCCCGGGCCGACGGCGACCGCACCGACCGACCGGCCCTCGAAGACGGATTCGAGGCCGCCGATGTGGTCGGCGTGCAGATGACTCAACACGATCAACGGAACACGATCCACGCCGAGCCTGCGCAGGCATTCGTCGACCGGTCCCGGTTCCGGCCCGGTGTCGACCAGGACCGCTCTGCCCGGCTCGCCCGTGGCGAGGGCTACGGCATCCCCCTGTCCGACGTCGCAGGCGATGGCACTCCACGACGCCGGTGGCCAGGCCGGTGCCAGCACCCGCATCGGTACGAAGACGAGCAGACCGGCGGCCAGCGCGACCGCCAGCAAGATCCTGGCGTGGCGCAGCCGGACGACGACGAGCACCACGACGAGCAGGCCGGCCGCCAGCAGCCCACCCCACCAGCCATCCGGCCAGTCCACGACCGCACCCGGCGCCCGGGCGCCGTGGCGGGCCACGGTGATGAGCCAGCTCGCCTCGGGTTCGGTCAGGCGGACCAGCAGCCTGCCCGCCGACGGCCACCACGGTCCGACGACGGTGGCGAGCACGCCGAACACGGTGGCCGGGGCGACCACCGGCGCGGCGAGCACGTTGGTCACCACCGAGACGAGACTGACCGATCCCGCCATGCCCGCGATGACCGGCGTCGTCACCACGAACGCGGCCAGCGGGATGGTCAGCCCCTCGGCGTAGCCTGCCGGAACTCCGCGTCCGACCAGCCACTCGGCCCACCGCGGTGCCAGCAGGACGAGCCCGGCCGTGGCCAGCACCGAAAGCGCGAACCCGAAGTCCGCGGCCATGGCCGGATCGGCCACGACGAGCCCGGCGACCGCGAACGCCAGCGCGGGCAGCGCCGAACCCCGGCGCCCCAAGGCCAGCGCCAGCAGCCCGACCGCCCCCATCACTCCGGCGCGGAGCACGCTGGGTGCGGGCCCGGCGAGGACCACGAACCCGGCGAGCCCCGCGGCGGCCGCGGCGGCGGACGTCCGCGGCCCGACCCGGAGCACCCTCAGCAGGAGAAGAATCGAGCCACAGACGATCGCCACGTTCCCACCGCTCACGGCCATCAGGTGGGACATGCCGGAGTCCGTGAACTCGCGTTCGACCCTCGGGGACAGCGTGCTCGTGTCCCCCACGACCAGTCCTGGCACCAGACCGGCCTGCTCCTCGGGGAGGACGGCGCACAACTCCCGGAGCCCGGTGCGCAGCGATTCCGCGGCTCGCTGCCACCAGGGCGCCGGTCCGAGGGCCGACGGCGGACCTCGCACCGAGAGGACCGCGACCGTGAGCTCGGCCCCCTTCGCCGGTGCGAGCCGCCCGGAGGCGGTGACCTGCTGCCCGGGCAGCAGGTCCGTCCACCCCTCGGCGGGAGCGAGCAGGAGGATCCGGCCGGCCGAATCCACCACCCGCTCACCCGTCACCACGGTGTCCACCGTCGCGGCGATGACCACCAGGCGGGTGCCTGCCCGGCGATCGGCGTATCCAGCACCGCGGACCGGACGTGGCCGCTCGGTGACCACCACCCTCGTGGTGACTTCGCTCCCCCGTGCGGCGGCGGCACGGAGGTCGTCGTGCTCGGCGGCCCGGATCCGCAGCGCCACCGGACCGGCGGTGAGCGCGCCGAGGACCGCGAGCGCGCCGAGGCCCACCACCCACCGGGACGCCGTCCGGCGGGCACGGACACCGGCGGTGATCGCGAGCACCACGGCGGCCGCACCGCAGAGCATCGTGATCCACCAGCCGCCCAGCAGCCCGGAAAGAGTGCCGAGCCAGGCCGTCGCCGCGGCCGGTACCAGCCGCAGGTCCTGCCCTCGCCACGACGCGGTGTCCACTTCGGACGGATCGGCGGACGGGTTCATCCGACGGACACCAATTCCCGGACCTTCTTGAATTTAGATTCGCCGATCCCTTCTACTTCACGGAGTTGCTCGACACTGGTGAACCCGCCGTGCCCGGACCGCCAGTCGACGATGCGCTTCGCCATCACCTCGCCGACCCCGGGCAGGGTGTCGAGTTGCTCGGCCGTGGCCGTGTTCAGGTCGAGCTTCCCCACCGGTGCCGCCATTCCGGCCGCGGCCGGAACGGGGACGCCGACGGCCACCTGCTCGCCATCGGTGAGCCGCCTGGCCAGGTTCACCCCGGTCAGATCCGTTCCGGGCTGTGGCCCACCGGCCGCCGTGAGGGCATCGGCGACCCGTGCGCCCGGAGGGATCGTGACCAGGCCGGGTTTGAGCACCCGGCCGACGACGCTGACCACCAGAGGCGCCTTGGCCGCCGCGGCGGCGGGGGCGTCTCCGGCGGCCTTCGCCGACGGCAGGGGCGGCGCGGTCTCCGCCCCTGGCCGGTGTCCGAACAAGGCGATCGCGCCGGTCACGATCACGGCCACCGCGATCAGCACGGCCGCCACGGCGAGCCACCGCCGGTTCACCGGGATCCCGTCCGCCGTGAACCGGGCGGGCACCCAGCGGCGGGCGAGCCTGCCCACGGGCGGGCCCTGGCTGGGCGACGACAGCTGCGCGGTCAGCCACGCCAGCCTGGCGTTGACGGAGGGACCCGATGGACGGGCGGTTTGGTCGAACACGTGAACGACGCTACGGAGCGGGGATGGCGGGCGGCAGTGGCAAATCCCGGGGCTGTGGACAAGTGGGGTGTTGTGGACAACTCGGCCCCAGCCGAGGCCTGATCACCGGTTTCCGTCGGTGCCGTATGAGACCCTGGCGGACTGCCCTAGCCCGCGCGCTGGATCACGACACCGAGCACACCGGGGCCGGTGTGGGCCCCGATGACCGCGCCGATCTCCGAAACCACGCACCCCTCCGGGCAGCTGATGGACTCCTCCAGCCGGTTGGCCAATTCGACGGCGCGTTCCGGGGAAGCCAAGTGATGGACGGCGATGTCGGCCAGTCCGCCTTCGGCCGCCGTCACGGCGAGCTCGACCAGGCGAGCCACGGCGCGATTCATCGTCCGGACCTTCTCCAGCGGCTGGATCCTGCCTTCGGACATGTGGAGCACCGGTTTCACCGCGAGCGCGGTGCCGAGCAGGGCGGCGGCCGGGCCGATCCGCCCGCCACGGCGCAGGTATTCGAGGGTCTCGACGGCGAACAGGGTTTCCGAGCGGCTCACCGCGTCGACCGCCGCAGCCTCCACTGCGGCCGGTTCCGCCCCCGCCGCGGCGGCGCTCGCCGCTCGCAAGGCGGCGAAGCCGAGCCCCATCGCGGTGCTGCGTGAATCGACCACGCGCACCTTGTCCGGCCCGACCTCCTGGGCGGCGAGCACCGCCGCCTCCCAGGTCCCGGACAGTTCCCGGGACAGATGAACCGACACGACGGCATCCGCGCCCTCGGCCAGCGCCGCACGGAACTCCTTGACGAATTCGGCGGGCGTCGGCCGGGACGTCGTCACCAGACTGCGTTTGCCGAGCGCCTCGGCCAGGGCCGCGGGCCCCATTTCGACGCCGTCGAGGAAGACGACACCGTCCACGAGGACATGCAGCGGGACCACCCGGATCCCGTTCCGTTCGGCGAAGCCTTCCGGCAGGTGGGCGGTGGAATCCGTGACTACGGCGACCGACACGGCAGCCAGCCTACGTTGCCGCGGGGCGGAGCACCGGGGCCATCAGGCGGGCCATTTCCGTGCCGACGGCGGCATGTCCTTCCCAGCCCCAGTGCATGCCGTCCGGATTGCCCCGGCCGCTCAGCACGTGTTCGCCGACGACGGCTTCGAGATCGAGAAGCGGGACATCCGCGCGACGGCCCCAGTCGGCGAGGGCGGCGGCCGCACCGGCGCGGGCGGTGTGGACGCGGCCGTACGAGTCGGATCGATGCACGGAGGGCAGCATGCCGAAAATCGGCAGTTCCGGTCGCAGCGCGCGCAAGGCTCCGACAGCGGTGTCGAGATACTGGACGGTGAGCCTCGACGGCAAGACCACCGGACGGCCTCGGAGGGCGATCGCGAGCCGGGGCTGAGCGGCCAGGTACGCCTTGCGCACCACGCGTCGCAGCGGGTCGGGCCGCAGATAGCGGAGACCGGTGCGAAGGTAGGTGGGCAGCGGCGAGGGCAGGGTGTCCATGCTCCCGATGGCCAGCACGACGGCGTCGACGTGATGGAGATCGGCCCAGACACGCGGGTCACCGATCAACGACCACCAGGCGTCACGGGCATTCCAGCCGAACCCGGCGACGAGGTCCGCGGCGCCACCGAGCGCTTCGGCGGCGATGTTGGGCCACAGACGCGCGTCGTCGGCGGCGTGCGGGCCGTCCGGGCCGTGGAAGCTGAGGGAATCGCCGAACACCAGCAGGCGCGGGGCCATGGGTCAGCCGGTGATGCCCGCGTTGTAGGCGGCCAGCCGCCAGTTGCCGTCGCGCCGGGTCAACTCGACCCAGTGACAGTTCGCGATCCCGCCCAGCGTCGGCCAGGACGTGACCGGGAGACCGAGCAGTTTCGCGGTCAGCGCGATGATCAGGCCACCGTGCGTGGCGAGCAGCACGGCGTCGCCGGCGTCGGAATTGGGCCGATCCAGGTCCGCGACGACCTCCATCGCGCGTGCGGCGACGTCCACCCGCGACTCGCCGCCGGGCGGGGCCCACGTCGCGTCGACACGCCAGCGGGCGCGTTCACCCGGGTACGACTCGTCGACCTGCTGGCCGGTGAAGCCCTGCCATTCACCCAGATGGGTTTCCCGAAGACGCTTGTCGATCCGCAGCGGGACGCCGATGGCCTCCGTGAGCACGGTGGCCGTGTCGGTCGCGCGGCGCAGATCCGAGGCGATCACCAGATCCGGCGAGAACCGGGCGAGCGCGGGCACGGCGAACCTGGCCTGGTTCCAGCCGACCGGGGTCAGCGCGGAGTCCAGATGCCCCTGCATCCGGCCCGCCGCGTTGTAATCGGTCTCACCGTGGCGCCAGAGCACCAGCCGCCGCGGGCTCATGGGGCGCCTTGCGCGTCGGCGGGGTCCTCCTCGGCTGGGTCCTGATGATCCGGCACTGCCAGACCGGCGACCTCGATCCGCGGGCAGTCCTTCCAGAGCCGCTCGAGACCGTAGAAGGAGCGTTCCTCCTGGTGCTGGACGTGGATGACGACGTCGACGTAGTCCAGCAGGACCCAACGGCCCTCGCGGGCGCCTTCACGGCGGACGGGCTTGTGCCCGCCGAGCCGCAGCTGCTCCTCGACGTTGTCGACGATGGCGCCGACCTGGCGTTCGTTGGGCGCGGACGCGATGACGAAGGCGTCGGTGATCACCAGCTGGTCGGACACGTCCAGCACGACCACGTCGCTCGCCTTCTTGTCCGCCGCCGCATGGGCGGCCGCTACGGCCAGCTCTCGTGCCTCGGACGTGGCTGTCACAGTTCTCCTCAAACAGATGGTTTTACTCGCGGGTGCGCCCGACGAGGGTACCCGGTGGGGAACCCCGGTCTTTCCGATAGAGGTCCTTTTTGGCGATGTAGCGCACCACACCGTCGGGGACGAGGTACCAGACGGGCTCCCCGGCCTCGACCCGCTCGCGGCACGCGGTCGACGAGATCGCCATCGCGGTCACCTCGACGAGGCTCACCTTCCCGCTCGGCAGATGCTGCGAATTGAGCCGGTAGCCGGGCCTGGTGACGCCGATGAAATGCGCCAGGTCGAACAGCTCGTCGGCGTTGCGCCAGGTGAGGATCTGTTCGAGCGCGTCCGCGCCGGTGATGAAGAACAGCTGGTCGTCGGGATACTCCGCGCGCAGGTCGCGCAGGGTGTCGACGGTGTAGGTCTGCCCGACGCGGTCGATGTCGACGCGGCTGACCGAGAACACGGGGTTGGACGCCGTCGCGATCACGGTCATCAGGTAGCGGTCCTCGGCCCGGGTGACCACTCTGTCGGACTTCTGCCACGGCTGACCGGTGGGCACGAAGATGACCTCGTCGAGCGCGAACCGGGACTGGACTTCGCTGGCCGCGACGAGGTGCCCGTGGTGAATGGGGTCGAACGTGCCGCCCATGACCCCGATCCTGCGTGGTGACATGGGTCGTGAGCCTATACAGCGCGCACGGCTTCACGCGCGGGTCGCCGGACCCACCGACCGGTGGTGATCTGGGTCACATTACAGTCCGTTCCATGGATGAACGGTCCGTTCACGACATGCCGATCGCGACTTCGTCGGTGGCATGGGGTAGAGGTGGGGACGTGGACACATCGACTCTCCGGGACCGCGCCGAGACCCTCCTCCAGTCGTTGGCGGGCGACGGCGCCCGCCTGCGTGACGACCAGTGGACGGCCATCGAAGCGCTGGTCGCGCACAGCCGTCGCGCACTCGTCGTGCAGCGCACCGGCTGGGGGAAGTCCGCGGTGTACTTCCTCGCCACCGCGTTGCTGCGGGAACGCGGCAACGGCCCGACCGTGATCATCTCGCCGCTGCTCGCGCTGATGCGCAACCAGATCTCCGCGGCGGCGCGGGCGGGTATCCGCGCGGTGACGATGAACTCCGCGAACCCGCAGGAGTGGGATCAGGTCCAGGCGGCGATCGCGGCGGGCGAGGTCGACGTCCTCCTCGTCAGCCCGGAACGGCTCAACAACCCGGACTTCCGCGACACCGTCCTCCCGAAGCTGACCGCGACGGCCGGCCTGCTCGTGGTCGACGAGGCGCACTGCATCTCGGACTGGGGCCACGACTTCCGGCCGGACTACCGGCGGCTGCGGACGCTGCTGAAGGAGCTGCCCGACGGCGTCCCCGTACTCGCCACCACCGCGACCGCGAACGACCGCGTGGCGACCGACGTCGCCGAGCAGCTCGGCATCGGCAACGGGGGCGACACCCTCGTCCTGCGTGGCAGCCTGGACCGCGAAAGCCTGCATCTGTCGGTGGCCAAGCTGCCGACGTCGCAGGCCCGGCTCGCCTGGCTTGCCGAACACCTGGCGGAACTGCCGGGATCCGGGATCATCTACACGCTCACCGTCGCGGCCGCACACGATGTGGCCGGCCTGCTGACCGAGCGCGGCTATCCGGTCGCCGCCTACACCGGGAAGACCGACCCGGCGGACCGGCAGGCGTCCGAGGACGATCTGCTGAACAACAACGTCAAGGCACTGGTGGCCACTTCGGCGCTGGGCATGGGGTTCGACAAACCGGACCTGGGCTTCGTCGTCCATCTCGGCGCACCGTCCTCCCCCATCGCGTATTACCAGCAGGTCGGCCGTGCCGGTCGTGGCGTCGATCGCGCCGAGGTGATCCTGCTGCCGGGCCACGAGGACAAGGACATCTGGGCGTACTTCGGTTCGCTGGCGTTCCCGGACGAACTGCGGGTGACCCAGGTGCTCAACGCGCTGGCGTACGCGGACCGTCCACTGTCGACACCGGCGCTCGAACCGTTCGTCGAGCTCTCCCGTTCTCGGCTGGAGATGGTCCTGAAGGTGCTGGACGTCGACGGCGCCGTGCGCCGGGTGAAGGGCGGCTGGGAAGGCACCGGCGAAGAGTGGCGCTACGACAAGGAACGCTATGCGCGGGTGAGCGCGGCGCGGACCAACGAACAGAACGCCATGCTGGCGTATCTGGAGACCGCCGGCTGCCGGATGGAGTTCCTGCGCAAGCAGCTCGACGATCCCGAAGCCACCCCCTGCGGACGGTGCGACAACTGCACCGGAAAGCATTGGGACACCACGATTTCCGACGACGTCGTCGACGCCACCCGGCAACGGCTCCGCCGTCCGGGGGTCGAGGTCGCGCCGCGGAAGATGTGGCCGACCGGGATGGCCGGACTGGAAGTCCCGCTTTCCGGGCGGCTGCCGGCAGGCGAGCAGGCCGAAACCGGCCAGGTCGTGGGCCGGGTCACCGACGTCGGCTGGGGCACACGGCTGCGCGAACTCGTCGGCCCGGCCGCGGCGGACGCCGAACTCCCCGATCCGGTGTTCCAGGCCGGTATCGAGGTACTCAAGGGCTGGCAGTGGACGGAACGTCCGGTCGCGGTGGTGGAGGTTCCCTCCGTCACCCGGCCCCAGCTGGTGCACAGCCTGGCGACGAAGCTGGCCTCGATCGGACGCCTGGAGTACCTGGGCGCCATCGCCTCGGCGGGGCCGCCCCCGCGGCAGGCGAACAGCGCCCAACGGCTGGCCGATCTGTGGAAACGCCTCAGTCTTCCCGACGAGCTCGCCGCCGAGGTCGCCGCGGCCGAGGGCCCGATCCTGCTGGTCGACGACCTGATCGACACCGGGTGGACGATGACGTTGTCCGCGCGCCTGCTCCGCCAGGCCGGAGCCCGTGCGGTGCTGCCGTTCGCTCTCGCCAGCACTTCGTGACCGAGGAGCCCGATCCCGGCATTCGACAGGTTCTTTCCCGCGCGGGAACTTTCTGGCAAGGTTCCGTCCACGCGCGAGTACGGAGGTGCCGATGGCGGATGCGACGACGGAGCGGCTAGAACATCGGCTGCCGGTGAAGAAACTGTTCGCCGCCAGTGTCGGGAACGCGCTGGAATGGTTCGACTGGACCATCTACGCGACCTTCAGCATCTACTTCGCCAGCGAGTTCTTCCCCAAGGGCAACGAAGCCCTCGCGCTGATCAACACCTTCGCCACGTACGCCCTGGCGTTCTTCTTCCGGCCGCTCGGCGGGATGCTGCTCGGCCGCTTCGCCGACGTCAGGGGCCGGAAGCCCGCGATGATCCTGACCATCGTGCTGATGGCGGGCGGTTCCGTGGCGATCGGCCTCCTGCCGACGTTCGACCAGGTCGGCTGGCTGGCTCCGATCCTGTTGCTGCTGGCGAGGGTGGCACAGGGATTGTCGCTCGGCGGCGAAGTCTCCAACGCTTCGGCGTACCTGGGTGAGATCGCGCCGCCCACCCGCCGCGGGCGGTACTCCGCCTTCTTCTACATCTCGACCGGTTCCGCCGTCTTGCTCGCTTCGATCCTCGGGTTCGTGCTCGCGCGGACGATGTCCAAGGCGGATCTGACCGCGTATGGCTGGCGGATCCCGTTCCTGCTCGGCGGCGTTCTCGGGATCATCGGACTGTGGCTCCGGCGCAGTCTCGTCGAGACCGAGATCTTCGAGGCGAAGAAGTCGACGGCGCGCCGGGTCGAGCGGCCGCTGCGCACCACTCTTCGCGAGCACCCTCGGGCCGTCGTGCAGCTCGTGGGTTTCTCGATGCTGTCGACCCTTTGCTACTACACGTTCTTCAGCGCCCTGACCTCGTTCGCGGTCAAGACCCGCAAGGCCGACGACGTCGACGTGTTCCTCGCCTTGTCGATCGCGACGGCGTTGTTCGTCGCGCTTCAGTATCCGATGGGTGCGTTGTCGGACCGCTTCGGCCGGAAACCACAGCTGCTCTTCTGGTCGGCGGCGACCGCGATCCTCATCGTTCCACTGTCCACTTTGGTCCGCCCGGGACTGCCGGGGCTGCTGGTCGTATTCTGCGTCGGGCTCTGCCTGTACACGGCGATGACGTCGATCGCGCCCGCGATCATGAGCGAACTGTTCCCCACCGAACTACGCGGGCTGGGCATCGGCGCCTGGTACAACCTGACCGTCGCGCTGTTCGGCGGCACCGCTCCCCTGGTGCTCACCGCGCTGTCCGACGCCGGGTTGTCGACGTTGTTCTTCTGGTACGTGGCCGCCGGAGCGGCGATCGCGTTCTTCGTCATCCGGACCCTGCCGGAGACCAAGGGCAGCGACCTGCGCTGAAACTCCGTCGCCGACAACGTGGCGAGGTGGCTACTCTCGCGCTCCTACGACGAGCGCGAAGGAGGGACACCGTGTTGTTCGGCGATGTGAGCGAGGAATTGGCGCGACGCGTGGTGGAAGCCCTCCATCACGTCACCGGCATCGAGCCACCGTCCGCACTGGTGCGGGTCTCCTCGCAGAGCGGGGTCGACTATCAGTGCGATCTCGCGATGAGTCTGGGCAAGCGGCTCGGCAAGCCGCCGAGGGAGATCGCCGCCGACATCGCGGCGCGGCTCGACGTCACCGACATCGCCGAGCCGCCGGAAGTCGCGGGGCCGGGCTTCCTCAACTTCACGCTGCGCTCGGCCTGGCTGGCTGAACGGACGACCGCGCTCAACGGTGATCCACGGCTAGGCGTCGCGGTGACGCCGCGGCCACGGCGGATCGCCATCGACTACAGCAGCCCGAACGTGGCGAAGGAAATGCACGCCGGGCATCTGCGGTCGAGCGTCATCGGTGACGCGATCACGCGGCTGTCGCGGTTCGCCGGGCACGAAGTGATCCCGCACAACCATCTCGGCGATTGGGGCACTCCGTTCGGCATGCTGATCGAGCACCTGCTCGACGAACGCCCGTCAGGTCCTTACACGATCGGAGATCTCAACGGCTTCTATCGGGCCGCCCGGTCGAAGTTCGAGACCGACGAGGACTTCGCGACCCGGTCACGGGAGCGTGTGGTGCTGCTTCAAGGCGGCGACGACGAGACCTTGTCGCTGTGGCGGCGTCTGGTCGATGAGTCGACCCGGCATTTCAGCCAGGTCTACGAACTCCTCGGGATCGACCTGTCGAGCGAGGACGTCTACGGCGAGAGCTTCTACGGCCCGTTTCTCGCCGCGGTCGTGGACGATCTGACCACCGCCGGGCTGACCGACATCAGCGATGGCGCGGTCTGCGTCTTTCCCGACGGTTTCCGCAACCGGGAAGGCGAGCCGCTGCCGCTCATCGTGCGGAAGCGGGACGGCGGTTACGGCTATGCCGCCACCGACCTCGCGACCCTGCGCTACTGGACGGAACAGCGCGGCGTCACCGATCTGCTCTACGTCGTCGGAACGCCACAGGCACAGCACTTCGCGATGGTGTTCGCCGTCTGCCGGGCCGCCGGTTGGCTCCGTGAGGAGCATCGGGCCGAGCACATCGGGTTCGGCTCGGTGCTCGGCGAGGACGGCCGCGCCATGAAGACCCGGGCGGGTGAATCGGTCAGGCTTTTCGATCTGCTCACCGAGGCGGTTTCCCATGCCGCCGAAGTGATCGAGGGCCGAGGCGACCTCTCCCCCGAGGTCCGGGAAGAGGTCGCCAGGGCGGTCGGTATCGGCGCGCTCAAGTACGCGGATCTTTCCGGCGATCGCGAGCGTGACTACGTCTTCTCCTGGGAACGCATGCTCTCCAAGAACGGGAACACGTCGGTCTACCTGCAGTACGCCAACGCACGGATCCGTTCCGTGTTGGCGAGGGCGGATCAGGACCTCGCCGGAGTGCGGATCCTGCTCGGCCATCCCGCGGAACGGGCACTGGCGCTCGCACTGATCCGGTTCCCCGAGGCGGTCGGCGCGGCGACCGCCGGGCATCTCCCCCACAAGCTGTGCACCTATCTGTACGAAACCGCCGTCGTGTTCTCGCGGTTCTACGAACAGTGCCCGGTGCTGGACGCGGAAGGCGACGGTGTCCGTGACTCTCGTCTGCTGCTGGCCGAACTCACGTCGAAGACCTTGACGCTGGGCTTGTCCCTGCTGGGCATCTCCACCCCTGACCGGTTATGAGTCGCCGTGGTCGCTGAAGACCTTGCGCTTCAACGGAGGGACCGCCTGGAAGAAGCGGAACATCCCTCGCGCCATCGTGCGGCCCGCCCGGTTCTCCGAAACGAACTGACGGGCACTGCGTTCCGAGTCGCGCACCGCCGCGAAGCCGTAGTCGCGCATTCGCCGCTCGTAGTCGGCGATCGCGGGAAGCAGCGCGCCGGTCTTCCGCGCTTCGATGAGGTTGCGGCACAACAGTTGCGCGTCGCGGAGCGCGGTGTTCGCACCGATGCCGCGGAACGGGGTCATGCTGTGGATCGCGTCGCCGAGCAGGGTGACGTTGCTCGGCGACCATGGCTCGACGGACTTCGAGGTGAAGATCGGCAGCCGGGACACAGTCCCTCCGGGCGAGCCGGCGACCAGTTCCTTCAACGCGGGGTCCCAGCCGTCGATCAGGTCCAGCACCAAGGCCCGCAGCGCTTCACCGTCCAATGAGGACAGGTTCTCGGGATAACGCCGGTTGTCCGCCGCGAACGCCCACATGATGTAGCTCGAGGTGTTGTCGAACAGGACGGGGTCGTGGTCGGCGGTCTCGTCGTTGACCGACGAAGCGTCGGTCAACTCGTGCGGCGCGCTGAACAGTCCCGCGCCGGTTCGCGGCATCACCATGCTCGGGCCGTCGGTGAGCCGGGAAGGCAAACGCTTGCGGGTCTCGTCGTTCAGCGGATGCTTGCCCGCGATCGCGACGATCCCGGTGTCCACCCGGCCGGCTTCGGGCAGGAGCTGTCCGCGCACCCGGGAATTGGCCCCGTCGGCGCCGATGACCAGATCGGCCTCGACGGTGCTGCCGTCGGCGAACTCGCAGACGACCGCCCCGCCCTCGCGGCGGTAGCCGACGAACTCCTTGCCGTGGTGCAGAACTCCGTCGAGCCCGTCGGACAACACCTGGTGCAGGCTGATCCGGCTGACCGAGTGGTGGTTCGACGCGGGATCGGGGCTCGACGTGAGTTCGCTGTCGATCACCATCAGATCCCGCAACCGCTCGGTCACGAAGGTGAACGGACCGCTCGTGGTCCCGGTGGTGGCCAGGAACCGTTCCCAGAGTTCGGGCGGCAGACATTCGTGCAGTGCGGCCGAGCCGTGCGGATTGATGTGCACGCGATAGCCCTGCAGGCGTTCGGTCCGGGTGCGGCTGCGCTCGTGGACGGACACGTCGATTCCCGCCTTGCGCAGGCCTTGCGCCAGGCAGAGCCCGCCCGTTCCGCCGCCGATGATCGCGATTCTCGTGGTCATGGGTTTCTCCTCTCTCCGCCGTCCACTATCAACCGTATGGATAATTAAGTCAACCGTACGTTTGAACGAGTCAGCGGCTAAGGTGATCCCATGTCCGAAGCCGCCGCGCGCAGCCCACGCCGCGCCCCCGTCGAACGCCAGCGCGACCCCGAGCGCACCAAGACACAGCTCCTGGAGGCGGCGAAGGCCGAGTTCGGCGCGAAGGGTTACGCCGCGGCACGAGTCAGCGAGATCGCCGCGAAGGCGGGGGTGAACAAGCAGCTGATCTCGTACTACTTCGGCGGCAAGGAAGGGCTGTACAACGCACTGACCGCGACGATGTACGACGGCTACGCCGCGGTCGCCGACCACGACAGGCCGTTCGCCGAGGTGGTCCGGTTCTTCGTCCAGTCAGGGGTGCGGGACCACGATCTCGCCAAACTGTTCCTCTGGGAGAACCTGACCGACGGCGCCCCCGGCGCGATCGGCGTCGAAGATCAGCGCGAGTTCCTCCGGCGGCAGGTGGAGTACGTCCGGGCCCGCCAGGCCGCGGGCGATTTTCCCGCCGACCTCGATCCGGCCTTCCTGCTGGTGATCTTCATGGCCGCGTCCAGTGCCGCGCTGGCCCTGCCCCGGATCGTGCGAGCCGTCTCGGGTCAGGAGCCCGACTCGGCCGAGTTCGCCGAGGCGTACGGCGAACAGCTGGCACGGCTCGTCGGCCATCTCGCCGATCCGGGGAAGCGATAGCAAAGGTCCCCTGCTGTTCGCTTGGACCTTTCGCGACCTGCCGGACCGGCGACTTCGGCAGGGTCTGGTGCCCTAGCGACGAAGGGGGACGAGGTCGTCCGCGTGGACGACCTCGCGTCGCTGTTCGGCGGGGAGGTCGTGGCTGGAGCGGCCGATGAGGTCGGGCAGTTCGCCCGCGTCGAAGGCCACGACGCCACGCGCCACGGTCCGCTGCCGAAGGTCGACCAGGTCGACGACGTCGCCCGCTTGGAAGTCGCCGTCGACGCCGGTGATCCCGGCGGCGAGCAGCGAGCGGCGGCGGCGGACGACGGCCGCGACCGCGCCGTCGTCGAGGTGCAGTTTCCCGGATGCGCCCGCGGCGTAGCCCAGCCAGAACCGGCGGGCCGACAGCCGGGAGTCCGCGGCGGCGAACGCCGTGCCGACCTCGGCGGTCGTGAGGGCGCGCGCGGCCTCGGAAGCGGCGGCGAGCAGGACCGGGATCCCGGCACCCGCGGCGGTGCGGGCCGCGGCGAGCTTCGAGACCATACCTCCGGTACCCAGTCCGGAGCTCGACATGCCGACGGTGATGCCGTCCACGTCGGCGTCTCCGGCGACTTCGGCGATCTTGCGAGTCGCGCCGTCGCGCGGATCCCCGTCGTACAGACCGTCCACATCGGACAACAGGACCAGTGCGTCGGCACCGATGAGGTGGGCCACCAGCGCGGCCAACCGGTCGTTGTCGCCGAAGCGGATCTCTTCGGTGGCCACGGTGTCGTTCTCGTTGACCACGGGCACCGCGCCGAGGGCCAGCAACCGGGTGAACGTGTTCTGCGCGTTGCGGTAGTGCGCGCGGCGTACGACGTCGTCCGAGGTCAGCAGGACCTGGCCGACGGTCAGGGAAAACCGGCCGAACGACTCGGCGTAGGCATGGGCCAGCGCGAGCTGGCCGACGCTGGCCGCGGCCTGCTGGGTGGCGAGGTCACGCGGTCGTTTTCCGAGCGCGAGCGGCGCGAGTCCCGCGCCGATCGCCCCTGAGGACACCAGCACGATCTGCGTGCCGCGGGACACCCGGTCGGCGATCGCGTCGACCAGCGCGTCCAGCCTGGCCACGTCGAGACCGTCGCCGGCGGTGGTCAGCGCGGAGGAACCGACCTTGACGACCACCCGCTTCGCGTCGGCGATCGCACCACGGGTCGAGCTCACTCGTCGTCCATCGCGTCTTCGACACCGTCCGGGCCGTCACGACGGATCCGGCGGGCTTCCTTGCGCTCGGCGGCACCGATCCGGTCAGTGTTCTCCAGCCGCACGTCCGTGCCGCGGCCCGAAAGGTGTACCGCGACGCCCGCCGGGGTCGACGGCTCCCACTCGAACTGGACGTCGCCGATGGTGACCGGGCTCCCCGGTACGGCGCCCTTGCGGGCCAGCGCTTCCTCGACGCCGAGCCGCTGCAACCGGTCCGCGAGGTAGCCGACGGCCTCGTCGTTGCCGAAGCTCGTCTGGCGGATCCACCGCTCGGGACGGACACCCCGGACGATGAAGGCGCCTTCCTCCTCCGGGTCGTGCTCGACGGTGAAGCCCGCGTCGTCGACAGCCATCGGGCGCAGCACGACCTTCGCCGGCTCCGGGGCGGGCTGGTCGGCGCGGTACTTCTCGACCACGGCGGCGAGCGCGTACGTCAGCTCCTTGAGTCCCTTCCGCGTCGCCGTGGAGATCTCGAACACACTGAGCCCGCGGGCTTCCAGTTCCGGGCGCACGAACTCCGCGAGTTCGGCGGCCTCAGGAACGTCGATCTTGTTGAGCACCACCACGCGGGGCCGGTCGGCGAGGTCGCCGCCGAGACTCGGGGTGTAGCGGGCGAGTTCCTCTTCGAGGGCGTCCATATCGGACAGAGGGTCGCGTCCGGGCTCCAAGGTCGCGCAGTCGATGACGTGCACCAGCACCGCACAGCGTTCGATATGGCGCAGGAAGTCGAGGCCGAGGCCCTTGCCCTCGCTCGCACCGGGGATCAGGCCCGGCACGTCGGCCATGGTGAACACGGTCGACCCGGCGGTGATCACGCCCAGGTTCGGCACCAGCGTGGTGAACGGGTAGTCGGCGATCTTCGGCTTGGCCGCGGACAGCACCGAGATCAGCGACGATTTGCCCGCGGACGGGAAACCGAGCAGGCCGACGTCGGCGACCGAACGCAGCTCCAGGACGAGGTCGCGGGCCTCCCCCGGCTCGCCGAGCAGCGCGAACCCGGGCGCCCGGCGGGCCTTGGAGGCCAGCGCCGCGTTCCCGAGACCGCCACGGCCGCCTTGCGCGGCGACGAAGGTGGTGCCGGGGCCGACCAGGTCGGCCAGGATCTCGCCGTCCTCCGTCATCACGACGGTGCCGGACGGGACCCGCATCTCCAGCGTCTCCCCCGCCGCACCGGCGCGGTTGCCGCCCTGGCCCAGCTTGCCGTTGCCGGCGCGGGCGTGTGGGCGGAAATGGAAGTCGAGCAGCGTGTGGACGTTGGGGTCGACGATCAGCAGGACGTCGCCGCCGTTGCCGCCGTTGCCGCCGTCCGGACCGCCGAGGGGCTTGAACTTTTCGCGGTGCACCGAGGCGCAGCCGTTCCCACCGTCACCGGCGGCCAGATGGATCACCGCACGGTCCACGAACCGGGACGCCATGACTTGCCTCTATTCACTCGCGATAGAAAAGGGGATACACAAAACAAACGAGGGGTGGGCCCGGATATTCCGGCCCACCCCTCGTCAGAGGTCTAGCTTGAAGCCGAAACTCAGGCTTCGGACGGCACGATGTTGACCGTCTTGCGGCCACGCTTCTCGCCGAACTGGACCGCACCGGCGGCCAGGGCGAACAGCGTGTCGTCGCCGCCACGTCCGACGTTCACGCCGGGGTGGAACTTGGTGCCACGCTGGCGGATCAAGATCTCGCCCGCGTTGACTTCCTGACCACCGAAACGCTTGACGCCCAGCCGCTGCGCGTTCGAATCGCGACCGTTGCGGGAGCTGGACGCACCCTTCTTGTGAGCCATGGCTCAATCCTCTTTCTGACGAAGATCCGGAGAAAGTCCTACTTGGAGATGCCGGTGACCTCGACGCGGGTCAGCTTCTGCCGGTGACCCTGGCGCTTGTGGTAGCCGGTCTTGTTCTTGAACTTGTGGATCCGGATCTTCGGACCCTTGGTCTGCTCGACGACCTTGCCGGTGACCGAGACCTTCGCCAGTGCGTCGGCGTCCGTGGTGACGTCGCCACCGTCCACAAAAAGGACTGCGGGGAAGGTGTGCTCGGTACCCGGCTCGCCTTCGAGCTTCTCGACCTCGACGACGTCGCCGACGGCCACCTTGTACTGCTTGCCGCCAGTCTTGACGATCGCGTACGCCGACACGGAAGTCTCCTGCTTACTCGACAACGGGTGGGGGCTTGCGTGATCGGCCCACCAGGAAAGTCTCGGTGGTCCAGATGCTGCGCAAGGTGCCCGCTCTAGGTGGCGGGCCGTTCTACAGGTTACGTGGAGCTCCCCGGTGCGATCACACCGGGGTGCCCCTAGGTGTTCACTAGCTCTTTTCCGACGCCTTGACCGGCGGACCGGCCGGCCGCGAGGCCGCCCGTCGCGGACGACGGCGAGTGGTGGCAGGACCGGCCGGGGCCGGAACGTCCACCTCGGACTCGGAAACCTCTGGTGTCACAACGGTCTCAGTAGTCACCGGAACCTCGGGAGCTTCGGGCTCGGGGCCCGATTCCCCGACGACGGCGATCTCTTCGTCCCGCGCGGCCGGAGCCTCGTCGTCCGGAGTCGTCACCGGTTCACCGGCGAGTTCGGTCGCGGGCGGCTCGGCGACCGGCTCCGAAACCGGCTCAGCTGCCGCCTCGGCCGCCTGTTCGACGGTTTCCTTGGCAACGGGCTCCGAAGCTTCCTTCGCCGCCTCAGCGGGCTGCTCCGCCGCCTGCGGGGCGTGGCCGTTGAGCGCGGCGCCCTCGGTGTTCTCGGTGACCTCGTGCGGGTGCTCACCCTTGGCCGCCTTGGCGGCGTTGGCCACGGCCTGGACCGCCGAAACCACCGACTCACGCTGGCCGGAGGCCTGCGGAGCCTCGGTCTTGGGCGCCGCGGGCTCGTTCTGCCCCTGGTCCTCGCCCTTGCCGCGACCGCGGGACCGGCGGGAGCTCTGCTCCTTGCCGCCGCCGCCACCGCCGCCGCTGCTGCTGCCGCCACTGCCGCCGTGGCTGTGACCATTGCCACCGCCGGCGGTGCGCTGCGGCTCGGTCGAGACGACCACGCCGCGGCCCTTGCAGTGCTCGCACGGCGTCGAGAACGCCTCGAGCAGGCCGGTGCCGATCTTCTTGCGGGTCATCTGCACCAGGCCGAGCGAGGTCACCTCGGCGACCTGGTGGCGGGTGCGGTCGCGGCCGAGGCATTCGGTCAGGCGGCGCAGCACCAGCTCACGGTTCGATTCGAGCACCATGTCGATGAAGTCGATGACGATGATGCCGCCGATGTCCCGGAGCCGGAGCTGGCGGACGATCTCCTCCGCCGACTCCAGGTTGTTCCTGGTCACCGTCTCCTCGAGGTTTCCACCCGATCCGGTGAACTTGCCGGTGTTGACGTCGATGACCGTCATCGCCTCGGTGCGGTCGATGACCAGGTAGCCACCCGAGGGCAGCCAGACCTTCCGGTCCAGCGCCTTGGTGATCTGCTCGTCGATCCGGTGGTCGGCGAAGGCCGAACCGGTGCCCGTGTACCGCTTGACCCGGTCGGCCAGATCCGGCGCCACGTGCTGCACGTAGTCGTAGATGGTGTTCCAGGCCTTGTCGCCCTGGATCTCCAGCTTGGCGAAGTCCTCGGTGAACAGGTCACGCACGACCTTGACCAGCAGGTCCGGCTCTTCGTAGAGCATGACCGGGGCGCTGTTCTTCTTGCCGCCGTTGCCGGCTTCGGCCTTCTCCTTGATGACGTCCCACTGCGCCTTGAGGCGGCGGACGTCACGGTCCAGCTCCTCCTCGGCGATGCCCTCGGAAGCGGTGCGGATGATCACACCGGCGTCCTCGGGGACGATGCGCTTGAGGATGTCCTTCAGGCGGCGGCGCTCGTTCTCCGGGAGCTTCCGGGAGATGCCGGTGGCACCGCCCGCGGGCACGTAGACCAGGAAGCGGCCCGGCAGCGAGATCTGCGTGGTCAGCCGGGCACCCTTGTGCCCGACCGGGTCCTTGGTGACCTGGACCAGCACGGAGTCGCCACTGGAGAGCGCCTGCTCGATCTTGCGGGCCTTGCCCTCGAGACCGGCGGAGTCCCAGTCGACCTCACCGGCGTAGAGCACGGCGTTGCGGCCGCGGCCGATGTCGATGAAGGCGGCCTCCATCGACGGCAGCACGTTCTGCACGCGGCCGAGGTACACGTTGCCGACGATCGAGCCGGTGCCCGACGAGGTCACGAAGTGCTCGCACAGGACACCGTCCTCGAGCACGCCGATCTGCGTGGACTCGCCCTTCTCGGCGACGACCATGGTGCGCTCGACCGACTCGCGGCGGGCGAGGAACTCGGCCTCGGACAGGATCGGCGCCCGACGGCGGCCCGCCTCGCGGCCGTCCCGGCGGCGCTGGCGCTTGGCCTCGAGCCGGGTGGAGCCGCGCACGCTGCGGACCTCGTCCCTGGCGGGACGCTCGGTCTCGGCTGCCTTGGCCTGGCGCACGTGGACGACCGTGTTGGGCGGGTCGTCGCTGGTGGCCTCGGTGGCGTCGTCGTCCCCGCCCTTGCGGCGGCGACGGCGACGGCGGCGCTTGCTGCCGTTGTCGGAATCGGCGTCGTTGTCCGAATCGGACTCCGCCGAATCAGAAGCAGCGGATGCCTCTTCGGCGTTCTCGGCCGCGGCCTCTTCGGCCTCGGCGGCCTTCTCCTTGTCCTTCGCGCGCTGGTGACGACCGCGCGGGGCTTCGGGCTGCTCGTCCTCGTTCTCGTTCTCGGACTCGGCCGAGTTCTCGTCCCCGCCCTTGCCGCGGCCACGGCCACGACGTCGCGGACGACGGCGGCGACGGCCGTTGGCGTCGTCACCGTCCTCGTCGGTGCCGTGGCCCTCGGCCTGGTCGTTCTGCGTCTCGTCCTCGTCGGCAGCCGTCTCTTCGGTGAAGGCGGGCTCCGGCTTGCGGGCGGGCTTCGCCGAGACGGGCTCCGGCGGCAGGAACACCGGCGACGGCGCGGCGAACACCGGGACGTGCACGGCGGCCTTCGACCGCCGGGTCGTCGTCTGCGGCGGCTCCGGGGTCACCGGGGCGGCCAGCGCGGGCGGAACACGCCGCGAAGGAGCCTCCACCTGCGGAGCGGGCTCCGGCTCGGCCTCGGGCTTCTTCGCCTCGGGTTCGGGAGCCGCCGGGGTCTCGGCGACGGGTGCCTCGACCGCAGCAGCCTCGGCAGCAGGGGCCGCCTCGGGCTCGTCTCCGACGGCGAGGGCTTCAGCGAGCTTGAAGGCCACATCGCGAGTGACGCTGGACTGCGCACTCCGGACGGTCTCGCCGAGCTCGCCGAGCTTGGCCATCAGTTCACGGCTGTTGGATCCCAGCAGCTTCGCCAGCGCGTGCACCCGGATCCGGGGAGGCAGTTCGCCCAGCTGGGCTGCGATGGGTGTGGCGGTATTCCCGCCGGTGACGGCGGGTGTGTCCGCGTTCGACATATATCTCCTCCGCCCCCGGGCGCGTCGGCTGGCTCACACCGGCTCGACGCGGCCGCGCAGGGGCCCCTTTCTGTTCGTTCCGCCGTGGTGGTCACCAGCAGCGGGAATCCTTGCCCGGCACCGCGACGGCGCGCCGGGGTTGTCCGGGCGCCGCATACGGCTGAAGGTCTGCTCGGCGGAGCGCTGGCCACGTTCGCGACATCGGGCCGCCCGCCACGTCGTCGAGCCGCATACAAGCGGCGACGCGTGTGGAGGATGTGCAGCACACCACCGGGCCACGAGACCGCGAGCGCCACCTCTCACGTGTGCCCATCGGCCAGCGGCCATCGTGAGTATCCCACACCCCGGCCCCACTCCGGTGTACTCGGTGCCACAGACCCGGCTCCCGGGCGCGCCGCGACCACCGGCCGAGCGAACTTCGCGGGAGAGCTTGTCGACCCGGCCGAGGGTGGCTACCGTGCCGCTCGGGGATACCGACGTCCAGGCTGGCCAGGTCGCGGCGACCCCCGTTGTCCGATGTTCTCCGGTGGGAGGTCCGGTGTCCCTGCTGGGGCAGCCCCTGCGAGCGGCCGTGTGCGCCTTCTTGGTGCTCTGCGGCTCGGTCGCCGCTGTGGCGACGGCCGAGGCCGAGCCATCGTGTCATCCCCAGGGCCGGGCGCTGCGTTACGTCGTGGCCTTCGACCGCGGCACCTCCGAGGCCGAGGCCAGAGCGGCCGTCACCGGCGGCTGCGGGAGCACGACGATCTACTACCCGCAGATCGCGGTGGCCGTGGCGACCTCCGCCGACAAGGACTTCGCCGAGCTGGTCCGGCCGGCCGCCGCGTTCAGCGCACAGGCGGAACGGCTGGCCGTGCAGCGGGCCAACGGCACGTCACCGGCCAGTTCGGCGCCCGCGCGCGCCGAACTCGAACCGACGGATCCCACAAAGGTGCCTTCCGCGGACCGCACCGGCGAGCAATGGGACATGCGCGCGATCGGCGCCGACAAGGCCCGTGAGCGGGAGCCGGGCAGCCAGGACGTCGTCGTCGGTGTCCTCGACTCCGGCGTCGACCCCACCCACCCCGAACTGGCGAGCGCCCTCGATCCCGGCAAGTCCGCGGGCTGCCTGACCGGCGCACCCGACCGGAACTGGGCCGCGACGACGTCGGTGCACGGCACCCACGTCGCGGGGATCATCGCCGCCGACGACGACGGCAAAGGCGTCACCGGGGTGGCGCCCGGCGTGCGGATCGCCTCGGTGAAGGTGATCGACGATCGCGGGTACGCCGACCCGGAGGCCGCCGTCTGCGGGCTGATGTGGGCAGCCTCACAGGACATGGCCGTGACGAACAGCAGCTACTTCGTCGATCCGTGGTCGCTCTCGTGTACCCACGACGATCGACGGGGCGTGGTGAACGAGGTCATGGCCCGTGCCGTCGAGTACGCGACCTCGGCAGGCACGCTCACCGTCGCGGCGGCGACCAACGAAGCCGTCGCGCTGGTGCCCTCGCCGCACTCGGGTGCACGGCCCCAGAGCGAAGGCTGCCAGGCGCTGCCCGCCGGCCTCCGTGACGTCGTCGCGGTGTCGTCGGTGAGCGAAGAGCGGGTCAAGGCCGGCTACAGCTCGTACGGGCTGGGCGTGATCGATGTGACCGCTCCCGGCGGCGAGGCCGGGCGGTGCGTGCTTTCGACCGTTCCCGGCGGATACGCGCCGCTGTGCGGGACGTCGATGGCGGCACCGCACGTCGCCGGTGTCGCGGCGTTGCTCGCTTCGGAACACCCCGGTTACAGCGCCCGCCAGCTGAGGCGGACGCTGAACGGCCAGGCCACCCCGATCGCGTGTCCCGCCGACTACGACCTGACCGGTGACGGCTCTCAGGACGCGTACTGCACCGGGTACGCGGGGTTCAACGGCTTCTACGGGCACGGCATGGTCGACGCGCTGGCCGCCGTGGCGCCGCGGCGATCCAGCTCGACCTTCTCCCGCAATTAGTCACCTGCTTGCGGGAGAAGAGCAACGCAAGTAGGTGACTAATTGCGGGGAGGATCGACGGGGTCAACGCAGCAGGAGCTTGCCGAACCGCTTCGAAGACGCGTAGATCCCGACGGCCGCCAGCGCCAGCAGATACGCCACGTTCCCGGCCATACCCCACGACAGGACGCCGACCGAGAGGCCGCGCATCAGCTCGATCCCGTGGTACAGCGGGAAGATCTGCACGATCCACTGGATCCCCGCGGGGTAGACCGAAAGCGGGTAGAACGTGGTGGAGAACAGGAACAGCGGCATCAGCACGAGGTTGATGTAGTCGAACTGCGAGACCGACCGCAGGAAGGTCACCAGCACGATGCCGATGGCCGAGAACGCCATCGCGATCAGCAGTGCCGCCGGGATCATCAGCAGGGCCCACCACGATCCGGGCAGCCCCATCACGGTCATCACGCCGAGGAACGTCGCCGAGTAGATCCCGCCGCGCAGCACCGACCAGCCGACCTCGCCGAGCGCGATGTCCAGCGGCCCGATCGGGGTCGCGAGCATGGCGTCGTACAGCTTGGCGTACTTCAGCTTGAAGAACAGGTTGTACGTCGAGTCGAGGATCGCGCCGTTCATCGCCGACGCCGCGAGCAGGCCGGGAGCGACGAAGGCGACGTAGCTCATCGCCTGTCCGCCGGGCCCGACGACCTCGCCGACGAGTTTGCCGAAGCCCAGCTGGAAGGCCATCAGGTAGAACAGCGGCTCGAAGACGCCGGACACGAACAGCATCCAGGCGTGCGAATACGTCAGGAAGGTGCGCTCCAGCACCGCCGTCGACCGGCCGCTGTACAGCGCGGACGGCAGGACGCGCAGCAGCACCCCGCGCCGCGGGGCTTCGGTGAGCACTGCCATTTCAGACCACCAGCCGTCGGTAGAAGTACTTGTGCGCCAACGCCCAGCCCGCCCCGGCCAGCACCACCAGGAACGCGAGGTGACCCAAAGTGGCGAGCGGGCCGACGGTGCCGAGGCTGACCGCCCTCGCCGCTTCGTTGCCGTGCCACAGCGGGGAGATCCAGGCGATCCACCTCAGCGGATCCGGCAGCTGCGAGATCGGGAAGAACGTGCCGGAGAACAACGTCATCGGGATCAGGACGAACCGGAACACCAGGCCGAACCGGGCGCCCTCGTCGTAGGTGGTCGCGGCCAGCGCCATCACCGGGGTGCCGCACGCGATGCCGGTGAGCGTCCCGATCAGGATGACGGCGAGGACGCCGAAGCCGGTCCAGGATCCGAAGAGTGCCGCGATGACGGCGTAGATCGTGCCCGCCAGGGTCAGCCGCAGGCTCACCCACATGATCTGGCTGCCGAGCACCTGCCCCGGTGTGATCGGGGTGGCGGTGACGGCCAGGTAGTCCTTTTGCCACTTGAACCCCGACAGCACCGGATAGCTCGACTCCCCCACCGCCAGTTGCGCCGCGCCGGCGACGAGCAGTGCCGGGGCGACGTACTCGAGGTACGAGAACCCGCTCGTCGCCGCGCCCGCCTGGACCTGGGAGCCGAACCCGAGCCCCATCGCGACCAGGAACAGCACCGGCTGGAGACCCGTCGAGTACAAGGTGGACACCCAGTACCGGCGGTACCACATCCAGTGGCCCTCGACCCGCAACCAGGCCCCGGCCCAGCGCGAGACCACGCGGCCCGTCGACGCCTTCGTCTGTGCTGTCGTCATCAGTCGACCAGCGTCCGGCCGGTGAGGCGGAGGAAGACGTCCTCCAGCGAACTGCGACGGACCAGGCTCGACAGGGGACGCAGCCCGCGCGCGTGCGCCTGTTCGAGGGTGGCCTCGCCGGTCATCGTGTAGAGCAGGACGCGATCCGGCAGCACCTCGACGCGTTCGGCGAGGCCTTCGATCTGCTTCGCGGCCGCCTCCTGCTCGCCGTTCGGGAAGCGCAGCTCCACGACCTCGCGGGTGGAATACCGGCTGATCAGGTCCGCGGGCGAACCTTCGGCGGCGATCCGGCCGTTGTCCATCACGACCAGCCTGTCGCAGAGCTGCTCCGCCTCGTCCATGTAGTGCGTGGTGATGATCAGCGTGGTCCCGCCGGCCTTGAGCCGGAACAGCCTGTCCCACAACAGGTGGCGGGCCTGCGGGTCCAGCCCCGTCGTGGGTTCGTCGAGCAGGAGCAGCTCCGGGTCGTTGACCAGGGAGCGGGCGATGGTCAGCCGCCGCTTCATCCCGCCGGAGAGCGAATCGACCTCCGCGTTCGCCCGGTCGGTGAGCTGGGCGAACTCCATCAGCTCCTCGGCCTTGCTCCGCACGTGTGACCGGGAGAGCCCGAAGTAGCGGCCGTAGATCTGCAGGTTCTGCCGGACGGTGAGCTCGGTGTCCAGGTTGTCCTGCTGCGGCACGACCCCGAGCCGGGCACGGATCTTCGGCCCCTCGACGTCCGGATCCATGCCGAGGACCCGCAGGTCGCCGTCGCTGCGCGGGGAGACGCTCGCGATCATCCGCATGGTGGAGGACTTGCCCGCGCCGTTGGGCCCGAGGAACCCGAACGCCTCCCCCGGCCGGACCTCGACATCGATCCCGCGGACGGCCTCGAAATCGCCGAAACGCTTGACCAACGCCTTCGCCTGCACCATCGCCGGTTCGTGCTCTGAGTCGCCCACGGTTGGCACCCTAGGACCTGCCACCGACAAAACTCGACCGGTTTACCGGCACCCTTGTTGGACGGCCCCGGCTCGTCGATACTCACCGACCATGAGTCTCAAGACCGGAATCGCCCTGTTGTCCTTTTTTGTCAGCGCCGGGCTCCTGGTGACGCCCGCCGCTCAGGCCGCCGAGACCACCGCGCCCACGGTGACCACTGTGGACGGTCGGACCGTCGACCCGCGGCCCTCCACCGCCAAGCTGGCCTTCGAACTGCACAAGCTGGCCGTGCTCAGCCACGGGAAGATCCGGGTGGACAGGATCGGCCGCAGCAACGAGGGCCGTCCGGTGTGGGCGGCCAGGGTCGGCCACGGCAAGACCCGGATCCAGTACGTCACCCAGCAGCACGGCGACGAGCCGCTCGGCACGCCCGCCGCGCTCGAGTTCCTGCGCAAGGTCGGCGTCGGGCACAGCGCGTGGCAGCAGAAACTGCTCGCGAAGGTGACCGTCGACATCGTCGTGCGCGCCAACCCGGACGGGCACGAGCGCGACTGGCGCTACAACTACGACCCGGCCGCCACTCCCGAATACGGTGAGAAGGGCAAGGGTTACGACATCAACCGCTACCACGACCCGGCCGTCGCTCCCGAGGACAACCCGGCCACCGAGGCCGGCCTGATCCAGCGGCGGAACGCGTCGTTCAAGCCGGACATCATGGTCGACTACCACATGCAGGGCCGGTACCGGGACGCCGACGGCAAGGAGATCACCGCTTCGACGATGTGGCCGACGCATCCGGGCGTGAAACCGTCCGATGTGGACTTCGCGAAGCAGATCGCGGTCGTGGTGCAGCGGTCGATCGACGGCAACGGCGGCTATGTCTCGCAGTACCCCGGCGGTGACTACCAGGGCATCGCGCGCAACGGGTACGGGCTGCTCGGCAACGGCAGCGTGCTGATCGAGCTGAGCCTCATCCCGGAGCGGGAGCAGCAGCAGATCCAGGACGCGCTGGCCTCGATGCTCGCGATCGCGCAGTCCGCGGCCGACGGTTCGGTGCGGAAGGTCGACCCGGCCGACGCCGAGGCGATCCCGCCGCGGGGTCCGGCGCTGCCGGGTACGGTCGAAGAGGCGCACGAAGCCGCCTGACGCGTGAGATGAAAGGCCCCTTCATTGCAAAATTTGCAATGAAGGGGCCTTTCATTGCATTAGCGGACGGTGACCGACAGACTCCGCGTCACCCCGTTGACGGTGACCGAAAGGCTCGCCACCCCCGCCCGCAGCGCGGTCAGCACCCCGGTCGCCGGGTCGAACGACGCGACGTCCCACGGCATCGCGGGCACGAAACCGCCGGCGACATGCGTGCCCCAGCCGCCCTTCCAGTCCGCGCTGACCGGGTACGAAACCGGCACCTGACGCGCTCCCTGCGTCACCACCGCCCGGACGTCCGCCTTCTCCCCCCGCGCCAGCGACGAGGGCCCGGACAGTGTCAGCGCGTCGACGTTCGGCCGCGTTTCGAACCGCACCGGCTGCGCCTTGTCGCCCGGCTCGAACCGGACCATCGTCCAGCCGACGAAGCCGCCGTCACCGGGGGCGGCCGCGGGCGACTTCCCGGAGTTGCCGTTCACCAGATAGGGCACGCCGTCGACCCGCGAAAGGCTGAAAACGCCCGCGTGCGAGGCGATCGCGGCCGCCTGCTTTCCCGATTCACGTTCGAAGGCGGTCAGCCAGTCGGTCAACATGGCGGCTTCCTTGCGGTCGGCCAGCTGCGAGTTCCCGGCCGCGCTGGGGTCCTTGACCGGATGGTGCATCGCGACGACCACGCCGCGGATCCGCCGGTCCGCCTTCGCGCCGTCCAGCGCCTCGCGCAGCATCCGGATCTGGTCGAACCCGCCCGCGCGCAGCGATCCGCGCGAGGAATCCATGAGCACCAACCGGATCCCGGCGACATCGGCGACGCGGTGGGTCTCCCCGAACGCCGCCTGGAACTCCGCCAGCCCGTGCCCGCCGTCGGCCTCGTGATTGCCCGGAACGTAGTACCAGGGCGCCTTGCCGACGAGCTCTTCATCGATGATCGAGCGAGCCAGCACGAAATCGGCGGCCGTGCCGCGGTCGACGAAGTCGCCGTTGATCAGCACGAGATCCGGTTTCGCCGCCACCGCCTCGCGCAGCGCGCGCCGGGCCTGGGCGACCAGCGGGCCGTCCGGCTGGTCGGCGGTGAACTGCGCGTCGCTGACCACGGCGATCCGCAGGCCGCCGGTCGCGGCGCCGTCGATGATCAGCGCCGGGTCACGCGGCGCCGGGTCGGCCGGGACGGCGGCCGCGGGCGCGACCTCGAAGGTGAGGTCGTCGAAGACCAGCCGTCCTTCGTACTGCTGGGCCGGGACGTTCTCGACGGCATAGAACTTCGTCAGCCGCTGCCCATCGGGAAGCCCGGCCGGGATCGCCGCGCGGACGTAGCGCCAGCCCGTCCAGTCGACACTCAACGACAGGTCCACGACGGACGGGAAGTTGGCGGCGTCGCGGAGTTCCGCCCGCAGCCAGGCGCCCTTCGCGTCGCCGTTGACCCACAGGCCGACGCGCTGGGTGCCGGGCGGCAACGCGACCGGTGCCGCCGAGTTGACGTACGCGGCGCGCGTGGCGTTGGTCCCGTTCAGCCGGTAGTCCAGTGCGAGACCGCGTCCGCCGTCACGCCCGGGTGCCTCGGAAAGCGCGGCGCCGACGACGGCGGGGAAGACGCTCGCGGTCCAGCCCGCCGGGCCGTCCAACGACGCCGCCACGCGGGATTCCGTGCCGACGGACGCCGCCAGATGCGTCACCTTGCCGCCGGCGGTGGCGGTGATCGCCGAAGCACCCGAAGCCTTCAGCGCGGTGACGGCGAACCCGTCGCCGGACGGTTCGATCCGCACCACCGCGGGGTCGTAGTCGAGTTTGACGTCGTCGGGCTCGATCCACGTGCCGTAGCCGTCGGCGTCGTAGCCGAACACCTTGAAGGTGCTCTTCGCGCCTTCGCCGGACAACGCGACCTGCTCGGTGCTCGTGCCCAAGCGGACCGGTGAGCCGAGGACGTTCAGCGTCGCCTTGCCCATGACGCCGCCGCGCTTGGCGTAGACGTCGACGCTCGCGGGCGAGTCCGGGCGGAGCCTGTCGGCGTGCGCGGTGAACACGCCGCCGGTCACGGTGCCGCGGACAGGATTCGTACTGAGCCACTGGACCTTGCCGTCGACGGCGGCACCGGTCTCGTCGTGGCCGCCGGCGGCGAGTTTTCGCGTCAGCCCGGAGAGCACGCGCGTCGCGTCGGCGCTGTCCTGCGCGGGACGGGGCGAGAAACCGGTCAGGCGCCCGCTTCCCGGCACGGTGGCGACACCGATGCCGTTGGGCACCAGGCGTTCCCCGCCGTCCGACGGCGCATTGCGCACCAGCGGCGACATCTCGCCCTCCTCGCGGGCGAGCATGGTCGACGAGCCGCCACCGTCGAGGTTGATCGCGTCGTCCGCGCCGAGCGACTTCAGGTGGCGGGCGAGTTCCAGTTCGGTCATGCCGCGGCTGTCCGCCTGACGGCCGTCGACCGTGGCCAGCCACATCTTCGTGCCGTCGGCGGAGAACCCGACCGCGGTCCGGGGGTGCATGGCGACGTTGTCGACCGGCTGGATCGCACCGTCACGCACCAGGACCTTGTTCCCGCCGATCGACACGGACAGCTTGCCCGCGTCACTCTTCGGCGCGTACGCGACGCCCACCCTGTCGCCGGTCTTCAAGCCGGACAACGTGTGCACGCCGCCGTCACGGGCCAGCAGGATCGTCGTGCCTGCCACGATCGGACCGTCCGCGGGCTGCGGACGCACCTGCGTGACGACGCCGTCGGAAACCTCGATTTCGACGACACGCTGGGCTCCGGCGACCGAGGTCCGTCGTGAAGACGCGCCCCATAGCGGGGTGTAGACGCCGATCGCGTCCCCGCTCAGCACGGGGCTGTTGAAGTTCGACGCGGGCACGACCCGGCCGTCGGGCAGGGTGACCGACGCGTCGAGGAACACCTCCGCGAGCCGCGCCTTGCCTTCTTCGGTGATCGACGCGGTCAGGTTGTGGCCGCGCGCGGGCGCCGTCTGGAGTTTCCCGGCGTCGATGCCGACGCCGATCGGCGCGCCGCTGGCGTTGATGTCGAAGAAGTCCCCGTTGACCCCGGCGACCGCGCCTGCCCTGGCGACCTGTTGCGAAAGCGGTGTCCGCGCGGAAACCGTGCCAGGGCTGAGATACGTCGGCTTGAGCGTCTTGCTGGTGAGGTCGACGGCGAGGGTGTCGCCGCGGATCCAGCCCGCCGGGTCGTAGCGGTCGAACTCGGTCAGGCTCAGGCCCGGCGCGACGGGCGAAGTCGCGCTGGTGGTGACGAGACCGTCGTCGGGCGCGGCCACGGCGTACGCGGACGGCCCCTCCTTCGCAGAGGAGGCCGCGGGGGCGGCTTCGATGGGCGCGGGGCCGAGTGGAGCGGCCAGAGAATCGGCGTGCGCCGGTGCGGCGACGAACAATCCGGGCAGCAGGGCAGCGAGCAGCAACAGGCGTGAATTTCTCACGAAATACCCCACGATCGAGTGATAGGCAGCTCGGCTCAGCACAGCGGACGCGAGCCGCCAGGAGAAGACCCGGAGGTGAACGTGAACCGAACGGCGTAGGGCGCCGAAGGTCAGGGCGTGAGAGGCCCGGCGAGGAACGTCTCCGCCGCCGCGACGTCACCGGTGATTTCGAGGCTCGCACCATCGAGTTCGATCCGTTGCCACAGCAGCAAGTCCAGCCCTTCCGCGGGCCCTTCGACGACGGCTTCCGCGGTTTCGGCGGGATCGGCCGTTCGCGAACCGGGGACGTCGCTTTCGCCCGGCGGTGTGATCAACCAGGCGTGTCCGGTGTCGGATGTCTTCAGCAGCAACGGAACGGTGACCACGGGCGGGGTGTGCCAACGCTTCACCTTCGGCAGCATGCCGAGGAGGACCTCGTCCACGCCGTCGGCGGCGATGGCCGGGTCGAGGGTGTGCTCGGTCCCCGCCGCGCGGTGCGCGTCCAGCAGATGCACCGCGGTCTCGTGGACCTGGCGGCGGAACCAGAAGGCCTTGGTCTTGGCGGCGGCGGTGAAGTTCCAGGCGCCGTCCTGCGGGGAAGCCTCACGCAACGCCTCGATGAGGTCATCCGCGCATTCGCCGTACCAGGCGGCGAGATCCGCGCCCGGTTCGGCTTCGAAGATCTGCTGCGCGGGGTCGCCGGTGCGCACGATCCCTGCCGCCCAGCGGTGCACGTTGCCGAGGTGGACGACCAGGTCACGCAGGCGCCAGTCGCCGCAGCACGGCACGGGCGCGGCGTGGTCCGCGGTGCGTGCCACCCGGGCGAAACCGGTGGTGAGTTCCCGCAGCCGTTCCAGGTACTCGTCCGGTGTCATCGAAGCTCCCCGATCCGTGGACGGCGCGGCGATCCCGCGCCGCCCACGAGTGTGTCAGACCTCGGGGAACCAGAGCTTGAGCTCGCGCTCGGCCGACTCCGGGGAGTCCGAACCGTGCACCAGGTTGTACTGGGTCTCCAGCGCGAAGTCGCCGCGCAGGGTGCCAGGGGTGGCCTTCTCGACCGGGTCGGTGCCGCCGGCGAGCTGACGGAAGGCGGCGATGGCGCGCGGGCCCTCGACGGCGATCGCGACCAGCGGGCCCGAGGTGATGAACTCGAGGAGGTCGCCGAAGAACGGGCGCTCCTTGTGCTCGGCGTAGTGCTCCTCGGCGACCGAGCGCTCGACGGTGCGCAGTTCGAGGGCGGCGAGCTTCAGGCCCTTGCGCTCGATGCGCGAGATGACCTCGCCGACGAGGCCGCGCGCGACGCCATCGGGCTTGACGAGGACCAGCGTGCGTTCAGTCACGGCGGTATTTCTCCTTGGGTGGGTTTCGTGCTATTCGCCCGGAGCCTACTGGGTGCTTCGCCGCTCACTTCACGTCGGACCAGGGAATGGCCTCGATACGCTCCAGGTGCTCGTCGCCCCACTCCCCCAGCGCGGCCATCGCCGTGTTGAGCGAATCCCCGAACGCGGTCAGCGAGTACTCCACCTTCGGCGGGACCTGGTGGTACACCTCGCGATGCAGCAGTCCGGTGGCCTCCATCTCTCGCAGTTGCAGGATCAGCACCCGTTCGCTGATGCCGGGCACCGCGCGCCGCAGCTCCCCGAAGCGCAGCGGCCCGTCCTGGAGCGCGAACAGGATGAGCCCTTTCCATTTGCCGCCCACGACGGCGATCGCGGCGTCGAGGCCGCAGGTGAACGTCCGATTCTTGGTCATCGCGTCACTTACCTTTTTGTCAGTACCCGGCAAAATAGTAGGTACTTGATCGAATGTACGCGACCGTCCAGCATGAAGTCATCCCGAAGATTTCCTTTGACTGGAGCGAAAAATGACGAAGACGCCGGTGACCGTCCTTGGCCTCGGTTCGATGGGCTCGGCTCTGGCGGGCGCGTTCGTCACGGCCGGGCATCCGACCACGGTGTGGAACAGGACGGCCGCGAAGGCCGATCCCCTTGTCGCGCTGGGAGCGCGGCGGGCCACGACGGCCGAAGAGGCTGTGCGTGCAAGTCCGTTGGTCATCGCCTGCTTGACCACCTACGAGGCCACTCTCGCCGCCTTGGCGCCGGTTTCCTTGACCGGACGCGCTTTGGTCACCTTGAACAGCGGCTCACCGGCGGGAGCGCGCCGGATGGCCGAGTGGGCGACGAGCCGGGGCGCGCGGTACCTCGACGGCGCGATCAAGAACGTGCCGTCGGCCGTGGGCGGACCGGACACACTGCTGTACTACGGCGGCGACAAGACCGTTTTCGACGAGCACCTGGACACGTTGCGGGTGCTGGGCGGCGACACCGTCCACCTCGGCGAGGACACCGACCTCGCGGCGCTGTACGAAACGGCCGTCGGCGGCACCCTGTTGCCCGCGCTGGTCGGGTTCTTCCAGGGCGCCGCCGCTCTGCGGTCACGCGGACTCGAAGCCGAGACGCTGCTGCCGTACGCCACCAAGTGGTTCGAGATGATCATCTCGGTTCTGCCGATGCTCGCCAAGGAAATCGACAGCGGCGACTACTCGAATCCCGCCTCCTCGGTGGACATCTTCCACGCCGGCGCCGCCGCCGACCTCGGACTGGCCGAGGAAGGCGTCGACGTCGGCTGGCAGCTCCCGATGCACGACCTCGTGCGGCGGGCCGCCGAGGCCGGGCACGGCGACCGCAGCATCGCGGTACTGACGGAACTACTCAGCGTTGGGCCTGCAGGGTCTTCGACCACAGAGAAGCGCCAGTAGCGTCCCGCAGGTCGACAGTGAGCGCACCGCTCCGTCCGTCGATGTTCACCTCGCCGAAGTGCTGGAACCCGTCGGCGGGCGAGGTGTTCGAGGCGGGCGGGGCGTGCACGAACACCGCTTCCGGCCCGAAGGTCGGGTCGAGCGTGTTCGGGCCGAACGCGCCGGCGTTGAGCGGGCCGGAGACGAACTCCCAGAACGGGTCGAAATCGGTGAAGGACGCGCGATCCGGCGAGTAGTGGTGCGCCGCGGTGTAGTGCACGTCGGCGGTCAGCCAGACGACGTTGCGCACCCGGCGCCGCGAGATCTCCCGCAGCACCCAGGCGAGTTCCGTCTCACGGCCGCCGGGCGCGCCGGGCAGGCCGTTGGCGACGCCCTCGATGGCCTTGCCGTCCGGCACGGTGAGGCCGATCGGGAGGTCGGCCTGGACGATCTTCCACGTGGCGGTGCTGCGGTCGAGCGCGTCGACGAGCCAGCGCGCCTGACGGTCGCCGAGGATCCGGCCCGGCTTGGTCTGGTCGGCGGTGTTGGCGTCCTTGTAGGTCCTCATGTCCAGCACGAAGACCTCGGCGCGCGAACCGTGCCGGAAGTTGCGGTAGACGCGGCCGTCGACGGCCTGGCGCCGGTCGATCGGATGCCATTCGTGGAACGCCTGGAACGCCCGCGCGGCGAGTACGTCGACCCGCTTCTCGGTGTATTCGGGACGGTCGTTGAGGATCTCACCCGGGAACCAGTTGTTCACGACTTCGTGATCGTCCCACTGGACATAGGCCGGCACGTTCGCGGTGAACCGCTTGAGGTTGTCGTCGAGGAGGTTGTAGGCGAACTGGCCGCGGTACTCGTCGAGCGTCTCGGCGACCTTCGACTTCTCCGGGGTGACGATGTTGCGCCACACGCGCCCGCCGGGCAGCGCGACGGTCTCGGTGAGCGGCGCGTCGGCGTAGACCGTGTCTCCACAGTGGAGGAACAGATCCGGACGGCGGTCGGCCATCGCGCGGTAGATCGTCATTCCGCCGCGTTCGGGGTTGATGCCCCAGTTCTGCCCCGCGACGTCACCGGACCACACCAGGCGCACGTCGGAGCGGCCGACCGGGGCGGTGACGAACCGGCCGGTGACGGCCTCGCTGTGTGTCCGGCCGTCGAGTGCTTCGGCGGTTACGCGGTAGTGGACCTCGGTCCCCGGCGGCAGGCCCGCGACACGGATCTTGCCGGTGCCGCCCGTCTCCGGGCTCATCACCGGCCCGCGCACGCGGCGCGCGTGCCGGAACGAGGGGTCCCTGGAGACCTCGACGATCAGCCGCGCGGGCCGGTCGGCGCGCGACCAGACGATGCCGGAACCGGTGGTGACGTCGCCGGACTGGACACCGTGCGTGAGCACCGGGCGGTCGCGGCGGATCAGCGGGACGGGATTCGCGATCGCGGTTCCGGGGAGGAGCAGGCCGCCCGCGACCGCTCCGGCGCCGGTGAGACCGGCCTTGAGCAGCGTGCGGCGGTTGTGGTGGGTTGCGGTCATGGCGCGGTTCTATCCCGCGGCCACGGCCGGTGGGCCAACGGCGGTTGACCTGGCGATGAACGAACGGACGGTAGCCGGCTCAACCGTTCGGCCGATGCTTCCCGCCGCTCGCCGCCGGTAGCGTCGATCACCGGGGACGATCGATCCGGATGGGGGAACGATGCGAAGATTCCAGCGTGGTCTCGTGCTGCTCACAGCGGCTTTGGCGACGTCGAGCCTGGTGACGGGGGTTTCGTCGGCAGGCGAGCTGGGCCGCACGAGGGCGGTGATCGCGTACACCGAGTACGGGATTCCACACATCGCCGCGAAGGACTTCGACGGGCTCGGCTACGGCTACGGGTTCGCCGCGGCCAAGGACAACATCTGCGAACTCGCGAACACCTATCTGACGGTCTCCGCGCGGCGGTCCGCGCACCTCGGGCCGGGCGGCCAGGGCAATCCGGCGATGAGCGAGGCGAAGAACAACCTCGACAGCGACCTGCACTTCCAGCGGATCAACGATTCCGGCGTGATCGAACGGCTGCTCGCGCGGCCCGCGCCGCAAGGCCCGCGGACGGAGGTCCGGGAACTCGCCGCCGGATACGTCGCGGGGTACAACGAGTATCTGAAGCGGACCGGCGTGCGGCGGATCACCGATCCGATGTGCGGCGGCGCGGACTGGGTCCGGCCGATCACCGAGCTGGACTTCTACCGGCACCTGTACGCCATCTCCTCGGTGGGTGGGCAAGGCGCGCTCGCGGCCGACCTGGTCCGCACCCAGCCTCCGTCCACAAAGGACGTTCCGGCCGCGGGACCGGAATCGGCACCGAAGATCGCCGACGGACTCCGCAAGGCCATGGGGTCGGGTGAGCTCGGCAGCAACGGCATCGCCATCGGCGGCGACGGAACGAAGTCCGGCGGCGGCCTGCTGCTCGGGAATCCGCACTATCCGTGGCAAGGCGGACGCCGGTTCTGGCAGTCGCAGCTGACCATCCCCGGCCGGTTCGACGTCGCCGGCGGAAGCCTGTTGGGGCTCCCGCTGCCGCAGATCGGGCACAACGCCGACGTCGCGTGGACGCATACGGTGTCGACAGCCATCACGTTCGGCCTCTTCGAGGTACCGCTGGCACCCGGCGACCCGACGACGTACCTCGTCGACGGGAAACCGGAGAAGATGACCGCGCACGAGGTGAAGGTCGAGGTCCGGGAGCCGAACGGCGAGCGCAGGCAGGTCGGCCGCACCTTCTACGGAACGCGTTACGGCCAGGTGATCGGGTCGGCGTTCGGCGTGCCGACGCCATGGACGACGACGTCCGCGCATGCGTTGCGAGACGGGAACGCGGGCAATCTGCGCGCACTGAACACCTGGTTCGAACTGAGCGGATCGCGCAGCACCAAGGACGTCGCCGCGGCGCTCGAGCACACCCAAGGTGTCCCGTGGGTCAACACCGTCGCCGCCGACCGGGCGGGCAACGCGTTGTACAGCGACATCCAGGTCGTCCCGCACGTCACCGACGATCGGGCGGCGAACTGCGGCACCCCGCTGGGCCGTGCGCTGTTCCCCGGCACCGGACTGTCCATCTTGGACGGTTCGAAGTCCTCATGCGACTGGGGTTCCGACCCGGGCTCCTTGGAGCCGGGCCTGTTCGCGCCGTCCCGGCTGCCGCTGCAACAGCGACGCGACTACGAACTCAACGCCAACGACAGCGCCTGGCTCTCCAACGCCCGCGCGCCGATCGCGCCACTCCCCCGGATCGTCGGCACGACCGGGACACAGCGATCGGACCGGACGAGGGAAGCGCTGATCGCCACCGAAGAAGGCTTGACGGGCAAGGGTTTCACGCCGTCGTCGATGAAGGAAATGCTGTACCGCGATCGAAGCCGGACCGCGGAACTCGCGGCCGCCGACACGGCGAAGATGTGCGCGACCTTCCCGGAAGGGCAGGCTCCGTCCACGTCAGGCCCGGTGCCCGTCGGCAACGCCTGCGCGACACTTTCGGCCTGGGACCGCACGTTCCGGCTCGACAGCCGCGGCGCGCTCTTCTTCGAGCGGTTCAGAAACCGGCTCAACGGCCTTCGGAACATCTGGCAGGTCCCGTTCGACCCGAACCGGCCGGTCACGACGCCGCATTCGCTCGCGACCGGGAATCCCGACGTGCAAAAGGCTTTCGGTGACACACTCGCCGAATTCCGCGACAACGGACTCCCCGTCGACGGCAGGCTCGGCGACAACCAGGCGGTGACACGCGCCGGACAGCGGATCCCGATCCACGGCGGGCCTGGCGGTCTCGGCGTGCTCAACGTGATCACGTCGCTGTGGGACCCGGCCAAGGGCAACCACGAGGTCGTGCACGGATCCAGTTACGTGCAGGTGGTCGGGTTCAGCGGCAAGGCCTGCCCGGATGTCTCGACGATCATGACGTATTCACAGTCGGCCGATGTCACCTCGCCGCATTTCACCGACCAGACGCGGTTGTACTCGCAGGGCGGCTGGGTGCGGGGCCGGTTCTGCGCCGCGGATATCGCGAGGTCACCGGAACTGCGGGTGGTGCGACTGCGGTAAGCGCTCCCAATGTCATGAAAGGGTCGTTCAGGACATTTTTGTCCTGAACGACCCTTTCATGACATCCGCGAAACCCTACTGCGGTTGCTGCTGCTGACTCGGGAGCGTCCCGGCCGCCATCCGCCGCGCCACGTCCTTCCGCAGCCACAACAGCCACAGCCAGATTCCGAGGAAGACCACCCCGAGGATCGCCACGGCGGGCAGTGCGACGAAGAAAGCGATCAGCGCGACCTGCAACACCAGCACCGCGGGCACCGCCCACGGCTTCTTCAGGAAACCGCACAGCACGATCAGCGCGACCGCGATCACGATCACCGACCAGCCGGTCAGCGAGCCGACGCCGCCGCCGAGTTTCGCCACCACCGGCAGCGCGAGCGCGACGGTGATGCCCTCCATGATCAGGGAACCGGCCATCACGCCACGGAAGGACTTCATCGGGTCCTTGGCGGGCGGTTTCGGGGTCTCGTCGGTCACGCCGGCTCCTTACCGAACAGGGTCCTGGCCTCGCCCGCGGTGACGACCGAGCCGGTGACCAGCACGCCGCCGCCCGCCAGGGGCTCCTCGGGGTCGTCGCTCTGCTCGACGAGGCCGATGGCGGTCTCGATCGCGGCGTCCAGGCTCGACTCGGCCACGACGCGGTCTTCGCCGAAGATCGAGATGGCGATGTCGTTGAGTTCGTCGAGCGGCATCGCGCGCGGGGACGAGTTCTTGGTGACGACGATCTCGGAGACGACCGGTTCGAGGGCGTCGAGGATGCCGCGGGCGTCCTTCTCGGCCATCACGCCGACCACGGCGACGAGGCGGCGGAAGGCGAACTCCTCGGCGACGGTGGTGGCGAGCGCCTTGGCACCGTGAGGGTTGTGGGCGGCGTCGAGCAGCACGGTCGGTGCGGCGCGGACGCGCTCCAGCCTGCCGGGGGTCTCGACCTCGGCGAAGGCCTCGCGGACGGCCTCGACGACCAGTTGCCTGTCCTTGCCAGCGCCGAAGAACGCTTCGACGGCGGCCAGCGCGAGCGCAGCGTTGGCCGCCTGGTGCGCGCCGTGCAGGGGCAGGAAGATCTCGTCGTAGACCCCGCCGAGGCCCTGCAGCTTCAGCATCTGCCCGCCGACGGCGATCTCGCGCTCCATCACGCCGAACTCGCTGCCCGCGCGGGCGACGCTCGCGTCGACCTCGATGGCGCGTTCCAGCAGGATCTGCTGCACTTCGGGGTCTTGATCGGCGATGACCGCGACGCTGCCGGGCTTGATGATCCCGGCTTTCTCCACCGCGGCTTTGGCCGGAGTGCCGCCGAAGTACTCGACGTGGTCGACGCCGATCGGCGTGATGACGGCGACCTCACCGTCCACGACGTTCGTGGCGTCCCAGGAGCCACCGAGACCGGTTTCGACGACCGCGGCTTCGACGGGTGCGTCGGCGAAGGCCGCGAACGCCATCCCGGTGAGCACCTCGAACTTGCTCATCGGCACCGCGTCGGGTCCGCCCGCGTTGTCCACCATGGTCACGTACGGCGCGACATCGCGGTACAGGTCGACGTAGGCGGCGGCGGAGATGGGGGCGCCGTCGAGCGCGATCCGTTCGGTGACCAGCTGCAGGTGAGGGCTCGTGTACCGGCCGACGCGCAGGCCCATGCGGGTCAGCAGCGCGTCGATCATCCGGGTGGTCGAACCCTTGCCGTTCGTCCCGGCGACGTGCACCACCGGATAACCGCGGTGCGGTTCACCCATGAGGTTGACCAGGGCCGCGATCCGGGCGAGGGACGGCTCGATCTTGGTCTCGGGCCACCGCTGGTTCAGCTCGGCTTCGACGGCGAGCAGCTCGCGGCGCGCCTGCTGCCCGTTCGGGTCGGCCGGGGCGAACTCGTCGCCCTGGTCGTCGAGTTCGTGCAGTTCCACGTCCTCCGGGGCGACGAGGTCCGGCACGGGGCCGAGCGCGAGGTTGTCCCCCAGCTGCCCGATCCCGCCGATGCCGCCACCGGCACCGCCACCCGCCTGGTACGCGGCGTCAGGGGCGTCCAGATCCGGGTCGGTGTCGTCGGACGGATCGTGGGCGCGTGCCCCCAATTCGTCGACACCGGCGAAACTGTCCAGATCTGCCAGGTCCGGGGATTCCCTGAAATCTTCGGAATCCCGGCCGTCACCTCGCGGCACGAACTCTCCTCTTAGCCTTGCTACCTGTCGGGCCGAGTCTACGTGCGGCTTTTGCTGGCACTCTCGACGCATGGGGTTCAACCACAACGACCACTACCATCCGCTGCTGCTCGACCAGCTGCCTCCCGGTCCCGGCGTGGCGCTGGACGTGGGCTGCGGCGGCGGCCGGCTCGCGCGGCGGCTCGCGGCGACCGGAATGCACGTCGAGGCGATCGACCGGTCCGCTTCGATGATCGACCTCGCCCGCGCCGCCGGCTCGCCGGGCCCCGGCACGATCTCGTACCGGCAGGCCGACGTCGTCACCGAGAAGCTGCCGGAGGGCGCGTACGACTTCATCTCCTGCCTCGCATCACTCCACCATGTGCCGTTCGACACGGTCACGAGGCTGCGGGACGCGCTGGTCCCCGGCGGTGTCCTTGCCGTGCTCGGCCTCGGCAGACCCAGCACGTTCGCCGACTACGCGCGCGCCGCCGTGGCGTCGCCGGTCAACGCGCTGGCCAGGGTGGTCGTGTACGCGGGCGACCGGCTCAACGGCGGGGCGGATCCGCTGCCGACGGCGCCGATCGTGGAGACCTACCCGCCGATGAGCCGCGTCCGGCGCGACGCGGCTCGGCTGCTGCCGGGGAGCAAGGTGCGGAATCTTCTCTTCTACCGCTATCTCCTGGTCTACCGCAGGCCGGAAGACGATCACCCGATCTGACAGCCCAAGCGGGTGAAACCGGCGCTCGTCCACCCGATCGGCGGCGCCGGGCCGGCCGGATCCGGTTCATTTTTGAGAGGCCATCCAGTCCGGAGATCGGGGTCCTCATGCGCTTAAGACGTGTCCTGTTCGCGGCCGTCTCGACCGTCGTCCTGCTGATCGCCTCCGCCACGGCGGCCACCGCCGCCGAGCGGTCCTACCGGAATTACGTCGCGCTGGGTGATTCCTACACCTCCGGACCGCTCATCCCGCTCCCCCGCCTCGACCCGCTCTTCTGCGGCAAGTCGACGCAGAACTACCCGTCGATCCTCGCCTCGGCGCTGCGGGTGCGCTCGTTCACCGACATCAGCTGCGGTGGCGCCGACACCACGAACATGACGCAACGGCAACGGGTGACCCTCGGCAGCAACCCGCCGCAGTTCAGCGCGCTGCGCGCGAACACCGACCTGGTCACCGTCGGTATCGGCGGCAACGACTACGGCGTCTTCGGCACGCTGGTCGGCACCTGCCCGACGCTGCGCGCGAGCGATCCCACCGGGAGCCCGTGCCAGGACAGGTTCACCGTCGGCGGCGTCGACACCATCAAGGCCAAGATCGCCGACACCGGCAAGAACGTGGAGAAGGTGCTGGCCGGCATCCACGCCCGCTCGCCGCGCGCCGACGTGCTCGTCGTCGGCTACCCGCGGATCGCGCCGGAATCCGGCTACTGCCCGAAGATCCTGCCCTTCGCCGAAGGCGACTACGCCTGGCTCAACGACGTCGAGACGGCGTTGAACTCGGCGATCGAGAAGGCCGTCGCCGCCGACGGCAAGGCGACCTTCGTGGACACGTTCGGCCCGTCCGCCGGACATGACGCCTGCGCGCCGAACGGTGCCGCGTGGATCAACGGGCAGCACACGAAACTGCTCGCCGCGGCGGCGTACCACCCGTATCGCACCGGGATGGCGGGGGTGGCCGGAGTGGTCCTCCGTCACCTCCGCTGAGCCTCCGCGCGTGCAATGAGCCTTTTTCATCCTTGGTGTTCGAGGGTGAGGATGGCTTTGGCGTGGGTGGTGACGTGGTGGGTGCTGCAGCGGGCGCGGGTGAGGATGCGCCAGTTTTTGAGGGTGGCGAAGCCGCGT